>NZ_BRLB01000001.1 GCF_027923465.1 Vallitalea longa
TAAGTTTACCTTTCTAATGATAATCACCTCTGTCTTTAAAATACATGAGGTTTTATTATATACCATAATTAATAAATAGGACATAATCAATTGTGGTACACTAAGACATTATCATAAATCAATCATACAATTTTATTTTTTTTAATAAAGTTATTGACATATGCCCAAAACGTGTTATAATTACATTATGAGCATATGCCCATAACAAATAAATTGAAAGGAGCGAGCTTAATGCCAAGATTAGATGGAACAGGTCCACAAGGTCAAGGACCATTAACTGGAAGAGGTTTAGGAAAATGTACTGATGGGAAAGCTAAGAACTTTAGCGGAAATGGAATAGGTTTTAACAGAAGACAAGGTGATAGATTATTTTTGAGAAGAAGAAACAGAGGAAGACGTTTCTTTGGAAATCAATCAACTAACGATAACTAAACTTTGTAAGCTAAAAAACTTATAGGTGGTGATTAATATTCCTAGACCAAGAAAAGTAAGGCGAATAGGCTGTAGACCACAGTTTATGAATTTCGGGCCACAAGGTCCTAATTATAATAATGAAATCATCACTCTAAAAATTGAAGAATATGAAAGTATTAGATTGATGGATTTAAAAAACCTTGATCAATCTGCATGTGCAGAGCTTATGGGTATTGGGCGATCGACATTTCAACGCATATATAAAGAAGCCAGAACAAAAATTGCTGACAGTATCGTTAATGGAAAACGTCTAATAATTGAGGCTGAACAATTTGACCACCCAGGCGGAAAAGGTCACTGCCACAGGCATTTCAAAGGTAATGATTTTTAGTAAAGGAGCTGTTATGGAAAACAGCTCCTTTTTTCTTTTTAAGGCTGATACAATGGATCTAAGCCCCCTTTAGGTAGTGGTACCAAACTATCATCTCCATCATTGGGGTCCACTTCAATAAAATATCCATCTCCATCATTATCAATTCTAGAAGGATCAGTTGCTACATAGTAATTATTATTTACTGTATAATTTATACCATCAGATGTTTTTATTACAACATCACCACAGACAACAGAATTACCAATATTAGTAGTAGGTTCGCCTCTTTCTGTGAGATAAACATCACTAGTGGCTAATACAAGGTCCATCACACTTTGTCTTGGATGTCCATAAGTATTTCCATCACCTACAGAAATAATAGATACTTCAGGATCTAATTGATTAATAAATGTTGAATTACTAGAATGGTCACTTCCATGATGATTAACAAGATATACATCAACATCCCCTATTTCCTTCGCTACACTAGTTTCAATATCATGATAGGAATAACCGTAATTACTGGTACAAAATTCTCCGTCTAAATCACCACCTATCCATTCATCAAAATCTCCATAACTTATTTTTAATCCAATACTATAATCATTCTCTGATGGTGGATAAGCATCATTGCTGAAATTACCAGGTATAATATCACCATTACCATCACAGGTTAATATATCAACTGTCACTCCGCTACCAAGATCTATAAGATTGGTTCCTTCTACTGCTATCAAGGGATTCAACTTATTTCTCCCTACCCCTTCTAAATAAGTTTTCCAATTACTGAATGTACTGCTAGTCTGTCCTAGATAACTATCATAATCCCTATGAATCATGTGACCGATTGTAAAGTTCTGCTGTTCTACTAGATTCCATAAACCTCCATATCCTATATACCCAATGTGATCACAGTGGAAATGTGTTATTAACACATAATCTATGTACTTACTTCCTAATACGTTCTCTATATATGGACCAATTACATTTGCATCTGCACTACTATTCCAATAAGATTCTCCCACGTCTATAAGTAATGACTTCCCAGTAGGTCCAACTACAAGAGTAGCATTTCCTTGACCGATATTAATATGATGAATTTCAAGATTCCCTGGTGTCCAAGAACCTGAACTAGATGAAGAATTAGAATTTAATGCTTTTGGGGTACCATACCCACATTGATATGTACTCAATGAATTATTCCAATTAGTTGATATATTGCCAGCAACATTAGAATCAATTCTTTCCATTGTGGCTTTAGTGCCATTATTGCCAGCATGCCAGTTATCTACAGAATCAATTAGATTATTATTGCTATCTCTTAATTCAAGTATTTCACCTGAATTTCCCAAAGAACCTGTATATATCTGGTCAGCATTGATATTTGGAACAGAAGTATCATCCGTTCTTTCTAACAAATAATACGATTTGGCAGGTACAATTCCAGATAGATTTATAGAAGGTGTTCCATCAGTAGATATTAAAGTCCATCCATTTAGATTAATATCGTTATTAGTATTATTATAGAGTTCTATCCATTCGTCATAAGCGCTAGTTGTAGTTCCCATCCAACAAATTTCATTAATCACTAGTTCCTTATTGGATGCTGCATAGTTACTAGTATAAAAGAATAAAAAAGATGAAATGAAAATTAGCATAAACAACACTTTAATACTTTTTTTCATCATTAAAAAACCTCCTCATAATAATTAATTACTTATTATGTTAATTACTGAAGTTAGTTAATCAGAAGTATTTTTAAATTAAATTCCAGATAATAATATGTAAATATGAGGATAATTTTAGACTATAAAAAGGAAGTTTGAAGTGAATAAATATGTATCAATATAGTAAAAAAAGATATAATTAGATATTTCTAAATTATATCTTAATGATATCATAATGATTTTTTCATGTCAATTTAAATGGATCTACTAACAGAATAATCACTATTGTTTCCTAATGTCTTTTATTCTAGGAAACACATTAACAACTATTGAAACTATAATTCCAATAAAAGTATCTATTACTCTATTAACTGCATATATATAAGATGGAGTACCCTTCAGATTAGTCATAATAGCTATAAACACAATACAAGCTATCACTATCGAATCACTTTGTTTACAAAGGTTACATAAGTAAATGACTAAAACAATCCCTAACCCAACAACAATTGAAGGATTTCCAAAGATTAAAGTCAAAGCAAGTCCAATTGTTCCACCAATAGTTGTACCTATCATTCTGTTTTTACCTATAACAAAAGAATTCTGGAAATTATTCTTCATACAAATAACCGCAGCTATACATGCATAGAATGGATATGGTCTGTTCAATAATTGAAAAATACTTATACAAATAAAAACTGATATTGCAGTTTTTATATTGCGTGAACCAATTTTCATCATTTCTAGTTAACCTCACTGTCAAATATCAAATAATTATTAGTTTATCACAAAATCAAACCTTTTGCTATATTTTTTATTGAAATTTACTGCATCAACGAGTTTACATACAACATATTAGCATTACTTAAAATCCATCCATTAACAGTTCCGTCCTCATATATTATTGTTCCCTGTGCTAATACCTTAATATCCCCCATATCTGAAATAAATTGGTCAAATTGTTTGATTAGACTACTTATGACCCTATGCTTGAATTCATTATCATCTTCTAATTTGTTAATAGTATTTTGCTCAATTACTATGTTTTTATTATTTCCCCTAGTAACACATCCTAAAGCAAAACATTTTAAAGCTTTATTATTATTAAAAGTTGTTCCAACATGAATATGAACATCTGGAAATAATATCTGGATTTCATTTAATACTGATTTATTGAACTTTTCACCTGTAGCATTATTCATTTTTTGAGTCATATTCAACTTTTTTTCATATCCTGCTTTTGCAAATTTTCTTTTGGTAATCCCCTTTACTGCTTCTATACCCATAATGTAACACCTTCCTTACTAATTTATATGAATTATATCGTCACAATTGTTAGTATAGATAACGAAACAATTAATTTATCCGTTAGGAGAAAAAGTAGGCATTTCCGATAAAATAAAAAAGTCAGTTGCTCAAACAACTGACTTTTCCTATAGTATAACAATGTTATATATACATATATATTAACTTCTACATTTATCACAATAGCCAAAAATCTTCAACCGATATTCTGTACACTGAAATCCTTTTTCTCGTAATATTTTCTCATAAAAATCTTCTTTCAATAATCCTGATACTTCTATGACTTTTCCACATTTTTTGCATATTAAGTGATGATGATTCTTATTTTTTTCTATTTCCAATTCATATTTGGCAGCACTATCACCGAAATCATGTTTTATTACAATTCCTTTATCCAATAGAATATCAATAGTTCTATAAATTGTAGCCATACCTATAACATCATTTTTCACTTTAATTAATGAATATATCTCATTAGCTGTAAGATGCTTATCAATATTATCAATGAGGATACTCAAAATTATTTTCCTTTGATAAGTCATTCTTATATCCATCTTTTCCATTAAATCATTCATGACTTGATTAGCATTTGAACTCGTTTTCACATTACCCCCTCCATTTTTGTGATTACATATATTGTTTGGTAGATATATTGCTGCCATCAATAACTATATCTTCTTCTTCACCTAAGAAACCAGTAACAACTAAATCTATTGCTTGGTCTTCTGTCAATCCTCGACTTCTTAGATAATTAAGTATGTCTTCAGAAATCTTACCTACAGATGCTTCATGAGTCAATGATGCGTCTTTATTTCTATTTATAAGTTTTGGTTCTGCTATTATACTTCCATTTTCGGATAGTAATAATCCCATACAATCCAAATGACCTGTTCCTGCTTTATTACCTATCATATTACTATAGGCTTCTATATGAGATTTTTGTCTTGATATCATTCTTACTCTTGATAAACCATTAGCTCCATCTCCATTAATATAAGTATCGTCATACATTTCGACTTTTCCACGATTCGCTAGTACTGTGGTAACAAAATTAAGAGAAGCTTTTTCATCTAAATAATTACTGTTTTTCATTCTTAACTGCATAGGCACTTCATCACATTTTTGACTATATGATATCTGAGAATTTTTATTTAGTATTAATTCTATAGTTGAATCAACCGTATCATATTTACCCCAAGTATGATAATTATTAATTTCCAATTCTGCTCTCTCTTTGGCGACAATTTTCGTAGTTCCTGTATGTTTGCCATATAAATATTTTTTCCTTGCAGCACATACACTTTTCAATTTAGCGTTAACACCCTTTTCTAGTACAACAAAATTGTTAGTGTTTTGCTCTACATAGAGAGATTCCATAAGTATATTAGTTATAATAGGGTTTTCGATAGATCTCTGAATCCAAATAAAATAACCTTGTTCTGGTCTTTTACAATAAAATCCCCTAATCCATTCATATAACTCGAATGCTTTAGCAATAGGTAAAATAATCACATCTTTTTCTTTATATATCTGTACTTCATTATCTACTTGAAGATAATTTGCATGTTTTACACTTCTCATAGCCACACTCCTCTATTAGTTTCCATATTTTTTCCCAATTCCTAGATGAACAAGTGATTTTCCCGTCTATCATCACATGCGCATAGTCAGGTCTAAAATAATTAAGTGCTTTACCTCTGTGAGTTATTAATAGTATAGTTTTATCATTTAATTGTTCTTTAACTAATAAACTCAGTCTTTCCAGATTTTCAACATCAAGTCCAGCATCTAATTCATCTAATATTATTAAGTCTGGATTCATGCTTATGACTTGAATCACTTCTGAAAATTTTCTTTCTCCACCTGAGAAACCGATATTGACATTTCTCTGCATCAGAGACTCTATTCCTTCTATCTTGACATTTCTTTTACTTATCTTATCTAGTAGATCCTTTAATGTTATATTAATGGCAGGAGGATTCTGGTAAACGGCTGCTATACCTCTCTTCGCTCTTTCTTCAATATTGATATTAGTTATATCCTTATCCTTATAAATGATCTTGCCTTTTTTTATATTATACTTAGGGAAACCCAACAAAGCACTTAGCAATGTTGATTTACCTGAAGCATTTGGACCTAATAATACATGAGTCTCGCCTTTCTGCATATCTAGATTTAAGCCTTCCAACACATTTTTACCTTCAACCTCAACACTTAGATCATCAATCTTCAACAAACTCATTCAATTCACCTCTTTCAGTAATTCTATTATTTATTATTAAAATTCAACCATATAGTCATTAATATCTAAGAATATCGTCATATAATAATAATGATATTCATTATCATTATATAATTATAAATAATGGGCTTTTATTTTTCAAGCCCAATTTTATGTTTTTGTATTTGTATTTTTTAGTTATTCTAATCTTAGTTTAACATATAAACTAATGATATTCAACTAATTGAATACAAATACGTGGTATTTTTTATAATCTTTTTTTGTTTATTTGATTTGCAAAGCAAATTCCACCCCTCCTCATAACCATAGGAAATTAAACGTTTGTGAAACACATTTAGTTGATGATATATTAGGGCTTACACCTCACCAGAGAATAAGCAGGGAATTAGAAGAAAAGCTATTGGAAAACTCAGAGATACATCCTACGAAAGAAATGGTCAAGAATCGGGTGGAGAAATAGTTACGAGACAATTTGTTAAAAATATTGTACATAAATATGAAAAAGACTATCAAGAATAAGAAATAGAAATAATCTAAGTTGAATTGAAAGAGGATTATTGGTCAGCAATAGAGATTTCTTAACAAGAAAATGTAATTGGATGCAGTACGGAGAAACATATAAGCCATGTGTAATCTTCAAGAATGAGTAATCGACCACTGGGGATGGAGTAAAAAGTTGCTGATAAATAGCAAATTAAGAGAATTTACGGAAAATGTTGAAGACATTCGAGATATAATAACACTATTTTGTTACATATTCCCGATTGACAGATTATGTATATAAGAGTACTATGTGAATGTAACTGGTAAGATAGTAATAAAAATCTTGATATTTTTATTACTATTTTATTAGTAACCAATATTTTAACAAAGGAGAAAAAAATATGAAGAATAAGGCGTTATTGTTATTTTTAGTTATGAGTTTGGTATGTGCTCCAATTAGCGTGGCTAATGCAACTGTTTTTTCTGGATCAGAAAGTGAAATTGAGGCTAATTTACAAGAAAAGGTTTATACTGAAGTTCTTAGTGGAAATATAACTAATGAAGCAGATGTAATTAGAGTAGCATTAGCTCAGTATGAAGAAAGAAGTAATAAAAAAAGGTTATCAGCATATAAACAGAATAAAGTAACTGAGGACAATAGCTTAAGTATAACTCAAATTATTGATACCGACATTGATGAAAATGGTAACGTGTTAGAGAACTTTGTGACAACAAATTTATTAGTATTAGATAAAAATAAAAATTTAATTACTGCTGATTCTATAGAAACTGGTTCTGGTCAACTTAGTGAATACCAAATCTATGCTTACATGAATGTAAGTGTTACTAATGAAACAAGAAAATGTAGAGTACGTTTTAACTGGTTTGATACAACATTAGTTTATGGTACTGCTTTAACAGCAGGGAGTTTAATTCAGGCTTCAACGTATTGCCCTGAACCATTTTCGGGATATGATGATAAAACAATTCAAATAAATGCCCCACAAGGGAATGTAGCTTATAAATACGTTCCTAATAATACTGATATGATATATTACAACACTTTAGCTTGTGGAAGAGCTTGTAGGTCAATAATTAATGCGGGTTCAAAATCTTTTATTTTAGGCTATTCCATAAAATGTGAAAATCCACAGGGTAAATGGGAAACTGAATTTAATTAAAAATAAGTATTTAATGAATTTTGATAAACATATACATATGTATATATAATTATCTTTAAGAAAGGAATAAAGATGAAAAAAGTTGCATTTATTATATTTACTACTGTAATATTATTTTGCTCCTGCAGTAAAAAGGCCGATTCTGATTACAAGGAATTTCCAAAAACAAACTGGGGTATGAGCATTACTGAAACACTAAATGCATATGAGATATCAAAAAAAGATACGATTAACTATAGAGAGAATTATTCATTTACCATAGAAGGTTATGAATTATTTGGTGAGAAAACATCTATGATATTATTTAATTTTATATACTTTGAAAAAGAGAACCCTAAACTTTGCGCTGTTAGAGTAAACTATCCGGAAAGTGCTGATATGAATAATGTATTGAAAGAAATGAAAAAAGAATATGGTGAAACGGTTTCTAATATTAGTAATTATTATTTATTTGGGGCATTTGAGAATAAATTACCTGTATACAAATATACAGAATCTGATCATTTAAAATTATGGGCTAATAAGAAATCTGTTATTGAATCTATTCCTGAGAATCAGCATGTAGACTATCGTAATCTTTGGAAAAATTATCAAACTTCATTAAGGGATGATAATTGGGATACGTTTTCTCAAAATGCTAATATGGTGACCGTGGTATGGTCAGATAATGGAGAGTTTCCAGCACGAGAAAATTATGCATTAGATTTTTATGCCTATAACTTAGTTGTATTCAACGAGATAAATCGTCAACTAACCAATCAGTAATAGAAATGAGACAAATTTCAAATTTGATTATTTAGGAAAAAGCTATCTATTGACCAGATAGCTTTTTTACGAAAGAACCTAAGTTGAATTAATTAATTTAATACTTCCGCTTTTGTTATAGTATTATATATTTTCTGCGCAAGATAATGAGCTCCTCTATACCCCATATATGGTGTGTATTGATATCCATTCTCTTGTCCGAAGCTTGGATAATTTATCTGTATTACATTTGGTTTTTTTAATGCTTCTATCCCATCAGAAAAATTGATAATGGATTTTTTATTATCATTGGTTTTTTTGAATCCCAAATCACTCAAATAATCCTCTAGGCATTTATTATGTATATTATTATTTATATATACTCTATTGTTGTCAAGTTTTGATATTCTTCTTTTTAGATCACTTTCTTTATAAGCTATAAGTTCCAATTCATTATTGTCAGTTGAATTATATGATATATTCAATAAGTCACCAATACACTTTAACCACTTTTTAGTACCTTTAATACCATAAGGAGTTACACAAATATATGGTTGATTATATTGTTCTCTCAATATCTCAGCTGCCGCGATTCCTTCTTCATGGATAACTATATTAATCATCGCTCTGGAAGCTTGTTCTATAGATTCTAAATTAGTGTCTAACATAAAAGTTGTAGCCAGTTCAAGAGAAAAATTATCTTTCATTAATCTTCTTATTTCATACAAATCACTAGATCGGTTATAATCATAGATTCCTAAACCAAGTATATTATAATATTGAGATTTCTCTAAAACAGGAGCATTCTTCACTACTTCATCGACTAATATCTTTAATGTCATTTCTACACCATATCTATAGTCATTCTGGAAATCACAATCTGGCAATAAAATTATTTTACTGCGAATCTTGTCCTGTACTTGTAATCTGACACTTTCCAAATCAATACCAATTATTGACGTAATAGACGAACCAATAACAAATAAATATTTTGGTTTTTCAATTAGGTCAACTTCTATAATTGCATCAATGATTCGATCTTCATTACCGAATGTTACATCATGTTCATCCATATGAGTCGTAAAAGTTTTAGCTTTTATATCAATACCGAACTGCATAAGTCCTTCAATTGAAAAATGCGTTGTACCAGCAGGACCGAATTCAATAATTACAGCATCTTCTATGCCATTAAGAGCCCATAGTATACCCATTCTATCTGAAGCTATCGGATTATCTCTATATAATTTCATACTAATGCCTCCTTTCCATTCTGTTTCCATGACTTTTCATCATATCAATCAAAGAATCCTTTTCATCTACTGTTAACAACGCTTCTTTCATTCCTTGTGGCATTTCTTTCATGTTCATTAAAAGATCTTTCATTGGTTTCGGAACGTTCTTTAGATTTTTTATTTTATCTTTTACTTTATCTTCTAATACAATGTTATCTCCACCCATAAGGCTAAAAATACCTTTTTCATTTATTATCGTATCAATAACCTCTGTTATTTTTTCAAATCCTAACTTTTTAGCACAATTATCAGTCACTACTTGAATGATATTGTGTTTTGCAAGTGTCATAGGGCTTTCGTGTCCAAAATAATAATTTGGACTAAGTTCATCATATATCCTTCTTAGTGGTGCAATATTAGCCATTCGCACAATATATGGATCTATCCCTCTATCTATTAATTCATCAATTACTTTCCTATCGTCTTTCATTAACTCTCTACATTGGATTATAATAGGAACCATTCCTAACTCAACCAAAAATAGACAGAATTCAAAACAATTGAAAGGTGTATTCCCATAGATGAATGTTTTGTCCCTTAAATATTGTTTTGCAGTAATCAAATTATCATTGACAGTATTATATTTTTCTTTCACTATATAATCAAAATCAATATCTAAGATATCACCTATCTGTTCATAAGCATCTTTTATCTTATCTACATCAAGAGCCATAGGAAAAACTATATAAGGTATATCTAATTGATTCTTCATTTCCTCAGCAAGCCCCATAGCAGTGGGTTCTACTACTATATTCAATGAACTGGCAACAGCTTTTTGTATAGATTCAATATTAACCTTAGTTGGAATTGTCATAGATATATCTACATTATTTCTTCTTAACTCTTTATATAATTCTGTTTTCTCTATCCCTAGATATTTGAATCCTAATATATTGACGGTTCTTTCTTTTTTTTCCATAGGAATCATAAGTGATGCTAATTGTTCTAACGCTTTTTTTACACCATCAATATGACTATTACATTTAAAATGCTCAGTTTTCACAATAAGTAATTTAGTATCCACTTCTTTTCTTAGACTTCGTAATATGCTCTCTACATCTTCTCCAATAAGTTCAACAACACAAGTTGTTATGACCATCAATGCTTTTGGTTTCTCTTTTCTATCAATTTCTTTAATTATGTTTTTTAAATCTTCTTCACATCCAAAGGTAATATCATGTTGTTCTAGAACAGCTGAGTACACACGGTCTTTACCATTTTGACGTATCATAGCGAAGTCTTTACCATAATATGTACATTCTTCTGTTCCTATTATAAGAAGCGTTAGATCTTCTATATAAGAAGCTGTCATGACTGCTCCAAAAAGTGGACAATGAGGCCCAGGAAACTGAGCTTTACTCAGGGTCTTAATATCTTTATCTTCTACAATATTACTTAATCTATATTCATCACTTAACATTATTTTTCCCTCCTTTAAATACTTTGATGGGTCTTATGTTAACTCTACCATTTTCATCCTGGGCAACAATAGCTTCAACATTATATACATCCCTTAATAAAGTTGAACTAAATATTTTATCAGGTTCCCCTATTCTTACTATACTGCCTTTTTTCATAACACATACTCTATGTGAATATTGACAAGCTTGATTCAAATCATGTAGAACCATAACAACTGTCATATTAAGTTCTCTATTCAATTCCTTAACTAAATCCAATATTTCCAATTGATGGCATATATCTAAATATGTAGTGGGTTCATCCAATAATAATATTTTTGGATTTCTAGCTAATGTCATGGCTATCCATACTCTCTGCTGTTCTCCCCCAGATAATGAATTGACTGGTTTGTCAGCTAAATGCATGACTCCTGTTTTTTCCATGGCAACATCAATTTGTTCTCTATCATAGTCACTCATTGGCTCATACCATTTTTTATGTGGCATTCTTCCATATAACACCAGTTGTCTTACTATAAAATCAGTTGAAGACCTATTATGCTGACTTAATGATGCGAGTTTCTTAGCAATTCTTTTAGGAGATAGATGTTCTATATCATCTTGCTCAATTAAAATTTTTCCTTTTTGATATTCCAGTTTCTTAGTTATATTTTTCAGTATTGTTGATTTTCCAGAACCATTAGGTCCAACAATAGATAATATCTCTCCTTTATTAATTGTCAGATCAAGATCATTAATGAATGGTCTTTCGTTGTATGAGAATGAAATCTGTTTTAACTCTATCATCTTCTAGCACCCCTTCTCAATAAATATAAAAAGAATGGTCCACCCAGCATTGCCATCATAGTACCAACAGGTAACTCAATAGGTGCAGCTATCATTCTAGCTAATGTATCTGCTATTACTAATACTGCCCCTCCCATAATCATACTGAGAGGCAACAGCCATTTGTAATCAGACCCGAATAGTAATCTACATATATGAGGCACAACTAATCCTACGAATCCTATGATTCCAACAAAAGCAACACTTACTCCTGCTAAAAATACTGCTACTAGAGAAATAAGTATCCTAGTTACGTTCACGTTATATCCTAGATTCTTAGCTACATCGTCACCAAGTTGCAATACATTGGCAGGTCTTATACATATAAGTGCTAATATGATACCAATAAAGGAATATATGCCTAATATCTTCACATCTGGCCATGATACGGTAGATAATGAACCATTAGTCCATAACATGACCCCTTGTATTTTATCTGAATTAAGAAGAGAAAGTAATCCTGTGGCTCCACCTAGAATAGCATTAACAGCGACTCCAGCCAGAACGATACGGATAGGTTCAATTTCTCCACCCTTCCATGCCAATCCATAGACTACGGCACAAGCTATGATACCTCCTACGAAAGCAGCTATAGGTACTAAAGATACATAGCTAGGGAACAACAGCAATATGATAATAGCGAATAAACTGGCTCCTGATGATACCCCTGTAATCCCTGGGTCAGCTAATGGATTTCTCATAACGGATTGTAGAAGAGCTCCACTTGCTGACAAATTAGCTCCAACAAATACCGCTATCCATACACGTGGAAGCCTTATGTCATTAATGATTGCTTTATTGACTGTATATTCATCATTGAAGAAACTACTAATTATTTCTTTTAATGATATTCTGACGCTTCCCAAACAAATACCTAACAAAATTGATACTATAAGTACAACTATTATAATTATAAGCTTTGATTTAAGCCATTTTTTAACCATATGTTACTCACCATAAATTATGTCGTATAATGATTCTAAAGCTTCAGAACATCTGATATTAGCAACAACCCCAAAATATTCAGGATCAAGATCGAATACTTGTTCGTTTTTAACTGCATCCAGTGCATTCCATACAGGATTTTCTGAGAATTCTTTTTCAAACATCTGTCTGCTTACTTCTGGATCTGCATGAGTGAATCTAAGGATAACATCTGGATTCATTGATACAACGGACTCTATGCTAAATGGTACGTAAGGACTTTTTATTTCCATATCATCAGTTATATTTTCAAGATTCAAGCGATTAGCCAAATCTCCTATGTAAGACATATCTGTTGCCAACATAAAACTTTCCGGTGTACCAAATATTATCATAACCTTTTTTACTTCTTTTCCTTCTATTTTATCCATAACCTCTTTTTCGGTATTATTCATTTTATCTACGATTCCTTTAGCTTCATCTTCTTTATCAAAAGCTTTACCGATTGTTTCTATAGAGTTTATAATGTCATTGTATCCACTGGTTTGTATAAATTCCGTTCTTATCTTTTTATTCTCTAAACTTTCTTGTAGACTATTTTTTAAAGCACTATCAGTAATGAACACATCCAATTCAAGGCTTTTTAGTTTTTCCATATCTGGTTGCATACTCATTCCTATAGATGGAAGATCCTTATATCGTTCTGGTATATTAGAATCAGAAGAAGGAACACCAACTAGATCTATCCCTAGAACATCAAAAACTTCAACTAATCCTATTGTTCCTACAGCAACTTTATTAGGTATCTCGTCAAATTCTAAAACACTATTTTTCTCTTCCGTTTTGGATGCACTTGTCATATCATCGATTTTTTCATCACCATGTTGCTCAATATTTTTATTATCTTCTTTTTGGTTATTGTCAATATCTTCCTTCACATTAGTATTTGTAGACACATCTTTTTCAGTTACAGCTTTCTTGTTGGAACTGCAACCTACACCTAGTATCAACACCAACACTAATAAACCAACTATCCCTATATTTTTCATTAATTGTTTTCCTCCTAAATAATTTTTTCAGCTAATTCCATATAGACAGAAGACATATCATCCTCAGGAAAAGCTTCTACAACAGTTTTCCCTAGATTTTCTGCCTTTTGGACTATTGGATTTCTTGGAATTCGCTGTATAATAGTTGTTTTTAGTTCTTTACTGAGATTTTCTACTAGCTTTGTTTCATTTTCAATATTTTTGGCATTAAGTATCAATCCACCTAAAGATGCATATTCTCTGTTAGAAAACTGCTTAACTGCTGTTGCAATGTTATTGGCTGCATACATACTCATCATCTCGCCACTAGTAACGATGAATACTTCATCTGAATAACCTTTTCTAAGAGGCATAGCGAATCCACCACAAACCACATCACCTAATACATCATAAATTACCACATCTGGTTTATATATATCATAAGCATTAAGCTCTTCAAGTTTTTCAAATGCTGATATTATACCTCTACCTGCACAACCTATTCCTGGTGTAGGACCTCCTGCCTCTAAACATAATACTCCTCCATCACCAACAACAATAAGATCATTCAACTTTGTATCTTTTTTCTTTTCTTTTAATGTATCTAAAATAGTTGGAATTCTCTTTCCTCCTACAAGACTCTTAGTAGAATCGGCTTTTGGATCACAACCAATCTGCATCACTGTTTTACCTTTGGCTGATAATGCCCTTGATAAATTCGAAACTGTTGTCGATTTACCTATACCACCTTTTCCATAAATAGCTATCTTTTTCATAAACTCACCATCACTTTCTGGTTAATGATATCAATTATCATTTTCATTTACATTTAATATTTTTAGATTTTCTCTAAAAAATTTGTTATTATTATAAAATTATGTTATGATACTAATAATCATTATCATTAATAGGAGGAAGTTATGAATATATTTTTATCAAAGGATAATAAAATTATCTATCCTCATTTGAATCATGTTTTAAAGAGTTATTATTATACTACTAACCGTAGTGTTTATGCTTATGATGGCCATGGTATTTTAATAGATAAAGTAACCAAGGATGATTATACTGACGTCAATGAATATATGGATGATATAGTAAAAAATATCATTATACGTTATTTACATACAGTTATCCTATCCCCTCGTGATTCACTTATTTATGAATTACATAAAAACATATATACCATAATAGCACCGGTATTAAAAGATAATACTCTTATGTGTTTTTTAATCATGGAACCTTTTACTATCATAAATTTATCTACCATGGATAAGAAATGCTATTTTGAAAAATTCTGTACATCTATGAAAACACCTATAACCTACCCTATATTTAAGAAATTCGAATACATCCACAATAATAGAGTCAATTACCTAGGTCAATTATTTCACCATTTGATGACTAAAAGCATATATATTGGAAATCAGCATTTTCAACCCAAGGAATCAATGAATAATACAATATGGGGAAAAGCATTACCCCTTGATTGTTATGATTATACTGATGGTTTTATTAATTTTCCAGCAGTAAAACAGATATGTGACTACTTAGTCATAAAAGATATAGAAAAAGCATTAAAAACATATGATACTTTACAAATCTTTCTACAATTACCTAATCAAAGCAAATGCAATATAAAAATGTTAAAGTATCAGTTGGTAGCTTTTACAACTGTCATTCAATATCATTTATCAAATCATTTTAAAGATATAAACACACAGTTGCATAAAATTTCTAATAAATGCATTTTACATATTGATCAATATTATGATTATAGTTTACTATATCAGATAGGAGAAATGATAATAAAAGAATTTTTTGGCATCATTAAGAACCATACATTAATACAGCTATCTCCTAATATTCTCCAAGCTCTTAAGTATATTAATAATAATTATATGCATAATATAAAATTGTCCGATATAGCGAGTAGTATTCCCATAAACGAAAGCTATTTATCAGCTCAATTCAAGCAGGAATACCATATATCTCTGAAACAATACTTGAATCAATACCGTATTAATCAAGCTACCATTTTAATTAAGAATTCAGATATGAACTTGACAGATATTGCATTGAAAGTTGGATTTGAATCAACTAATTATTTTTCAACAGTATTCAAGAAATATTTGAATATGACTCCAACCGAATACTATAAAAATTATACTTATTCATTATAACAAAAAGGCTCTTCTATTAAGTAAATAACTCAAACCTAACTTATCCTCTATTTGCATTAAATTAAAGGTGGAAAAGTTGAGCAAACAATAAAAGAGTCTTTTTAATTCGACCATGATATATTTAACTATATTCTACATAGCTGTTACTGGATATAATTTGTCAAAGTACCTATTTTCTCAATAGTACAATCAATCTTATCCCCTGATTTCAAATATTTGGGTGGATTGAATCCTATACCTACACCTGAAGGAGTTCCTGTTATTATGATATCTCCTGCTTCTAGTTTAATACCTTGTGATAGCTCTGAAATAATATGAGATATATCAAAAATCATATTTTTAGTATTGGACGATTGACGTATTTCATCATTGACTTTACTACTGATATTCAACGCTACTGGATAAGGAATCTCATCTTTAGTAACTATATACGGCCCCATAGGACAGAATGTTTGAAGACTCTTTCCTCTAAACCATTGCTCATGCTTTTTTTGTATATCTCTAGCAGATATATCATTGACAATTGTATAACCGAATATGTATTCTTCTACGTTTTCTGCATCAATATTAATTCCATCTTTACCAATAATCACTGCTAATTCAACTTCATAATCTATTCCATCAGTTACCTTCTCATGTCTTAATATCTTGTCTTCTGGACCTATCGTTTCGTCTGCTCTTTTAGTGAAATAAATTGGATATTTCGGTATTAACTCTTCTTTGTTCTTAACATAATCCTTTATTTCTAATGCGTGTTCTTCATAATTTTTACCTAAGCATATAATATCTTTCTTAGGATGTTTAATCGGGGAACAAATCTTGACATCCTTCAATAATATTGTCTCACCATTATATTTCTTGATTCTGTTATTTATCAAAACTATTTTATCATCATATCTTGATATAAAATCATTCATATCGTTAATTGATTCGTTAATTAAATTTTCCAATGGAATAATTGATAGTTTATCATTATTAAGAATACCGATTGTTCCTTTGCCTCTATATTCATATGTGCATAAATACATGATCTTACCTCCTATAAGAATTCCTTGCATTTATTTTAACATATAATATTATGTGTTCCAATCTTAATATTTAATTTAGAAATTTATCTACTTATATTAAATTAATGATGAATAAGCTAAGTTAATTATATTATTTTGTTAATTATATCTTGTATATAATTTTTTTCACTTAATAATGCTATTCTACATCTATCACAATAACCAAATATCTTTAGTGTATACCCTGTACATTGAAACCCTTCAGTTGCTAATATTTTCTTTTGAAAATCATCTTTCAGTAATTCTGAAACTTCTATAACCTTTCCACACCTTTTACAAATCAAATGATGATGATTCTTTTTTCTTTCAATTCCTAGTTCATATTTGGGAACACTATCTCCGAAATCATGTTTAACTATTATGTCATTCTTTAATAATATTTCAATGGTTCTATAAATTGTAGCCATCCCGATGAGTTTATTCTTGTCTTTTATCATTTCATACAATTCATTTACAGTAAGATGTTTATCCATGTTTTCAATAAATGTACTTAATATGATTTTTCTTTGGGAAGTCAATCTTATGTTTAATTTTTTCATTATATTTTCCATAATACTTTCAACTTCTAATTTCAATACAACCCCTCCATCCTATATTTTTGTGGAATTAATATGTAAAAACAATTAATATCTTTATTATCGCATACACGTATAGTAGGTATACGTTAAATGTAAAAAAAATTTATATATGTCTTTCTGCCATCTTACTAACTTTTTCAATGAAAGTTATTATTGTATCTAATTCATGTTCATTAAGTCCTTCAAGGTATGTATAAATACCTTTATCAGATACCTTATGATATGTTTCATGGCATAGATATGCTTTGTTGCCTTTATCAGTTAATGTCACTAATAACCTTGTATTATTTGATTCATCAACGTATTTTCTAACTAAACCCTTTCTTTCTAATTTTTTTAAAGTTTGTGAAATTGCACCTTTGGTCACTCCAAATTTCCGTGCTATTTCTGACACATGTAAGTTAGCATAATCACCTATCAATTTAATTATGTGTATTTCACTTTTATAGATGTCTACATCCGTTCCATACTTATCAGGATTTTTACCTGAATTAGATATTTTTTCTGTTAATGTCATAAATTTTTCAATCGCTATATTTATATTATCATTCATACTTTTATCGTATACCAACTATACGTTTTTGTCAACTATTAATTATCATTAATATCATATCTTTTTTTATATATTTGATTAACTCAAAACTCATAATATAACAAGAGGCTACTACAATTATAGTAACCTCTATTTTACTAGTAAATTGATATTTATTATGCTAATTCTTTAGCAGATTCATTAATACTATTCCTTCTTTTTTCATTATCAGTTATCATCTTATGATAAAATTCTTTTGTTATAGGATAAAATGACATTGATATGATAGAACATAAATAACCAGCAGCAGGTAATAGAGCTTTTATACCGACTATCGCCTTCAGTGTCTGTTCTGTTTGAGCTACTCCTTCTTCATAACCTACAGCAGCAAGTAAAATACCTACTATAAATCCTCCTAGTGCCATTCCAACTTTATTTATGAATGTCAATTGTGATGATACAGTACCTTCACCACGTTTTCCTGTAACCCATTCACCATACTCTACACAGTCAGCTAGAATAGCCCAACCTACTACACCAGTAAAAGGTGCGAATGCCGCTGCTAATACAGCTTGAAGTAATATCAATTTTATTGATGTGAAAGGTATGAAGAACAATGATGCACTTATAAATAATAAAACTGTACTACTAAACATATATATTTTTTTCTTGCCGAATTTCTTTGACAAAAAAGGAACGAAAAATGTTATAGGTAATCCGATAACTAGAGCAAAAGCACCAACAACAGCAATAAGATCAGGTCTATTAACTGCATATGTAAAATAATATATATTAACAGCGCTTGCTCCAGCATATGCTATCATATCAGTACCGAAAGCTATCATAAGCATCAACAACGCTTTATTATTGACAATCAGTCTTAGTTGTTCTATAAATTTGATATTTTGATTTTTTCTATTAGTTATTGTTTCATGATTATCATATTCTTTTGCACCTGAAGCACATACGAAAAATGAAATAACAATTATTATAGCACATATGATTCCATATATTTTCCAAGCTCTTGCATCTCCTCCAAGAGCATTAGTAATCGGAACAGCCCCAATAGTAATAAATGCACTTCCTACATTACCAAATATTTGTTTTGTAGTTGCTATGACAGTCCTTTGGTCAGGATCTTCGGATAAAACCGGTGTTAATGAATGATATGGTATGTTAACCACTGTAGAAACTATTGAATAAAGTATATAAGTGATATATATATAAATAAGCTTGCCTGTTGAACTTAAATTAGGTGCTGTAAACATCATGATAACTAAAATTCCTAGTACTGGTGCCCCGAAGATAATCCAAGGTCGAAATTTTCCCCATCTGGATTTAGTCCTATCCGCAATCATTCCCATCAATGGATCTGTAACAGCATCTATAATTCTAGCTACTAGAAATAACCCTCCAACAGCTGCTGCATTGATACCTAGAACATCAGTATAAAAAAACATAAGATACATCATAACTAACATAAATGCAACATTAGAACCTATACCCCCAACACCATATTTTAGCACCTCATTAACTCTTGCTCTTTTATAAATTTTATCCATAACAACTTCCTCCTTAAATTTTGTGATTAATTCATCTAGCGGTAACTATTCCATTTAACTAATTATGAAGTTCTTCCTGATAAATCCATAAAATATAATGCCATATCTTTTTGCTCCTGATCAATTGGTAGGTCTGAAACAAAGTTTTTAACTAAATCTTTTGTTATAACATCTTTATCCATTGCTTCTACAGTACTCTTTAATCCCATAACAACGGAATTTCTCATATTTTCCGGTGTAGTATTAAGGAAAGCCATAACTTGATTATAAACCCCATCTTCATAAGTTAACCCTTCTAATCCTTGAATAATCTCAGACTCCTTAATAGTTTTCTTTTGTTGAATTAACATTTTCTTAGTGTATTCTTCATTTTCAGGTATACCCATACGCACATATTGTTCAGATGGTGAATCGTTAAGATGCATTTTTTTTGCTATTTCATTAGTCAACCTTACTTCCACGTCGAAATCTTCAATTTCATTTTTCTGTAAAGGATCATTTTCTAAATCAAATAATTTAGACCCATATTGTGCCGGATTAATAAATCCTTGTCCTGCTTCAATTTTCATTGTTTTGCATCCTTTTGAGAAATCAAAAGAATTAGATAAATTAATATCCTGAAGTTCGGAAGGATCAAACATACATCTCATGTGAGTAGGCATTAGAGTGTATTCATATAGAGGTTTATTAGTTCTATCAACAGGTCCCCTCATATAAATGTATTTCCCATCAGTAATATTGATATGTCCTCCATGATAACCGAACATCGCTGTCTCTCTTATAGGTTCATCTGACAATATGACATCCTTAACTGGTTTACCTTCCATTGTCCTTGGGATTTCCATATTAAAGAATTCCAACAATGTTGGTGCTATATCTATTGTCTGAACTAAAGATTTCCTCCTTGCGTTCTTAATTCCTAATCTAGGATCCCACACGAAAAAAGGAGTATGTGCTATTTCGTTATATGTAGGCATTATGGATTTCGCCCACCAACCATGTTCTCCCAATAAATATCCATGGTCTGTATTTACAATAAGCATAGTATCTTCCCACATATTATGTCTATCCATTATATCAATAACCTTACCTAGATAAAAATCACACATGCTAAGTAATGCAGCATACCTCTTTTTACCATGCAAAACTACTCCATCACTTTCATTAACATGAGAATAAGGAGGCCAATCGAATTCTTCTTCTTCATAATCATCATCTTTATACATATCTCGAAACCTTTGGGATGCAAAAAAAGGTTCATGTGGATCAAATGTCTCTATCTGTAAAAACCAGTTATCTTCCTCAAAATTATTATTTATGAAATCTATTCCTTTTTCAAAGGTAACAGCTTGTGGCATCTTATCTTCTGTATCCATATACTGTCGATTGATAACATCTTGTCTAAACATATTCATACCCGTTTTTTTAACCATCATTTGTGTCATTGTCTCTGACATCTTAAATGGAGTCTTAAGAATAACAGGATCTTTTACCTGACCTTTCCAAGCATCACCTTCCTGACCTCTACTTATTTCCCATGAATTGTATCTCGTATGATATGTACATCCTCCATCTTCCCAATAATGTTGATGGTCAGAAACTAAATGTGTGTATATCCCATTTTTCTTAAGAATCTCTGGCATAGAATCATCAAAAGGTTCCATTGGTCCCCAGCTTCTATGAAGGAAATTATATCTACCTGTATGAAGTTCCCTTCTTGCTGGTATACATGGTAAACTTCCAGCATAATTATTGTCGAATGTCACTGTCTTCTCTCCTAATCTCTGAAAATTAGGAGCCTTAATCCATTCACAACCATAATTAGGTAGCATATGTCTATTTAGAGAATCAAACATAACCATTATTGCTTTCATAATGAACCTCCTTTTGTATACAGTTACTTCCCTAGCAAACCAAAACGTGTGTAATTACTTGAAAACCAGTAATGTAACTGCTTACATTTTTTCTTAATAATTAACCCCTATTGATCTAATAGGGATTATGTAACTGCTTACATTATACTTCATATAATACTTTATGTCAAATTATACTAATACTTTTTTGTTTCACTTCAATTATTATCAGAATTTCGAAATATTCATCTTCATCAAATAGAAACTCATGTAAATATGCTGTTCTTTCAATCAAAACCTCTATTATAAATAGTGGTTTTGATTGAAAGAACCTACTCCTTATAAAATTACTCTTGGCTCAATTTAATCATTTGAATTTCAATTCTTATATTAAATATAAAAGAATATAAATTAGTTATTGCTTATATTAAAATAATATGATAATATATCTTTTGCAGGGAATGAAGTTCTCCCTTAGCAATAGCTAAAACCGCTTATTAAGCTGATGACTTCTGTGATTATATCGCAGAACCATCAGCTTTTTTTAATAAATAGGGGAATTCTGTCTATTATCACAGAGTTATTCTATTATTATATAAGTTTGCTGACAGCAGACTTTTGTTGTGTTCTGCCAAAGGAGGATAAAGAATGTTATTTAGTTTAGCTTTAATTTTGATCTTAGGATTCATATTGAGTGGAATTCTTAACAAACTCAATATTCCCGGTCTATTGGGTATGATATTAACTGGTATCATACTAGGCCCTTTTGTACTTAACCTTATATCACCAGACATACTTAATATATCTTCAGACCTTAGAGAAATCGCATTAATAGTTATATTGATTAGAGCTGGATTATCTCTTAATATAAGAGATCTGAAAAAAGTTGGAAGACAAGCCATACTTATGTGTTTTATCCCTGCAACTTTTGAACTCACAGCCGTGGTAATACTTGCACCGATATTCTTTAACATCAGTTATGTGGAAGCAGCTATAATGGGTACTGTTCTAGCGGCTGTATCACCTGCTGTAGTAGTTCCACGAATGATTAATCTTATGGAACGAGGATATGGTAACAACAAGAGTATACCACAATTAATAATGGCAGCGTCATCTGTTGATGACATCTACGTAATAATATTGTTTACAGCTTTCCTAGGTATGTATCAGGGAGAAGGCTTCAATACAACCAGCTTGATTTCTGTACCGTTATCAATAATATTCGGATTGCTTCTTGGTATCATTACAGGTATTATCCTTATTTGGGTAGTTAAGAAAATCCATATGAGAGATACGATAAAAGTATTGATAATACTCAGTATTTCATTTTTATTTATAACCCTAGAAAACTTTGTGAAACCATATGGTATTCCTATTTCTGGTCTATTGGCTGTTATGGCTCTTGGTGGAACTTTATCCGAATCATATAATGTTCTTTCAAGAAGATTGATGACTAAATTTTCTAAAATATGGGTAGGAGCAGAAATAATGCTGTTTGTATTGGTTGGTGCCGCTGTAGATATCAGATATCTGGCAGGAGCTGGTTTGATATCTATCCTATTGGTTTTATGTGCATTGGTATTTAGGATATTAGGTGTCAATATATGTCTATTGAAATCTAAGTTGAATAATAAAGAAAGGCTGTTCTGTTCCATAGCATATCTACCAAAAGCTACTGTACAAGCTGCAATTGGTGCAATACCTTTATCTGCTGGTGTAGAATCTGGAAATACAATTCTTACAGTTGCAGTTCTAGCCATAATGATAACTGCTCCTATAGGAGCAATGGGTATTGATTTCACTCATAAAAAGCTTCTGAAACATACAACCTGATAAATAATATGATAGCTTAGCATAAAAAAGAAGTACCCCATGAAATATAATTAGGTACTTCTTTTTTATGCTACTAGACATGAACCATTTTTACTCTTCTCCACTTCAACATTCTATGCATTTACAATAATTAAAATACTATGCAGAATGATAATATAACCTACGCCACTTAACTATCTGCATAAATTAAAGGTTGAAAGTTGGGTGAATTATATATCATATAATTTTACATTTCTGAGTCTAAGAGCATTAGTAACTACTGAAACGGAACTTAGAGACATTGCTGCTGCAGCAATCATAGGATTTAGCAACGGACCATCAAATAAAGTAAGAATACCAGCCGCTACAGGGATTCCAAGTGTATTATATCCGAACGCCCAGAATAAATTCTCTTTGATGTTCCTAATAGTCTTTTTACTAAGTTCTATAGCCTTAATTACATCAACTATACTATCTTTCATCAATACAATATCTGCAGATTCCATGGCAACATCTGTACCAGAACCAATGGCTAATCCAATATCTGCCTGTGCCAATGCAGGGGCATCATTGATTCCATCTCCAACCATGGCCACTCTATAACCTTTATCTTGAAGAGTTTTTACTTCTCTCGACTTATCTTCTGGCAAAACTTCTGCAATAACCATATCAATACCTACTTGTTCTGCAATGGCTTCTGCGGTTTTTTGATGATCACCAGTTATCATGGCAACTTTTATACCCATATCCCTAAGATGTTTTATGGCTTTCTTACTATCTTTTTTTACTGTATCTGCTACTGCAACTATACCTGTGTAATTACCATCAATTGCGATAAACATAGGTGTCTTACCCTGTGAAGCCAATTCTTGACTTTTCTCGATATCATAATTTTCTATATTAAACTGATTCATCATTTTTTCATTGCCCAGAAGTAACTCTTTACCTTCTATATTAGCCTTTATACCTTGTCCAGAGATTGATGCGAAGTCTGAAATGCTACTATTAAGATCAATTCCATCTTCCGTTGCTTTATTGACTATTGCCTCTCCTAGTGGATGCTCCGAACCTTTTTCAGCAGATGCAATGAGTTTCAGAATCTCTCTTTCATCATGTTCATTTATCACAAGGTCAGTAACTTCTGGTTTCCCTTCTGTAATTGTACCTGTTTTATCAAAGACTATCGTATCAATCTTATGTGCTGTTTCCAATGCCACTCCACTTTTTATGAGCACACCTTCATCCGCACCTTTACCTGTTCCAACCATGATAGCTGTTGGTGTAGCAAGTCCTAATGCACAAGGACAAGCAATGACCAATACAGAGATGAATACCTTAAGAGTAACTTCTAGATTACTAGATGATATATACCATATTGCTGCTGATACAAGAGCTATGATAATGACAATAGGCACGAAATATCCAGAAATGATGTCCGCTAATTTGGCTATAGGTGCTTTTGAACTCTGTGCTTGTTCTACCAATTTAATAATCTTGGCTAGGGCTGTTTCAGCTCCTACCTTTGTTGTCTTAACTTTCAGCAAGCCATTTTTATTGATACTTGCACCGACAACCTTAGTTCCTACAGTTTTTTCTACAGGCATACTCTCTCCACTTATCATTGATTCGTCTACTGAACTTTTTCCTTCTATAACTTTACCGTCTACAGGAACACTTTCTCCTGGTTTCACTAATACTATATCTCCTATTTCTACTTCATCAATAGGCATTTTTATTTCTTCTTCCCCATGAAGTACTACTGCTTCTTTCGGTCTGAGTCCAATGAGTTTCTTAATAGCTTGTGACGCTTTTCCCTTAGAACGGTGTTCCAGTGATTTCCCTAACATGATCAACGCTATAATGGTTCCTGCTGATTCGATATAGAGATCATGAACATAATGTACTTGTCCTCTACCTATCTGATAGGTGGCTACTATACCATATATTATCGCAGCTGAAGTACCTACTGCGATAAGAGAATCCATGTTGGGATGTCCGGTAAAAAGAGATTTGAATCCTCTTGTATAGAAATATCGTCCAACTATTACGATAGGAGTCAATAGAACGAATTGTGCTATAGCGAAATTAAGAGGTTCTACATCAGGGTTGATAAAAGAAGGTATAGGCAGACCCATCATATGACCCATTGAAATATATAGTAGTGGGATGACAAAACCTATAGCTATCTTTAATCTGAACCACATTTTCTTCTGTTTTCTATCCTCAGTATCATCACCTTCATTAATGCTTCCTTTTTCTATTTCATGAGGTGTGAATCCTGCTTTTATAATAGCTTTTTTGATTTCTGATAACCTGACTTCTTTTACATCATATCTTACATAGGCTTTATTGGTTAAAACATTTATAGATATTTCCAATATACCTTCTAACTTATTTATTTCCTTTTCGATCGCTGATGCACAAGCCGCACAGTGCATACCTTCTATAGGTATAGTTACACTCTTTTCTTCATAATCATCTGAAGGAGTAAAACCTGCTTTTTTAACAGTATTGAATATAGTTTCTTTTGTCACAACATCACTATCATATTCTATCAGCATTTTTTTGGTGTTGATGTTAACACTTACTGATGATACTCCTTTTAATTTTCTAGTTACACGTTCTACTGTTGATGAACACGCTGCACAATTCATACCATCAATATTATAAGTAGTTTTTACTAACATTGATATTACCTCCTATCATTATTATTTTTCAAATTTCTTGAGACGTTTTGCCACCTCTTCCAAGAAAGTGGCATTACCCCACAATACAAATCTGGCTCTTTTTTCTGTTGAATCATAAATATAATTGAATTTATATTGGTCTTGTCCTTCCATGGACATGATTACATCCGTTATTTCATGAGCAATGGGTTTGGCCTCTTCTTGTTCATTCACATAATAATCGACTATGCTACACACTTGTAGTTTGTCTTCTGTTGTCCTATTTTGTCCATCCATAAAAACACAAAAATCATCTTGACTCACATTAGAGGAACAATGGCATTTTGAATCTTCATAGTATTTATTAAGAGCACTTTCATATATTCTCCACTGTCCTCCTACCTTTAATGCCTGTATTTTCCCACTATATATATATCTTCTTATAGTCTTGGTATGAACTTCAAGTTTCATTGCAACTTCATCTATAGTATAATATTTTTCTTCCATTAGCATCACCTTCCTAATGTTTAATGATTACATTATATCATATTGATAATCATTTTCAAGCACAAATGTATAGTTTTGTCCATTTTTGTTCATTTTGTATATAGAACATATTGTCGTTTATCCCAAAAAAACACATATTCAAATTATCGAATACATGTTTTTTATTAGTTTATACTATTTTATTTTTTTCTATCCAGATTTATTGGTTATTAACTTTTACACTTCAATATTCTATGTAAATATAAGATTAGAAATAAGCTTTATAGAATAAATATAGGTATTTTATTTTTATCTTATCGTTCTTTTTATTTTCACCATTTGAAACATATCTTTATCTATCTTCTCAGCTTTTATTATGAAATCGAATCTATTACAATCAAGGCAAAAATGGAAATCTTGTCTAGGTTGGCTATCTTGTGCATTGTCGTCGTTAAATCTTTCTCCACCATTATTGATAAGTTTTGCTTTCAATGTGCTTAGGTCGAATTCTTCATTCAATAATAAGCTTTTTATATACATTGCACAGAGAACATCTTCTCTTGCTTCACAGACTCCGTTATTACCCATAGCGACAAGTGATACGACACTAGGTTTCTTACTTGAAATATAATCAGCTATTGCCTTGGCATTAACAAAACTTCCAGTAATTATTTCTGACGCACCTACCGCATTGACAATACCTTTTGTACCTGCACTAGTAGTATGAACTACTGTACTACCACTTAGATTATCTCCTTGATTGATATAATAAGGTGAATTACCATATTCAAATCCATCAAGCAGCAATCCATTTCTTTCTCCTACCAATATGTAATCGGGATTTTCTTCTTTCAGTATAAATGCTTTCTGGGTAGTTCCTACAGCATATATATCATTTACTCCTTTATCATATAGATAACATTCTACACTGAAAGCCCTAAATACATCAATAATTACTGTAAGCCCTTCTGCTTGTTTAGCTCCTTCTATATAGTTGAGTATTCTTATGTCCATTTTTCATCCACTCCTGTCTATTAAATCCAATGAAAACGACTTCTGATAACAACTATAATTATAACACTAATTGCAATCTATTACCTAATTTAATAGAAAAAAGGTGAGATTGAATAATCCCACCTTTTTGGTCCATCATAGTAAATCTTACATTATCTATTTCATTATTTCATCATAGCTCTTTGAAGCCATAATATGACTGATTATCTCATCAATATTGTCTATATTATCACAATCATTACTACTTACACTATAATAGATAAACTATCTACAAATGTAATCCTATTGAGTAATATAAACTAGTAATCATATTAGTCTTAATGATTACTTATTGAATCTATTTTTCATCTTGAATAATCTCATCAAAACTCTTGGAATCCATAAGATGCTTCATTACATTCTCAATATCTATTGAGACTTCTTTACCTTCTGGTACATAATAGCCAATTGAATAGTATATATCATTGTCATACCAAGTATAATCAATGTTCTTATCTGGTTCTGTCTGTCCTTCTTCTAGCTCATATGAATCAATTTCTTTTAAGACTTTTCGCCCGTTTATATTTTCCCATTTTCCTTCCATCTTATCAAACCAAGGTTTTTCAGCATCAGCCATTTCAAATTTACCATATTTAACAAATTGATCATAATAATATGGTGCTACAGGTCTTTGGTCTATATTAAAGTCACCTGAACAATTGTATGATATATATTTCATATCTTCATCATAAGTTATATTACTATAGTCACCAAAGTAAGTATCCATAGGTAATTTGAAATCGAATCCTATCATATCTCTAGCTTTTTTCATATCTTTTAAGTTATATATATATTTTACAGCATCTGAATCTACAAATTTATCTGTCTCAATTTCTTCTGGGCTTTTTAATGATTTAATCATTTTTTCAACTTCTGAAAGTGGTAATTCACCATGAACTTCATTACTGTCTTTATATATTTTTTTATACTCTATTACATAGTTAATACCATCTTTTTTGAAAACGAAATTTTTGTATATATAAGGACCAGAAGTGGTTATTACTTCTCCTTTTATTCCACCTATAATCTTAGATTGTTTATCAACTATTGTATCTTTTTTAGCTAGAAATTCCTCAGGATCTGTTGGTGAAATGTTAACTACGAACCAGAATCCTTTACCATTATTGCGATTACTATAATGTAATTTCACTTTATTCTCTTGTGGCATGAAAGCATAACTACATAATCTATAATCATCTTGAGGAATATATTCTGGTATCATAATATTGAAATCAACATCTTCTAGAAGTCTATCTAAACTAGTATATGTTTTATAACCTGTTGTATTTAGAATATTTTCTATCAAATCCTTACCATCTTCATTAACATATTTTAATTGTGGGTCTTGTTGTTTAGCCTTTACTGGGTTAGTAAAAACCACTCCCCCAAATAATAATGCTGCTGATAAGGTTGCTGCTGTGAATTTATATGTATTTTCCTTGAATTTACTAATCATCGTAATTCTCCTCTCTAATTGTTTCTTGGAATTGCTGAAATAACAAGCTAATCCCAACTGTTTATTTCCTGTTATTATTATTCGTGCTACCGCTAACATACTTTTACCATAAGATACTGCGTTGTCTTCACCTAGTTTATCAAGAACGTAAGAATCACAAGCCAATTCAATGTCTGACCTTATTATACTGCTCATTTTCCATATTAGTGGATTAAACCAGTTAATAGATATAGCAATAATACTTAAGATATTATATATTGAGTCTTTTCTCTTATAATGAGCTACTTCATGCATTATGATATGTTCCAGATCTTCTGTTTCTATTTTGATAAGCT
Source organism: Vallitalea longa (assembly GCF_027923465.1). Classification (NCBI taxonomy): domain Bacteria; kingdom Bacillati; phylum Bacillota; class Clostridia; order Lachnospirales; family Vallitaleaceae; genus Vallitalea; species Vallitalea longa. The sequence continues at coordinate 29,483 of NZ_BRLB01000001.1, forward strand.
GTTCAGGTATATATATTCTTGGTGTAAAGAAACCTATTATGAATGGACTTTTGAATCTGTTTTCCATATATAACTTTACATCTCTCTTAACCCCTAATGTTGTTTTACACTTATCAACTATGTTCAATACATTATTATTATCTATTTCCATGCATAATTTTAATCTATTATTGAATCTCCATTGTAATATACAAGCACCAATCAAAATTATCAAGAATCCTGATAACCATATGACTGATAGTATATCTTTCATACTAATGGCAACATTTCTTGTACCTACATTATCATTAGCATCATATGTATTTTCTTCCAGTTCTTTGTTATAATCAGAATGTGTGTGTTTTTCTATACTATATCTTGGATTTTGTTGTGATTCTATACTTTCAGGAATTATTGTCAAACTCTCTGATATAGTATTTTCAGTATTAAATTGTGGCAAAAGATTAAATATGCTTATGGAACTCTCGGGAACTATTACCAAGCAGAATTTTAATATTATTACGCTCAATAGAACCTGATTAAGTCTCATGTTGATTTTTGATTTAAAGAAATATCTTATCAGTAGTAATATTAGTGCTATTAAGGTTGATGTAAAAGAAGTAAATAATACATTTTCAAAAATCTTATTTATAATACTCATAAACTATTACTCCTTTAATATTATTTACCACTATTTCTTTTCTTTTGTTCTAAAACCTTTTGAAGCCTATCAATATCTTCTACTGCTAAATCTTCTTGATCTATAAAGTTATAGACTAATTTATCCACTGCACCATCATATAAATTCTTAAGGAAACTTTTATTTGCCGATTTTACATATTCACTCTTAGTGATAATTGGATAATACAAATAATTGCGTCCCAGTCTGCTGTATGATACAGCCTTTTTATTAACCAGCCTAGTTATATAGGTCTTTATAGTCTGCGGATTCCTCTTTTTGTTTGCCAAACTACAAATTATTTCCTCTGAAGTGATGGGATTTTCATTCCATATGATTTTCATAACTTCTAGTTCTGCATTTGATATATTCGGAATATTCTTTTTCATAAAAATTCCTCCTTGAGTTTCAATCTACACGTGTAAATCTAATATAAGTTTACACTTGTAGATATTAAATGTCAAGGATTTTTTTTATTTTTTGTAACTTTATTCTATATAACATTAATGGGATATAATTCTTACACAAGACGGTATTTATCCGTTAAGAAAGTTGGGATGTAATGGACAGTTGGTAATCTTTCTGTTATGGTATTCTCCACTTTATATTGTGTTGATAAATTCAGTATGCTTATAGGGCTTTCAGGAACTATAAGCATACTCATTTATCATTTTAAGAATATCCATAGCTATTACTCCTTTGACAATAATTATTTCTTGCTATCTTTTTTCTTATTGTCCAAAATCTCTTGGAGCCTGTCAATGTCTTCTTCTGATAAATCTTCTTCTTCAATGAAATTGCACACTAATCTACCCACAGCTCCATCATACATTTTCTGTAGAAAAGTTCTATTCTCAGCTTTTACATATTCATTCTGTGATGTAATAGGATAATATAAGTAATTACGCCCTTCTCGGTTATAGGAAACAGCTTTTTTCTTGACTAATCTGGTTATGAAAGTCTTAATAGTCTGTGGACTCCACTTCATTCTATCTGCCAAACTATTAATTATTTCATCAGATGTAATGGGGTTTTTCTTCCATATTAACTTCATTACTTCCAATTCAGAATCTGATATACTAGGAATATTCTTTTTCATTATATTTCCTCCTTGTTTAAGATTTACACGCTAGATTCATTTATTATTACTATTGAAAATCGTTAACCAATTAATTTTTTGTTATTTCATCAAAACTCTTGGATTCCATAACGCTCTTAACTATTTTTTCCATTTCTGCATCTTCCATATCTACATTAATATCTTTTGATGGAAATGAAACAAATGTTACAGTATAGTATACATCATTTTCTTCCCAAGTATAGTATATATACTTATTGGCAATTTTAATATTAGTATTTTGCTCTTTTATTTTGTCTTTTCTTACTACTTTAAGGACCTTTGTATTGTTGATATATTGGAAGTTTCTTTCTTTAGTATATTCTCTCGCATTTTCTCCTGTACCAATTTTACCACTTGTATCAGTATCTGTGTATAGAAAAGCTGGTTTTTCTTTTATTATTGACAAATCAAATTTACTACTATAGAAATTAATGGATTTTTCATTATATGATATTGAACTATATTGTTTATTGATTGGTAATCTAAAATCAGTTCCAAACTCTTTTCTAGCATCTTTCATATCTTTTAAATCATATACATGTGTTTTATTAGAAGGAACTTGATAAGCTTCTATATTAATATTCTCTACATAATCAAGTGATTCTATCATTCTAGCAACTTCTGACACAGGTAAATCACCCATATCTCTATAGTCTGAAGATGTATATAAATAACTTATATCATAATATAGACCATCTTTTTGGAATATGAAATGCTTACCTAACATTACTGAGTCAATATCAATAATTATTTCTTGTCCATTCATACCTCCAATAGACATTTCTTTCCTTTTTATTATTGATGGATTGGTATTTCTTTTTTTGTCAATTAACGAATCTGTAGGATCTGTTTTAGATATATTAATATCAAAGTAGATGCACTCACCTTTTGTATTAGTGAAAAATAGGTCAACTTCATCGTCTGCTTTACAATAAGTAAGCATTCCTAACTTATAATCATCTGGTAGATCATTAGGTAACATTAATCTAAAGTCTATACTTTCTGCGAGCCTATCTACATTGAAATATTCACTATTAGAATTCTCTACAATACTCTCTTTTTCATTTATGTCATTGACATATTTTATCTGTGTTTCATCTGTTTTTGCTTTGACAGGGTTGGTAAAAACCAATCCTCCAACTAATAGAGCTGCTGACAAGGATACTGCTGTGAATTTATATGTATTTTTCTTGAATTTACTAATCATTTTTATTCTCCTCTGTAACTGTTTCTTGGAATTACCAAAATAACATGCTAATCCGAACTGTTTATTTCCCCTTATTATTAGACGTGCTACCGCTAACATACTTCTACCATAAGATACTGCCTTGTCTTCACCTAACTTATCTAGAACGTAAGAATCACAAGCTAATTCAATATCTAATCTTATTATACTGCTCATCTTCCACGTTATTGGATTAAACCAATTGATAGCTATAGCAATAACACTTAAGATATTGTATATTGAATCTTTTCTCTTATAATGAGCTAATTCATGCATTATTATGTGTTCCAGATCGTCTGCTTCTAATTTGATGAGCTGTTTTGGTATATATATCCTTGGTGCGAAGAAACCTATTATGAATGGACTTTTGAATCTGTCTTCCATATATATCTTCACATCAGTTTTAACCCCTAATGTCCTTTTACACTTATCAACTATGTTCAACACAAAAGTATCATCTAGTTCCTTGCATAATCTTAATCTATTGTTAAATCTCCCCTGTAATGTGAATGCTCCTATTAAGATTATCAAGAATCCTGATAACCATATGATTGATATTATATCCTTCATACTGACACTTATATGTATTGTATCAACATTATCATTAGCTCCATATAGACGTTCGTCCAAATTTTTGTTATAATTAGTTTGTGTGATTTTTTCTATACTATAATTTGGGGTTTGTTGTGATTCTATACTTTCATGTGTAGTTGACAAACTCTCTGATATAGTATTTTTCGTATTAAGTTGTGGCAAAAGATTAAATATGCTTATAGAACTTTCAGGCACTATGACCATGCAGAATTTTAATATTATGATGGTTAATAGAACTTGATTGAGTTTCATATTTATTTTTGCTTTTAGTAAATATCTTATCAATAGTATTATTAGTGTTATTATGCTTGATGTAAAAGTAGTAAATAATACATTCTCAAAAACATTATTAAGAATATCCATTTATATTACTCCTTATTAGTTGCCACTATGCTATTTTTATCTAGAATCCCCTTGAATCTTACTATAACCTTCTTATAATGAATCTTTCAATGACTTGTTTTGTAATGAATGTTTCAAATCTACGCGTGTAAATCCATTTACTAGTTTACACTCGTAGATCTATAATGTCAAGAGTTTTTTATAAAATAGATAAACCTAATCATAACTACCATTTTTTCAATATTTTATGACTTTTATTATTTATTCTATTTCATAATTTCATCAAAACTCTTAGAATCTATAATGTTTTCAACTGTTTATCAAAAAAAGAGAATTAATTCTCATTATTAAGTGTTTTTTCATAAGATGCTTTAATATTTTGTACATCATCTAGTGATTCTATCATCTTAGTGAGTTCTGATTCAGTTAACTCACCTGTAACATTACCATCTGCATCCATACTCTTATAATCTATATCATAATACATATCATCTTTTTGAAATACGAAATGTTTAGACAAAATTTTCTTGTCTATATCAACAGTTATTTCTTGACCATCAATACTTGCGATACTCGTTTTTTCTTTTCTGTAATTGATGGATTGGTATTATAATTTTCGTCAACTAAATATACATTAGGGTCTGTTTGGGATACAATAAATTAACTGAACTCTTATCTTTGTTATAAGTAAACAGTTCCAATTTATAATCTTCTGGTAAATATGTAGGTAACATTAATTTGAAATCTACATCTTTTGCAAGTTTATCAACCTGTGACATATAATACTTATAATTTTCATCTTGTGATTCATTCATGTCATTGACATATTCTAACTGTGTCTCATTTGTTTTCGCGTTTACATGATTGCTTAAAATCAATCCACCAAATAATAAAGTAGCTGATAGTGATACTGCTGTTATCTTACATGCATTTTTCTTGAATTTGTTAATCATATTTATTCACCTCTAAAATCCTTCCTAGAATTACTAAAATAGCTAATTCAATCAATGTCCAATTTCATAATATCGGGTCATATTTCAATTAGTGAAATATCATATTAATCTCTGTAGCAATGCTACTTAAGATATTATATCTTGTGTGTTGTGTAATTTTTTCCATACTATAACTTTGAGTTTCTTGTGATACTATACTTTCATTAAAATTCTCCCACCATCAAATCTACAGGTGTAAATCTGTTTATCGGTTTACACCTGTAGATTAAAAATGTCAAGAGTTTTTCATTTTTTAAATTCTATTTTAGTAATTTATTGAATGCCGTTAATTGAAAGATAATAAGTCTTTGCAGGATTAAACGAATATTTTAATTGTATCCTATAGCTTCTCAATAATTCTTGATATTTTCTAAAATACATCAATTTGCTTAGAACTCTCATTCGCTACCTCAACTAATGGTCCCTTGACCAAACAATCAAATGCAATATTACTACCACGAACAATTAGTAGTTTATCATCTATACTCAAATCAAAATGGTTCTTGATATCCTCTGTCAATACAATATGTTTTTCATCAATCATTTCTATATGACAATAACTTTTGCCTTTATATGATATAATTTTACCTAATGATTCTTCTGTCTCCAATTCTGGATTATTTTCAATTATTCTTGATAACTTAGAATTTTTTAGAGTTTCTATCCCAGTTATACAAAAACCTCCTGAAATTTTACTGCTTGTAAATAAAATAAGACCTGATTGTTCTATCAATTTATATTCTTCTACAGTTTCTTTTGGAAAACAGAACTTATTATCATCTTTGATGACAGACCAACCGAATACAAATTTTCCTTGATGCCTAAGTTGTGGCATATTCTCAACTCCTCATTATCATTCTTTTTAGATTATTTATAGCCTATTCCCTCATTTTCTCAATCAACGCTATCTGTGCTTCAAGTCCTTGTTTATATATCACTAATAAATCAAGCCTAGCTTTTAATAAACAATTAACTTCGTCTCTATCAATAGTTGTTATAAAAAAAACTGCAATCGAAAAAGGAATAGGGTCATATCCAAATTTCGAATTGTTGCGTAGACCGTTGAATTAGCGGTTTTAATTATTTTATTATGGCTTCTTCCAAAATTCATTTGCACACGAAACATAATGCTCTTCAATAGTGTAATTATCTTTTTGGGTATATATTATTTTATCTTTGTTAAAATAATCCATTGGATTAAGGAAGTAACGAATTTTATCAGTATTATTTGACTCAAAATTGAATTCATAATTACTATAACAATCTAGTTGAAATAAATTCTTTGTCATATATTTAAAATAATCTTTCTTAGTAACTAACTCTCCATCATAATATGCTTCATTAATTGTTATTTCTTTATCTTCAATTATAGCTTGACCCAATTCCTGAAGACTTAGTAATTCATTATTCTCTTTGCAGTAAATTCCCATACTTGCATCTAAAAATACCCATTTATCAAGGTCATATGAATAAATTACATTAACCACATGACAATCTGTAAAATCAAAGCCTATAGGTCTACATGTTATATACCTAGATTTAAACCCCATGGATAGAAATACTTCATTCATAGCTATAGAAATCAATCTGCAATTAACCCCTTCTTCATCATTTATACACTGTTTTAGGATATCAATTGCATTTCGATCACCTTTCGGATATATAGACCCATCATGAATAGTATTCTTATTAAACCAATTAAATAAATTTAAAATACGTGATACTTCATTTCCATCTCCTGCAACTTCCATAAGGTTATATTTATTCCTTAATTTTCTCAAATTAATATCATTACATGATTGATAATTAAAGTCCATCTTTTCTTTTTTCTCTGGACTATAGTCTCTAAATTTTTTTAACAAATATAGATATTCTTCGTAATATTTTTCATGCATTAACATTTCCCCCTACCTTCTAAACATATTAAATAAGTAATTTTTTATATAGTCATCTAATGTTCTATAAAATATCAATGTGTTATTATTAGATAATTATATATCTTTATTTTACTATGGGGTTTAATTCATGTCAAAAAAATGCTTTAAATATAGAATATTAAGAAAATAGATAGGAATTTATACTTTTTTAATATTTACCTGTTTACTCTTATCTACTCCTTTCTCAACTTCCAATATGTACTCATCTAGCTCATTACTTATTTTAACTATTTTTTCCTTAAATAAATTATTCTCACATATGTTGTCATCAAAAATTTTACATAACCTATTAACTTTAACTTTTAAATCAGTTTTTCCATTTATTTTATACATCATATCACCTCTTATGACTTATTTTATATCTTTAGTGACATTTTTGCAACAAAAGGCTATTATATTTTTAGACTTTTATAGATAAAATTCTATTACAGGCTAATAATATAGAAGAGGTGTTTGTGTTGAACAAAGAAAATCTATCAGAAACAATAGGCCATCGCATAATGATCAGAAGAAAGCAACTAGGCTATACACAGGAACAAGCAGCAGAAAAATCCAACCTTAGCCACCAATTTTTTTCAACTGTCGAGACAGGAAAAAAGAATCTTAGAGCAGAAAGTATCATAAAAGTTTCTAATGCACTAAATGTTAGTACAGATTATTTGTTGTTAGGCACTACTAATAAAAAAGACTTTGATAATATTTCTAATATTATTTCTGAACTAAATGGAAAAGAATTGCATTGCTTGGAAGAGATAATAAAAAATTATATTATTGCGTTGGGATATAAATAAATATTTCAATATAATAAGAACCTATCTATTCGCTTTTCTTATAGTATAAAATTCTTCAATATCATACTTAAGAAATTTAGTGATAGGTTCTTTTTATTATTTATAGGAAATAATCACTTTAATAAAAGCTAACTATTTAAAACAATATAAATTAATGCTTATGGTTCATTAAAATAAAAAACCCTAATTCTATTATTTGAGTAAAATTAGGGATAAATCCATTTTTAAAATTTACATATTTATGTATAACTATTAAATAATAATATTTGAGCTTATCATAATTGAAACTTTTCTATTAGTTGTTCCATTGTAGTTGCAATGTCAGCCAATTTTTCTGTGGACCTAGATATTTCTTCCATAGAAGCAGTTTGTTCTTCAACAGAAGCACTTACTTCTTCAGTCGACGCAGCTGATTCTTGGGTGACACCATTTATTTCCTCAACAAATGAAAATGCTTTTTCTTTATTTTCACTTATTTGAACTAATGATTCATTAAGCTTCCTAAATAATTCGATTGTTTTTTTAGTAGAATTCTCAATCACATCATATGTTGAAATAGTTTCATCTAAGTAATTATCAACATTATTAACGATTTCACCTGCTTTAGCCATATTATTATTGGTAACTACAATTTCTTTAGTCATTTTGTTTAATATATCTGATATATCTTCTGTCGCTTCTTTTGTATCATCCGCCAATTTACTTATCTGTTCTGCTACAACTGCAAAGCCCTTACCAGCATCACCTGCTCTTGCAGCTTCAATAGTAGCATTAAGAGCTAATAGATTAGTTTGATTAGCTACATTGGATATGGTTATCAATATGTTTTCTATTAACTTAGATTGTTCTGCTAACTCTTCTGTATTACTATTCACTTTGTTAGCCACATCCATATTCAAGACATATTCTTCTTTTAATTTTTCTATCACTTTTCTACCTTGTATGTTAACTTCCTTTACCTTGCTGGTTCCACTATTGACTGTAATAGATAATTGTTGGGACTCTGCAATTAAATCACCTAATTCAGATAATTCCTTAACAACATTATCTGATTTTCTAGCTTGAATAGTAGCGCCATCTGCAATTACTTCTACTGCTTTTGCTATTTCCTCTGCCGTAGAAGCATTTTCACCTATTGTATTAGACAATTTTTTTGAAGAATCCTTGAGTTGTATTGAATAATTTGAAATATCATTTAGTATTCTCTTGACATTATTAGTTATTATTTCAAATGCTTTTCCTAACTCACCTATTTCATCATTTCTTTTCATTATCTTATCAGGTACACTAACTGTTAAATCCAATTTTGATAATGAAATTGCATGTTTAGTTGCAAGGGCAATAGGTTTTGAAAACAAATTTCCTATAAAATATATGATTACTACTCCTATTAATAATGAAATTACAATTAAACATATTAAATTATTTCTTAATTTTGTTACATCAGACAATGAATCACTTTTAAGAGAATTAATAGCTATACTCCAACCAGTATCACCTATGGGGTGATATCCGCAGTAGTATGTTTTGCCTTCAAAATTGTATTCATCTGTACCTATTTCTCCTTGCACCATTTTACTAATTACGGCTGTCAAGTCACTTTCTTCATTACTTAATACACGATCTTGATTTGATACAATATCAATATTATTACTAGCCATGATATTTCCATTTTGATTCACCACATAAGCTACACCGTTTGCATTACTCATAATATTATTTATTGAATTATTAAGATACTCCGGTTTTAGAAAACCAACTATAATCCCATCTATATCATTATTTTTTATTGGTGATGACACAAAATATTCCATACTATCCATAATGTCACTATCTCTCAATTCACTGAAATATGTATTTTCTTTCATAGCTTCCTTAAAGTATTCTCTATCACTTACATCTGCTGTTTCACCATTAGTAAAATGTGCAGTCCCATTTTTATCTACAATAAACATACCTGAAAATATAGGATTTCCCTTTACTTCTTTTTCAATAGCATCTTTTTGTACTTTCCAATCTAAAGACTTAATTACATTTCTTTTGGCTATACCATCCATTATAGCTTTTGCAATATTAATTTCTGATTCAATATATCTACTATAACCTTGAGCTAGTTCTATTAATTCATTGTCAACTGTACCTTTTAATGCATTAATTGATGATACAGAGGCTAATACTCCAATACCACCACTAATTATTACTATTATTATAGTAAAATATGTCATTAATTTAAATTTTATACTTTTAAGCATATTTATTCCTCCCTGTATATCTCTGTTATTAATAGTTACTTTTAAGTATATAAAAATGTAAATTTATGAATTAAAATTAATCACTTTATGTCATAATTAATATTGCCTATATATTGTGTAATTGCAATATATTAATATTATTGGTAAAAACTAAGTTTACTTTACTAATATGAAATATCCCTGCATAATATCATTTTTCATAAAGCAATTAATATTTTTAGCAACTATATAGATTAAAATGCAAACTATTTAGAGCATATTACTTATTATACCATAAAAAAACCAATCTATAAAGAGTAATTACTCTTGTTAGTTGCTTATTAAAAGTAGTAATTTATCATATCCTATTATTATAGAAGGAGGTGTATTCTTTTAATGAATAATAAAATCATTGATTTAAATATTTTAGGAAAAAATATTAAGCAATATAGAATACAAAAAGAACTAACTCAAGAAAAACTTGCTGGTTTAACAGGACTCTCAATCCAGTACATCGGAAATATTGAAAGAGGTAATACAACAGCTTCTTTAGAAACGATCATGAAAATCTGCTTAGCTTTAGAAATAACACCGAATCAATTGTTAATAACTTCATCCAGTACTACTCCTAATGCATTAGCTGAACAAATAATAGACTCTTTATCAGATAAATCCCCTGAATTTCTTAAACATATAATTGCATATATAGAATTTCTGCAAAAACGCGAACCGTTTTAACACCTTATCATCCCCTAAATATAAGTATTTCAATACAAGTATATTTAGGGGATAAATTTTAATTATATTACTAATTCTTCAGAAGCTATGCGTCTTGCCAAATCTTCTACTTTATCTTTTAGTATATCTCTAGTTTTTCTAAAATCTTCTATGGTACCACCAGATGGATCAATAAGTCCCCAGTCTTCAGTATGCTTACTAGGTAGATAAGGGCAATTGACATTACACCCCATTTTAATTACAATATCAATATCATTGGGTATATCTGTTAATAACTTAGGTTTATGACTACTTATATCTATACCAACTTCTTTCATAACTTGTACAGCCATAGGCTTTACTTGTGGATAATTTTCTGTACCTGCTGAATATACATCCATGACATTTTTATCAAGACTCTTCGCCCATCCCTCTGCCATTTGGCTTCTACATGAATTGTGAACGCAAACAAATGCAACTTTATATTTCATTACAATCTCCTCCATTTTTCAATTTGATTTTATACTATTAAGAAATCTGTTTACCATCCCTAAACCAGTGCTTAGTCTTATTAGCGATATTAACAAGAGTTAGCATTACTGGCACTTCCACCAATACTCCTACAACTGTTGCTAAAGTAGCACCTGACTCCAATCCAAATATTGATATTGAAACTGCTACCGCCAGTTCAAAAAAATTACTTGCTCCTATCATACCTGCTGGTGCTGCAATATTATGTTTAAGTCTTAATAGTCTGGCAGAGCCATAAGCTAATAAGAAAATTAAAAAAGTCTGGATTATGAGAGGTATAGCAATCAGTAAAATATGAATTGGATTATTAATAATAATTTCACCTTGAAAAGAGAATATCATTATTAATGTTAGTAGCAATCCAATAATGGTAGTACTATTGAATTTCTTAAGAAATATATTCTCGTAATAATCGATCCCTTTTATTTTGATAATATATTTTCTGGATAGATACCCTGCTATTAGTGGTATCACTACAAACAATACTACTGATAACAATAATGTATCATATGGAACCGGCACATCACTCACACCTAAAAGTATTGCAACTATGGGAGCAAATGCAAATAGTAGTATAATATCATTTACTGCAACCTGAACCAAAGTATAAGCCGGATCACCTTTAGTGAGATGACTCCATACAAAAACCATTGCTGTACATGGCGCAGCTCCTAATAATACTGCTCCAGCTAAATAATCTTCCGCTAAATTAGAATCAATGAAATTTCGAAATACGACCTTAAAGAAGAACATAGCTATAAGATACATTGTAAAGGGTTTGATTAACCAGTTAGTTATACAGGTTATCGCCAATCCTTTTGGTTTTTTGGTTGCTTTTACAATACTTGAAAAATCCACTTTCAACATCATCGGATATATCATTAACCATATTAATATAGTAACTGGTATAGAAACTTTTGCATATTCAAATTCACTAAGTGTTTTTGGTATTAAAGGAAACCATTTACCAATTAATACACCAATAACTATACATAGTGCAACCCAAATGGTTAGATATCTCCCAAAGAAATCCATTTTATTATTTGGTTTTTTATTGTCCATTTTCCGGCTCCAATCTTATTAATTTCAGTACTTTTTCTTTATCATCAGCTATTAGTTGACAATTGAAACATAATTCTTTGTATTTATCGTATCTTCTCATATCATTCAAAAATAATTTATCTGTTTTGAACTTACTATCAAGATATTTAATCAATAATCTATTTTCTTCTTGAAATTCTTTGCTTAATTTATAATGAACCCATTGTGCCTTTTTAGATGATGTAATGATTCCAGTATTTTTGAGTTTACTTAAATGTCTGGAAACATTTGATTGAGTCATTTCTAGTAGAACTTCAATCTCACATACACATAGCTCATTATTAATCAACAGACTAATAATTCTTAACCTATTTTCATCCCCGAGGGTTTTAAATATTTCTACCATAGCTTACCTCCTTATATGATTATATTCAAATATACTCATATATTATCATGAATTTTATCATAAATCAATAATAATTATTTATTTTTATTTTTCATAATATATTTATGTTTTTTATTGACAACATACAAAACAAATGATATTATATGGTTAATTAGTTAACCAACTAACCATATATGTATAAGCAGGTGATGAAAATTAATATTAATACAAATAGTAATATCCCCATATTCAATCAGATATCAAATATGCTAGAAGACTATATACTGGATGGAACGTATCAAGCTGATGAGGCTATAATATCTACAACTCAGCTATCTAAGTTGTTAAAGATCAATCCAGCTACCGCAATAAAAGGAGTCAGTATTCTTACAGAACAAGGTATACTCTACAAACGACGTGGTATGGGAATGTACGTATCCAAGGAGGCCCAAGATATAATTATGGAAAAAAGAAAAGCTTCACTCAAGAAAGATACCCTCAAAAGATTAATTCAAGAATGTAAAAAACTTAATATAACCAAACAAGCAATAATAACTATGATTGAGGAGGATTGGGATGATTAAATTCAATAATGTATCAAAAAACTATGGAAAAGTTCAAGCTCTCAAAAATATTGATCTTGATATTACGGAAAATAAAATATATTGTCTTCTAGGAGAAAATGGAGCTGGAAAAACTACATTTTTAAGATGTATCTCTGGTTTAACTCAAGTAAGCAACGGAGAATTATTAGTTAATAATTCAAAAGTCAATAAACTATATATGCCAGAAATTGTCTGCTTCGTTGAAGAAAGAGAAAATCATATTAATCTTAGAATTAAAGATCTAATAAAGCTTGCATCAGATTTTCAAGATAATTTTGATATTCAATTCGCTAAAGATATGATAGATAAATTTAATTTAAAACCAAATAAAAAGTTCAAACAGCTGTCATTCGGTATGAAAACTATGGTTAATACTATAATAGGCCTAGCAAGTACTAATAAAATAGTATTATTTGATGAGCCTGTATTAGGTTTTGATGTTATTATGCGTAATAAATTCTATTCCTTATTAGAAGAAAGCTCTAAAAGACATCCAAAAATAATAATTGTATCTACTCACCTTATTGATGAGATCGCAAAAATAGCTGAAGATATTATTATAGTTCATGAAGGTTCTATATTACTGAATACAGATATACTTGATCTTCAAGAAAAATGTTACAGCGTTACTGGACTATCATCAGACGTTGATAGAGCTGTACAGGGCAAAAATATTGTTAACGTCAATAATATAGGAAAATTCAAAACAGTAACCATCTACGATACAAGAATTAAAAATAATGATAAAATAGAAATCGCCAATATTGGTTTACAAGATTTCTTTGCTAATTTAATTGGAGGTGAAATCAATGAATAAAGCTAAAAAAGTTGCTCAGTTCAACTTTAAATATGGATGTAAGGAAACTTACATAATCACAATCAGTATCGTTACATTTACAATAATAAGTATGATAATTAACTTTTTTTTAGGTCAATCTAATACAGAAAACCAATCCATAGGAAATTTATTTGCACTTATTAACATTTTAGCTCCTATCTTCATTATCCTTAAATATTATAGGAAACTTATTAATATTGGTGCAAAAAAACTTGATTTTTTCAAAGGTTGTATACTTAATTATATAGTATTCGCTGTAATTGTATCCATTATTAATATTTTATTTTATTATGTGATTGAGCCTCTAATTTGGGGCAGCAGTTTTAATATTTCTTTTTTACCAGCATTCGATTGGACTTCATCTGGTGTATTTGCCTGCTTTATTTATCAAACAGGATTTTATATACTGATAAGTGTATTTATTCATACATTAGTATTGTATCAAAACATGTGGATTGGCTGGGTTGCTGACGTATTAATAATAACAATAATAAGCGTGTTTACTCCAATAGCTCCACTTAGACAAGTATTGATTACCTTTTTTAGAGCAACAACCCTCAATCCTAGTTTTATAATGCAGTTTATATGGGATATTCTTCTTGCAGGATTATTGTATGTTTCAACATTGTATAACCTTTCAAAAAAATAAAAATCAATATATAAATATTAAATTATTTCATATTAAAAACCTCTATAAATATCATAGAGGTTTTTAATTCGTTTAATAGTCCTGTATTTACATTTAATTTTTCAAATTAGCATTAGATGATTATGGTTCTTCTGTAAATGAGATTAATCTATTATCCACTTTAAATTCTTCAAATTCAAACCAATCATCTACATCTTCTGTGGATGCGAATAGCCCTATCCTTGCATTATCTAATGTAGCATTATCAACATTAGCTACCTCTACCCAGTTTTGTCCATCTTCAGAATAATATCCAGTATAATTGTCATTATTCTTTAATAACTTCAAGTAAATAGTAGCATTTGTATATCCTGCTTTTTCTGGCTTAACATCTTCAACATTATCACCATTACTCCTAGTGTTCATAGCAATTAAAGGATTTCCCATCTTATGCATTCTTGCAATTTGCACAAAATTATCATCATCTTTATAAATCAATAATCCTGCTTGCTCATATCCTGTAGTTGTTACACCTGTCATTTTTACAGTCACACTATAATTTTCATTATCTTGTGCATTTGGCTCTGTAATAAACAAATTATTTCCTTTTGGTTCAAAATTATTCCAATGACAACCTGCTGTTTGTTTAATTGAAATCTTATCAGAACCATCTTGAGCAAATTTCCATAGATTAGAATTTTCTCTAACAATCTCCCAATTTTCACTTAGTTCTTTTATTTCATTTGCATCATCTATATCAATGACAAAATCGACCCAACCATTAGAAGATATATTTATGGTAAATTCTTTCTCTTCTTCATTCCATTCACTTGTAATATTATCATATTGTTTTGAACCGTCATCATTAGTCATACCATCTAATATTCTGATAACTGGTTCTGAATTCAACCCTTTTAACACTAATTTACTTGATCTATATCTATCATCTTTTCTAACATCATCTGGAATGAATTCATTTAGTAGATATTCATCCATTTGAGTATCATGGTCAGAATCCCAATGTGAAGTTGTATCTACATCGTATCCTACCCAAATATCATTTTTATCAACAAGAAAATTATTATGCTGTACTTTTACATGAGTTAAATCCTGTGAATCAATAACGAAATATGAATAAGGAGAAAATTCAATATTTGCATTTATCTTATTTTGAAGTTTGAATGCAGCTGATTGTTTTGAATCTAATTCACTATCCAATCTGCTGTCTATGTTCCAATTATTATTGTATGCAAACCATACATCATCTTTATTGGATACATAAGCATCTCCTGTATAATTTTCTTCATATTTTTCATTGAAATAATTTACTATTCCATCACTATTTTTCAATTCATTCGTTACATAATTATAGTCAATGACATTCTCAAATTTCTCAAGAATCTCTGGTTTCGCCAACTTAGGAATAGTTGGTAGTGTACCATATCTGCCAGTGAAGTAAGTCATCATTGTTGTATCACTATATCCATTATTATTACTATCACCATATAGATAATCCAGTGGATTAAGTTGATTTTGTGATAGCTTCCTTAATGAATAAGGATTTGCTGAATAAGCAACTTTTGTATTCTCAATAACTTCTTCTCTAGTTGGAATATTATAATCTACCATATATTCCATTGCCTTTGCTATAGCAGCTGTAAACGTAGGAGTAAATTGATCTTTTACACTTGTTGAATAATATGGGTGTTCAAATGTGAAGACTGTTGCTCCTACTCTAGCTTGCTGAATCATACGCATTGGATAAAACAATTCTGGGAATGTTACAGGACCACGGCATTCTTCAACACCTTTCCAAACTGAAAATGTATCATTTCCATATAGAGGTCCAAAATTCTCAATAAACCACATCCATGAATCAATAAGTGATCCCCAGTTACCAGCAGCCTCTGCTAACCAAGCTCCTTGTACAACACTTTCATCTGAATTATAGTCATCAGGATCCCATGCTGATGTAGTTTTTGCTATCAATACAAAATTATCGTTATATTTTTCAAGAGCATCATAAAGAATCTCATTATCTATTACACTCTGAATGTAGTCGTTATTGTCGTTCATATCTGAATACACAACATGTCCACCATACATAGCTGCTAACTCTAATTGTCTTGCCATATATAAGGAACGTGCTTCTCTTTCCCAGCTACTTGTAGCGTTATGATTTTCTGAGAAAAATACTCCTATCATATTTGGATATTCCTCATACATTTTATGAGTCCATTCAATTGATGGTGGCTCATATTTTCCTCCGCCAGATGTACCTGAATTAGACACCATAATGAAAAATGGAGCATCATCTGTTATATCTTCCGGTGTATTCATAAGAGTTTTTTCACAAGTTTCCTCGTACCAATCAAGTGTTGATTTATTAGCTTTCACATTACCTGATGCATGAATAATTATAGCTTGATTATCTCTTAAATCTTCTCTCAAAGCATTTCCGTTTTCATCTCCACCAACTATAGCATTCCAGAATCCTTGAATACTATTTCCACCTTGTAAAGGTCCATTTAAACCTTCTGCATTTGATATAACCCTGTACAAATGGTGTAGAAACAATGGATTTTCATTATTGATTTCTATCCTTAACTCTTCAGGTTCTACTTCTCCCTGATATGACTCTCCTAATTCATTTATTATATTATCTATATTATTTGCTGTATAACCAATTCTCCAGCCTTCACCTGTACCTGCAGAATACCATATTCTCATTGTATCATTTTCTATAATAAACGTAGAGCGATAGATGAAGTCACTATCCCAGCTGTCACGATCTACGCGAAGCATAGGGTTTTCGTAATTTGTCCATGTTATACCATCATTTGACCTTGCAAAAAATAGTTCCGTAAATTCTGAATTACCGCCATCTGGATATGCTGGAAAAATAGTAAAATATTCATCTTTCTCTTCAACATATTCAACATCAATATGCCAAGGCTGATATCCCCTCTGTATAAAAGTATCCTTCAATGATACAGGCATTGACCAATTTTTTCCATCACTTGAAGTTCTATAATCTACATGATTAGTTTGATTATTATAACCTCTATCTCCAGTATTTACACACCACATATACCATTCATCATCTGATTTTTTAACTATTGATGGAGATAATATATCATAACGTTTATCAGAAATAACAACGGTTTCTGGTGATGATACACTATATCCTTCATCAGATTTTTTCACTTCAATCAATCTTACCTCTGAAGGCTGAAATCCATCTTGTCCATAAGGTATATCATCTTTTGACCATACATAATAAACACGAAGTGAATCTGAATCCTCATCATACACCAAATCCACATCACAATTATGATAAGGTCTTGGTTCTTCTTTTATACCTGTAAGAGGATTTTCTATATCTTTTGGAACTACCCAGTTCTCTCCATCGTTAGAAGCTACAATACATGGATTCTCAAATTGTGAATTACCTGTTTGATTAGGTGTTACTGCCATCCAATATTTATAACCATTCCAAGAAGTATCAAATTTAATAATATCTGGATGTGTTACTTCACCCTCATTTTTTCCATTAGCCGTAAATGTAGGTATATTCAAATAATTCTCAGCATTATATACCGGTTTTTCTGGTGCTAGCTCTTTTCCATATGCTTCAATTTCAACACAATGCAACCCATAAGCCCATGCTACACTACCTTTTTCAATCATATTATTATTTAA
Source organism: Vallitalea longa (assembly GCF_027923465.1). Classification (NCBI taxonomy): domain Bacteria; kingdom Bacillati; phylum Bacillota; class Clostridia; order Lachnospirales; family Vallitaleaceae; genus Vallitalea; species Vallitalea longa. The sequence goes on from NZ_BRLB01000001.1 coordinate 47,820, forward strand.
AACACCATTGTAACCTGATTTACCACTTGAATATACTCTTATGTGTTTTACCTGTCTAGGTTCAAAAACAAATTCATAACCATCTTTTGATTCTATATAATCCCATTCGCTACCATTACCAAAGCCATATATGTTATTTTCATCAGCATTCCATATCACATCTTCTTCAGTAAATTCTTCATCCTCTGAAGCAAGAATTACTGTATCATGATAACGGATATCTACACCCCAATATCTGTATAGTTTTATTTTTTCAATACTTACCTGTTCTTCCAACTCTAATTGAAGATAATACTTATCCTTATCCTCAGCACCATCTGGTAACTCTTCTTCTGTTCCAGTAGCTGGTGATGATGTACTTCCTAGCTCTGCATAATTTTCAAATGAAGTCATTTTGTTACTATCAATAACAATTCCATCATTAGCCATAGATGCAGGTCTGTCACTATTCAATTTATTACTATGAAGTGAAACTTTCCCATCAAGAGCAAAATTTCTCCATACTAAAGGTCTTCCGTTGGACATTTTTTCGTCTTCATCTGTTGATATCAAAATATCATTAGAATCTTCCGTAGCATAAACATTAATATTACTAGCAATAAATATCAAAGTAAAAAAAACACACATTATCCTTTTAGTTATTTTTTTCATGTTTAACCTCCTCAGTTTATCTGATTACAGATAGCATTAATATTAACAATAAAATCTTCTACAGATATTTTATTATTAATGACATCATCTAAATTATTACCTATACCATTAAGTACTTTAATATTCCATAACGTTTCTATAGATGGTAATTGAATTGTTGCATTTTCGGATACTTTCAATGCATTACCAAACAGAGGGTCCTTATTTTCCAGCACCTCCATATTAAGATTAGGGTTTTGTGGAGCTTGTTTCGTTTCAAGCGCTATCCTAAGCTGTACTTCTTCACTCATCATATACTTAATGAACCTGATACATGCATCAATTTTTTCCTGACTTTGTTCGTTACTGACTACATATCCTGAAGAAGCCGAAACAAAAGATATTGTATTACCATCATATCCAGGGAAAGTTGCATACTTGATATTATCTTTTATGCTTGAATCCTCTAATTGAATACTATCCCATACACCATTAATATATATTGCGCTATTCCCATTTCTAAAATTATAACGTGTATCATTAATGTTACCATCTAAAATATCTACATTATAATTCTTTAGTCTCTTAATATCTTTAATACTATTGACAAATGGCTCCACATCAAAATCAGTGGGATGTATGATATTCATGAATTCAGTTCCAGAAGTATTATAGCCTGCAACTCTAGCTCCTAAAAATGTACCGACAGAAAAATTATCATGAAGTTCAAAAATCTTGATATCTGTATTGTTCTCAATATTATATTCATTAATCTTATCACATGCCTGCCAGAATTGCTCCCAAGTTTTAGGCACTACAACTTCACCGTCAACACTCCCATCATCGGTAATCTTAGCCTTTCTGAAAATTTCTTCATTATACCAGTACCCTATGATTTCCAACACATCAGGAATCGTATATATTTCCTCATCTTTTGCCCACATTTTTAGTATTTGAGGATGTATATTGTTATTCAGCTCTGCATCAGCAAGTAAATACGGCATTAAATCTAGAGCTTTATGTTTTTTATTTGCATAAGTTAAAAAACTTGAAATCCCACTTGTAAATATAATATCCGGCATTTTATCTACAGCTAACATATCATTAGCTTTTTCTACTATTACATTAGAATAGGGATAAGAATTTATTAAAAACTTAATATCAGGATTCTCCTTTTCAAAATCCTCAAAAATATTTCTCATGGCAACATGATCCTTACCTATGCCATCCCATCCATGCATCAATAAAATCTCCGTTTGATTTTTCTTCACTATTTCTTGTTTACACCCTGTTATAGATATCATTGTTATTAACAGTACCAATAATAATTTATTTTTTTTCATGTTATAAATCTCCCAATAAATATACCTATATTTATAATTTACACTGTCTACTTAAAAAATCAATGAACTTATCTGTTCCACCTCCTATATGATTAACATTAGTTGGAAGTTTCAATGGCTTACTAGAAACATCAAAGAAATCACAATCAATTGTTTGATTGGTTATCATATATGCATCACTTCCTCTGATGTCATCAGTTAAGTATGTAAATTCATCACCGAAAAAGCAGCACTCTTCTTTGGTAATACTATTAGCTGCAATAACTTTATCCATAAAATAATTCACATTATCACTTTTGGTACTAATACCTATTTCCACATATTTTGCATCAGTAGTTACATCTATATTAATACTATATTTATGAGCGATTTCTTTGCAAATATTTATAATATCCGTTAATCCATTTTTTAGTCCATGTTTTTTTAGTAGTGTTTCAGCTTGACTTATTTCATCAATCTGTAAAAATAATTTATCTTTTCTATTCTTATCAACCATTATATCAAGTTTACAATAATTAGGTCTACTGAATACAATATCTGTATTAAGATTATGCTTCTGTAAAAGATATTGATGAACTGAAAAAGTTATCTTATGAATAAGAATCTTCTCCTCAGCATTAGGTAATATGCAATTCATCAAAACTGGTTCTCCTCCTGTAAAACCATAATTATATGCACCTCTTCCTAGCCCCAAATAGAGATTACCTAAATATTCTTGCGGTACCAATGTATGTAATAACCCACCATTTATATTTTCATAAGTCGTACCACTAATAATAATAAGCTTGATTTCCTGTTTTAACAATTCGATCATTGGCTTAATGACTTTATCCGCAGAAGCAGTTCTTGAAACAACTGCCGTTCCATCCCAATCAAAGAAAATAGCTCTATATTTTTTCATTTACTCTCCTTTAAATTCATAGTTAATTTTTTTAATTTCATTGGCTTCACAAGAAAATTGTTTTTCATACACTTGGAAGTCAATAACATTTTTATTGTTTTTATCTGCCTCAATAATAATCTGTCTTTTGTCTATATTTACAGAAAATGTATTGTTTTTAACAGTAAATTTATAAGACAAGCTATTCCATTTCTCAGGTAGTCTAGGAGTCAATTCCACTGAATCTCCCTTCAAATGTAATCCTCCAAACCCCAATACAGCTACCTGCCAAGTTCCTCCATTGGCAGCGGGATGAGTTCCTCCAATATATAAGTCCCCTAAGTATAATTTGTAAGCACCTTGAAGATCTATAGTACCAGTTTTCATAAAATACTTATATGCCCAATCAACTTTTCCTATTTCTGCTGCCAATAGAGCATACACACATGCGCTAAGACTTGAACCATGTTCAGTTCTAGGCTCATAATATTCCCAGTTATCATGTTTTATTTCTCTACTAAACCTATCTCTTAAAATAGTCAGCATCAATATTACATCAGCTTGCTTAATAACCTGTGTATTGACTGCTAATCCTACTGGACTTCCTAAATATTCATTTGGCTTAATAATCCTCTTATATAACTCATCTATAGATAAATCTTCCTGTTTAAAATATCCATCAAATTGTTCTATAATACCATCCTCATTGGGTATTGGCAGATATAATAAATCATTCATTTCTCTAATATGTCTTATATCATCTTCATAATTTAATTTATCAATAATATGTAAGTATTCATCTGGATAGTTTTTTTCTAGATATGTTAAAGTATATACAGCACATTCCAGAGTAATTTTTACCATATAATTAGTATAAGCATTGTTATTAACTCTTTCGTGGTATTCATCAGCACAAGTTACATCAAGTAACTCATATCTGTTCTTAGATTTCTTGTAATAAGAATATGAATAGAAGAATCTTGCACATTCCAGTATAACCTCTGCTCCTCCTTCTAATAGAATATCCTTATCACCAGTAATATCCATATAAGTTTTTATTCCATATACGACATCTGCACTTATATGAATCTGTTTATCTCTAAAATATGTCCGCATTTTCCTTCCTGTAAATATATCCACTAAATTATAATGGGTACACCCTTCTTCTCCCGTTTCTTGACTCTCCCATGGATAAAATGCTCCATCATATCCATATTCTTTTGCTTTTTTTAATGCACCTTGTAAATTGTTTATACGATACATGACTAGATTTTTAGCAACGTCTGGATATGAATATGCAAACAACTGCAACATGTAAATTTCAGTATCCCAGAACATGGCCCCCTTATAGACCTGTCCTGAAAGGCCTCTTGCAGGGATTGCAACTTTGTCCGTATGAAATGGTGCCGATATCAATAATAGATAAATACTATATCTTATCGATAATGCTGCTAAATCGTCTCCTTCAATATTAACATCAAATTTATCCCATCTCTTAGCCCATTTTTCATTATTGTTTTTTATCAAGTTGTCAAACCCTTGTTCATAGGCATCTTGGCATATTCTAATAGAATCATTACACACATTTCTACAATCTGTATCTTTGCAGATTACAGCAAATTTATCAAAATAAAAAGGTATGCCTTTTTGAACCTTGACTAATATTTTTCTTGATAAATTATCTTCACATGTGGCAACACTACATCTATCATCACTACATTTAATTCTTGTAGAAACTGCCACTGCATTACCCTTCTCAATAGTTATAGATTTTACTGTTAATATATCTTGATTGTAATATTTCTCCGATTTACTGAAATGTGGTCCATTTATATCCCAGATATCTTCATCAATCTTAGTTGTAATCTCAATATCCATATCTTCATTAGCAGTTATACAATATTTCATAACTAATAAATTCTTATTATCTATACTCGCTATTTTCTGAGATTCAACAGTGATGATTTTATTATCTGAGGTTATAAATTCTGTACAACGTGTGTGAACACCATTTTTTATATTAAGTGATTGTTTATGACTTTTAATTTGTGACTCAAGAACTGTTAAAGGCGTATTTTTATATTTGATAACTGTATACAAAGGATTTTGAACATTAACAAGCTCTCTCCAGCCATTACCTTTATCATCATATATTTCAGATAATGTACAAGCAGTCAACTGCTCCTTAGTATATTCTTCTAAAGAACCCCTGTAACCGTAATATCCATTACCTATACAGAATTTACTGCCGAAAAATTCAATGTTCTTCTTATCATATCCCTCTTCTTCTATATTCCAATTCATAAACTAATGCCTCCCGTATTATATTTTAACTAGCACTAATCTAATTCTCTTTCCTGAATTTTAATTTATATTCTTTTGGTGAACATTTAGTATATCGTTTAAAAAAATGAGAAAAATATGTTGGATCTTCAATTCCTATCGCATCAGCAACTTCATATATTCTCATATCTGTTTTTTCAAGACATTCTTTTGCCTTTTCTATACGTTTTGTGTTAATAACATTCAATATGGTATTTCCTGTTTTTTCTCTATATAATCTGCTTAGATAGCTATTGCTGACATTGAGATTCTTAGCTATATCATTAACTGAAATATCACTGAAATAATTTTTTTCAATATATTTATTACAATCCATAATTATTATATCTGTATTCCTTTTATATGAATCTATATATTTAGCTGTTGCCTGAACAATATTCTCTAGTAAAATACAATATTTATTGAAAAATTTACAGTTTATTAGCAGACTATAATATTCAACAGTATTTTTAGTAACTTCCATAAGTGTGACATCATGATCAGCTAAAAAAGCACTACACTTATTTTCAATAAGAAGACCGCTACTTTTAATCTGTTTTTCAGAAAAAACGTTATTTACCTCTAATGTAAAAAGTTGTTCTAATAAATTCAATGATTCATCAGCATTACCCTTTTGAATCTGGTGACATAACGCATCTAGTAATTTATCATTTTCCTTTATTAGTGAATAATCAACTTGTTTTATATCTATAATATAGAAATACAACTTATTATCTTCATCCAGAAACCCTTGAGATAAAGCATTATTAGCCTGCTCATAAGCTTCTTTTATATTCATAACATCATTAAATATTTTGCTTACACCGATTTTAAGATTGATTTTCATGAACCCCGTTACAATATCCAGTATTTCGTGACAGATTTTCTTTATCCTATTTAGATATGATCTAGTATCAATATCATATACTACAATTACAAAAGTGTTTTTATTAAAATTGATCAGATAGTTTTTTTGTTTATCGAAACCCATTGAAAAAAAATTATAGAGACTGATATTTATATCTTTAGCAGATTTATCATAATAATTTTCATCATATTCAAAAACCACATTAATAACAATATAATCACCTATATCAAGTTTGAGATCTTTTATGTTTCTTGATATCTCTTCTTCCTCATAGATAGATTCATTGATTATTGATTTTATGAATTTTTCTTTTGAAGCCATTGTATCGACTACATTTTCTTTATTGATAAGTTCCTTTGCTTTTTCTACAGCTTTAATAATTGTATCTACAGAACCTGTTTTTATAACATAATCCACTACATCGTATTTAATGGCTGATTTGGCATATGAAAAATCTGCATAAGCAGTAAAAAGTATAACTTTTATATTTAGCTTATTCTCATATATGTATTTTGATATTTCAACACCATCTTTACCAGGCATCTTTATATCAGATATTATTATGTCAGGTTTATACTTATCAATACTATTCAATAAGTCATTCCCATCAACTGCCTCATAGAGCAATTTACAATCAATCTTACCCCAATTTATAAGACTGACTAATGCCATACGTACCATTGGTTCATCATCTGCAATAATTACTTTAAACACCTTTATCTCCCCTATCAAACGGTATTTTTATATTTACCTTAGTTCCATTTCCATCAGTAAAAATTTCAACACCATAATTATCTCCATAAAAATATTTTATAATTGCATGTGTATTGTTGATACCAATACCATTATGTTTCCTACTAGAACTGTCAACTTCAATCGGTGGAATTATTATACCTTCTTGATCTTTAAACCCATTTCCATCATCAATTACCTCAATAATAATATCCTTTTTGTCTGAATTGATATTTACATTAACTGTACCATAATCAATTTTATTTTCTATACCATGTATTACTGCATTTTCAACCATAACCTGAATAGCCAGTTTAGGGATAAAATAAGTTCGTAGATCTTTATCAATGCAATTTATATTATATTTCAATTTATCTCCATATCTGCTTTTCTGTAAATATAAATAATAATCAACATATGATAATTCTTCTTCTATAGTAATCTTGTCATTGTTTTTGCGATTTATTGTCGCCTGTGACAGATTTGCAAATGAATTAATCATCTTATAGATTTCCATATTACCATCTATCTGAGCTTTGAAGGCAATTGTATTCAAGACATTAAACATAAAATGAGGATTCATCTGAGACTGTAAGAACTTGAAATCCTTCTCCATTATTAATATTTGCTTCTGGTAAACATCTTTTATCAGATAATTGATTTTTTCCGTCATTTTGTTGAATACTAAACTTATGTCAGAGAATTCCATACTTTTATAATCAGGCAATTTTTCCTCAAAATTACCTTCTCCAACATTTCTTATTTTATCTGTGACAACTTTTAGAGGTTTTGTCAAGTTATATATAGCTAAACCTACTACTACAATTAATATTATTGATATGATAGTTAATACTATTATAGGAATCCTAATAGACTTAATCATTAATTTATGTATAATATTCTTAGGTACTCCTCCGATACAGCTGATTCCCATACTAAGTTTGTTAGAATACATAATATACGGTGTAGTGTTGATTTCTTTTATATATGTATTATTATCTGTTAATTCTGGTCCTAATAAATAAGATTGGTATTTATGGAAATCAGTGATGGAAGCTACAATATTATTGTACTTATCTGCAACACACCATACCGTATCATCATATTTATTCATTTCATTCATAACTTCAGTTACTGAACTTATATTTAATGAGAAAAAAGCTGTTCCTATATTATCCATATATTGTGAATAAACAGTATAAGCAATTATGTAATGATCGTCATCTCTAAAAAACTGAACATCTTGTGTATTTTTATTGAATTTTTCATATATTTCTTGATATTTATAATCCATTTGAAAAATATCTTGTTTGATCTGGTCATAATACAGATCTCGAAAGAAATTCCCCTTTTTATCAAATAGATATACTAATTCTACAAATGGTTTCTGTAAATCATTATTATTTTGATTAGAATATATGTTAATGCATTGATTAAGGTTATCAGCAATATGAGAATATTCCATACTATTATGTTTATTATTGGAAATGTCTTCAAGATATTGTGATATTATTTGATTATCCCTTATTTCAAGGAGCATATCTTCAACTAAAATCATTTTGTCCCCTAATTCATCTGTAGTCTTTTTCAAAAAGAACTCTATATCATTAACTATATATTTCGAAAGAGTATTATAGGTTGATATATAAAAAATTATTATACAAAAAAACACAGAGAAAATTATTGCAGTAGTTGTAAATGAAACAATGTTCTTTCGCAGACTGGTTTTTTTGTTTTTTGTTTTTTTCATTTTATCACCTATTATATTACATTTTTTGATATATTTTGATATATATTATATACTCAATCCAATACCAATGCAAACCAAGAGTTATAATATAACTTTTATAATTTTCATTTTATTTTGTTACATTTTCTTGCAATAAATCTATTTCAATAACTGTATCAACAGCAGGTTCAAAAGTGAATGTCATCCACTCTGGTTCTCCATAATTCAAGAACAAATCATTAGAAAATTCTTTTGCTACCCAAGGTGTCATCGCTACCATTTCAAAACCATCCGATAATCTTCTTGCTTTTTTTACTCTATCTTTTTTTATTCCACTTAAACATAGAGCACCAATGGGTTCTTCCAATATATGTGCGTACAATTTATTTCCTTTTTGAGTATATCTGCCCCATTCAGGTTTTGAAAATTCACTTTTACCACATCCATATATGCTTTCTGAATTAATTTCCATCCACTCACCTATTCCATGCAATATGTTCTTCTGAATATCAGGGAAATCCCCTTTCGCTGTTGGTGATAGGTTAAGCAGTAAATTACCGCCTTTACTAGTACATTCAACTATCTTTCTGATTATCTGTTCAGAAGATTTATACATCTTATCATTAGGACAGTAAGCCCAATTGTTATTAAGAGTAAAACATGCTTCCCAAGGTATATCCTTTCCTGTATCAGTTTTCAAACCACATGGAGGTATTATCATTTCAGGACAAGCGAAATCTCCTGCATATTCAGAAGGATTATCAGTCATTATAGAACCATAACTCTCTCCACTCCCTTCAATACGACCGTTCAAAATAATATGAGGCTGATGTTTTTTAACCATTTCTATTAATTCTTTACCTCTCCAATCATCACCTATATGACCTTCATAGGAAAAATCGTACCACATGATATCTATCTTTCCATAATTGGTCGCAAGTTCTTCCACTTGATTATACATATAATCCAAATATCTATCAAAATCATGATAATCATCTCTACGTTTTTCATTTTCTCTGTCAGGATGATACATATCACCATAGGCTGGATAATCAGGATGATGCCAGTCTAATAAGGAATAGTATAATCCTACTTTTAATCCTTCTTGTCTAAATGCCTCTACATATTCTTTGACTATGTCTCTCTTAAAAGGAGTATTAGTCACCTTGAAATCAGTATATTTACTGTCAAAAAGACAGAATCCATCATGATGTTTAGCCGTTAACACTGCATATTTCATACCTGCCTGTTTAGCCATCTTAGCCCATTTTACCGCATCAAATCTTACTGGATTGAATTCTTCAAAGTATTCTTTATAATTATCTACAGATACTTGTTTATCACTAGGAAACCATTCACCTTTTCCATGAATAGAATACAATCCCCAATGCATGAATAATCCAAATCTATCATTAAGAAACCATTCTGTCCTTTTAGTTCTATCTTCTATTATTTTATTATCCATATACTGTCACCTATCCTTTCACAGCACCTGCTGTTAGACTCTTTACAAACATTTCTGATGTCAAGCTAAAAATAATTATTGTAGGCAATACAGCAACTATTATCGCTGAGAACATTCCATTAAGATTCTGTGAATATGCTGTTTTGAATTGTCCTAACAAAGCTGGTATTGTCATATTCGATTTACTTTGCAATAAGATACTTGCATAATAAAATTCATTCCAGTTATTGAGGAAAACCAGAATTCCACCTGTTGCAAGTCCCGGTTTAGCTATCGGAACAATAATATTGACAAAAGTCTTTGTATACCCACATCCGTCTATTTGTGCAGCTTCTTCCATTTCCTTTGGTATAGTTAGGAAATAACTTCTTATTATGAAAAAAGTTACTGCTATACCAAGTCCAGAATATACAAAAGTCAAACCCATTCTAGTATCATATAAGTTCAATTTGTTCACTAATCTGTATATGGGAAAACTAATGGCTATTGAAGGTATGAATAATGTAGAAGCAAACATAGCAGTAATTATTGAACGCCCTTTAAAATCAACTCTAGCTGATACATAAGCTGCCATGGAAACGATAATTACACTTATTATAGTAGAACCTATTGTGATTATTATGCTGTTAAGGAAATACGTTCCAATATTTAATTTAGTAAATATAGTGATATAACCATCAAACACCCATTTTTCAGGAAGACCAAGTCCACCAGGAGTTTGCTTGAATGATGATATAAATACCCATAATATAGGATATATGGAGATGATCAATACTACAATTATTACTAAATATGAAATTATTTTACCAGCAGGAGATAGATTGTTGTTCTTTTTCGTTTTTGCCATTTATTAATTCACCCCTAATCATTATAAGATTTCCCTGTATTGAAAACTTTTGTAATTAATCCAACTAATATCAACCCCAATATTAATTGTATAACACCAGCTGTATTTGCAAGTGCAAAGTTGAGTTTACTGCTTCCAAGTGCTGTTCTTTCAATAAAAAAACTTATGCTATATGTTGCTTTGTCTGGCCCTCCAGCAGTTATTAACGCTATCTCGTTATATAATAATAGACCATAATTAGCTGCTAGAATAGATATTGTACCTATGGCATTCTTTATTAAAGGCATTGTTATGTATGTGATTGTCTGTATCTGATTAGCTCCATCAATCCTAGCAGATTCAAATAATGGTTTTGGAATAGAAAATATCTGCGCTAATAAAAGAAGTGCAGAAGTTCCTGCAAATAGAACGAAAGAAAATGTTACTCCCCAAAAAGCCATTTTTTCATTAGCTAATATATTAATAGTGCTATTTGGATTAAAGAATTTAACAATCTCTGTTACTGCTCCACGAGCTGGATCATATAAATTGAGAAAGATCAGCCCTATTGCAGCAGAGGAAATTATATTAGGAATTATAAAAGCATTCCTTGTAAATTTCCAACCTCTTGGTTTGTTCGATAGTACCAAAGCGACTATTATCGCTAATGGAACTTGAATAATTAATGCCAAAGCCATCCATTTAAGTGAATTAGTGAGTGCTGTCATGAAATAGTAATCTTTCGTTAATAGTCTTATATAATTATCAAACATATGTGAGAATCCAAGAAATGTTGGATTCGTAATATTTTTGTAATTCCATTTCTGGAACGAAGTAATAAAAATATTAATCAAAGGATAAGCATAAATGATTCCGAATAATAGTACACTGGGCAATAAAAACAATATTATAAATGTCTTTTTCTTATTTTTAGTTTTCATTGATCTGTACTCGCTTTCTTATAATTTAGTATAATTACTGTGAAGATAGTTAAGGCACTAACTTCACAGTAAATAATATATTAATATTATTCATCTAATAACTGATTCAACTCAGATACAATGTCTTCAATTGATTTTGAACCATCTTTTAATCCAGCATATTTACCATCAATGGCATCTGATATATCTTGACCCCAATCAACGCCTAATGATGCTATTTGATATTTGGAATGAGCTGCAAGTTCACATGCGAAAGCTAAATTGGATACTACATAGTCTCCTTCACTTTCATGTTCAAGTTTTTTATAATCTAATACTGTACTTGGTGGCATAGCCATTACTTTAGTAAATATCTTATCTGCAATTTCTTGACTTGTCATATATTTTACGAATTCTATACACGCATCAATTTTAGCTTTATCTTGGTTCTTAGCTATAATGTAACCTGGAGATGCTGACATGATAGCTGCATTTTGGTTATCCTCATAAGTTGGAAATACAGCAGGTTTAATGCTATTGACATCAATAGTTACATTATCTCCTACAAAACTACCTGACTCCCATACTCCGTTAAACAGCATAGCAGCTTTTCCAGTGAAGAAGTCTTCTCTGTATTTATCTGAATCTCCCGCAACAAAGTACTCCGAAGTTACTTTATCAAGTGCATTATCTTTTAAAAATGTTAGAGCTTGTTTAAAAGCTTCATTGTTGAAGTCTTTTACATTATCAGCTAACATGTTTCTTCCATCTTGACTTCCCATCATAAGACCCGTAAATAATATGTTAGTTGTCCAACCTTGTGATAAGGTAAATGGGGTTTCGACTTCACTAGAGTCTACTAATTTTTCTACTGCTATAGCAAAATCATCCCATGTTTTCCATTTATCAGGTGTATCTGCTCCTGCTTTATTGAATAAGTCTTCGTTATACCAGAATCCCATGGTTTCTAACTGGTCACGTACTGTATAGATTTTTCCATCCATGTTATTTTGTTCTATGTTTACTCCAATACCGTTTTTAAAATTTTCATCTTCATCAATATATGGTTTCAAATCAATGATCAGATCTGCTTCTGATGCTGCTGGAATTACATTGTACCCTGCAAGGTCAACAATATCAGGTATTTTACTTGCTGCTATTTCTTGAGTACATTTGTTGTATACTCCTTCCCCACCTGTTTCCATTGCGATTGGCTTAAATATGAATTCGTCTTTATGTAGCTCAGCAAAGTCATCATATATCTTTCTCATTTCCACTGCTGGTTGCCAGTCATCTTGGAAATATCCATGATAGAAAGTTATTTCTGGTATGTCTTTCGCTACTTCTTGGTCTTTATTTTCATTGTTTTTAGTGCTTTCTTGATTTTTGGTGGTGTCTTCTCCTTTTGATGTCTTACTTGAGTCTTTAGAACAAGCTGTAAAGCTTAGTACTAAACATAATGCTAGTACTATTGATAATAGTTTTTTAATATTCTTCATGTTCTTTTCCTCCCAATTGTTTTTGTTTTCCTTCGCTTATAAGGATAACAATTAGTGGTAATTTAGTTAATATAAAAAACTGTTGATTTATTGATTTTTATTTACTTTATTATTTTGGATGGTAAAGAAAGATGTGATTTTTTATCTAAAAGGAAGATTTATTTATTAGAGATAAAAAAATTACAATAATATTTAATGTACATTTAATTTATATTTAATATTAGAGAAGTTTGTTTCAATTGAATTTAAGAAGGAATTTTATTATAGAAGATAAAATTAGGGCTATATTAAGATTTAGTAAGTGAAGATGGACAACGGATATTTAGGTGAAATAATATATAGGGATAATAACTCTCGTTACATTTGTTGCTTTATCTGATTTAAATGTAGCAACAAGCTGTAAAAGTCGTTATTATCCCTATATATTATTTGCTTACTATTCAACCACGCTCAAGCATGAAAAAACCTCTACTTTAGCATTAAAAATAATTAATGTATATAAATGTATGTAATTTCTATATATGTAAGAATAATTAATAGTAGTTCTCATGCTATGCAATAAAATGATAACTAGGTATGTCACTAGAAGAATATAAACAAAAGTGATCTTATCTAGTTTATAGGTTTTTTTGCCTAAAATATTGACGTAGATTTATTTTACAATTCTTTTATAAATTTTATAAGTATCTTCTGCCATATCTCTATACCCAGTATGACTTAAATTTGTTTTACCTTCCGTTTTAATAATAAAATCAAATTGTCTTTTAAAAATGTTAGCCATCTTTTCATCCGAAAAGCTCTCACTAAAATCATCATGTACTCTCAATCCATTATCAACAAACAGTTGGTAAAGTTCTTTTTCGGGCATATCACGTAATTCTTCAAGAGTGTATTTTGGGTTAGTATTTTTTATGTAGTTCAAATATAATGCTCCTATCAATACAATGAAGCCGACTAAGAGTAAGGCTATAGATTTTCGTTTCATCTCATACCTCCTTTAATTTAATATTGCTATTGCTGTACAAATAACATTTATATCTTTTATTCCTCAAATTAACCTTATTCAAATAATAACGTATTAAAATTACAAATTCAACACTTGTTTTGAAAATGCAAAAAACACTTGTCATATAATCCGCCAAGTTCCTAATTGATATTTCATAAATATAGGAACAGGATTAAATCCAAGTGTTTTTATGTTTTTACTAGGCTAATATGTCTGCCACGAAGGAAGGGTAAAGTGTTACAATCATGCAGACCGATCGCTTCTCAGGGTAAGGCAAGTGATTGTAACACTTTACCCTGACCTTACTCTACAGGAATCTTCACAAATTCTTGTGGCACAGCCCACCTCTCTTTTTCTTTTGAACCTGTTAATAGACTCCAATCGTTAAGTATATTATGATTTAAGGCATTCTCTTTGAATTTTTCAATTATTAGTGGTATATCCCAATCTTTCTGAACAGTATTTCTCAATTTCTGTACTATGTTATTATTGTAATCCGCAACATTATTTAATTCGTAAGGGTCCTCTTCCATATCAAAAAGCAAATCGTATTCTTCATGATATGCATATGTGATGAGTTTCCATTTATCTTGCCTTATCATACGTCCTGGAATAATCTTACCATGGATGTTTTCAACGAATTCACTTATTATATACCGATGTGGTTCTCTGGTATCATTTGTTAATTGCTTCATCAAGCTTTTTCCATCTGGAACAGGAGGCATATTAGAACCTGTTAATTGACATAGTGTAGGACCTAGATCCATTATGCTTACAGGGTCATCTATTACACTTCCCTCTTGTATACCATCTCCTTCAAAAATCAATGGTATTCTGGAAGCTCCTTCAAAGAATGTCTGTTTTCCATACATATCGTGTTCACCAATTTGGTCACCATGATCTGACATATATATGAATATGCCTTCTCTATCATAATTATCTAGATATTCTTTCCACTTGCTATGCAACTTACCTATTTCTCTATCCATATTAGTAATCATTCCGAAATATGCTGCACGGATACTCTTTATTTTCTTTTCTTCCGCTTTTTGCTTTCTATGTTGTAAAACAGGATGATCGTGATTTGTTTTATTTTTCATTGACTTAGGTAAAACAACTATCTCTTTATAATAGTCATATAAATCTGGCGGTGCTATATACGTGAAATGAGGTGCATAAGTTCCTACTACTATACATTGAGGTTTGTCATGCTTTTCACTTAAGTATTCTAAGGCTTTTTGTACAACTTGGCGGTCATATTCAATGATAGGTGAAATTCCTCCTCCAGAATAATTCAAACAACCATTAGCACCTACTGTATTACATAATGGTCCTAGTTCATTTCGAAAATAACTTTCTCCCCAATATATTTTAGTTATATCTCCCATTATTCTTTTTGTGAAACCATGACGCTGGTCTACTCCATTGAAATGCATTCTTCCACAAAGGACTGTTTCATAGCCTTCAATCGCTAACATATGTAAAAATGTGGCTTTATCCTCTGGAAGTGCTCCTTTGTTATTATATATATGTGTTTTAGAAGGTAATTGACCACATAGCATTGACATTCTTGCAGGAACACATAAGGGACATGAAGTATATGCTTTATTGAAAAAAGTACCTTTTCCTGCGATGTCTACAAGGTTAGGGGTCTTAACCCCCCAATCAGAATTAAATTCCCAATATAGAGGGCTATGTTGATCACTAAGAAATATCAATATATCCTTTTTGTTCATGTTAATCCTTCTTTCTTATTTATCCAATTCCCACTTTTCATGTTCAAAACCTCTATTATCATCATCCATAGGTACTACATCGGCAGTATGTATATACCAATCCAACATTTTCATTTCAAGTTCATTTCTGATTTTATTATAGGATTCATCGTTGTAACAGTTATATAACTCTTTTGGATCTTTGTTAAGGTCATATAGTTCGTTACAGCCATTTGTTCTTCTAACCAGTTTATGATCAAGCGAACGTATCATAGTAGTTCTACATACACTTTCAGGATGTTCTTGCTGCTGCATTCTCTTAGGATAATAGTCATTTGCACTTGTCATTTTATTAGGATTATAATTTCTACCTACATATCCTTCAAAACAGTTGAGTTCGTGGTCGTCATATCCTCCTTCTGTGAAAACATAACGATCAGCATCTCCACTTGCTCCATTTAATTGTTCCACTAGACTTCTAGCAAAATGTGTATGTTTACATTCTATTCCACCTAGTTCAAGAACAGTAGGCATGATATCAAATAATTCCACTTGTTCATTTACTACATGATTAGCTTTATTACCAGGCATTCTTATAATTAATGGTACTCTGGTAATAACATCACTCATAGCACTTGGCCATTTTTCTACTAAACCATAGTCTCCAGCAAAGTCACCATGATCTGAACTAACTATTACAGTTGTATTCTCTGACAGACCAGTTTGGTCAAGAGCGTCAAGTAGCATACCCAACATACTATCCATACAGGAGTTCATTCCTAGATATACTGCCTGAATTTTCTTCAATAATTCTTTCGGTATACTTTCAAGATTGCGATATTTACGTATTAGTTTATGAAAATCAGGTTTACCATCTTTTATATACGGTCTGAGTTCTATATCATCTATATCATACATATTGTGATATTCATTTGGAGCTGAATAAGGTGGATGAGGCATGGATAATGGTAGATATAACATAAAAGGTTTATCATTTTCTTCATCATAGGAATTAAGAAAATCTACCGCACATTTTACGTTCTGCATATCATTTGTATTTTCTACCCCTTTATTATAACTATCCTTCAAAAATGTATAATAACCTTGATCTTTTATATCAAATATATTATCTCCTTTGTGTCCTCCCGTTGAATTCTTATTACCATATGTATCTGCATTTACATCTAAGAAATCTGATGCGAAAACATCATTTTTTCCGAACCAACGTATTTGGTAAGATGCCTGTTTCAGATATTTCAACATACTTGGTTCATGACTTCTCAATAGATGCCATAATGTTCTATGTCCATGTACATGAGGATACCATCCTGTCATTAAACAACATCTTGATGGTGAACACACAGGATGTTGTACAAAACATTTATCAAATCTTACCCCTTCTTTTGCTACTCTATCATAATTAGGCATTTTTACCTTAGGATGCCCATAACATGAAACACTCTCTGCTCTCATTTCGTCTGGAAAGAAAAATATAAAGTTCATTTTTTTACTCATTTGTTGTACTCCTTTCACATGTTGTATTAGCTGTTTCTATACATATTTGGTGTTATTCCGTAGGTTTCTTTGAATTTTTTAATGAAATATTTAGTATCATTGAAACCCACTGCATTAGCTATAGTACTGATGTTTTCATTACTTGATTTTAATAATTCTGCTGATTTTTGTATACGCACCCTATTAATATAAGATACTAATGTAATTCCTCTATGCTTTTTGAACTTTCTACTTAGGTGTTGTTGAGTTATATTAAGCTCATCTGCCAGATTAGATAAATATATTGGTTCAGTATAATTATCTTTTACGTATTCCAACACTTTACTAATAATGACATCATTGCATTCACCACTTAAACTCTTATAGTAATTAGAAACATTATGGGATAAGTTAACAAACCACTCTTCTATTTGCTTAACGGTTTTCATTTTATCTATCTCTTTGAATATATCTAATTCTTTATCTAGGACACTATTAAAATCGAGTCCTTTGTCAATCATATCTTTATATATGATAGTTACCATTTGAATAGTACAGAACTTAACATTCTGCAATGACATTACATTTTTCCTTATATCATCAAATATATCTCTTATCATCTTATCCACAACATCTTTTTTACCTATCATAATGTTATTTGATATTTTTTCAACATTTTTTAACGGATAATAAATTGCCTCTTGATTGAGGTTAAGTTCATCATGAGCTACTACTGAATGTTTTTCAGTTATTATATTATAATTCAATGCTCTCAAAGATGAAGTATATGATAAACAGATATCTAGAAATTCGTTGATTATATCACCTATTCCTATTGAAAGCAATATACCTGCATATTCATAGATTACTTTTTTTATTTCATTGGCTATATCTATTAGAGATTTATATTCATTATTGAAAGAATCAAAATTCAGCACGATAATTACTTTTTTTTGATCCAAATCAACTCCTACAGCAGTGATATTCTTTTTATTAAGAATTTCTTCTGCCATATTAATAACCGCAAACCTATCTACGATATCAATTTCTTTATTTGCTATACCATTTTCCAGATAAATAGCAAACAAGCAATAACTTTCTTTGTTAAAGTCTATTCCAAGTAGTTCGAGATTAGATTTAATGTCGCTATATTGAAGATAATCTTTATTAAATAACCTATTGAACACACTATTTTTTATCATATTTTTGTTTTTCCTCAAAATGCTCTTAGTATTACTACTTGTTGTCTTATATTGTTTCATTGCATAATTAATGTATTCCACTTCTCCTTTAATATTACCTGATGGTACGTTATTCATATTGGATATATCTTTCCTTAATGAATATATAAGTGTTTCTATGGGATTATACAATTGTCTTGATAAATATATAGACACCAATACACCTACTATCAATAATATCATGCTAATAGATAATACTGTATTCCATATAGGTCTTGATATGTTATCTATATAACTTTTTGGCATGACAGCTAAATATATGTAACCTTGTTTACCTGATAATTTATTAAATAATATATTGTCTCCTAACTTAGTTGTTTTATCTTCTGTTAAGAGATTTGTATCTATGATTTCATTCTTTAGGCTATTATCTGTGGAAACTATAACATCCCCAGATTCTGCTTCAATTAATGCTAAATTGATTTTATCGATGTAGATTCTATTTTGTAGTACTTTAGTCAGTTTATCTATACTGAAGTTATATACAATGTAACCCTCTGGATGTGAAGAATGTAACGGTATCTTCATATACCATGATATTACATCTACGCCTTTTATATTTCGTTTTGCATTTATTTTATCCCGTCTCAATTCGTTTAGAAAATCTTTATCATCAAAATTTTGAAGATCTTCGTAAGTTTGATTGGTAATGATTTTATTATTTCTTACATTATATATATAAATAGAATCCATTATATTAGAATGATACACCCCTGTATCTAACAAATTCCTTATATCTTTTACTTTTAATAGTTTCTTAGTATCTGATATATCCTCTCTGAAGAATTCTAATACATTAGTATTCAACGCTAATGTAAGCATCTTGTACTGTGCATTATCCAGTACTTCATCAATATTTTTCTGAACTAGATCCAATGCCTTTTTATTGAGTTCTCTTTGTTCCTGCTCAGATCTTATAGTCATATTCTCATAAAAAAATATGCCCATGATTAATGTAGGAAGAATTATCAGTAATATGAAACCACTCAGTATCTTAAAAAATAATTCTTTTGAATAAACTACTTCAACAATCTTATCCTTAACCATGTTTACCCCCAACGTCAATACAGATTATATGATATAAATTTACATTTTTAATATCATAAATCTGTATTATCTGTACTTATTATAGAATAAATGACTTAAGAATTTAGTACTAAAATATTATTTTTTCCATACTGCATTTACTTCATCAATAATGTCCTGACCACCTTCAGACAACCATCTTTCTTGCATTGCATCAATTGCATCTAGTGGTTCTTCTCCTATAACAACTTTAGAGAATACTGGATTGACTATTGTCTCAAATAGACTGGAACTTTTAGCCATTGATGGTGTCGCACCTTCAAATTCATTAGTTAACACATATTTGGTTACATTCTTAATCGCTTCAAATACATCATCACTACTGTGTCTTCTATCCTCAATTCTATGAATTCTGTTAGGATTACCTATGCCCACTTTGAATTTTGCATCCGACACACCCCAATCATCAATAAATTCTACTTTAGATTCTGTTTCATCTGTCCAATTCCAATGTTCTCCTCTTATACCGAAATGTGGTATTAAATAATTTTCATCTTTACCAAACCAGTTAAGAAAATCTACAATCAATTCTGGATTCTTGACTTCTGAGCTTATGACAGCTCCGCCTTTTGCAGAAAGTGGTGCACTATATCCTCTTTCTCCATTAGGTCCTTGGAGTGCAGGTACCATAACAAAATCTGCATCTTCATTTGTTTTATGGAGTGAATTTTCTACCTTCCAGAATCTATCTGTATACCAAACATGTCCTTTAAAACTACCTACTTTTTCTTGAACAAGTTTCTTTTCTACTTCTGATACTTTGTTATATACTACGAATTCTTTATCAATCAAACCCTCTTCATACCATTGTCTAATTGTTGCAACGGCTTCCTTATATTCTGGTGTAACTAGCCCCATCACTAATTTACCATCTCTTTCATACCACTGCTCTGGATCAATACCATAAGCATTAAATACCATCTTAAAGGCACTACCCTTGTTTACGACTCCAGAAAGCCCATATGTGTCATCTTCATTATTACCATCAGGATCATCATATGTAAACGCTTTTAAAACATCATGATATTGCTCTAATGTAGTTGGTATTTCAAGCCCTAGATTATCAAGCCAATCTTTTCTTAGAATCATACCTTGTGTTAATGGTTGATTAATATCACCTTTACCAGAACCCCAAGGAATTACGTATAACTCACCATCTATACTAAATCCGTCTATTGCTTTTTCATCTATATAAGGTAATAGATCTTTTCCATATTCTTGTAGTAAATCACCCACAGGCTGTATTACTCCGGCTTCTTTCCATTCTATAACCTGCTGTGGGTTCTCTGCATACCACATGTCAGGATATTTCCCTGAAGCAAGATAAAGTTGAAGTTTTGTTTTGTAATCATCTCCTTTATACATTTCTAATCTGTATTCGTATCCTGATGAATCTTGAATCTTTTGTTTTATGATATCGTCTTCTATATCCTTTGGCCAACCTGGCTTCACTTGATTGGAAAGTATGAAAAATGGATCTTTCTGCTTAGCAGAGTCTCCATCAGAACTACCTGAATCTGCTACACTTTTTACATCTCCTGTAGTTTCTTCCTTACCTTTTTGACATCCTGTAAATAATAACCCTATAACCATAATTGATAATATAAATGTAATTATTCTTTTCATGATAATCAATGACCTCCATAATATGTTTTTTAAATATCCAAATACTATCTTATCCCTTTACAGAACCAACCATAACACCTTTTACAAAATATTTTTGAATGAATGGATAGACAATTAATATTGGAATCGTTACAACCATAATAGATGCTGCTTTTAGTGTTTCTGGAATGGCTGTCAGATCATCCGCATCCATAATATCTTGTGGGTCTGATGTTGTTACAATATCTCTTAGGACTAATTGCAACGTATACTTGTTTCTATCATTCAGATATACTAATCCATGAAAATATTCATTCCATATACGAACAGCTACCCATAATGTAATAGTTGCTAATACTGGTTTAGATAGAGGAAGTATGATTCTCATAAATATTGTAAAGTCACTAGCTCCATCAATCTTGGCAGATTCTTCTAGAGAGTCAGGTATGTTGGAGAAAAAGTTTCTCATGATAATAACGTTGAACCCTCCAATCATAGTTGGTAGGATTAATGACCACAAACTGTCTAATAGACCCATACCTCTAACTACTAAATATGTTGGTATGATTCCTCCACTAAATAACATAGTTACAACTATAAATATATTAAAGAATTTCTTACCAGGAAGATATCTCCTTGATAAGGGATAAGCAAATAATGAAGTTGTAAATACTGCTAATGTTGTACCGACTACTGTAATAAATAACGTATTTCTATATCCAATCCATATTTCTTTGAATTTCAGTACAGCTTTATATGCTGATAAGGAAAAACCTTTCGGTATAAGAAATAAGCCGCCTTTTATCGCTAACTCCGGTTTACTTAATGAAATACATATCTGGTTCCAAAAAGTATACAACATCAATAATCCAACTATAGTCATAAATATAAAATTAAATATATCAAAAACTTTTTCACCTTTACTTCTTTTTATTTTCATTGTTCAACCTCCTTCTACCAAATTCCAGCTTCTCCTAATTTTTTACTGATTTTATTAGCTATCCTTACTAATGCAAATCCTATAACACCTTTAAATAATCCAGCAGCTGTCGCAAAACTGTAATTACTTTGATTAATACCTACTCTGTAGACGAAAGTACCGAATACATCAGCAACATTATATACAATTGGATTATATAGAACTAGAATCTGTTGGAAACCAACATCTAGAATCCTTCCTATTCTTAGAATCAATAGAACGATTATGGTTCCCTTTATAGCCGGTAATGTTACATTCCATATACGTTGAAATCTATTAGCTCCATCTACAACAGCAGCTTCATATAGAGATGGATCCACGCCAACTATTGCAGCCAAGTAAACAACTGTACCCCAGCCGCTTTCCTTAAATATTGAAGAACCGACTACGATACCTCTGAACATATTTGTTTTAGTCATAAACATGATTGGCTCAAGACCTATTGATTGTAAAAGTGTATTAACCGGACCTGATAAGGATAATACATTGTAAACAATTCCTCCGAATATTACCCATGATAGAAAGTGAGGAAGATATATTAAAGTCTGTATTGTCCTTTTATGACCTATATATCTTAATTCATTTATTAGAATCGCTAATATAATAGGTATTGGAAAACCAATCACAAGTTTATAAAAACTTATAATTATCGTATTTTTGAATACATTTATAAACTCAGGTGAATTAAAAAATAGATGTTTGAAATGATCAAGTCCTACCCACTGACTGGCAAAAAATCCTTTGGCTGGTATATAATCTTTAAAAGCTACAGCAATACCAAGCATAGGAACGTACTTGAATATCAATAAAATAAGTATACCTGGTATCATCATAATATATAGCTGTCTGTACTTAACTATATTTTTCATTACTTTATTTTTATATACCTTTTTCCCTGTTATCTCCTTTACAACATTTTTTTGTTTTAAGTGCATTGCTGTTTTCATTACTATCCTCCCATATACAAGTATTTTGCTTTTGACATGGACTATTATTCCATAATAGCTTGTCAATGTATATGAAAGTTTTTTGATATAGTAGGGGGTATTTTTGATATGATTAATAAAATGCCCCTTTCCAAATACAGTAAATATAGAAGTTTGTGGGTTTATCTTTAATCAAGGTAAAATTTTTAACATGAGTATGATTTTTTTAATATGTATTGCAAAAATGTATTTATGGTTATAAAGTTGTTAAGAAAATACTTCTATCAATATGTTAAAATAGAACTATCAAGAACATTGAATTAGCTAAGAATACAAGAAGCCCTTATATTCTTAGCTATTAAATTAGTTAGATCATTTATTTACTTCTATCTTTTGGGACTCCTTAGCAGATTTATATACACCCAATACAATTTCTAGAGCTTTTCTGCCTTCACATCCAGTAACTTTTACTGGTGTATCTTTTATTACATTGTCATAGAATTCTTTTATCTGATGATAATGATATATACCCCAATATCCTTTTCCTTCAAATTCTATTTTATCGTTATGCTTTATAGTAGATGTTTCACCATCTTTTTCAATAGTTACATCGAATCCTTTTATATTGATGATTCCTTTTTCGCACATTATCTCTATTTGGATAGGAGCGCTTTTGGTATAATAATTGGTAGCAAACAGTGAATAGATACAGCCACTCTCAAAACCTATTGCAGCACTTGCCACATCCTCTACTTCTACACTCTTCAATACTCTGTTATCAATTTGACCCTGTATCCATTCGACCTTGCTACCAACTAAATATTGCACTAAGTCAATACTATGAATAGCTTGGTCTATTAATACACCGCCGCCTTCTTTTTCCCAGCTTCCTTTCCAATCACATTCATAATATGAAGGTGGGCGCCACCATGTTAATGATGACCAAGCTCCTAATACCTTGCCCATTTCACCACTATCGATTAATTGCTTTGCCTTAACTACACCTTCAATATATCTATTTTGAAATATCACTCCAAATTTCTTATCTGATTTATTTGCTGCATCAATAATAATATCTGCATCTTCCATAGTAATAGCTAAAGGTTTTTCTGTAAGAACATTAATCCCTTTATCAAGGCACTGTAATATCTGTTCCTTATGAAGAAAATGAGGAGTACATATATGAACAATATCAAGTTTTTCTTCCAGTAAATCTTCTAGCTTATCAGAATAAGAACAATCTTCAAAATCCGTAGCAAAAGTTTTGGCTCTATCTAGCACTTTATCAACTGCAAATGCAACTTCAATCTGGTCACTACATTTTTTGAATACTTCTTTATAGACAACTGAAATTCTCCCACACCCTATAATTCCAATCCTTAACTTTTTCATATTTTCATCCCTTTTTACATAAATTTTTGTAAAAATTCATATGCACGTATATATCTATTAATATCCTGTTCTCCATGTTCATATTCAACTACGGCCCAACCATCTTCACCAAGTGTTTTCTTAAGAGCCTTTATTAATTTGGTATAATCTATGATTCCTTCGCCTAGATCAACAAATTCCTTATTTTCATCAATATCTCTAAGATGAACATAACTTATTCTGTCAGCATAGTTCTCTACAACTTCTATAGGATCAAATCCTCCAGCATATACCCAGCCTAAATCTAAACCCAAATATAGATTAGGTGCATACTCAACTAGTGTTTTAAAAATAAATCCATCATTTTCAAATTCCCAAATATGATTATGCAGATTGAGCTTAACTCCCATTTCCTTACATTTTTTTGCTGCTACATCAATATTTTTAGCTGCCTTGATTAGTTCTTCTTCTGAGCCAGAAAATCTCTTAGTAGACATCATTACATTTTTATTAGGCATATCCTTCATAAAATCTGCTACCTTAAGAATTTTATCAATTGCTTCTTCACCGTTACTAGCCCAATCTTCTATTGGCAAGCCGATATGCATTCCTGTTATCTGATAGTTATAAGTGTTAAGTATGTTAAGTAAGTATTCTTTATCATCTGTTCCAAAGAATCTTGAACCTATTTCTGAACCTGCAAATCCTGTACTTGATAATAGTTTAATAGTATTCTCTGTCTCAGTCTTAATCTTTTCTTTAAATAATACAGCATGACATCCTAAATTCATAATTCTCTCCTCCTAAAATTCAGCTTATTGTAGATATGTTGATTTATAATCCTATTATCCTTCTATAAATCTTTGAACATGATTCTTAGCTCGTATTAATCCTTGCTCAACTTTATCAAGGCTCCCTTCCCATACTGGGTCTTCGTGTTCAATACTAATAGTACCTTCATAACCTATTTCGTATAAATTGGCTATGATTTTATTCCAATCAATATCTCCAAGACCCACTAAACGATGTCTCCACCATTGATGTTCGAAAAACTTTGTTTCTTCTGTAATATTATGAAGTATACCAACTTTGCTTAGGTTATTATATAAAACCTCAGTATCTTTACCATGAAAATGGAATATCTTATCTCTATATTTTAATATGTTCTCGTAAGGGTTCATGAACTGCCAAATCATATGTGAAGGATCATAAGCTAATCCTAATTTGTCTGAATCAACTTTATCAAATAGTACTTCCCACATGTATGGTGATATTGCAATATTACCCATCATTGGACAGTTTTCTATAGCTATTTTCACATTATGTTTTTCTGCATGTTCCATGAGTTCTTTTAACCATATAGTAACTGCTTCTACACTTTTTTCAGGATTGAATCTTGCACCATAGTATGCATCTTTAGTAACACCAGTGGAACATATTACTTTTTCAATACCCAGCTTACCTGCAAATTCAATTCTTTTGATTAGTTGTTCTTTATGTTCTTTCCCTATATCATTTTCTTCATCAAGGAAATTCCTACAATAAATCAATGCTGATATATCTATCTTACCTTCTGCTTTTATATCCGAAAAGATTTTTTCATCTAATTCAACAGTAGGGCCCACTTCTAAATCACGAAAACCATTTTCATAAGCCCACTCGCTAATTTGTTTTAAATCTTTCATTCCAGCCCAAGTTAAGCTGTTAGTGATTAATCCTACTTTCATTTTCATTCTCCTTTCTATCTATTTAAAGTATAACTGTTTTTTTCTCATTAGCTGATGTTTGTAACGCTTCTAATAATTGTTGAATGTATAATCCTCTAGCGAAATCTCTTTCAGATTGTTTGTTGTTAATTACATTATCAATGAATTCATTAATCTCTTCATGGAATTTGGATTCTTCTAATAGTTCATCTGGTACAGGTACGACTTCTTCTTTTCTACCATTATAACCTCCATCTTTTTCCTTAAGATTAATTTTCAATTCCTTATCTTCATGTTCATATATAAGCATGCCGCCTTCTCCTATTATTTCAAGTACATGTCCTCTAGTTCCTAACCTACTTGAATAATAAGTTCCTGCTGCACCATTTTGTAACTTCGTCATAAATACAGTCGTATCATCATTGGTAACTGCTCCCATACCTTCTTCATCGATTTTGTTCCTCTCTGGTATAGAAATTGTTGAAAAAGCTGTTAATTCCGTAATAGGACCTTCAGTATCTTTTAATAAATAATCTACTAAATCAATCATATGTGAACCGAAATCAGCTAAAGCTCCTGTACCAGAATATTTCTCCTGCATTCTCCACTCTAACTTAACATCAGTCTTATTAGCTATTCTTCCTCCGCCTAGGCATTGTCTGAATCCAAATATTCTTCCAATTTTTCCTTCATCTATAATTTGCTTCATATACTTTATAGCTGGAATACCTCTATAGCAGAATCCTATCATATTAATTAATTCAGGATGTTTTTTGGCACATGCTACCATTTCTTCTGCATATTCGATTTTAGAACTCATTGGCTTCTCACATAGAACATTCACTCCTGATTCTAGAGCTTTAATAGCTAATTCTCCATGAGCATCGTTTGATGTACATATACTTACAGCATCTACCATATCAAGTAGTTCTTCATATGTTTTGCATATAGTCACATTCTTAAGTTCTTGTTTTTCTGCCCATTCCTTTGCTCTTCCTTCAACTTTGTCAAATAAAGCTATAAGCTCGCATTTTTCATTAGCTTTATATGCCTTTACATGTTGTTTTGCAATTCCAATTGTATAACCTGTTCCTACTATACCTACTTTAACTTTTTTCATAATAAAATCCCTCCATATTATATTTTAACTTACACGTGTAAGTTGATTGCAAAAAATTATATTGATCTAATAGAATCTCTTTCTTTTAGCTCGCAAGGCAATGTAATATTGAGTGGTAATGTATTGGTATCTTCCAACATCTCTATCAATCTTTTAGCACTTTTTTGTCCTAAAGAATATAAAGGTAAATTACATGTACATAACCTTGGATAAGTATATTCATCAAAATTAGAACCTGCTAAAGCTATTACTGATATTTCATCTGGTATATCTATTTTAAGTTTTTGGGCCTGGTATAAAACTGTATAAGCCATTTTGGTCCATGAAGTAATTATTGCAGAATAGTCATTTCTATTACTAAGAATATCAATAATCGCTTCTTTTTCTTCTTCATTACTTGTTAATATATCTCTTCTAATTAATGTTACATCTTCGTATTCTTTTACAGCATATTCTATTCCTTTTATACGTTGTTCTTCTTGTTTGGTATTGAAATCAGGTGTCAAATATACAATCTTCTTGTGACCATTATTTATTAAATAATTAGCAGCCATATATGCTCCATGATAATAATTGATATCAACACAATTAACCATAGGATTATTCAAATGATAATCTGCAAACACCATTGGTATTTTTTCTGATATTGACATACGTATATAGTCATCAATCTTTTCTTCGAATATATGTTCATGATATGACAGAAACAATATCCCATCTATTTTCTTGCGTTTATAGTAACTATAATATTCTGGATATCCAAAGTCATCTGTATGGTCTGAGCATAAAATGATACTATACTGGTCTTCTAATACAGACTTAATACCATCTAAGAATTTCACATACCTTTGTTCAGATATATTCCTTCTAGATACAATACCTATGGACATAGCTTTATTGGTTTTCAAAGCTACTGCCATTGAATCAGGATAATACCCTAATTTTTTTGCTGCTTGTATTACTTTCTTTTTAGTAGTATCTTTTATACTTACGCCTTGCACATTATTCAATATATAAGAAACTGTAGCTCTAGAAACTCCAGCCTCCCTTGCAACATCCATACTAGTTACTCTTTTAGATTTATCCATTACCTAATTCACCTTATTCATTTCATTTGTATATATCAAATTATACCTCATCTATTTACACCTGTCAATAACGAATCAATGAATCAATGGGGACGGACCTTTTTGATTCACATTAATCAAAAAGACTGCCCCTTGATTCTAGAACCGTCTCTATTGATTCTTATATAGAATTTCAGATGTAATTAAAGCTGTTATAGGAATAATAAGTATAATCCCTATTCCACTACATAATATCTGATAAACTTCTGAACAAAATATTTTGTTATTAATTATATCTGCTAATGTATAGTTAAGTGAGCTAAAGTATATAATCAAAGCCATAAAGCCACTTATATATGCAAATAACAGTGTATTTGTCATTGTTCCAATAATATCTTTTCCAATATTCATTCCTGAATTAAATAAACTCTTCTTAGTTATTAATGAATTATTATTATATATTTCATTCATTGATGATGAAATTGATATTGATACATCTATTACTGCTCCTAATAAACCTATTAATATTTCACATATTATGATGCTAGTAAAATTAAGTTTTATATATACTGATAATGAAGAAATGGAATCATACTGCTCTTTTCCAAATCCTT
Source organism: Vallitalea longa (assembly GCF_027923465.1). Lineage (NCBI taxonomy): Bacteria > Bacillati > Bacillota > Clostridia > Lachnospirales > Vallitaleaceae > Vallitalea > Vallitalea longa. Next base: position 76,964 of record NZ_BRLB01000001.1, read on the forward strand.
GTATTTTTGCACCCATTCCCATTGAATAAGTAATAAGAGTTGTAAATAAAACAACTATGGTAACAGAAATCAATGATGCTATAGTTTTCTTATTAACACCGTTTATATAGAATAGAGTTATGGAGCTTATTATTATACACATAATTATAGTAATTATAAGAGGATTGAATTTATTGGCAATAAGTATAACCATGATAAAAAACACTAGAAAATTGAAGCAAAGTGTAAAAAAAGATCTTAATCCTCTATCTCCTCCAACTATAACCATCAATAAAAATAATATTATTAATAAAATAGTTATCACACTCATTCGTCACTCACCCCAATCTTACTATTTTTTAGAAGTATAACAGATATATACATAGTTATTGGGATACTTATAACAACACCAATACTTCCAACTAAAGCTCTTATAATCTCAAGATTGATTCCAATATTAATTATGTACGAAAGAGAAAGTCTATTTCTTAACCAAAACAAAATAATTGGAATACTACCACTGATATATACAAAAACTAACGTATTAGCCATAGTAGCCATAACATCTTTTCCAATTTCCATTCCAGATTTAATTAGGACTTTTTTATCTATATCAGGATTTTTATAATATAATTCATTTATTGATGATGACATAGTTATGGCAATATCCATTATTCCTCCTATTGTACCTATCATAAGTCCTATAAAAAATATTTTATCAGGAGATGTCATAAGGAATTCCATTTCTTCATAATAAATTCCCTTTGATTTAGTGGATATTACAACTATAGCAGTTATTATCATAGTAATAATAATACTAATTATTGTACCAACTATTGCACAAAGGGATTTTTTGTTGATTCCACTTACTATTAATATAGATATGATTATAAATATAATGCTCATCACAGATGTAATAACCCATAGATTACACCCATTCATATATAACTTAATTACACTATAAAAGATTAAAATATTTATTATGACACTTGTTAAAGACTTGAATCCTTTAAATCCACCAATTAATAATATCAATACAGCAAATATTATTGCAATATATGCTAGATATTTATCACGTTTATAACCTGATATGTATGAAGATATGATCTTATTGTTTTCATCTTCGGTTATAGAAACAAATATTCTATCATCTACATTGTATTCTAAATCACTTATTTTTGAATAAGATGTCGTATTTTTAAGTTTTAATTCTTCACCTTTGTGATTACCATTCATTATAATCGCTAGTATTTGTTGATTTTTTATGTATTTAGTATTACCTTCAGTTTCACTAACTGATATGATTTTTGCTATAGTTCTATTATAGTAATTGTCATTATTAGCCACAAAATAATAGCAAAGTATACCAATAACAATTAATACAATAGCTCTTATATAAAAACATCTATTCTTTTTATTAAAAATATGCTTTTGACAAAATAATGCTGTATTTTTAACATTGTCTTTGTCCCGTAATTTGCTAAACATTTTCTAGTACCTCCTTTACTTCAATTAAAAATATTATATAATATCATGTTAATTGTAAATATTACCATTAATCAGCAATTATCATATTATCATATTAATAAATTTATATCAATAATCAGACTATAAAACAGATTAATATAGATTTTGAAATGAAGTATGTATAATATTATACAACTCAAAAAAAGGTACATCTAAGACATTTTCTTGAATGCACCTTTATTTATAACAATCATATGTATTGCTTAATTCTTACCTATCTTATTAACATCATATCTAATTGACCAGGTATACTAGGAAATTCTACCGTTGATATAACCTCTTTATTATATAATGCTATTTGTTTTTGATATGATATCGGTATATATATTGCACTTTCATGTAGTTGTTTCAATATACTATCATAACAATCCTTAATCTCTTTTTCATCATTTATGGAAAAAAGCTTTAATATTTTTTCATCCAACTCTTTTTTATCTTCTAATCCTTGTTGTGCAGGATTATCTAGACTATAACTCATCATACCACCGATATATGTATGTGGATCATAAGGAGCTGCATAAGTTGCATTGAACGAAAGATCAAAATCACCTTCAAATCCTCTAGAACCCCAAACCATTAATTCTACACCATCTAATTCTACATCAATTCCAATTTCTTTCATTTGAGCAGCAAAAACTTGAGCGATACTTTCTTCTGCACCTCTACCTGTTACATACATGAGACTTAATGAAAGTTTATTCCCATCTTTTTCTCTGATTGTTTTACCTTCTGGTAATGTCCATCCTGCTTCTTCTAAGATTTTACAAGCTTCTTCTTTATTATATTCATAAGATTCAACTTCTACATCACAATACTTCAATAATGGATTTAATATTGTATCTGCTTTGTTTTCTATATCTAATAGCACTGTTCCTATAATATCTTTTTTATTAACTCCAAATAATATAGCTTTTCTGACATCCATATCTTTTAATACTTCATTTGCTGTATTCATTAAGATACTTCTGGTTTCTGATTCACTTTCAGAACAAGCTGTTCCAATCTTTTTGTTATCAGTAAACTGTGCATAAGCTTCATATGATAATTGTTTCGCACCATATATAAGATCCACATCACCACTTTGTAACGCCATCACTCTTGAATCATGATCCGGTATTACTTTTACTATAACTTTCTGGTAGGCTGGTTTATCTCCCCAATAATTATCATTTACTGTAAATACATATTGTTGATCCTTCACAGCTTCAGTTAATACATAAGGTCCTGTACCAATACTACTTTTTAGAATATTAGCTGTATTACCATCATCTGGTATAGAATCAGGACTTATCATTCTTATAGGAAACTGAGAACACATATCAAGAGTTGCAGCATAATAAGGCTCTTTGTATACGAATTTTATTGTGTAATTGTCTACTAATTCAACTTTATCTAATTTACCGATAGCTCCCATCCATGAAAATCTATCTGCATTTTGTAGTATTCCATCCATATTTTTTTTAACTGCTTCAGCATTTAATGGAAGCCCATCTGAGAATTTCACATCTTGTCTTAGTTTAAAAGTATATTCTTTTCCATCAGGAGTAGCTTCATAACTTTCTGCTAAATTAGGAACTGCTTTTTTACCATCATATTTTAATAATGATTCATATACAAGCCCTAGTATTTCATGACTATATCCATCTTCTGATGTAAGTGGACCAAAATTGTCTAGATCACTGGCCCAAGCAATTACTAGTTCATCTTTTTGTGCATCTTCAGTAGCTTTTTCTTCATTGTCTGCATTATCTTTTTTAGCTGTGTCATTAGTAGCATTATCATTTGATACAGATTTTTCATTATCCTCAGATTTTGAACAACCTGCTAATGATACTGTAAATAACATTGTTATTAGTAAAATACTTATAATTTTCTTCATCTTATTACTTCCTTTCTTTGTACTCTAGGTACTTATATACATATTCAACTTAAACATCTATACACTCATTTTAATAAGTTCAATATATTTTAGTTTTGGTACTGCCTCTATTAATTCATGAGCATAACTTGTCTTAAGATTGGATATATCATTGGAATGTATTACATCTTCAACAACCATGCCCTCTTTGAGAATAATAATATGAGATGTTAAACTCATGGCTACACTTATATCATGTGTTATGACAATAAATGTGATGTTATAATCCTCTTGAAGTCTTTTTATCAAGTCCATTATATTATTTTTTATTTCAGGATCAAGACCAGAAGTTAATTCATCAAGGATTACTATTTTGGGATTACATATTATCGCTCTTGCCAGATTAATCCGTTTTTGCTGCCCAGTACTAAATGCATAAGGATACTTCTCTCCATCTTCCGACTTAAGGTCAACAAGTTCTAATATTTCATTAACTTTACTATATCTATCTTCTTTACTTAGTCTAGTAAAGTTGCAAAGAGGTTCTGCTATAATATCTTTTACTTTCATCCTAGGATCCAGACTATTCTTAGCATCTTGAAAAACTGGTTGTATATTCTTCCTGTAATTCTTCCAGTCATTACTATTAAATTCATTCAATGACCTTCCTTGGTAATATATTTCAGCTGTATTTTCTTTGTAAAAACCCAATAGAATATTGGCAATAGTAGATTTTCCACTACCACTTTCTCCTACTATTGATATACTTTGTCTATATTTTATTTTAAAACTAACATTATCAAGTATTATATTGTTTCTAAATTTCCTACTAAGATTCTTTATTTCAATCATACACATAGTTCCTTTAGCATTTTAATGGTTAATTCTTTTTCTGGAGCAGTCAGTATTTTCTCTGTACTTCCATATTCAATAAGCTTCCCATCTGATATTACAGCTATATGATTAGCGATTTGACTAATTATTCCAAAGTCATGGGATATGAAAATAATGGTTACTCCATATTCTTTATTGATTCTTATGAATTCTGACAATATCTTTTTTTGGGTTATGGTATCAAGAGCTGTTGTTGGTTCATCAGCTATTATCATCTTACTCCCTACTGCCATTGCTAGAGCTAACATAACCCTTTGTAACATACCACCACTTAATTCGTAACAATAACTTTTATATACTCTTTTCGTATCATTCAGGTTAAGCTTATAAAACCAATCAATTACAATCTTGTCTGCTTCTTTTTTACTTACCTTAAGATGCTCCATTAGAGTTTCCCTGCAATGTGAACCAATGGTAATAACAGGATTAAAAGCAGTCATAGGATTCTGCATGACATAAGATATTTCTTTTCCCAAAAAAGTATTCATCTCACTAGGAGTATAATATTCACTATTCCATTTGATTTTGCCAGTTACTGTTAATTCCTTTGAAGTTAGTAACCCTGTAGCACCCATGAATGTTAAGGTTTTTCCACTACCTGATTTACCTGTTATTGCAATAATTTCTCCTTCTTCAACAGATAAGTTAACAGAATCAACCAATTTTCTAGCTGCACTACCCACTATTAGATCTTCAATTACAAACTGATTCATTTACGCCTTCCTTTCTGTGGTCAAATATATCTCTCAATCCATCCCCTAACAAGTTAAAAGCCATAGCTGTGAAAAATATAAACAGTCCAGGATAAAGCATCAACTCTGGATGGGTAAATATACATTTTCTATTTTCATTGAGCATTGCTCCCCATTCAGGAATCTCTGGACTTACTCCAAGACCTAAGAAAGAAAATGCAGAAAGCTCTAATATTACACGTCCCATACCAACACTTACATATACTATAAATGCAGGTAAGATATTAGGTATTATATGACGTAAGATTATTTTATAACTCTTGGTACCGGACGCTATGGCTGCTTTTACATAACCTTTGTTTTTTTCTTCTAACACATAACCTCTAACGAATTTTGCATACCATGCCCATTGGGATATAATCATAGAAATCATTAGATTACCAATACCCTTTCCCAATATTCCAATGAGAACGAGGACAAAAATCATTTGTGGAAAAGCCATAATCACATCACATACAGCAACAAAAGCCCTATCATATTTTCCTCCATAATAAGCAGGAATTGTTCCTATTAATAGACTGATAACAGAAATTGCTCCTATTATGACAAAAGATACTAAGAGCGAGTACTTAGTCCCTACAGCAATCCTTGTCAGTACACATCTTCCAAAACTATCTGTACCAAGTGGAAATCTTGTTGATGATACTATGTACTTATCTGCTGATGATACCGCATATGGGTCATTTGGTGAAACAATAGGATAAATGACACCGAAAATAATGATTGCTAAAATGATTATTAAACCAACTTTGCACTTTTTGTTTTTAATGAATTTATTTATCATAATAAACTATTTTCACCTACTCTTTTGTCTAATTTCATCGCTGCTACATCTGATAATAAGTTGACAAATACAAAACAAAAAGCAATTATGACAACATATGCATTAATAGCTGGATTATCTCTTGTAAATATAGCATCTATTCCATATCTCCCTAATCCTTTGATAGAAAATACCGTCTCTATAACTGCAGTACCTGCTAAGATATTACCAATATTCTGCCCTAGAAGAGAAATCAATGATACACTTGAACTTTTTAATATGTGCTTCAACATAATCTTGGATGTAGATATCCCTCTTGCTCTTGCATAAACAACAAAATCTTCTTCTATCCTTTCCAATATATTAGTTCTAACCATTCTGGTATAGGTAGCTATAAAAGGTATAGCCAACGTAAAACTCGGCAGAATATATGAACTGAAAGAATCATTGAATATAAATGGTAATATCTCTAACTTGATCGAGAAAAGATATATAAGCATAAATCCGATCCAGTATGAAGGAAGGGACATGCCCATCAATGTAACTACTCTGACAATCTGATCAACTATCTTATCCTTCTTAATTGCCGACAATATCCCCAGTACTACAGATAAAAACAACATAATCAACACTGCACCCAGTACTAATTTAATAGTCCTAGTACAACATATTGATATTTCATTTATGACTGGTTTACCTGATACAAACGAATCTCCAAAATTAAGAGTTAAAGCATTTTTCAACCATAAGACATACCTTACCCCTAGTGGTTTATCAAGACCTAACTTCATCTGTATCTTTTGAACAGTTTCTTCTGTAGGCGGCATCATGTGTTTATGTATATATGCATCTGTAGCATCTATCGGTGATAAATTCAGTAAGGTAAAACATAATATAGTTATAGCTAGAAGTACTAATACTAATAAAACAATTCTTTTTATAAGGAATCTTATTATCTTTAGTTGCTTCGTATTTTCCATTTGTTTACTCCTAACTGACGTTCCCATAAGGACTTATATATACCTTCTTTTTTAGTTAGTTCTTCATGAGTACCTTTTTCTTTCAACTGTCCTTGGTCCAATACTATAATCTGGTCTGCATCAGTTATAGATGATAATTTATGAGCAATAGTAAATACAGTCTTTCCTTTTACCAATTCAGATATCGCTCTTTGTATCTCTACTTCATTAATAGGATCGACACCGCTTGTAGCTTCATCTAAAATAATGATAGGTGAATCCTTTACAATAGCTCTTGCAATAGCGATTCTCTGACGTTCTCCTCCTGATAAGGTAGAACCGCCCTCACCTACCATAGTGTCATAACCATTAGGTAAGGTTTTTATGAATTTGTGACAACAAGCTAATTCTGCCGCTTTTATTATATCTTCTTTTTTGGCATTTTCATTTCCATATATTATATTGTTATAAATCGTGTCGTTGAAAAGATAATTATCTTGAAACACTACAGAAATATATTTCATCAATGTCTCAATTTTATAATCATATATATTTCTTCCTCCTATTTTGATATTGCCTTTATCTATATCCCAGAATCTCATCATAAGTTGTATTAGTGTAGTTTTACCACTACCAGATGCCCCTACAATAGCTGTTGTGGTATTTTCCTTAGCTTTAAAAGAAAGATTTCTAAGTATGGGCTCTTTGGTATAACCAAAAGTCACATCTTGATATTCTACGCTGAAGTTATCTGCCTTGACATCTTCCTTTGGTTCCTTAAGAGGTCTGAATTTCATTAAATATTCCAATCTATCTAAACTCACCTCCATAGCTTTTAATGTTCCTGAATAAGAAGATAAAATTTCAAAAGGTTGATATATATGTACTCCAATAACAGCAAACATAAGAAATACACTGAAATCTATTTTGTTATTCATCAATAAATAAGTTCCAAGTGATAATACAACCCCAAACCCGAGATACATGAATAATGCATATCCCTGTAGTAATGGAATCACTTTTGCATCCGCTTTAATGGTTTTGTTAGCAAATTCTTTGAAAACACCTTTCATTCGTTCTGAGTGATTTCTACCATTATTATAGGCTTTTACAGTTGCAACACCCTGAGTATACTCTACAGTATTGTTTATCAAATAACTTTCTGCCTCTATTTTCGTATTAGCCGATTTTATATACATCTTATGGGATAATTTATTAATCACAAACGAAACAGGAAATCCTACGAAAAAAGCTATTGTCATAGGAATGTTGAGTATTCCTAAAAATATAATTGTGATAACAAGTATTGTTATACTACTTATAACCTTAGAAACCAACTGCATAGCATACAACTCTATTTGAGTAAGTTCATTAGTCACTATTGCATTGATTTCTCCCAAGCTTTTACCAACAAAATCTCCCATAGGAATTTTTTTGAGAAACATTGCTATATCTTTTCTTTTCTGATCAATCACTTCATATCCAACACTGCTGATTGTTGCTGTTTCTTTATAATGGAACAAAAACTGTATCAATATACTTATTGAAAATGTCCCAGTGTATATTAATATATTAGTAGCTGTTAGCTCTTCATTAATCATGTCTCTAATAAAAAATAACATGAACAGTAGTGGCGCACAAGAGAATATACTTTCAAGAATTCCTAACAATATTCCCTTTTTCACTTTCGATTTATACTTACCTGATAGATCCAAGATTCTTTTTATTGAATGCAACATATTAACTTACCTCCTTTGAACGGATTTTGAAGTTAAGGGATTCTTGATATTTCATATACATATTTTCATATAATCCTTTGTGTAATAATAATTCGGAATGAGTTCCCTGCTCTTTTATATGTCCCTTTGAAAGTACTATTATTTTATCTGCATTTTCTATAGTTGATAATCTATGGGCTATAACAAGCACCGTTTTGTTTTTAGCAAGATTAGATATAGCCTTTTGAATTTCCATTTGATTCTCTGCATCAGAAGAAGCAGTAGCTTCGTCCAAAATGATTATAGGTGCATCTTTTAGTATTGCTCTTGCTATAGCTATTCTTTGTTTCTCACCACCAGATAATTTTACATCCGTTCCTCCAATAATTGTATCTAGACCTTTTTCTTCTATCAACTCTGTACACGATGCCAGTTTTGCCACTCTCATAATCTCTTTATCCGAAGCATTTGGTTTACCCATTTTAATATTATTTTCTAAGGGTATCATGAAAGATTATTGTATCTTGGAAAACAAAACTTATATTATCCATTAGCTGTTGAAAAGGTATTTCTCTAATATTAATACCTCCTATTAATATCTTTCCGCTATTTACATCAAAGAAACGTGCAGCCAGTTTGGCAATTGTACTTTTCCCACAACCTGATTCACCAACAAGTGCAGTTAATTTTCCTTCACTTGCAACAAAAGATATATCTTTGATGACTTGTTTTTCACCTGTATAAGAATAAGATACGTTTCTAAACTCTATAGAATTATTCTTAATCTTTACATTAGTTTTGCTATCATTGAACTCTTCTAGTGCCAAAAACTCTTTAATCTGAGAATATGACTGATTAATCATTGGCATAGTATCTGTGAATTCACCTAATTTCACCAGTGGTACAGAAAAAGAGAATGACATCAAGAAGGAAAATATGACTTTACTTATATCCGCTTCTCCATATAAGAATAATAATCCACCGACTGGTAAAAGAATAAGTAAGTTAGCTTTTATTAGTATGGCAAATCCAGACATGTACTTCCAACAGGATTTATACCAATCTAACACATGGAATTTGAAACTATCTACAGAAGAATCTATTCTATTTATTGCTGCATCTGTTTTATTGAAAGATTTTATTACCATCATTCCTTGAATATATTCTATAAGTGAAAAATTCATATTCATTAAGGAAGTAGAGTAATTTTCCATCTTCTCTTCGCTTCCCTGCATCATTCCTGATAAAATTTTGTAAGCAATTGGAATTAAGATTACAGTTGCTAAAGCCATTCTCCAATCTAATATGAATAGTAGAATCGCAACTACTATTGGTACTCCCAGACTTGATGATACTTCTGGAATATGATGTGCAAGAAATCTTTCTAGGCTTTCTATATCTTCTACAATTAATTTTTTGTAATACCCGCTGTTATTTTGCATTACCACACCAAGAGATAATTTCTCTAATTTGCCAAGTACCTCTAGACGTAGATTATAAAGCAAATCAGCTGTAGCTTTATGAGAAGTGTAAGAAGATATGCTAAAACATACAAATCTCAAAATAATACCTAATACAGCAATGAAAATATAATTTCCTACTTGATAACTTGATGCTAGAAATTCTGTAATAATCTTATAAGTACAATAATAAGGTACTATAGAAAAAATCACTGATAAAAATCCACATATAACTGATAAGTAATACTTTCTTTTTTCCCCGCTGCAAATGTTAATGAGTTCTTTAATGCTATTAATCATAATGGTATAATAGTTAATAGAATATAACTATTAATCCTCCTTCCAAGAAAAAAATAAGACCATACAATCTTTATATTAGGATTATATAGTCTTATCAAATATTTTTCTGCCTATGGGGGGAGTATTTATGCCCCGTAAAGAAAAATTTTAGGATTTTCTCCATAATATTCTTTAAATTTTTTTGAAAAATGGCTTGCGTTAGTGTAACCTACTGCACATGAAATTTGACCGATATTCATATCCCGTTGTTCTAGTAGTTCTTTTGCTTTCACCATTCTTATGTGTCTTAGATACCCAAAAATGGTCGTATTATAGAGTTGTTTGAAAGCTTTTTTCAGTTTGTATTCATTCATATGTACTTGTTTTGCTAATTCTTTAATTGTAAAAGGCTCTACCATGTTTTCTTCAATTAGCTGTCTTGCTAGTTCTATTGATTCTAGAGCATCTTTATCAATAAATAATGTATTTTCTTGATTTTCTAACATAGTGATCTCTTTTTCCCATACATAGCATAGTGCTTCTATTGATTTACTTTGAAGATACATTAATTTCCCCACATTGGAGAAATCGCATGATACCATCTGATTAAATATAGCTTTTAATTCTGCTCTTGGTTTATGAGGTCTAGTAAGTTCAATAGCTCTACTTGATCGTTTAAAGTTACTAAGACCTTTATGGTATTCTTCGTTAAGCAAACTCTCTTCAATGAATCTCTCATCGGCTATTATAGTTATGTATCTTACTCTTCTATCTTTTATAATTTTAAATAATCCACTCATCTTTTTTCTGAAATACACACTTATGTTACCACTGCTTATGTTCATATCTTTAGCTTCCATCTCATTATGAAAAAGATTGCCTTCAACCATGTAGTTAATTTCATATGGTGGATTCATTAGATCGTATTCAAAACCAATAGATTTTTTTAGATATAAATCGGTTATACATAACTCCAACCCATTAGGAAATTTTATCTGTTCTATAAAACCTTCTCCGTATTGTGGACTTACATAATATCTTATGTACATACCTGCTTTTTCACTTTGAAATTCACACTCTTCTACGAAAAATTCATAAAATTCGTTTGCATTACTAACAATGATATTATCATTCAAAGCAAGCACCTCTTTCAATATAGTTAACGTCATAAATACTATTATTGTATCATTATACGATTGATAATAATTATCATTATTAATATTATATTCTATTATGTCTTAATTGTAAAGTTTCATTTGCTCATTTTACATTACTCCTTCTACTATAAAATTATTAATTATATTTTTTTTCTATGTTTCATCAGCCCTTATACTCACTAGGACTTACCCCCGTTATAGATTTAAATGTTCTACTGAAATAATGCTGGTCCTCATATCCCACCATTTGTCCTACAGTCTTTATCCCTATATCTTCTGTTTGCTCGATTATTCTTTTAGCTGTTTCTATTTTCTTATTAGTAATATACTTACTCATTGTTGTTCCTGTCATTTTTTTAAATAATCTAGATAAATATGTATAGTTATAATTAAATATTTCTGCGACTTCTTCTACCTTTTCGATTTTAATATAATTCTCATCTACATAGTTCAAAATCTCTTCTTGAATATCTTTAGTTTTCATAGCCAGTTGATTATCTTTTAAAAAATTATTGATACAATATGAAAATACTTTTTCTACTTCTCCATAATCTTTCGTAAGACTTATTGTTCTAAAAAGATCAATCTGAAGTTTTTCCGACCAGATATTATCATATCTATCCATATAAAATTCCAGCATCTGCAAAATGTTCGCTAATATTTTTTCATATTGTTTTTGATTAACATTTACTTTTGACAGATAAGTAAGGATATCCTTTATTTCTTTATACAACTCATCATATTTTTTAGCTTTTATATAAGATTTTATATTCTTATCTATTCTAGATTTTATAGTGTACAAGTAATCCATATACACTTTATTTTCATCCTTCTCCAAAATAAAAATTCTGGGCATTGTTATAACCACAGAGTTTTGTATAATATTTCTCATTCGCTTAGTATATAACCATATCTGACTTCTAATTATAGGTTTTCTATGGCAGCATATGTTCAACATGAATTGTGGATACATCTTTCTAATGACTAATGTCAATCGTTTGGCGATTTCTTCAAAATTATATTCTTCATTGTCTATACCTATAATTATATTTTTCTGATTAATTATATGGTCATCAATAATTATCCATTTTGTTATATCCATTCTAAGTGTAGAAATAATTTTGTCCCAATCCAATTCAGAAAAATTCTTTTCATAATATTTAATAAGATAATCATCTAGATTATCGTAACAAAGATTGTTGAAACAGAGAACAAATAACCCATAATTATTTGTTTTAAATACTTCATTCATAGGATTAGAAGTAACTTTCATAGAATCTGGTATAACAATCGACCTATTACTATTTACTAGATCAACTTCTAATTCATCTTTTATATCATTAAGAGTATCTCTAAGTTTTTCTTTTTCTATAGGTTTCAACAAATAATTGAACACACCAAATTGAATTGCTTGTTGTGCTAAAACAAAATCTGAAAACCCACTAATTATAACCACATATATACTTGGAAAACGACCTTTGATTTCCTTTGATAACTCTAAACCATCCATATTGGGCATCTTGATATCAGTAAATACTATATGCGGATGGTATTTTTCAATAGCTTCTAATGCTTCTTCTCCATTAGTTGCAGAAGCTACGATCTCGCATTCTTTCATCACAGATCTTATTTGGGATATGATATTATTTAATATTTTCGTTTCATCATCAACTACGACAATTTTAATTCTATATATCTCTTTCATCATTAAACCTCTCAACCTGGCCGCCTATTTCTACAAAACAACCGCCATTTTTTATATTACCTATATTGAAACTCATATTATCTTCATATAACAATTTCAATCTAATATATATATTGAGAATCCCCATTCCATCTATTTGGAGACTGTATGACTTATAATTTTTTGATACTTTCTCGCAACGCATCATTATATTATCAATAGTTCCATCACTAAATCCTATCCCATCATCTATAACTCTGATAGTCCAAATATCATCTGTAACAAAACCATCAATTCTTATATTACATTTTTCATTATATTTCAAGCTGTTTTCAACTAAAGGTTGAATTATTAGCTTAGGAACTAATATATCAATCATATCTAAAGAAATATTCCAATCAATACATATATCTTCAAAACGTTCCTCCATAATATCCATATACTTGTCCACATATTGCATCTCATCTGCTATAGTGACACTATTAGTATTATTAGATGATATATACCGTAACATATGTGTCAGGGCAAAACAGACTCTTGAAACTTTATCATTCTCATTATTTTCTGCTAACGCTGATATTGTCATAAGCGTATTATATAAAAAATGTGGTTGCATCTGTGATTGTAACGCTAACATTTTAGATTGAACTTCAAATGATTCCAAACTAACTATTTTATCTAAAGAATCAACTAATTTTTTTTGCATATTATTTATAGTTGTATTTAATATGTCTATCTCATGAATATCTGTTTGAATTAAATTATATTGATATGAACTTCTTTGACGCAAATCAATATTTTCTATTTGGCTGCATATATTTTTTAAAGGTGTTGTAATTCTAATTGCAATTTTATATGTAAGGACTATAAGTATTATATTGACTATCAAGAAAATAACTACAGCAAATAAAATGTACTTTTTTAAGGAAGAATAAAGTCTTGATGATTTAACTATTGATACCATATAGATATTTGAAGATTCTACTGGTAATATACTGATGATGTTCTTATTCTGCTTATATTTTCCTTGATTGATTTTACCATCTGACATGAAATCAGCAATGTCGAATTCATCTTTACCGTATATCGCATTACCTTTAATATCATATAACAATATTTTCATATCCTTAGTATCTTTAGTAGCGATAATGTCATTCATTAGCTCTTCTAATTTGATATAAGGAATATGAACTTCTAACATGGCTTCAGGTCTATTGAATATATTTTTCTCATTTATTGTTCTTGATAAAGAAATAGTGTCTTCATTAACAATTCCCTTACTCTTATGACTTTTGAAAAATTCTTCTAGAAAAGGATTATTTTTAACATAATTGATATTCTTATAACCATAATTAGCATAGTCTTGATAATAAGTAGAACTATCTACCTGTGTCTTATTAATGAAGTAGTTATTACCTAGCCATATATAATATCCATCATAAACATATATACCCACTTTATAACTTTTTTCAATCATTTTATATGCACTTAAATACATATCTCTAAAATAACTGCTGAGATTACCGTTACTTTCATAAGTTTCCGGTAAATTAGTAATAGCTATATTCTTAAAAATCTTAGAATCTTTTAACGCAATGGAAAACTCATTCATGTCTTCAAATATATTATCAATGTTTTTATTAATACTATGGACCATTTGCTCTTGTGTATCAATGATATTATTATTCATATCCACTCCCACATACAGCCCAAAAGTAATTAAAAGAATAGATATAAATGCAGTAAAAAAAATCACATATACTTTAAATAACTTATAAGATATATTTTTTTTCATAAAATCACCTAAATGTGAGACTTAATTATTATAATGTATACCACTTAATTACTTTTTATATTTTATTAATATATATTATACACTATTTTTAAGTTGATTTGTAGAACACTTAACCTTTCACTGCTCCAGCAACCATTCCGGATATGATATATTTTTGACCTATAGCATATATTATGATTATTGGTAATATCGCATATAAAATAGTCACACTGACTAGATTCCAACTTGCTGTAAAAGTACCATAAAAATTATAGACTTGCTGTACAATAACTGCTTTTGAAGGATCAGGCAACATATAAAGTGGTATAGTGAAGTCATTCCAGACATTAAGGAAATTAATCATAACAACCGTTACAGTAACTGGCTTTACCATAGGAAATATTACAGAAAAAAATATTTTGTTAGCAGAAGCACCATCCATTATTGCAGCTTCATCCATTTCAACGGGTATACTATTAATAAAACCATAGTATAAGAATACACTAAGAGGTAATATAAGTGCTGTACATAAGAATATTACTCCAACACGTGAGTTATAAAGATTTAACCATCTCATAACTTTTACAACTGTAACCATATTAACAGGAAACATTAACCCTAATGAAAAATAAATATAGATTCCTCGATTAACACGTGTCTTATTTCTAGCAAGAACAAAAGCACATAAGGACGAACAGATGACACTAATAGTTACAGCTCCACCACTAAGTAAAAAACTGTTCATATAAGACCTTGGTATATTCCCTACTTCCCATACTTTCTTGAAATTTTCCAAATGTATAGATTTAGGTAAAGACAAGCTCATATTAAGTGCTTCATTAGTTGTCTTGAATGCATTAAATAGAACTATCAAAAATGGAGTAATCACTATTAATGATATTATCCATGCAAGTAATCCTTTTAATAAATTAATTAACTTCGTTTTTGTTTTACCGTTCATTTTCTTAACCCTCCCCAACTAAGCATCGTTATCTTTATTAGTCAACTTTAATGTAATCAGTCCAAAAATTGCAGTTATAAAAAATACGATAACACCATAAGCAGTTGACATACCATATAGTTTCTTACCAAATTCTTTGTAAACAATTGTATTAATAAGTTCTGTTGAACCTGCTGGACCTCCTCCTGTTAATACAAAAATTATATCAAAAGCTTTTAAGCCTTGTGAGAGGTTCAATAAAAGATTGATTGCGAAAGATGGCATCATACGTGGCAAAGTTATGTAAATAAGTTGTTGCCAAGCAGTTGCACCGTCTATTGAGGCTGCTTCATAATAAACTGCATCAATCAATTGAAGACCAGCTAAATAAATTACCATATTAAATCCTGTCTGTCTCCATATCTCAACGAACATTGTTGTTCCAAGTGCCGTAGATTTAGTAGTTAACCATGGGACTGCTATATTATCTAATCCCAAGCTTATCAATAACTGATTGACAAAACCATTAGTCATAAATAAAGATCCAAATATCAGACCAATGATTAATGGTGAGAGCATAGAAGGTAAAAAGTATATTGACCTTAAGACATGTCTTGTTTTCAAACCTTTATTCACCAGTAAAGCAAGTGCAAAACCTATAATGTTTTTGAATACAGTAGTTATCAAACCGAAATAGATTGTTCGTAGAATAATGCCTGATAATTCTGGAGTAGTAAATATCTTCTTAAAATTACTGAACCCAATGAATTTAGAAACCTCTCCTGATAATTTTATTGCATTCCAATTAGTAAGCGAATAATAAAAACCTAAAATAACAGGTATTATAAATAGTATTGTATAAAAAGCTAGTGCCGGTATTGTAAATCCCTGACGATATATTTTTTTAGTAGCCATATTGTACCTCCAAGACTTAATATTAATCTAAAATTCTCTTACGTCTAACTCAAGATTTTTCATGGTTTCTTCATCAAAATTCCCCCTCATCATTCTCATCATTTAAGAACTTTATCTTTGTATATAATTATATTTTAATGATTACTTGATTTCCATGGATTGTTCTTACTTGCTTTGTGTAAATATTTTACCTTGTTATATGAATTTTTAGGATAATAAAAGGACCTTAATTTCATATCAAGGTCCTTTGTAATAATTTGATTTATTGTATTAATACAACATACTTACTTATATATGATAAATGTTACATGTACATCATTTATTTATTTTCTCCAAAATCAGTATTTCTGAATTTCGGTGAAGTCGCGTTTTCATTGTAAGGCCACATGTTCGCAAATAGTCCAACGTATGAATCATTGACAATATTGACATTATCTCTATACTCTAGTTGAAGTACATCATCAATATAAACATTAATTAATCCATTTTGAAATTCCGTTTTTAGGCTAACCCAATCACTATCATCCATTATGTATTGTTGGGACTTCAGTATGCCTATTCCACTTTTTTCAATTGCAACCTTATTCTTGCTAATCAGTATTTCATATCCTTGTTGTTTTGCACCATCACTTGTATCATTTCCCCAACCGATAGCTAATCCCTGCTTTTGACCATTATCTGACCCTAAGAAAACATCAGCTTGAATAACCCCTTCTGACATAGTTATACCTTTTCTGATCAACACCTCATCTTTTCCAGTTACCGGAGCAATAAATTCACCATTTTCATTTAGAATCCATTCTGCATCTCTGACTGATAGATTTTGCCACTTGACCTCTAACTCACCTAGAACGTTCACAATCAATGGTTCAGATATATAGTCTACTCCATTAATCTGAGTTTTTGCGGTTATTGTTATATCTTGCGTTGTATTTGGTGTTTTTATGACTGTTATTGTTTGACTATCTTCATTAATACTAATCAGTGATGTATCACTTACATCATATATAATATTTTCATTATTAATATTAATATCGGGGTTTTCAGGAGTTACAGTAAATGCAACCTCATCTCCCTGTTTCATTTCTACACTGTTATTATCATTCACTTGTAAATTAAATTTCGTTGAACCGTCATTATTATTATCTCTACCATAAGCTTCAAGTTCTACAACATTTACATAAGATTTCATATTGGAATCATCAAGAGTATAGAAACCACTATTATATAGTCTTACATATCTACCAACTATAGGTTCATCAAATACGATATCATTTCCAAGTTCGGTAGAAACAAATAATTGGTCTTTACCATTACCCATACCCAATTCATTATTAATATCATTATTAAATACTGTAACTACATCAGAACTGAAATCTTCTTTGGTTGATACTTGTATAACAGTATCATAATATCTGAAACCAGCTTGACCGTATCCCATCTGACCATAAGGTCTATAGAATTGTGTGAAAGATATAGCATCAATAAGATATTCTTTTCCTAGATCAATCCCATACATTAATTTTCCTACATTGTCTTTTCTAGCCGACCATGGTGTATCTTTTCCAGCTAAATCTAGTGCCTTACCATCATTTATTCTATGCCTATCGGTCATATTATCACTGAATATGTCTTTACCCGTAGAGATATTGGTTGCTTTCCCTTTATCAAAACTTAGATTATTAGTAAATCTATCAATTTTTGTTTTGGATACAGCTTCATTGTAGAAAACAAATTCATCTACTATTCCATTAAATATATTATCTTCATCTATATCCGAACCAATATACATATTTGATGAACTATCTTTAACATTATCTTGTGTCCCTCTTGCTACCTCTATGCCATTTTGATAAAGAATAAAATTATTGTTATCTCGTATGACTGCAAAGCTATTGAATGCCTGCCGTTTTTCCTCAGCTAGGGCATCGTATTTTATAGATTTATTAGCTACAAGCTCTATATTATTTACATTGCCCAAAATATTAAGATGCAATTTTCCATCTTCAATATATAGATTCATTTGATTATCGGATAACAGAACTTGTTTCCCTGCCATTTCATATTCATCATTCAGATCATTATTATCTCTTGGTTGATATTTGAACCAACCCATTATTGAATATGAATCTAATTCTTTTATAGGTGATGCAATTTTAATCAAATTATTTTGTGTCTCATTGATGTATATTCCCTTATCAAATGGTGTGTATAATCTCATAAAATCTCCATTTGCCATATTGCCAATGTTACCTGATAGCCCATCAATGATTTCATTACCATCTTCTTCATCCATAGAATATATACTGACTGCTGATTCATATTCATCAAGTAGCTTGAGGTTATCTTTTGCTTCATTCACTGAGATTAATTTATTTACTGCTTCATTGGCATCATAATCATCGTTTTCCAATATAGTCTTTAATTGAGTAAAAGCATCTTCATATATACTATAACTATTATCTGTATAATATTTCTTATTGATGTATGCAACCTTAGCCAAAGCATTTTTAAAACCTATAGAATTAGAATAATATAAACCATTTACTTGTTCTTGTGTTAAACCTATTTTGAATATCTCAACATCACTTATTAATCCGTTATAGAAAAATATTTTATCTCCACCTGCAGAATTAGTTATAGCACCTAAATATAATGCATTATGATAATTACCTATTACTCTTTCTGTACTTATTTCTGCAGCTACATCACCATTTAAATACATAGCATACGAATTTCCATTACAGCTAACTATGATGTTATTCCACTCACCTAAATTAATACTTTTTTTACTTATCAAATTGACTGATTCAGCATTATCGGAGTTACTGATATTAAATTTCGGTATACCATCTTCAATATAAACAGTAAAATCGTTTTCAGCTATTTCATCTTGACCTTGACTCATTATTATTTGTTTTGATATATCAGTCGTATTTATCCACATACTTATTGAATAGTCACTGTCATTCTTGATTAGATTAGTTCCTAAGTCTGCATATGCTCTTTTACTTGAATCAAACTTAGTAACATCTCCAATTACATCCTTAACGATTGTTGCATTTTTTATAGTAATTTGTTGCTGATTAATTATCTCAGGTGTTTTATCATTAACAATACTATCTAAAGGATATCTACTTATATAACCATACATTACATTATTATCCTCAGTATCAACAACATTACTTGCTGCTGATCTGTCTTTTACGTTTTTGACTGTTAATGTATATGTTTTCATTGGAATCAGATTATCTACGGTTAATGTAACCTCATTTTCATGTACCTCACTGTTTATTACATTGATGTTCTCTGTAAATGTATAGTTCTCAATATTGCTTCCTGACATTTCATCAATCGGCTCATTAAATATTATCTTGATTTTATTTTGTTCTAAAGGAATTACATTAATTATGTCTGGATTTACTGTATCAACTAAAGTTTCTGCAACAAACTCATCACTCTTGGTTCCTTTTGTGTCTGCTACTACTGCTTCTACTGTATATTTAAATGTAGCATTTTCAGGTAATGTTTCATCCCTATAAGTATTGGTAATAGAACTACCTACTAGCTCTCCATTTCTGTATATATTAAAATAATCAACAGCAGGTTCATCAGGACATATTTCACCATTTTGAATAACTGTTACTTCAACATCTTTATCCCAAGAAAAAGAAATAGAATGTTCAGTATTAGATGTTAAAACAACATCATTGACTTTTCCTATATTTATTTTTGTTTCAGGTACTTGTCCTTGCTCATAAATTGTATAATATGTAAATGACATTGGTGGCAAAGTGACTTCTAGCATAACATTTCCATTTGAATCAATTGGCATATTTTGAACATTCGTACCTTCTTTTACAAAATCTGCTTGACCTCTTGTAATACCAATTTCAGGTGTTTCATTACAATAATTTGGTTCTTCACTTGGAATCCATGAATAATTAGGAGGCCATTGCCCATAACGTTTTACATTTTTACCAAGAGAACCTTTTAGAGGTATATTGGGATAAGTCATATCAGTAAGTCCTGTATAATACATAGGTACAGTAATTACTTCTGTCCTCTCTTCATCTGACTGATTGTATACCCACAGTAAACCTTTTTCACCATCATTCTGAGAATTGACATGATAGAGTGTATCTAATTTAGTTGTTGATTGTCTATTTGAGTTTTCTGGATACATAGCTTGAGAAATTTTGATCATATCAGAATTAATAATTCCTCTATGTCTCTTATAGAAATCAACCCATTTTTTCATTATTGGCAGAGATTCATCATCAAATAAACTATCACCTCGATAATCTGATGTAACACCATTACCTAAATTCTGAGCTAATACCCAATTATAGTCATCCAAATGTTCACGAAATGGTTTAAAAGCTGCAGCATCACCACCTCCGTGATATTGGACAAATGGTATATGAGACCAACTTAGAGAAGTATTCTTTCCATATGATGAATTATATATGATTTGCCTGCCATATAGAAGTTGTTCATGTCTCGGTTGACTCCAAGCTATTTCTTCATATCCAATAGCTCCTTTGTTTCCACCATTCAAATAATACCATGCAGGTAATTTTACATATACATCTAAATCTCTCATTGTTTTAGTCAACGTTCTAACTGCATTTTCCCACTGTTTTACTACAGAATCATAATAACCGTTATGTACCTTATATTTTGATTCGTTTCCTGTCGTTGTGCTTGACGAATCACCAGGATCTGTCTCTCTATCTTTATTTATATGTTCTTCTCCATTATCACAAGCACTGCCTGGATAAGCACCATCGATTTCAACACAATCAACACCTGTATATTCAACAAAGTGTTTAAAATTATCCCAATAATCATCAAAGGCAGCACTAGCCATACACCATGTTCCCCATTGTCCTATATCGTTAGAACCATATGATGCTCCATTATTTCTATATTTCCCTAAAGTATATTGTGCTTGATATATACCAATATCAATTCCTTTAGTATGAGCATAGTCTATCAGGTCCTTATAATGATTTAATCTATCCGTATTTCGGGTAAGCATAGATTCTGACATGTCTGGTGCAGCATAAGATTGGATAATCATTTCAAAACCTGCTTCTGCTGCATGATCTATAACCTCTTTAGTCAATCTTTGAGTACAATGAAATGTTATTGGATTATCTGTAGTCCATGGGAATAATTTTTTATACATACCTTTTATTTCTTTACATTTATTTTCAAACCAATATGTACTATGTAATAATTCATAAACATCAAATGTTATAAATTCTTCATCTTTATTTAATTCATACCCAGGACCTATTTCATAACATGCATGTACCATATCTGGCAGTTCTTTAAATGCACTATTCTCTTTTTCGTTTTTACAACCACATGGAAGTTTTGTGTTAATTGGTACCGTAGATTCAGTCCCACAAGTATACGTCGTTTCCATATGAATTTGGTCTTTCATATCTTCTTTGGCATTTAGTACTTCTGGTGCTAATTTTCCTACTGTAATTACATGTTCTGATGTATTACATATTTCAACACGCTTTTTCATCGCTGAAATACCATCATACATTTCATATATTACTTTAATATTAATTCCTTGATAAGCTTCTTTAAATGTATCTGGCGCTCTAAACTTGAAAACTACTCTCTTACCTGATGGTGGCCACTCACCAACCGATGGATCACTATATAATTTACTAGGAGTCCATTCAAATGGTTTTTCGCACTCATCATAGATTTCATATCCATCAAATATAAATGTATTGCTATTTTCTATCCCACCAACATAATAATACTCTGGATCCAAATTTATTGTCTTATGATTATAAATCTCATTATATGGTTTATCATAAAGTCCTATATATATATCAGGTTTTACTTCTTCTTTCAGAAATTCCTGCTCTGTATATAGATTCTTATAACTTTGTGAATAGAATTCTGTTGAGCCAATCTGGGGAATATTGAATTTTCTTTCAATAACAGCATTCTTCATGATAATAGAATTTTCATTTTTAATAACCGTGGTAGGCATATCGTTTGTTGTTTCAAGCCAAAATTCTTTACCCTCTTTTGTTACTGCTTCTTCTAGGTTATGGATTTCAATTCCGTTTTCATCCATATAAGGTGTTGCTATGAAACCTTCATCTTGGTTAGCTCTTTCCTGAGCATTTACTGTTAAAGATATTGATGGTATTAATGAACTAACTATCATTGTAATACTAATTAAAAATACTCTAATATAATTTTTAAAATTATTCAACATATAGTCCTCCTTAGTTCAAAATTATAAAATCACAAAATCTTTTCATAAACACATAAATATAAAAATAAGGCTTAAGGAGAGCTATACGAATCAACTCTCCAACCATACCTTTATGTTCATATAAAACCTTAATTTTCTGATGCCTCAAAAAGTGTAGCTCTATAGTTATCAATATTAGTGATGAATTCATCAACAGTTGTAGTTCCTTCTGCGAAACCTTGTAGATATTTATACATATCTGGGTCCCAATACAGTATGTCCCTCATCATCATTACTGGTACATCTGCTCCACCTGATAATTCAATGATTTCGTTTGTTGCATCAGTAGGTTTAACTGAATTGACACCCATAAATGAAGCACTGACAAGGTCACTTCTAGCACCATAGTATTCTTCAAGATTATCTTCTCTTGATAAGAATTCAAGTAATTCTTTACATAAATCAATGTTTTTACTATTTTTGTTAATATATTTTGATATTCCTCCACCATTAGAAATACCTTTTGTATTTCCTGCTATAGGAAGTGGAAACATTCCCCATTCATCTGTACTTTCTTTTTGTTTCAGTTCAGATACGTAAGCGCTATATGTAAACATCATAACCGTATCACGATTAACCATTGAAGGATAGCTCCCGAACCAATCCTCAGATTGTCCATCATTAGTATAATATTTTGGTTTTCCATCTTCTTTTGCATTTAACAATTCATATAGCTGTGATAATCCTAATTTTAATTTTTCACTTGAAGCGAATTTATTGTCAGCTGTTTGATTTAATTTGCCAATAAAATCTGGATCTTCTTCAAACATAACAGGTGTCATAGCGTATATCCAACTTTGAGTATGCCATACCCCATTAATACTCTCATATAAAGGTATTTTTCCAAGTCCTTTTATCGTATCTAGCAATTCCATGAACTGGTCCCATGTTTTTGGTACTTCCAATTTATTTTCATCAAAATAAGATTTATTATATAATACTCCCTCAAAATCAATGCCCCATGTACTAAAACCATATAATGTATTTTTGTATGTATTAGCTGCAACAGCCCATGGCTCTAATCTTGAAACCCATTCTTCATCTGATAGATCAAGAGCTACCTCAGGGATACCTGCTGATACCATTGGTGAACCAGCTGAAAACATAAACATATCAACAGCATTACTTCCACCTGATAAAGATGTTCCAAGTAAAGTTTCATATCCATTATCTGGTGTCAGAAGCACTTTCACTTCGATACCTGTTTCATCCTGAAATTTCTTGAATAACGTACGATCAATATCTTTTATCCAATTTTGTGACGCCATCATTGTGATGGAACCACCTTTTTTCTTATCTGCTGTAGCTTTTGAATTATTGTCCTCAGATGCTTGTTCTTTAGAAGAATTGGTTTCTTTTGGTTCTGATGATTTAGTTGAACAACCTACAATCATTAGAATAATCATAGAAATAGATAAAAACATACTTAATACTTTTGAAAAGTTTTTCATCAAACTTCCTCCTCCATATTTTATATACTACTTTAATAAGATAAAATCATTCTTATCACAATAATAATTTTATAAAAATAATATAGTAATTACTATGGATAGTTTTTACCTTTAAGGTTAAATAATTTTACATATTGAAAAAATGAACTCTTGATAAAACCTAAATATCGTGCTATTATATTTTTTAAAATGGGTATGGTCATTGTACCACTCTATTTATACTGAAAGAAGGCAAAATATGAAACTACTAAGGCAATTCGGCATTATAATAGGTATTTTTCTAATTGGAGAACTACTGAACAAAATATGCCATGTCCCGATCCCGGGTAATATTCTTGGAATGGTAATACTTTTTGTTTTATTGAGTTTGAATGTTATCAAAGTGGAAGCGATAAAGGAAATAAGTGATTTCCTACTTAATCATTTAGCATTTTTCTTCATACCACCTGGTGTGGCATTAATCTCATCTCTTGATACATTGAGCTCTATATGGCTAAGTTTTTTATTTATAACAATTCTTACCACTGCTATCGTTATGAGTGTAACTGGTCTAACTGTGCAAAAAGTCATGAAAAGAGGTAAGAAATAAATGGAAGAAATAATAAATAATCCAACCTTTGGAATATTGATATCAATAGTTATGTTTGAAATCGGACTCTACATAAATAAGAAGACAAAATTAGCGATCATGCATCCTTTACTGATAAGTATAGGGTTGATAATAGGAGTGTTACTAATATTTGATATTCCCCTAGATTCTTATGAAAAAGGCGGAGACATGATATCTTATTTATTAGGTCCTGCGACCGTAATATTAGCTGTTCCTTTATATAAACAATTTCATTTGTTTAAACAAAATAAAAAACCTATCCTTATAGGTATCATAGTGGGAGTACTTACAACAATAACAAGTGTCTTTGCACTTTGTAAGGTTTTTTCTTATGAACAAGAATTGTTATACACA
Source organism: Vallitalea longa (assembly GCF_027923465.1). NCBI lineage: Bacteria > Bacillati > Bacillota > Clostridia > Lachnospirales > Vallitaleaceae > Vallitalea > Vallitalea longa. Next base: position 102,336 of record NZ_BRLB01000001.1, read on the forward strand.
CTTATCCCGAAATCAATTACTACACCAATTGGTATAGAAGTTGCTAATAGCATAGGTGGTATTCCATCAATAACTGTAGTTGCAATTGTACTGACTGGAATAACTGGTGCCATAATCGCTCCTATAATATTAAAGCTTTTTAGAATAAACGATAAAGTTGCAATAGGTATTGCAATAGGAACTTCATCTCATGCAGTTGGAACTTCAAAAGCTATGGAAATGGGAGAGATAGAAGGAGCTATGAGTGGTTTATCCATTGGTCTAGCTGGAATAATAACTGTATTATTCAGTTCATTATTCGTTAGAATTCTAGAATTGTTTATGTAAATAAATCAAACCCGAGTAATTATTATTTACTCGGGTTTTACTTTTTTATAATTAATATATATATTTAGTTGGGTTTTGTGGAACTCCATTTTTACGTATTTCAAAATGCACATGTGGTCCTGTACTATTACCTGTACTACCTGAAGCGGCAATAACATCGCCTCTGGATACTTTTTGTCCTTTTTTGACATATAATCTGCTGTTGTGTGCATAATAAGTAGTATATCCGCTACTATGGCTTATTTTAACTAGATAACCATATCCTCCACTCCATCCAGCAAATATAACTGTTCCACTCTCCGAAGCTTTTACTCTTGTTCCAGTTCTTACACCTATATCAATTCCTGTATGGAATGAACCCCATCTTGATCCGAAAGGAGATGTAATCATACCATATACTGGCATACCGAAAACAGGAAGAGTTCTAGTTCCAACTGCTACTATTTTTTTAACTGGTTCTTTTATGATTTTTTCAGATATTATTTCTCTTTCTGATTCTAAACCATTAACATATGTAACATTTGATGTTATCTCTTTAATACCAGGTTCACCTTCTTGAATTACTTTTGAATATGATTTATATTGAGTATCATCATCTTTATATTCAACTGGTGTTTTAATATCTTCTTGATATGTAAGTTTTTCTTGTACTTTTACTGATAACACTGGTTTTGGTATCATTAAATTTAATTCTTGCCCTATATGTATTAAGCTATCTTGTTGTAATTGTGGATTAATCTTCAATAAGTCCGCTAAACTCATATCGTTATTTAACGCAATTTCATATAAAGTATCACCAGATTTTATTGAGTATGTAACTTTTTCATCTTTACTTGACTTTAATTGTTCTACCGCTTCTTCTTTTTCAACAACACTACTTGTCGCTACAAAAAGGGAAGCATCATCCACAGATTCAAGGAATTCAATATTTTCTACTTTAGCTGATGTATCATCTTTCAGATAACCACTTTTGACATCCTCTAATACTGATTCTGCTGTTTCTTTGTCTTTAACAATAACTTTAGTATCTTCATTAATTGATAATACGTTAGCTTTAACAAAAAAATCATCTTTATTATATAGTAGAACATTAAATAATTTATCTTCTAATTCCTGTTCAGTCATAAGAACTTGATCATCTTTATAAACAGGTAAAATATTAACTATATCATCTATTAGGATTGATGTATTCAATTCATATTCCAAACGTAATTGTATATTGTTGATTACTTGTTCCATAATTTCTTTATCTTCTATAAAACCTACTTGATTATTTTTATAAGAAACATTATATATCGTACTAGATTGATCGTTCATATTAGCTTGAATAAGTACTGTAGCAAATATTAGTGAAAAGAATATAACGATTAATGCAACCGTATTTCTACCAATAGTCTTCATATTAATATGACACATAGTTCTCCTCCATATTAGTTTTATTTTTATCAATTATTTATTATAAAAAATACCTATTTATTATCTTCTTAAAATGTTAATTATTCTAATGCTCAATCTGTTCTTTTCTATGTATATATGACTTTTTCAAACACCCTCTTTTCTTATCTTCAAAAATATTAATTTTCTACGATATTTTGTCGAAATTCTACTTTATTACTTGCCTCTGTTCATTTATTACATAATTATAACATTCTTTTATCCAAACGTCAAACTTTTGTAACAATTTTTTGTAACTTTTTTGTAACATCTTGATTTCATTAAATTCTTTTTTATAGTATAATTAATATACGTAAAAGATATCACCTTTATCAATACCTTACTATTCTAATTAGATTTGCTTATAGAAACCCTTACAGAATTATAATAATAGTCTCTTCTGTTTTTTATCTTTGAAATACAAAGCGTAATTTTTCACTTTATTAATGATTGTTTTTTAGTATTAATAATAATTTTTAATATCCAGGGAGGTTATATTATGCAAAATGAGATTATTCATTCAGGTGAACTGCTTAATATTAACGGAGACTTAACTCAAAAAGGGTGGGCAAAAGAATTATTACTTCATTATAATAGACCTAATATTAGAACTTCCAAACTAAAAATCAAAGAATGGGATTACTATTGCATATTAAATGAAAAATTTGGTGTAGCCTTCACTATTGCTGATAATGGTTATATAGGATTAATATCTATAACATTACTAGACTTCCTTATACCAACCCAGTGGACAAAAACTATACTGATACCATTTCCTCTAGGTAAATTCAATATGCCTTCTACTTCACATAAAGGTAATGTTGTATACAATAACAAGAAATGCAGGCTAGAATTTATAAAAGAAGGGGAATACAGATATCTAAAAGTAAATATCAAGGAATTCAATAAAGTAGATACTCTAGAAGGTGAAATAACTTTACATCAACCTAATAATTTGGAATCTATGGTTATTGCAACTCCTTTCTATAAAAAACATCGATTCTATTACAATCAAAAAATTAATTGTATGAAAGCTTACGGAAATTTGATACTAGGCAATAAAAATTATAACTTCAATACTATACCTTCATTTGGGGTTTTAGATTGGGGGCGTGGTGTATGGACCTATTCTAATAAATGGTATTGGGGTTCTCTATCAGGTACAATAAACAACCAATCATTTGGCTTTAATATTGGATATGGCTTTGGAGATACTAGCAATGCAAGTGAAAATATGCTTTTCTACAAAGATAAAGCACATAAATTGGATAAAGTCACTTTTGTAATTCCTAATGATAGTTATGTGAAACCATGGACATTTACAAGTAACGATAATAGATTTGAAATGAATTTCGACCCTATAATAGACAGACATTCCAATTCAAATATTTTAGTAATCAAATCGAATCAGCATCAGGTTTTTGGATACTATTCAGGTAAAGTTATTCTGGATAGTGGTCAAGAATTAAAAGTAAATAATCTATTAGGTTTTGCAGAAGAAGTTACTAATAGATGGTAGTAAATAATAGTAATTATTCTAATTAAATTTACAAGTTCATTAAATTGATAACTCAACTTTCACACTTTAATATTTATGTCAGCAAATATAATTGAATCCATTGCATGACAACCATAGGTGTAAAAAGTTGAGTTATAATAATTATATATGAAGTTTACTGAACTGTAATTTTAATAGTATTAGCTTCAAAACGAGAACATTTTGCTTTTACGACAATATTGCCTTTTTTTCCAGTAGTTCTTATCCATACTCCGATGCATCCACCTATAAGACCTACTTTATCAGGTCCTATGACTTCTCCTTCACCTTCAACATCAAATTCTATTAATTCATTAATAAAAGGAAGTAAATTACCCTTTTGATCAACACATTTATACACAATTCTTGTAGTATCCCAGTCACCGCTATTCAATATAGTATCATCTGCTTCTCCTATAAGTTGAGTAGCTATAGGATTCTTACATAAATTATTTTCTATTACTTTTTGATCATTTATAAAACCAACGAATCTAACATCATCCCAAGCACTACCCCATTTGCTGAAATTAGTTTTTATAATTACTGGTGGATGAGGAAGCCCTCTGTAAGTATCTCTATCAGGATAGAAACTCTCAGTCATTTTATCTCCCATATACATATCTACTCTATCACAATTCGTATATATAGTTAAAGAACAGATACTTGAACCATCTCTTTCTCCATTAGTCCATATAGTTGCAGGCTCAAGTACAGGTTCTTTTTCTGGATCTTTTTGAGAACGATATACACCAGCTGCCATTTTAGGTATTCTAAACATATCCATAACACCATGATAACATATTCTATCACCAGAACCGAAATTATGGTGTGTATTATAATCAAAAGCACACCAACATATAAGTCCTGATATTGTACTATCCAGATATGTTTCATTATGTGCACATAAATGTCTATTAGCATGTTCTATAAGTCTTTCTTCTTTATCAAATCTCTTAGTAGGATACATATGACCTATTTTTTCAGTCACGAGATATGGAACTAAATGATCTAGACCTGTTATACTTTGCTGACGTCTTTGAGAAATATCAAAATCATTCATGGTATAGACATCTTCAAGTAATTCGCTATCGTTAATACATCTTATTCCTCCCGTTTGTCTAACATTATCTAGTCTGTGAGCGATTTCATTAGTTTTTACATAAAAATCATGATTATCTGGTGACTCATTTATCCTTACTCCCCATAAGATGATTGATGGATGATTGTAATCACGAGTTATCATTTCTTCAACATTATTACACGCTATTTCCTGCCAAGCTTTATCTCCTATATGTTGCCATCCAGGAGTCTCTTCTAATACCAATAATCCTATTTCATCACAACGATTGAGAAAATGTCTTGATTGTGGATAATGTGAGGTTCTAACAATATTAAGTCCCAAATCTTTTAATATATCAGCATCTTTCTCCTGAGCTCTTTTCGGCATTGCATAACCGACATAAGGGAAAGATTGATGACGGTTGAGCCCAACCAAATTGATATGTTTACCATTAAGATAAAATCCCGTTTCAGTAAATCCAGCAGACCTAAAACCAATAGTATTCACATACCTATCAATTGTTATATTTTCAGATATCAGTATAATTTCAACTTCATAAAGATTAGGATCATCTATATCCCACAAATTGATATCACTTAATTCAGATAGATCTATTAGAACTTTTTCTTTTCCTTCTTTAATTGTTTTTTCTTGTATCTTTGATTTACACAGATTTCCATTAGAATCTATTAGATTCAACTGGATAGTTAAATTCTGCTCCTGTTTCATATTACTACTAATATATACATCAGCTTCTAACTTCTTTTCATCACATAAAATATCTTTTGTTCTAACAAAAGCATGCTTGATATATACATTTTCAACAATCCTTAGTGAAACTTCACGATATATACCCCCATAACAGAGATAATCAATATATTTTCCAAAGGGAGGTATATCTTCTCTTTCTGTCGAATCAACCATAACAGTCAAAACATTTTCTTCATTAAATACTATGTAATCTGTAACATCAATAGAAAATGGTGTATAACCTCCTTTATGTTCACCTACATATCTTCCATTAATATAACACTTGGCATAAGTCATTACACCTTCAAAATCAACAAATATCATTTTTCCCTTATATTTATCTTCAACACAGAAATGTTTTCTATAACATGAAACAAATTGATAATCGTGTTCATCAAAGTAATTATAAGGTATTGTTTTATTTGCGTGGGGTAACATTACATTGTTGAATTTTGAATCGTCATATGTTTTATTAATATATTCCTCTTGAAAATTTTCAGTATACAACCAATCGCTATTAAATCTAATAATTTCCCTCATTTTTCTCCTCCTAAAAAGTAATCCATATTCATGTATATAATTATATTAATAATATATCAAATATAATTATCCTTGTATATCTAATAATTTTATGATATATATAATTATATGAAACTAATAATTGAGGTGTAGTCATGCAAAAAACTTTTTTCCCTGTTATCTTAGAAAAGCAAAAAAAATTACCTATCTATCTTACATCAGCAGGATGTGATTTTTATCAGGAAAGTGTTGATCGTACTTATGGTTTTCCATCTTATCATTGGATACAGTGTTCTATGGGTAAAGGTAAAATCAAAATAAATAATGAACGTATTATTTTAGAAAAAAACATGGGAATGATAATACATAAAGATGTACCTCATTATTATGAACCTTTATGTGAGAAATGGTTAACTGATTGGGTAACATTTGATGGCTTTGCAGTAAAACAATTACTTAACACACTTGGTTTCTATAAATCCAATTACTACTATATTAATGATATATCTGGAATAAGAGAAAAAATTGTCAACTGCATTGATATAGGTAATCATTATAACAACTACATAGAACTATCTATAATGAATTATGATTTTGTAATGACGTTACCTAAATACATCAATAGGAGTTCCTCACCTGACTATACAACGAAAATAGACATAGTTATAAATTATATTAATGATAATTTCTATAGCGCTCTTACTATAGATTCATTAGCTAATCTTATCAAAGTGACTCCTCAATATTTATGCAATATATTTTCTAAAGCTACTAATAAAAGACCTTTTGAATATGTTAATGAGGTTCGTATACAAAAAAGTAAAGAATTAATGTTGAATACTAATTTTACTATACATGAAATAAGTAAAAAAGTTGGATTTGAAGATGCTAGTTATTATGGAAAATGGTTTAAGCGAATTGAAAAAATGACACCTGGTTCATTTAGAAAACATTATAAAGGATATTGATAAAACCTTAACTTTACCACCTAACATTTATTAAAAAGGTGGTAAAATTAAGTTATCGACTACTCTAAGTATTTGTATTTGAAATCGTTCTTTTATAATAATATATAATCTAATTTCAACGCCCAAAAGTATTAATACATTGAATAGGACTAGAACAATTCATTATTTCGGACATTATGCACATCCCTTTTGCACCGGTTTTTAATATCTCACTTTTTTTATCGCTAGTGATTCCTCCAATTGCAAAAACCGGAATCTTTATTTTACTGCAAATTCCTTCCAAGAAGCTCAATCCTCTAGGAGGAACTCCCTGTTTACATGATGTAGAATATATATGTCCAGCTATTATATAATCAGCACCTAACTTCTGTGCTTCCATAGCTTCCTCCATGGAATGCACAGAAGCTCCCACATTATCAAATATATCCAACTGAATTTTGTATTTCCTAAGTTCCATCATAGATAAATGTATATTAGGAATACATAATTTCAATGCTACTTCGATATTATGATTAATTATTAGCATTACTTTACTATTACTACATATATGCTTTACTTTAATAGCTAAAGCTTCATATTCACAAAGAGCTAAATCTTTTTCTCTTAACATAACAGCATAAGGCTTTCCTTCTGCAATCATATTAATCCTATCCAAAAAATTGTCTTGGCACAGTTTTCTATTGGTTACACATATAAGCATAATCTTCTCCTAAACATAAATATAATCTCTATAAACAGGTTGTAAACCTTTATCTAGAATCATATTGTGTACTTCACTAACATTACGTGGGTCAGAGATTTCAAATTGTTCATCACCTTTTTGATCTTCACCATGTCCTCCCACACTAACTTTAACTCCTGCTGATATTTTAGTGGCTACCATACCGACAACATTATTACGGAAACCTGCTCTTTCCCTAGTAGAAATAGTTATTCCTGCAAATGGCATAAATAATCTATAAGCCAACATTACTTGCAATAGTTGAGTTTCATGTACATCCTTAGCATTATTTTCTTCATTATTTATATAAGGTCGTAGTCTTGGACAAGAAAACGAAACTTCCGCATATGGATATTTCTTCTGTACAGAATATGCGTGTAACCCTGCTGCAAATGCATCTTTTCTAAAATCATCAATACCCAATAACGCACCAAATGATACCCCTCTCATTCCTCCTAATAATGCTCTTTCTTGTGCATAGAAACGATATGGGAAAATTCTCTTGGCACCACTAAGATGTACCTGCTCATATTTATCAGTATTATATGTCTCTTGATAAACTGAGACAAAATCAGCTCCGCAGTTATGTAAATGCACATATTCATCAATATTTACAGGATATACTTCTATTCCTACTGTAGAAAAATATTTTGATGCTAATTTTACTGCTTCTCCAATATACTCTACACTAGAAGTACTTCTTGATTCCCCTGTCAATAATAAAATTTCCTTCAAGCCTGTTGATGCTATATTCTTAAATTCTTGATCTATTTCTTCTAGAGTAAGCATACCCCTGTGAATTTTGTTTTTACAGTTGAACCCGCAATATACACAATGATTCTCACAATAATTAGCTATATATAAAGGTGTAAACATAGTGACTGAATTACCAAAGAACTTTCTGGTTCTTAGCGTTGCAAGTCTTGCCATTTTCTCTATATATGGCATAGCTTGTGGTGATAATATTGCTGCAAAATCATCTATTGAAAGTCTTTCCTTCTCCAATGCTCTTTCTACGTCTTTAGAAGTGTATTTACTATAATCATATTCATTGACTATTGACAATACTTCTTCCATCATATTGGATTCTATAACATCCATACCTTCTAAATATTCCATATGATTTACTTTTTCTCTATTCATAATCAATCCTCCAAAAATCCAGTCAAAGGACTAGATGCTTCAGCCTTATTTTCTAGTACTCTTCCAAGCCCTGCAAGATAAGCAGCACGTCCTGCCTTAATTGCATTTTTAAAAGCTTCTGCCATTGTATATATATCATTGGCCGTAGCAATTGCAGTATTACACATTACTGCATCTGCTCCCATTTCCATAGCCTCACATGCTTGAGATGGACGTCCGATACCAGCATCTACAATGATAGGTATATCTATTTCATCAATTAATATTTGTATGAAATCTTTAGTACATAAGCCTTTATTACTTCCAATAGGTGAACCTAGAGGCATTATGCTAGCAGCCCCAGCATTAACCAATGCTCTTGCAACATTAAGATCCGGATACATGTAAGGCATTACAACGAAACCTTCTTTTGCAAGTATTTCTGTAGCTTTAATAGTTTCATAATTATCTGGAAGTAGATATCTAGAATCATTAATCACTTCTAATTTAATGAAGTTTCCACAACCTATCTCTCTTGATAATCTAGCTATCCTTAGTGCTTCTGAAGCATTTCTGGCACCTGAAGTATTAGGTAGTATTGTTATACCTTTTGGTATATAATCTAATATATTTTCTTGTCCTCCTACATTGGAACGTCGAAGTGCTAGAGTTACTATTTCCGCTTCTCCTTTATTAACAACTGCATCTATCATATCTAAATTAAACTTACCAGATCCTAATATAAATCTAGAATTAAATTCATGTCCTCCAATATTTAATTTATCATTCATCACAATACATCCTTTCCTATATATCTTTTATTCCTAATAATAGTCTTAGTACCATATTAGCTTGATGCCCAGCACATATATTTACTCTTGGTGCCATCAATCCTTGTCCAATCTTTGCTTCGTTCTCCAAATCACCACATACATAGAGGTTTTTTATTGGATTAGTAGTCTGTATCATATTAGAACTATCATATCCAGCCATACCTGAAGCTGCAACAATATATGCATCTTGTAATTTTTCTAAGACTACATTTACAAGTATTGATTTTGCTTCTGGCCCATCAAAAGCTTCGCAAATGATATCATATCCCGTAAAGAGTTTCACAATATTATTTTCTGTTACTTTTATATTTCTCGTCTCTATCTCAACATAAGGATTGATTTCATTAATTTGTTTTTCTAAAGCTTCTGTTTTATACATACCTAAATGACTTATATTATAATGTTGCCTGTTAAGATTACTTGGCTCAACAACATCATAATCAACTAATAATAGTTTTCCTACTCCTGTTCTTGCAAGCATAATTGCTATATTAGACCCTAGACCACCTAAGCCTGCTACTACTACTTTTCCCTTTTTGATTCTGTTATGTACATTAGGGGTATGCCTTGCTGTAAGCATACTTTCAAGCTCATCTTTACCAGGCATAGTTCCTTTTTTTATAATGGTTACTATATCATTTGCTTGTATTTCATTATCTTCTTGCAGTTGGTAACCATTCAATATAACAATATCATTTTCTCTTCCTATTCTCTTACGAAGAGAAAATGCTGTTCTTTCATTAGTATCCATTATCTTTCCATTTATGTTTATTTTCATTATCAACCTCCTCCAACAAAACTTACAATTTCAAGAGTACCTTTATTATCTAATATAATATTTTTATAATTACTCTTGGGAATGATGTTACCATTATATTCAACAGCAATTTTATTGATGTTATATTTGTTACTTATCAGATAATCGTATAGACATATATCTTCATCTAAATCAATATCAGTTCCATTCACTCTCATTATTCTGACACCTCCTATGATTGATTTAATATATAAAACATGGCTACTCTTTTTTGCATAGCAAATCTGTCGTTAGGAAAATTTTCTCCTAATTTAATAAAAAAAAGCACAAAATGAGATTTACACCCGCGGTGGTGTACCCCATTTTATGCTTATTGTTTTCTTTGAACCATATTTAATTAATTCATATTATAGATTATTTTAATCCTATAGTCAAGATTAAATATTGCAATAGCTATTATGCCATTATATTATCATTTAACTTTTGTTCAGCACTCCACATATTATAATACTTACCTTTTCTATCCAATAGTTGTCTATGTGTACCACTTTCTCGTATAATACCATTATCAACAACCAGAATATTATCTGCACCTTCGATAATAGATAATGTATGTGCTACCATAATGACAGTTTTCTTATCCCTAAGCAGATTAGATATAGCATTTTTTACTGCCAATTCATTTTCTATATCTAATGATGCAGTTGCTTCGTCAAGCAATATAATGGGACTATCTTTTATAATCGCACGTGCAATAGATAGCCTTTGTCTTTCGCCCCCTGAAAATAGATTTCCGTTTTCACCTACTAAAGTATCATACCTCAAATCTAATTGATTTATAAACTGTTCACAATTAGCTAACCTACAAGCTTCTTCTATTTCTTTATCTGTAGCTGATGGACGAGCATACCTTATATTATTCCTGATTGTATCATTAAATAGAAATACATCTTGGTCAACCATAGAAATCTGACTAAGCACCTTAACTGCATCTACATTTCTAGTAGATACATTACCAATCTTGATGTCTCCTGAATCAGATTCATAATATTTAGAAATCAAGTTTAGAATTGTAGATTTACCAGAACCAGAATCTCCTACTATAGCAGTAAGCTTTTTATCTTCTGCTGAAAAACTTACTCCATTTAGTACATTTTTGTCTCTGTCATAAGAAAATGTCACATCTTCAAATTCAATATCATGAACATTTGGTGTAAATTGTAAATCTCTTTCTACTTCTTCCTTTTCATCGATAATATTGTTTATATGCCATTTAGATATAGTTAGATTCTTGTAAGAAGTCAAATCAACAAATATTACCCCTGCCAACTTACATGAAAATATTGGAAGTAGGCTTAACATAAATAAAATTGGAGCATCGAAAGTATTAAGGCTATATCCATGCCAAGCAATTAATATCATTAAGGGAAGAGTTAACCATGATAATATACTGAAAACCATACCTATGGGTATTACATTTTTCTCATATACATAACTTATGTTACTGTATGAACGCATAGAATCTGTTACTACTTTATTCTTAGTACCTCCGATACCATACGCTCTAAAAGTTTGAATTCCAGTAATATATTCTACTATATTACTTACATTATTAGCCATCACACTGTTTTTTTCGTTACCATATTTCTTCACTGCACGGAAAGATACCCATAAAGTAGGTAATAACATCAGATCTCCAATAAGTATAATCATACCTGCCGGTACATAGATGGTACATACAAAAATAATCAACATCACTGAAAGTGCTCCGTTCTTAGCAATATCTCCTGCTTTATGTGTTAAGATTTTTTCGTAGTTATTAACATCATTCGTAGCTACATTTATATATTCACCTGTCTGTCCTTTAGTAAATCTAAATAATGGTATTTTCTTGATTTTATCTCCTAGAAACAGACGTATTTGTCTGCTAACGTCAGCTCCACCTATTTGTCCTTCAGTATAGCCTATACTATATATAATTATACGAATGAGAAATACAACACCGAGTGCAGCTGTAGAATTAAGCAGTAATTTTGTACTAAGATTGTTCTGCCATAATGCTCTTATACAATCCAATAAAACTATGAAATTACAACCCGACAACATTCCTTCTATTGTATTTAGAATCATTGATATATAAAAATGCTTATTCTTTTTTAGTACATTTACTTTATTCATGCTCTACCTCCTCCCATATGATATGATGTTTTTCTAGCTTGTTCATAATCATGCCATGCATCTTTGTAATACTTATTTTTACTTTTAACCTCTTCATGCTTACCCATACATGATATTGTATTATTTTCTACTACTGCTACTTTGTCACATTGTAGAACTACACTTAATCTATGAGCGACAATAATAACTGTTTTACCTTTACATAAATTATGTATAGCTTTGTCTATTTCCAATTGATTTTCAGGGTCAGCTGCTGAAGTGGCTTCATCAAGTATTAGGAGTGGTGCATTTTTGAGTATTGCCCTAGCTATTGCTATACGTTGCTTTTCCCCTCCTGAAAAACGTGATCCATAACTTCCGACAAGAGTATCATATCCGTCAGGTAAAGACATAATATAATCGTCTATCTGAGCTTTTTTAGCAGCCTCTCTCACTTGTTCAATTGTTGCCTCACTACCCATTCTGATATTTTCTATAACACTTCCTCTTGTTAGAAAAGTTTTTTGAAATACTATAGACACGTTTTTAAGAAGTTCTTCGTAATTTATTTCTTTAATATCTTTATTACCTATCAATATTTTACCTTTATTCACATCATAGAACCTTGCAATCAATTGAATGATAGTACTTTTACCCGCACCAGAACGTCCCACTATTGCTATTTTTTCTCCATCTTTTATGTTGATACTACAATTTTCTAATATATTGAGTTTATTATCATACGAAAAGGTAACATTTCTAAGTTCCACTGAATGTTTAGTTGGAAATTCAGTCCCTCCTTCATACGCAGGAATCTCTAGTATCTCCTCTGCTTTACGTATTCCATTTAAAACTTGAGCAAAATTAGAACCTAACTCTTGCAACGGACGTAATTCAGTTAGATACAGTGAACCTACTATTGCAAATAATATAAATACACTAGCAGATAAACTTCCTTTTAAAAACCAGAATCCTCCAATAGGAACAATCAACAATAATCCACATTCAACTATTACAATATACATTGCATAAGGAGGACCCATTTTACGTGAAATCTTTTTCCACACTGAATATTCATCTTCTACTGCATTTGAATATTTAGTAAATGATTTGCTTCCCATATTATACGCTTTTATTAATTTCATACCGCTTATGTACTCTATCATAGTTGAATTAAGACTTGCAATGGAATGAGATGCCCTTTCCATCATTTTGTCTGTACCTCTAAACATTATACCCATTATCAAAAATGCCAAGACAAGTGGTATAAGAGATATTAACGCTAATTTCCAATTGACGATACACAAATATATAAATATAGCTAATGGTCCGCTTATGTAAAAAACAAGTTCCGGTAGATGATGAGCTAAAAACAATTCCAGTTTTTCAATCTCTTCATTTAATACTGTTTTTATTTCTCCTGTATTACGTTCACTAAGGCTTCCCAATGGAACTTTGGACATATGATTTATAACCAAGCATCTTACCTTGAACAAAGCATTATATGCTCCCTTATGAGATAAGACACCAGATGTACCGAACAAAATAAATCTAATGATTATACCGAAGAAAAGTAATGTACAATAGTTTACAATCACTCCTTTTGTACAAGTTCCCGAATAAATGTTTTCCATAATCTTGTATACAGCATAATATGGAATTGTAGTGCTTAATCCACTAATCAAAGAACATATAACCGATAAATAGAGATAGTACTTGTCTTTACCAGCCCATTTTAATAATAATCCTATTAACTCTCTTTTGCTTTTATTCATTTTTTTACACTTCTTTCAATTTTATATCGAAAACAATCTATATAGTTATACAATAAAAAACTCACGTAATTTACTTCTAGTTTTTTCATTTAATGAAAAATCATCTAATAATTTACCATCATCAAAATGAATTACCCTGCTACAGACCAAAGAAATAAACTCATAATCATGAGTCACAAGAAAAATCACCTTGCCCATATTAGCTAATTTCTTTATTATTCCAACCACTTGTAACATACTATCATAATCAAGTCCACTAGTTGGTTCGTCAAACACAAGTATCTCTTTCTTACATATCATACTGACAGCTATTGCCGTTCTTTGTTTTTGACCTCCTGATAAAGTGTTCGGATGTCTATTTTTATATTCATATATCTTTAATTCTTTCATCACTTTTTCTATAAGCTCCATATCAGGATTCTTTATCCCAAAATGACATTCTTGTTCAACGCTCTCACTGAATAGTTGATAATTAACATCTTGCATAACCATATATGATAATTTTAGCCTTTGTTTTTTGTTAACTTTTTTACCTTTCCAACAAAAACCACCTTTACAGCCTTTATGCAATCCACATACACTTCTCAGAAATGTTGATTTTCCTGCTCCATTTTTACCGATGATTCCTATAATCTCTCCTCGTTCAGCACATATAGAAACATCTTGTATGATTACATTTTTTTTGTAGGATACTTCCACATTATTGATATCCAGTATACCTTTATCTGCTTTTCTATCTTTATTTGAAGGTACTACTTCTTCTAAGTCAGTGGTTCTGAATCCTAATCTCATTCTTTTATCAAAAGGAATATTCAAGAATTCATCTTTGTCATATATTTTTTCAACTCTTCCTTTTTCAATATGAACAACTCTATCTATAATATCTTTCAAATAATACAATCTATGCTCTGCTACTACTATTGTCTTGCCTTTTCTTTTTAACATGACCAATATGTTTTGTAACTTTTTTATTGCATTTACATCAAGATTAGAAGATGGTTCATCTAAAACATAAATATCTGGAGACATAGCATATATGGAAGCAAAAGCTATTTTCTGTTTTTCACCTCCTGATAATTCAAAAATACTTCTGTTCATCAATTCTTCTATATGTAAATCATTTTCTGCTTTTTTAACAGATTTTATTAATTTCTCATATGGATATGATAGATTTTCTATTCCAAATGCTACTTCACTATCTGTATCAACATTAAAAAATTGAGTCCTGGGATTTTGAAAAACAGAGCCGACTTTTTCTGCTATTTCATACATATTCATATTTGATATATTTTCATTATTAATACTTATATCTCCTTTTAATTCCCCATGATAGAAATGTGGAATCAAACCATTGATCAATCTGGTGATTGTAGTTTTTCCACAACCGCTTTTACCACATAGTAGAATACATTCTCCTTTTTTTATAGTTAGATTAATATCTTTTATTCCATTATCATCTTTTCCTTGATAAGAGAATGAAACATCTTTTAATTCAATCAAGATACTGCCTCCTTATAATACTATCGCTAACACAAGTAATGCAGTAAAGCAAATAGTGCACATAACATCTGCTATTGTAAAATGTATTTTCTGAACACACGTACGCAGCTTAGGATTCTCGATACCTCTTGTAACAGCCGCTGCTGATAATTCATCTGCTACTTTTGATGCTGACATCATAAGAGGTACATATACACATTCTATAGTTTGAAGTGGTGTAACTAGAAAACCTTTAATTGATGGTGATACATTTCTCATCTTCATAGCATCTTTTATACATCCAAAGTCCTCACCAACCATTGGAAAATATCTTAGCATTACAGTTAATGGAATCACTACACTTCTGGGCATATGAATACGATTCATTGCTGCCATGAATTCATTAACTTTTGTTGTAGAAATAATAATTCCACCAAGCATACCACATGGAAATATTTTTCTAATAAACATACAGAAACTTACAAGCATTATCTTTAGCGTTTTGACCAAATATATTGAGCTTAGTGACTGTATCAATAATATTATGAAATATGCAACCGACATTTTAAAAGTAAACCTATATGCTCCTGTAATCAAACCAAATATAATAATAAAGCAAGCAAGTATCACTTCTAATTTAATAGAACCTGCAAAAAAAACTGACAGATTACCAACTAATAATATATACAATTTGGTTCTTGGATCTATATGTATAAGTCCTTGTTTTTTCGAACTAGTTATAAACATTAAATTCATGCTGTTATTCCCGCTTTTTCAAATTGTTTTTTTAGTAGTCTTTTACCTAATAAAGCACTTATAAATGCAAGTAGCAGTGTTCCAATAACCATTGCTGGCAACATCCAATCCTTAGCTGTAGCAACCATTGTATCCATATAAGTCTGTTCTGTTCCTTTACCAACTAAATACTCGATATATTTACTCTGATTTATCCACAACATCATGTATGAACCAATAGGATTAAGAGAAAATATCATGAATCCTAGAATATTAAGTTTATTATTTTTGAACTTACCTGCACCTGATATCAGCTCTGCTACAATTGCAAGTATTATATATGCTACTGACCACAACCAGTACATACCAGTTACAAACATAAGTAATCCCATTAATATACCAAGTATTGTGATTGGTCCATGTTTTGGTACTTTAGCTATTAATAATAAATATACAGGACCAGTTAATAAAGCTACCGATGGTGGTAATAAGAATGTTAGTACTGGATTAGGTGCAAATAATATTCCTCCTATCATCGTTAATACGAAAAACAATGCAGAGAATATTCCTGTTACTACCAAATCTTTAATTGATAATTTTTGTTCTGAAAACCCTGTTACATTAGACATGTCAAATTCCTCCTTAGTTATTAATGCCTTCATTTTCCCTTATTGACAAAGTAAATAAGTTTTATTAAAATAGCAAATATGTATTAATATGCTGAAACTAAGTATACAACTGTGTAATCCAATTGACAATGATTATCAATCGCATTCGTCCGATCCTGTTAAACATTCGTCTAATTGTGATATTAAAGGAGGGTTTCTAATGGAAGATATCATTAAATGCATACATGAACCTTGTTTGAAAGAAAAAGGTTTTACACCCTATAAAAGTAATAAGTATAATTCTATGGGACAATGTTATAAAATTGATCCTAGGATAGGTCAAGGTTACTACTGGATCTATGCTCAAGATAATCTTTTCGCTATTGTCATTCATGATTTCTACTTCTATGAAGATTATCTGTTAGAATGTAAATTACCAGAATATCTCAGTATCACCTATTATGATTCTATTTCAGGTGAAGAACTGAACCCATATAAAAGATTTAGTGCTGGATGTGTCAAAGGCTATTGGAGCCATAATAATGCTTACCAAGCTCTTTTCCATAAAAATATTCCTATACGTTTGATTGGTATAGAAATTACCCCTGAATATTATGAAAACTACCTTAAGCAAAAATATCCTGGTGAATACATGAGTCCAAGGTCAGCTTTATTAAGTATTAATGAAGATACTAGTTTCCCTGAGCTAATACTGTTACTGAACCAATTAAGAAGTTATAAAGGAACTGGAATGGCTGCAAAATTATTCTATGAAGGTAAAGTTGCTGAAGCTATATCACTTATTGTAGAAAAATCGAAACTTATTAAACCAAAAGACATAAAAAGAATAACAAAGCAAGATTTAGAACACATACAAACCGTTACATCATATATCAACGATCATTATGCATATGACCTTCATTTAAAAAAGTTGTCTCAAATAGCTTGTATGGGAACAACTAAACTAAAATCAACATTTAAAGAGATACATAAATGTACCATTACAGAATATATCCAAAATAGACGTATGGGACAAGCAGAACATTTATTATCCAATACCGACCTTAGTATAGGTCAAGTAGCAAACATAGTAGGATATCACAGTGCAAGTCGTTTTTCTGAATTATTCAAAAAAAGCACAGGATTACTTCCACGTAAATATAGAGAATTTACATTAGGAAAAACTAACTAATTCAATTCATCGAAATAAATACAACTTAATAATTATCAAAAAAAGCCTTTATATCTATTTCAATAGAATTAAGGCTTTTTTCAAGTACATTAAATTAATCGTCATACAAAAATCATTTCCAATATGCATAATCATCACATATATTAAATTAGATTTAAATCTATATGAATGCTAACATTCAGCTTTAACTAACTTTACGATATTATTATCTTTTATATTTTTATTTAGAGCAATGAACTCTTTAGAAACCAAAAAGCAACTTAAGATTATAGTGAGTAGGTCTCCAAGTGGCATAGCAAGCCAAGCCCCTGTTTCACCTATGATCTGTGGTAATATTAATACTATTGGTATAAAAAACAATATCTGTCTACCCATGACTAACATTGCCGCTTTGCTTCCTTTTCCAATACCTTGGAAGAAAACTATGGACATGGACATTATGCCATATAGAATAAATATCATAAGGAATATTCTAAACCTACCTATACCTAGTTGTGCTAATGCCGGATCAGTTATAAACCAACTCAATATGGTTTTAGGGAAAATCATGAATAAAAGCCATAACCCACCAGCAACACCAGTTGATATCTTAGTGTATGTTAAGTAAGCCTTTTTCACTCTTAAATACTGTTTGGCACCATAATTAGCTCCTATTATAGGCTGTACCCCTTGAGCTATTCCCCATAAAGTTATAAAAGCAAACATCATTACTCTATAAGATGCACCCATAATATTTACACTATCATTTCCTCCTTTGCTGGATAATACCTTAAACATTATTGACATCTGGATTGCAGGCATTATCTGCATCACCATTCCTGAAAATCCAACATTCAATATCTTAGGCATAATATCAAATGACATCCTGAAACTTTTCCTTGATATTTTTATGATACTTTTTCCTGATTTAAAATATATGACGTCCCCTACTGCAACACAAAATTGAGCAATGATTGTAGCTAATGCAGCACCTTCTATTCCCATTCCAAATACTTTTATAAGTATTGGATCCAGAATAATATTAATAAGTGTTCCAGAAATAATTATTTTCATTGCAACTTTCATTCTTCCTTCTCCACGGATAAGGAAATTAAGTGCAGGTCCTAATGCTGAAAAAATGAATCCCAAAGATATTATTTTTAAATATCTTGTTCCTAACAATAATATATCATCAGTAGCACCTACAAAACTAAGAATTGGTGAAGCAAAATTATAGATTATAAAAGTTAGGGATATTGACAATATAGAAACACCGAACAATACATTTCCAAAAAGTTTATCTATAGTTTTCTGGTCTTTTTCTCCCATAGCTCTTGATAATACAGACATAGCTCCCATAGCCAATAACATTGATACAGCAGTATTTAGTAATACTACATTATATGCTAGAACGATAGCCCCAACTCCATCTGAAGAAACGAACTGACCTACAAATATAGCATCAACCATATTATATAATCCTACTGCTAACATACCAATCATGGCAGGTATTGCAAGTTTAATAAATAATTTCCCCATACTTAATTCCAATAAATCTTTTCTACTATTCATAAATAAACTCCTTTCTATTTCATTAATATGTTATTTATATCCCCATTCCTCCTTATATTAAATATGTACTTGTAATTGATAATGATATTTATTATCAATAAAATTATAGGACTAATATTTATTAAAGTCAATAACTATATATAAAAAATTCTTAATTATTTATAACTTATTATGTGAATGAGCTTACTACAGGACATGAATAGCGAATAAAATATTTCTATTAGAACAAAAGAGGAGTAGGATTTTCCTATAAGATTAAGAAGGCTCTGTTAAAATAGAGCATCCTATCTTAACAGAGTCTTATATGCTTATATTTAATTATTAACTATTACAGGTGGAAAAGTTGAGTTATTAACTTACTTCTTCCATCTTTTTAGAGTTGGAAAGAATTCATTCATAATCTTTCTGGCACCATCTTCACTCATATTTTTATTATTCTTAATCATATGAGGAACACAATAGTCAATCATCTCTTCCATACTACAATCAGCAATAAAGTTACCATCAGTATAGCAATATACACAATAGTCCTTATTTTTACTTCCATCAGAATTTGTTCCATATAAATGAGAGTCTTCCATTGGCATTCCACAACTTTGGCAATAACATACTTTGTTCATATTCATCTTCCTTTCAAATTATGTTTTCTACTCTTTCATATTACCAAACATAATTTGACAACTGAGTGTCATATTATAAAAAATTCATTATTTATATATCATTACCTTTTTAATATGATTAACTTAATTTTAAGTGTAGTAATTATCTAATGTTTTCTGCAGTTTTTTTCTAATTATATCATTAATATAATTTGGCGCAATAACTTTGATATCACTACCGAAAGAAATTATATAATTATATAACCATTCATCTTCAACTGCATTAAACGTAATATCATAACTACCATCACTTTTTTTGAATATATCCTTTAGTTGGAATTCATTAAAAACTCTATGTTTTACTCTACCTGATAAATTAATCTTCATAGTGAATTCTTGAGAAATATTATTGAACAAGTAATTAATATCTATAGGTTTATATTTATCTCTATCAAACATTTTATTTATTATCTTGAGGTTATCAATTCTATATATTTTAAATACCCTATAATCTTTTCTCATTAAACAATAGCCTAATAAGTACCAATCCTTTTGCTTGAATATTAACTTAAGTGGATTAACTACCCTATTACTCTTATCTCCGTTAAAATTATAATAATCAAACTGTATACTTTTACAAGTAGTCAATGCATTTTTCAAATCTTCAAATTTGTTTTTTTCATCTTGGGAACTTCCCCAATAGGAAAAATCCACTTCTATCCAGTTATCATTGTTTTTTTGAAATAGTGTCTTAATTTTTAGAATAGCATCATCAACATTTTCATAGTCTGTCGCTTTTAATAATTCTAGACCAATAAGTATTTTATTTTGTTCATCGTTGGATAAAATTGATTTGTTTATGACAAAATTATCTAGGAGACTAATACCTCCGTATTTTCCTTTATTTGCATATATTGGTACTCCCGCCATAGATAAAGCATCTACATCTCTATATACAGTTCTCGTTGATACTTCAAGGATATCTGCCAATTCTTTTGCAGTCATTTGTTTTTTATCTAATAATAAATATACAATCTGAAATAATCTGTCTACTCTCAATAACATCACCACCTGATATTAATTATAGCAGATAAATATGACAGCAGTTGTCATATTATTGTCTGCAAAACTAAAAATAAAATTTTTTATATAATAATTCTTATTTTTTATACTCATTTTATTTAACTTACATATTCAAGACATAATATGATAAATTAAGAAAAAAATTGACAATTTATTGACAAAAACACCAATTTGGTATAAAATTTTAAGTGCTATTTATTTTTTTATAATAATATTAGGAGGAGAACGAATGAAAAAAATAATTACATTACTATTAGCATTCACCCTTGTTTTTGGTACTTGCACTTTCACTTATGCTGCTGAAAACGATTCACAAGCTAAAACTGCAACATTAGTATACGAAAAAGCTATATGGACAGATTATTATGGAGATAAAATACTTTGTAAAATAACAATTAAAGGTGTTGTTGGACATCAACTAGAAAATAATAATTGTGTTTATAAAAATTATGATCACAAATTTTTAGATGATTACTCTGACAATCCTGAACTCTTTACATATGATGAAGAAACACACGAAGACAATTGGAATGGTAAAGGTGATCTAATAGAGAATGGATTAACTATATTACCAGTTGCTAAAGGTGCTGAAATACTTATTGAAGTAATTGATGGTAGTGAGAGTATTGATTTTTTCCCATCATGTTTCCCATTTATTGATGACGAAAAAACTGTACTTTGTCACGGAATGGGACAATGTGATGCTTATTCAACTGGAGAGACTGTAGTATTTGATACAATATATGAAGGATGTGTTGATCAATTTCCTTTTAATCTAAATGGAAAACCAACAGGAATCATGGTTGTTGATCCTGAAACATATCCTCAACCAACTCAAGAAGAAATTGATAAAGCTATAGCCGATATAGCAGCTGAGAAAGCAAATACTGAAAATGAAGATACTGATGCAACAGAAGTTACACCTACTGAAGCAACTGATACTGAAAATACTGAAACAGCAAACAGCGAAACAGTACCAGGACTTGATAATTTCACTGTAAAAAATGAATATACTAATGAAACTTTCAGTGATGTAGCAGATGCTGACTGGTTCAATGACTCCGTTAAATACTGCTATGAAACTGGTATAATGAGTGGTAAAGGTGCTAACAGCTTTGATCCAAAAGGGTCTATAAGTTTAGCTGAAGCTATCACATTAGCTGCTAGAACTAATAATATCTATACTGGTCAAAGTAACGGAATAGAAAATATTGGTGATAACTGGTATGATGGTTATGTTGCTTATGCTATAGAAAATAATATTATCAAAGAAGGTCAATTCACTGATTACAATAGAAATATCACTAGAGCAGAATTAGCTTATCTTTTCGCACATTCAGTAGCTAGTGAAGAACTAAGAGCTATACAAATGTATACAGTACCAGATGTAGATTTTGATACACCTTATAGTGATGAAATTTTCACATTATTTAATGCTGGTGTCGTAACTGGTTCTGATGAAGATAGAACTTTCTACCCTAATAACGATATAACAAGAGGAGAAGCAGCTACTTTAATATTCAGAGTATTAAACCCTGATAGTAGAGTATCATTCTAATTCTGTAATTATTAGGTAGAAATATATTTTTACATATATACATATTCTTGCGACAAAAAGGCTACAAATCTAAATTTGTAGCCTTTTATTAAGCTAATATACATTCTGTTTTTCTATAAATTATACTGACTCTTGAGTTGCTCTAGTCTGACTGCAAAAAATATTATTATAAATAAACATATACCATATATAATTGCATACTCCATTAATTATACCCCCAATAATATTTATCATCAGCTATTTATAAGCAGTATCATGTAGATTCATAATTCCACTTATATGATTACATGATTTTCTCATATAAGAATAATCTAAAATCGCTACTTTTATCAGGAAACTCTTCACCTATTTTTACATACCCCATCTTCTCGTAGAAATGATGATTTCTAAAACTTTTATATGGAGTATCCAAAGTCCATTTTTTTGCATTAGGAAAATTAGCTTCAATTAGAGAAATAACTTCTTGGCCTATCCCCTTATTCTGAGATGAAGGATGAATAAAAATGGAACCTAATGTATAGTTATCGTTTCCATTACTAAAAATACAAGTACCACCTATCACCTTACCATTGTGTACTATATTATAAGCATATCCCTTATCAATGTATCTCAGCTTATGATTATCGATGTCAATTAAAGGTGGGAAATTACCATACTTGTTCTTATCTTCAAGAAAAGATTCAATCGCGATATCAGTCAACTCTTCCAAGTCATTTTTTTCTACCTTAACTAATTCAACCATAATAAACCTCCTGTTTAATACTAATACTATAATAATGTAATTTCATACATATAATAATTTTACCCTACATAATGATACTTGTAAACAAAATATATGACCTCCGTAAGAATAAAGAGGCTACACCTATAGAATATCTCAAGGAAAATAGAAAATGTAGCACCCTTTCCTATCTTATAAAAAAACAGTTTATACTTCTCATACATGAAAACAGCTTAGCTGTTAATGAGCTAAGCTGTTAATCTGTTTTTTGTAGTATAACAATAATCAATAAGAAATTATTACTCGTATTAAAGGAATGTAATAGTGTTTGTTGTTATTATTCTAGAAATACAAATTCAAATCCACATTACCTGTTATACCCTTAACTTTTCCTTCATC
Source organism: Vallitalea longa (assembly GCF_027923465.1). Lineage (NCBI taxonomy): Bacteria > Bacillati > Bacillota > Clostridia > Lachnospirales > Vallitaleaceae > Vallitalea > Vallitalea longa. The sequence goes on from NZ_BRLB01000001.1 coordinate 126,221, forward strand.
AGTATATTGCCATATTTGAAATTCATAAGGGAAAGATGGTTCATCTGCATAATCAGCAATCCATATATCATACTTCATAATATCAGGTAATAATACAGCGTTTTTAAGATAAGAAGAACTTCCATATATCATTGGAACGAAACCCGCTTCTTCTATCTTTTCACAAAATGCCAGAGCAACTATTGTCTTCTCTTTTCTAGTCAGATTATTGGTTCTACCGTCCTCTACTCGCTCCATATCAAAAACTATCGGTAACTCGATATCATAATCTTTTATGTTATCTAAAATGAATTCTGCTTCTTCCTCTGACTCTTTTATTGAAATAGCTTGTGAAAAGAAATATACTCCTATATCAATACCTGCTTGACTTGCTTTTTCTATATTATTACTATAATTCTTATCAAGTGAGATTTCACCACTTCTATAGCCTCTGTTTCCTAATCGAATAACTGCAAAATCAATATTATCTTGTTTCACTTGTTCCCAATCAATATCTCCTTGGTATGTTGATACATCAATTCCCATTAATGCTTTAACTCCATTTTTGTCAATATATTGCTTTTTACCATCAATATCTGTTAAATACTCCCACTCGTAATTATGTTCTTCCAATGATGATATATTTTCTTTTCCAATATTGGGATATTCCAGTGAATCAAGTTTATTATTAAACATATTTGATTTGACAATTACTAATACTACTATACAGAAAATTAATAACAGTACTATCTTGTATTTCATATAACAACCTCCACACCTAAGACTATACATTAGAAGTGTATCATTTTAGTGACTTTTTTCCATCATTTTTGAATATTTCTCATCTGTTAGTTTAGTCAAGTATTAATTATATCTTATTTAAAATTTTATGTAAAGCTTGTTAATTACTTTACGTTTCATATCATTCAGTTAACATGACTACTAGTACCATAAAAATCTCTTATAGAGATATAGTATCATGTTGAAGTATCTGTGTATGGTATATTGCCTCCAAAATACTAATGTGAAATACTAGTATATTATGCTTAAAAAATTAGTAGCAATTGATGATACAAGAAATTAACAGAATTATGATACAATTATATTGTTATGTTACTGTTAATTGACAGAATGAGGAGGAATTTTATGAGAAAGGCAAAAAAAAGATCAAAACTGTTTCCATTGATGGTTGTGGGATTAGGAATAAGTTTAACAACCCCTTATATCACTTCTTATGGTAATGCGATACAACCAAATACCATAATTGGGACTACTGTAATCAGTGAACTAGAAAGTGATAATCTTCCTGTACTTACAAGTATTGATAATAGTAATTATAGTGACTTATTAAGTCAGTACAATCAATATTTGGTAGCAGAAACCACTGATGCTATAAACGATATTGAATCAAGTCTAGAAGATAATGAATTCTACACTGCTCTAGTAAGAAGAACTTTCATTGATAGACTTGGTGCTGATAATCTAGAAAAATTCGAAGCTAAGAGTACGGACCATGCTGATTTCCTATCAACAATTTTCAGTCGAAGCGATCTACTTGACCTTTTTTTACAAGGAAGAGTAGATTACAAACAAGACAGGCTTGTTAAGTCGTTGGATGTATGGAAAAACCTATGGGAGCATGATGAGGATTGTCATGACGGTTTCTATGCAAAATTCGCTATTGCAATGGCTTTAGTTCATGCTAATCCTATTAGAACCTATGATTCAAATCATACAGTCATAGATCCTATTGTTAGATATGACCATTACAAAAAACTTAACACAGAAGGTAAATTATTACCTTCATTTAATAATCTTGATGTTACACACCTGACTATGGTAGCGGATAATGCTACTTCAGACGCAGATATAGATTGGCTTCATAATTTTCTTAGGACCAAACACCCTGATTATATAACTCAAGGCTCATTAAAGAGAGCAGCATTTTTAATGCCTTATGGAAAAAGAGACGGTAGAAATTATCAAGGTGAATGGAAACTAAAAGATCTGCTTGAAATTGGTGGAGTTTGTACAAGAATATCATACTTCGGTACTCTAATATATAGATCATTCGGTGTACCTTCAACTGATGTAAGACAGCCTAACCATATGGCTTTCTTATACATGAGTTCTGAGAATAGTTGGGGGCTTGGTAATAATATTGGTGGTATTGGATATGCTTGGAATAGACCAGCAACTACTATACCTTGGGGAGATCATCCAATATATACAAAGTTATTAGTAGAAGCTTACAAGGACGAAGATAACTTAGTTAAATCCAACCAGTTACTTTGGCTTTCTGAAGTAATGGATTCAACAGATAAAATGCAAATCATCAATAAAGCCATAGATGTTAACGAAAACAATCTGATCGCATGGTATTATAAAATAGATTCCATGATTGCTAAGAATGCAACTATTGAAGAATGGAAACAGATAATAGATGATATACTTGATACTTTTACATATCATCCAAAAGTTATGACAGACCTTCTTAATAGATTACCAATAAAACAAATCTCAGATTATGATAGAACAATATTGCAGGAAATGATTCTTGACATATACGCTGCTTTCGATAAGAATACAGATAGTGAACAATTAAGTACAATTAGAGCATTACATAAAAGACTACCACAAGGAAATCTAGTAATAGCTAAGTACTCTGTAAATGGTCCAAATGCTGGTAGACTTATGGGTATTAAAAAAGGTGAAGAATATAGTATAGACGGTGGCAATACTTACTTGACTGCTACTGAAGATGATTTATTGCTTACAGAAGATCAAATAAATTATATCAACACGGAAGACCATATTAGAATCAGGATCAACGACACTTACGAACCTTATGTGTTGCATATCTACAAACACTATATAAAAGAAATCCATGTAATATTGAATAACGAAGCAAACACTTTAGAAGGTATGAAAGGTTATATGGAATTTTCTACTGATAAAGTGAATTGGACTAAGTATAGTAATAACCTTCCTGATTTATCTGGTTACATAACAATATATATAAGAAGAAGTGGAGAAGGAGCGAATCTTGCCAGCAATTTCTTGACTAGACAATTCACTGCTGCTTCATTCTCCTTTGATGGTGAAAACGCTAATAGACTTATGGGATTGAAGAAAGGTGAAAAATACAGTCTAGATGGTGGTGAAACTTTCACTACTGCTGATGAAGATGACTTGCTACTCACTAAAGATGAAGTGAAATCCATTAATAGTACAGACAATATAATTATCAAACCATTTGATACAGATGAAGAATTCGTATTGCACATTAAGAATTCTCAACTAAAAGATAAATATATCAAAAGTAGTAATTCAGAAAATACAATTTCCGGTATTAATAAAACCATGGAATTTTCTATAGATAAAATTACTTGGATTAGATATAATGGAGAAAACCTTCCTGACCTATCTGGTAATGTTACAATATATGTTCGTAAAGCTGCTACTGGTCTTTACCTACCAAGTAATATCATCGCTAGAAAATTCACTGCTGCTACATTTTCATTTAGTGGTGAGAACGCTAACAGACTTATGGGTATATCAACAGATTATGAATATAGCTTAGATGGTGGTGAAACTTATACTACTCCTTCTGAAGATAACGTATTGCTTACTAAAGAAGAGCTAGATTCTATCACTACTACTCATGGTATTCTTGTCAGAAAGAAAAATACTGATTATATTCTAAAAATCAAGATCGTCAAAGAAGGATTATTATGGAGTACAATCAAATCAAACGATAATTTAAATACTCTAACAGGTATTAGAAGCGGCATGGAATTTTCTATTGACAATAAACAGACTTGGACTAGATATAACGGTAGCAATCTTCCAAATCTAACTGGTAATCTAACTATCCATGTTCGTAAATATGCTAAGAACAATTCTCTACCTAGTCCTGCTGTTACAAGAACATTTACTGCTGCTACATTCTCTTTTAGTGGTGAGAATGCTGGTAGACTCATGGGAATCACTCCTGATGTTGAGTACAGTTTAGATGGTGGTAAGACTTACACTACTCCTTCCATGGAAGACGTTTTTCTTACTGACTCTGAACTTGAATCCATCAATTATAATAATAATATATTATTAAGAACTAAAGGTGACGAAAAGGCTTATACGATTAATATTAATAAAAGCACACTAAAATCCAACAGTCTAGTTTCTAATGATACTAATAATACTATTAAATTATATAGTAGCTACGAATATTCTTTTGATAAAGTCAATTGGATTAGATACAATGGGAATAACGACCCTGATCTATCTGGTAATGTTACTGTCTATGTTCGTAGAGCTGCTGCTGGTACTACTGCAGCAAGTAACATCATATCTGTTAAATACACCATTGGCAGATTCTCTTTTGATGGAACCAATGCTGGAAGACTCATGGGTGTTACAACAGATACTGAATATAGTTTAGATGGTGGCGAAAATTTCACTACTGCCAAAGAAAAAAATGTACTTCTTACTGAAAATGAGTTGGAATCAATTACTACTACTCATGGTATTCTTCTTAGGATGATAGATACTGATGATACACAATTAATCAAAATAGGTAAAAATGGTCTATGGAACAGTACAATCAAAGCTGATAATACTAATAATACTCTTAAGGGTCTAAGCAAGTATATGGAGTTTTCCATTGACAACAAACAGACTTGGACTAAATATACTGGTAGTAATCTTCCTGATCTGACTGGTAATGTTACTATCCACGTACGTAAATATGCTAGAGGCACTTCTCTACCTAGTCCGATTGTTACAAGAAAGTTTACTGGTAATACTCCATCTATTGATTTATCTCACATCACTTTCTCTTTTGATGGTGAAAACGCTGGTAGACTTATGGGAATTACTACAGATGCTGAATACAGCTTAGATGGTGGTGATTCTTATACTGCTCCTTCTGAAGACGATGTATTACTTGCAGATTATGAACTTGATTCAATCAATTCTAAAGATGATATTTTAATTAGAACTAAAGCTACTGACGAAGTTTACACAATCGACATTAATAGTGGTGAATTAGATTCTAGTAGTCTTGATGCCAATGATACTGACAATACTATTTCATTGGATACAAGCTTGGAATATTCTTATGATGGAGATAGCTGGACTAAGTATGATGGTTCCAATAATCCTGATTTAACTGGTGATGTTACTATTTATGTTCGTAAATTAGCTACTGGGACTACAACTTCTAGTGACATGGTTGAAATCCAGTACACAGAGAATATAATAACTCCAGATATACCAGATGAATTGGATACTGTTACATTCTCCTTTGATGGTTCAAAAGCTGGCAGACTTATGGGAATCACAACATATGCTGAATATAGTTTTGATGGCGGCGATTCTTACACTACTCCTTCTGAGGATGATGTATTATTGACTAAGGATGAGTTAGAATCAATGACTAGTACTGATGGTATTCTTATTAGATTGAAAGGAACGGATAAAACTCAACTCATCAAATTGGACCAAAGGACAATACATCCTCGTAACGTTAAATCCAATGATACTAATAATACTGTAACCATCAATAAAAACATGGAATTCTCTATTGATAATAAGAATACTTGGACTAGATATAACGGCAACAACCTACCAGATCTTACTGGTAATATAACTATCCATCTCCGTAAATACGCTACAGGCAGATCATTACCAAGTAAAACTGTCACTAAGAAATTTACTGCAAACTAATTTCTAATATTTACATTAGTCATCTTATATTGAAATCAACTTTGTTACATTATAAACTCAAAAAAATGATGAGATATTAATACTTCCATAGTAGACAGTTAAATCAATTTAATCAGACTATCTACTTGGAAGTATTTTTTTATTATTCATCACTTGAACTTAAGCCCTTTGTTGATTAATAAATCATCTGCTATTATCGCTGTTCCTTCTACTTTAGTACCTCTTTCTACTCTTGGTTCAACAGATGGATTGCTAGGATATGAATTCCCATCATACTTCATGATAGCATAAAATCTATTAATGCCACCACCATAAACGTCCATTACTATATCTCTATATCCATTTGTTTTATTATCAGTTATAATGATAGGATTATTCACTAATGTAAATCTTGATAGTAACTTGTATCTATCATCATCCTCACTAAAAATTACACCTGTTCATCCTCCAGTTCCACACACAGGTATTCCTGTAAGGTAAACGAATACTTCAGGTCGATTATCGTCATTTATGTCAATTCTATTATAATAATACCTAATATCATCTTTATATTCTTCTAATCCTAAACTGTCCATTATAGCTTTTTCCAACTTGTTATCCCTAATGTTTTCGGAACAATAATATTCTATGGATGAGAAATCAATTCCATCCTGACCATTAAGTTTCTTATATATGCATAGATTGTTTTTGGTGCTGTTCAATTGTCTTCTATACGCGTTCTCGTTAGTTTTTTTAAATAAAATGTCAGTCAATAACTTATAATATATAAAATCATTTATAGATGAACTCACATAACTACCTCTAATTTTTTATTCTACATTAGTATATGATGTTATGTTCTAATTTGTAAGTATTTATGATATCTATTTTGCATCAGGATACTCATTACATAATAATCTATAAGGCAAAACATCTTCTTCTATTTCAGGGAATCGTCCTATAGGTTCATAGAACCTGTTATCCTTATCATCATCATTACACATCGAAACTTCTCCTAGAAGAACAGGTCCTCCTTCATTTGGTACATAAAAATCATGATACATATACTGAGTTATAGTAATACTTTCACCGGGTTTCAATAAAACTTTTGTCCCAGCAGGTACTGTCCTCATTTTTCCATCTGTACTGACTTGTACATCTGTATCTAATCTTCTTCCGTCTTCTGCTCCATTATAGACAGTTATATAAACATCATTGCCTCCACGATTAATAATATCTTCCATTTTACTCCAATGGTAGTGCATAGGTGCAGACTGATTAGGATAGAGCATCAATAATTTCTCTGCATAGGTCTTGTTGTATCTTTTATTATTATGATTTCCATTACGCAAGGTAATAAGTGAGAAACCTATCTTTTCGAAATCTCCCAAACCGAAATCAGTAATATCCCATCCTAATTTATTATCACGAATTTCATCATATTCATGTTCTTTTATTTTCCAATCTTCTGATGTCCATTTGGCAAAAGGTGGCAACATGAATTGTTTCTTTTCTATTAGATTTTCCATGTCTTTTATCACTTTATTTATTTTTGAACGTTTCATTCCAAATCATCTTCTTTCATATTTATATGAATAAATTTTATAACAGCAGGAATTTATATTTCTAAAAATCCCTGCCGTCAATATTAATATTTAGTTTCTGATAAAATGATTTCTGGTTTATCTGCATGTTTTTTAGCTATAGTCTCCTGATTAGTAACTAGCTCAAGTAAAGCATCTATTACTGCAGTTTCATTCAAGTGAGCATAATTCTTATAACAATTAAATATTTCTTCTTTACCATTAGAGATTAATGTATAATCTGCTTTATCTGCTACTGGTGACTGCGAATATCCCGTTATAGCAATGATCTTCAATCCTTTTTCGACTGCAAGCTCCATTCCTTGAACAACTGATTTAGATGTCCCAGACTGGGATAGAGCAATAATGATATCTCCTTTATCAGCAAGATTGACATGATTCATAAAATATTCAGGTGCAATGTTATATGTACACTTAACACCAAGCCTTCCCAATCTAAATCCCATATATTGAGCTAATGGGCTAGTATTTCCAGCCGCGATGATATGTACTTGTTTGCATTTTTTTATTAAGTCAACACAAGATAAAATATCTTCTTGATTAATATTGTGTCCAATAGCCATAATTGTATCTGCATAATTCTTAAACACGCCTACTACATCATCTGTTTCTTCAGGTAATTGAACCGAATTTTTTTGTTTTCTTCCCATATCTCGTGCAAGCATTATCCTAAACTGATAGTAACCTTTATATCCAATATGATGACACATCCTTACTACAGTAGCATCACTTACACCACTGGATTTTGCAAGTTCAGAAACATTCATGTTCACAACTTTTTCTGGGTTTTTCAAGATAAAATCTGCAACTTTCTTCTCTGCTGAAAAAATACACCCATAATTTTCACTAATTACTTCTTTTACTGTTTTTTCCAGTATTCCTCTCATCTTTTCACCTCAATGTAAATACTAAACCAACCAGATTTACGTACAATTAATACAATGAAGCTTTCCCATCAGCTTGAAATAGTTTTATCTTATGATGTGCAACTTCTTTCATTGCCGCAATACAAGGTGGCTCTATAGTGTTTGGTTCTCTAAGACTCTCATCTTGTAGTACATCTCTCATTTTAACATAATACGCCGCTTTTATGTCACTTGAAATATTAATTTTATTAACTCCCAAGTTAACTGATTCACCAATTTCCTTATCTGGATTACTGGAACCGCCATGAAGAACTATTGGTATAGTCACTTTTTCTTTAATTTTCTTCAATAAATCCAATTTCAGTTCAGGTTTAACCCCTTTTGGATAAATACCATGACATGTTCCGATTGCTATAGCTAATGTATCAACTCCAGACTCTTTTACAAATTTCTCAGCATCCTCAGGGTCTGTATATATTATAGTTTCTGTTCCTGCTTCTGCTTGAGAATCTGTTGAACCTATAGTCCCTAATTCTCCTTCAACTGAAACATCAACTGCATGTGCAGCTTCAACAACTTTTTTTAGTACTGCAATATTTTCTTCAAATGGTAAGCTAGAACCATCAAGCATAACTGAAGTAAATCCACTTTGTATTGCTACTATTACCTGTTCAAAAGATGCACCGTGATCTAGATGTATACAAACTGGAATATTTGATTGTAATGCTTTCATTCTAAGAGAAGCCAAGAAATCTGTTCCTACATGACTTAATTCATCCGGATGAATAGCAATGATTACAGGTGCATTAGCTTCTTCAGATGCTTCCATAATTCCATTAAACATTGCATAACTGGAAATATTAAACGCAGGTACTGCAAAATTCTTTTCATTGGCAATTTTCAATAGTTCTTTCATATTCATTAACATATTTTTTTCCTCCATTTTTCGTAAAATTATTATAATCGCTACATTAGGTTGTTAGTCAATCCATTATCGCCTCCTTAATTGAACCAATAATATCTATACTTTATTTTGTAGTGGTATACTCAAAACAGATTTGTACACCAGCAACAAAAGAGTCTCCTAATCCAATAGTATATTTAGGTTTATCAATGTATTTAGATGGCACTATCTTAATTCCATCCCTATATTCACTTTTGGAAACTATTTCTTTGTTTGATAGTCCTACTTTGCTTAAGGGAAGAGTCAATATCTTTTCTATCTGTTCCTTGGTTCCATACCAACCGAACATAGCCTTAGCTGTAGCAATCAAATTACCATAGATCAGACCTCTTTCGATATCAGCTTCTAATTCTTCCCCAACATACATTGAATAATCTTTGGTATGAACTATAATTCCTTTTTTGATATGAAACTTATCTATCAAACATCTAATTCCTCTAATGCAAGATAAAATATCAGTTATATCTATTTTATAGTCATACATCATCAATGTATATTTCAGTTCTTCTTCATTAAGGCTTACTATGTCAACTTTTGAATACAGACTTTCTATACATAATTTTTTTATCTCATTGTCGTGATAATGAGCATCTTCAAAAAATACTATTCCCTTAATATTTTTTTCCTTATATTTCAATATATGTTTCTTCACATATGTCAAATGTTCTTCCAATACCTTCTTATCCATAAGTGCATTAAAGCTGGATAAAACGTTACTACTTATATTGACAGCATTACTTTCGATATAGTTAAAGTAATTTTGATCAAATGGAACATATTCGTTTATAGTGATTTTGGTAATAATCAATCTATTAGATGCTGGAATACTCGCTTTCTGTTCCCCCAGCTCTATTACATCACCTTTCTTAAATTGAATGATGCAATGAATTTCTTGCTCTCCTTTACTGATTACTTCGTTTGTATGTATCAATCTACCTTTTTCTGATACAGTATAGATATATGGCGAACTTAGTATCTCGCATACATCTTTCGAATCATCAGTCAAATGAACAACTGATGGACATTTAATTGTGGCTAAAGCCATCGCTCCTTGAGTTGCAGTACCACCCATGCCTTTTGTATATTGAAAGTTTTTTGTAACCAAATTAATATTTTCAATATCTGCTTCTCCACCAATCCCATTTATAGCGTAGAACACCATAGTCTGTAATAGATCCTCTATAGTTATTATCTTAGGAACTGGTTTCATATCTTTTAAATTCCATCCTTGCATATTTTCTTTCAACAATCTATTTAATATATCAATTTGAAAATCGCATAAGAGATCCAGATTACTTGTATAACCCATTGCGGGAAATATATTTTTTTCTTTTCTCAATGAAATCACATTATCCAAATCATCAAAAGCCACTTTATATTTATCTTCCATTTTCATTACCTTCCCTCAGTACCAATTTGTAATATCAATACGCTAATAATATAATACAATTTAACTTTTTACAGAACCGGCAGTCATTCCTGCAATAAAATATTTCTGGAAGAACAAGAATAGTAAAAGAACAGGAAGGGAACCCAATACACTCATTGCCATCATTTGATTCCATTCATATGCATGTTGTCCCATTAATAGATTAATCCCAACCGGTACAGTTCTCATATCATTGGTTTTAGTTAATGCTAGAGCGAATAGATATTCATTCCATGCCTGCATAAAAGTATACATACCAACTGACACCAATCCTGGTACTGCTGTAGGCACTAATACTTTCCATAGTGCTTTAAACCTTGAACCTCCATCAATCATAACTGCTTCATCTAAACTTTTTGATAATGTATTAAAATATCCTGTTGTCATTAATATCGCATATGGCAGGGTAAAAAGCATATAAGTCAAAATCAATGCCAAGTATGTATTATATAGTTTCATAGTAACAATAAGACTTAGATATGGAATCAATAAAGTAATAGGTGGAACCGCCTGAACACTTACTATTAATGTATTTAGAATATTTTTACCTGGAAAATCAAATCTACTGAAACTATATGAAGCAAGAATTCCGATTACAAGGGTTAATACTACAACTGTAATTGCAATAAAATAACTGTTTATGAAAAATCTAATTTGTTCCGAACTTCCGAATATAGCTTTGTATGCATCGAAACTAAATGTTTTGGAAATCCATACTGGAGGCCATGCAAATATTTCTACATTAGTTTTGAATGAACTAAGAATCATCCAAAGTACTGGAAATCCTGCAAAACAAGCACCTAAGATAAGTAAAACAACAATAATAATTTTTATATATAATTTTCTCCCTCCAACCATCTTAGTCCCTCGCTTTCTGATGTCTCACGTAAAATATTGCTATTATTGTACAAGCTAACAATACGATACATGCACTTGTTGAAGCCATGGAATATTGATAACTGCTGAATCCCTGTTTATATATATATGTACTTAATGTTTCAGTAGCTTTTATTGGTCCACCACCAGTTGTCATCCAGATCAAAGCAAATTGCTGAATAGTCCAAACAAAGTCAAGCATAAGAAGACTTATTAAGATTGGTTTCAGTTGAGGTACTGTAATTCTAAAAAATTGCTTGAAACCATTAGCCCCATCTATAGCAGAAGCTTCGTATAGATCTCCACTTATACCTTGTAGACCAGCTAAGATACTAATCATGTAAAAAGGATAACCAGACCAGATATTAATGAATGTCACTGCCGAAAGTGCAAATTTTCTTGAACCTAACCACTCAATATTAGTACTTGTCAAATTGAACAACTGCAATAAATAATTAATGATACCATTAGGATTCATCATCATTTTCCATAATATTGCAATAACTGACGCTGTAAACATCCATGGTAAAACATATATCACACGAAATAATGCTTTTGATTTATTTCCTAAATATTTAGTGTTAAGCAGTAGTGCAAACATTACCCCAATAACCAAATGTGCCAGAACACTGATTACAACAAAAACCAACGTATTTTTGATTGCAGTAATAAAAGTACTATCTGCTAGAATAGCTTTATAATTGTCAAAACCAACAAAAACAGGATTTTTATTTACAATAACATTGTCATAGAAAGAAAATTTTATAACCATGATTATCGGAATTATCAATAATAAAAACATAAGAATCAGTGTTGGCATAAGATAAAAATAAGGAGTTGCTTTTTTCGTAAAACCGCCTTTAACAATACTTCTTGCTTTCATCAACTTATTTCATCCCTCTCTTATATTTGTGAGCTATATAATATATAGCCCACAATATATAGTCACAAATACCTTATTACTTAAATGCTTTCTCCCATATTTCCTGTGTAGCTGACAGCATATCATTAACACCTGATGTATCTCCATCAATATACAATTGTAATTGTTCATCAAATGCTCTCATCAATTCTTCTGAAGTTGGAAGTCCAGTAAATTCATTTATAGCATAACAATCTTGAAAGATTTCATAAGCCTTAAGAAACATTTCATCTGCTCCCTCATAAGCTGGTTTAGAATATGTATTACCAGGGAAAGCATTAGCTGCTTCTGCCAACTTGGCATTTACTTCTTCACTCATCATATATTCAACGAACTTTATAGCTTCTTCTTTGTGTTCACAATTATCTGATATACCAATTCCCCAGTTGGCTACATCCATACCACTTGTTCCTGAATAACTTTCGATAATAGGAACATTAATAATATCTACATTCATATCTGGTGAACTTTTCCTAATCATTGTTAAATGTGCAAGAGAATCAATCATAAAAGCAATTCTTCCATTAGCGAACTCTTCAACCATATCAGCTTCTTTCATTGCATAAGCTCCTGGAGTGACAACACCTGCATCAAACATACCTTTAACAAAATCTACAGTTTTCACTAAATCATCATTACCAGTCAATGCTGGTTTACCCTCATTTAACATTGAACCTCCTGAAGCCCATAACCAACTCATGAAGTTGTTTTGAATACCACTTGGAGATTCTGTAGATAATGGTATCGCCCAACCATATATATTTTTATCTTTATTAGTGGCTTGTTTACAAGCTTCCATAAATTCTGTCCAATTGGTTGGAATCTTATCAATTCCAGCTTCAGCTAGAATATCTTTATTTACGTACATTGGATAGGCAAAGTTTACAACTGGAATCATATATGTACTGCCATCAACTTTTATTTGATCTGATAATTTACTATCATCATATCCATCAGATTCCATTAACTCCGTTAAGTTAGCGATAGAACCTTGTTTCGCAAAATCATATACCCATGAACCATCTAACCCAACTACATCTGCCATAGTTCCTGCTGCTGCCCCAGCTGCTATTTGAGTTTTTGTATCAGCATATGGATTACTTAATAATTTTATTTTCACACCTGTCTCATCAGTAAATCCATTACAAATATCACTTAAAACCCCATCTGGTAATTCCACACCCCACCATTGCTGAAATTCTAACGTAATACTCTTTTTATCCTTACCCTCTTGAGAAATATCTTTTTCTTTCTCTGAATCTTGTGATGACTTGTCACCACATGCAACCATTAAAATCATCATTGTTCCAATTAATAGTGTACACATTACCTTTTTACAAACCATTTTTAATTTCATTAATATTTCCTCCTTGTAAGTATTTCCTTTGATGATTTTATTGTACATGAAATATTATTTTATTTCAAGTGAGTTATGTAATATTTTTTCTTTTCGCCATTTTTAACAATTTTTCCTTATATTATGACTTATTTTACATTTTTTTTAGTAATTATCAACAATTTTTTAGAGGCTTCTATGAAATATTATTTTTTATTCATTACCTATAATTTTATATGACACATATAAAAACTCTGGTGAAATATTTTTTCTTCTTTATTTGATGAAGACAAAAAAACTCTGTAGTGTACTAAAAAATACACTAACAGAGTCTATATATTACTATTATATATTCAATTAATCAAAACTCATTTAACTTTACATATAATTCTTCTATATTCATAGTTTCAAAATTATATTCATACAGTTGATTCGTATATAGATCTCCAGACCTATAGAAAGATATTCTTGAGTATGGAGATTCTTGTCCACTATTATTTTCATCATAGCCAACTTTTTTTCTGACTTTATTTTCAATAAATCTGGCAAAACCTTCCTTCCATTCTTGCCATATGAAATATTCTCTATCACATTCATTAAGATGTTGTAGTAATAATTTTCTTTTAACTTTAACTGTTTCTAGCTTTTCATTATTAAGGGCATTTATATAATCTTTAAAATAGTTAATGAAATTTTCTTCATTATATTTGAATTTATAATTTATTTCCCACATAGGTGAATTTTCATCGTATATTTTCAATTTATTTTTTATATCTTCTTCTACAGTCATTCCTTGATAACAATGGACCATTTCATGAAAACAAACTATAGGAAAATTTTTTTCAAATATTAATTTATATCCTATGATACAACAATACTTTTTATAGTAATTATCCAAATAGAAACAGGCAGCGATATCATCTGGTATGTGCATCACAGCTTTGAATTCTTTAATAAAAGAATAGTTTGTTCCATTTGATTTATCAAATATATAACAATTATCATCTTTAACGATAACAATTGGATAATTGATCTTATAAAGCATATGTATTTCCTGAATATTTAATTGTATATTTGAAATATCATCTAAATAATTCTGTATATCAAGCATATCTTATCACCCCTCATGAAGTTATTAATAATATGTACTTTTTTATCTACTAATCATTACTTAATTGTTTAGAGAATAATCGTTTATATTCTTCACTATTCTTCATTAAGTGTTCATGATCACCCATAGCTTCTATCCTACCATCTTTTAAAACTACCATATAATTCAAATCATTCAATGATGATAGTCTATGAGAAACTTTGATAACTATCTTATTATTTAGATAGTCATTTATATCCTCAAAGATCGTATCTTCAGAATTACTATCTAAAGCTGATGTAGATTCGTCAAACACTATTATATCAGGATCATACATAAGCATTCTAGCGATAACTATTTTTTGTTTTTGCCCACCTGAGAAATTTAATCCTTTCTCTCTTATTAATGTATCCATTCCTTCTGGTAATGATTTGAAGGGTTCCAAAAATGAATATTCAAGTATTTCATTTAGCTTACTTTCATCATAATCATCTATACCTATTACAATATTATCTTTTATACTTCCAGGGAACATATATGTATTTTGACTTACTACATAAATTTTTCTACGAATAGATTTCAAATTATATTCTACCATTGGTATACCATTTATATATATATCATTAAAATCATATAAATTAAGTAGAAGTTTAATCAATGTTGATTTTCCACTACCCGATTCACCCACAAGCCCAACTTTATCATTTTCGGTTATTTTAAAATATATATCTTCTAAAACAACTTTTTTACTGTCATAACTAAATTTATTGATATCAAATTTTACATCATTGATCTTTTCTAATTTTATCTTAGAAGTATTGTCTTCCAGATTATTCAAAAGTTCTTCATTAATAAATTTCATTGATGCTCTAACATCTCTAAGACTAATATTAATATTCTTCAAATCAGTAAGAGCTGAAAAATAAATACTTAATATCATATTAATGAAAACTATATCAGCAAAACTTATCTGTTTCCTGAAATAAAGATATATAGATAATAATAAAACCGAGTTCTTTATTATATCTATAATAAATCCAAGTATAATGCTTACAATATTTGACTTAAGTATTATATTATTATTTTCTTTTTCAATTTTAAAAACATATTTTCCTATCATGTTAACAAATCCTGAATACTGACCTATTTGCTTTATCTGTTCAATATTCTGTACTACATTTATAATGTTTTTAAAATTATCTGCACATGTTTTTTGTAATTTACTACTATCTTCTTTTAGCTTGTTATTAATGCTTTTGTATCCATAAAAATTCAATAACGACAGTATAATGAATAATATTACTAAGTAAACACTCACATTAGCAACAAAATATAAAGAAATAATTATAGTAAGTATAGCTATTGCCGCTCTAGATACTTTATCTCCCAATAAATTAAATAAGTTATCTACCCCTTGTTTAATACGGGTAATAAAATATGAAGGTTCAAATTTATTTATATATGAAAATTTAGTTTCAAATAAATTATTATACATATTTTTACTTTCATTAACCTTAAATCTTAAAGAAAATCTTGTGTAAACATAGCTTGATATAATTTTAATAATATAAATACTTATTAATGCTACGAAAAATATGATGAAGTACAATAAAATATTACTTTCCTCATTAATCTCTACGTTAGTAAGTATTTCTTTGATTACTAATGGACCAATAAAATTCAGCAATGTCTGGATACATATTAATAAGATAGTTAAAGCAATATACTTCTTATAATTCTTTATATGTTTAAATATTGTATTCATACAACACCTCTTCTTTATTTGAATAACTCATCAAATATTTTTAATTGATTCAAATTCACTATTTTTTGTTGTTCCTTTAATGTTTTATGGATTCTTTTCACAATGTTATAAGAACAATTTGATTTTAGATTACATTCCTCACAATCATAGCAATTTAGTATATCATGATATTTAAATATTTCATTAGGATTTTTTAAATCTTTAATGACTTTTTCTACTATATCCACTGGATAGAATTTTATTAATATGCTCTTTACCGATTTTTCATCATGTTGTTCTGCTTTTCCACCTATATAATCTCTACAACACTTGTAATAAGCTAATGCCGACGTATCTATGTTTTTGAATTTCTTAATATATTTTATATATTTATTAAGCTCATAGTATGATTCTCTGTATCTTTTAGCTTTATAATAAAGGCAAGCTACAAATAAATCTGTTCTTAAATTGTTATATGAAAAAGAATCATTAAGTGGTATTTTCAAAAGATTAAAGACTGTATCATCATTAGTAAAATACTTTTTCTTCATATATGATATAATCTCTTCTATATCATTATCTTTTATATTATTTAGATTCATTAATTCATTTCTGATATTACTACTTATCTTAACTTCATTGATATTTTCTTTGGTCAATTCATTTATTTCGCTCATACCAGGTACAATTATATTCACTGATGGAAAATTCAAATAAGAAACATCTCTAACTAAAACATCAAACCCCTGATCAGTTATTATTTTAATTAGATATTCCAACATTTCTTTATTATCTAACTTAGAATTATCTTTTATATCTATAAATGAATAGGTGAATTCATCACTAAAATATTCCGTAGGATAAAATCCTGCTCCATTAGTAAATATGCTTTCATAATTTTCATTACTATTAATCTTACTATTTATATAAGAAAAATTAACCATATCAAATAAATTATCTAATTGCTTTCCTTGTAATAATTCAGTTAATGTCCTCTCTAGCGCTATTTCGAATACTGGATGGCAACCAAATTTGCAAAAGTATTTTTGAGTATTTTTATCTATAATGATTAATCCTACTACTGGATATTTTCCACCTAATGAACAATCTTTAATTATCACTTCATAATTTTCGATTTCTTCTATCTCTTGTATCATCTTATATGGCAATGGAAATTTTTTTAAATAATCCATTGGTATTGTAGGGGGTACTATCTTTTCTCTATGAATTTTCTTATTTATATATCTTTCTATAATTTCTGATAGTCCTTGTACTAATCCTTCTTCTAATGTATTACCTGCACTCATTCCATTTGTACAATAACAAAATTCAATTATATTGGTAGGTACATAACTCAATTTATTACTATTTATATTATAGAAAGGAATACAAATCAAATCACAAGAATATCCATCTGGAGTTAAAAACATAAGTTCCTTCAGACTATTAATAATATCTTCTTTACTATTGCTTTGCGGAAACAATTTTCTAATCCAATTCTCATCTGATAAAACAAATTCTTCAATATTAAGATATTTCTCATCTGTTGCATTATAAAATCCAAGATATGTTTTGCTTTCATTGCATAAATCCACTTTATAATTATATAAAGCTTTGTTTTGAAGTCTTTCCATAAATTCTCCATAAGCGCTCGCTAATGCATACTCATAAGTAGTTCCTTTACCATTGACATTTAATGCATTAGCTCCTTTTACTCGTAGATGAATAGAGTGAAATCCTTCAGCAGAATTAAGATGTATTTCTTCATCTAACTCGATACCTATATTATCAAGAATTTTTTTTATTATCTTTACTGTATCAGTTGGTTTCTTCTCTTTATATTTATTAGCACTTAATATGGACATTCCTTCAACTCCTTATCTTAATTTATTACTTTGATATAATCTTTGCCATTCTCATTCTTTGTCTTGATTCCTTTTCTAGATAATCACAAAAAAATGATAAATGATGATTTAAATCCCCATATACTTTATATGCTATAGCTGGGCAACCTCCCCCACAGATATATCTATATGCACAATCTTTACAATTTTCCATATCATCGACTTTAATGTTTCTGAATTTTTTTGTTACTTCTGAATTAGCTACTGTATCTTGCCAATTGTCATCTAGAATATTAGCTAATTTAAATTCTGGCAACATGAGACTTTGACATGGGTATATATCCCCTTCCGGATTGATTGCTAATATATTAGAACATGCCCCACATCTATATTTTCTTATTCCCAAATCCAACTTATATTTCTTAGTATCATCAATATCTGGTATTGGTGGCTCTGCAATCAAAGATAATTCATCTTTATTGTTAGGTATAAATCTTACGTTGACACATTTTATTCCATATTTTTCTTGTATTTCATTATTAAATGCTTGTATAGTATCTATATTCTCCTTAGTTATGACTGATCTAACTCTTAACTTTTTAGGAGCTTTTTCTGAAAAATATTCTAATAAGTTTATTATATTATTAAAACCTACCGCACTACGATTAATACTATTTTTTTTGATATCAAGGCTATCAAGACTAACTACAAATGAATCAACTATAGGTAACAATTGATCAACTTTATCCATAAGCAATGAACCATTTGATAAAATCTCCACTTTCGTATTATCATCTTTAATCTCTCTAATGATATCTATAAGATCTTTTCTCATAAGTGGTTCTCCACCAGTAAATATAAAATAATTAACATTCATTGCCTTTAGTTTATTTATTATCTGTATCCATTGATTCGTAGTTAATTCTTTTTGGGTTGCTGCTAAAGATTTATTATAGCAATAGGAACAATTAAAATTACATCTCAATGTAGGATGAATATATACCATATCTATTTCCTGAGTTGGTGAAAACCTATAATCTTCTAATGTAATTCTTTTTTCAGTATCATAATCCTCTTGGTTATAAAAAAATAATTTAGCTTTTACCAAAGTATCAATATACTTTTTAATTTCATCTATCTTTAATTCAATATCAAATTGTTTATAATAATTGATAATATTTTCAAATTCTATTTCCCCATTTTCATTAAGAATATATAGCACCAATTTTTTTACTGATTTACTAGCTTTTGTAAATTTATGGTTAAACGGAGAATAAATTATGTAATTTTCATCATCATATTTTTCTATTATTATTTTTTTATCATATAATAATTTCATATTTTTACTCCTTATTATTAGTTTAATTTTTACTATATATCAAAAACCTTCTCGAATTATTGAAACTATAATTTTAATTATTAAACAGTTTCTCCCTCATCGCTAGATGAGGGAGATTATAACTATTCTTCTTCTAAAATTCCTGAACCTGAACCACTACCTGAACTTAAGCCGCACATGCAAGCACATTTATCTTTTTCTTTTTCTTTTTTGTCTGTTGCTACTTCTAATCTAAAGTCATCCATTTTTTTACCTCCTTTCTATAATTAATGTTTTTTTATGTAAATTAAATTATGTCCTACAATAAAATTACTTTTTTTAAATATACAATTAATTAACATAGATTATTAAGTATATTATTATATATATTTTTTTTATGTAGTAATATTAAATTTTTTATCAAATTGGTAATATGTGTTATATTATAATTTAATAAATACATTTTTTAAGTTTAATATTTATATAGCGTTTTTTTCTAATTTTTCACTTATTTTATGCGATGAATACATTTTACTCTTATAAAATACATATGTCAACAATATATACTGTTTTTTTTAATATTTAATACAAATTTGATAATTTGTTTTATTTATAGGTGTTACGTGCTATTTTGTATTATTTATAGTTAGTAAAATTAATATTATAGTATATAAATATTTAATTATGTGTATAATTTATCATTTTCGAAAGTTATAAATAAAGTTCATATAAATATAATTATTTTAATTTTTTAATATACTTGTACAATTAAGTCAACATACAATTTTCTACCCATAACATATAGTCATAAGTTAAATTCATTAAGTTAATATCCAGTTATCTAACAACTTAATAACTAAAAAACAATAATTAAAAATAACTCTGTAAGGTACTAAAAGATAATTAATACCTACAGAGTCTATATATTATATTTTAAAATCGCAAAATTTTTTTTAATTTAATACTATGTAATAGCAATATTTATTTGACATTAAAATCATTCATCTTTTATATCATTATTCTCTAGTAATAATCTCATACCTCTTATAGTTCCATTTGCATCTCTAGAAAATTTAGTAGCTGTTTTGCGTCCACTATTGTTACCACCTATAGTAACAATTCTAGATGAAATTTCTTCCTCATAAAATACTTGTTCTATATGTATATTACATTCTGAACCCTCATATTCATAATGCAAAATGCCCTCTTCATCAGGAATAACCTCTTTTACTGATTCTGTTATAACAATAGCATCATCAAACTCTTTAACCATTTCTTCCCATTTGTTATTAGTCTCTTCAATCTCACCAAGTTCACTCTCTTTATTGTCTACAGAATCTTCTTCATCTTTCCCCATTATTTCTTCTAAATATTTTTCAGCTTGATCATAATCAGCTCTTTCAATATCTAGTGGTAAATCAAATAGAGCATTAGCACCATCGTAATCGGTATTGACACTTACCTCTCCTGTTACTTCATCATAGTTAAAAGCCTTTTTATCATAAAATGTACTAGTACTAATACAAAGATATACTCCTCTATCAGCAAATATCTCTACATTATCACACTGAATCAGTCTATACAATACTCCATCAATCACATCTTCACTATATCCACCATTCATAGAAGCTATATTATAGAACCAAGGCTCTTGTCCTTTGACTAATGGCGATATAAAAAAGTTAACATCTCCATATCCTTCCTCTGGCGTACTAGGCATCTCACTTCCATCATCTTTTTCAATTGAAACGACAGCCCAGGTTCTAACTGAACTTATATCCTTTGAATACATCTCAAAATCACTTAAGTCTTCCCCTGACACAAGACCAAGTAGAGTGAATTTGTATCCTTTTGAAATTACCGATTCATTGATTTCAACTGCATCTTCCTGTTCAAATGCATGTGCAAGTCCCTCATCTTTGAATTCTTTTGCAATTTGTTTTGCAGTTAATAGATGATATGCTGCCATAGCTGTTAAAGATAATGTTAGAGTAATTATAACAGCAACCAACGCTATTGATACCCTTCTTTTTTTTGGTTTCATATTACTATTCTCCCTTATTTCATCAATTATTTTTTCATTCAACTCTTTACTGGGTTCTATAACTGGTGTAAGGGCTTGTTCTAGCATTTTATTGAATTTCTCAGAATCTCTCATAATTACCAGCCTCCAACTCCAATATATCCTTTAATTCTTTCCTTGCTTTGAAAAGCCTGCTTTTTACAGTGCCTTGTGGAATTTTTAATGCAGATGCTATCTCTTTTATAGACATATCTGCTGTATAATACATGTATAAAGGAATTCTCATTTTACTATTTAGCCGATTAGCTGCATCTTGTATGAATAAACGTAATTCATTAGATAATATTATATCTTCTATACTCATCTCATCATTTGATATGTATTCATTATATATTTCTTCGTTAAATTCTTGTAATGGAGCTATTTTTTGCCTCCAAACATATTTACGGCGATTATTTTTCCAGATACCTATTGCTATTGAAATCAATAAACCTTTCGGATTGTTGTTTTTATCTATTTTATGGCACAGCTTAATTCCCTTTAGAAATGTTTCTTGATATAAGTCATCTGCATCATTTTTATCTTTTGTCAGATTATAACAAAATCCATAAATAGCTTTGCCGTATAATTCCACAAGATCAGTTACATAATCAGCATCCAAAAACCTTTCCCTCCTTTCGCATATTTGTAGCCTCCTTAACTTCTTTTATGTACAGCCCTTCATTTATATATTGTCATAATACCATAAAATGGTTCATTATTTTTGATATAAAAAACATAACTTTGATTACAATAAAAGGGCATCCCCTATAGATTTATTATCTATTGGTAATACCCCTTTGTTTTAATTGTACTCATAAAATTATCCTATTTGTCCTTACCTCTAACGAAATCAGATACGACTCTGGTTAGTGGAACTGGACTTACCTGAAAGGAACCATTATCATTAACTGTAATAAGAGTTCCTCCTCTTTGTGTATGCCTCTTTACAATATTTCTATATCCGAGATAATCTATAGACATTCCATATGTCATCATAATACCTTTATAAGTTAACGAAAGAGTATTCAAATGGTCATGTCCACAGAATATCCCTTTAATTGTATTATTATCTAATGCTTGTTGAAAAAAATCACATTCATATTTTGTTATTCCAAAATAATCGTTACTTTCACCGATACTTCCAAAATTATATTGAATGCTTTTATCTCCAAGTTTCATTTTCTCATAAGCTTCTTTAAATTCAGGTAGGGGCATATGAAAAAATGCCAAAGCCTGTAGATCTGAATTTTGTTTTTTTAGTTTCAATAACTCTTGTGTACACCAATTGGTCTGATCTTCATGTATGCAATCAAACCCACTGAAGAACCATCCATCACCATACATATTAGAATCTAAAATAACTAGTGCCATTATTAACGCATTTTCATCATTCACTAATTTAATTATATAATTACCAACACCAGTAAGCTCTTTCTTTCCTTTTGCAAAAATACTATACTCACCATTCATAATTATATCAGCTATCTGATCTTTATTTCCTTTTGAACCCATTTCAATATCGTGATTACCAAATAAAAAAGCATATGGAATCTTAAAACCATCCATGAAAGCAACTAGTTTTTTGGCTTGCTTAATATTATTTCTTGTACCTGATCTGAATATAAATGGAAATATACTGTCACCAGTCAAAATTATCAAATCAGGATTAGTTTTTTTAATCAATACAGTTACAGCTTCCATCCCTAATCTATCTTTTTTACGACATATTAAACCAAATCCCAAATGTAAATCTGTCAGTTGTAATATTTTATATGGTTTACTTCCAATTTTTATAGCATAATGTTCATCTTTATCTTTATAAAATTCAGGATTCCTATACATATCATTATCCTCCATCCATTAAGTTAATGGTACCATAGCTCCGATTGCACATATTATAGTAGATATTATCATTATAACCTGAAATGGTAACCTTCCAAATCCACCACATATTGGACTGGTTCCAGCTTTTTTTCTAGATTTATTATATGTAAACACAAGCATTACAGCAACAAGCACTACAACTCCTGACATGATTCTTGTTAATATTATAAAACTACTTACTCCAAATATAGCAAATAGTACTGATGGTATTGTCGCTAATAACCAACATACTTTATTATTTATGCCGATTTGTTCATGAACCACATCACGAAGACTTAATGTATTTGACCAGAACGTAGTTAATAAGGCAAACAATGAAAACAAACCTGCAAGTACAGCTGCCCATGTCCCAATATTTTCACCTAATTGAAGATATGCAAGTTCTTTATCAAGTGGTCCATTTACTCCTATCAAAACTGTTATTGTCACAATTAGAGCAAATAGAGAAGATATGCCAAAACCTAAAAATATAGAAGTCCTTATTTTCTTGGCATTGCCATTAAGCCCTTTTACAGATTGTATAACTGCTTGATTAGCAGAAGTTGCAAAAACAACCATACTGTATAACCCTAATAGATTATTGATATGTACTTTTGATGCTCTAATTCCATTAATTGGTCCAACAAAAGTTGCAATACTTATGGTTGCAACTATTACAATTAAAATAGATACTGTATATTTCTGTGCAATTCCAACAGCTTTCATTCCCATAAAAACTACTATTCCTGCTACTATATAATATATTAATTGTGCTACTGAAAATGGCACATGTATCCAGTTTTCTATAATCTGTGCTCCACCATTTATATTGCCACTAACCCCAACAATAATAGCTAATCCATAAATAGTGAACATGATCCATCCAAAAATTTTCTTGGTTTTGCCACTGAACAGCTCTCCTTCAAAACTCTTCACCAACTGAACTCCTCCATTATTGTAGGATAATTCAGCAATAATCAAATGTAAAACAACATTTATGAAATATGCTAATATTACCATTAGAATTACATCTCTTAAATTATTCTTTGTTGCTAAATAAGGTACTGCGATAATTCCTGTTCCGATACTGTGTCCAACTATCATACTGGTAGCTTCATACACAGTAAAATCAGCTTCACTCTTTATCTTCATCTTTTCCTCCCAAATAATACTTAATCCATAACTAAATGCTTTTTACGATTATATTGCTAATTATGTTGGATGATATGACATGTTATATTATCACATTCAAAGAATCTGATAAATGAACACACAAGGCAATTCACCATCACTGTTAAATAACCATTAATTGGTTTACTACCACTAAAATGCCAACAAGGACAAGTCATATCCTCCATACCAAATTTTCCTACAGCAAGTGTCTCTATATCTCCATCTTGGTTTAGAAACGGCTTTCCCATATACTGTACATTACCTAATAATAATAATTTTTCTTCTAGCGTTTTATCTTCATATTCCTTGGCAAAATTTCTCGAATTTTTCAATCTAGCTCCAGTTTTACAACAAGCTCTATCATACATTACTTTACTTATAGTATCATAGTCTAGAAGCTCTTCACATTTCTTCATGACAGAAGCCATAAAATTAGCTTCGTTTTGTTTTGGATTATTCTTGTCCTTAGGATAATCAACATTCATAATCTCTTTAAT
Organism: Vallitalea longa; assembly: GCF_027923465.1. Lineage (NCBI taxonomy): Bacteria > Bacillati > Bacillota > Clostridia > Lachnospirales > Vallitaleaceae > Vallitalea > Vallitalea longa. The sequence continues at coordinate 151,497 of NZ_BRLB01000001.1, forward strand.
AATGTTTTCATCAACATTTACTTTCTTAAGATATTGCTCAAATGCCATACTATAATCTCCATATTTTATTATTCCCGATATTGGGTTTATGTGAATAAATTATTTTTCTAGTCATATATATTGAAACCTTTGTAGAAATGTATATCTTCTAATCGTCAAATTGTATCCAAGTAGAAAGACTTATACTATTGAATTCTTTTAGATTATTAAATAGCTCATCTAATTCAGATAATGCTTTTTTATCATCACCATCTGCAATAGCATCCATTAGTTTTGCATGACTATAATTAACTCTTGCAGTCAGCTCCTTATCAATAAAATAATTAAGATAATATTGTCTTCTAGCTAAAGCATGTTGAGGTAATAGCATCTGTCCAATAAATGGATTTTTACTGGATTTACATAATAATCTATTAAATTCATCATCTATTCTCAAAGCTTCTATTGCAGGTGCCCATTCCTCAGTAACTTTTCTATATTCAGTAGCTAATTGTCTTAACTTATCTCTTTCATCTGGAAATGCATATTTTGCAGCTCTTTTGACAACTAACTCTTCTAGTACTTTTCTAGGTTCCATTTGTAGCAATAATTCATCAACAGTAACTATACGTATTAAAATTCCTTTACGAGGAATGGTTTTAAATAAATGTGTTGGCTCTAGTCGTTTTAATGCTTCACGTACTGGTGTACGTCCAATATCTAGATATTCACTAATTTCTTTTTCAGAAACGATACTTCCAGGCTTCAATTCTGCCGTAACAATCATTTCTTCTATTTTCTTACTTGCATCATCAACTAAGAAATCAACATTTTTTTGCTTAAACTTATCGTTTTCCATTGTTATTCTCCTTCCTCTCCTATTGAATTATATCATAATTAATATTTTTATCATATATGCAAAAATATATTTTTCATCTACTTATGATGTCTTATCTTACTATTCCAGATGATTGCTGTATTCAACATAGAACTTTTACATAATCCCTATATTCATATTGACTTTTTCGACATAAAATGATAAATTATTATAATATATCAGTAATATATTACATGTATACCATTAATATATTATGGTCTATAATTTAATCTACTAAACTTCACTATATTGAAAATACATTTTATGAGCAAAATCGACAATCCAAATGTATTACATATAGAGTTGTTAAGCCCTATCATAATTTTAAGGAGGATTTTTATGAATAATAACAGCATTATTCAAGGTATCAAAGATCTACCAAAACATTTAAATTCCAAAACAATAAGTTCAGGTGTCATTGCAGGTATTTTCGGATGGTGTACAGCACTCATTTTATTCGCTAATGGTAACGCTTGTGGATGGAGTATGCAAGAAACATCTTCTTGGATTTTTGCATGTTGGGTATTCGGACCTATTTTAGGAATCATTCTATCTCTAAAATATAAAGAGCCTATCCCAGGTGCTTGGTCAATATCAGGGGCAGCAATTGTGGTTTCAGGTGCTGGTGCAGGTTACTCGTTGCAGCAATTATGTACAGGATTTTTATTAGCTGGTATTTTGGTATTCATATTAGGTATAACAGGATTAATCAGTAAGGTAATGAAATTCTTGCCTATGCCTATCGTAATGGGAATGACTGCCGGTTGTTTGTTTAAATTCGTAACGAACATGGTAAATTATATCTTCAATTGGTCAAGCAACATGAGCGAACCTAATTATAGCAAATATCTATTGATTGCCTTCATTGCAATTGCAGCATGGTTGATATTTACTAAGCTTAGACCAGTGATTAAGGTTATACCTCCAATCTTAGCAGCTTTTGCAGTAGTAATAATATGTGTATTCGCTTTTGGATTATATGATGCTTCAGCTCTAGAGGGCATTAAATTCTATGGTCCAAAATTTATAGGATATTCTTTTGAAAACGTTGGTGGTGTATTCGTATCAGTTTCTCTTCCTCTAGCACTTCTTGTAATCGGTGCAGAAAATGCACAAGCCATAGGTGTATTAAAGAGCCAAGATTACGAACCACCAATTAAAAGTATGACTATATGGTCAGGTATCGGTGGTATTGTCACTTCTCTATTCGGCGGACACAATGCTAATATCGCAGGTCCTATGACTGCAATAGTTGCATCCGAAGAGTCAGGAGATAATAAAGATGACCGTTACGCTGCTTCTGTCGTATGTGGTATATGGTGTTCTATCATTGGTATCTTCGCTAGTTTATTAGTACCTTTCTTAAGTACTATGCCTCTTAATTTAATCTATTTGGTAGCAGGTCTAGCAATGGTGGGAGTTATACTATCTTCACTACAATCAGCATTCAAAGCTAATAAATTCCAAGTTTCAGCTTTCTTCTCATTCTTTATAGCATTATCACAGAAATCATTCTTAGGAATCGGTTCAGCTTTTTGGGCATTGCTGGTTGGAATTATCATAGCAGCAGTATTAGAAACTAAAGATTTGAAAGCAATTATCAACAGCAAAAACAGAAAATGATGAGGAATAGATTATGAAAAAATATAAAAGTCTAATTGTATATGATTCAAATTGTGATTTACCAATATATGATGAAGTAGATGTCTTAGTTGCCGGTGGTGGACCAGCTGGTATAGCTGCCGCAGAAACAGCAGCCAGACATGGTAACAAAACATTGCTTGTGGAAAGGCTTGGTTTCCTTGGTGGAGCATCTGTAGCAGGTTACTCAGGTACATTCTGCGGAATGTTCTATGGATGTGACAATCCATTGGAAGAAGAACCAAAACAAGCGGTTTTCGGCTGGACCAACAAGTTCTATGAGGCATTAAAAGAAAGAAATGGTGTTACAAAGCCTCAACCATACGGTAAAACATTCTTGGTTCCACACGACCCACAAATATTCAAAGAAACTGCTGAAGATATGATCTTACATGCAGGAGGGAAAATATTATATCATTCCACAATAGTCGGTGTCATCAAAGATGATGATGAGTTCAAAGGTGTTGTCATCGATACCAAAAGTGGTTTTGCCCAGATAAAAGCAAAAGCAATTGTTGATGCTACAGGTGATGCTGATATCATCTATCGTGCCGGTTATGAATACACAATGGGAGATAATGGTGTTATCCAGAATCCCACTATGATATTCCGTCTTGCAGGTGTTGATGTGAAAAAGTTCTTCGATTACTGGGGTGAAGACAGAATCTCACCTGACAAAGTAACTGAAGCCATGAAAGACGCTATTGGAAAAGGAGCACATCTTCCTAGACTAAAAGTATGGGTATATCATACAACAAGACCTAATGAATTATTCATGAATGTAACATTGATTACTGGTAGAGATGGGCGACTTCTCAATGTTCTTGATCCAGATGACCATACGGAAGCAGAACAAGTTGCACGTAAACAAGTCAATGAATATGCTAAGTTTTTCAAAGAGTACATTCCAGGTTGTGAAAACTCCTTTATCAATGATTTATCTTGTGAAGTGGGCGTGAGACAAACAAGAAGTATAGTAGGACTTGAAAGACTACGTAATGATGATGTGGCAGAAGCCAGAAAAAGAAGTGACGGAATAGTTGCTTGTCCATGGCCAATTGAATTACATAATGGGGAAACCCCTTACCTATTCTGGTTGATCAATAACTATTATGAAGTTCCTTATGGTGCATTAGTACCGGCTGTTGGTGAAAATCTGATTGTTGCTGGCAGGAACTTAAGTGCCGAACATCAGGCATTGGCAAGTTGTCGTGTAATAGCTCAATGTTTTGGTTACGGACACGCAGCTGGATTGGCGGCAGATAAATCAGTTAAAGAAAATATCAAGTTCAGAGATATAAAAGGTGAAGAAATAAGAAGATTATTAAACCTTGAAGATGCACGTTTAGGATAAAAAAGTATAAAATAGTATATATATATTTCTCTTTATTTACTTAATATAGCCAAGCAGATTTATTGCTTGGCTAATTTTATGTTGAATACATTTTTCAATTAATATAACTCTATATCAAACATGACATAGTGCAATTGTCTTATCCAGTAATAATATACTGATTATTACACTAAAATACAATACTACAATTCTAATCCAAAAAATTTAACTGCATTGTTAAAGCAGATATCCTTAACCATCTCTCCTAGTACTTGGTAATCTTCTGGATACTCTCCATTATCAACTAATTCTCCTAATCGGTTACAGAGAATCCTTCTGAAATACTCGTGGCGACCATAACTAGTGAAACTGCGTGAATCAGTTAACATACCGATGAATTTACTAATCAATCCAGCTTCAAACTGTTCGTCAAGCTGATTGGAAATACCTCTTACATGATCTTGGAACCACCATGCTGCACCAAACTGTATGTATGGTGAAAAATTCCCAGCCATTGATGATAGAACAGTATTATCATTAGGATTAAGACTATAGAGTACAGTTTTCGGTAAGATATCATTAGCTGATAGATAGTTGAAAAATCCACCAAGCTGATTAGCATCTACACAGTTTCCAACACTATCACAACCGACATTAGCTCCTTTTTCTCGGAATAATTCTGCATTGACATTCCTAAGTGCATTCATATGCAATTGCATAGCCATGTTGTTTTTCTTGAACTGCTCCGCCAAGAATCTTAACATCTCACCTGTAAAACATGTTATTTCATTATCTGTCAAAGGTTCATATTTCATAGCCTTAGCAAAAATATCAGAAGCTCCTTGTTCATTAGAGTATCGAAATTGAACAAATCCTATATCAGCAAGAATGCATCCAACATCTTTGAATCTCCCTATTGACATTTTCAATGAGTCTTTTAGATCTTCCAGACTGTTTATCTCCATGTTATTGCTCTTAGCTAATTTTTTAACTGAATCAACAAAGATATCAGTATCCACATGAACAACCGCATCAGGTCTAAATGTTGGCAATACTTTAAAAGGTATAGCTTCATCTTCACTTATCTTACTATGGTATTCCAGTGAATCAAAAGGCTCATCTGTAGTACAGAGTGCCTTGACTCCCATTTTGTTAAGCAATCCTACAGCATCAAATCCAGGTTGTTTCAGAATTTCCTCACATTCATCATATATTTCTTTACATGTTGATGGATTAAGAGGTTTTGTAATTCCAAAATACCTTTGTAATTCTAGATGAGTCCAATGATAAAGTGGACTTCCAGGTATTCTTGCTACTGTATATGCCCATTTTTCAAATTTCTCATAATCTGGTGCATCTCCAGTGATATACTTCTCATCAATACCTAAGTTTCTCATTGCTCTCCACTTATAGTGATCAGCATATAACCATACCTGAGTTAGATTATCATAACTCTTTCTTTCATAAATCTCTTGGGGTGGCAGATGATTATGATAGTCAAAGATAGGCATGTCTTTTGCGTAATCTTGGAAAAGTTTTTTTGCAGGTTCATTGTCAAGCAGGAAATCTTCTTTTATAAATGATTTCATATGTACCCTCCTCGCACTTGCATATTTCTATTAATTATATTATAAACCAATTTATATCAATATGGTTTAATTTCATATACTAATATATTAACATACTAGTAATCGCTTTGCAATTATAATATATTTTCCTATCTAATTTAAATAAAAAGCATCCTCAATAGATGCTTCCTCAATAATGAATTTTAATTCTCACCATAATATACTTCTATTATATATGTAAAGATAATTTCAGTAACCGTATTTCTCTATAATATGAAGTGTGAAATCACTAAGTCTTTTTCTGAAATCCCCTTTTACCAAGTTGGAATCAGTGTTATCTATATAAAATCCTTTGAAATCATTAATAATATCCAGCTCTTCTTTTTCTTTAAAAAGTATTGAAGCAAATTCGTATACATCTTTTTTGCTTATAGACTCCAATCCGTTTGCGATACATATACACCTGATGGCTTCCCAAGCATTTTTTATCTGAGTTATTCCTCCATTTTCAATTTCATAAGCTGATACACTATCACCTAGATTACTTACTGAATTAGCTATACGTTCTATACGAATAGGAACAAAATGTTTTGATGGAATTCTAGTATATTTATCTGTGATATCTTGTCCATATATCACTTTGTGATGCTTGATGGAATCAAAAGCATATAACCATAATTTTGGATAACCCTTAGGTATATTCATTGAATTCCAATCATTTATTTTCCTTTTACCTGTTTTCTCAACTAAGTCTATCTCTTGCCATTGGATATCATATATTAATGGCTTTCTTGGATATTGTCTTAAAGGTAAATCCTTCTGTACATCTCTTATTATTTCTTCTACCTTATTCTTTACACTAGTAATATTATCTGATGTGGTGATGGTAATATCAATATCACTTGACCCATCACAGAAATCTCCTCTTATTATGCTACCATCAATTATTATGCTTTTTATTTCGTCTTTTAGGATAGAATCTAATTCCATAAGCTTATGCTGTAATAATTCAATGTTTTCTTGAACTTTATTATTTATATCCATTAATGTTAATCTCCTTTATCTAGTATCTTATATTTGTTTTTTATTAAACACTATAACACTTATCATCAAAAACATTATCATCAAAAATACTGAACTCCCAACTGAATAATATAACTCAGAAACATCAATCTCTTTTGTAAGCAATGACATGTTTACTGTGACAAGCTGTAGAGGATTGAATTTAGCTATAGGCTCCATAATATTTAATATGAACATGATAGCGACTATGATTACTGTGAATAGTAATCCTCCATAATTATTTCTAAATATGACACCACCCAGTATCAAGAAAACAATCAGAAGCAAACCGAATATCCACGCACAAGTAACAGAGAAAAATAAATTAGCAACCTGTGTCTCTTCCCAAAACAATTTGCTATACAATGAAGTGACAACAAAAGATGTATAATAACATATTGTCCACACAATAACGGAAGCAGTAAATTTGGATAGAATTACAGTCTTTCTCTTCAATCCTTTTGTCAGCATATTAATCAAAGTACCTTTAATCAACTCATTTGCCATGATTCCACTAAACATTATGACTACTAAGATTATTCCCATCTGAGTAACGTTCTTAAAAAATTGTGTCCAACAATCAAAAACTGTAGGTTCCGGTAAAGAAATCATTATACCTTCTGGCATAAAAGCTTTCAACATTTCTGGTGTTAATTTTGCTATTATAGGATTAAGAAATCCAAAGAAAAGAAATACCATCAACAGTATCATCAATTTATATGTTCTAGTATAATCCATTATCTCTTTACGAGTAAATGCCATAAAACCTTTCATTCAACCACCTCCAAAAACAAACTTTCTAAAGTTGGCTCCAACAATTCATAAGAAACAGGTAAAATCTTAGTTTCATATAATACCCTAATAATTGATGATTGGGTTTCTTCTATATGGGATGAATGTATCAATAATGTATTATTCTCTACTTTTTCTACTGTAACAGTATCATTAGTCATAAAATATTTCTGGAAATTTATCTGATCCATCATATCTTGGAAAATGATTCTTAGACTATCTACAGCATGTTTGCTTTTTATATCTGCTAATGTTCCAGTAAGAGCTATTTTTCCATTTTTCAAAATAGCGATATCATCACATATCCTCTCCACATCAGAGAGAATATGTGTTGAAAAGACAATAGTTGTTTTGTCTTTTACTGATTTCATTATATCCAATATTTCTTTTCTACCAACAGGATCTAGAGCAGATGTAGGTTCATCACAAATCAGTAATCTTGGTTCATTCAAAAGGGCTTGTGCTATTCCTAATCTTTGCTTCATCCCTCTTGAAAATCCACCTATTTTCTTTTTCTTGGCATCTTCAAGTCCAACTAATTGAATCAATTCCTTACTTCTTGCTACAATGGATTTTTTGTTCATACCAGTTATTTCACCACATAATTTCAGATACTCCAGTGAGTTCATAAAATTATAGAATTCAGGAACATCGGGTAGATAACCGATAAAACGGTTAGTGTTCGTTTGACCGTAAGCGACTTGTTCTCCAGCAACTGTTATATTACCTTTATCTGCCTTCAATAATCCTAATATCATTTTCATAGTTGTGGTTTTTCCTGCTCCATTCTTCCCGATGAAACCAAAAACCGTATTGCTTGGAACCGATAAACTCAGATCCCTAATGACTTCATTCGACCCGAATTTCTTGTAAAGGTGTTTTATTTCTAGTATATTCATTATTCATCACCTTTTCCTATAGCAAAATATAGAATGGGACCTATGAATCCAATGAATATCACAACTAAAACCCATACCACTCTATTCCCGTATTTATATTCATTGTGTCTCAATACGTGTATCAATGCAGTCAATGCCAGAGCCGCCTGTAAAATGATTAATGGCAATAAATAAACCAGATTATCCCTAAGAACATCCATAATCTCTCCTCCTTTTACACAACTTTTTCCTTTTTATTGGAATTTGATAATATCATAAAAATAACAGTCTCAATAATAACTACAGTAATGGTTAATACAACTGCATAGATTGAATAGTTTACGGGTAATACTATTGAAACCATAGTTAATATTCCTAGTATAACGAATGTAAAACCCATTGTTCTATTAGCCTTTCTCCATAATCTTTTATTGTTGACTAGAGATTTTGGCCTGATACCATGAGTGTAATTATTGTTGGTTTTTGGAATATAATTACCCACTAGCAGAAAAATGATTCCTAAGAAAAAGCAGATTATTTTTCTAAAATCAAGTTCTGCTCCTAAAGAGTCGCAAGAGTGATACTATAAACAAAAATACTTATAACTGGCAAGATGGACTTATATATGTACTCCACTTTTGGTTTATACTCTTTTTTCTTTTTGTTGATATCATTCACTATACAACATATAGCTTGAACTAATCCCAATACAACAGGAAAAACAAATAGTACAATATTCTTATCCATCCAGCTGTTAGGATTGTTGTAAGCATCAAAGTGTATCGCTACCTGTTCAGGTACTGCCTGATAATAAACAACTCCCAGTAAAATGGGCAACATACATATAATACTGGTTATCAACAATGCTTTCCAATCAATTCTTTTCATTTTCTTTTCCTCCTAACTGATGTATCCATACCAAGATATCTTCAAAAACTGATAAATTTAGCTCGTAGAAAATAAAATTTTTCTCTTTACTCACACTAATCAACCCTGCTTTCTTCAACTGTGATAAATGGTATGAAACAGTTGCATTCGTTAAGTCAAATTTTTTGGCAATATCTCCTGCACACATTTTATCGTCTTTCAAAAGTTCTAAAATGTCACGTCGTATTGGATCAGATATTGCTTTTAAAATTTCTGTAATAGCCATTTAATGAATCACCTTTCTATTTAGAAATTTATCTAAATAGATTATAATACTAAATAATAAGATTTGCAATACCTATTTAGAAATTTTTCTAAATAGAATTTTATCATTAGCTTATCTTTGGTTATAGATTCAGTAATATCAATATATCTCTATGCTACAACGAAAAAGATAACCTACTGATTTCAAGTAGATTGAATTAATGATTTTCACCTAGTTATTCTAGTAACTCTTTACACCTACCTCACAAGGAATAGTGATATACCCGTGACCGAATCCTTTTTCTTCGTAAATCAGCCTTAGGGTAGGACACATCCTTGATATGGAACATTTCTTGGAAGCATATGTTATCAGATGGGAGTCTTTTTTCCCTAGTAGTATCAACCCTCTATTCTCTATTTCTTCGTTTATCCAATCCTTAACTATATCAGTGATATCAATCTCCGTAAAACATGAATGAATTATATCTCTAAACTCTTTTTTTCTATCAAAATAAGGATCGGGAATGGAGAAATCACTACTATAAGCGCTGAAATAATCTTCTAACGGACATACTATATATTGGTCTTTATACTTTTTATATTGCTCATTTTTGTTGTATCTTCTATATCTTCTACGTTCATCATGGTCTTCTGGCATTTTATATAGAATAAGTGAGGCTTTTTTCAGCTTCTGTAGAAACGAATACCGGGGAAGAGCAAAATATAGACAGATCAAATAATTACAACGATAGTAACTGCCCAAATACAAACTATCTCCATCTATATCTTTATTACAGCGTTTTGAATAACTAATTGAATCTTTACAAGTCAAATCCATTATACTCATTTACATTTCCCTCCATAATTCATTATATGCAACATCATGGTAGAAAGTAAACGTTATCAATCACTCTTTTACAACATGTCCAATATAATAATATTGAAAGGAATTATTTTGAACTTTCAACTAATAAAATTATAGAAAGGAGATGAAATATATGGCTATCGAAGTAACCGTAGCAAATGCCGAAACCTTAGATGCTTCGACGCAGGGTGCTTTCTTGGATATTACTTTCACCAACACTAATGCATTTGACTATGCTGCTAACTCTAACGTCTACTACTATGCACTTTTGACTGATTCAACAGCTGGTACTCCATTGACACGTGAAGTTACTTTTATCATCAACCAAGTAGCTCAAGGTACAGTTGCCGCTGATACAGAAGAAATTTTTACTTTTGAGAACACTACAGATTTAGTTGAACCTATCACAGGAAGTGATGGAAGAATATGTTATGTGCCTCAATAATCAATAATCTGTCATGAACATAAGAAAACAAGAAGGCAACTAATAACAGAAACAGCTAGTTGCCTTAAACTTATACACATCATTATATACTTAATCATTGATTATATCCAGTCTAACGCTATTCTGTAACTCGTTCAGATTACTCTCAACATTGTTATCTTTATCTATAATCAATTGATACATACTCTCCCCTATATGATTGCTTATTTCAAACCAATTGTTGAATCTTTCAATAACCATTCTATTGTCTGTCAAACTTATATCTATGTCATATTCATTGACATAAGGTGTATCCACACGGGTCCCTATAGTATTTGTCATACTTGCCAAATCAGCTATGCCTTCCCTGCTTATCAGATACTCTAAGATTTCTAATGCTCTACTGTTATTACAATCAGCACTTAACCCAATGTTATATCCTTTAACCAGCCATACTTGTTTTTTATCGTAAGGCACCGAAGTTATATTGGCATCTATATGTTCACTTGACTTGTCAATGATTATTGAACTACTCAAACTACCTACGAACATAGTGAATTCATTATTGAGAAATCCTCTTACCATATCATTTTCATTCCAATATATACTTTCTGGGCTTATCAAATTATTTGCGACCATATCTCTCAGAAGGTCAAATACTTTCTTCCCTCCATCACTTTTAAGAGTTCTGATGGAATCTCCTGTAGAATAAAAGAATTGTAGAAAGAAATTGGTTACCAATTGATTACTAGCCAGTGAAATCCCAATACCGTCTGTGGGAAACTGATTGGTATTCATGGCAACATCCAACAAGCTCTCAAAATCTTCTGGTACATGTTGATTGAATTGCTTCAATCTGTCATCATTAGAATATAATACATAAGGATCAATTATCAATGGGACTCCATAGGACTTTCCATCTTTTCTGCAACTGTCAAGTGCAAAACTGCTGAATACTCTCTCATAATCATCTTGCATATAGATTTTCGTATCAGAAAATATGCCTATCTTAATTAATGAAGGCATATATGTGTTGTTGCATATGATTATATCAGGCAACTCATCATTTTCTTGTGCTGTCAATAGATATTTTTTGAAGTTATCTATATGCACTTTTATAATATCTATTTCTATATTGTTTTCTGTTTCATATTTTTCGCATATCTTTTCAAAGGATTCAACTATAATAGAATTGTCACATGGAATCAAGATACTGACGTTTTCCTTCTCAATAATTTCTTCTACTGTTTCACTATCATCATGATTGATGGATACCAAAAAGACAACTATGATGAATATTGCAATTCCTCCATAGATATATACATTCTTTTTCATAATACATTTTCTCTTCTATAGTTTGATGGTGACATTTTCACTGAACGTTTAAAAACTTTGTTGAAGTATTTGGCATCAGAAAAACCACATTCTCTAGAGATATCCGTAATTTTCAGTTCTGTTCTTTTCAATATCCTCTTGGCTACACTTATCCTATAATCTTGTAGGAAATTAACGAAATTGACCCCTATTTCTTTTTTGAATAATCCGCTTAGATATTCAGGTGTGATATTCACTAATTCTGCACAATCAGAGAGTTTTATGTCTTTTTTATAATTGACTCTTATGTAAGCTATGACTTTAAGGATTATATCATTGTTGATATCCATGGATTCATTTTCCATAGCATGGCTCAATACATCTTCCAGCACATCATCCAATTCTTCTCTATATAATGAATCCCAGATCTTCTGCAGTTGTATTTCAATAGGCAGGTCCCTAACACCATAATACTCATTAAGACACCTGTACAGATACAAAAGGAATTTAATAGTATTTTCTTTTATCTGGTTGGGTTCATGAGTCCCATAAATGACTTTTACCTTGAATTTCTTTACAATCCCTACAGCCTTCTCTATTTCTTTATTCTTGAGAACTTCTTTGAGTTGTTCATGCAGATAGTCCGGATATTCTATATTTTCTAATTTCATTTTATTGATTGTCCTAAGTTTGATTATCTGTCTATTACCCAATAGAAATTGATATTGCCTAATATCCAACAGTTCTTTAACTTTATTGGATATATGATTGAGTCCCTGATTACACGCGTACACAACACATATACTTATTTCTTGAAGCAAATGTTTCAGAATGGTATTTTCCACTAGTTGGTATACCTTTTCATTATTACCCCCTACACTCTTCAATAATAGTATCCCTTCGTTTCTTGGTATGTTGAATAAATGGTAATTCTCTATTTGGTGTATTGAAAATACTTTGTTTACTTCATCAACAATGTTATTACCCACTGATTCTGTATAAAATTCAGGTGAGAAAATGTATATTTCCGTAAAGGTGTTTCTATCGATCTTCAATCTTTCTGTCAATTCCAATATCAAGTCTTCATCATTTTCTTTAGTTACCAAGATACTCCATAATAATTGTTCGTCACTGACTCTAGTTATGGTTCTTTTATTCAATTTGTTTTCGATATCCTCAAGGGTTTGCAGAAAATTTCCCATGTCTACAGGTTTTAATATATATTCTTCTACGTCTAATGAAATGGCTTTTTGGGCGTATTGAAAATCAGAGTATCCAGACAAAATTACTGCATTAACAGGTTTAATCTCTCTTAATTGCTCAAGCATCTCAATACCCGATAGTTCTGGCATCTTAATATCCGTAATAACAAGATCACATTCTGATTCTTTAATACAGTTGTATCCTTCTAGACCATTGTTAGCAATCCCTATTATCTGATGGTCAGTATATTTTTCAATTATGTTCTTGATGCCTTGTCTTATTTTAGGTTCATCTTCAACTATAATTATGTTCATCATTAACCTCCTATTCCATGGGGAAACGAATCTCGAAACATGTTTCCATATTATATGATTTGATATTGTATGATGCTCTATTGCCGTAATACAGATTAATCCTAGTAATGATATTGTTAATACCAATGCTATCGTTCATAAATGTTTCAAAACCATTGTTTATGGCTTCGACTTTCTCAATGGGTAACCCTTTTCCATTATCCCAGACCCTGATTCTAATATCATCTTGTATCCTGTTTACATATATTTTGATAGTATCATTTTCCGTATTAGGAAATCCATGTTCAATAGAATTTTCTATTAAAGGTTGTAGAATCAATTTATGGATCTTAATATCCAATACCTCTTCATCAATATGTAATTCATATTCAAAGGCATGTTCATATCTTTCTTGCTGTAATTCCATATATTTCTTCAAGTACAAAATATCCGTACGAATGGTCACCACTTCATTGGAGTCATGTATTGTATATCTAAGGAATGCTGCCATATTGTTAACCATTCTACTGACAACAAAATCTTCATTCTCTATAGCTACCCAGTTTATGGCATCTAGGGTATTGTAGATGAAATGAGGATTGATCTGAGCTTCAAGTGATTTTATTTCTGCCTCTTTTCCTTTTGACAATGCCATCAGCTCTTTTGCCTTAGCGTTGTTGATTTGTATGACCATATCATTAAACCTATTGGCTATCTCAGAGAATTCATCATTACTCTCAAGCTCTATCTTCACCTTTTCATTCCCTTGATAATAATCGTACATGCCTTTAGTTATGGCCTGAACTTTTTCACCCGTCTTACCGGAATAATAATAGCTTATCAAAAAACTCAATATACCAAGAATAAGTGCAATCAAGACTCCATTTAATCCAAGCTTATTCAAATCTTTGTTTAGATAATTGAGATCTTGTATACTGACTATGGTATAATTTTTCTCTTTTTTATATTTTATATATAACTGCTTAAAAGGTATAAGATCATTCTCTTTGGAAAAGTTTTCCACAGCTTCTTTTATAACAGTTCCATAGTCATATATATTATAACCTATATATTGTTCATGGCTCGTCGCTAATATGAAACCTTTTTCATCAATAATTATGTTGTAACTGCTGTTTTTCACATCAGTATTTTTTATTATATTAACAAATCTCTCAGCATCAACAGCAATAACCAAGTTTCCAACAGAGTCGTTCTGATAATTATTTATATCAACAATGTTTCTGCTTACAAAGAAAAAATGTTTATCTATCTCTTCATTGTAGAAAACATTGGAATATACTTTATTATAATCATTATCAAATCTTCCGCTTCTAAGGAATTTATAGTATTTTTCATCTATGAATATGTTAGTATTGACTACAGAATCTATGGTGGCATCATAGAAATCAGAAAAACAGATTCCATTCACTATCCCTAAACCCAATATATAATCGTAGTTGTATGTAGTATCCTGAAATTTCATATAGCTATCATATAGGCTTTTGTATCTGTCGTTTCTCAGCAATTTAATATAATACATGTCTTTTATGAAAGATTCATCTTCATTATAATCATGAAATATCTTATCTATTTCCTCAAATGTGGCTTTTGTGCTTTCTGAAATTAGTGAAATACTTGAATCTATATTTTTATCCAATCCCTTTCTTATTATTTTCGTACTATAATTAGTAAATATTATTATTAGAACAGTAATAGGTATAATAGATACCAATAAAAGAATAATTAATAATTTTCTTCCTATCCTTAATTTATTAACCATTTCAGATCTTTCTCCTATATTAACTACCAACGATTAGTCCATTTTTAATTCTATAATTTGATGGTCTTTTTTTCTACTGAGATTATATAAGAAATATGATATGCAAAAGGCAAGAAAATTCAAGCAGATGCTGCTTAAATTTTCTCTGGACACTTCTTATTTTAACATCATATTCTATATTTTCAACCTTTCGCTGCTCCTGACATAATAAATCCCTGTGACATATATTTCTGAGATAGGATGTATAATATAACTGCTGGTGTAGCATAAATGACAGAATATGCTGCAAGCTCTCCATATACAACCAATCCATTTTGTCCGAAAAACTGATACAATTTCACTGATACGGGATATTTGCTTACTGTGTTCAACAATATGTAAGGTACCAGAAAGTTACCCCATGCTGTGGTGAATGCTACCATCATAACAACTAATACTCCCGGTAACATCAAGGGAGCAATAACCAATCTGATACTTGTCAGTACATTGGCTCCATCTACCCAAGCCGCCTCTTCAAGTTCAATAGGTACTGAATCCATGAAGTTCTTCATTAACCAGATGGCAAAAGGCAATGCAGAAGCAGTCATGAAAATGATTACACCGAATATGCTGTCATACAGGTTCATGCTAAGGAATAGCTTATAAACTGGAACCATTACAGCTGTTATGGGTAGAGATGTCATAAGTAGAATAGTATACATAAACATCTTCTTATACCTAAGTTCATATCTTGAAAGTGGATAAGCCGCTAATCCAGCGATTAATACGACCAATACAGCTTCTATCGCTGATATTAATAACCCTACTCCAAAAGCTTGCTGATTCAATTTATCCTGTAACACATTTATATAGTTTCCTATAGTCCAATCAGTAGGTATCTTAAAAGCTTGAGTGGCGTTAACATCAAAGGAAGCAAAAATAACCCATAGCAGCGGCAAAGCAAACAGTAGTGCCATTATTGACAATATGATATATGGCAGTTTTCCGTCTTTTATAAATTTTCTCATGTCTTCCCTCCTAATCTTCAACAATCCGTGCATATAGTATACTGAATATTAACCCCAGAACAAGTAATACCATAGATATAGCTGTACCATAACCTAGTTGGAAACTTACGAAAGCCTGTTTATACATGAATATGGGTAGAACTTGAGTTGCAACACCAGGACCACCACCTGTCATAGTATATATCAAACCGAATACGCCAAGTGTAGACAAAGTATTCAACATTGTGTTGGTAGCTATCGTATTCTTTATCTGCGGAATGATTATATAAAATAACCTTTGCCAATAATTCGCTCCATCAACCCTTGCTGCTTCTTCTATATCTCCAGGTACATTATCCAGTGCCGACTGGAAATTAATCATACTGAAAGCCATTCCATGCCAAACGTTAGCAATAATTACTGATAAAAGAGGATATTTGTAAAGCCACTCAACCATTGGAATATTTATTGACTGCAATATGGCATTAAGTGTTCCTGATCTATCAAAAAATGCAAATGAACATAGGGCAACAACTACTTCTGGCATAATCCAACCTGCTAGGAAGAAAGGTCCTATGATCGATCTGAATCTACTGTTTTTCCCTTTCATCATAAGAGCGATGAAAAAGCCTAATATTTGTTGACCAATCAATGAACCCACTAAAAAAATCAAAGTGGTCACAATACTATTTATCATATTCGGATCAGTCATCATCCTAGAATAATTCTCTAATCCAATGAATTGAACATTTCTAGCCCCTTCCCCATTCAGTGCCAAATTGGTGAATGAATAGTATACGGTAAGGAATATGGGAATGAGGAAAAAAAGTATCAACACTAATACAGCAGGTGTAAGTAATACGGATTTCTTTAATTCATCTCCTAGTCCTCTGCTTTCTCTAATCATAAAGATTCTCCTTGTCTCATCATATGTTACTCTCTATTTTCTGACTACATTCTCTTCTCCAACCATTCTAATTACATCGCTTCCATATGTGGCAATTGCATCCTCTGGAGATGTTCCTGTAACGACTGATTCAACCATTGTCTGGATAGCTGTTGAAACCTGTGCATATTTTGCTTCTTTTGGTCTGAAGTATGCACCATCAAGAAGACTTGATGCTTTTGAATAAAATGGTTGATTAGCATATTTTTCGTCTTCAGCTATATCTTTTCTTACTGTAATATTACCTTTTGTACATATTCCATTAAGGTATAGATCATAGCTCATCAAATGTTTCATGAACTGGAATGCAACATCTTTATTGTCAGCATTTTCTGGGATAGCCCATCCCCAACCACCTGACATGGTTATGAAACCAGGTTCTTGTCCTTTTTGTGTTGGCATGGCAGCGAATCCGATCTTATCTTCATATCCAGGCCATGGATTCATTCCGTCTTCATTGAATCTTCCTACAGCCCAGTTTCCATCAAGAGATATAGCTGTTTTTCCTTTTGTGAAATATTCACTATATAATGTGTTTGAAGTCTGACCATTCAATACTAAGCTAAGGTCAGGTCCATAACCTTCTGTAAATATGGTTTTCAGCATGTTAAGTGTATCAAGAATCGCTTGGGACTCTATTATGTATTTACCGTCCTCATCCTGTAATTTCTCTCCTGTTCCATATAGAAGCATTTCATATGTCTGCATTGTTGTTCCTTCTCCTGTAGCAACTCCAGCATTCATCCATATTGGGAATACATCTGGAGATGTTTCTTTAATAGCAGCAAGAGCTTCTAATATATCATTCCAACTGTTAGGTTGCCATGGATAACTGTATCCTGCCTTATCTAGTAATTCTCTATTGTACCAGAGTCCTCTAGTATCAGCTGAATAAGGTATTGCATACACTCTTCCATCAATTGTGTATCCATCTATGATCTTTTCATAGAATTTTCCATCCTGGAAATCAGGAAAATCTTTTACATAATCTGATATGTCTGTGAGATAACCTGCTTCAACATCAGCACTCAATTGGAAAGAATCCTCAGTCAATAGATCGGGAGCAGTTTTTGGTGATTGTAACTGTAATGCGACTTTGGCAAAATAATCTCCTTCACTAGCACTGATTGGAGCTAGGTCCAATTCAACTTGATCTTTCATATCCCAAGTTTCATAAGCATTTTTTATCCATGTGTAGTTGGGTGCTTTTTCTCCTTGTCCATCTTCTCTATATGTGATAGTAATGACTGATTTTTCTTTGGATCCATCATTTTTATCACTGGATACATCCCCTCCTGATTCTGATTTTGAAGAACTATCCAAACTATTTCCTCCACAAGCAGTTAATGATAGAATCATTGTTGAAACAAGTATGAATCTCATAATTCTTCTAAACATAAAAAAACCTCCTAGTCATAATATAATTTTTATATATGAATATTGTAATACCAGAAGTTTTTCTGTCATATTCTAAATTTCTAATAAAGGGGTAAATTTTTAAGAATCCACTAAGAAATATTAAGTCATTGAATAATAACATTTGATTCAAATCAAACGGCAATACCCAAAACTAAAATTTGGGTATTGCCGTTTTTTTGTTAGATATAATATATAGTGATAACATCTACACTAAACTTTATTTACCTTGTCCATATTTATTCTTAGCAAAATCTTTCATCGCTTCAATATTTTCACTAGATAACTGTATAGGTTTCCCTCCTACAGACCTAATTAATTGATAAACTTCTGCTGTAACTTCTAGAACTTTAGCTACTTTGAAAGCAGCTTCCATATTTTCACCTACACAAACAGCTCCATGAGACTGAAGCAAACATGCATTAGCTTCTTTTCCTAATGCTTTAATACATTCATCAGCAAGTTCTTGTGATCCTGGCAATGCATAATTTGCAGTTTTTACTGGGGCTCCTAATGTTTGCGCTGCTTCATCAAGGAATAGAGGAATTTCTTCTCCCATACATGAAAATATTAAAGAATATACTGGATGGGTATGAACAACAGCTTTAACTTCTGGTCTATTTCTATATACACTTAAATGAAGTTCAGTTTCAATTGTGGGTTTTCTTTTTCCTTCAACAATATCACCATTAAGGTTACATACTACAACATCATCAGTAGTACAATCCATATAATCCATTGCACTTGGTGTTAAATACACTAAATTCGTTTTAGGATCTTTAACACTTATATTTCCCCATGTTTCAATTGTAAAACCTCCTTTATACATTTTTTTACCTGATTCAATTATCAATTCTTTATAGTCCATATTTTTTAATCCTTTCTAATATTTTATATTATTTTATTAAGTTCTCTCTTTCCCATAGCTATATAGATATCTATGCCTTTCAGATCTAATATAACAATCAGATATCTTCTGCATATCATTTTTATCAGTAATATCCAGATAAATTCCACATGCTTTCTCAATAACCTTTGAAACAAGAATAGCTTCATCCATTGTTCTACCACAAGCAACTGGTCCATGATTTTTTAGAATCACACCATTTTTTTCTCCAATTGATTCTGCAGCTGCCATTCCTAACTTCTCATGCTCTTGTGCTGGAACATATGCAAAAGTAATAGGTATACTCCCCCCTAGTAACTGAGACATTTCTTCAACCAAACAAGGTACTTCTTTTGCACTAGAAGCTGCTACTGCCATAGCTTTTGGGGTATGTGCATGAATAATAGCTTTTACATCATCACGTAGCAAATAAATCTGTCTATGTACTTCTTTTTCAGAAGTGGGATTTCTATTACCTTCTACTATATCCCCTGACATATTAATTACCACCATGTCTTCTGGTTTCATAGTATCATAATTAACTTTACTTGGAGTCAATAAAATATGATTATTCAAACGCATACTAATATTTCCCCACGTACCTAGAAAAAAGCCTATACTTTGCATTAGCTTGCAAACTGATATAATTGTGGCTCTTTCATCTTCATAAATCATATTAACATCACCACTCTTTTTTAATTAATTTTTCTCTTAATTTCCATGTCTCTTGTAGTACTTGATAAGTTCGTTTATAAAGTCCATAGTATTCCATATATTTTTTTTGATTAATGATATTAGGCTCAAAAATTTTATTAACCTCAACAGTTTCTTCTACTGCTTCCAAATAATCTTTATAAAAGCCCTGTACTATTGCATTGTTAATAATTACACCTTTTGCTCCTAATTCTTCTCCTTTCACTGTAATAATTTTCTTGCCAAGAACATCTGCAAACATTTGACACCATATATTACTCTTGGCTCCTCCGCCACATATAGTAACCTGTTCTATGTTTAAAGGCATATGTTGATAACAATCCAGCATAGCAAATGCAACACCTTCATAAGTTGCTCTTATGATATCATCTAGCGTATGTTTTACACTGATCCCTGTATAACTAGCTCGTGCCCTTGAATCAGTAAAAGGTGCTCTTTCTCCACCCGCTAACAAATAAGGATGATACATTATTCCTCTAGAACCAATAGGAACAGATTCAATTACTTTCTCCATGTAGGAATAAACATTATCTCCCGCTTCCTTTGCATCAATTATTATCTGCTTGCCAATAGTATTTAACATCCATTCCAAATTCGGTGTTCCTGCAAGAGATGCCATCAAACGCAACCATTTTCCTTCCATTACATGTGCAACCGTCATTCCAGCTTTAATATTATCTTTTAAAGGTTCATCAATGACCATTTCATGTAATGCTGCCGTTCCAATTATGGAACAGCAATGTCCTTTTTGAATAACACCACTGCCAAGTGCACAGGCTCCTACATCCATAGGACCTGAAGTTACAATTACATCTTTATTCAATTTCAACTCATCTGCTAGTTCTCCTAAAATATGAAACGCATTTTCTTTTGCACTTTTTATTGGAGGGTATTTATCACGATATTTTTCTATACCGCATATTTTGAATGCCTCATCCATGTATGTACGATCTTTCTGATTAATCATAATGAGTGATTGATCAGTAGCATCAGTTGTTATTTCTCCTGTGAATTTATAAAATAAATAGTCTTTTAGATGTAACAAATGTTTACTTTTATCTAGATTTTCTTTTTCATACTTTTCCATCCATCTAACTATACCGTTTTGGTTTCCAGTAAAAATACGAGTCCCAGTTAATTCAAAAAGTTTATCACAAGTTCCATCTTTAACCCATTCATCAACAAATTCACTAGCTCTTCCATCACAAAAGCAACATCCATTACGCACAGGTTCAATATTCTCATCTACCATCCAAAGACCATCACCCTGAGCTGTTATTCCTATCCCAACAATATTATCTTTGGAATATCTAGAAGTAATATCTTTTATGCAAAGCTTTGCTTTCCCCCATATTTCATACATATCTTCTTCATACTGATTTTCCTTAGGAAAGATACCTGTAAGTGCAAATGCTTTTTTAGCTATTTCTTTTCCTTTAAGATTAAACAGTACCGCTTTAATGCTTGTAGTCCCTGAATCAATTCCGATAAAATATTTTTCCAAAATTCTAACCCCCAGTTAATGAAATATAATTTAATAGTTATTTTATATATTATCTATGAAACCTTAGTAACTTTAATTTTTCTTTGTTTTCTTTCTCTAATAATTGTAGAAAGAGAACTGAATGAAATAGCTATTACAACTACAAAGCCACTAACTGCGGACTGCCAATATACATTAACACCAAATAATACAATCATATTTTGTATAATACTGATTATAGCTGCACCAATAAGTGCACCTGCTGGATTACCAATACCACCTGTTAATGCAACACCACCAATTACCGATGCTGCAATTGAGTTCATTGGCCAATTTTGACCAATAGAAGATTGGGCTGACCCTAATCTAGCAACATATAATATGCCTGCTAAAGCAGATATTAATCCAACCATTCCATAGATCATACCACGAATTTTATCTACTTTAATACCAAGAATCTTTGCTGCTTCTTTGTTGTTACCAATGGCATAAATATATCTACCTGTTTTAGTCTTTTTTATTAAGAACATAACTAAAACAAGTACTATAAGCGTAAAAACAAAAGGAATTGGAATAGGTCCAAGATTGCCTTTACCTAAAAAATGTATAGTTGATGGTATACCCGTAATGGCTTTCCCTTTTGTTAATACCAAGTTAATACCTCCATAAACACCTTGCATACCAATGGTAGCAACCATTGCATTTAATCTTAATTTAGTAATTATCAATCCATTGGTATATCCTAAAATTAATCCTACGATTAATCCCGCAATAAGAGCTAAATAGGGATTTAATCCCCAGTTCATCATCATCATACCTGACATAATTCCACTTAAAGATGCAATTTTACCTACGGATAAATCTAATTCTCCAATGAGCAATAGCAGAGATTGACCAATACCAATCATACCGATAAATGCTAAATCTCTAACAAGAGATTGCAAATTATAGATATCCAAAAAGTATGGTGAAAAAATACTTGCTAATGCAATCATTAGTATAAGTACTGCTCCAATAGCAGTCATATTGCTTTTTTTTAATGAATTAATAAACGTGATATTCTTTTTTATTATTTTTTCACTCATAATAAACGACTCCTTCTTATTCTATCTCACGCCAATAATAGAACCTAAAAGTTCCTCTTTATCAGCACTTATATCAAATTCACCCGCTTTTCTACCATTGTATAATGCAATGATTCTATTGGAGCATTTCATGATTTCTTCCATTTCTGATGAGATCAATATTATTCCAATACCTTTTTCTTCAGCAAGTTCTTTCATCATGCGATATATCTCAGCTTTTGTGCCTACATCAATACCTTTTGTGGGTTCATCGAAAACTAATACCTTTGGATTACAACACATAGATCTTCCAATAATAACTTTTTGTTGATTACCACCACTTAGAAACTTTATTTCTTTCTCCATATCTGTAGTTTTCACTTCATAATCATTAATTACTTTTTGTGCTATATTTGATTCCATTGTTTTAGAAATCCCCATTTTGCTCTTTAACTTATCAAGTATAGAAACGCTGATATTTTCACGTATGCTCAATACTGGTAGAATTCCTTGTGCTTTACGTTCTTCTGGAAGATAAATAAAACCATTTTTTACTGAATAATTCGTGTTACCTAATTCCCAATCCTTGCCATTTAATTCAACAGATCCTGAATATACTGGTAAATATCCAAAAATTGCTTGCATCAGTTCACTTCTTCCTGCACCAACTAAACCTGTGAATCCTAGAATCTCACCTTTTTTTAAGTCAAAACTTATATCACTAAATCTTTCGCCAGTTAAATGTTTTACTTCCAACAGCTTTTCATTCTTCACCTTTGTTGAATAAAATTTTTGTGTTTGGTCTACTTTACGACCAGTCATCTGAGTAATAACCCAAGGTATATCAATACTTTTCAACCTAGAATAGACAACCTTTTTCCCATTTCTAAATACAGTGATTACATCTCCTAATGAAAATATTTCTTCTAATTTATGAGATATAAAGATAATTGCTTTATTATCTTTTTTAATTTGTTCAACAATGTCAAATAATAGTTGTGTATCTTCAGTTGTTAAACTAGTTGTTGGTTCATCTAACATTAACACTTCAAATTCTTCATGAACTGTAGCTCTAGCTATTTGAAGTAATTGCTGCTGTGATATGGAAATATCTTTCACTAAAACATCCGGTTCAACTCTAATATTAAACTTTTCTAATATCCCTACAGCTCGTTCTTCTAATATTTCCTTATTTACTAACCCTTTGAATCCTGATTTTTCATAAGGTAAAAATAAATTTTCCGCTACTGACATATGCAAAAACAAGTCAATCTCTTGGGGAACATAAGCAATTTTATCAAATAACGCTCTATTTTTAATAGCATCTTCGCCATGAATTAGAACTTTACCCTCTTCTGGTTCATATACACCTGTTAAACATTTGATTAATGTACTTTTACCAGCGCCATTTTCACCCATAATACAATGGATTTCACCTAATTCAAAAGAAACATCTACTGAATCCAAAGCTATTACACCTGGAAATATTTTTGTAATATTGTGGGCCTCTAATACTTTCATATGAATGCTCCTTTTAGCAAATCAAAGGGGCTCTTATAAAGATATAGCCCCTTTGATGCATTTATAAATTCTTATTTACTTCAACTTTAATTTTCAACAATTTTAATCCACTCATCAACATTTTCTGAATCAATATATACAATACCTGTATCAATAACTTTTGGTATATCAAGACCTATAGATACTTGCCATAACATTAATACCGACATAGAACCTTGTAATTGAGGAATAGAAGAAGATGTACCTGTAATTGTTCCTTTTTTAACATATTTTAGAATATCGATCAAATTAGCAATAGATACTATTGTAACTTGATCTGTTTTCCCAGCTTCTTCTACTGCTGCTGCAATACCTGCAGCACCACCATCACAATTTAAGTAACCTTCTAAATCTGGATTAGCTGCTAACACTGCTGCTGCTTGTGATTGAGCCTCTTCAACACTGTCATTATCAATACCACCCTCAATAACCTCAATATTAGGGTATTTAGCTAAAGCATCTAAATGTGCTTGGTAACGTTCTGCATGATTTGGAGCTGTCGGAACCCCTTGCATAACAGCAACTTTACCTTCTTCTCCAATAAGTTCTGCTAATTTATCAGATGCCATTGTAGCCTGTTCAGTAAAATCAATTCCTACACTTGTTAAGCCACTTCCAGCAGGTGCTGAAGCATCAAATAATACTACAGGGATTCCTTGCTTCTGAATTTCTTCAATAACTGCTTTGTTTCCTTCATAATCCAATGGGTCAAGAGCAATACCGTCAGGTCTCGTTGCTGCCGCTTGTTCTAATACTGTATTTTGTTCAGCCACATCAGCTGTTACAGGGGCACGGTAGTTAACAGTAACTTTAACTCCTAATTGTTCAGAAAGAGCCTTTGCTTGTGCTTGAGCACCTTTATTAACCTCATCAAACCAAGGATGTACACATTTTGGTACAACAACAAATGTTAAATCTTTACTTACTTTTGCACTACTTTCTGTAACTTCACTTTTATTCTCTTTGCTACACCCAATAACTAAACTTACAACCATAATTAATGTTAACATTAATGATAAAATTTTCTTATTCATGGATTATCCTCCTTAAGTTTTAAAAAATATTGTTATTGTTTTGAAGTAACTTTATTATATATTTAATAATGCCTTGTTCCAATGTGATGTTCTTTAGAATATGTATGAATATATTAATAAAGAGAGGAAATATTTAATATCCCCTCTCTTTATTTATTTAATGTGAATAATGCGATCAGATATATCAGCGATATACTCTTCTCTAGATTTTACGATTATAACTGTGGTTCCTAAACTGGTAAATTTTTTTATATATGATTTCACTAAGGAAACACCGTAAATGTCACAATGTACAAAAGGCTCAAGTAATATCAAAACTTTTGGCTTATAAATATACCATCTTTCAAGTAAAAGAATTATATGATCATTAATACTCATATTCTTAATATCATTTCCCGTTTCTTCTATATTACCCTTCATTTGTTTCTTTAACATTTTATCCATTCTATGTTGTGAAAAAATATATTGTAATGATGAAATTTTATCTAATGATGGAATCCAAAGATTGTCTCCATCAGACATACTTAATAATAATTCATCCACCCCTCCCATATCTGCAATGGAAACAATTTTTTTCTTTACAAAATCTGTTACATTAGAGAAATTGCATATGTTTTGTTCCAAATATATTTTCATATATTTATCTATATATCTTCCTGATATCAAATCAAAAAACTGCTCTTTTTCATTAACATCTAATATAAGAATTGTAACTACTTCACTTTTTGCAAAGTCTAAATGAATATCATCTCTTATTTTTAATCGAACATTTTTAACTGAATATATAACTTGACTAATTATATTTTGTTCGTTTTTATAACTATCTAAATCTTTTTTCTTAGACGTGATTCTTGCACCTAGTAAAAATTTCTCTAAATGATTATTATCTTTTATATACTCTTTATTACACTTCTTTACTATATATCCTTTCTTAAAAATAATATATTTGTCTGACAAAATATTTGATACGTAATCTGAGTGGCTATTTATTATAACTACCATTCTATTATTAATAACACGATTTAGGACCTCTTTGAATTGTTTAATATCCTCAATTGAGCATCCTTGAAATTCATCTTCTATCACTATGATTTTCTTTTCTAGACTATACGCTTTTACTAAGTCTATCAAGCGCTTTTCTAATCCTGATAAATCTCCCAATTTTTTATTAACATCAATATCCAATTTCAAGTGTTTTAGGAATAATTCTGTCTTAGCAGCCAATCTATTTTTCCAGTATATACCTAATATAGAGCTAACAGAATCTAAACATATATATTCTCCTACAGTCCAGTTATCAATCAAGTAATTTGAAGTAGCAATTCTATAAACAGATTTTTGTATATCAGCACAATTAACAATTCTTTGATTTACATAAAAACTTCTTTGATTTAAGTTCTCACCTTTACATAAAATATCAACTAATAAATTTTTCCCAGAGTTCATTAATCCCAAGAATCCTATACATTCTCCAGCCATTAAACTCATAGATATGTTCGTAAGTTTTACTGTAGAACTATACTCCATGTTAAAATCATGAATACGTAATATCTCCTTTTTCATTGCTTATTGGTCTTCCTTTCATAATTAGTAGGAAGCGTAATTTCTACATCAGTTCCTTGATCTATAGTGCTATAAACATTTAAACCATATTCTTCTCCAAAAAGTAGTTTTATTCTTCTTTGAATATTAGCCAATGCTATTCCCGTATGTTTTTTCTTTCTTTCCTCATTATTCTCTAGATTTTGATTAGATGCTCGGATATGCCTATTTAGTTCTAATAATGATTTACTATCCATACCTTTCCCATTATCTGAAACAGTTAATATCAGATTACTATCAGTTACAATAACTTCTATTTCAACTTTTCCACTTTCCAGACTGTCTTCTAAACCATGAAAAATAGAATTTTCCACAATAGGCTGAAGAATTAATTTTGGAATAAAATAGTCATATGCTTTTTGGTCTTCCTCATCAATGTAAATTTCTAATGAAAATCTATTATTGAAGCGATATTGCTGAATCGTCATATAATTCTGGATATATGCCAACTCATCTCGGAGTGTTACAAGGTCACCTTTACGACTTATGCTATACCTAAAAAACACTGCCAATGCTTCCACCATTTCTGCAATTTCATCATTATCATCTATTAATGCCTGTCCTCTTATAGAATCTAACGTATTATATAAAAAATGTGGATTGATTTGACTTTGCAAAGCTGTCAATTCTGCTTGTTTATCATACATTATAGCTGAATTACCTCTTATTTTTTTGTTTGAATATTTTTCTATGACATTTTTGATTTTTGGACCGAAAAGTATACCATCGGAAACTTTTTTCAGAATCTCTTCACTATCCATTGCATTCTCTATACATTGGTTTAAACTTACATCAAAAGTTATCAGAGGCTTCACTACCAAACAATATAAACTAATTAAAACTCCAATATCCACTATTATTAATGTAGCAATAAAAATTATAGGAGAAAATTCCATAATAACTCCAACAATAATTAAAACTATCAATAAAACATTACATAAAATAGCTACCCTTATTCTTTTGTGTAATTCCATACCACTCTCCTCCTACGAATATAATTTACGGTATAGAGCAGGTTTAATACCTACGATTTTCGTAAATATCTGGCTAAAATATCTAGCATCTTTATATCCAACTCCATCTGCAACTGCAGATATTGTTTTATTACTATTACGTATCATTTCTTTTGCAATCTCCATTCTTACATTAACCAAATAAGAACTAAAATTTAATCCAGTTTCTTTTTTGAAAAGTACACTAAAATAAACCGGATTCAAATCTACAATATCTGCAATATCATCTAATATTATTTTTTCATTATAATGTTCATCAATATATTGTTTTGCTTGGCGAATTGGTTTTGATAATTTTACTTCTAGAATTCTTAGACATTTCTCTAGATATTCACCTAGATATTTTTTTAATAATCTTTTTAATTTGCTTAAGGTATAACATTGTTGATATACATTCAGTAACCATTGTTTTAACTGTTCTCCTTCTTTATTTTTAATTGTAATATGGTTAAAGAACATATTAATAAGTTCATTTGTTATATCATAACAACAAGAGAAATCTATATTGTCTTGAAATTGAAATTCACTATAAATTTGATTTATACTCTGCTCAAGGGATACTTTTGATAAAGATTCAATACTCATTAAGAATAATTCTTTCTTCTTATCTAAGTATTTGTGTACATCGAATTGATTTTCCAAACATACGGATTCTACATATATCAATCTACCTGTTCCTAATTTAATTCTATTTTGAACTGCCTTAAATGATTCTTGAATGGAAAACCTTATTTTGTCGAAATTTTTTCCCTCTGAACCAATACCAATGGTAACTTCATATTGCTCGAACCCCAATAAATATTCTTGTATTTTAGTTAATATGAAGTTAATTGCATTTTTTATATCTTTGGAATCTTTTAGTTCATAATTTATTAAACAATAAAGATTAAGATTATCCTTTTCACAAATCAATTGTTCATTTACTTTTTCATTTAAATTTTCTTCAACTATAGATATTACTTTTTCAACAGTTAACCTATCTTGTCGTTTATCAATTTTTTCATAATCCCGATAGTCCAATTTAATGTCAATACCCCTATAAGCAGCTGCATTAATCATTAAATTATAGTCTTCTTTCATTTCAATTTCAGACAAGTTATCTTCGTGTTCAATTATATTATTTAGAATATTACTTTTTATGATATGTTCACTTACTGTAATTGTTTTTTTTAATTGTTCTTCTTTTTTTTGCTTGATACATGCTTTAATTATTTCTTCTTTTATTTTCTTAAGTACTTTATTTAATTCTTTATCATTGATTGGTTTTAATAAGTAATCATTTACTCCGTATTGAAGAGCTTTATGGGCATATTCAAATTCCCTATACCCACTTATAACGATAAATTTAGCCTGTCCTTTTGTCATTCGAATTAAGTCTAATCCACTGACTCTAGGCATACGAATGTCTGTAATAACAATATCAGGATGCTCAGTTAAAATAAGATCATATGCTGTTTGTCCTTTATCTACTACAT
Source organism: Vallitalea longa (assembly GCF_027923465.1). Taxonomy (NCBI): domain Bacteria; kingdom Bacillati; phylum Bacillota; class Clostridia; order Lachnospirales; family Vallitaleaceae; genus Vallitalea; species Vallitalea longa. The sequence goes on from NZ_BRLB01000001.1 coordinate 180,816, forward strand.
CAACACATTCTAATCCAATTTCATCCCATTTAATAAGCTTTTTCACAAGCATTCCTATACGAAATTCATCATCGACAATTAATACTCTCAATTTTTTATCTCGCATTTTATCACCTCTTGGTCAACCCCTTTTTTATTACTATACCATATTTATCAAAGCAGTTAAATAAATATAACTGTCAAATTATGTCGATTAGATTGTCTTTATGACTAAAACTGATATATATTGTACTTAATAGAAAATGGTATCCCCTTTTAATAATGCACTAGGAGATACCATTTTACCTACTCTATTTGTCTAAAATGTCTTTTATATACTTAACTTCTAACATCAATCGCCTCAATCGTAATAATGGCATAGGATATTCTGTTAGATTGGACCTAACCATCAGATCAAACCATAATGCACCAGCTTCTACATTCGGTTTATTTCTCATAAACCATTTTAATATATTATCTGTTATATTAGGTATATCATAATCTATTTTCAATTTCTTAGCAGGAAGTAAGAGTACTGGTAACTCAATAGAAGTTAGATTACTATTAATACTATATGAGTATTTACATTCTAATTGAATCATTAGTTCGTTTATCTGTCCATTGGCTATACTTGTAATCATATCTTGTAAATGGTCCTTAAGTATCTGTTCAATTGGTCTTCCTGTTTTGATTGAAGCTACAGGTATTATTTTCCATATATCAATCTTAGGTATATATGGATTGGTAAAACTCACAACTGGAGTTTGATAAATAAATGCTTCATTTGTTATTCTTCCTTCAATCAACTCCTTATTTCTAATCATATAGGAACTTGTAACAGCATTCTGTATAGATAGAACATTAATGTTTGGCACTCTGATTATACGTTTAGATATACCCAAACCTTCATCTACAGTTAAATATTTTCCCGTTTTGATAGATTTGAATATATAATTAACATGATTATCTTCATCAGCTTTTATAGTGTAATAGTTATCTATTTCAACAATAGGTTCAACTATACTTACTGGTCTTGTTTCCTCGTCTATTATAGTAATCTTAAGAGCTTTCACTTTAGTCTTATCTTCATTGATGATATCAATTGATGATTCTTTGGTATAGAATTTATAACAATTATCGTTGCAATCATTTTCTTTACATAATGTAGGATAATTTTTTAATTCCCAAGTCCTAGAAACATCTTCAACAAGAATAATAAAAGATTCAACTGCTATAACAGCCTTTTCCAGTAAATCCTTGTCGCAATCAGTTTGATTTATTTTACATAAATATTCCTCCAGATCTTTTGAAACAGCTGGATATACCATTACAAATTCAGCTAGAGCATCGATCAAATCTCTATTCCCTCGGTTATCTTCTATAGAATATTCTTCTGATATATTATATTTAATCGTAAAATATGTTGCATCTTGAGTATAATGATAATCCTTTTTATACTCGAAAGCATAGTCCCATTTACATGCATCTCTAATATCATCTGACTCTTCATACTTATGCTTGTTGAATTGATTCACCATAGAAGGTGGTGTAGGGTAAGCTCTGTAAATTATAGGTACTTCAAATTTACCAAGTGAACTACTTAATGGCTTTTTATTGTCCTTATCGTTCTTGATGACAAAAGATAACCATGATGAAGCTTTATAACCCTCAATTCCTGGCACATTACTTATTTCATGCTCTATATCCGTAACTTGATAGTCAAGGTCTAGTAGTACGTTGCTAGTCATTTTATCTTTTAGCTTTTCATCGCCGCTGCTTAAAGAAAATGTCAAATGACGTATTTCATTATCAGTATTACTACCCAGATTAAGTTTTGCATCTGACAATAATACATCACTGGATATATCTTTATTATAGTTTTTGAATGTACCATAGAGCTGTAATGATTTATCAGTAGCAATAGTTTCTTTATCAAATATATCAGTTACATTAGCCTGAAATTGAATCATTACCTTAGTATCATAGAAACTTAATAAACTCTGTAATAATTGCTGTTTAAATATTGTCATTGCATCTTCTCGTCCATCTTCACAATTACCATAGACTGGATAAAGCATTTCACTTAAAGATTTTGCAAGGTTTTGTTTCAGTTTCTTTAACTTATCAAGATAATTTATCCCGTTATATAATGTCAATATACCTAAAGAGGATATATATTTTGGGGAAAGAAAGTCATCTACAGCTGTTAAGAATGTTTTCATCCATATATCAATATCAACATCCGTAAATGAAATCCTACGATCAATTTTATTAAAATCAATTATACTACCTGTCTTATATTCATAAATAGGTACATCGCAGCGGCTTTCAAGTCGATTACTAATAGGTATAGGAGTAAAAAATACCGGCTTTCCTGTGTTCATAATTTCATAATGTATTCCATCATTATTATTGGCACTAATTTTTACTGCCCATATCTTACCTGTTAATGCTGTTCTCTCTCTACTCATTCCAGTAGCCAACTTTATGGTATATTCATTTTCTTTGCATAGAGTTTTTTCAAACTCTATGGCGAATTGCTCTAAGTCATAACTTGAGTCATCATTTCCCTTAGAATCATTCTTTATGACCTCTGGCTGAATAGATGTTACTACTTTTCTAACATCTGATGAATCTTTAAAATGAGAATCTACATATTGATTATCCCTTTCCATTATAAAATTTACATCCAATGAAAATATAGGCTTACTGTTAATTTCATAAGCTGCAAATGGATAATATATGATAAGCTGATTAGGGCAAGTCCCACAATCACTCCTACCTTGTGCAAGACACCTTACATATGTATATATTTTTTCTATCCATTCTTCTATATTTGTAATAGAACTATCATCACTTAATATTTCAGTCTTTTCTAATGGTATTGGTCCTATATCAAGTAAACTTGATTGGATAGAGAATCTTGCCTTACCTTTGTACGCTTTTATTTGGTAGTATAATTTTTCATAAATGATTTTAGCATTCTTTGCGTCTTCAACCAATAATGAATTAAATGATGCAGAATCAAAATCCAGTATAATACTTAGCCCCTTTTCTTTGGTGATAGTATACTTATAGTTGACTCCTTGCCACATAGATAATGGAATCAATTTATCTGTATAACCCATTATGGATGGAATGACTGATGACGACGGATCAACTGTTATACAAGATGTATCCATATTTGCATTAATCTTATTTCCGAATAAATCTACCCAGTAATAATCTATCTGCAATAGATTACCAACACCTGAATACGGATTTTTTTCATTATCTAAATTAGTATCTTTTTCTGATTCATAAAATTTATAATATGGTATACTTTGTTGATACTCCCATAGTTCACCCTGTTGACGAATCCCTCTAGGCATACGGATTTTATCTAATTCATCCATATCTGACTTTTCTGTAGGTCCCATTGGTAATCCTAGTGGATTTTCACTGAACCAATTATTTTCCTTTATTTTGAACCCTAGTAAATTATACATATGTTCAATATAAAGCTTACCATAATTATAGTCTTTATCTGATTCTGGCATACTTGGAACTTCTCCAGGAACCTGTCTTTTGGCTTCAAGAACAACTGTACCTGCTGGTACTGAACTAGTAATTGAATATGGTCCGCTTACTATATTAATATTAGTATCGTCAAATAAACTCTTTACATCTTTATTTACATAAGCTAACTGAGAAATTGAAACTCCATAGAAAATAGCTAAACTCTCTAGTGTTGTTCCTCCTTTAGCTGAACCCACATCAATTATAATTTCAGGTAATTGCAAAACATTGCCTACCGACAAGTCGGACCAATCAATTATCTTGGGATTCACTTTTTTCAAATCCTCTAATGCAATATCAAAATAATTACAAATATCTTGAACTGTTATAGGTCCATTTGACTTAACGGTGTATGTACCGTTACTAATCGTTAGACTATTATTATTAAGTCTTACAGTTGAATTATCTTCTGCTAATTTGGCAGGATTAGTATGATAATCACCAGCAATATCTATAAGTGACCTGCCTGCTGGATTAATTGAAGTTATAACCGGATTAACCTTAGCATAAACAACCGATTTAGTTTGATCTATAGAGTCTCCTGTTATAGCACAATTCATGTAATCAGTCATACCGTTCTGCTCAGGTAATTTGTTATACATAATTAATAAAGTGATTCTACCTTCTCCTCTATCATTAAATAAATTATCAGGAAAACCAACTTTAGATTTTCCATTACAATAATAAAGGAAATACCCTCCTGATCTGGTTATGCTGTTTTCCCATAATTGTCTTAAAAAACTGATATTGGTTTGATTCTTTTCTATTATGCTACTATGAACCTTACTCTTACTTTGACTAGGTGGTCTAGTTACTGTTGTTAAATTTACTTGGCTGATAAAATAGTTAATATCCTTAGTGTCCGCAGAAATAAGGACTCTATTTTCATCTGTTAATGATGAATAGTTATATAAAAACCTTAAACTATCTATATAATCTTCCTTATCCTGAATATGACCTACTATCCGTTCCAACAAAATTATATCTTTTTCACTGCATCCCATTAATTCATAGGTACAATTTGCAGCCAGACTTTCATTTGATGTAGGTATCCGTCTAATTGCAATATCAATTTTCGTACCCCATCCATAGCATTTACAAACTTCACTGTCAAGTACTGATGTTGCTTCGTTGAAAGTACCTATTTCAATATTGAATCTTGGTAATATACCTTCTTTTCTTCTATTCACTGATAGGTTCTGAAGACTTTCCGGTATCTGCCATAGTTTTAATTGATTAGAATCATTATGCTGCAATTCTCCATAAGGTAAATTCACTTCATCTGAACTATTCCATAAAGTAACAGAAGAAAATGGAGCCATAAGAGGTTCATATTTTATCATAGATGAAATTCCAATACTACAATTTGCTGGACTGAAGCCTTCTTTTCTTCCATAAGATAATACTGAGGATATAGCATTTGTATCGTTGACATCAAGAGTTATTGTCATATATGTCTTGGCAGGATCGCTATCAAACTCAACCCAGTCTAGCTCTTTAGTTTTTGTAATATTAATACTATAAGGATTTTCTCCATTAGTATTAATATCTATTACAGATTCTGGAACAGTGAATTGTTGACCAGTTAACTTGTATAAACCATATTCTCCTGACTTTATCGTTTGGTCTAACAACTTGATACTACCACCATTGACCATTTCTGTAGGTAAACGAAGTCCATGTAGTAAATATCTGGAAACCATTCCGGACAAATGCTTAATAGCCCCTGTTTGATGAATTTCGTGAATAATTTCCTTAGTTTTAAATTGATTCAAATGAATGATATTCAAGAAACCGTCATTATCAGTACCTTTTCTAAAGAGATCTGTTATCTCTAAATTATCAGGATGAACAGTAATTGAAACATTAAATTTATCAGTTATCCTTGAGTTGCAATCTCCTTCTACTGTCGTGTATAAGAATGTTGGTAATGTTATATCTGCAAAAGCTTGAAGTATTTCATTATTAGTAGAAATATCCGATATTCTGATAAGCTTATCAATATCACCTTCTGTAATATTTTTCGCAATGGACTCTATTGTATCTGAATCTGTAACTTCAAAATTAAAGGTTTGGCTATCCCTCGTATACTTAATGACTGACCCTGAAACAAAAAGTCCAACTCTTTGCCTATTTTCTACAATCAATTCTATCACTGGAAATGCTCTTCTATATATATCAGTAGTTATAGTATTGAAACTCTGACCATCTTTAATAATATGCTTAACGCCAACTATCTTAAGCTTTTTATTAGCATTAAATAAATGATTTTCATTACCCTCCAATAATTCCTCTGCTGTAAATTCATTCTGCTTAGAGAACTTTGCATTATTATTTACCCAACTAATAATATCATTAATTGACATATTATCATCAATTAGTAATTTGAAGTTTCTAAGAGAATCTAGGGCAGCTTGTACCATTTGTTTTGCTATAAGCAAGAAATAATCTGAGAATATGAAACCTGCCAAAGAACCTTCTTCATCATTTAGCATTTCATCTTTATATTTCTTTTCATCCTCTTCCTTAACTATAACGGATAATTTATCAAAATACTCTCTGAGTCCTTCAATATAAGTATCATCTATCTTTGAAAAATCATCAAAAGTATATTGTATGTTGCTGTCATTTCCATAACTCTTAATATCAAGACCTAATTTCCTAGGAATAGGGAAAATAGCTCCTTCTCTTTCACTATTATTCAATAATGATGGTGTCTGTACCTTAAATATCAACTTCTGGCTTTTAATGAATTCTTCCACATCATTAGGAGTTAAAACCTCATTAGAGTCATTATTGGGATCAAATATTCCCTTTGAATCATATTTTCCTGCTAGATATTGTTGAATATTATTGATGAGCTCTGAAGTTATAACAAAATCATCAATCTCCTCCACAGTACATTTTTTTTGCATTGCTGCAGCAATAACCCACCTTAATATATATGTACACAAAATTTCAAAAGATGTCATTTCTTCATTTTCTTGTATCCCTCTGCATAATGAATCTTCTGGTATTGTTTCTATAAACATTAATGGTACGTAACACGCTTCTGCATCTTTTTTCTCTCCATCTATAGACATAGTAAGGGATGGTACTATGTAAGACTTCATGTAAGTAGATACATCTGCATCTATTAGATTAGACCAATTAATTATAAATGGCTGTGTACTTACTCTATCATAAAACAACTTTCCAAGTGTTGAAGCTTTTAACCGTCTTACTTGCTTTTTATGATAATCGCTCATATCACTAAGTTGTGAATCATACCAAGGTGGTTTTCCTGAATCGGTTTTAATGGTAAAAGTTTCTTTAATCCTCATGGAAAAACTAAAATGAATTTTAATTTTAAAAAGTCCACAATTAATGCTTACTTTTAGAGCAACATCTACAGAAGCATGGACAGTTATAGGAATATCAGCATATGAGGCTAATGTCAATCCAGCTGTTATTTTCAGATCAACATCTACTTGAGCCTTTACTATACTGAAATCTACTAAACCGAATAACTTACCAATAATACCAACTGTACCCTGCATCCAAAAATAATAATCACCCTGTAACTGTTGTGATGAACTGCCTCCAGTACTATCTGGTTGAATAGGGTTCCATTTTGCGATAATTCCTTCTAATATACCTGCTACAGTGAGGGATAAACCCGCTCTAAATATACCTTTTTCGATGTATTTGCCTAGTCCGAACTGAAGCCCTATCCCAAACACATGTATTGGTTTAAAGTTTCCCAGAGAACTTTTGGGCACATCTTTACAAGTATCTTGACTTAGCTTTCCGAAATAGAAACCAGCTGATCCAAGCAGTGGTACAGGTACGGGGCCTATCACAACAATACCTTGCAATGTAAAGGAACGAGAAAAATCAAAGTTCCAAGGAAATCCAATATCAATTTTAAAGTCACCGTTAGTATATATCTCTACTCCTAGAACGGGTAATGTAATGGTGTAAGCTCCTACGGAAATATTTCTTATAGTGTCAGGTAATTTTATTTCAGATGAATAGCATCCTACAGTATCATTAATTTTTCTATACATAATTTCAAACTCCAGACCTTTTAACACTTTAGCAGCATTACCTGCTAACGCAATTCGTAGGGCATATAAATCCGAATCATGAAATATTGTGGAAAGTTGTACTACATATCCAGCTTTTTGTTCACTTTCTTCTATCTTCAACAGACCAAAATCAGCTACTATCAACCAAGAATTCTTGCCATCATAAACAGGCTGTCCTGGTTCACCAATAGGTAATTGTCCCCTTTTGAGTTCAGGTAATTCTCTAATTATATCTATTGCATCTTGGACTTTATCTACTTCATTCAAACCAGTTATTGAAACATGTTGTCCAAGGGCAAGTAATCTAAGGTCTATATATTTATTACCACTTCCAGGAGGTACAGGTGCACTATCAGGATCTGTTGCATCCCAGCTAAGAGGTGCATCAGGATCACTCATCCATCTGAATGAACCTTTTAGCTCTACTATTACACTTTTTTCATCTGGATCATACGCTACACCTATTCCCTCTATTTTCGCAAGTCCAAGTTCAATAGGTGCAATGGCTATATTGAATGATACTTTTTTGCCTGTAAAATCGTACTCTAGTTCTAAGTTGCTTAATGAGATACTATTAATTAGATTCCAAGGTTCACTTAAGCCAAACTTCTGACCTGTAGCCCAAGAAATCATTTCTTCTATCATATTCCCAAATGAAAAATCTGATATCTTTAGTGTACCAATCCAATGGTCATTACCCTTAACTTTCATTTTTTTAATTGATCCATAAAAACATAGCCACCTAAACCATAAACTCCATTCTTTTTTTCCTGTATCGAATTCTGAACCTATGATAATATCTATAGATTGCCATCTAGTTTCACAAGAGATTCTACCAAACCATTCACCTTCACCATTACTATCATCAGACATGTCATCTATCATGATTATTTCATTACCACAACTAGTTGTTAGATTAAGGCTTTTACTTCTATATCCGAACTCCACTGTAGCATCTAAACTTAGATCTGAGAAGACCTCCCATTTGTATGCTGTTTTTGCCGAACACTTGAAAAAAGTAGAATTATTGCCTTTATGTATTTCCACATCCATGTTTTCTATCTGTATATCCGCATCTAAGGTTATAATTCCCTGTGTATAGTAATTAAGCATGCTTGCTAGAGAAAATACACCTCTGCTATTTCCTTTTATTAGCCACTTCTTATTATCTGATTCATAGGATGCCAGCATGTTGATTCTTACTTTTTCGCTCTTGCTCTGGTTAATATCTACCGACCCGGATATAGTAACAGATGGTATTTGTTTTCCTTTTCCCTCCACGGATAAACCTAAATTAGTAATGGTGAAGATTGGTTTACTTGCAATTTCTATTTGCCAATCAGTATCTAATGTCACACTAAAACCATAATTTAATTTTTTTATATCCAGATATAATGACATTTGACTTATATATGTCTTAATATCAATGCTGGCATCTGGTAAAAAGATATTAATAAATTTGTTTATATCAATCTTACCTGATGTAAGGTTCCCACTAATGACATACTCAGGATAATTTGCGTTTATTGTTAGTATACCTCCACCAACATCCATTGTTCCTCCTAGATCAACTTCAATATGACGATTAGAAAGATCAATAGGGTTATATACCATAAATTCAATCCATAAATCATTAACATCAATATTCGGAATCAATTGCATTGATACATCATGATTCGGTTTAATAACAACACTTATATAACTTATAGTTTTACTTACAGAATCATATGTAATATTGATTTTTTCTATGCCCAAATCTACAAGTGTATATACAGCTTCCGGAAGATACTGCTGAATATTAATACCACCTAATACTTGACCCATCTTGGCAATAGTCAAATATGGTTTGTCAAATCTACCTTCAATAATCCATTGAGTATTAATAGGATACTGCAAAGTAAGTTGTACTCCTAGTGATTTTAAATTGCCGAATATTATTCCACTGACAGGTTTTGCATAGTTAAATACGTTTAGATCAAATCCTGGTTTTTCAAGTACTATCCACGGCGCTCCCATAATATCCCATTTGGTATCAGATTTTACACAACTATATCTACCCATGGATTTCACTCCCGCAGGTTCGATAGCAAATTCTAATGATTCAATCTTAGTATCAATCCCAAAACAATCAGTTACTCCAGTGATAACTATACTTGTCAGCTGTTTATCATCATTATAATTAGGAGAAATCTTAATATTTTGTACAAGAAATTGTTTATTGATAGTTATGTTTTCATAGAATTCCTTCATATATCCAATGGGTAGAACCTCTAGTAAATCAACAGTCTGCTCAGGAGAAATCTTTTCATTCATCCTTTTCAATAATTCTATGAGTTCTTCTTCAGGTGTATTATTGTTAATTATAAATGATTTATCATCATTCTTGATATCTACTTTTTCTTTTTGTTCTTCCTGTTCCATTAATGAAACAATTGCTTTGAGCAATTTGTCATCTTTCTCACTGGAGTACTCTTTTTGTATCCATTTAATATAATTTTCAACATATGATTTTTTATCATCTATTATTTGCAACATAAATTTGTAGATATTATTAATTTTATTTTTAATGTAATCCATATCAATATCTTCATACTCAACATCCTGCTCTGTTGGAAAAGCATTAAGTAATCCATCTAGTGCATCAATAATATAATCTCTACCTTTTTTATACTTTTTAACATATTCATATTTATGTTCGGCAACTACTTTTCCAAGCTGTAAGTAAGGTTTACCGAAACAAATCGCTTTAGGAGCTGTTCCCTGTCCTTCAAATACAGTAGCTAAATTTGAATTTGAATAAAAATAATTAAAAACAGTTGTTGATACACCACCCAGTTGCAAATATAAAACTTTACTTTTATCATTTAACTTTTGACTTTCTATTGATGTATCTTTCTTAACATAAACACAATCTAATTTGTCTAATAGGTTGCTATTATCTTTTATTAGACTTTTATATATTTTACTTAAGTTTACATATTTTTTATATCTACTATCCTTTTTACTATATTGTGTTATTTTATTTAATATTTTAGCAATTTCGTCTTCTAAATATTCTTTACAACCAGACTCTATTTTTTTAACTGTTTCTTCCCCAATCTCTCCAAATGATACTACAACGATTTTTTTGTCATTATTAGTTTTATTCTCAATTAGCTTAATAAGAGAAGATAATAGGATATACATATATTTTGCTGGATTTTTCATATCAGCTAACTGCATTTTACCATCATCTCTAATCCCGTATATTGGCAGGACATAAATACCACTTTTATCACCTTTTTTAAGTTCTTCATAGAGGTTTTTTGTATGTTCTAGTTTTGTTCTTTCTAAGGTATCTTTATCTTCTTCTTCAAGTATTTTTTCCCAATCCTTTTCATCAAGTTCTATAGCTCTATAGTAATAAGGTGAATCAACCAACTCACTTAATACAATCTTATCTTTTTGTATATATTCAATGTCATTTGGTGCATTTATCCATTTTAATGGCTGTAATCTAAGGAATTTGGAAACATTTAATTTTATAGCATAATTTTCTTCTTTATCATCTGCTCCACCAGTAAATCCATAATTCACTTTATTTTCTGGCTTATTATTTGGGTCATATTCAATAAAAGTTATAGTTGCTTCTTCGGTCTTTGGACCAATTTTTATATATTTATCAAAATTTTTGTTTGTCAAACCCAGTATTAGCTGTATTAGCTTTTCCTTTGTAGGTTTGTCTGCTTTTTCTTTTTCTTCATAGTAAACCTCTACATTACCGCTGTATTCAAATGCATATATGAGTCTCATCATAATATGTACAGTTGTAGTTTGGTGTCCACTCCCATTAGAACCTGCTACAAAAATACGAATAACTTTTTCATTCTGAATGATTTTTTGAAATTTTAAGCAAGCTTTTTTTATATTTGTATCTTGTTTTTTATTGGCTTCTTTAATTAAATTTCCTATTAAATAATCAAAAGCTTTCATGATTAATCCCCCCCAGCCTCTTATTTTTACTATCCTGATTGTATATGGTATACCATCCCAGTTCACTAGAGGTACTTTCACTATCAGGATTTCCGAATAGATAAAAGGAGGTAGAACCATTAGGTGGTAGTTTTAATAGTCCAAAGAATCTGAGTGCTATATCAGAAAGTACTAACATATAAACTTTTTGTTTAATCATATATTTTAGCATAATATCTTTTATAGACAGTTTAAAAACACCTTGCAAAGAAAACATCTTCGAACTGCCAGAAACACCTGGTAGCTTTATACCTACAAAAAATGAATCATTAGATTCTTGAGTTTCATTTCCCGATGACCACGCTAACAGAATATTAGATTTCAACTTGACTTTATCAGCTAGTTCACCTAACGTTCCCATTTTCAACTTAAATGAAAGACCTGTCCAAGTTCCTTGTAATGATACCTGTTCAACATCAGTAGTAACTGGAACATATCCAAAGTCCACAGGCTGTTTCTTTTCATTCCCTACCACAATGCCTTCTAATTGTAATTTGAAGTCATTAAAAAGACTATTTTCAGGGTTATTCTTTCTAGTTCTTATACTACTCCTTAATAAATCAAAAGTTATTTGTGAATAATCCATTGATAATGTTGTATCAGTAGAATCATTTTCTGAGTAAACCATATTGATACCAAGACCTGAGAATTTCAATCCTTTTCTTTTAAACTCTTCATAGAATACATAGTTCTCACTATTTTGACTTCCACGTATTTCATAATTATTTCCAAAGGACAAAAAATCATACACTTGAAATACTCTTTCACTTTCTTTTATATCAACATGACTACTGAGTACTCCAAAATCCATATAGCCTCTTATATCAAATCTACCATTAACGGAATTATCATTTTGAGCTCCTTCATCAGCTTGTGTAGTGTTAAGCTGTACCTTGACAATCTCGACTCTTTTTAATACAGTGCTGTTGAAATAAAAGATATTATCATCAACCGTATCTAACATATAAGTAGTTTGAGTGGAACCATCCTTTGACTTTCTTTGCTGTAATGAACCTTCTAGCAGAATTGTCGGATAAGTATTTTCTTTATCTCCCATATATGCTACTGGAAGATTAAATAATCTATTTATTGTCAGTTGCGCTGTGCTTGAAAAGCTTTTTATAGCAGAATTTTCAAAAAGCACCTTCAATGTGAGAACTCTAAAATCATAATCAGCATCAGAAGCAGGTGTAAGAATCTTTTCTGGATTATTAATATCATAGGAAGGATCAGTATAATCAATCAAACCAAACATAGAACTGCTGTCATTAATCTCAATATTGATACTATCTATAGGACTGGTCTCAATTCCAAAATGATGGGCATAAAAATAATCAGGATTCATTCCTCCTCTAAGAGCTTCTAATTGTTTTGGCATTTTATTGATGTCTACTTTCAAAAATAATATTCCATTCCAGTGTTCATTGGTAACTATATCTTTGAAATGGTCGAAAAGATGATTCCCACGATCTGCTCTTTCAATACCGTCTTCTATATAATCTTGCAACCACTGTGAAACCATTACTATTTCTTCTTGTTTATTGAAATCATATGCTTGTGAGAATCCTCTAGTTTTTTTAACAAGATCTCTCAATTTCCCTTTTGAGAATTTCATGATTATGACGTTACTGTAATTCCCGAAATCATTTGTCTCTGTACCTATATCTACTTTAAAGTTCCAACCGTCTATAGACATCTTATTTTTAAAACCTGATAGATGAGTATTATCTGTTGCAACAAGAAACATTTGATCTGTCTGAAAAATTTGCTGAAGTTTTATATCTGGTTTGTCAAAACTCATTTGTATTCCTTCTTCATTTTGTCCAAGAAGAATCCTTTCCCACTTTCTTAATTCATTATCTACTTCAACAATAATTCCTGATGGTGTTGTTATGTGAAATACTCTATTTTCATTTGTTTTTCTTAAAAATAGTAATTTTGATTTTTCATCTGTATTACATTCAATTGCTTCCATTATTCTATTATGACGTACTGCTGATAGAATCTGTTTTTCAAATAACAAGATAGTTTCATCATTATCCCCATAATCCAGTCTATGATTTCCATATGGAACTAAAGGGAAACATGAATTCTCGTCTTCAGGGATAGGATAACCAAATTCTTCTGCAAAAAGAATATGACCTCTATCATTATTGTCCTTATGTCCATAAAATGAAGCTTTTTCAGGTTGTGATATATAATATGAATTACAATTATCTTCTATTGCTTTTTTTATTGTGACCCAAGATGTATCATATTCATCAGTCAGTAAAGGAGTATTGGTTATGGGCGGTGCTACTGGAGATGCTTCATTAAATGGAAAATCTGGAGCAAAGGCTGGCATATGTGAATAGAAACTAAGTAGATTACCTATATTCTCATCTATCGTTGGTTGAAAAGTCAATACTTCTGTTCCTGATAAACCACAAAGAAGTTTATGTCCTTTTGTCTCTTCATTTTTTTTGGTACCTATTGCAAAATCACCATGAGGCATCAAATATCTATTCAGCCTTTCCCTGGGATTAATACCAAAAACCATTTTGGCCTCTCTAATGGAATTATTATTGACATTCATTCCATCTTTTGACATTGGTATGAGATTAAGAAAATGTCCATAATTGGTAACAAATGTTGTAGGTAAAACTGTTTTTATTATTTCCCCTTTAAGATTTTTATCTTGTCCTGCAAAAGCAAAATAAGTGCGATCTGGATTTAATAAATCTGTTACATCGGTACATGCATTGAAATAAACTCTATTATTTGATGTTTCAAGATTTAGTTTTATAATTGGATAAGTACGAGTTAATATTTCATTATCGTCAATTGTAAAATAATATATACCGAAATTCATAATATCAAAATCTTTTCCTTGGGATATATGTATTTTGTATTTAAAACATCCCATTTCATCTGAGTCAAATGATAGAGTAACTTTTTGTGGTTCTACCTGACAAGTCGATATTCCGCTAATAGTATTTAACTCTATTCTCCCATTAAAAATAATTTCTCTTTTACTATCATCATAACAAATGTCCGACTGTCCTATATACAATTTCAAGTCGTTTGATAGATCAGCTGTAAGAGATTGTACCATTTTATAGGATTTATTGAATTCCATGAATCCAAATCCTTGTAGTTCTATTTTTTTTAGATCATCTTCATAATTCATCCACAAAAAAGCTCTATTTGTAGGTATTTGTTTATTTATGTAATCTCGAATATTAGTTATTAGTAATTCTACGGTTTTGTCATTGAGGATGGTTTCCTCTAATAATGAAAAAATAAAGATACCTTTTTCTTGGTAAAAAGATTGTTCTAATGTCAAGCTATCAGCTCTAAATGTATTCGTTTCTGGAAGTAAGTAAAGAACTCTTCTTCCATGTATTATCTGACCAATATATAGAAGTGTTTTTTCAAATCTTTTGAAATAGGGCAATATCTCAAAACCTCCTTTTTTACTATAATTGTATACAGACGTTTAAAAAATAATCAAACGTCTGTATCAATAATTTTTTAATAAGGTGAAGTTGTAAATGTTACAAATGCAGTTAGATCACTATCTTGAGGTCCACAAGCATATCCAAGGGTATATGTTGTATCAACAGTAAGACTCAAATTATTCATTAACTGTGTATCACTTGAAACATTTGATTCAACCATGATTTTTTTTATTCTATTACTGCCATCATATGTAACTTTAGCACCTTCCCATAAACCTATCCAATTATTATTGGCTTTAGGATTGTTACCGATAGGTGTTGTGAATTTCGCTATAAGAGAATTATCTCCTAGTGCTGGCTCAACTAACTCTATTGTTGTAAAAGATGGTACTCCTTCGGCGCTACCTGGATTGAATTGTAATGTGGCACAAAAAGATGAACCGGAAGCACTTGTTGAATAGGCTACTATGTATGGTTTTTTCTCAACATTAAACTTAAAAACCTGATCACCAGTTTGTGAGTTTTCTTTGATTGTATCATATTGTAATGGGCTTTGTCCTTGTCCCCATGGTAATCCTGTATTTTGCCAAACATAAAGTGCATTTCCATTGCTTGCCGCCTGATTATCAGGTAGTGTTTCCCATTTAATTGACATTAGATTTTTGGAGATGATAGTCCCTTGAATCTTATTAGAATGGGGTATTTGGTTAATAGCTTTTAATTGAATCTGGTTTTTACTTGCATAAAATGAATTAGACATAACAATATTCCTCCTAAAGTGAATTTTTATAAACAAACAAACTATATCGTATTACTGTTATAAGTTCAATTCTAAATTGTCAATAATTTGTTTATAGTTTAATATTACATTATTTATAAATATTTGTAAATTTATTTTGATTTATTTATGTTATTTTTAATATAAGTCCATATTAATACAACATTTGACAATATAGAAATAATTGCGACATTTTTTTGCATTATTGTAACTCTATAGAATCTATAATTTAATTAGAATTAAATTTGTACTGACAACATCTAGTCTTCAATACCCTCATGTGCGATACATTCTTTTCCTTTAACCGTTATATAATACATATTCTTATTTTTTATTGATTTATATTTTATTAATCCTTTATTTATAAGTTTTTCAATGTTTGATTTTATTCTCTCATTGTTTTCTTGTAACTCTTTTACAATTCCATTTATAGTTCTATATACATATTTACTGTTTTCAAGACTCTTTAATATACTTATTTCAAGATTATCTAATGAATCATATGTGCCTTTCATATTTTTTCTAGTATCATTATCAGGCTCTAGCGAACTTTGAATTATCGGTTTTACATCTTCCTCAATTTTATTTACTTTATCTCCCAGTTCTTTCAATATTTTTTCAGATATTGAGTTTATGAATGATTTTGATGATATAGATGCTATTAAACAGAAACCAATAAATACTAATAGCATATAATCATTAGTTTCAGCTTGTTTGATAATATCACTTGATATCATATTCAAAAATAATGGAACTAATAGTGATGCCCCCATACCAACAAATATACACTTAAGCAATTCTACATCAAATATTGATACATACTTTTTTTCTGTTTTCATACCATTCAATAAATAATTGATGATACCTCCAAATATTCCTACTAGTAGTATTATGATAATAATTTTAAAGAAATAACTCATTATACTCCTCCTTATAAGATCAAATTTATATATTGTCTATAATTTTATCATACTTCCCGACACTATCCAAAATAATGAAATAAATTAATTTATATTATTAATTAAAAGACACTCTCCTTAGTTAGAAGATACTAATCCTAAATCTATATCAGTTACACCTTTTTGGTCGATTACCATTTTTTTATACCTTTTGAATCCCCTATAAGTTTCAATTGTTTTATCGTTAAGTGATATCTTCCATATTTTATTAAAATCTCTTCTGACACATAGAAATATGTCCATTGAATCTTGTTTAATTACTATTGAACATTGTGTTGTGATTTCACCTTCTGATAGTTGAGTTTTTTCTAGGACTTCAAATGCTAGGTCATAATCGAATTTGTCTTGTATGTTATTAAGCATTTTTGTAGCAGTAATATATCTATCAATTCCAAATCCATTAATACTATTAATATCCTTATTAATCAATTCGCTATTAGAAAAATTAGTCATAACAGTATTTTTTTTATCTGAAATCAAGTACGTATTTCCACTTTTACTTGGTTCAATAATAACTGTTTGACCAAATTCATCTGCATATAACTGATGTCCTTTTAACTGTCTTGAATAGTTCAATCGCTTTTGTCCAATTACATTATCCATAATATATTCAATATCACTTGCATTTTCCATAGCTTTTTTATATACAAGATATGGTTCTATCAAATCATCATTACCTTCTACAAATGTTTCAATATCAGAAATCATTACTTGAGCAGCTCCAAAAATACCATTACTGTTAAATCCTGCTGTAGGCACATATTCACCCTCTATTTGGAACATTATTTGAAATATATTGATATTATTCTGGTTAACAATATTGAATTTCAGTTTTACATCATTATAATCAAAATTCATTCCGTATATTGGAGCATTATTGTAACAAGCAAAACTTGTACACATACTTAATCACCCTTCTAATTTTTTTAACTCTTCTATTATTTTATTTGATAATTCATCAATTGTTTTAGTTCCATCAAGTATTATGTCACTATCATTTTTGACTTTTTCATATATCTTAATATTAGCTGATCTAAAACCCTTTAAGTACATAGTAAGATTACTTTTTATGATATCTATTTTATCGTCAGGTTTTTTATTTTTTAAGTCTACATCTATATTCCTTAAGATTTTCCTTGATAATGCAATATCCAACGGAACATCAACAAAAAATACTTTATCAATAGATTTGCTTACTCTGTAGTGGGATCTTCCGAAATTCCAATCTATAATAATGAATTTTGCAGTATTAATCTTTCTATGTTTTGAATAAATAATATCTTTATCATCTATCAATTCATCTAAATCATTGAAAAAGCAATTACTCTCAAGCTTATCCATGCTTATTTCTTTACTATTTCCCGTAAACATTTCTTTTGGATAAGATGTTTGTTCCTGATAATCATCAAACATTATGAATGTAGAATCATTAAAAGATTTTGCAATCTTCTTTGTTATTGTACTTTTCCCAGAACCAGAAAAACCACTTATTGCAATTACATATTTTTTTCTATCCATTTTCATATGCCCCCTATTATATTAACTTCTACAGAATAATTAAATATTCAAATAAGCATAAATCCACTTTATATTATAACATAATTCCCGATGTTAGCTACAAAACAAATTTTCTCCTCCTCATTATAGCAAATACCTAAAATTGTTATATAATTTTCAATCATTGCTATGCTATATATAAAATTCCATATATTAACAACTCATTATTAGCAAAGCTTGATGTAGCATTAATTCTTATAGAAGTAAACCTTTCCTACTTAATTAAAAAGAAATAGACATTAAGCCTATTTCCTTTTTGAAAGCACTTTATATTAGCATAATTAATTACCCTTTATAACTCTTAATTTCCCTTAGCTTAAAAATCACCCTTTATGTCAATCATATTCATGATTTAACTATGTCTACTTATATTATTTATTATATCACTACATATTCTATATTAAGCATACAAGCAACTTTCTTAAACAACTCTGCATTATGTCCTACTGACATGGCAAGATGATGTGTAGGTGCCTCATTGAACCATTTGTCCATGTAACTGTCAGGATCGACACTGAATTTTATATGTGTTTGTGTATTCCCTATAGTCAATATAGGCTTTTTGATAGCTTCTCCCTCACTAATAATGAATTTTAGTGAACCTTCCTTTGTTTGAGTAGTACCAAGCATTGTAACAGGTCCCCTAATCACATTAGCTTCTACTGAAACTCCTTGTCCTCTTTTACCATGATATACCCCCATACCCCTTAGGACAGGTTTACCATCAGAAATATTAATATGGAATGGTCCATCATGCCCTAATATGATAGTTTGATATATATAATCTGTCGCAACGATTTCACAGAAACTACCACCGACACCAAGAACATCACATATTTTCATGGAAAGTGCTGTTTTCAGGTCTCCTTCCCCAGAGCATGGTACCCCTTTAGATGTAAGGAGTGAATGACCGACAATGAAACCACTTTGTACTTGTTCATAATGGTTGTCATTCTTACCATGATAGTAATATGCTATAGCATCCAAATCATATTGGTCCACCATTTTTTGTTGTGCTACAGCAACCCTTGCTGACCAATTCAACTGTTCATCTGTTGGTTTCTTAGCAAGTGGTTCTGATGGTGAATCCCCACTTATTGTGAAGAACTCATGGATTTCCTTAAGTTTAGCATCTATGTCTTCATCTGTTACTTTCACAAATGATTCATCTAGATCACACATCTCAAGAATCTCTACATGACATCCTGTCTGAGCTTGAATCATAGCAAAATCCGAATACATATCAAGCATACCACTGTAATTGTTTCCAAGGAATCCAAAACGGCTATGTTGCAATGTTCTTTTAACACTTGCAGCTTTTACCCACTCCACAATCTTATGTTTGGCAAGTTTGGCTTCATCTCTCATGTAAGTCACTTCATCTGTCATAGATATTTCAGGTGTTTCGTTCAGTCCAAGAAGACCATTGACAGTCCTATATGGAATACCTGCTCTATGTAAAGCATTCGTTAGTTCCGGTACTGGACAAGCACCACAATGGGCCAACCATTCACCAGTTGTCGTTACACCATAATTCATCTGTGGTGTTGGCTGCAAATTAAGAATAATCACTGGAGCACTGTTTATTTGATGAATAGGTAGAACAGATGATGAAGTGAAGTATGTACCGCTGTGACAGAAAATCAGATCTACATTCTTTTCATTAAACCATTCACCTGCTGCTCTGCCTGAATACTCATCATCTACCATACCATAATTGTAAACTTCAGCATAGTCTTCAATCATTAATCCAATATGTTTTCCATACTCTATCAATCTCTCTCTCAATCCTTCAAACTGATCCCAATACACTTTTAAACCTGCAGTATAGATTCCAACTCTTGCTTTCAGTTTTTTACTTTTCATTTAAATTACCTCCATTATCCTTGTTTGTTATTGTCTTATATTTATAGTATAATCATTATAAGCAAAAGAAACCATCATGTATCTTGCTTATAAATAACAGTATCTTGCGGAGGTATTATGGAATTTAAAGAACGATTCAAAGAAGCATGGACCAGTAGCTCTATCAGATATATCGCAACCCCAAGCCAACGAGCCAAAAATATCTATTATTACATTCAAGAGATCGGATATTTCCAAACATTAAATAATTATTATACCGAACGAGCTGGCCTTAATTCATATCTTCTAATCTATTCTAAATCTGGTAAAGGTCACCTGAAATACCAAGGTAAAACTTATACTATTATACCTGGCGATTTAATATGGATAGATTGTATGGAGCAACATTATTATAGAACTGATGAAAAAGAATTATGGGAAATATCATGGGTACATTTTAATGGTAGTGCTACTAAAGGTTATTACAATCAATTTCGTGAACAACATGGTCCAGTTATACATTTAGATGATAGCACACAAATACCTTTATGGATAAATACCATGTTTCAACTTCATAAAGAGAAAAACCTTCAAAGAGAAGTACTCTGCTCCAATCTATTGACCAACTGCTTAACTGAAATCATGATAAAAGCTTGTACTTATGGAGAATATGTAGATACACCAAAAATTATTTTATCCATTCAAAATTATATTGATCATCATTATACAGAAAAATTATCCCTTGATACTCTTGGTAAAAAATTCGCCCTAAGTAAATATCATTTAGCCAGACTTTATAAAAAATATACTGGTTTTTCACCCATTGATTATCAGATTAGTTTAAGAATAACCACTGCTAAGAAAATGCTTCAATTCACTGATCTAAGTGTTCAATCTATATCTTACGAAGTAGGAATAAAGAATATCAGTCATTTTATTACACTATTTAAAGAAAGAGAAGAAATGACGCCACTACAATTTAGGAAAAAATGGAAATAAATAATGTTTTATCCGAATAATATTAATATTATGAATTAATATCATCTTAAAACTAAATTTTTCTATTATTTGCACATTAGATATTGTTCTATATTTATCTTAGTGTTATTATAAGTAAGGTATTTCGAAATACAACATTTATTATGAGGAGGAATTTAAATTATGAGTAAGATTAATGTACCAAAATTCTTTGTACTAACAGCTGTTTTTCTACTGTTAGGGGCATCATCTGTATATGCTGCATCAGACTATTATTTTGACACTCCAATAGAAATCAATTTCAATTATATTGAAGAATCAGTAAAAGATACTAATAAGATAATGGATATGGAATTTACTGTAGTAGATGATGATAATGTACAAGATGTAATAAAACAAAATATTGACATTCTTAAATTCAACCCATTTAGACTTAGCTTCAGAGATGGGCAATATCTATATATAGTTATAGGATATGGTGAACAAAGAACAGGAGGATATGGTATACAAGTAAATGAATTATACGAATCCCAAGATTGCATTGTAATCTCAACTGAATTATTAAGTCCTGGTGAAGATGATTCTGTTACTATGAATATTACCTATCCATATTTGGTCATAAGGACAAGTGATTTATTCTTGCCAGTTTACTATAAATAAAAACACTTATTTAAGGTAACAGTTTGAATCTCAATATATTACTGGTTTTCAAACTGTTATCCTTTCTTATGTCAATAAATATCCCTAAATATGGCATACCCCTTTATTAAGTTTATGACTTATTATTTTTATTAACTACTTTTATATTGTGTCTCAACCATAGAAGCAAATATTCCTTGTTGTTCTTTCAACTGTGAAGGTGTTCCTGTTTCTTCTATAGAACCGTCTTTGATAACAACGATTTTATCAGCTCCCGAAACCGTTCTCATACGGTGAGCGATAATAAGCACTGTTTTATTTTTTATAAGCTCACTTAGAGCATTCTGGATTTTACTTTCGTTCTCAGTATCAAGAGATGCTGTAGCTTCGTCAAGCAATATGATAGGCGCATCTTTCAACATTGCTCTAGCTATGGATATACGCTGTCTTTCTCCTCCTGATAATTTCTCACCGTTTTCACCTATCAAGGTATCATAACCTTCTGGAAGGGTATTGATGAACTCATGGCACCTTGCAAGTTTGGCAGCCTTGATGACTTCTTCATCTGTAGCATCTTTCTTACCTATACGGATATTATCTATTACACTCGAATTAAATAGTGTAACATCTTGAAATACTATGGAATAATTATTCAAGAGGGTTTCTGGATCTACTTTGGATATGTCTTCTCCTCCTAGGGTGATTACACCCTTATCTATATCCCAGAATCTTGCAGACAACTTCGCTAGTGTACTCTTACCTCCACCTGAAGGTCCAACAAGCGCTGTCACCTCTCCTTGCTTTGCCTTAAAGCTGACATTCTTCAATGTTTGCACACCATCTTGATAAGAGAAATCCACATTATTGAATTCTATATCGTAATTCTTAGGATAAAATTGAGTCTTTCCATCTTGTCTAGGCATTCCATTCATCTCTTTCATACGCTTAATACGAACGTTAAGATAGATGAGTAGTGCAAAATTATTCATCACGTCCATTATAGGGTTATAAATACGTGCTGACACTACAAGAAAAACAAGGTAAGTAAAAATATTTATAGACCCTGTAGATAGAAGATACGCACCATAAAATATAACACTTGGAAGTCCAAGCTTCAACAATACATAAGATAAGTTGATGAATGCACCTATGAGAAGTTCACCTTTTATCATATGTTTTTCATAATTATCCAATTTGGAATTCAAATTATCTACATATGCTTCTTCTCTATTATAGGATTTAATCTCATGAGCTGAATCAAGTCCTTCTTGAATTTTATCTGATATATCCCTTTTTACATCATAGAGTTTGGATTGTACTCTATCCTGAAATTTCCTGGACAAGTAAAAAACCAATGCTGCAACTGGAACTACCCAAAATACTGCTATAAACAATTTCCAGTTATAGAAGAACAATAGAACTCCCATAACCAGGACGGTCAATATTGAAGCATAGATCTGAGGAACTGAATGGGAAAATAATAGTTCTATCTGCGTAGCATCTTCCATGATTGTCGAACTTAGATCAGCAATATCCTTTTTTCCGAAGAATGCTAAGGGTAATTTCCTAAGTGTTTCAGCTAAGCTTATCCTTGTTCTAGCACTTTCTTCATAGATTTTGGTATAGGCAGAATTATATTGGAAATAAGCGATAACAAACATTACTATAAAAAATGCTATAGACATAATGACATAGTAGAGAATGCTATCTTTGCTATTTGAATTATTCAAAAGCACGCTCATGTATTCGTCCAAGAATTTAAAACTCAGAACTACAGGAACCATAAAACTGATTTCTAGTATTACAGTCCAGATAATTGATTTTATAAGGTCTTTAGCTCCTTTTTCAGACATGGCATATCTGTTTTGAAAATATCTAATCATTTTTGTCCTCCTTTTTCTACATGTTTGTCAGCCTTAATTTTCCATGCAACGGATGTCTGGTATTCGTCCCACATCTTCTTGTATATACCATTTTTAATAATGAGTTCCTTATGGGTTCCTGTTTCTGCGATTCTACCATCCTGAATCACCAATATCCTATCTACATTCTGTACACTTGTAAGACGATGAGCAATCATCAACGTGGTCTTATTGCGGCTAACCTCTTTCAGTGCTTTTTGAATCAGATGTTCATTTTCAGGATCTGCAAAAGCAGTAGCTTCATCCAATAACACTATAGGAGCATTCTTGACAATCGCCCTAGCAAGTGCAATCCTCTGCTGTTCTCCTCCAGAAAGGTAGGTTCCTTTTGAACCTATTACAGTATCAAGTCCATTATCTAAATTGTCTATGATATCTCTTGATTGTGAGAAATCAATAGCTCTATTCATCTCTTTTTCCCTTACATTTTTTTTACCAAAAATTATATTATCTCTTAATGATCCTTTGAATAACTTGGTACTCTGAAAAACGAAAGATATATTGTCCATAAGTTCTTTCTTTGAAATATCTTTTACGTTAGTTCCTCCTACTAACACTTTACCTTCATCTACATCCCAAAAACGTGCTGCAAGCCTTGCTATTGTGGTTTTTCCGCCTCCAGAGGCTCCAACAAGTGCAATAGTTTCACCTTGATTCAATTTGAAACTGATCTTATCTATAGCATGTTTATCACTTCCTTCATATGAGAATACTACATCCTTAAACTCTAGACTGTGGTCTTTTATTTTTTTCACATTACCTGAATAGCTCATATTAGGGTAATCCAAAAGGTTATCCAGTCTATCAATGGCTTGTTGAGCGATTAAGGTATTCTGTTGGAAGTGCATGGATTTCATCAAAAGCATAGTGAATATGGGTGATATGAGCATGTAAAAAATAAAGTCAGCAAGTACAATTGGTAGATTCTCTCCTCTTCCTATCAATAAGATAGCCATAGGAATCAAAAAGAATGCGGCTGATTGCATGATTACTGTATAGAAGGACATTGGTCTTCTCCAAAGAAGAGTATATGCATGAACCATCTCTTTATATTTGACTATGCTATCATAGAATCGCTTGAAAGAATATATACTCTGACCAAACGTTTTTACAACTGGAATCCCTCTAATATATTCAACAGATTCAGAACTCATTTCTTCCAATGAATCATAATATTTCCTTTGAAATTCCCTACCTATAGTTGTGGACATGAATTTCATTGTTATGAATCCTAGAATTATAGGAATAAGAGAAGCAATACCCATTCTCCAGTCTACAATAAAAATCAAAGATATAAGGATGACAGGAGAAACGATACTACCTGCCATATCAGGAAGCTGATGTGCTAAGAAAGTATGTGTGGTTCCTGCTCCATCATTTACAATCTTTCTTATTTTACCACTTGAATAATTATCAAAAAACCCTAGCGGCTTGGATATTACTGTTTCCATACCCACTTTCTGCATTCCTACTTCTACTCTAAATGCTGCAAGATGGGAACTTAAAAGTGCACAAAAATATACTACTATACCTCCTGCTGCACTTGCAAAGGCTATCCAAGCATAAAAACTTACATTTGATATATCAATTGCTTGAGGAGACGATAATATATCACGTACTATATACCATACAAGAACAAAAGGTAAGATGTTAAGTGCTGCTGATATTCCCGATAATACTAGTGCCAAAGGCAAAAGTATTTTTTTCTTACCCATATAAGGTGTGAACCTTTTCAAGATAAACTTCTTTTTATCTTTTTGCATACTGTTGACCCTCCTGTTTCAAATATTTTTTAGAAGTTATGTCTAATACTTAGATTGCAACCAAATGCCATTACATTGATAAAAATAGAACTAATTACTTTAGTATGATTACCTCCCTATCTTCATATATTTATTTTTAATAATTATTGAAAAATCAATAGATGTTACATATATTATTGTTATATTGATACTGGTACAACATAATTAGTATAATCTAATTGATAATGATAGTCAATATTATTTATTAAATTATATGTTTATATTACAAATTAGTTCCATTTACTTCTAAAGATTAAATACCCTCAAAAATATAGTAGTATACTAACTTGGATGATATAATAATAGTAAATCATGATTTTGCTAACAAAACCTAAAGCAGCTTTAGGTAGAAAGGAACGATTATGAAGTATAGTATTACAGATTTGGCAGAAATTCTTGGATGCACTACCAGTGCCATTCACTATTTTGAAAAAGAACATTTGATTAAAGTGAATAAAGAAAAAAATGGTCATCGTTATTACAATGTCGTTGATGTATTCCGATTGCTTTCTTATGCAAAGTATCGTTCTATGGAAATACCCATGAAAAGCATCATTACTCAATTTGGAGGAAAAGAAAATAATTATAGATTAATACAAGAAAGAGAAACAAAATATAGAAATGAAGCCTTAAAAAAGGCAACTTATTATAAAAATCTAGCAGATGCCATTGAAGATCATCTTGTCAGTATACGAAGAATTGAACAACTATTGAACAAATATGAATTAGCACAATCCCCTGCAGTAACTGTTATGTGTGATGAGGAGTGTGGATGGCTTTCAAAAAACCGCAGTTCCCAAAAGATAATACATGAATGGGTAAAACTAATGCCAGTAGTTCAGCTGGGAGTAATTGATGAAAGAATGGGAATGAGTAATTTTGGGTACTTCGTAAGCAGCAAAAAAATGGAAGAATTAGATTTACCACTAGAACTGAATACTAAACAATTGAGAAGTACATCTTGTTTACATACAATTGTAGTGGCAGATGAGGATTTTTCACAGCAACCTCAGAAGGTCTTTAAAAAGGCTTATGAATATATAATGAGCAAAGGACTTGAGATTGATGATATTTCATGGGGAAAGATATTATTGGTTGAGGTTGAAAAAGGTGCTAAGTTACATCCATATATAGAATTATGGATTTCGATAAAAATTTAACAAATTCCTCTTGCAAGTAAAGCTGCTTTATGTTCTATACTGGATTTAACATCAAAAATCAGATGTGGATATTTGATTCCAGAAAGGAGAACAAAATGGAAAAGAATTATAAAGTACTTTACGAACCAATTAAAATTGGAAAATTGGAGATTAAAAACAGATATGTTCTTGGACCAATGGGACCAGGCGGAATGTGCAACGAAGACGGTAGTTTTAATGAGAGAGGAATTGAGTTCTATGTAGAACGTGCAAAAGGTGGAACCGGTTTAATCATGACAGGTGTAACAATGGTAGAAAATAATATTGAAAAATGTGCTCTACCCTCCATGCCATGTCCAACAATCAATCCTCTTAATTTCATTACAACAGGTAATGAAATGACTGAAAGAATACATGCATATGGAGCAAAAATATTTTTACAATTATCAGCTGGTTTCGGAAGAGTAAGTATACCATCTATTGTAGGAAAAGTAGCAGTAGCACCCTCCCCTATTCCACATAGATTCTTGCCAGGTGTGACATGCCGTGAATTGACAAATCAAGAAGTAAAGGAATATGTAAAAGCATTTGGTGAGTCAGCAGCAATTGCAAAAAAAGCAGGATTCGACGGTGTTGAAATTCATGCTGTCCATGAAGGATATCTACTGGACCAATTTGCTATTTCTTTCTTTAACCATCGTACTGATGAATATGGTGGATCATTAGAAAACCGTTTAAGATTCGCTTGTGAGGTTGTACAAGAAATCAAGCGACGTTGTGGAGAAGATTTCCCTGTATCACTTAGGTACAGTATAAAGAGCTTTATTAAGGACTGGTGCAAAGGTGGTTTACCAGATGAAGAGTTTGAGGAAAAAGGAAGAGATATTCCTGAAGGAATCGAAGCAGCTAAAATACTTGTTGAAGCTGGTTATGATGCATTAAATGGAGATGTTGGTTCTTATGATTCATGGTATTGGAGTCATCCACCAATGTATCAAAAGAAAGGACTATACCTTCCATATAACGAAATTCTGAAAAACACAGTAGATGTACCTATCATTACAGCAGGTAGAATGGATGATCCTGAGTTAGCAAGCGAGGCAATTCTATCAGGAAAAACAGATATGATCGCTCTAGCCAGACCACTACTTGCAGATGCAGAAATACCAAATAAAATTTTACAAGGTAAGTGTGAAACAATTAGACCATGTTTATCTTGTCAAGAAGGATGTATGGGAAGGCTACAGAATTTTGCAACAGTATCGTGTGCCGTAAATCCTGCATGCGGACGAGAAAAAGATTATGCAATAGAAAAAGCTGAAAATATTAAAAAAGTTCTCATTATCGGTGGCGGTGTCGCAGGAATGGAAGCTGCAAGAGTAGCAGCTATTCGTGGTCATGAAGTGATACTCCTTGAAAAAAATAGTTATCTTGGTGGTAATATCGTTCCAGGAGGAGTTCCAGATTTTAAAGATGACGATCGTGCACTTGCTAAATGGTATGAAGTAACATTAAAAGATCTAGGTGTTGAAATAAGATTGAATGTGACTGCATCCAAAGAAAGTATTAAAGAATTTCAAGCTGATGAAGTACTTATTGCAACAGGCTCCAATCCAAAAGCATTGACTGTTGAAGGTGCTGACAATGTATATTCAGCAGAAGATGTACTAATGGGCAGAAAAGCTGTTGGTGATAAAGTTGTAATAATCGGCGGAGGGCTTGTTGGATGTGAAACAGCTCTTTGGCTAAGAAAACAAAACAAAGAAGTAACTATCATAGAAATGCAGGATGATATCCTTCAAATAGGAGGACCTTTATGTCATGCTAACCATGATATGCTTCATGAATTGATTAGATACAATAATATTGATGTTATAACAGGTTCTTATATCAACAAGAAAACAGATAAAGGTTTTGTTGTCAATTCAAATGGACAGGAATCAGTTATTGACGCTGATAGTGCTATTGTAGCTATTGGATATCTATCTCAAAAAGATCTATATGATAATATCAGATTTGATATTCCAAAGGCAAAACTCATAGGAGATGCTAATAAAGTTCAAAATATCATGTATGCTATCTGGAATGCATATGAAGTTGCTAAGAATATCTAATACTTGAACACAAGGGCTGTCTCACCAAATAGATGAACATCTAAGGTGAGATGCCCTTAATTTTTTATTATTTCCATAGCTGTACTCTTTTTCTTACCAATTCCATATCCCCATTCACGTCTTCATATGGGGTTGTATTCAAATCATAATTAGAAGCCGCCCATACACCATTTATCGGATTATATGAAGTCATAATACTGGATGTTCTAATCTCCACCTTTATTTAGTATGTATAATAGATATCATTATCTCTTTACTTCAATCTGAGCCCATTTGTCACTAACAGGTATAATTTCATCATTATATTTTAATTGTACAGGCTTATGGAATATAGGACCATCATACACCACTGTATGATATTCTCCATTCTCACCGCAAGCATCCGCACCATATGCTTCAATCTCATCCAATAACGAGTAGCTCAAGTCTTGTCCCAAAAATCTGGCATTAAGCATTGTTGTATTAACTACTATGATTTTTGCCTTGAAACCCAGGTTCAAAAACTCTTGTACTATTTCTCTTCTATCCATTTGCCATAGTGGTAAAAACGATTCCATGGAAGCTTTTTTGCAAACTTCATCTTCCCATTTCTTGTGATCATCTATATCAATATCACCGAATATTCCATAATCAATGCCTTGTTGCCTGAACATCTTAAGATTATCTACAAATATTTCTTCATAATCATCAAACTTTGCTTTTCCTACGGTATGCTCAATTCCCATTGCAGAAGCTTGAGCCTTAATTATTTGTTCTTTCAATCTATGGGCAGAACTGATATTGTTCTCCATACTGAACATAGTGAATAATCTCTTAGGATTATATCCCATTTCTTTGGCTTTATATAAAGCAAGACATGAATCTTTTCCTCCACTCCATGACACAAAACAATTCTTATCCATTTGTACACTCTCCTTTAATTATCTTTTCTTGATTATAGTACTGATAGCTGTTTACTTTATAACTTCATAATTATCATTAACTAATGTTTCTATAGCATTATTAATGTCTTTATCTTTAATTAGAATATAATCAGTATCATAAGTTGATATAGCAAATATACTTATTTTTTTTCTTGCCAATATTGTACTAATCGAAGCAAGAATTCCAATTAAAGAAAAATCCAAAGGTCCTTCTATCTTCAATATTCTCCAATCTTTTTCACATATTATGTCATCAGGTATATTCTCTTGATTACACACGATAGATAATTCATCTAGTGTTCTTGTTATTGAAAAAAAGTCACTTTTCATTATCCAATTAGGAATTTTATCGTTTTCATTCAATCGACAGACTACATATTTTTCTTTCAACAATTTTAAAGATAATTTTTTTTCAACCATTTTTTCTTTCCTTTCTAGATAGTTATATAGAAATTAAAATATATTAAATTATACCATTCCTTCTTAATTATTGAAATTAATTTTAGGAAATACTAACAATTGATTTATCAGTAACTAAAAAAATAACCATTAATGTACCGACATAATTATATCTACATTAACGGTTAATCCTTTATATCTATGTTTTATATGAATTTAATGAAACGCCTTATAATATGAATATCTTAATTATATCTCAACTTTTAATGTATGAATCTCAAAAGGTTTAAATATAAGGTTTACAGTTCCTCCATCAATTGATAGATCATTTGGATTTTCTTCCATTATATCAACTAATTGAACTGACTTGACATTGAAGCCAAAATGTATCTTCGCATTAGATGTAGAATTACTGTTTTCGTATAATCTGACGATCAGACTATTATCATCTTCTGCTTTTTTGATTGCTTCTATTATTACATTTTCATTATCTATCTGAATAAATGCTTTCTCTTGTGGTAGTTCAACATCATTTTTAGTGCCTTTCATGCTATTTAATGGAATATTCAATTCATAAGCTTCCTTAGCTACTTCTCCTGTAACATGATCTCCCTTATGAGGATAAATTGAATATGTGAAATTATGAGTTCCATAATCAGCATTAACACCTGGAAACTCGGAGCTTCTTAGTAAATTCAGGTCAATGGTGTTATCCATTACTTTATACCCGTATTTACAATCATTCATCAATGCAACTCCATAGTCTCTCTGTGACAGGTCTACCCATTTGTGAGCACATATTTCGTGTTTTGCAGCGTCCCAGCTAGTATTTCTATGGCAAGGACGATTAATTGTACCAAACTGAATGTCACAAACAGCTTCACTTGTGTGTACATCAACTGGTATGGATGTTCTCAACATTTTATTGCGTTCTTTCCATTCAACCTTAGTATTAAAATCTATTCTACGACTGTCTTTTGTCAATACAATATCTTGTACTAATTCTGATTCACCGTATTTATAGGTTTGCTTGATAATAGCTCTAGGTCCGTCTACATATGATTTGCTTGATTGTAATACAAATTCAACTGGTGATTTTTGATCATAAGTGATATTGAAATCCCAGGCATCTCCATCATCGTCATAAACAGAAAGCTTATTGCCTTTCATACCTTCTGGTATCACTTCTCTATTATTTTCTTTATCGAATATAGAACTTACTGTTCCATCTGCTGCAAATTCTACTTTTATTAATTCATTTTCAAGAGTATTGTCTGTAGCCACTAAACCATTTTGGTCTACATTGCTTTGACCTTTATCTACTACAACATATCCCATAGCAGGAACAGATATATGTTTCCATTCACCGTCAAGATTGATCCATTCATTACGTTTCCATGAAAGGGAATTGAAAATGATATAAGGATTCTTAATATCGTCTGAACCAATCTTCTCTGCAAGTGCTGAATAAGCCTTTTCAGTCATTTTTCTTGTTTCTTCAGATAGAATCTTATATCTTGCCACACTTTCATCATATACACGCTTGATTGATGAACCTGGCAGAATATCATGGAATTGATATAGAAGCACTTCTTTCCATATCTTTTCAATCTCTTCTTGTGGATAAACATAATCATTATTGATGCTTGCTAACATTGATGCGAATTCTAATTCTCTTAGCATTATTTCCATTTTTCTATTACATTTCTTGTTAGCTGCTTGTGATGTCAATGTACCTTGATGTTTTTCTAGATACAACTCACCATCCCAAGTGTTGTACTTGGAACAATCTTTATCTATTCTATGGAAGAAATCCAGAGCGAATTCTTGTTCTACGGGAACAAGTCCATTTAGGTTTTTCATTCTATCAAGTCTCTCTAAATGTTCTGCTCCTGGACCTCCTCCTCCATCTCCAATTCCATATAATAATAAACAACGATCACTAATTCCTTTTTCCATAAAATCTTTTTCAGAATTCTTGATTGCTTTTGGCGTTGCTGAACTATTATATGTACCTTGTGGAGGCATATGAGTCAATATCTTCGTTCCATCAATACCTTTCCAATTAAATGTATGATAAGGGAATTTATTATGCTCACTCCAAGATAATTTAATAGTCATAAAATAATCAACACCAGATTTTTTAAGTATCTGAGGTAATGCTCCCGTATATCCAAATACATCAGGAAGCCATAATATCTTCATATCTTTATCGAATTCATCTCTAAAAAATCTTTTTCCATATACTACTTGTCTGACAAGAGCTTCTCCGCCAGAGATATTAGTATCTGGTTCTACCCACATAGCGCCTTGAACTTCCCAACGATCTTTCTTAACGCTTTCTTTTATTTTTTCATATAATGCTGGATAATGTTCTTTCATCCAAAAATATAATTGAGGTTGACTAGCTCCAAACTTATAGTCTGGATATCTTTCCATCATTTCCAGTACTGTGGAAAAAGTTCTTGAACCTTTACGGATTGTTTCTCTTATAGGCCAGAGCCATGCAAGATCTATGTGTGCATGACCGATAGCACTGATAGACAGTGATGGGTCTCCACCTTTTTTATCAAGTTCTACTTTCAGTATCTTTCTAGCTTTTATAGCTTCTTCTTCGTTATAGTCTCTAAGTACTTTTGTAGCTTCATGTAAACTATATAATATACTCATGTGCCTTGCATCATCTTCAGGTAATTGATTCATCAAATTGTATAATACTTCAAAATCATAATACAGACTACGAATTTCTTCATTACAGATAGCGACAGAAGCTTCTTCTAAAGTTCCTTCTTTACTGTAATTACCGAATAGATCATTACACCCTGTTTCTATCCATATATCAACTTTTTCATTTCCTTCAGCTTCGTGTAAAAACTGCACAACTCTTTTTCCTGGCTTTCCTCTCTCAAAATTGAACCAGGAACTGACATTGGTTATACCTCTCATGGGACAACCATTATCATCGTAGACGCAACCCTCACCATTGACATCAATCAATAAGACAGTCTTTTTACCTTTGCATATTGCAGGTACTTTTCCTGTGAAATGGAACCAACCACAATCCCATAGTTGTCCCCATGTTTGACCAAGGGATAGTTCTTTCTTTTCACCTTCATACCTATCCTCAAACTTAACTGGTTCCGGTGTTGTCCAACCAACGACATTTAAGTCAGCTACTTTTGTATACATTGCTTTATAAGTTTTCTCTATAACACTACTTATGTGAGCGTCTTTCTGTTTACTGTAGAACGCCATTGCACTAATACAACTCCTATCTTTTTATATATTCCCTATCTAATAATCAAATTGCTTTTATTTTTTATCCTTTAACAGAACCTGATGTCAAGCCTTGTATATAGAACTTCTGTAAGAATATGAAGATTATGATTACAGGTATAACAGAGAACATTGAACCTGCCATAAGTACATTCCATTGCTTAAATGCAGATTGATCCAGATACATGATAGCCATTGGTAATGTAAACATATTCTTATTGTTTATAATGATCATTGGCCAAAGTATTCCATTCCAAGATGCTATAAAGTTCATAACAGCAATAGTTCCAATCGCTGGCATTGACAAAGGAAAATATATTTTTCTATATATCTGGAAAGGATTACAACCATCTATAATAGCTGCTTCGTAAAGCGATTTTGGTACGGACTTGAAATAATTAGTAAATAAGAATACTGCAAAAGGAGCGCCACCATTAATCAACGGTAAAATTACTCCTAAGTAACTATTGTCCAATCCTAAATTAGTCATATTGATATAAAGTGGAATCAATACAGTTATACCAGGAACTAGAATCAAAGATATATACATAAAGAATATAACTTTTTTACCAACAAAGTTCAATCTGGCTAACGCAAATCCTACCATACTATATATGATAACAACACCAATAACTACTCCTAAACTTATAATGACACTATTCATAAAGTACTTGAAGAAATCCATCTTTCCCCATACATCTATATAATTATGCCATTGGAATCCACCTTTAGGAAATAGGCTTATAGGATCAAGTAATGACTCCTGTTGAGTTTTTAAGGAAGTACCTAGCATCCACATAAAAGGATATAAACATGTCAATGCGTAAAGTAACAAAAATAAATATTTAATACCTGTCAAAAGTTTTCTTTTCATTATTTCACCTCACTAATAATCAGTTTTCATGCGTTTTAGGCTTATGAGTGATAATATAAGAGTCAATATGAATACCGTCCAACCCATAGCACTGGCATTACCATACTGTGAATCCCTAAAAGCTGTAGTATAGAGCAAGGTACCACTTACATCTGTACTTTTAGCAGGTCCACCACCTGTAAGAATAAATATATTATCGAACATCTGGAATGACGCGTTAAGTGCATTTATTAACGCAACTACTGTCATAGGTTTCAATAATGGCCATGTTATCTTCCACATAACAGTGAATTTTGATGCTCCGTCAATATTGGCTGCTTCATAAATACTTTCACTAATATTGGAAAGACCAGCATAATACAGTATCATGGTACTTGGTAATGAGGTCCAGATAACTACTATTATTACACCTATCAATGCTGTTTTGGGATTACCTAAAATACCATCTCTAACCACAAAAAAATCCAATCCAATCTTAGAAAGGAAACTATTAAGTACTCCATCAGAAGCGTATAGCCCTTGCCACGCATAATAGATCGCAGCTCCTGATGCAACCATAGGAATGAAATATATAGTTCTTAGAACTCCTCCTCCTTTTTTAGTTCTTTGTATCATAACTGCAATAATTAGAGCTAAAGGTAATATTACGATTATACTAAAAAAGGCTATTTTAAAATTATTAAATATAGCATTCCTAAAATCTATTGTCTGTTGAGGATTCCTTCCAAATAATATATTCTTGAAATTGTTTAATCCTTCAAATCTCGCTGTACTGAAATCCACTCCTGACCAATTATAGAAACTCATTCTGATTGAAAAAATTACACTGTACAGCCCTACTGTAAGAAACAATAATAAACCAGGTAATAGAAAAGTATATGCAACAATATTTTCTCTGACCATTTTCTTTGTAAACTTTTTCTTAAACACTTAAGCACCTCTTTTCTTATTAATAGAGGACATCTAAATGTCCTCTATTCAAATATTACTCTATTTATTTCCTGCTGCTTCCTCAGCTGCTGCTGCATCATCAATAGCTTTTGCCGCTTCTTCAGCAGTAGCTTCACCTGCAACAATCTTCTGAATCATAGTATCATGTACTCTCCATTCAGCATGATTCCAGAAATTATCAGGATATGCAGGAACTCTTGAAAGTGGTGCAGGTTCATCTGTAAATGATTCAGCTATATTTCTTAGAGCTGGGTCAAGTTTCTCAATATCACTACCAAGATCTGTAGCAGGTATTGAGAATCCGTTATTAGCAAATAGAATAGCGCCTTCTTTAGATGACATGAATTTAATGAAATCTAATGCTTCTTCTTGTTTGTCTGATTGATTACTAACAGATAACATTGTTAAAGTAAATGGGTTCATAGTCCACTCTGGATATTTAGAACCTTCAATTGCAGGTACAGTGAATGTAAATATATCTTCTTCATTCATTCCCATTGCAAGTAATGTTGACATTGTGAATGATCCACCTAAATCGAATGCTGCTTTTCCAGCTGCAAATTGTTGATCTGCTGTATCAATATCCATAGTTAATACACCAGGAAGTAATAAATCTTTTTCAACTAATTGTTCAAATGCTTGAAGTACTTTTAAGTGTTGAGGATCACTGAATTTCTCTGTTCTTGTAAGTAAACCTTGATAACCTTCTTCACCATTTAACATTACTTCAAGAGCACAACCAGCAAATGAATACCAGATATCAGGTATTTTACCTGAATATGCTAATGGTGCAACACCAGTTTTTTCTTTGATTGTTTCCATTATAGATATAAATTCTTCCCAAGTTTCAGGAGCTTTCACTTCTAAACCAGCTTTTTCCATAATCTCTTTATTACCGTAGAAAGTGAAGAATCCACCCATGTCAAGAGGTATTCCGTAAGTTTCTCCAGCTTTTAAGCTTTTAAGAACTTCACTTGCGTTTTTATCATTTTGCCATCCATTAACCTGTTCTTCTTTAACAGTTATAATATCAAAAGCGTTGCTCTTGAATTCATTTTCGAATGAATCAACTTTTGGTGCAAGGTCTACTAGAGCGTTCTCTACTCCTTGTCCTGCTGATGCCCATATGTGTACAACATCTGGTAAAGTACCACCATTAGCTGCAGCTAATAATTTTTGTCTATAAGTATCGTCTGGTGTAAAGCTTTCAATATTAACTTTGATACCAGTTTTTTCTTCATATTCTTTTGCAACATTTTCAAATCCAGGAATGTATGCAACTTTCCATGTCCACATTGTTAATTCTTTTGTTTCTTTGTTCGCTGTATCATCGTTTCCTTTATTATCGTTTGAACCACATCCTGTAAGGAAAACCATTCCCATGAGAATTCCTACTAATACGAATGATATAAATCTTTTTCTAAACATATAATCGCTCCTCTTTTACATTCTAGTAATATTTTAGTAAGACCCTAGTAATATAAAAATATATTACCAGTAGCTTTTATTATGAAATGTTATACAAAACACATTACATACAATAAATAACACACATACAATAAATCTTCTATCATATCAACATTTTTGTTTATGTCACTAATAATATTAATGATTTATTTTTTCAATAATCTTTACATTTTCTAAAATACAGCTCATGGTTTTTGACATCAATTTAATTTTTTTCACTTTTTAAGATACTTTTGATTTCATTCATAAAGCTATTCATTCGTTTTCCGCATTACTGTATTTAGAAGTATAAAAATGCTTCTAAAATAGAATACCTAAAACATTATTATGAAATTCTAAAACTTGGACCAATAAATAATTTTATAATAATAAATCAAATTTTCTCTGGTCTCATTATTTTAGCACTAATACACTCTTAAGAAAACTTAAAATCGTACAAATAAAGTGGACAAAAATGAACTATTGTATAAGATTTTATCCAATTTATATTATTTTTATAAGAACAGCTATGTACATATTGTACATATTCATAGAAATATTGAAGTTTTAATTATAATGTGATTACCTATAAAAGATTAAGGTAATCACATTATTGTTTTAAAATGCTGTATATAGAATATTACTAAAATAATCTATTTTATGGAATACACATATCCATCTGAACTCAATACATATAATTTATTTCTATATATACATGGTGTTGGCTCTTCTATCTTGTTCTCCATCTTGAATCTCCAGTAACATGTTGTTGTTCCATCTCCATTACCGTCTTCATCCACACAATAGATATATGGTGTTGAAACAGATCCAAAATATACTTTTCTATCTGCTCCTATAACAGGACCAGCCAAACCTCCACCTTCATGTTTCCATATTATTTCACCTGTATTGGCATCCAAGCAATATATCATTGCAATCAAACATATTCCGCCAAGTCCTAGACCATGCCATGCGGATAAGAATACTTTACCGTCATGATATGCTGCTGTAATATTAAATATCATTTCGGGCTTACCGAATTCCCATAACACTTCACCTGTTTTTCCATCTAGGCATCTGAATTTGTCTCCACCTATAGGAAGATATATCTTACCTTCAAATGCAACAGGTGCACCAGAATCGGAACCTCCACTTAATTGGAATTTCCATATTAGTTTACCACTAATTTTATTGAATGCGTATAAGTAACGGTCCCAACCACCGAAGTATACGAATTCACCATCAATAACCGGCTCTGTACAAGTAGATCTCTCTGTTCTGTATCTCCATATAATATATCCGGTATCTGCATCCAGACAGTTAACAAAACCATCTATTGCTGGAATATATATTCTTCCTTCATCTGCATTACATGATCCCCATACCCAACCAATTGATTGAGTCCAGATTAAATCTCCTGTTTTGGCATCATAGCAATAGTATTCATCTTCTCCACCTTGCTGTCCAACATATATTTTTCCATTATAGTAAACAGGACTTGCTGATATAGCTCCACCTATTTCATTCTTCCAGATTGTTTCTCCTGATTCTGCATCTACTGCAAATAAGAATCTAGAAGGTGTTCCAAAGAATAGCTTACCATCAGCTGCTGTTGGCTTGGATTGATAATATGCTCCTCCAGCAATTTGTTCTGTTAGAATGCGGCTACCATCTTCTGATTGGAAGCAACCGATTAAGCTTTGCTTGAATACTTTATTTCCATCTTTATCATATACATGCATATATAAGCTAGAATCATTAATAAGTACTTTATCTTCATATTTAGTCAAATCACCATAGATTGGATGAGTACTTATTTTTTTTACAAACAATATATTTCCATTCCCATCTGCACAGTACAAGTTACCTGAAACATCAGTGAAGTATACGTTAGAATCAATGATGACTGGTTTTGATCTGAGCCAATCTTCACCTTTTACACTATATATCAATTCACCTTTTGATAAATCAAGGCAGTACAACTTACTGTTGGCACAAGGTATATAAACCTTTCCATCTTCAACCAATGGATTGCCGAAATATCTGAAGACATTTTCTCTTCTATCATCAGTCTCATATCTCCAGATTAAAGAACCGTCCTTTGCATCTAAGCAATAAACATATCCCTTGTTATCTCCGAATACGATTCTACCATCACATGCAGTTACCTGTCTATTGACTTCTCCACATGCTTTGAATTGCCATTTGATTCTTTCTGCTGATGCTGGTGAATAATTTCCATCTAATTTTAATGCATATACGTATCTTGCTCTTGTAGTAGCGATAACTACATCTTTATATATTAATGGTTCTGAAAAAGTAGCCCCGATATTGAATGACCATCTTTCATCACCAGTCTTGAATTCCTTACAAACAATTGTATTAAAAGGTTGATTAACTGGAGGTGTATCTTCAATATCATGAATACCGTGAGGATATACGACAAATTCTTCATTGGCATCAAATTGTGCATAACCATATCTATAATCTATATGACTGGCTTCTATTTTTCTGTCGATATTACCAGTTTTTTTATTTATGAAACTTATATATTTCGTTTCTCCTGAATTACCTCTACTTCCCATATCTCTTATCAATATATAGTCATCGATAATCTTAGGAGTTGATGAATTACAAGGAGTCCAATATAATTGGTCCATCATTATTTTAGTGCTCTGATTAGCTCTGAATACTTCTTTTCCTGAATTGATATCATAACCATATAAAATATTTCTCATACCAGGTGAAGATACATAGATTACTCCGTCTTCTACTACTGGGTGTGACTCCCAACCCAAACCAACTGGAATTCTGAAATTCAGTTCTCCTTCAGATGGTCCATGAGCACCAGTATGACCAGTATGATGTACATTACCATGATATAATGCCCATTCGATATCTTCTTTTGGTCCACTTTCAAATGGTATCTTGGTCATGTCTGGTTGATACGCAGGTAGATTGTTTTGTATATTATCCAGTATTTCATATCCTTCATCTACTATTGAGAAAAATTGTTTTTCTTGTTCTTCAGTCAATATCATTTCTGTTCCCTCAGAAGGTAAACAGTTCCATGGTGAAAGTGATCTTAGACCTTCGTCGATATGCAGATATTCTTCCATATTAGCACCTTGTTGTTGAAGCATGCATACCCATAGCTTCATAAGGAATGCTCTTATCTGATAATTCTCTTTATTGGTTTTTACTGTTTTTATTTCTTCTCTAATCTTATCTATTTCGCTATCATTACATTTTACAAAGTTGTTCATTTTATACCTCCATAAAAAATATTCTCTACCATTCTAACATCAGCAAAGTTCTATGCAAACTTATAATTCTGTTTATAAAGTGGATAAAGCTGAACTAAATGGTGTTGCTTTTATTTATACAAATATAAAGCATCAGTATTATAACTAAAGAACAGAATAAATTTCAATAAAAATAGAAAGTAGAACTTTTTCTATTTGATAAAAATGAACTGATCTTATATTAATAATATCAACTTATATTATATAAAATAAACTTTTATATATTAATTTTTAATAAAAATAATAGAATATATTAATTTATATCTTCACGCTTTGGTCAAATATAATTATTAAATGGCAAAAATAATGTGATTACCTAAGATCAGATGCTATAATCTTTAGGTAATCACATATTTATTAGAATAGTACTTTATTTCCTATATCTCAAGAATCTGTTTCTCAAAATTCTTAGGAGAAATACCAACTATTTTTTTAAACATTCTAGAAAAATATTTAGGATCATTGAATCCAACCATATTACCAATCTCACTAATATTATATTTGGAAAATTTAATTAAACTTTTTGACCTTTCAATTCTATAATAATTTAGATATTGCATAACTGTAAGACCCGTTTCTTTTTTGAATAACCTTGATAGATATGACTTACTTACACATGATATCTGTGAAATGCTATCCATGGTTATATCTTCTTTGAAATTTTCTTGAATATAAAGTGTAGTTTTCAAAACCACATCACTTATTTCAGGATCATAACTTAGAAAGTACCGTCTCATCAATAAAAATACCGATTTGATATATGATGTTATTAATTCTTCATGAAGATTATTAGCCATTTTCTTTTCTTCGTAGATTCTTTCAAGAAACCATTTGATTTCTCCTGTCCTATCTGGTAAGTGGAAAGAGCTTTCCATTTGAGGATTACCCTCGAATTCAACTCCTATACATATGACTTCATGTTCATACTTCACATCCAGACTCTCCTGATGCATTAATCCCTGCGGATATACTATCATATCATATAATGCCATTACAACTTCTTCACTGTCAGTTGTAATTTTTGCTTTTCCATTAATAAAATATATCAACTCAAAATAATTATGGGAATGCTTCTGAAAATTCCATACCGAACTTCTTCCATCAAAGCGATCACAAAATCTTAAAGTCATTTTATTATTAATGAATTGGCCTAAACTATCTGCTATCTGATGATATTGTTCTTTTTTCATATATGATAACATCTCCTTCTGCAAGCAACCTAATGCTTTAATTGGACAAACTTATTAACATAGATTAACCTTTAGTACATAAGGTATAAATATTATATTTTTGCACTGAATATTATGCTAAATATCACTAAACCGCAATACATTAAATACCTAAATTTTTACTTTTTTATACATATTATTGTAAAATACTTTCTTATATATTATACTACATTAAAAGCACATCACTCAAGTGTATTATGGTTTAATTAAGGCTTTTGTTAAAATTTTCCAAGGTAGAATAAATACTAAAAGAAGATATCATGTAACGTGGATTTAAGTTATATCTTCTATGATTTCATCTACAAGAGTTTCATCATAATTCGATCCATAGACAAATATCAAGTTATCGCCATCATGTCCTTTTATGAAAACTGAACTCGCATAATTTTTCTGTATGATTCCCAGTCCATACTCTTGAGGCTTGATTTTATCACATATCTCTACATACTCTTCCCAACCAAGAGTAGCCACTGGATTAAAGAACAATAATGCATAGAAGTATTTCCAGAATTTAATTATCCGTCCATAAATACGTCCATCTATTGGCAAACAGCCAACACTATCAAAACGTCTTTCATCAGTAAATCCTTTAATTTGATATTTTCCATTTGATCGAAGAAATTCAGGTATCTCATATCTATACTTTATA
The DNA here is from genome assembly GCF_027923465.1 of Vallitalea longa. Classification (NCBI taxonomy): domain Bacteria; kingdom Bacillati; phylum Bacillota; class Clostridia; order Lachnospirales; family Vallitaleaceae; genus Vallitalea; species Vallitalea longa. Next base: position 222,659 of record NZ_BRLB01000001.1, read on the forward strand.
ATTTCTTCATCAGTCAAGAAGTCATCATCTTCCCTTCTGAATTCAAAGTAATATTTATCACCTCTTGTAAGTTTTTCTAATACCGTTAGCAACTTATTCACATCTTTATTATCTTCGATATCAATATCCATAAGCGTTAACTTCTTTATATCCTTAGTAATGTTTTCACGTTCTATTTTCATAATAACCATCCTTTGTGAAGATTAATTATATAATCTCTAATCATGAAGCTGATCCATCAAAACTATAACATCTATCAACCTGCATTACTAAGGGCGAACAAATTGATTAGTAACATCTATAATGATTTTACTTCTACCTAAATAGGTAAATTCAATGAATTCATCTTCCTTAAAAGAAATATCCTTCTCATTGTATTTAAATGGTGTTTTCCCATCATTATAATTATCGAAGTGTATTACATGATAGTATTTATTTTTTATGAAATAACTATCATAATATTTGTCTAAGATAACTAAAACACGATCTACTCTTGTATAAAAATTATTTTGATATTTATCCATTATTATTTTATAGATATTGAACAGAACACTTATAAGCCAAAGTGAAAAAAATATACCTACTAATATAGAAACCAAATTATAGAATTCATATGCTAATATTAGGTAACTTAAAAGACATAACATGAATGCAATAATGATTGCCATCTTAATATATTCCTTCAAAAAAGATTTTGTCCTTTTAGATATTAGACTTGAAGCTGAGTCCATATATATCCTCCTTCAACTGAAATAGATAATATTCCGTATAAGAAACTATCCTGTTCTCTATCTATATAATTTACCTGATGAGATGTTTTATTCATAGATAAATAAGAGAATTCGAGAATTTCAAAAAAAGGTACCTGACTTATTATCAGCTACCTTTTTTTCGACTATGATTTTACTAGTCATCTATTATATAATTATTGAAATTGCTGTTCATCTATGTTTCCTTGAATGACATTACATTTTCCTGATTAGATACCCAATTGAATCATGTAACTATAACCCAAATCCAAATAACTGATTTTCCTAAAACCGTAAGGTTTCATAACTTCTTCCAATTCCTCTGGAGACCAACGATTCATCATGGGTGGACCAAAGGGTGTGTCAGTCTTCTTGATTTCAATGATTGCTATTCGTCCATCACGCTTCAGAACACGATGAATTTCATTAAATAGAATATCTTTGCATTCATTAAGACCAATTGCATGAAGAACTGTAGATATTAAGCAGATATCAATACAATCATCATCAATAGGTATCTCTTCTTCAATATTGGATACTAATGTCTTAACATTCATCAATCCTTGTTTATTCACTTCTTTTTCAACCCTATCAATTATCTGCTTCCACTTGTCTAATGAATAGACCATACCAGAGTCACCTACCAATTTAGATGCCTGAATACTGTAATCACCTGCTCCACATCCTAAATCCAGAAGCCTATAACCTTTCTTGATTTTCAGTTCATCAAAAATTATGTCTTGATTATACAAGAAATAACTGCTAGGACCTCTTGTTCGGCTACTGTGCATTGGATTATGTTTGAATGAATCTTTGCTTTTGCATAAATCATTGTTTTGCATATTTATCATTTCCTTTCATTTTTTATATTCTAATATTTGTTAATTGATAACAATAGTAGAATCTTCTCAATTCCAACACTGTACACAAAATTACCTCCTCGACCTATTAATGTTTTGAATATTTAAAAAACAATACTCGTTTTCATTTACTTTTTGATTATAGTACAGTATAATTAAAGAAACTGTATCTGCTGATACACTTTACATATTTATGAAAGGAAATTATATGGATAATCTATCAGTATTACTTCAAAAATGTTATTTATTCAAGAACAAATCATTAGAAGAAATTGACAATCTACTTTCTCACATTCAATATAAAATCGAATCTTTCAAGGAAAACGAAGTCATATTTTCACCTGTTAGAACTGCAGACAAAATTGGTATGCTATTATCAGGAAGTGTGGATATTCAGAAGTTGTTTCCATCGGGAAAAATAGTTATTATTGAAAGAAAGAAAAGTTTGGACCTCATTGCTTCAGATTCTATTTTTTCTAGAATCGACTTCTATCCTGATGCAGTTTCGGTCAGTAGCCCTAGTACCATTTTATTTATAACCAAAACAGACCTCTTACATTTATTTGACTTGGATAAAGATTTCATGTTAAATTTCTTAGAATCAGTCTCCAATTCAACACTTGTACTTAAACACAAGATTGGTATTCTATCATTAAACTCTATTCAAGAGAAAATAGCAGGTTATTTGATTTACAATAACAAGATCTATGATACCTATTGCATAACACTGCCCTTTTCCAAATTGGCATGGGCTGAATATATGAATGTTTCTAGGACTTCTCTGTCAAGAGAATTGAGAAATCTAGAGCTGAAAGGTATTCTATCCTTTAAAAAGCGAAAAATAATTATACATGATATGAAAAGATTAGAAAAACTGTTATCTCTGTAAGAAGGTAACTGTTCTATCAGCTACCTTTATTCTAAATAATATATTTTCTTTGTGCATCTTAACAAATGCTGAAATTATCGCAAAAAAATATTAATACTAAGACTAGTAAAAAATATTATGCCAAGTTACCTTAGAATTAGTCCTGTCTTAAATAACCCTATCATTATAATAGTTGGTACAACAATCCGTCTTTTCGGCAATACCATATAAGCTTTCCATGTCCATATCTAGGAATACGTAATTGTAGATTCCATTCGGGATAATGTTTGATTACCTCGATTTTCTCACTCATAACAAAAGCTGTAAATGATATATAATTGTCTTTTGCCATAGGATGACTGCTTGTTATGAACCAGTCATCTTCAATTATTTCAACTGTCATCATCTCATTTCCTTTTGCTTTCTTGGGTTCATCATTTTCAACATTTCTTCCACAACATGCCATAGTAATATTACCTGTACTAACAGTTACATTTCCACATATGGGGCATATATAGTATTTTAGATTTTTCATGTTTCCTCCTACAGATTCATTTTCCATCAAGTCTCCATTAAGCATTTCTCTAATATTTACTCCCAGAACATCTGATAGACTAGGGAGTAATGATACATCTGGCAACCCAAGTCCCCGCTCCCATTTAGAGATAGCTTTATCACTTAGATTCAATTCATCAGCCAAATTCTTTTGAGTCATGTTCTTTTCTAAACGCAAAGTACGAATCAGAGAACCAATCTTTTCGCAATCCATTTTAATCACCTCTATATATGATTATATCCAAAAAATATCTTGTAGACAATAAACTCTTAGTAGAGTTATGAATGCAAAAGCAGCGTATTTATCCATTATTAAAGTTTCCTTAGAGCATATGAAAACGTTTCTATTACATAGATAAGAATTAGTACTTCCAGTAAAGATCAAAGAGGCTACGCCTCATAAAAGATTTCAAGGAAAATAAAAGTAGAACTTTCGTATTTTACCAAAAAAAGGGCTTTTCAGCCCTATTGTATAAAATCACATCATTAATCTATAAAGGATTTTCTTTCATATAATCAATCAAGTCATCCACAGTAGTGAATGCTAGACTAGTAACAGTATCTGCACAACCGTAATAGATAGCAATTCTTCCTGTCCCGCTGTCAGTTAATGCGGCACATGGAAAAACTACATTAGGTACATCACCTACACATTCATATAATTCATAAGGTGCTAATATGTAATTAGCTGAACGCATCTTAACCTTCCATGGTTCATCTAAATCAAGAAGGGCACATCCCATCCTATATACGTAGCCATTACATGTAGTTAATACTCCATGGTATATCAATAACCAACCTTCATCTGTCTCAATGGGTACAGGACCTGGACCAATTTTCGTTCCCTGCCAAGCTGATTTATCTCCTTTAACCGTACTCATCACATGACGATGATGTCCCCAATATTCCAGGTCTTCGCTCTGACTATAGAAGATATCACCGAAAGGAGTATGTCCAGTATCGCTTGGACGACTTAGCATTGCATAATGCTTACCTATTTTACGTGGAAACAAAACTCCATTTCTGTTATTGGGTAAAAAAGCATTTTCCATTTGATAGAATGTCTTGAAATCAAACGTATATCCTACTCCAATTGTAGGTCCATGATATCCATTACACCATGTGATATAATAACGGTCTTCAATAAAGCAAACCCTCGGGTCATAACGATATTCTTTACAAAGTAATTCTTCATTTTCTCCCCTAAATTCAATTGGAGTGTGATTAATGTTCCAGTTAATTCCATCATGGCTAAATCCCACATAGATATTCATACTTAATGATTTTGAATCACATCTGAATACTCCTGCAAAACCATCTTTAAAAGGAATTACCGCACTATTAAAAATACTATTCGAACTAGGTATTTCATTTCTATTGATAATAGGATTTTTTGAATATCTCCATATAGGCATAGAATCTTTAGAAGCTCTTTCTTGCCAAGGAATATTTTCTAATATATCTCCAACGATCTTTGTCAATTTTACTCCTCCAAATCCTACTTAACTCTTACCACCGAATCTCTATAAATGATTTTACCATTAATCATTGATATGCCTTTTGTGTAATTAGGGGAAGTTTCTACTTTTCGTTTGACTATCTTTACAGCAGTCCTTGCTATACCTTCAATATCTACAGCAACAGTCGTTAGTTTTGGTTCACATATATCGGCATAGATATCGTTATCGAAACTTACAATAGAAATTTCCTCTGGAACTTTATATCCTAGCTGTTTCAAGCTCTTAATCAAACGATGCGCTGTTTCATCACAGTTACATACAAAAGCTGTTGGCATTTCTTCTGGAAATTCAAATTCAATAGCTTCATTATAAGAGCTCCTATCATCAATAACCCAATCCTGTCTTATAGGAATCCTTTTTTCCATCAACGCTCTTGAATATCCTAGATATCTATCTAATATACTCTGGGTTACAGATATCGAACCTACAAAACCAATATCACGATGTCCATAATTCAATAGATGTTTCGTAATCTCATATGTGCTATAAATATTTTCCGAAAGAACACAGTCAGTATCTGAAAGTTCATCATAATAATCAACAAACACTTTTGGTAACCTAGTCTTTCTAACTTTTGCTAAAAAATCATTCTCTAGATTTCCAAGAATTATTATACCATCAATGTTTTGCCCATTAATGATTTGTTCCAGTTCCTTAGCATGATTCATAGGATCCACCGTTGTTAGTATTCCAATATAACCAATCTCGCTTAAATGCTTAGTTATCATTTGATAAATTTTTACGTAAAAATATGCTTTAGTATCTTCCCCAAAATACTTATGATCCAAAAATATAGCGATATTTTTTACTTTATCTTTTGATATTTTGGATATACGATAACCAAATTCCTCAGCTTTTTGTAAAATTTGTTCTTTCAATTCTGGCCCAACGCCATCTTTATCATTTAAAGCTTTAGAGATTGTTACTTTACTAACTCCTAATTCATCAGCTATATCCTGCATAGTAACTTTTTTGATTTTCTTCATTGTTAGACTCCCTTTACAAACATTTTCCTAATCTTTACACATTATAACATTTTGGTAATCTCATGGCAACGAGTTAAGTATTAATTAGCTAACAAATCTATTCGTTAATACTTTCTATAAGCAACTGTCCAATTCCAACCTGATAACCACACCATCCAAATCCTGCAATCTCCTTATGTGTAATCAACACTAACGGTAATCTACAATCTTTCATATTGAATCCAACATATATATCGTCTAATTCTAAGCTTGATTCAATTAAAACTTTTAGTTCTGGTAATTCTTTACAAGCTTTCTTTAAAGTCTTATCATCATACTCATCCTCGTTATTTATAAGTAGAATAACATTTGTAGATAGCTTACGAAATTTCTCCTTCAATTCTATGAATTCATTAAGTAGATGCTCTGTAGGTTCTTCCCCTGGCCTGATCCAGCATACTATATTATCTGTATCCAATAGATTATGTAAACTATCTTTTTCTTTGTTATTAGTGATAAGCGAGTAATCTTTAACAGGCACTTGTCCTTTTTCATTGTGACTTTTTTCAAAAATTAGTGGTACTTCAGTTGAATGATTGCTTGTGATTTTACAATGAACAACACGAACTTTATTAGATTCATCATGCTGTCTATTAGCTGTAATCACTCTATAATAACCCTCTTCCAAGTAATATTCTACTTCATTATCAACCCATTCTATTTCATCCAAATCTAAAGTTTTATAACAACCATTTTCAAAACGTGATACAGTATAGTTTTTATAGTATTCTACATTATTATCACCTGTTAATATCAACTTGCCAAATTCCTTTTTATCTATCTTATTGTCTTCATATATATAATTCCATTTTCCATTGTTATGATAAGCTAATTTTCCATCGGACTTTTCAAGCCTAGCTGGAACACCTAATGAACGAAGTACAGCAACGAAGAATATCTTATGTGATATTTTATTCCCGCCTCTTACTCTAATCATTCCTTTTATAGACGTACATAGATTCGAATATTCCTTGTCATCAATCAGGCGGAAATTAGAGTTTATCCATTTTCTTAATTCAAGTGGTTCTTCTCTAAAATATCTTTGCTGTTCTTCTGTAAAAAATTCCATAATCTCTTTTCTATACTTTCTAATTTTCTCAATCCAAGTTCTAGGATTCATCACATACTCCACGAAAATATTTTCCTCGCAATCATCCTTGTACTTAATTGAATAAGTAAAATGTTCCTCTAATTCTGTTGCCAACACATCAGATATATCTTTTTGAGGTAGGGCTCTTAACATTTTTACCTTCCAATACAGTTCATCCTCAGGAGTATTATCCAAGAACGTCAATATCTCTTTATGATTTCCTCTAGCCTTCATTAAGCAATCAGATATTCCTTCATGAAGAATAGGGTATTCCTTTGCTTTTTCTTTACTAGTTATTTCATCGAAAAATGTTTCTTCAAAGTTTTTTCTCTTATCTATAGCATTGTCGTTCCTTCTCTTTTGTGCTGCACTCTCTTCATCTGTATAAGGTATCTCTTCATCTACTCCACCTATGGGTGGAACCATTGTCCATTTTTCTGTTCCTGTTGGCATATATGTTTTATCTTTCAATATGAGAGTGATATTCTCTTTATTGGAAACATCCATTTTCTCATAAGTAAAAGACTTCCCTTTATGCACATAGATCATCAGATCACCAAGTCCAGTAACAAACGTTACATTACCATGATCATCAGTTTTCAACTGAGCAATAGGATAAAATTCACAATAATTGACTACCTCAAATCTAACGATTGCATCCTGCACTGGACATTCATTTTCATCTACAATTGAAACAATAATTTTCTTAGTCTTAGCATAATGAGATAAGACGTTGATCTCTGTCATACGTTCAGTTTGTTTGGTAATCACTTCATCAGCACAACAAGTAGATAGTACTCGACTGTGTATAAGCATTGCCTTGGATGCAGGCAATCTGAACCAACCATGATTCAACTTATTCTCTGGTTCACAAGCTCCTAAGAATCGCCATCCCTTTTCTGTATAGACTTCTACCCAAGCATGATTGTCATCACAATGACACCACCTAGGAGTATAGCATTGTCTTGCTGGGATACCCACACTTCTAAGTGCTGCTACTACAAAAGTTGATTCTTCACCACATCTACCATAAGCATTATTGATTACTGTAAAAGGAGAACCTGTTCTTGAATCCGTTGACTGATAAGTTGCTTTTTCAAAACACCAGTAATTGACTTCTATAGCTGCCTCTTCCATAGTCATTCCTTTAATTCTAGGTGCTAATTCCTCATAAAACCTTGAACTATAAAATTCTATATCCTCATTGTTGACTCGGAATTGCAACACATAATTGAGGAAGTCATCTTTATCAATAATGTTACCCCAAGGCATATTTCCCTTTACCCAAAGGCTGTGCCTACAAAATTGTAGAAATACTTCTGGGTCATAATCTGCAATATCCGATAGTGGCATATATTTGTACAAGAATTTCATACACTCTTGCTCAGACTCATTCATTTTACACATAAATGAATAAGGCACTTTACGTAATTTCTCTTCATACTCTGCTTGCCCTGATACTGTGGTTCTACCGTCTTCATATATTATTACTTGCTGGCTGCCATCTTCTGTAAAGCAAGAGATTTCAAAACTGCTGCTGGAAATTTCAATTCTAGGATAAATAGAACTTTCCATCTCCATCTCTAAGGCAAAAATATCTGTGGTAAAACTACCATATCTATCATAATATCTATGTTCATAATAATAATACTTTCTCAGCTCCCATTTTAGATACTCTACTTCTGGAATATCCATAGCCTCTCCATTTTCAGTGAAGAAGACGAAGCCCCATAACTCTGGGTAATGTATGTTAATCAAACCAGTTGGCGACCAAACCCAATTTTCTTCAGGTCTATCTTTTTTAACGTATTTTCCATCAATAACATCTACATGCCATTGAACTCTTGAAAAATTCACCCTGTAATAATCACCTACAACAGGCTTTTGAGATTTTGGTGCCATTTCCTTAAGAGCATCAAAAGGTATTACAACTTCTACCATCCAATATTTATTATCAGGATTTATTTCATTAATACTTCCATTAATCTTTACAGCTGACTGAAGACCTTTGATATCCCATCCATTCAGAGGTCTTCCTCCTTCGTCACGGTAAGGCTTGGTCAGAAACAGATCCCATACAGTATTAAGAGCGTTCATTTCAAATTCAAAATACCCATGAGTATCAGAATCAGGATCAATGAATATCTCGAAATCATTATCCTGAAATATTACGCTGTCTCTTTCTGTTAACGTAGCCCATATTTCGTCTCCATATAGAATTCCACCAAAATACATATTATCGTCGTCCCATAGCATTTTGACTTGGGTATCCATATAAGGTTTTTCTTTACTGTCTCCTTCAATATCTACGAAAAGTCTTGTGAACGGTGCATCATCCCAGAACTCTTTATCAAGGTTTCCATCAAGAACAAAAGGCTTCGTTGCCCGCTTACAATAATATTTTGGTGGATTAAAATCAATCTTAGGTATTGGTACTCTTATTGAATTCATTTTTCCTCCTAGTTATGTGTTACAACAGCTCCACTGCCGCCATACATCTCAATTTTTCCTTCAACTTCTATCTTAAGAACAGTTACGTTTTCATGACAATCTTCTGGAGTTAAGTCAAACCACATGGTTCCAGGTATATCAAACCAAGGTACACCACCATGAATTTCATAGTCTATCTCTTTTCCAGAATGTAGCACAGTAGCTCTTTTCACCTTATTGCATAATCCCTTCAGGCATATGTGTTCTTTTGGATTATCATATACAAATAGATACAGTGTCTCTTCATCTTGAGACATTGTAGAACCTCCCAGATAATATCTGGTCATTATACCTTCTTTCGTACCGAATATGGCTTCCTCATTATCACGTATCCAGTTACCAATACCTATAAGAAGCTCTTCTTCCTTAGGTACGATGGTTCCATCTTCTTTCGGACCAATATCCAATAGCATATTCCCACCCATAGTTATACAATCGCAAAACATACGTATCAATTGATTAAGGGATTTGTAATGGTTATCTTGTGGAACATATCCCCACGAACAATTAATCGTGGTACAGAATTCCCAAGGGCCTTCGGGTCTTGTAATAGGAAGTCCTTGTTCAGGTGTCTTATAGTCTCCATATCCTTGTAGCCTGGAATTGATTATCAGCTTATCATTGAATGATTTCAGATAGTCTTTGAACTCTGGCAGATTCCACATCTTCGCACTTCGTTCCCAGTCTCCATCAAACCATAACAGATCCACCTTTCCGTAATTGCTCAGAACTTCTCTCAACTGATTATTGTTGAATTTCAAAAATCTTTCCCATGCTTCAAAATCCTGTTTCCCATCTATCGGATAAGAATATTTATTTACATCCGACAGGTTTTCTGGTACTTCTCCATCTTCATACACACTAGCATAATCCGGATGTGACCAATCAAGAAGGGAAAAATACATACCACATCTGATTCCTTTTTTCTTGATGGCCTCTGCATATTCTTTGATGATATCCCTTTTGGCAGGAGTTCTTTTCACTACACTAAGGTCACTATACTCAGTGTCAAAGAGTGCTACACCATCATGATGTTTGGTTGTCAATACTGCATATTTTGCCCCTGATTTTGCTATAATGTCAGCCCAATGGTCTGCATCAAATGTAGAAGCAGTAAATCCATCAAGCTGTTTCATATATTTTCCGTAAGGAACACGGTTATGATAGAATGACCATGACTCCGAAACTCCATCTACTGCATATATTCCATAGTGAATAAATATTCCTAATTTAGCTTCTTGAAACCATTTCTCCATTAACTTTTTCCTCCTTTTCACTACCTGTTAAACAATTTTTTCTTTCTTTATCAATAAAACTCAAGAGAGTTCCACTTATATCTGTCCCATATTCCCAATACATTAAACCATATAGTCCCCGTTGCCTTATGTAATCTAATTTATAATAAATAGAATCTTGGTCTTCATAACTGATAAAGCAATCTCCATTAAATAAGTAGGGTGCTTTTGCTTGACTGTCCCAATATCTTGTGAATCCGTTTTTATTAATATATCCCGTTAATAAATCATGGAAATCAGGTCCATATCCTCCTGTTGTTTTCGCCATCTGCATTAATCCATTCTGGACGTTAGGGACTCCTTTCCACATTCTAGAATAAAACGCAGCACCGAGAACTAATTTGCCTGTTGGTACTCCGGCTTTCAAATAATTTCTTACAGCTTTATCAGCACTTACTCTGGATAAATCCAATTCACAACTATATAAATTGGCATGATGTCCTGTAACAACTGTGAAACCTCCACGTAAGTCATAAGTCATCAATTGAATATAATCAAGATACTGATGAATCTCATCCATCCTAGTACAACGAGTAAAATATTCATCCCCTGCGGCAGCAATAGTTAGCAATGCATTATGCATGTCTCTTCTATCTAGGTTCATACGAAACTCTTTTATCAAATGGGTAAAATTCTCTTTATCCTCTTTTGCTGCATCGATTCCAGCGATACTGATACATGGATATTCCCAATCAATGTCAATTCCATCAAGAGAAGCTTCTTCGACAATATCTATAGCTGATTCTATCAATTTCTTTCTGCTTTTTGCTGTTTTAGAAGCTGTCGAAAATCCTCCTGCACCCCATCCTCCAATAGATAGAACGAAACGGATATTAGGATTTATAGTTCTTGCTTTTATAATATATGATAGATAGTCACTTACATCAGAAATAACTTTACCTTCTACTATTTTTGCAAATGCCAGATTAATAATCTCAGATTTTTTTATATCTTCTTCTTTGAAATATTTGAGGTCTTTTAATGATAAATAACCTATTAAATGTATTTGGGTCATAAGTGGGCTCCTTTTTTTCTTATATTAAACTGAAAACTCTTGCATATGGTGCTTCATCAGATTCATATTCTGGTAGATGAATCATATACCCATTTTCTTTTTTATTATATTCAAGCGCTTTATTAGTTTTAAAGCATCTAATTTCTTTAACATTTCCTTCATAGGGAATAAATACTTCTTTTGCAACACTATCTGTTTCATCACTGAATCCTTGAATTGCATATACTACGTCATCTTTCTTGGTAAAAGCAATACCATCTTTTTTATATGGCTTACATGCTCTTGTACCATAGATGGCATCACCATATATCTTTAACCATTTTCCTAAACCCTTTAATGAACATATGGCTTTCTGGGGTAATCGTCCATCTGGCTGAGGAGCGACATTGATGGCTAAGTTACCACCTTTGGCAACTATATCTATAAGAAGATTCACAATTTCTCTTGGATCTTTATAATCATCTTCATAAGAATATGCGAATGAATTTCCTAGAGTTATATTACTTTCCCAAGGAATATTCAGTGGTTTATCTGGCACACACTGTTCTGGTGTTACATAATTCTCATAAGCACCTCCAACAGTTCTATCTGCACATAGCATCCCCGGTTGGAATTTCCTAATCTTATCGATTACTTCGCCTAATCTTATATCTTGATTGTTTTGTTTACAAACCCAACCAGCATCAAACCACATGATATCAATCTTTCCATATTTAGTTCCTAGCTCCATAATCTGATTCCCAGTAAACTGTACAAATCGTTCCCATTCCTCTGGATATTCAGATGGATTATAAGATGGTCCTCTATTCTGATAGCTTCCTTTCTCGAACTTAGTATTCCAATAGCTATCTATATGCCAATCAGCCTTAGAAAAATAGGTAGCTATACCGATTCCCTTTTTACGGAAAGCTTCAAAAAGATGAGCGCAAACATCCGCATATCTATGAGTGTGAAAAGGGCAATCTTCATTAGTTATTTTATAATCTGAATATTTCGTATCCCACATACAGAATCCATCGTGATGCTTGGTGGTGAATATGAAATATTTCATTCCTGCTTCTTGCGCTATTTCAGCCCATTTCTCTGGTTGAAAACGAATGGGATTAAATGTTTTATTAAGATCAAAATACTGCTTTTTGAATTCTTCTCCTGTAACTTCCCAATCAATACAATTTCTTGACCATTCAGCATCAGCATCACTAAGCGCCCAGGATTCTACAATCCCAAGTTGTGAATAAACTCCCCAGTGCATCATTAAAGCCAGCTTCTGATCTTGAAACCATTCCAACTTTTGAAGTACTTTTGGATCTGTTGGAGCTACATAGTATTCTTCTGTACTATAATTATGGACACCTTCTTCTACTACATCCTCTTTATCTTCTATTCCTTGCTTTTCTTCCATATCTTCTAATTTAGCCATATTGTCCTCCATTAAAAAAATTTATTAAAGATGGTTATGACTTTGGCCATAGCCATCTTCTATAATTATTGATTTATAGCTTTTTTTCTCATCTCAATATAATCATTAAGCTTCAATTTATCTAATTGATTAAGATAATTATCCCAATCTGTTTCTATGTCTGCCTGTCCTGCAATCCATTGAGCTGTTTTTTCTCTTATGTAATCAGCAATTGCTGTTTGGATATCTGATAATTTTGCACTTTCTTCTGCTGTTGCCCAATATTGTGGAATAGTATGTTCCATAAGATATGGTTCATATAATTCATCAACATGGTCTTTTTCTTGGAACATAGGTACCTTTTCAATGAATTTAAAGTCTGTTGGTATATATCTTGGTAATGATTGTGGATATAAGTTAACCCAACTGTACTTGTCTTTTTCTTCTTCTGTCAACTTACTGTTGTCAGTGTAATAATTATCACCATCTTTGAAGACTACTATGTCCAAAGGACCACCATTAGTCTGAATAGAATTTTCTAATTGGAACATATTATCCCACCATCTTACGATTACTTCTGGATTTTCTGCATTATCGGTAATGACTGCTTGATTTTTAAGTACTGATGTTCCATAACTGTCACGGAACCAAAGTGGTTCATCAGTGAATTCACTACTTAATACTGGGAGTGGCACCCACTCTGGAATTTCTCCAGCTTCAAATGGCATTATATCTCCACTTCCATACATCATAGCTACTCCATATATGTCAGTACTTCCTTTTGCTTTCCATTGAGCTTGGTCAATGGTGAACATTTCTGGGTCTAACAACTCTTCATTAAATAAATCTCTCATGTACTTAACCATATTTTTATATGGTTCACTATTAGCTCCGAATGTGAGTTTCTCACCAACCATGGTGAATCCATAGTCATTGACAGGCATTCCGAACCATCCGGCATAATAACCAAGATTCTTATTGACAGGGTCGAAGGAGAATGGTATCTCATCATTTGGATCGCCATTTCCATTAGCGTCTTTTTCTTTGAATGCTCTCAACACATCTTTCAATTCTTCTGTTGTAGTTGGCACCTTAAGTCCTAGATTGTCTAGCCAACGCGTGTTGATATATGGATTAAAGTCTACTTTTGGTGCTGATAATACATAAGGTATTGAATATATATGACCGTCTGGTGCTGTCATAATATCGCTTACCCCTTCGAGTTCAAGTACTTCTTGGATGTTAGGTGCGAATTTCTCGAAGTACTCTTCAAGTGGTAAGAATGTTCCCATCTCCACACCGAATTTCAAGATATCAGTTGCTGACAAGATCCATCCACCGATACAATCGGCATAATCACCAGAATTAAGAGATAAGCTATATTTCTCTTTTGCTACTTCATAAGGGAAAAGCTGTACATCTACGTTAATTCCTGTTTGCTCTTCCAGTTTTGGCATCAAATAGAAGTCATCTGTTGTTTTGGTTCCATCGGTAAAAATAGAAAAGCTATAGTCTGATGGATCAACTATTGGCAACCCTTCCTTGTACATCAAACCATTGATTTTCCCATTTTCATCTACGGTAGTACTGATTTCCTGTTTACCCTTAGATGTTTTACTTGCTTTGTTACCACATCCGGATGATATGATTGTAAAACTTAAAACAATGATTAGCATAACTGTAATTAATTTCTTGTTTTTCATTAAAACTTCCTCCTTTTTTATTGCATATATAACTCAGTCTTAACATTAAAGACTTAAGCCCAATTTCAGCTATCCTTTTATAGAACCTATCATTACCCCTTTAACAAAATGCTTTTGAACTAATGGATACATAATCAATACTGGTAAACTTGACACTATAATCAATGAGTATTTCATCAATTCCATCAATTGTCTTCTTTGTTCTAGTGCCTCTTGCTGAGCTGCTGTAGTTATCGTTTGCGACAGATGGCTTTGGTTCTGAACCAATATGGACCTTAACACAAGCTGTAATGGGAACTTGGTTTCTGTCTTCATATATAGTAATGCAGAGAAATATGAATTCCAATGTCCTACCCCATAGTAAAGTACCATGATTGCAATGATAGCCTTTGACAATGGTAGAGCAATCTTGAAAAAGAATTTTGCTTCTGCGCATCCATCAATAGCTGCAGCATCATATAATTCTTCTGAAATATTCATTTTGAAGAAAGTTCTTGCTACAATCATGTTATATACGCCTAAAGCCCCTGGTAGAATAAGAGCGAACATTGAATCTAGTAGATGCAGATTTTTGACTACCAAATATGTAGGAATCATCCCCCCGCTAACAAACATGGTAATAACATAAAATATGGTAACTATTTTCTTACCCCCGAATTTATTTCTTGACAAAGCATATGCTGTCGGTAATGTCAATGCTAGATTCAACATGACACCACAAAATGTATAGAATAGAGAGTTCAAAAATCCTGAAACTACTTGTTGGTTTTTAAAAACTTCCATATATCCATCAAATGTTAATCCTACAGGAAATAGAAATACCCTACCACTTGATACAGCTTCTGGATTACTTATTGATGAAATAACAATAAAATATAATGGATAAGCAACAACAGCAAAAATGATAGTAAGTATTATAAAGATAATAGTGTCATATATCTTGTCTTGTTTTGAACGTTTTTTTCTCATCGATTCCCTCTCCTTACCACAAACTGATTCCAGATAATTTTTTGGATATTCTATTTACTACTATCAATAAAATTGCATTGACTGCTGAATTAAACAACCCGATCGCCGAAGAATAGGAGATATTATTATCAATAAGGCCTACCTTATACACATATGTAGAAATTACCTGAGAAACACTTAAGTTCAAGTCATTCTGTAATAAGAAAACTTTTTCGAATCCTACAGATAAGATGCTTCCACAACTAAGTATCAACAAAATAGTTGCTGTAGGGATTATGCTTGGAAAATCGATATACCTTACAATCTGAAACTTAGTTGCCCCATCAACAATTGCTGCTTCATGCAATTCTGGACTTACTGACGATAATGCTGCAAAATAAATTACAGAACTCCAACCCATACCCTGCCAGACACCAGACCAAACATATATATGCCTCCAGTAATCTTTTTCAGCCATAAAGTTGATATTGTTTCCCCCAAAGAATTCAATGACGTTATTGATTATACCTACACTGGGAGATAAGAAAAGCAACAACATACCACACATTACTACTGTGGAAATGAAGTTAGGTGCATAGGTAACGGTTTGGATTACTTTTCGATATTTTTTATGTCGAAAAGAGTTTAATATCAATGCTAAGAGAATTGGTATAGGAAATCCTGCGATCAAAGAATACAGACTAAGAACAAAAGTATTCTTTATCGTTGTAAAAAAATAAGGCGAATCAAAAAATCTCTTAAAGTGTTCTAATCCTACCCAAGGACTCCCAAAAAAACCCAACTTAGGATTAAAATTCCTAAACGCTATCTGAACTCCATATAAAGGTACATAACTAAAAATAAAAGTAATAATAATCCCGGGAAGTACAAATAGCCATAACGGATAATCTTTCTTCAACCGCTTCAAGAATCTATTTTTTTTGCTCATTCCCGATTGCTTAAAAACCCTTGTGCTCATAAATTTTTCACCTAATCCTTCCCTATTAGCTTTATAAAACAAAAGAGACTACGCCTCGTTCCGCTAAGCGGATTTGTCCGTTTGGAAAGTTTCCTTAACGCATATGGAAATGCTCCTATTTCATATGCTTAAAAAGCAGAACTTCCCTATAAGAGAACACATTTAAAGTTACTTAACATTAATTAACTTATGTTTACTAATTTATCATCATTAAGTGCTTTTGTCAATAACATTTTATTGTTTTTTACTTAATTTTACCCTAATTATATTGTTTTATTGTATATTTTATCATTTTTAAGTAAATAATTAATAATTAATTCTCTTTTTTTGCCTTATTAATCATTATAAAAATTAGCTAACAATAATTAATTTTAATTAACTTTTTAAGCATATAATTTATTTCTGTTTTTGGATTGTTTATAACTGAGACCGACTTCAAAATTTTAAATTTTTAATGATGAAAAGAAATGTAATTCTTAGAAGAAACAGGAAGTAGAACTTAACCTATCTTCAAAAAAAGATGAGATAACAGTTATGTACTGAAATCTCATCAAATATCAAATCTAATATGAACTTATTTATACATATTTAGTGAATCAAAAAGGTCCGTCCCTAATGATTCATTAGTGTGAATTTCACTTTAAATATAATCCATCCATCTATAATTTCTGCATTGATCTTTCCTCCCATGGTTTCAACTAGAAGCTTAGTAATGGTAAGACCAAGTCCAGAACTATTATTATTTCTTGAAGCATCTCCCATATAAAACCTATTGAACAATAGTTCGACTTCTTCTTTATCCATTTGTTGAATGTCATTTCCGAATGTTATGTCAACTGATTTATCTTTGATTTTTGACACTACTCTAAAACTAGTTTTCGCATATCTGATGGAATTTTGTATCAAGTTATTGAACACTCTCTCTATTGCTATTTTATCTAATTGTACATCTACTTGATTTCTGCAAAGGTCAAGTTCCACATTGATATGTTTCTTTTCGAAATCATTATAAAACAATAATAGATGTTCCCTTAACTCTTTATTTATATCCATGGTTTCTAGATTAATCCTATAATTATTACCTTCCAATCTAGATAAATCATAGAAAGTTTCAATTAGATTATGTAAACCTTTTGCTTTTCTTTCTACTACACTGATATATTCTTTTCTTTCTTCTTCTGTAGTAGTTTCATCGTTCAATAGTTCCAGATAACCTCGTATTGAAGTTAAAGGTGTTCTAAGATCATGAGATATGTTTTCTATCTCTTTTCTTATTTCTTCTTCTCTTTTAGCATATCTGATTCTATCTAATTGTGTTTTCGCCAGATGATTATTGATTTGCACCAATAACCTCTCAAAACTCCTATCAGGAAATTTAAGTGTCAACTTACTATTTGATTCTGAGTTTTGATGAATTTCTTTATAATCTTTTGTCACTTCTCTGATGTTATTTGAAAGCAATAAAAAGCGTGCAGAAAAATACACACTTGGTATTAACAAAATAATCAGTACCCATTCCATTCTCTGCACACCTCTTTCTATCTATTTGATCTCCTTCTTATTAAAAAATACAAGTCCTAATATCAAAAATATTATACTGCCTATAATCCCAGCTATATAGCATTTTATAAAACCTTCATCCGTGCTTACTGGCATAATCATTCTATTAGCTATTCTGTCATAACTGGAGGAAGCTAGATTCCATGGCATCCAACTAGCTATGGTTCTGCAAATAGAGATTTTTTTACCAGCTAGAGCTAAGATATTAGGTATAATGATTACTATGATTGCCCACTGTACTGCCATTGCAGTTGTTCTTTCATTATCATATATAGATAAAAATGAATGGGCAACCACTAGACTGAATATGAATAGTGGTATACCTCCTATCAATGCATGAAACAAATTTTCAAGATATATTGGTCCACTATCTTCAAGCATCACATATGCACTAATAATATAAGCTCCAGTGATACATATGAAATTTATAAAAGATATAACTATCTCCATTATTAATTTTCCAAAATAAATATGAGTTCTAGAAATTCCGTATGAAACAGAATTCTTTAATGTATGACATTTATATTCTTGTCCAAAAACTGTTGAACATAATATCAAGCATAGACACATCGGAACAGTTAGCGAAGAATATAAACTTGATAAGGAAAAATTTGTATTTCCATAAGGAAAATCAACCTGACTATTAGCATAAATCCCCAATGCTACATTTATAAATATTACAAACCCCATCAATCCAAAGAGAAATTTGTAATTACCTTTCGTACGTACATTACGATACATCTCACTTTTCATATAATTAATCATTTACAACACCTCCTATCAAGGACATGTAGTAATTTTCCAGGTTGACGGACTTTTCTTTTATTTCCAGCAAACCTATACCATTACATACTGCAAGCTCGCTAATCTGTTCAACTCTAGAATTGTTGTCGAATATATGTATGATGTTATTCTGTAGAACTTTGAAATCTTTATAGCCTAGTTTTTGTTCTAATAATGCTGATAATTTATTGGCATTAGTCACTTTGATTTCAATAAAGCTCTTACATTTTTCTCCTAACTCTTCAGTTGATATCTGTTCTACCAACTTACCTTTATTCAGGAAACCATAACAAGTCGCAATATTGGATAACTCTGTAAGTATATGACTAGAAATCAATATTGTAATGTTTTTTTCTTTATTAAGTTTCAACAGTAAGTTCCTAATCTCAACGATACCAGATGGATCTAATCCATTGATTGGTTCATCAAGAAGCAATAAGTCTGGTTCTGTCATAATGGCAAGAGCCAAGCCCAACCTTTGTTTCATACCTAGAGACAAATCTGCAAATTTCTTTTTCTTAGCATAAAGTAAATTAACTTCTTCTAGGACTTTAGTGATTCTATCCTTACCTGGAATACCTCTTTGTATACGATAGTACTCCATATTTTGCCATACTGTCAGATCAGAGTAAAAACCGGGAGCTTCAATAATTGACCCAATCTTTTTTCTTATACGTAGTAATTCTTTATCAGATGACTTAGAAAACAATTCGTAATCTCCACTAGAAGCTACTGTTTGTCCTGTCAAAATTCTTAGGAGGGTTGTTTTACCTGCTCCATTGTTTCCAACCAAACCATAAATATCACCTTGCCCTACAGTTATATTTATATTTGATAAGGCAACATCTTCTCCATATGCCTTAGATAATTTATGAGTCCTTATAACTTCCTTCATTTTTATCTCCTTCTTTTGCTATTCATTATGTTTAATTACTCAACTCTCTCAATCAATATTCTTGAGGTATTTGAGTTAATTGCTCATTAACAAGTACACTACTAATGATACATAAATATCTTTAATAAATATTCAAGAAAGTTTAAAGAAAGTTTAAAGATTATACTTTTAATTGCTTAGTTTAAATCCTATTCCCCATACTGTTTTTATATATTCTTCTCCTTCTCCTACTATTTTCTTTATTTTCTTCCTTATATTACTAACATGAACATTAACAGAATTATCTTCTCCATAATAACCATTCTTCCAAACTTGTTCATACAGAGATTCTCTTGAGTATACCTTATTGGGATTCTTAAGCAGAATACACAAGATATCGAATTCATGTCTAGTCAAACATATATCTACTCCATCAACCTCTACATGTCTTGACTCTTCGTCTAGTATCAATTTTTTGAACCTATACTCACTTTTATCATTTGTCTGTGAAGAGAATCTTCTATATCTCCTTAGCATTGAGTTGACTCTAGCTAGAATTTCTTCTGTTTCAAAAGGTTTGGTCATATAATCATCTGCCCCTATATTCAGAACATTAACCTTATCTTCTAGAGAGGTTTTTGCTGAGATAACAAGTATTGGGGTTTCTTTCTCTCTTCTGAATTCCTTAATCAATTCCTCTCCCGTTATGCCAGGTATCATAAGATCAAGTAACACTATATTAAATTCAGATATAGATAATTGTAGTGACGCTTCACTTCCAGAAAAAGCTTGGGTCACTTGATAACTTTTCTTTTCTAATATTTTTGTAATCAAGTTGTTAACATCAACATCATCTTCTACTACTAAAATATGTTCTTGGTACATAGCTACTCCTAATCTATAATTAATTTTTAAATACTCTATTCCTATCAAAACAAAGTCGTATATAATTTTATACCTATATCATATTTATTTCAATATTATTCAATAAATCTACTATACAAACTATACTAGTTAGTCCAAGATACGAATAATATGAACGTTATTAGTTATATTCATTGCATTCAAAAGTACCTATACTCTTCTTCAAAAGCATAGGCACTTTTTATAATCCATTTTATCTGATATTATTGATTTTTGATTTTTGATTAAATTCTGCTGCTAATGTATCATTAATTTTCTCTACCAACCCTACAAGTTCCATTGGTTTGTGAATGATATAGTCCGGCATCTCACTCTCATCACTTGGTCGTTTGGGGTATCTGGGAGTCCAATCTAAATGTACACTAATCATATTCATCTCATTAGCTCCTTTAATATCCCTAGATAAATTGTTCCCCACCATAACTACCCGATAACAATCATACTTTGTTAACCCTGCAACTTCTAAGGCTGATTCAAACATTTTTGGATCAGGTTTACAAACTCCAATATCTTCAGAATAGATACACCCATCATAATAATCATATACCTCATGTAAAGTATGAACATTTATAAAAGATTGACGATAGCCATCTGCTACCATTATTATAGTATATCCTTTTTCTTTAAGAGTAATTAGCATTTCTTTGGCTCCTGGTATCAAATCAGCTTTTAAAACCAATTTACTGTCTTCATCATATACTTCAGTACTCTCATCTACAATAGTATCTCCACTATCAATAAAAATAACTATCTTCTTTTCCATCACATTGCTCCATTTCTCTATAGTTAATCTCTAATTATGAGGCATTAATATAGATCCTTAATAAAAATCGGATTACTATAACCTATATTTCCCTTATAATCAACACATTCAACTCTAATATATACCATCTCTTTCTTTATTCTTAAATTAGCTTTAGTTAATGGAGATGCATCTTTATTAAAGAATATACCCCCTCGTTCTGGATAAGCTTTAAATTCTATGAACTTACATTCTGAACATTCGACTTTTACAAACCCATCCTCTACACTTAAACTGTAGATTTCAGGTCCAGTACTTGAATAGTAATCCCCCTTTTTTAGAGCTGTCACTATATTTGCATGAGATAAACTATCTACCTGTACCATAACCCAACCACCAAAGTGATCTTTTATTACAGTATCAGTCCATTGGAAATGTGCATCATCAGATGCTATCCCAAAAACTTTTCTACCTTTTCTTAATAAGTAATCCCAAAAACTAGCACCATAAGATCCACTAGTATTGAATTCACTACCATGATTATAAATTTCTAACGCGAAGTACCCATCTAATTGCTCTAACATGTCATATGTATGCATTGACCATTCAGGGTGATTATATATTACAATATTACCTTTTTCTCTCATTTCATTTATTTTATTTTGAACAGTTAATAATCCTTCCCACTTTTCCCGTTCAGTAAAATTATCAAGATGAGAATATCTTTCTTTTACCTTTACAGTAGGATCGTCAATTGCGCTTAAGTGAAACCCTAGATTTCTTGATGGATTTGGTGCCATCTTGCCTTTCTCCATTGCTGGTAATACTATAAAATCTTCACTATTTAATTCATCGTATTTTCCATAGATATCATGATCGGTTAGTGCTAAAAAATCATATCCTGCATCTTTATATAATTTTGCTGTCTCTTGCGGAGAAAAAGCACCATCCGATACAGTAGTATGTGTATGTAGGTTTCCTTTAAAAAATGGTTTTTCTTTATCCAAGTATACTTTATCTTTCAATTTTACAAATATCCTTTCATAATTAAATAAAATATCAGTATTAAGTTTCTCCACTAGTTCTATTAGTTATATGGTCTCATTAATACATAATTGGCTTTCTAACTTTCGTAATTCTATTATTTATTTATAATACCTTTCAAATCAATTTCATTAGCCCTATGACATGCTACAAAGTGATTCGGTTCTTTTTCTATCAACTCTACATTTTTTGTTTTACATTCATCCACACAATATTTACAACGTGTATGGAAAAAACACCCTTTTGGAGGATCTGCAGGATTAGGAATCTCTCCTTCTAATGGGATTCTATCAGATATTTTAGTAGGATCAGCTACTGGAACTGCCGACAATAAGGCTTCTGTATATGGATGAAGAGGTTTTTTGAACAATTCATCTGTTTTACAATATTCTACTATTTTACCTAAATACATTACAGCTATCTTATCTGATATATACTCTACTACTGATAAATCATGACTAATAAAAATATAGGTTAGATCAAGTTCATTTTGAAGCTCTTTCAAAAGGTTAATTACCTGTGCTTGTACAGAAACATCCAATGCAGAAACTGATTCATCACAAACAATTAACTGTGGAAATAGCACCAAAGCTCTAGCTATTCCAATTCTTTGACGTTGTCCACCAGAAAAAGCATGAGGATACCTCATCAAATATGAAGGATTCAATCCAACTTTCGTTGCAATATCTTTAACCTTTGTTTCAATTTCTTTTTTAGATAATTTGAAATTAGCCTTTAGAGGTTCAGAAATGATATCATATACAGTCATTCTAGGATCTAATGATGAATAGGGATCTTGAAAAATCATCTGTATTTCTTTTCGTAATTGCTTAAGTAATTTTTTATCAATATTTGCTAAATCATATTCCCTACCATCTTTTGATTTATATATTATTTCTCCCTTAGTCGGCTTATGTGCGTTAACGATACAACGACCAAGTGTTGATTTTCCACAACCTGATTCGCCAACAACTCCAATAGTTTCTCCTTTATCAACTTCAAAGCTCACACCATTAACTGCTTTTATATCTGCTTTTTTAGAGGAGAAAACTTTATCTAAATCTTTTATTTTTAATATTACTTCTGACATATTACTCCTCCTTATTTATTAATGTCATTTATTTTATTATTATCAATGTTATAACAAGCTACATAATGATCTTCACTAACTTGAGTTAAGCAAGGTTCTTTAGCTAAACATTTCTTATCATCACGAGAAGTACATCTATCATAAAAAGAACACCTGTCTGGTAAATTCATAGCTAAAGGTACTGTACCTTCAATAGAAAATAATTTTTCTTTTGAAGCTCCAATATTATGTACAGAACCAATTAAGCCTCTTGTATATGGATGCATAGGATTCTTAAAGATTTCGTATACAGATGCATATTCAACAATTCTTCCTAAATACATGACTGCAACTTTATCACACATTTTTGCCACAGTACCCAAATCATGTGTAATATATAAAATTGACATCTTAAATTCCTTCTGCAATTCCTTCATAAGCTCTAAAATCTGAGCTTGTATAGTAACATCTAGTGCAGTAGTAGGTTCATCTGCAATTAGCAACTTAGGATTACAGACTAGCGACATAGCTATAAGTGCTCGTTGTAACATCCCTCCTGAAAATTCATGAGGGTACTGATTAAATCTTTTTGAAGCATCAGCAATTCCAACTCTAGTCATCATTTTAATTGATATCTTTTCTGCTTCTTTTTTATTTTTAGTTATATGTAAACGAACTGCTTCTGATATTTGATTACCAACAGTATACAATGGAGAAAAAGATGTCATAGGCTCTTGAAAAATCATTGATATTTTCTTTCCTCTAATTTTTCTAAGCTCTTTACTTTTTCTCTTATACTCTAGAAGATTGATACACCTATTATCCATTTTAAACATAACACTACCGCTTCTAATGCAGTTTTTATTATTAATTCCTAAAATAGCTTTAGATGTAAGACTTTTACCACACCCAGACTCACCAACAAGTCCTAGAGTTTCTTGTTCTTTTATATTAAAACTTACTCCTCTCACTGGGGTTAAGATTCCCTCATCTAATTTTATCTTTACCTCTAAATCCTTTACTTCAAGAATATTGGTATTTTCTATATTAGACATACTATCTATTCTATTATTCATAATATTTCACCTCACTTACTTATATGGGTCAGCTGAATCACGTAATCCATCGCCTAAGAAATTATAAGCAAGAACCGTTATGATAACGTATATAACAGGGATAAGTTTCCATGGATGATTAGCAATATTAGGGATGCTTTGACATTCTTGAAGTAATACTCCCCAGCTAGTGGCTGGGGAACGCATTCCCAAGCCAAGAAAACTCATAGATGTTTCACCTAATATCATTGCAGGAATACCAAGTGTAAGGCTAACTATTAAATAACTCATGAATCCTGGCACAAGGTGTTTAACCACAATTTTAAAATCACTTACTCCACATAATCTTGCAGCAGTAACATAATCTTCATTCTTTAATGATAAAAATTTACTTCTAACTACTCTTGCTAATTTCGGCCAACTTAATAATGACATGATTATCGTTATGTATAGATATACTTTTATTATACCAATACCTGCAGGAATTGCAGCTGATAATGCCATCCATAATGGTAACGTAGGAAATGATGTCAATACCTCAATAATTCTCTGTATGATAGTATCTATAATCCCACCGTAATATCCAGAAATACTACCCATTAATAATGCCAGTACAAATGAAATAGCTGTACCAACAAGAGGTATCGTTAAGGATACTTGACTACCAATTAATATTCTTGAAAATAAATCTCTTCCTAATTGATCAGCTCCAAAAAGCATTATTTGAATGGGTTCTTCTCCTTCTGGAAGATTGGAATTATCTACTCCATACAAGTGAATATCAC
This sequence comes from Vallitalea longa, assembly GCF_027923465.1. NCBI lineage: Bacteria > Bacillati > Bacillota > Clostridia > Lachnospirales > Vallitaleaceae > Vallitalea > Vallitalea longa. The sequence continues at coordinate 247,991 of NZ_BRLB01000001.1, forward strand.
TTTTGAATAAACCCAGTATCTTATAAGGTGTCCCTTTGACAAAGAAATCAATTTTGTATGGTTGACTTTTATTTTCCTTGAAATATTTCATTTCATATTCATCATATGCTATTTCATTTGGATATACAAAAGGACCTACCCATTTACCATCATGCTTAAAATGAATTTTGCTAGGTGGTGCATTGGAGTAAGAAGCCGAAAAATCTTCCAAACCTTTTGGTGCTAGAAAACCAGCAAAAATAACTCCAAAATATAAAATACCTAAAATCCAAAAACTTATAACAGCTAATCTATGTTTGATAAGCTTTCGATACATTAACTGCCATTGGGATGCTAAATAATATTTTTCTTGTTTACGAATTTGTTTTTCTTTCTTCTTTTTTTGACGTCTTTCCTTATCAAATAAATTCTGAAGGAAAGAAACATTAATCTTTTGTTTTTCCATTATTTACTTTCCTCCATATGTTTTATTCTAGGATCCAATACTGCTAACAGTATGTCCGATAATAATGTTCCCAAAACTACTAATGTAGCAGATATTAATAAAATACCACCTGATAAATATACATCTTGAGATTGAAGCGCTTTCAAAAGTATTGGTCCTTGAGTTGGAAGCATTAACACAATTGCAGTAATAGTTGAACCAGTAAAAATGTTTGAAATCATAGGTCCTAATCCAGCTACTATTGGATTAAGTACAGATCTCATGGCATATTTATACGTAATCGTACTTTCACTTACTCCTTTTGCTCTAGTACATAGTACATATGGTTTTTCTTGTTCATCTAACATTTGTGCACGAACAATACGAATCAAACTACAAGTTCCACCTGTTCCAATAACAATAATTGGTATAATTAAATGTGATAAAAAATCTACAAATGATGCCCACGAGGTTATACCACCCTCTGGAAATAATCCCATAAGTGGTTTTCCGAACCACTTGTACGAAGCAAACATTAAAACAATTGCAAATAAAAAATTCGGTATTGCCATTCCTAAGAATCCAATAAATGTAAAAATATAATCTCCAATTGAATATTGGTGTTTAGCAGCATATATGGCTATAGGAATAGAAACTAAATAAGTAAATAACATTGTTACAAAAGATAATAATAATGTATTACCTAAAACTTCTCCAATCTTAGATAGAACCTCTTGGTTATAATAAAAAGATATTCCCCAATCACCTTTAAATATCCCTGTAAGCCAACTAAAGTATTGTTCTAAAATTGGTTTATCAACACCATACATTTCTTTCAATAATTCTACCTCATCTTGAGTTACCGTTTCCCCTTCAGCAATCATATTAGTAACTATAGTATCAACATAATCACCAGGCGGAAGCTGTATAACCACAAAAACAGCAAATGTAATAATAAAAATCGTTATACAAGCCATAAATATTCTTTTAAGAATAAATTTTGTCATCTTAATCACCTTTATTATAATATTTTTAAGAATTTCAATGAATATAGTAGATTAGAAAAGCCAAAATATATGTGTAACATTAAATAATCGGCACCAAAAAATTATTTAAGTTATTAAACTTATTAAATTGAGGTGAACTAATTTCAACTTAGTTAACAAACTAATACGATACACATTTATTAAATTTTTATTGTATTCTTATTTAAAACAATATGTAGAATTTACTTAAAATAAATTCTACATATTAATAATTAAGTTAAATACTTTAGAACTCACTATTTAAAACATATAAAATCTACTTAACTATATACGCTTGTTCAAATCTAGCAAGATTTTCAAATCTAAATTCATCTGCAAGCACTAAACCATCTGGGTAATTTTTCAAATCATTGCCAATAAGAAATCTAGCAGGAGCAGGTGATAAAAATCCAATACCCCAAATATTTTCTTTATGTAAGTCATATATTTTTTGTGCAGTTTCAGAAACTACTTTATTTCTATCAGTGCCAGTAGCAGTTATAATGTTTTCATAAGCTTTAACTAACTCTAACATATCTCCCGTAGGTTCAATTCCTCCGTTAACTTCTGATTTGTTATCCTCATACCATTTACCATAAGCTCCATACCAAGCCTCATAATTTCTCATTGGAACCATTGAATCAGGACGCAAAACAGGTGTAGCACCATAAGGTAATCGAATGGATGTGTCATGATCATTAGCTAAATCCATTTTTGAAATATCTGCTTCTATCTTGCTACTAACTTTTACACCGATTTTCTTATAAGCTGATTGCAATAATGATAAAAACTCTGCATTTTCTTTCATTTTATCTTCACTAATATAGAAAAGTAATTCTACCTCTTTATCAGTTCCCTTCATTTTACGATAAGTTCCTTGTTTTCCAACCCATGGTTCTGTTATATCATCAAGTATTTTATTTGCTTTTTCCACATCATATTCTGTCCATTTTTTAGACCATTCTTCATCGTAGCCAAGCATACCTTTTGCAGGTGACAATTGCCAAGGTTCTAGTTGATTATTTGCCAAGGTTGAATTCAACAAGTTTCTATCCACTGCTATAGATAACGCTTGTCTAAAACGTTTATCTTGATATAATTTTCTTTTATCTAAATCTTTATGAGTTGGATTTAAACAAAAACCAAATTGAGCCCATGTTACATCACTCCATTTAGATACTCTATGGGTATCTTTTGTAGAACTTGCTATTGTTGAATATTGTTCTGGTTTCATTAGTAGAAAGTTAAATTCTCCAGCTACCGCTTTTAGAGTTACTTGATCAAGCTCATTGATGATCTGAATTTTAATACTATCCACATATGGTAATTGTCTACCTTCGCTATCTGTTTTCCAAAAATATGGATTTCTAACTAATTCATATGTTTCGCCAACTTTGTCCCAATTGTTCTTTGTGGCAATAAAACTTCTTAATTGAGGTATTTGATAATAATCCCAATTATAGTATCCTACACCTTTTCCCATAGTCGTATATGAATCCCATTGCTTTTCAAGTGTTTTATTCGCATTAGCAAGAGCTTCTTCTTCTGTTATGAGAGGAAAAGTTTCATCATCTGTTACACCATCTTTACGGGCAACAAAATCTTTATAGACATGTTTAGGAGCAAACATCCATTTATTATCTACTGCTACAGCTTCTGGAAAATTTGGCTTTGGTGCTGCAAAAGTAATTGTTAATTCATAATCATCCACTTTTTCAAATTCAGCCCAATAGTTTTTTTCATCTTTTATTACATAGTAACAACGATAAGGTTTTGATGTAAACGCATTATAATAATTTTCATCACCAACATTAACAGGTGTTCTATCAGCATTTAATGCAGGTGTTGACATATGATTATAATAGAAAAGAACATCATCAGCTGTAAAAGGTTCCCCATCAGACCATTTCATACCTTCCCTAAGTTCAATTGTCCATACGGTACTATCTTCATTAGCATGAAAATCTTTACATACATTTGGTTCTACTTCACCAGAACCATCCTGTTTAAACCGGAACATACTCTGCTCAGTGTAAGGTCCCCATGTCCAATGAGCATGATCATGAGTTGTAGTAACAATATTTCCACCATATATACCTAGTTCTTCAATATCTGACTCCACCATGACATCTTCGGTAATAGGTAAACGATATTCAAGACTAGGAAGTTCTCCAGCTTTTACTTTTTCAGCTAACATTGGTGCCTCTTTTTGTAATTCTGTAGTATCACTATTTGAAATATTAGTATCAACATCGTTTTCTTCATCAGAAGTTGTCTCTTTCGGTGTGGAACTACACCCAATCATACTAATAGTCATGATACATACCAACATAAACGTACATATTTTCTTAAACATAATGATAAACCCTCCTCCGTCTACTGTTTAATAATTCAACACTTTCAAACAATAATAATTTAATTCATTAAAAAATAAGTCTACAATTTTGATATAATTAATGCATATAATATGTGCATATTCAATATATTTTTTAGTACTATTTAGGCTAATATTTTTAAATATTTTTTTATTTTTTATGCATTTATTATATATAAATCATTAATTTTTGTACTTATATTATATATATTAACCAATATTGAAATAATAGTAAATATGCTTATGTCCTAGTTCTATGTATTAATGTCTTAACCATATATTTCAAAAAAAAATTGGTAATCCCTAGCTAAATACATCTAATTTAATCAAATTAATGCAACTAATCATTAGTCTATATTTTAATTCCTAACTCTTTTTTATTTATCTCTTCTAATTTATTCTTTATCAATTCTGGTATCTCAACATATAGTTCTTCCCAAGTTACATACATATCGTCTGTGATGTTCTTCATTTGGAATTCCATACTTGGTTTAAATCTATAACCTCTCAAACATCTTTCAACCATTTTATTAATTTTTTCATTGGTCTCATATCTACCTCTGCCAATTTCAGTAACTATTAATCCATCGATTCCTGCTTTCTCATCATTTACTTCATACATGTTCGGTATCATATAAAAATACTCCGCTTTGGGCATAAACGCATGTTTACCTGGTTGACAATATAATCTAACATGTGTTTTATCCTCAATATTACTTCTATCTTTCATTAAAGCTTTAATGTATTTACCGTGAAAACTAGCCTCACAATCTACAATATTACCTTTATTATCAATGTGTACCCAAATATGTTCCAAGTCAAATAAATGTTGAATATCAAAATCCCAATATATGGCATATTCAATAACAAAGTCGGTATCCTTAATTTCTATATACCTATCAAAAGATGGAGAGATCCCCGATTCATATAATATTGTATATCCAACTCTCAGTGGAATGAATGGCTCCTTTTTGTCATAATAGATATGTGGTGCATAATTTTTAACAATTTCTATATCCAATTTTATTCCTCCTTAAATTTCTAATTAAATACAAGGTCTACTAGATGAAATCATTTAATTAGTAATCTCTCTAACCTCGATTGCCCCTGTATATTGACATAAATCTTGAACAATCTTTGATCCTTTTATATATCTTGGAACCTCTACCGTATACACTGTTGTTTTATATTTTGTTTTTATGGATTCATCCTCTTGGATATCCATATATTTAATATTTCTTACCTTGACATTTTTTCTTTTAAAATATTTTTGTGCCTTTTCTCGAAAATTATCTTCTGTGTTATATGAAATTTCAAAATCAATATTTTGAAATTGGTCAATGAATTTCTTCTCCACACGCTTTAAGATAATGAGGGCAATTAATACTGCTATCAAAGAAGCAAGACTTATAAAATACATACCTAACCCAATAGCTAATCCAATACAAGATACGACCCAAACGGATGCAGCTGTCGTTAGTCCCTTAACCAATCCCTTTTCACGGATAATTGTTCCTGCTCCAAGAAAGCCTATTCCCGTTATTACTTGTGCACCCATCCTTCCAATATCCGCTTTTAATGATGATGCTAGAATAGGATTCTCCATAATCATTTTTTTTGTATTTTCAATCATTTCAATTTGAATAAGGGAAATTACAGTTGCACCTACAGAAACTAATATATGAGTACGAAATCCAGCAGGTCTATTCTTGAATTCTCGTTCATAACCAATCAACCCTCCCACAATAATCGCAAGTAACAATCTGACTCCTACTTCATATGGCTCCATTTATCTCACCCCCTCCCCGATAATGCAGTTAGCAAAACGCATACTCATATAATAGGATTATAATGGTCGTTGATAAATTGTTTCAATTCATTTATCTCTCTATCTTTTTGCTCTATAATTTGATTAAGAAGTCTGATCTGGTTGTCTTTGTTTTCATTAGTTGATGAATTATCATTTTTTAGATTTCTCTTGTATTGGCTAGGTGATATACCTATCGTTTTCTTAAACATCTTCGAAAACTGAAACTGGTCTTTATATCCTACAGAACGTGCTATGCCGGATATGGATAACATACTGTTTTTCATGATTTCACATGCTTTTTTCATCCTATAGTTAATAACATATTTCTGCGGAGACATATTCAGATTGTTTTTAAATACATGATGCAGATATTTTCTATCGATATTTACATATCTTGATATCTCTGCTATTGATATTTCCTTAGAAAAATTCATTTTGATGAATTCCAATGCTTTTCTTACATAATAGAATTCGCTATCTATTAGTTTTTCTTTTACAGCCTCCTTATCTGCTATATCTCTCAGATATGCGATTATATTGTATAAGACAGCCATCATTTTACAGTATCTATTATGACCTAATCCAAACTTGGCAAACTCTATCATATTATTAAAACATTCTTCCAAAAAGTCATCATCATTTTTATCTGTATACGTTGGACTGTTCACGGATAAATTAGCTCGATATAAATATTCTGTTGCAATATTACCTGAAAATCCTACCCAAGAATATTTCCAAGGCTCATCATTATCCGCAACAAAGTATGTTACCGTATTAGGAGAAACTAAAAAACCTTGCCCTTCATGAAGATCATAACTAACATTATTCACTTGAAGAATTCCTTTACCTTCATGGATGTAATAAATCAAGAAATGATCTACAACTTTTGAACCCCAAGATTGATTGGGACTGCACTCTTCTGAACCACAGTAATAGATATGTAAATTTATATTTGTTGTGGATCTATTAGATATTTGAATTATATTGTTTTCAAACATAAGTCTTCCTCCAAAATTCATATATAGATTTGCTGTTTTAATAGAACAAAAGAGGCTATGCCTCGTTCCGCATCAGCGGATTTGTCGTTAGGAAAGTTTCCTTAGCGCATATGAAAACGCTCCTATTTCATATGCTTAAAAGTAGGACTTTCCTATAAGATAATAAAATGATTGCATGTCATAATTCAGCAATCAAAACATTCAATCAATATGTGTTTAGTCATAACTATATTATATATTTTATTTTTTGAATGTACATGTGATTACATCTTGATATTATGTGTTTATGTCTTATAATATTATTTAGTCATATTTAATATAAACTCATCTATTACACAACATCATTCTAAAATAATATACAATACCTATGGTTTTTATTGCTTAGTATTATATATTTTATTGTATAGATTGGATCTTAATAAGTTTAAATTATTCTTAGTTTTATTTTTTATGATATATGTACCCAAACAATTTATGCATTTATGTCTTACTAAACACCTTACTTTTTTCAATTAACCTCCAAAAATAGTATGTTAATATTTTAATATAAATTTCTTTTACTCTATAATTTCTTAATAAATAAAAAAGTATGCCTCTATAATAGCGACATACTTTTATTGATTTTCATTTATTATGATAATATTTATCCCATTCTTTTTTTGATTCAAAGAACTCTAGGGCATCATTATTCCATGGTTGATATAAAGTATATTCATTAATATCATATGAAGAATATATTTTTTTATATGCTGATCCATTTGGAATATGATGTTTATATTTTCTTACTGCTTTTGATACTTTTCTATTAATCCATCCATTACATCTAGAACCATTCTTAGATTGTAATGCTGGTGTTTTCTTATAAGATCTGCTCATCTATATCACCTCCCGTTAGTAGAACGGGATTAAAATATAGGTTCCTCCTTTTGTTGATTTCACTTTCATATCGTATCTCCTAATCTTTCTCATCGTTTGTAACAGTCAACAATAAGTATTAATTATAGCATAAACAATCATTTATAATATTAAAAATGTCTTACATATCTTATACATGGATAACTTTTTTCTATCTTGATTCTAATATCCTAATTCATCAAGAATCTTCTGCTTTTTATCTACGTATTCTTTAACATATCCTTCAGCTTCCATTTCTGGACGTCCTGCACAATAATCCACAACTACTATTTGTGCCTGACCTTCGTCATAATTATCTTCTATATCTTGGGATGGCAGTAATTTATAATAAAAAATATCTGAATGTCCCATACCAACTTCGGTTCTGCTTTCAAACAATATGTCTTCTTCAGTTGCCTCATCTGAGAACTCGAATATATCAATACCATGCTTTGGTTCATTAGATAATAATACTTTCTCATTTCCCTTATCATCTATTGATACTATTTCATTCCCCCCATTTCCAATCATAGTATGAATCCTTACACCCGGTTCATGAGTCAATATAATATATTCATTGCTACTATCATTATGAATAATGTCCAATGCGGGTCGATCCGTAATTTGCATCAGTCTATCATCTCTCAACACATAATACCCTGCTTCTCCATAGAATTCACAGTCTTTTACATATTTTATACTTCTTCCTTCATAGGGCTCGTTGGGTATATCTTGTGACACACTATAGGAATCGATTATATCAGCATCATCTGCCCTGATACACATAATTTTTGTCATTGATTCATTAATTGTTTCCGTTATCAAACACTTACCCTCAAAAGATAGAATACTTGTATCAACCTCAAGAGAATGAAACCTTATCTCCTGATTATCAATATAATAATATCCATCCTTCCCTTCTACCACCATTACATTTTGTGATATAAAGTAATTGCCATTCTCAAAAGGATAAAAAGCAAATTCATTCTCTCTTAGATTAGATATAGTCTCTGAGACCTCACCCTCCCTAACAGCAAGTAATTTTGATTGCTTTTCTTCTCTATCTATCTCAAAAATGTAATCCACTTCATCTATTGACATACCATATTCATAATCCCATGAAAAATACTCATTAGCATCTCTTGTCAATACTAGAGTCTCATCTAAAGTATTTTTATCAATTCTATAAAGATAAACCTTATCTTCATCAAAACCCTTTGCATAAAAATAATCCACATTATTATCAGTACTTATAGTGTCTTTAATATTTCCTATTTCAGAGCTAAGGGTATCTACATCCAAAATCCTTTTATGAATCTTATCATCCTCTTCAATGACATATGTAGGAGATATAACACCTTCAGACCCTCTAATCAATTCCTCAACAGAAAAATATCCTTTTTCAATAAAGAAACGTGCCATATTATAAGTCCAATTATCATTACGATAATATGTCAATGTCAAAAATCTAGTAGTCAATGTGACAGCTGTATATCTAGTGAAAGTAATATTCTCACTGAATGATTTCGCTTCTTCTTCAGTTGCAATACTCTCAGTCCATTGGTCGTCATCAGCTTGTACACGTCTTAGAAAAAGTGCATATTGTTCAAAAGTGATATCCATTGAACTACCGTATTTCGTTCCACTGATTCCTTTGGTCAATCCACTCTCATATAACCAACCTACGTATGGGTCAGCCCACTCGGGTACATCATCAAATGGATGGGACCACTCTCCAGCAAGTGCTTGTTCTTCTTCTGACAGTAGCCTTACTAACATAACTGCCGCTTCAACTCTTTTTAATCCTCTGTCCAATTCAAATCCATTGGAAGTGCCTTTGAACAATCCTAGAGTTTTTAGCATTTCTGCCTGTTTCTCACCATCATCGATTATTCCTTCTGTATGAACTCCCTTTATGGTTTCTTCACCAACTTCTGTAGTTTCGGCAAATATTTGATTACTGGACAATAATACTAAAATAATTATCGTTGATAAAATTCTTTTCATAATTCTCTCCCCATTCTTTTCAACTATATTATATACTTATCTTCCAAACTATTCCATATTGTTTATAGACATAAATAAAAACTTCTCCCATAAAAAGGAGAAGTTTTTAGTTTGGTACAAGCATATATTTTTTAGTTAAGACCACTTGATCTTAGTCTTCACAGTTTTTATATAATCAATATATTTCTCATCAGGTTTCTTATTGGTGAACAGATAATCGAAATCACCTATATCTCCAAATGAAAATGGATATATCTGATTGAATTTGGTATCATCCACCATAGCGAAATTCAATCTGCTCCTACTGATGATTTTTCGCTTGATATCACATTCAGGCAATGTTCTATTGGATAATCCATTTTCTAGAGAAACACCACTTGCAGTAATGAATGATTTATCAAAATAGAAATCATCGATGAATCTCATTGCAGCATCACCAGTTGCTGATATAGTTTTTCTGTTTACACTACCCGGTATCATTATTAGGTTAACATCCAAATCTGTATCAATAACTTTTATAGCGAACAAAAGATTGTTAGTGACTATAGTCAAATCTTTTTTTGATTCCATAATTTCAGCCAGATGCATATGAGTTGTACCTGAATCAACAAATATGGTATCCCTATCTTTTATATAAGGTTCCGCTAAATCTGAAATTAAGATCTTTTTATCTGAAAGATGGTCAATCCTTGCTTTTATATTAATCAGATTATCATTAATATTCGCTGTTACATATCCGTATTCTTTTTGTATCTTGTCATCGGACAATAATTGATTGATATATCTTCTTACTGTACTCTCAGAAAGTTTGAAGACCTCCATCAATTCTTGAACTTTTACTTCTTTGTTCTTAAAAATATATTCTTCTACTTCAGTAATTTTTTTCGCCAAACACTCACACCCTGACCTTTAGAGATTCCTCAAAACATATTGGTATTATATCACCAAATGTTTTAACAATCAAGCATGTAACAATCTCTTTAGTTAGTCAGTTTATCAGCTAGTTTTATGGCATTTACCATACTTATGGAATTGGCTATTCCTTTGCCTGCTATATCGAATGCTGTTCCATGGTCCACAGAAGTTCGCAATACCGATAGTCCTGCAGAAGTATTCACACCTGATTCGAATGCATACATTTTGAAAGGAATATGTCCTTGGTCATGATACATTGCTACAACGATGTCAAATTCACCTTTGATGCCTCTGTAGAATACTGTATCAGGTGGAATAGGTCCTACAACGTTGAGATGTTTCATTTCCTCAATTGCAGGAGTTATTATTTTTTCTTCTTGATTTCCGAACAAACCATTTTCACTTGAATGAGGGTTGATTCCTGCAACAGCTATTCTAGGTTCTCTCTTCAATATTTTTTTCATATTATCATGTGCAAGTTCTATAACTTTCTTGACACGATCTTTTGACAATGTTTTAATTGCATCTTCAAGAGATACGTGCGTAGACACATGAATGATAGATAGCTTTTCATCATATAGATGCATAGCATAATCTTTAGTTCCGCATTGTGTAGCGAATATTTCTGTGTGACCAGGAAAATTGTGACCAGCCATGTGCAAAGCTTCTTTATTGATTGGTGCAGTTGTTACAGCCCTAGCTTTTTCATCCTTAACATGTTGTATAGCCGAGATTATATACTCATAAGCTGCATGTCCACACATACTACTTAACTGGCCTATATTATATTTTTCCATTTCAATATTATCAAAATCCAATACATTAAGTATCTCACTTGAATAATTTGCTTCTTCTATTGTATCTATCTTATTTAATTCATATCCAGTAATACCAATTCTATCTTTTATCATTGATAGTACTTTCATATCACCGAATACAACAACTGGTATTTTATTTACATCTTTATCCTTGAAACAGCTTAATATGATTTCTGGCCCTATACCAGCAGGGTCTCCCATTGTCAAAATGATTGGTTTAACTTTCATTACTCTCACCTCAAATAATCTAATATATCACTAAATGTTTCTTTGTTACCGAAAGCTCCCGCCTTAGTTACTACATGTATATCGCAGTACTTTTCATGTACGAATCTTCCCATAGGTATCGCTGGAAGAACTTCGTCAATTATCTTCATGCCTTCGATATTGAGATAATTGGCTATTTTAATTAATGTATCACCACCTGTAATGAATAACCCCGATAAATCATTGCTTGCTTCATTTAATATTTCACCTGTAATCTCACCTAATCCTTTTGCGATGAAATCACTGGTTTCGTACTTATTAAGACCTTTTTCTTCTGCATATTCACATGCTGTTTGTATGTCTTTCTTATCTTTTGCAGTACGTATGACGATATCTTTCTTATCATTTATCAACTGTAGAATATTCTGTAGAATTTTCTCTTTTCTATCATCTTCAAAAAAATCTTGTATAGAAATATCAATTATATCAAAATCATGACTTGTGTAAGCATAAATGATTTGTTCTCTTGTAACATCACTAACACTTCCTATTATCGATAATATTGATTTACGTATCTTCAATTGAAAAGCATCCGTAATATATTCAGCAAGTCCTGCTGTCCCTACAATAATAAACTGTGAGTCGAGCTTGGATATCATTTCAGAAAGCATTTTCAGATCAATGTCAGACTCTGCATCAAAAACTACAATTTCAGTTCCTTCATTTCTTAGTTCTATAAGTTTTTCTAAGAGTTTTTCTTCTGTATAATCGTAGTCCTTAGTAATGACTTCAACTTTCCTCTGACATTGATTAGCAATTATATCTGGAATATATGATTGATTCACAGGTGTTTTCGGGTCTTTGGCTATTTCTGTTTCCTGTAAAAACTTACCATTAACTTTTACATGACCCTCTATGGTTTTTCTACCATTAGAAGGTAATGCAGGGATTACAACAGCAAAATCGTATCCCATACCCTGCATGCATCCATCAATCTCAGACCCAATATTACCTCTGAATGTGGAATCTAATTTCTTATACACCAATACATTATCTAATTGTTTTATTTTCTTAGATATTTTATATACTTTTTCATATGCGGTAACCTTATCATCAAATCTACTTTCTGTATCAAATACTACTACATCATTATCTGTTATATTACTCATCAATTCATTGATATTAGTTGTAACAACAGTTTGCAATCCTTTCTTAGCAAATTGGACTCCTGTATCATTTGAACCAGTAAAATCGTCTGCAATTATAGCCAACTTCATGTTTATTCCTCCTTAATACCAAGAAAGAACCAAACTCATCAATACAGGTTCTTTCTTAGTAACATCTTCTACTTGTCCTTTTTCTTCATTCTTTTTCTAATAAACGAAGTAAAGACAGGTGTCAATAATGCAGTAGTTATGGTTGATGCAGCAACTTGAGCAGTCGCGACACTAGCAACGGCCGCTAATGAAGGGTCTGCGATAGCAACAGCTTCTGGTGTACCAACAGCATTACCTGCTGTACTTGAAGCAGCTGCACCAGCGATTCCATTTCCTCCAGATGCTCTGTCAGCCAATACATTAAATATACCACCAATAACTGTAGTCATTATACCAAGTAAGATACCTGCGAATCCTGCCTTAATAATAGTTGCAAAATTAAGTCCAGCTCCTAGAGCGAAAGCAAAAAATGGAATCAATACTGGTCCGCCTTTTTTTAGGAACTCTCTCATATCTTGATCGAGATTACCGATTATCATACCTAGTACTATTGGTACAATAACTCCTACTAGAGTTATAAATGGTATACTTGCAATACCTGCAGTACCAAGTGCGATCATTGTAAGGAATGGTCCATCATTGATGGATATGACAGAAATTGCTCCTACATCTGTTTCATCTCCGAATTCACCAACTAATGCAGCATACAATCCACCATTGGTATTAGTCATGGCTGCAATTATCGCTAATGATGATAAACCGAAGAAACCATTAGCAGGAAACAGCTTAGATACCAACAAACCTATTCCAACACCAATTGCAAATTTCGTTAATGTTATTGCTGACCCTCTGACGATTGCTTTTGGTGCTGCTTTGAAATTCAAGCCGGCACCCATACAGAATAGAAATACTCCAATCATTGGTCCAGCTCCTGTTGCTATAGCAGTTGTAAATCCCCCGATTTTCAATGAAGCTGGGAAAAAAGTGTTGATTATGGCTCCAATAAGTAATGGAATTACCATCATGCCACCAGGAATCTTCTCAATACTCTTTTTAATCTTCATACTGTTCTCCTTTCAAGATGCATTCATTTTTTGAATGGTTTATGATAATATTTTAATATAATTTGACTATGTTGTCAATGTGTTTTTTAAATATCTCAGTAAAAGAGACCAAAAAAATATCTCTCAAAGCTTTATTTTCTACAATTTAACGAATCTTAGTATATAAATATTTTCTTTTCAATAATTAATAAATTATAAAGAGTTACGTCTTACATAAGATTTCAAAAGAAAATAGTAAGTAGAGTTTTACTAACTAATGCAAAAAAATGAGATAAGAATTCGACCAAATAGTCATATCCTATCTCATTGCTTATCATACTTATATGCAATTTTTTGAACTTATCAATAATCTTACCTTTAGTTACGATTATTCTCTATCAAGCTCTAAATGCATATGTACGTTTGCCTTCCGTAATCAATCTGTCAATCTTTTCTATTAGCATAGGTAGATCTTTCATAGTCTCAATAACAAAATCCGCTCCTGCTTCAATATATTGTTTCTTCACATTAGCCATTCTGCTTTCTCTATCCGTTTCATCAAGTCTCATATAGTCTTCATAAGAAAGACCCATCTGAGAACTTCCAACTATAACACCTACAGACCACACACCAGCATTGAAGCCTTCTTTTATATCTGCTATGGTGTCTCCTACCTTAATCACTTTCCATGGTGCTGATAATTTAAGAACTTCCATATTCTTGTATATCATATATGGATATGGCCTTCCTATAGAATGAGTGGAATCAGGCGTTATGTAACAGTCTGGACTATACCCCTTATCCTTTGCACATTTTACTACTATTTCCATCATAGAATCTGTATAACCTGTAGTAGAACCTATTTTCAACCCCATTTCTCTTATTGTTTCTATAGTTTCAATTACTCCTGTAATGGGATCAGTATATTTATGTAATGATGACATCAGCATTGGCTTGAACTCTTCATATAGAGTATCTACATCCTGTTCATCATATTCACAGCCATGTTTTTCTTTCCAAGCACTTCTTATTCTAGGCATCCCAAGCATAGCTTTTATATGGTCCCTTTTCAACATTCCCATGGGCTTTCTCGCCTCTTCTTGTGTTACCTCTATACCAGCACTATGAAATATTTCCAGAAATACGTTAACAGGAGCAAAGCAACCAAAATCAACAGTGGTTCCAGCCCAATCCAAAATAATGCCTTCAATATTTTTCAACATATCTATCCCTCCATGTATGTACTGATTATTTTGCATAATCTTCTTATATCTACTTCGTATATTTCCTCTATATTACCTATTCTGAATGTGTCTTCATCAGTCAGTTTTCCTGGGTATATTATGAAACCTCTTTCTTTTATATATTTATAAAAATCGTCAAAATCGAATCTGTCACTTGGAAATAGGAAGGTGGTTATTATAGGAGATTGCAATTCATCTGTAATGTATGCTTTTATACCGAAGCTGCTAAGCTGATCTCTAAGAATCTCATTATTCCTGCAGTATCTAGCATATCTCTCTTCTACACCGCCTTCTTCAAATAACTCGTCAAGAGCTTTGGAAAAAGCTGCGACAACGTGAGTAGGTGAAGTATAACGCCATTTTCCATCCTTGTTCATAACGACCCATTGGTCATATAAATCCATTACCAGACTGGATGATTTACCTTGTGTCCCTATTAATTTATCAGTTTTGGCAATTACAAATCCGAATCCTGGAACTCCTTGTATGCATTTGTTGGCACTGCTTATCAAGAAATCAATACCCATCTTCTCAATATCCATAGGTATTCCTCCGAAGCTGCTCATTGCATCAACAATGAACGTTATATCATTGTCGTTACATAGCTTAGCCATATCTTCTATGGGATTCAATATACCAGTAGTGGTTTCACAGTGAACCATAGCTATATGAGTTATATCTGTGTCTGTCTCTATTAGTTTTCTAACCTTGTTTACATTAGGTATGATATGGTAATCAGTTCTATATACACTGTAATCAAGTGACATTCTGTTCCCCATCTCTACCATTCTTTCACCATATGCACCATTGACGATAAACAAACATTTGCCATCTTGGCTGACTGCACTATTGAGTGTAGCTTCTACTGCGAAGGAACCACTTCCTTGCAATAAAACAGTTGTATAATCTTCTTCTGATAAATGAGCAACAGATAATAATTGTTTCCTGATCTTTTGTGTTATCATCTTGTAATCGTTGTCCCATGTACAACGGTCCACAAGCATCTGATTCTTTACTTCATCGGAAGTACTTAATGGTCCTGGTGTTAATAATTTGCAAATACTCATATTCATTTCACTCCTATTAATTTTATTAATTCGCTTTCTTGAAAAATTTCTGATGTTCTTCTAGAAGATCAACGGTCAATGGTTCACCAAATTCTTTTGGATTCTCAGGATTATTGGAAGCATCCACTTGTTCGCCATCATATAGAGCTACTGGATAGTATTCTATCAACTTGGAACGGGCTTCTTTTATTATGGTTTCTGCCATTTTCATAGCTAATTCTTCTGTGTCTTCATTTCCTTTCTTCACTACGGCTATTGATTCAGTAAGTGAAAAATTGCCTTCCTTTGGATCTATATATTTGATAGGTTTACCTTCCATGCTGTCTTGTACAGCTTGATGTCTTAATCCGAATCCTGCTGCAACTTCTCCTACTCTAACTTTTTTTATAGGACCCGAACCAGAACTTTCTATATGAGCACCACAATTTTCTACTAATGCCTTAGTCACATCTAAGCCCTCATCTTCACCATATTCATTAATGATTGATAGTATCATCAACCATGCTGTTGATGAATCCATAATGCTGGGTACGGATACCAAATCTTTGTATTCAGGTTTAGTCAGTTCCTTGATGGATTGAGGTAATTGCAATCCTTTCTCACTCATTACTTCAGTATTGACGAATATAGCCCCTGTATTGGCAAGTATAGGTGTATAATACTTAGGGTACGATAATAATGAATTAGTCTCGAAATTCAGTTCCTTGAACATATCATGCTCTTTCTGGGAGCTTTCGATAAAATATGAACTCATAGTAATCAGGTCAGCTTCTATCTTATCTCCTTCAACCATTAGTTTACCTCCAAGTTCCGATGTTCCCATGCCTTGGAGTATATAATCATCTTGATAGCCGGCTTTATCTAGAACTTCCTTCATTACTTCTATAGCTTCTTCGTCTGCATTAGTGTAGATTACGACTTGTTCTGTTTTCTTCCCGCAGCCAGCTAATACCAGCATTACCATTAATAGAGTAACACCTATTAATAATTTTCTTATATTCATGGTTTCATTCTCCTTTTGATTTATGTTCTATTTGTTCACTCGTATATATTTATCTTCGAAGATCTTACTTAAGATCTTGAATGTTATATTAGTTATAAATATTAATATTGACAGTATGAATACTTCATTAAAATTAGCATAATGCTGTAATTCCTTTATTTTACTCGTTAACAGAGATGTCTTGGCAGTTACCAAGAATATGACTGCACTTATGGTTATCATGGAATTGATGAACAGGTATGATATCATCTCTATAATAGTAGTCAACGAATTGGGTATTACCACTCTTATAATAGTTTTAAACCACGTATCACCCATGAGTTCTCCCGTTACTTCCCAATTGGGATTCATCTTGGACAATGCATTTTTTGCCATTAGATATGGTGTAGTGAAAAAATGTATTATGTTACATAGTATAATTATCGCGAATGTTCCTTTTAGGTCACTACCGTTAAACAAGAATAAATAAGCCAATCCAAGAACCATTCCCGGTACGCTATTAGTCACCATGGCTGTGAAATCAATTGTACTTTTCAGTTTCTTGTCAATGTCTGACCTAGTATTGATTATGGCTGATACATAAGTCACTATCGTCCCTATTATTGCTGTAAGTCCTGCAACTAATATGGAGTTCTTGAATACACCTATTACTGTATTTGACATTATGGTTTTCGTGAAATATCTAGTGGTGAATGTCATGTTGTAAGGATAGTTCTCTACAAAAGGTGTTATGAACATGACTACGAATATGGAAGTAATCATCACTATGATAAGTATGGATATAACAGCAAGTATGACATCTCTCTTCCTGTTTTTTATTAGTTGAGATTTATTGATCTTGTCATAGTGGAAATTATATCTTTCCAGATACTTCAACAACACAACTCCCACAAGAGCTGGAATAAGCATGACAACTGCTATAACAGAACCTTTATTGAAATCTGGTATGGACCCCAACATGACTTGATACAAGTAAGTTGAAATCACTTTATATTTTCCACCTATAGAAGCTGGTATCCCAAAATCAGTAAATGTCAATATGAAAGATATCAAGAACGCTCCAGCAATAGTTCCCAATAGGGGTCTTAAAATAGTATTGATGAAACCTCTAAAAAAGTTGTCCTGCATCAACTTGGATACTAGGATATATTTTTTATCAATGTAATCGAATGAATTATTGATAAGGAGAAAAGCCATAGGTAATGTATAGATGACATATCCGATCAGTAATCCGTTAAATCCGTATATATGTATTATTTCTCTATTGAACAATTTCGTTATTAACCCTTGTTTTCCTAATGAATATATGATTGCGAATCCGTAAGTTATCGTAGGCAGCAACATGGGTACAAGTATTCCTATATGTATAACTTTCTTGGTTTTCTTGGATATACCAGTGCAATTTACACTGTATGCCAGTAAAAAAGCTAACATAGTGGTTATTAGAGCAGTGATGAATGAGATCTTGATACTATTAATGACGGCTGTTATTATTTCTTTATCTCTAAGTATAGCTGAATAATTATCGAACATTCCTCCATTCTCATTTTCTATAGAATAGATGAACAATTTTCCTAGAGGCGTGAATAGAAACATAATAATTACTGCAGCGATAAATATGTATATTATTGTTGCTTGCTTTTTGTTTTTATGCATAGCATTCTCCAAAAAGATCATATATGTTGTCTTTCTTAATCTTCAGCTGTCTTAGTATAAACTCTTCTATAAAGCTATTTTGTGGTGTTTCTATGATTTCTTTTGGTGTTCCGTATTGTGAAACCAAACCATCATTGATGATAAGCACTTTGTCTGACATGGTTAATGCTTCTTCTGGATCATGAGTGACTATGATGGTTGTCAAATTGTATTGTTTGGTAATCAATTTAATTCTTTCTTTGATTGTTTCTTTTATGACTCCATCCAATGCACTCAATGGTTCATCCAGCAATAGTATTCTTGGTTTAGTTACTAAGGTTCTTGCTAATGCTACCCTTTGTTTTTGTCCTCCTGATAATTGCTCGATACGTTTTTTTAGATGAGGTGTCAATTCTAACGTCTCTATTATACTGTCCAATTCATCTTTACTGACAAAATCAGTATTGTTCTTCATACTGTATATGATGTTCTTATAAGCATTAAGATTAGGAAACAAAGCATAATCTTGAAATACAATGTTGAATCCTCTATTTTTCATAGGTATGTTAGTAAAATCTTCATCATCAAAAAATATTTTACCGTCATCCATGGGAATCAGTCCAAGAATTATATTTAGAAGAGTTGTTTTTCCACTCCCGCTTGGTCCAAGCATTGAAACTATTGAACCTTTTTCTATTTCAAGATTTATTCCATCAAGTACTGTTTTATCGTTAAATTTCTTTTTTATATTTACTAACTTTAACAATGTTTTCCCTCCAAACTGTAATTTATAGTGTAATGATACACTTGGAAAGTAAAGTTTATATTAAAAAAGAGTAAAGAATGATTAAATTATTAAATCCGTAATTGATGATTTCAATAATAACCGTATAGAATCGAGTAGGAGATAATTGATTAATTCAATTATCGTCCTCTCACACCACCAAGCATACCGTTCGGTACTTGGCGGTTCAATAGAATTAACATACTCGTGCATATGTTTCTGTTAAAGATACTAATCCTGATTTCTTTAGTCTTGCATTAGTTATGGTTCTATGAAGAATCGGGCTGCTGGCTATCCTCCAGTAGCCTTTTCTTGTGTTTGCAAATTCCCATGCTTTGTATTTATCTATTCCCAATCTCTGAAGATTTTTAAACTTTGTTTTAATCTTCTTCCATTGCTTCCAATAGCACATACGAATTCGTCTTCTTAACCATTCATCTAACATTTGCATTTTATTTTTCATCTTAGCCATTTTGAAATAATTAATCCATCCTACTATCACTTGTTTAAGCTTTATATAGGTTGACTTAATATTTCCTATTCTGCTTCTTCCAGTTAGATATTTTATCTTCTGCTTCAGCTTCTTAACTGACTTTTCATGAACTCTAAATTCCACTCCACCTTTTACATTGTAGAATGAATAGCCTAAAAATTTCAGTTTCCATGGTCTACCAACCGTACTCTTTTCTTTATTTACAGTTAATTTGAGCTTTCCTTCTATATATCTTGTGATACTTTCCATTACCCGATTGGCAGCTTTCCTACTTTTGACGTATATATTGCAGTCATCTGCATATCTTACAAAACGTAGACCCCTAAGCTCCAATTCTTTGTCTAATTCATTAAGCATGATGTTACTAAGTAATGGGGATAAATTGCCCCCTTGCGGTACGCCTTTTGCCGTTTTGTTTACAACATCATTTATCATAACTCCTGCTTGTAGATATTTCCGTATTAGACTCAATACTCTTTTGTCCTTAACTTCTTTATAAACTAATCCCATGAGTTTGTCATGATTTACTGTATCAAAATATGCTTTAAGGTCCATATCTACTGCCCAGTTATAACCGTCATTAATATATTCCTTACATTTCTTCAATGCATCATGGCAACTCCTTCCGGGACGGAATCCATAACTGTATTCTGAGAAAGTTTTCTCAAATATCGGACTTAATACTTGGGTAATTGATTGTTGGATTACTCTGTCAACCACTGTTGGTATACCTAGTTTTCGCATCTTTTTATTATCTTTTGGTATTTCTACCCTTCTAACTGGTTTAGGGATATAACTCCCTTCCATTATAGACTGTTTTACTTTGTCACCATGTTTTTGTAAATACTCTAGAAGTTCATCTATTGTTAATTTATCAATTCCATGGCTTCCTTTATTGCTCTTAACTCTTTTAAATGCTTTATTCATGTTGTCTTTGTCAAGAATTTTCTCTAATAGTCTACTATCATATACACTTTCGTCGTTTTGTTTCCTATCTGACGTCAATGAAATACTAGGCACTTTCTCATTACCATCAAGTTCCACTTTACTCTCACGAGAATAGTCTTCAGTATGAAGTTGTCTGCCTTCTTCGCATTTCTTTGTGTCCTTCAATTCTTCAAAACCTCCTATCGTTCAGTCCTTCCTAGAAAATCTATAGCTCTTCTAGTACTATGACGTCTGCTGACTTCTGATAGTTCAGCCATATATCACTATATGGGTTGTTGTTTCAAAGTTCATTTCCACAACTTATCTATCAGATCTCCCCAGGTAAGAGCGCAGTCTTTCATTCCATATATCTGCCACATTTACTGTAATAGCTTTCGGGTGATACGGACTTTGTTTTGTTTTGCAAACTCATCCAACTATAACAGCCTTATATGTGATTCGTGTTTCTCAGACCGGAAATTTGCCATCCGACTTCCTTCAGATTCCATCTCACGATGGACACCCTTGTCTTAGCTAACACCTATATCACCTTCGGTGCTCGGGACTTTCACCCTATAGACTGCGCCCATGCTGGGCGCACAAAAAAACAGCTAGGAACTAATTAGCTCCTAGCTGTTATTTTTTAGTTATTGTTAGTTTAATTAATCTTAATTAGTAGAATCAATATTTTACATATCTTTTTCTTTTACTTCTAATTTCACTTTCCTGCTAGTCTTCATCTTTAGGTTCTTCCAAATCTGAAATGACATTATTATTAACTTTTTCTACATTCTCAGTAAGAATTTGTTCAACTTTTTTATTATCCTCATTTTCTGATGAACTTCCGTTCTCTATTATTGCCTCATCTTCTGTTGAATTATCATCCTCTTCTATTGCTTCGTTTTCTGTTGAATCTTCATCATTTTTTATTGCTTCACTTTCTGTTGAATCTTTATCAACTGTTATTGTTTCGTCTTGTGTTGAACTATCAACTTCATTTATTGCTTCGCTGTCTGTTGAATCTTCACCTTCTGTTATTGTTTCGCCCTCTCTTGAATCTTCACCTTCTGTCATTGTTTCGCTATCTGTTGACTCTTCATCCTTAGTTATTTCTTCGCCCTCTATCGAATCTTCACCTTCTGTTATTGCTTCACCCTCTGTTGAATCTTCATCTTCTGTTATTGTTTCTTCTTCAGGTATATTTTCTTCATCAATATAAATATCTACTGTGTCAAGATTTTCATCTGTTGTGAGAAACTTGGCATCCGCCCAGTTTGCGTGGTCATTTCCTTTGCCGTTTCCAGCATCGTCTACGACTAGTTTAATTATTTGTGCGCCTTCCACATCAATAGTAATAGATTTACATGGTGTTTTTTTCTTCATGATTTCAGATGTATATACTAATTTATTATCAAGATAGACTTCAAATCTAACTGATCCTCTATAATTAGCTGTTTGGCTGACACCTATAACACTTGTAAAATATTTAAAATCTTTACCTTCTATATTGTATATTACTTGTGAATAAGCATGAGTTCCTATACCCTTTTCGTAAGTCACTTCTTTTTGACCATCCCATAGTCTAAGAGTACCACCTGAGTTGGATTTATCTTTCTCAACTCTTCTCCATGCTGTAGTTGCTTTAGTCCAATTCATATCTGTTGCATATATGAATTTTATTTTTACTTCTAATTTAACTTTTTTAGTTGTTTTGTTACCGTGACTATCTGCAACATTATATTCGACTTCAAATTCGCCCAGTTCATCTTCCACATAATCTGTTGTATATGTCACTTGTGAACTTAAGTCTCCATCTTCTTTATCTGTTGCTGTAACTTCAGATAGTATTTCATCAAAATCTATATGTTCACCTTCATAGAAAGTTAAATCTTCAGCATTAATCACTGGACTTTCTCCTACAAATATTTCAAGTTCCCCAATAGCAGATTTTATATCTTCTAGTGCTTCATCAACTTGAATCTGGTCAAACCCACCTATTTGAAGAAGTGATTTTGCAAAACTTATTTTTCCTTGAAGCCTATCCCATGAATCTTTTTCATATGCAGTTTCCTCTAGTTTTTCAACCTCTTCTAAGACTTCATCAAGCATTGATGTATCTACAGCCATAACGATTCCATCTGCTATAAGGAATTTGGAATCTGCCCATATTGCACTATCATTTCCTTGTCCATTACCTCCGTCTGTTATTACTAATTTAAGTTTTTTTGCTCCGCCGATATTTACTTTAATGAACTGTTGAGGTGTATCCTTTTTCATAACTCCCGTTTCAGCAGCAAGCTCTCCATCTACATAGACCTTGAATTCTACAGATGTTCTATAGTTACCTTCTCTTGAGGCACCTACATAACTTGTGAAGTATCCATAATCCTTACCTTCCAGATTGTAGACAGTTTCTGAATGAGCATGGCTTCCTATACCTTTTTCATAAGTAACGGCTTTTTCTCCATCCCATATGATAAGTGGTTTGCTACTGATTGTTAAGTCTTTCTTAGTTCTTGACCAACCTGATTTTGCTGATACCCAATCAGTATCTGATACATAGATGCTACTATTAACTACAATAAGTTTTACATTCTTGTCTGTTTCATATCCTTCACTGTCTGTTACACTGTACACGATATCAAAGTTACCTGTACTTCCTTTTGTGTAGTTTGTAGTATATGTGACTTCTGAACTTAAATCTCCATCTTCAATATCTGTTGCTTTTACGTTTTTCATGATTTCATCAAAATCTATTTCATCATCTTTTTCATATGCTACATTAGTTACTTCAATCACAGGTGCTGAGTCTTTTGATACGAATTTGGCATCTGCCCATATGGAAAAATCATTACCTTTACTTCCATTTGGATCCACTACTAATTTTATTTCTTTTGCATCTCTAATATCTACATCTACATATCTATAAGGAGTTTTTGAAGCAATAACTCCAGAATCGTATTTTAGAGTTCCGTCAACATAGACTTTATATATTACGCTTGAATTAGTGCTATACACATTTTGATTCAGCCCTATATAACTCCGGAAATCAGTATATCCCTTGTTTTCTATATCATATACTATTTCAGAATATGCATGGGCACCCATTCCTTTTTTGAAAGTATCTTTTCCATATTTTGAATATAGAATTATTGGTCCTCCACCAATATTAGTGTCTTTTGAGATACTTCTGTAACCTGCTTTTCCGCTCTTATACTTGATATCACTTAGATATACCACGTCACTTACTACTTCTACTTCTTTTACAATGGTTTCTTCATTATCACCATCTGATATTCTATAACTAACTGAGTACATTCCTTTTTTGTT
The DNA here is from genome assembly GCF_027923465.1 of Vallitalea longa. NCBI lineage: Bacteria > Bacillati > Bacillota > Clostridia > Lachnospirales > Vallitaleaceae > Vallitalea > Vallitalea longa. The sequence goes on from NZ_BRLB01000001.1 coordinate 272,206, forward strand.
CACATCTACAGTATTTTCTATAACTTGTATATTATTGCTGATATCATTTCCTTGTGAATCCACTACTGTTATGTGATTCATTGGATCAAATTCTTTGTAAAGAGGAGTACTGATTTTAGATGTAAAACTTAATTTTTGACTTTCTCCCGGAGGAGTTACGCCATTTCCTGCAATCCTTACTAATACATCCAAATCACTTAAAAATATGGCTGGATCGCTTTCTGAATATCTTGTCCAAGTTTTACCGGAATTAACGCTGTATTCCATAGATGAGTCTATTCCTGCTACAATATTTTTGTTGTCATCAGCTTCAACATCTGCAATACTAGGTTTATCTTTAGTCTCTATTGCAGCGATACCTGCGTTACCTCTAATCCTAATTTTTATTCCATATTCTGGTTTGATTACACTTAATTCTTCTTTAGTTAAAGTAATGTTGTCTCTTGAAACTGATTTCCAAGATTGACCTCCATCTATAGTATATTCCATAGATTTAGTACTTCCCATGATCTTTCCTGCATTTTCCCCATCAAAACTGAATGTTACTTCTGGTACTACTACTTTATTAAGGTAATTCAAAGCCCAAACTTGATACTTATTATGAACGAATTTACTTATATTGATAGTAGATTTATTGCTATTCGCTGTTAGTGCAAGTCCAGTCGCTACATTGATTATCTCATATTCGTTATTTCCTAGATTAACGATCTCCCACTTCTGTATATCGTTTCCTGTATAAGTGGTTTGAGCTAATGTAGCACCATCATCAGTACTTGAATCCTTAGGAACCAATACTTTACCACTGTTTCTCATTACTATTTTGTACTGATTTTCAGTAATATTTACTAATCTTACAGTTTGATTTGAACTTCCTGTAAATCTGTATTGTTTTATATTAGCATTATCTTCTTTGCTTCCATATGTTACATCTAAACTTCTTCCTGTTGCCTTACTTATGAATTTATAAGTGACTCTTCCATCAAATATCTCAGTTTCTTCTGCTGTATATTCTAATGCTACATAATCACTAGCAAATGTTGTACCTGTGGCTTGATATCTTACATAGATATTTACATTTCCTCTTAAACCTAAGTTGAATTCTCCATTATAAGTAGTCCAAGTTTCACCATCGTCAAAACTGTATTCCATAGTTTCATCTAAACCAGTGATTGTGTTTTCTATATCGTCTCCTTGTACATCAGGAAGTTTTTCACAAGCTGTAAAGCTTATTTCACCACTTTCGGTTGTATTCTTGAATCTTACTTCAATGATACTTTCTGGGTTGATGTTTATGAAGTCTTCTGGTGTCAAACTCATATTGACTTCTGTTATGTCTTTCCATGTACTTCCGTTATCTATGCTGTATTCCATGTTGGTATTTGCTCCCACAAGTCTTCCGGCATTAGATCCATCAAAGCTGAAGATTACATGAGGTATTAAAGATTCAGTCTTATAGAGTCTTATTTCAGCAGCGGCTATATAATTTCTTCCAGCCTTTACACCTTCGAATCTAATATATTTTGCTCCTCTAGCATTGAACTCGGATGTTTTGATTTTATTGTCACTTGTCCATTTACCTTTTGATACAATTGTAAAGTTTTCACCATCATTGCTTGCATAAATGTTATATTCAGTGATTCTTCCCTGAGAGTTACCATCTTGTCTTGGAACATATTCAAGTTTATATATATCACTTTCTTCTTTCAGCTCTATTGTTACTGATTGTGGCATCTTTCCACCGTTTTCACTATAGTTAGTGTGGAAATATGAATAGATGTTTCCATCAAAAGCTTTTTGGATATCAGTAATTTTTGAAACATCAACTTTAACACTTTCCATATCAGATGGGAGAATTATCAGTGGATTGACTTGACTTGTAAAGTTAAATGTCCTTATTTCACTTCTCAATGTTTTTCCTTGTCCAGGAATCTTTACTATGAAATTCACATCTCCTGTCAAATCAGGAAGACTAGCTTGATCTTTATATCTAGTCCAAGTCTCTCCATTATCAATACTGAAATAAACTTTATCGTTTAGTCCGTATATCTTATTCATATCATCATTACCATAAATTTTAGGTAGAGAAGGTGCTTTTTTTATAGGAATAGTAACATATTCATTTGTACCTATCAGCCTTAATCTGATATTATTCTCAGCAGTTATGGATTCTATCTCTTCATCACTGAGTTTCATATTTTCTTCTGTTATAGGCTTCCAGGATACACCACCATCAAGACTGTATTCCGTATCGGTTTTACTTCTTACCAATTTTCCAGCGTTAGTGCCATTAAAATTAAAATCCGCTAGACATAATCCATTTCCAGACATCACGTTTTTAATTTCCTGCGCTATTTGTTTTTGCTTATTGTTTATTTCATAAGCTTCTTCTAGCATTGAATTCAATTTAACCATATATTCTTGATATTTTTCTCTTGGAGTTTCTTTATTCAATACTAGATTTTGTATGGATCTGAATAAATCATATGCGACTCTTGGTTGTTCTTTTAGATTATCTATAATATAATCTGCTAATTCATATCTTTCCTCAATTGTGATAGGTTTTTCTTCGAATGGTCCATATACTTTAAGTTCTGATGCAGTAGCAAAACCACCATGACCTTTTATGGCTTCTAGTTTTATATGTTTTGCATTTGTTTTTTCAAATTCCACAGTCTTGGTCTTTGAATTATCTGACCAATTTCCATGAGAAACCAATTCGTAATTTTCTCCATCAATACTTGTATATAAATTGTATTCAGTTATACGTCCGTTACTGCCGCTTTGTCTTGGAACATATGTAAATCTGCTGATTTCATATTCTCTATCAAATGAAAGAGTTATTGATTGAGGAAGCTGTGCTTTATTGCTTCCATATCTTGTATGCCATATGGTTTTAGTATTTCCATCAAGTACTTTGCTTGCTCCTTGACTTGAGTTATGTGAGCTTGTAGCTGTTGCTGTCATATTCTCTGATGGTATTCTAGTATCTTCCATAGCATTATTCCAGAGTTTCTTGATTGCATTTACATAATCTTTCCAAACGTCTATATTCCATTTGTTGATTTGCATAGCGACTTTACGAATCGCTTGGGCTTTGTTATAGTCTGTAATTGCAGTAGCAATCCACTTAAGTTGATGTGATTTATGAAGTGCTTCTTCATCCTCTCTAGAAGCTTCATAAGTAAACCAATATGCAGGTCTATTACTAGATATATCTCCATAATTGGTATAAGGAATATAAGTACGTTGACCAACCACTGATTTTCCCCAACCAGATATATTGTAACCAAGATCCCATTTACCTGCTGATTTAGGTGAATAATAAACATGAGCCGCATGACCTGGTTGTCCAACATTGAATCCCGGATTACCGAAAGCATTGTTGGTGATAGTACCGAATTTGGATGCAGTACCACAGACTCCACCTATTTCATGTACTTCTTTTATCGTTGCATCAGGTCCAAAAAATTGGTCACCACTTGCTCTAAATACACTATATGGGTTTCCGTTTTTGTCTTTATATATACTGTTGGCTGTGTAAGGTGGATATTTAACACGAACTCTTTGGCTTGATTCACTCCATCTATCTTTGTGAATCACTTCTCTTACATAGTCTAAATCCCAGTTGCTGCAAGGTGCTTTTACAGTATTTCTCAATTCCCATACACTTCTTGTTTTCATACTTATAGGGAATACCCCTTCGGCTTCACGAACTTTGAAGTACTCATATCTTTCATATGGAGTTACTAGAAGTCTACTTGTATACCATCTCTGGACACCATTACCAAGCCTCAATGCAGTAGCAATGGCTAATTTCAACTCATAGCCAGTATAAGAATCAGGGTCTTTAGTGAAAATTTCAAACCATACATCAAAAGCCTTGGGATAACTGGAAGTTGGCTCACCACCTTCCAAGAATAGATTCATAGCTTCTGTATTATTAAGAACCCAATTCATGAAATTTCTCTTTTCTTCTGTATCTACATATTCTTCAACTGTTGAAACTCCCGCTTTTCTAATAAACTCTCTCTGAGCTATAGCTTTTTCGAAATTAGCATCCTTTAAGTAATTATTCAAGGCAGATTCACTTGTGTCTTTAACAACTTTCTCATTAATGTAAGTTGTTAATTGATTGTATAATTCGGAGTATTCTGTGTTTTCTGTGGCTACTGGTAAACTAAGTGTGTTAGAATTTGCCGATACATTGTAAGTGTTTACTGGCAAAAGCGAAATAATCATAGTCACCAATACTAATATACTTATTCTTTTGTGTTGTTTTATCATAAAACTATCCTCCTCTAGATTATGTTGGTTAGTGTCAAAGTTTTATTCAATAATATTATATTTCAACAAATTTTGATAAACAATGATATTTTTAGACTATTACCTCAAATCCTTTTGAAGCCTAACAATTATAGATATATTGGAACAAAAATCAATATGTTCAATCTGCTATGGTACTATATCAAATTCTAAGACCTAGTAAAAACCAAACTAAAGTCTTACACAAAAATCTTCTAAAATAACATCAAAATACTATAGTTCAAAAAAAAATTGGAGTGCAAATATGCAAACCAATCTTCTATAACTAAATAAGTTTTAACGCCCTGTATTTCGCCTTTTGAATATGTTCACTCAAATACTCTTCAACCTTTTCAACATCTTCTTCCAGAAAAGCATCAATAATATTCAAGTGTTCTTCTCTGTTTCTTAATCTTTCTGTTTTGAACATATTAGTTGTGAGAACTCTAATCCTATAATCCTTGTCATACACTTTATCCATAATTTCTACCAAATTCTGATTTCCGTTGCTGCTTACAATGAACTTATGGAATGCTATGTCTAGTTCAAAAAAATCTTCATAAGAATTATATCTCTCTTCTGTATCGAACTTTTCGAATTCTTGTCTGAAATACAGTAATTTCTCTTTGTCTATTGACTTACAGACCAATACCGCTACTTGTGTCTCTACTATTTCTCTGATCTGTAAGACTTCTTGAATGTCTTTTAGAGTTATTTCAGAAACAAAACTACCTTTTCTTGGATAGATATTGACAAGATTCTCTTGCCCAAGTCTCATAATTGCCTCTCTCACTGGAGTTCTACTGATGCCTAACTCCATAGCTAGTTTTTCCTCTGATATATCTGATCCTGGTTTGAGTTCACAAGTTAATATCTTATTTTTAATATATTCGTATGTTTTTTGCTTAAGGGGTAAACTTTTATTATTCATAATATCATTGCACCTCTTCTAATATATTTAATTTATATTTTACCACATTTCACCTAAGGATATAATATAATTTTTACTATATATATTATTAACAAAGCTTTCACACCTTTAATTTAATGCAGGCAAATAAAGAGTTATAGGTTCAGCTTACCCCCATAGAATAAGGAAGATACCACCCCAAAAAGTTAACATTCCTTATCTTATCACGATCCATACCCCTATAGGGTAACTCCTGTCTTGAAAATAGAAATTTCTCTGCAACCATTTTTTTCATTATCCAGTAAAGTCCCACTGGCTACTTCTAATACATACTCGACAAACTGTTCTACTACAGTTTCCATATATGTATCTTCTATTAACACTCCTGAATTGAAATCTATCCAATTGGATTTTCTATCATACAGTTTAGAATTAGAAGATATCTTCATCGTAGGTACAAGGCTGCCAAATGGAGTTCCCCTTCCTGTTGTAAACAAGACCATATGACAACCAGCAGCTCCCAAAGCTGTTGAAGCGACTAAATCATTGCCTGGAGCACTCAATAGATTCAAGCCTTTTTCTTTTATTGTCTCTCCATAATCCAGAACATCTACAACAGGAGCATTACCTCCTTTTTGTGTACATCCTAGAGATTTGTCTTCTAGGGTTGTAATACCTCCAGCTTTATTTCCGGGAGAAGGGTTTTCGTATACAGGCTGTTTGTAATCCATGAAATACTGTTTGAAATTATTGATAAGATTAACTGTTTTATGGAAAACCTCTTCGTCTATACATCTATTCATTAATATAGTCTCAGCACCAAACATTTCTGGAACTTCGGTCAAAACTGTTACTCCACCCTGTGAAATCAAGTAATCGGAGAACTTGCCCACTAATGGATTAGCTGTAATCCCTGAGAGTCCATCAGAACCACCACATTTCAATCCGATCTTAAGATTGGCTATGGATACTTCTTGTCTATAATCATTTTTCATATGTGCATATAATTCCTTAAGAAGAACAGTTCCTTCTTCTACTTCATTTTCTGCTTCTTGAGCAACTAAGAATCTTACCCTTTTTTTATTGTAATCCCCTAAGCTGTCGACAAAAGCTTCCATACCATTATTTTCACAACCTAATCCAAGTACCAGAACCCCTCCAGCATTAGGATGTTTCACTATGTCACCGAGAATCTTTTTCGTGTTTTCATGATCGTCTCCCAGTTGGGAACATCCATAATTATGATGAAATACCTCTATCGCATCTATTCCCTCTGGATTTACTTCTTCTTTGAACTTTCTGATAATAAGTTCACCCACACTATTGACACAGCCCACAAGAGGAACTATCCATAATTCATTCCTTATTCCCACCTTGCCATCTTCTCTTACATATCCTTTGAAAGTGAGTTTTTTGTCTTCATGGTCAATAGGTTGGATTTTCTTATTATATTGATATTCTTCTATGCCAGACAGATTGGTTTTTATATTATGAGTATGTACCCATTCACCTATACCAATATCTTTTATAGCGTGTCCGATAGGATATCCATATTTGATTACGTTTTCGGATTCATCAATATCTCTTAAGGCGATTTTATGCCCTTTATTGATATCTTCCTTTAGTCTGATTTCTTTATTTTCTACAATCAGGACAGTATCCTTTTTCAAATCCTCCAATGCAACCAATAGGTTGTCTCTATTATTGATTTTGATAAAAGGCTTCATCAGATCACCTCGTCTAGAACTTTATCCATGCCTATCTTTTCGATTCTTGATAGATAATAAGTCACTTGTTCTGTTAATCCTTCTATATCATTCAAATTCATTTTCCAGATTTTCTCTTCACTTAGTACCCTTGTCACAATATCTTTTAATCCATCTTCATCTTTACAATTTTTCCAAAGTTCATTATACATGTCCAGTATCTCAGGATTATCCATGAGCTTAATCTCTTTACCATTGATTTCTCCTTTGAAAAGTCTGATCATGGCAGCTAAAGATAACACTAATTTCTGTGGAAGCTTGTTATTCAATTCTATATATTTCAACAAAGATGGTAATACTCTTGTTTCATATTTAGAATTGGAATTAAGTGATATACTCATCAAAAAGTGTTTGATATATGGATTCTTGAACCGTTCTAATACGGCTTTTCCAAAATACTCTAATTCGTCTTTTGGCATGTTGATTGTTGGTATTATCTCATTGTAGATTGCTTCTTCCACGAATCTACCCATCACTTCGTCTTCAACAGTTTCCTTTACAGTCTCTAAACCATATAGTAAAGATACTGGTACCATACACGTATGAGCGCCATTCAATATCCTAACTTTTCTGGTTCTGTAAGGCTGTAAATCATCTGTGAAGATTACGTTAAGTCCGCATTTTTCAGATGGGAACTCCTTTTTAATCCATTCAGGTCCTTCAATTACCCATAGATGAAATTGTTCTCCTTCTACTACCATCTTATCTTCATAACCCAACTCTTTGGTTATTTCATCTATCTTGTCTTTTGGATAGCCAGGTACAATTCTATCCACTAGACTATTGCAGAATGTATTAGCTTCATTAATCCATCTTATGAATCCTTCATCCAGATTCCATATCTTGGCATATCTTAGAATTATCTCTTTTAGTTTTTCTCCATTCCTGTTTATAAGTTCACATGGTATTATGATAAGTCCCTTTTTATCATCTCCATTGAATTTAACATAGCGATTATATAGAAAAGCTGTTAACTTACCTGGATAACTACTTTGTGGTTTATCATCCAACTTGTCATTTTCGTTAAAAGCAATTCCTGCTTCAGTGGTATTTGATAGTACGAATCTTAACTCTGGATTCTCTGATACTTCAAGATATTTATGGTGTTCTGTATAAGGATTGATTCCTCGGCTTATAGATTCTACGACTCTATGCTCACTCACCGGTTGACCGTCCTTAATACCATTCAAATATACTGTATATAAACCATCTTGTTCATTTAATTTATCAACGAGTCCTCTTTCTATAGGTTGTACTACTACTACGCTACTATCGAAATCGGCTTCTTTATTCATTTTGTCAATCATCCAGTCGGCAAAAGCTCTCAAGAAGTTACCTTCACCGAATTGAATGATTCTTTCTGTATATCTAGCTTGTCTTCTTAGCATTTATAATTATCCTTCCTGAAATAATATTTAATTGAATTTAACTACAACTTTTAATTTGGAACCATCATTATTGATAAGTATATCAAAGGCATCAGTTACTTTCTCCAAGTCGAACTCATCAGTGATGATATCATCAATTTCCACTTTTCCTTGTGATACAGATTCAATAAGGTCAGGAAAATCATTGAGACTGTTTCTGGAACCATATACATTCAATTCTTTCTTCAATAAAATGGAGTGGTTGAATCTTGTTTCAGTCTTTCCATTACCTATTAATATGATCTTAGCTCCGAAAGCAGCGTTATCAATACAACTCAAGAATGTTTCTGATCTTCCTACTGCTTCAACACATACGTCCATACCCTTGCCGCCAGATATTTCCTTAACTCTCTTTACAAGGTCTTCTTCCTTAGAGTTGATTACACCATCAGCTCCTAGCTTCTTAGCTTTTTCAAGTCTACCACCTAATACATCTGTGATATAAACTTTTGCGCCTCTCATCTTTGCAGAAAGCATGGCAAATATTCCGATTGCACCTGAACCTATTATAAGGACATTATCTCCTTCTTTGATATCTCCTCTATTGATTGCATGATATCCAATTGAGAATGGTTCTATCAATGCCAATGTTTTTGGTGATAGTCCCTTTCCATCATATAATCTTTCTATTGGCATTGTTATGTATTCTGCGAATGAGCCATCTCTTTGGACACCCATTGTTTCATTTGATTCACAACAATTGACTTTTCCTCTTTCACAAGAGTAACATTTTCCACAATTGAAATAAGGATTGGCTGTTACTATCATACCAGGTTCAAAACCAAAATCATTCTCTTCTATCTCTACTATTTCTGCTGAAAATTCATGACCCGGTATTCTTGGATAGCTTGCAAAAGGCTGATTTCCAGTGAATGTGGCAATATCTGAACCACATATACCACAATATTTGATTCTAAGAAGTGCTTCTCCTTTTTGTGGTTTTGGTATAGGTTTTTCTACGATTTCTATTTTCCCTGGTTCTTTTATTTCTACTACTTTCATTTTATTCATTGTTGTTTCCCCTTCCTGAACTAGTTGTATAATTGACAATGACGTTTATTAATTGCACTTTATTTTGATGTTGTTTTCAGTAATTCTTTTTATATAATTATAAAAATAGAGTCATATAGTTAATGATGGCTATTCTATATCTATTTCATTATATTTATCAATAACTCTCTAATAATTCCTAAATGGTTCTTCTACATATTTATTGACTGGTCCTAATAAATAAGATTCACAATACCAGTTGAGAAAATTGGTACGAATGTCAATAATAACAAGCATATAAGTAGAAGTATGTAAAATGGTATGGCTTCTTTTATGAAATCCTTGATTTTACAATTGGTAATACCACATGTTACGAACATGAGCGTTCCCATAGGGGGAGAAAGACATCCAATAGCACTGTTGAAGATAAATATCATGGCAAATTGTACGTCATCAATTCCATATGCCCTTGCTACTGGCGCTAATAGTGGTACAAGGACTATCATAGAAGCATTTCCTTCTATAAACATACCTACTATAATCAAGAATACATTCACTATCATTAAGAATACATATTTATTGGATATCATATTTATCATAAGTTCCGTCATCTGCTGAGGGATACGTTCTTTTGTAAGGACCCATGCAAATGCAGATGCAGCACCTACGATAATCATTATTGATGCTGTAGTTGTAATTGTTTCTTTGATACCTTTTATAATCTGTTTGTGTTTTATTTCACGATAGAGCAAACCAAGAAGCAACGCATAAACTATCGCAACGGAACCTGCCTCAGTTGGAGTGAATATACCTAGACGGATACCTCCAATAATTATTACAGGTAGAAAAAGTGGCAAGAGTGCATCTCTAAGAGCAACATTGAACTCTTTTCTTTTTACGAATTTTTCTCTACTAGGCTTATATCCTCTTTTCTTGGAAATCATAGATACCAGTATCATCATTGAAACACATAACAATATCCCTGGTCCTATACCGGCTATGAATAACTTTCCAATAGAAACATTGGCAATGGAGCCATAAATAATCATTGCAATACCCGGTGGAATAAGAGGAGTAATCATGGCTGAAGATGCTGTTACAACTGATGAGAACTCTTTTGAAAAACCTTTCTTTTCCATCTCAGGTACTAACATTTTTGCTTGCATAGCAGCATCTGCTAAGTTGGAACCTGATAATCCACCCATTAAGGTAGATAAGAGAACATTTACCTGTGCAAGACCTCCAGACATATGACCTGTAATAACCTCAGCGAAGTTCATAACTCTCTTGGTTACACCAGAGTAATTCATGAATACACCTGCACATATGAAGAATGGTACAGCAAGCAACGGTATACTCTCGACTCCTGATATGACACGTTGAGCTATTATCTGGGTAGGAACATTAGGAGTAAAAGCAAAATATATAACGGAACCAGATAAAACCGATATGAAAACCGGTACTTTCAAGAATAATAATATCAACATGACTATTGTAGCTATACCTATAATACTTATGTCCATTTTTATTCACCACCTTTTATGTCTGCTTTGTTGAATAGTACTTTTTTCATTGTTAGACTGTAATTTATAATCATCAATATACAGCATATAGGGAATGCCATATATATCAATGGGTATGGTATATCTAATATATTGGTTGTTCTATTCGTATTGATCAGTTGTTTTATGAAATCTGTTCCATGGATAAAAAAATATATGATGACACATATAGATACAATGTATCCGAACACCTCAGTTATTTTCCTCATTGTAGGTCTCATATGATCCACAATGAATTCTATGGCTACATGACTGCCAGTACGAAAGGCAGCCCCTACTCCAAAGAAAACAACCCAAGTAAAGCACCATAACTGCACTTCCTGTAGCCAAACAAAGGGATTGTTGAAAAAATATCTCATCAATACTCCAAAAAAAGTAGTGGATACTAGTACAATCAATGCTATTGCTGCAATTATGATATCCAAATTCATTAGACATCTTTTGATCTTATTGTTAGACTGCATTTTTATCCTCCTTCAAGCTTATGACCTAGAGGTTGTAATACCTTCTAGTTTAATTACTAGTATCACTGATTGCTTCTTTGATTTTGTCATGTAAACCTTCTGACCATTGGGATGTGATTTCAGGCAATGAATAGAATGCTTCGGCTTTTTCTTGGAACTCTGATAAGTCCACCTCTATTATTTCTACACCTTCGTCTTTTAGTTTCTTTAATGTATCTTCTGTCACTTGTTCTTGAATTCCATTATTATATAATCCAGCTTCATTACCAGTTTCAACCAAAATCTTCTGCTGCTCTTGGGATAATGAATTAAAGAAGTCTAAACCAGCAACCCAAGTGGTGAAGTTCTGTACATGTCCATCTAGTGTCAAGTACTTAGCGACTTCATAGAATTTACCATTATATAAAACGGATAGTGGGTTTTCGAGTCCATCAATTGTTCCTTGTTGCAATGAAGTATATACTTCTCCTAGAGCCATAGGTGTAGGTGATGCACCTAATACTTCAAAACCTTTTATCTGAATTGTATTATCAGGAACACGTATTTTCATTCCCTTAAGGTCATCTACTGTTCTTACAGGTTTAGTTGTCATTGTATGACGTGCACCGTAAACCCAATTGGAAGTAAGTAATTTCAGACCTTGATCTTCAAGTTTTTGGGATTGTTCCTTATACCAGTCGCTTTCAATAAGCTTCCAGCATTGGTCCCATGTATCAAATAAATATGGTGCAAAAACAATACCGAAATCTTTTACTCCTCTATCTGAGTAGAAAGCTCCATCTGCAAGAGTTATGACTGAATCTCCAGCAAGCATCTGGTCGATTAGCTCATTCTTCGCTCCTAATTGACTTGATGGGAATATCTCTACTTTCATATTTCCATTACTTCTTTCTTCAATTAGTTTCTTCCATTGGTTTACAGCAAGGTCAAGAGGTTCTCCTGGATTATTTGCGTAACCGATTTGAATTGTAACAGATGCATTTTGGGTAGATTGTTTACTTGTATCACCTTCGTTACTTGTTTCTGTTCCTTTGTTACTTGAACCACATGCAGTTAGCATTGATAATACTAATGTTACTACCAAAAACAACTTAAATTTTTTCATAGTATCTCATTTTCTCCTTTTATTTTATTTTTCTATTTTAATGTGATAACACATCAAAAAACTAAGTAGTCCCCATACGATGAAATCAAAATAAATAATAGAATACTTTAATTATACTTACTATGAGAATGTAAAATTATCTATGTGCATTAGTTAAATACACTATGTATATCAGTTGAACATTAGTATATACCAATTGGATCTTTTTGTCAATATTATCCTTAATAATTTTATTAGATAGTATTTTTTATCTATAATGCACATAGTAATTAATGCTTTATCAACTCCATTATCAAATTTTCAGGTAAAAATGTATATAAAAAAAACAATCTAGGCTAAATTGCCAGATTGCTTTTTTCTAGGATATAAGAAGTATATTATGTCTTATCATTCTCTTTTTCCTCCATATATTCAAGTGATATCGTCTAGATATAATATCCAAGTGCTTCAAATATTCTAGAGCTTATATATTATTTTATTTCTAACGATTAATTTCTATTTTGTTCTAGAAAGTGGAATAATTTTCATTAGGCATTGACTATCACCCATCTTAATACTTTCTAATAATTCTATATCAACTTCACAACCAAAGACGTATTGGAATATCTCCTTGTTATAACCCACTGTACAATAGCACCAAGTCTTCGTTGGCAGAATTTCAATATCTTCAAGCATTGGACATGGACATGAAAAATATTTCGTATGTAGATACCCATCTTCTATGTACCATCCTGCTTCATACTCATTCATTTTGTCAACAAACTCAGTCATGGTTTTAGAATCATCATAAATTCTCTTAATGAATACTTTGGATTCTTTCAACTTACCGTTTTCGCCACAATAACAACCCATCCTAATGTCTTTTATCATTTTATCATCAAATCGTTTTTCAAGTTCAGAAGTAATATAATCAACCCATGCATTTTTTTCATTGATTGTAGGATTCAGTGGCAGGTCCTTTCCTAAAGCTATTTCATGTGCAACATCTAAGTTACTGTATTTTGTTATGTTTTTTATAAGCTTCTTTACTTCCTCATGCATTGGCATATTTTAATACCTCCTGCTTAATTTTTATTGAACCACGTGAAAAACAGCATATATCATCTATATGGAACAATATATACTGTTCTAAATTGTTTGTCAATCAAACTGACCTTATTGATACAAACCACTTCTCAATATTATTATTATAATTTAGAAAGCTACTTTCATAAATAGCGCCACACAACAAAGGAGAATGACAAAAGGAACATAAATATAACGGCCAATAAAATACCATGTACTTCCTTGCTTCTTAGTACTACCCTTATTGATTTCAAAGAATAAGTCTTCTTTTTTCATAACCCAGAACCAACAAACAGCACCTAATGTTGCACCTATAGGGATTATATAAATTGATACGAAGTCCATCCATGGTCCCCACTGGAATATAGCTTCCATATTCACTCCAAATCCCAAACATATCAAACATAAAATCACAAGAACTCCTTTACGGTTGAGTTTTGGAAATTTATTTAACAAAGATTCACCAACAGCTTCAAACATGTTTTGTAAAGAGCTGATACCTGCGAAAATCATAGCAACATATAAAATTATCGCAAAAATACGACCCATAGGGATATCTTGTAAAATAGTTGGCAATGTAACAAAAAGTAATCCTGGACCTGCACCAACATCAAGATTATAAGAGAAACATGCAGGAATAATAACCAAAGCTGCGATAAGTGCTGCAATAGTATCAAATATTGCAGTCTTACGAGCCACAGTAATTACATTTTCATCTTCTCCTAGATAAGCACCATAAACAATCATACCACTTCCAGTAATGGACAGTGAAAATAATGCTTGCCCCATGGCCCAAATCCACACCATTGGATCTTTGAGTACTTCCCATCGAGGAATAAGCATAAACAAGTAACCTTCCATTACATTTGGAAGCATTGCAACACGTACTGCCAAAATAATAAATATTATAAAGAATAAAGGCATCATAATTTTATTTGTCTTTTCAATACTCTTTACGCCTAAAAATAGAGTACATAATGTAACTATTACTATAATAACATGGTATGGTATCACAGAATGAGGCGTAAGTGAAAAGGATTCAAACCACTTATCAGTATTTACAGTCATTAAATTACCTGTTAAAGAATTAACCAAAGCCTTAAATATGTATGATACAATAACTGCATAACCGATAGCAATGCACATTGATCCTGCTAAAGGTAACCAACCGAGAAATCCACCTATTTTTCCAGCTTTTTTACTTCGTGTGTTAAGAGCGTTTTCATAAGAACCCAAAGTACCTGTTTTGGAACGACGTCCAATAGCAAACTCCGCTGGTAAGCCTACATAGCTGAAAATAAAAATAAATAACAGATATATCAGCAAAAATGCACCGCCACCATTGCTCCCCAATTTATTTGGAAATCCCCATACGTTTGCCATTCCTACAGCAGAACCCACAGATGCCAGAATAAATCCCCAACGACTGCGAAATCCTCTAGATTTTTGTTTATTTTCAATATCCATTAATGCGCCTCCTAGATCAATTTTTTTTATAATTTTTATTTTATACATAATAATTTTCAAAATGTTAATAAATACAAACTTAGGTTTCTTCCGTAATAGGAAAGTATAACTGTCTCCTATTTGGCAAAATAAAAGTCCTCTGTCCCCAACAAAAAAAGGGACAGAGGACGAAATTTCCGTGGTACCACCTCTGGTTTAAGTATTTATAAGAAAATACTCCTCTTTGTGTGCCAACACACACTAACGCTATATCGGGCGTACCCGTCTTACCCTACTAAAATATTTTCAGGCAGCTGCTCCGGAATGTATTCAAGACAGTAAGTTTACATCCTTTCACCAACCGGATGCTCTCTATAAAACTTTATCTGTTTTACTTCTTTCCTTCGACGCATTAAATCATTTACTTTACAATATCACACTATTAAAGATAAATCAAGTGTTACGTTACTGTTGTGTGTTATTTTATGGTTTGTGCGATGACTTTCATCTGTAATATCATTTTAATTACTAGAGTAAAATTAGAATTTTAAATTATGATTAAACATTTTAGCTATTTCATAATTAGAACATTCCATTTC
Source organism: Vallitalea longa (assembly GCF_027923465.1). Taxonomy (NCBI): domain Bacteria; kingdom Bacillati; phylum Bacillota; class Clostridia; order Lachnospirales; family Vallitaleaceae; genus Vallitalea; species Vallitalea longa. The sequence continues at coordinate 287,842 of NZ_BRLB01000001.1, forward strand.
AACATTTAGCCCATTAGTAGATTTTAAATATATACGTCCATATAAACATACTGGTAATTGACGATTGTATTTGAATCTTCTGTCTCGCGTTCCATTTTTATTTACATATTGCCATGTTTTACCTACTATTTGAGAATCTTTAGGAACTGATCTAGATTCTATAAATTTAGCTGATAAAACATTTACTTGTATATCTTTATAATTTATAGCTCCGACTTTAGTACCACGTATTATTATAATTTTATCTGGCAGAAATATCAGTTTCTCTTTCTTTAATTTTATTTGTAAAGTATCAATATTGGCAATTAAATAAAATGGAGTTTTCTTTGATATAGTAATAGGTATTCTCTTAATATTCCTTAAAGCACCTGCATTATATTTTTCATTTATAACTTTAACATATTTAATAATTTGCCATATCTTTTTATTTTTATTGAGTAATAACCATGCTTCCGATTGTTTAGAGTACTTTTTAGTTGTATATTCATCCATATTGTAATCAAGTTGTATTTTCCCATATATATGGATAAGAATTTTAATTAGAATCCCAATCAAAGGTGCTATAATAAATACTGGTTGTATAATTAAAACAATAAAAAGCAATAAAAAATTACTTAATCTATTTAATCTTAGAATTCTACTTATTTTATCTATTAATTCTTGATATTCCTTATCATTGAATTGTTTAATATTAGCACTATTTATATCAACAATCTCACCAGCTAAAATATTGGTATTGTATCTATAATTTTTTTTTAGTTTATTCCTATTTTCTTCATTATATGAAACCCCTGAAATTGCCCAACTATATCCAACACCTGACTTGCTCATATTAATATGAAAACCACCCCCTAAATCTATATTTTTTCTATGTTTAGATAACATAAAGCTCTCTCCTTTGATTATTAATTATTTAATGCAATAAACATAATTAATATATAATTATTACATTTATTATAAATAAATCCATTTATAATTTTATACTTGTTTTCTACAATTTTCAACAAAATATTATTATATGTTATAAAAATCTATTAATTATAATATTTTGAAATTATTTATAGTTTAGTTGAATCAAAAATAGCCTCCTATATCTAACTATAGAAAGCTTTTTTTACATTTTATAAGTTTATAAATTCTTAGAAAGTAATATCTGACAAACTATATTCATACATTATATCTTTGTATTCATAATACTGCATAAGATAATATAAGATAATATTAAACAAATTTATTTCACAGGATAAGTTTTATAATAATTCCTTTTCCCATATTTTTCTCTATGCTGTCTCAAGATTTCATCCATCACATCTGGATTACCTTTCATTTCATTTACTAAATCCTGATTAACACCTTGTGAAAAAGGACAAGCACTCATACATACTCCACAGTCATTTTTTACTTTCATCCACATTCCCATGCATTTTGCTTCATCATGTTTCCAATATGTACCTTCCTCCGTAATTGTAGCATCAGTTCTGCAAATAGCCTTACTTGGACAATTATCTGCACAGATACCACAACGTCCGCAAAACTCTTGCAAACCAAAACCCATTGGACCATCTTCAATTAAAGGCATATTTGTCCATACAGCAGCAAGTTTCATTCTATTGCCGTATTTTGGGTTGACTACCATATTGCTTCTTCCCAGTTCACCGATACCAGCTTCCAGAGATAACTGGGTGATTGGAGAATAATACTTCAAATAGTTGTCAGGTAAAGCATGATAACCTAATGATTTCAGATATGATGTTAATTGTGCGCTTACCATTGTTGATTTTGCATATGTTTGTGTAGAAGCAATCATCCCATGAAACTTTGGAGAGTTATTCAACAAATTCAGATTCATGGCACTTCCCAATACGATGGCATACTTATAGTCATCTCTTATTTCAGAATCGTCGCCATTAGGAATTCCCATCATATTCCCACGTTGTGAATAAGAAGAATTTTTGCCTATTTGGGCTATTCCAACAACGTCTGCACCATATTGAATTGCTACGTCTTTTAATAATATACTTGCGATTGCTGGTTCTAATTCGACTTTTTCTTTAGCTACCTTCTTTTTTATAGCAGCTTTATTTGCTTTAGCCGAATCTCTGAATAGAGGATTATTTATTTTTGAAGTTGCTATTTCTATGGGAATAGTCTTTTTATCACCAAAATCACCATTTTCCATACTCATAGTATTGATACCGAATTTTGATGCCAATTTCATTAGTGTCCTCATTCTTTTCATTTTTTTCTTGTTTTTTTCATCATTACTTCCCATTCCCATGTTCTTGTTCATTTCACTTCTTAGATGAGTATCAACTTCTTCATATTGAGGAAATTCTTTATAGAAATCTTCATATTCTTTTGTTCCTTCTATTAATCCTACTCTAGAGAATATTGTTTCTCTTTCATCAAATGCAACCATTCAATCACCATCCTTAATTGACCATTAATCATTTTCTGATACTTGCTCATGTTCTAATGTTATATGATATATTCTTTTCATGATTCTTATATGTTCTTTCGCGTCATGTTCTCCCAATTCAGCTAATACCTTAGAAATATGTTCTACAGCATATTCCTTGGCTCTAAGCCCTGTCTTTCTGCCTTTTTCCGTAATATAAACAATAATTCTACGACGGTCTTTAGTATCCATTTTACGGATAATACAACCTTTATCCTCAAGTTTGTTCAATATATTTGCCACCCTAGCTGTTGATACACCAATGAATTGTGCCAACTTACTTGGGGTAACACCATCTTCAACTTCAATCAAATAACCTATTACACTTTTTTCACCACGTATTTGATCTGTATTGATGTTGTTTATGTGTTTAGGTACTCTAGATAACTTAAACTGATACTCTACCAACTTCTCAGCATATTTTTTGTAATCCATAATATAATCAGCTCCTGTCCACATTCTCTAACATTATTAATAATTAACACTGTTAGCTTTAATTATAATTAACACTGTCATTAATGTCAAGAATTTAAATTAAGACAGCAAAAAAACATAGCACCTCTTATTGAATAAAAGTACTATGTTTATAATTAATTGTAAAAGTGCTATATGGATTTCTATATTTTATAGATAGTAATGTTTAATATTTTATTATATAAAATATAATGATTTCTTGTAAATTATAAATTTAATGTATAATAACTACACATGTAATATTCCCTTAACCATACTATCGACTCTCTTGAGATCATCTTCATTTGGTCTTCCTGTAATATCTCCCATGCGTCCCATTTTGTTGAACTTAGTATAGAAGCTGTTCTCACTGTTGAACTGTCCTTCAAAAAACCATTCGGTGATAACTTCATATCCCAGATGGTCAAGTAATTGCCCAAGAAATTCGGGTACAGAAGTAGCTTCATTTTTACCAGTGTGAGGACCAGCGAATGTGCAATATGTCACAGCTTTTTTATTGACTCTCCTTGGTGCATAAGGCTTGATGTCTCCACTTTTTACATATTTCTTTTGCATTTCCTTCCATAAATCAATCATATCTTGAGGTGGTAACCATATGTAGACACCTGTGCCGATAAATACAAAATCATACTTTAAAAAATCTATAGTATCTTTGTCTATATTTTTAGTCACTTCAATGGTATCAATCTCATGACCTTCATCTTTAACTGTTTTATCAATTTGTAAGGCTATCTTTTTAGTATTTCCTGTAACTGAGAAAAATAAATTTAACACCTTCATATTATCATACTCCTTCTTGATATATATAGGTTCATATGGAACCTATAAACCTATATTAATGAATTATACGTTGAAGTGTATTATATCACTATTTAATTGTGTAAAATGTATCCTCAGATACTTAATTGAAAATATAATAAAATATTATGACCCAACTTTAATAAAGTTGTCTATCTAATTATTATTCCTTAGTGCTATTGGAATCATTTAATATCTCAATACCATTTCTAATTTTATCTAATGATGAGTCCATGTAACATCTCCTTACATTATATTTTGTGGTTGCCCCTTCATCCAAGATTCGATATTATCAAAACAGATTATCGCTCTCTTTACCAATGCTTCCTTTGTAGCAAAAGCAACATGTGGAGTGACTATGGTATTAGGTGTGTCAAATAAAGGGTAATTACTAGGAATTGGTGGCTCAACTTCAAATACGTCAATTCCTGCTCCAGCAATTTTCTCTTCCTTTAATGCCTTAGCTAATGCAGTATTATCAATAATTGGTCCTCTCGCTGTATTGATGAAAATAGCATCTGGTTTCATCATATCAAAATGCTTCTTACTAATCATTCCTTTTGTATTTTCATTAAGAGGTAAATGTAAAGATACTATATCACTCTTGCTCATTACTTCTTCCAATGACATGTACCTAACGCCTTTTTCTTTCAAATGCTCTTTTTCCGTTCTGCTATAAGCCAAAACATCACAACCAAAAGCCATACCTATTTCAATAACCTTTTCCCCAATGGCTCCAGTACCTATAATACCTAATTTTTTTCCTGCCAGTTCAAATCCAATTAATCCCGCTTTGGTTCCAGCTACTCTAGTAACTTTGTCACAGGTGACTATGCGTCGATATAATCCCAACATTAAGCCATAAGCTAATTCTGCAACAGCATCCGTAGAATATCCTGCACAATTAGACACCAGAATGTTATTATTCTTACAATAATCCATATCCACATGATCTACACCCGTAAAAGCTACAGAGATCATTTTTAGATTCTTACACTCCCTTAGAACTGATTCACGAAAAGGCAAGTTGGTCAATATAACAACATCTGCATCTCTAGCCCTTTCAATTAGAACTTCTGTCTCTTCCCTTCTATCATGGTACTGAATAAACTCATGTCCTCCATCTTCAATGAATTTTGATAGACCTTCCAATTTTTCCTGTACAACTCCCAATGGTTCAATTAATACTATTTTCACTTTTTTATCCTCACTTTCATATCTTTTTAATATAAGTTATAATACTTTGCTAATACCAACATTTTCAAATTATTTCTCTAGAATATTTTCTCAATTGTTTTCGTTCTCTATATTATAACATCTCTATTGCAATCTTTTGAATAGATATATGTAAATGCCTCTTCTCCACCTCCATATGCCCATTATATTATAGTTTTCTATATATTATTTTTTCCACTATTGTCGCCATTTGTTCTGGAGTTTCACGTTGTTCTTTTTCCATCCATATAGTCGTAATGCTCCAGTATCCACCCATATTGAAATGATGAGCATAATATAAACTGTCCTGTCGCTTCATGGTATCCTCTATTTCTTCTAGTAATACATGGTCTACCAAAATAGCTACATATGCTAAGAATTCAGGCAATCTATCTCCAACAAAATATAGCATATCAGATTTTCGTAGCAGCTTAAGAAAATCCAAATGCTGGTTCCAGAATTCAAAATAAGATACACTAACAGAATATAGCGTCATCTCATCTTTTTCACGTATCTTTTGAGCAAAATCTTTTAATATTACATTACAATAAAGAATTAATATATCATCTTTATTTCTGAAATGCCTATAAAACGTTCTACGTCCTATATGTGCTTTTGAAGCAATATCAACAATAGTTATTTTCCTATATTTTCTCTTATACATTAAAGTTAGTAACGCATTCATAATCCACTCTTGTGTTTGAGTGACTGTAATCTCCATCATATCTACTCCTCATGGCACATTTTTTGAATAATGTGCCTATATTTACTGATTTATTGTAAAAAATATCTTTTAGTATTATACTACATTAAAAGCATATGGCACAAGTGTGTCATAGATATTATGTTGCTATAAAAAATCGTAGGAGGTTCATCTATGTTAAAAACAAATATGAAGGAAGAATTTGAAAAATACAATACTCTGATGCCAATAAAACATGCACATATTGATAACGAAGATTTTCCCTATCGCTATTATAGAAATGTTAACCCAGCAAAGGATATTACGTTAGTTTTTCTAGCTGGTGGAACTGGTCTAGCTGATTCATTCTTTTTATTGTTCAGTTCATTTGCAGATAAATATAATTTACTGATATTCAATTATCCGAAAGCATTTAATACCAATGCCAAACTAGCTGATGCTTTTGCAGAGTTACTCATGCAATTGGATATACATAATGTTTACTTAGTAGGACAATCCTATGGTGGACTATTTGCTCAAGTAATGGCAAAAAGACATCCTGAATCATTGAAGGGTCTGATTTTATCTGGTACATGCTCTATGTATAATGACCTGACATACAAAGGAATTGCTAATATAATTAAATTCATCAGTCCAAAAAAACTTAAGAAAAACCTAAGAAAAGACAGACTCGTTCCTAATATATTGCTACCACCGTTTTTAAAACTAGTATTCAAGAAAGTATCTTCTCAATACAAAACTGCCCAAAACTTTAACCCTGTTATTGATTTATTAAGAGACTCTATCAATAAAGAATATTGGTATCACATGGATTTATTACTAGGAGACTTGATGAATGTATATGGTACACATAAACCAGCTGACTTCAAATCTTTTCAAAATGAAGTAATGCTTATTTTTTCAGAACAGGATACTTTCTTCTGTGACGAGCTTAGAGAGGCTTTGATACGATTGATGCCAAAATCTACAGTTGTTAATAATATAGATGGCGGGCACCTTGCTTTAATGATCAACCCAGAAAACTATATTGATATGATTAATACATTTATCTATGAGAGAAATTAGTTCTATATATGAGTTTGTGTTTATGCTAGCTATAGATTAAAAAAGTAAAGGTGTAATTGTGTAATCAATACCTTTACTTTAAATATGTAGAATATCTGTTTTCAAACAATATTTCTTATGCATTTTCTTGATGATAGAGTATATATAACCTTATTCACTATTAACGATTTTCAAATATGGGTTCAATATGTTCTTTTATAAGTTCTAAACTATCTTTTACATCTTGTCTAAAAAATGCAGCAATAGAAACCACTATTTTTTTCTTGGCATTGAAATAAATCACATTTCCTCCATCTCCCATAGCTGCACAGGCATGTTCATCATCATCAATAATCCACCATAAATATCCATAGGAAAGATTCATTTCTTCCCATCGGCTATGCTCCTTCATACTCTCGTCGATCCATGCTACCGATACAATTTGCCTTCCATTCCACATTCCCCTATTTTGATACAATTGCCCTATCTTAGCCATATCCAAAGGAGAAAGAGTAAGTCCCCATCCTCCTGTATTCACTCCATTTGAATCAGCAACCCAGCCACTGATGTCATTAGCTTGATTAAATGCTAGTTGTTCTTCTTTGCTATGAAAAACCACATTATCCTCAACAGTTATTCCCAGTGGTGAAAATAAATTTTCTGTTGCGAAATCAAGCACAGATTGCCCAGTTGATTTTATAAGGATGCCCGATAGAATATCTGGTCCAATGAGAGGAGTATATTTAAATTTTCCTATCTCTCCCTTACCTCCTAATAGATCAAGAGTAAATTTTACCCAATCATCACTAGTGAAATATTTTATGTAGGGTACAGAAGAATTATATTTGTAAGGAGCTGTCATTGTCATCAGATTCTTAAGTGTAACATTCTGTATTGTTTTTTCTCCTCTTTTGACTATGTAATCAGGAAAGAAATCCAATACTTTCTGGTTGATACTTTTGATATACCCTTTATCCATGGCAATCCCCATCAATATTGAAACGATGCTTTTTGTTACTGAGTAAACATGTAACCGGCTAGTATTATTACAGTCATTAAAGTACTTCTCATACAGTGTTTTACCATCTTTTAGTACAACCATACCTGCAATATTATTATGCTCATTGTTTATTTTCTTTTCCAACTCTTTTACTATTTCTTGATTCATATAATCTTCTCCTTTATAAGTTATTGTCTTTTCAACTCCATCATATTTCTTAGTTCCTATTCTAATATGAAAGTTGAGTAATCGTAGCTTATTAGTCTAGTTATTTGACACTTTCTTTTTGACAGGATAGTATATTTCAGTTATGAGTTCACTCTCTTTTTGAACTTGTGAAGGGTCAGTTACATACACTTCATAGAGGGCGTTGTCAGATTCATATCCTTCCTTTTCTGCCCATTCACGTTGTTTAGTATATACAGAAGATAAGTTAGAATAAGAGCCATACAGAACTGTCTTCAAACATAGTCCTGGGTTAAAATCTCTTGTACCTGTAACATACTCTTTTACCGGAATGGCAAATTCTGTGTCCAAACCGAATGGAGTAAATTCTGGGCTATGAAAAAGTACCATTGGTGGGGCAAACATGGTTAGTTTATCATTATTAATTTTTTTGAATAAATCAGTAAAACAATTACCATATTCTTCAGCAAATTCATATTCAAGAACCATTTTTCGGATAGATAAAAGATACATCTTAGGTACTTCCACAAGCCTAACATCGATATCCTCAAGATATGACATCATTGATTTTCCTTGTTTCAGATTTGATATATCATCATTCAGTTGGTCTAGATTTCTTTTAATATCCTGTACTTGTTTCTCCATTTCTTTTCTCTTCTTGGTAAGAACTAAATAAAGCTTTTCATCCATTGATTCTTCGGATTCCAGGATTGTTTTGATTTCTTCCAAAGAAAATTTGTATGATTTTAGTCGGTTGATAAACAACATGGTTTCTAATTGTTCAATGGAATAATATCTATAGCCATTTTCAGGATTGATTTCAACAGGCATGATTAACCCTATTTCTGCATAATAACGAAGGGTTTTAGTAGATACCTTGCATATATTCGAAAACTCTCCAATAGATAACATAGATTATCCTCCTTTCAGCGTATCCTGTATGTTTACCATTATCTTACACCTTGCCCTAAGGGTAAAGTCAAGGGAGGATTTTATCTTTTAAAATCTGCAACTACTTATGCTAGGTGGACACTACAAATTTTAGTTGTGGACTGAACAAATTTTTTCTGTTTTATTAAGGCTTTTAAATCAAGTATAATTTAGTTAATGATTTGTGTCAAAAATTTAACAAACTATTTATAGGTGTAAAATAACTTAAAGGAGATGCTAAGTATGCCTAAATTCAATAATTATCCAAATATATTCAAACCATTACAAGTCGGTAATATGACAATTAAAAATCGTATTACATTCACTCCACTTGTTTCTTGTCATGCGGATGCGGAAGGAAGAGTTACAACAGAACTCGTTGATTTTCTTGGAGCTCAAGCTAGAACTGGTGCTTCCGTTGTAACAATTGGAGCCACAGCAATTGATGCTGAAAAAGCAGAAGATTTTCTAGGTGCATTATCAATTACAAGAGATAAAGATATCATGGGACTTTCGCGACTTGCAGAAGAAGTGCATAGATTTGGCTGTAAATTATCAGTAGAGCTCAATCATGCTGGACGTGCTGCACATACAGATTTGCTTGTAGGAGATGCCTTAGCACCATCAAATATTCCTCTTCAAGGAAAAGCTAGATATATAAAAGAGTTAACTCAAAGAGACATTGATGACATTATTAATAAATTCTCTGACTGTGCATACAGATGTATGGTTTCAGGATTTGATATGGTAATGCTACATGGTGCACATGGTAATCTTATTGCTCAATTCCTCTCACCATTAAGCAATAAACGTACTGACTGGTATGGAGGCAGTCTTGAAAATCGTATGAGATTCCCACTCGAAATAATCAAAGCCATCAGAGCAAAATGTGGAAACAAGATTGCAATAGATTTTCGTATTAGTGCAGATGAATGTACACCTGGTGGTATGAAGGTTGACGAAGTTATTGAATTTCTTAAGGTAGCTCAAGAAGATCTAGATATGGTTCATATATCAAGAGGATTAATTGTAGACTTGAACTATGCTAAGTATACGTTACCAACTTACTTATCTGAGCATTGTGTAAATGCTGAAAACTCAGCTAAGGTAAAGGCTGCTCTTGATATACCAGTATGTGTAGTTGGAGCTGTCACTACTCTTGAAGAAGCTGAAGAAATTCTAGAAAAGGGACAGGCTGATGTTATTGGTATGGCACGTGCACTTTTAGTTGATGGTGAAACTGTAACCAAAGGCTATAGAGGTGAAAGTAATAAAATCAGACCTTGTATGCGTTGCTACAATTGTATAAAATCAATTTTTCCAGGTTGGCCAGTCCGTTGTAGTCTAAATCCAGTTGTAGGTCGTGAAACAAAATACAGGACAATCCAAAAATCAGATAAGAAAAAAAATGTTATGATTGTTGGAGGTGGTGTGGCAGGAATGATGGCTGCGGAAACTGCTGTAAAACGTGGACATGATGTTACTATTTATGATAAAGCTAATCGTCTTGGCGGGCTACTTCATGAGGCAAGCATATTACCATTCAAGAGAGATTTAAAGAGATATCTTGATTGGCAAGTAAAGAATATAGAGAACTGTGGTGCCAAGATAATTTTAAATACAGAAGTAACTAAAGAAATAGTTGAACAGGTTAACCCTGATGCCCTTGTAGTATGTACAGGATCTACACCAATAATTCCACCAATAGATGGAATTGATGGAAAAAATGTAATTTCAGTGTTTGAAGCTGATAAAGGTAATGTAGAAATAGGAGAAGAAGTAGTTATCTGTGGTGGTGGACTTTCTGGATGTGAAAGCGCATTAGCTCTAGCACAAAAAGGTAAAAAAGTAACTGTTGTTGATATGATGCCAGTTGAATCATTGTGTAGCGAAAACTTTATAGTTAACAAAATAGACTTATTTGATTTACTAAAAGAACACAATGTTAAATTGATCGGTAATGTTAAAGTTGAGAAAATCAATGAAAACGGTGTTGATATAATTGATAGAAATTGGAAGAGAAGCATGGTAAAGGCCGATACTGTAGTAATTGCTCTAGGAATGAAACCTACAGTTGAATCAGTAAATGAATTAAATTCATTAATTCCTGAAACATATGTTGTTGGCGATTGTGCCACTGTTAAGGATATTCACAATGCTATTCACTCAGCTTTCAATGTTGCAGTAGAGATTTAACCACAATTGAAGGAACCAAGAATACTATAGAATTCTTGGTCCTTCAACCTTTTTTTATTATATAGTCTATCAATTTTTTCACAATCTTAGATACTGGTTTATCTTTCTTCAACAAGAAACCATATTCCCAAATGAAAGTCTTATCTTCAAAAGGTATTGCTACAACATTATTGTATCTAGTTTCTAACCAAACGTGTTCTGCACAAATCAGCATACCTCTATTCTCACTTACAAGAGCTGTCATAACTTCAATTTCATTAGTCTTAAAGATAAAATTTGGTGAAATATTGTGCTGTCTGAATTTTTCAACCTGATAGTGATATAATTGCAATCTTTCATCACATGTAATTAATGGCTCGTTTTTTAATTTCTTGATATTGACTGTTTTCAATTTGGCAAAATCATTATCTTTATTTACCAACAGCATAAGTGGTTCTGATTTGATAGATATAAAATCAATATTATTTGAGTAAACTGGTTTAATGCTAATTGCAGTATCTATGTTTTCATTTAAAACCATATCTTTGCATAATTCATCAAGATAATCCATTGTTTCAACCTTGATATCAGTATAATCATTCATGAAATCTATAAATATCATCGGTGACAATGAGCGCAATACCCCTAAAGATATACCAATAGAGATTGTCCCCTTATTGATATCAAAATGTGAGTAAATATCATCGCAAACGGAATCATATTGCTTTAAGAGAGTATCTACTTTTTCATATAAGTACAATCCGTCATTAGTTAGTTCTACACCCGTAGGTGTTCTATTGAAAAGCTTGGTCTTTAATCTCTTTTCAAGGTTTTTGATTGAGGTACTTAACGCTTGTTGAGAGATATATAAGGATTTTGCTGCTTTTGATATATTCTTATATTTACATACGGACGTAAAATATTTAAAATCTTTGATTTCCAATAGTATACCCCTTTCCATTGCACTTATTATAATACATTCAATACAGTATTATTTTCATATCTCTACTGATTTATAATACCATCAATCCAGTTTTATTTACACATATTTTTTCTACATTAATTATCCCTAGCTTAAGTATATTACAACTTTTATATTCATCAACTACAATTTCACATTAGGATTCAAGTATCGTTTTCTTTTTTTCGTCTTACCTTTGTAATCAATTGCTTTGTTTGGACAACTTTGAATACAGGACGCACATAATTCACAATGATGATTCCAACTTGGTTTACCCTTGACCATTGTGATATTATCTACTGGACATCTCTCTGCACACAAACCACATCCAATGCAATTGTTATCCACTGTAAAATATTTATCTGCTTCATGGAACTCATTGATATGTTTGTAAAAACTATTATAAAACAGACGGTCTATAACGGCATGACTTTTCTCTATCTTAGATTCTTTTCTTGTTTTTACACAATCATATATGTCAACAATTCTCTTAGACTCTTTTTCAAATAACTTCTCCTGCACTTTTTTGCTCTTAGCTCCGTAACCAAAGATATAATTGCCAGGCATATTAATTAAAAATCCTGCTGATAGTTTCAATCCCTTTTCTTTCAATATATGCTCACACTGGTCAAGTGCTTTACCTGGAAGTCCTCCATAATTAGCAATAGCATATATATACGTATTCTCCGAAACATCCAACTTACATAAAAAATCACAGATAACCAGTGGTAGCCCCCAATAATATACTGGGAAAACAATTCCTAGTGTTTTTGTATCAATTTTTTCTCCTGAATATTTTGCAATCTTATGTACTGAACATTGACTGAGCTTCTCGTTCAAATCATTGGCAATCTGCAAACTGTTACCAGTACCTGTAAAATAATATATCTTATTCATATTATACCTCCAACATTTCTTTCACTATTATCCTTAGATTTTATTGGTTGAATCATTGTTATTATAGTATCTGTTTTCTATCCTTAAACCATCCTGCATTACATTTTTAACTCATAGCTTTTTGATTCTATTAATATAAAATCTGCTTGGACATGTTTATTCTAATACAAATAGATATATAATTACTTTCAATTAGTTGCTATTTTTTCATTGTCTTATACACATCTCTTAGAGATATACCAAACATTCTCTTACAAGTTGATGCACAATGTGATGAGCCGCCAAATCCTGCTAACATACATGCTTCAGTGATATTCATACCTTCACAATAGTATTTATAAGTTTTACGAAACTTTTCAAATGCCAGATAACTATGTAATGTCATACCTGTCTGTTCCCTGAATAGGTGGGATAACCTACTCTTTGACAAATATACCTTATTGCTCAAATCTTCAACTATTGTTTTTTCAATAGTTTCTAATCCATTAATGTAAGATATGATTTTCTTAACTCTTTCTTCATAACAATAATCATATGAATTATCTATCCCACAGTAATGGAGCAATATTGAATCAAGTTTTTGTGTATTGTCCTTATTGTTTACATATTCCTTTATTACTCTATCTACAATATCATCATCTATGACCTCATAAGGATTTCCCTTAAGATATTTTTCCTTTATAGGTACAGCATATCTGCTTATATCAGTAAATATAAATACAATTGAACCTTCCTCATTTGTTTTTCCTGTATGTATAACATTTGAATCAATACAGATTCCACGACACTTGACATTTTCATTTTCAATCAACCATTCCATCTCATCACCTAAAGAAATGATTATATGTGAAGCAAGATGTTTGTGGCGTTCTGGATTTTTATAATCTGCTAATATTATCATAGGATTACAGAATTTAATGATTTCTGACATTCTTTTATCCCCTTAATTATCATTTTAATGTAATGTTCCAGCTGTATATATTATATCCCTATCATTTTCTATGATTATTTTAATTGCGAGTTCTATAGACTTAATCATCATATCCAAACTCATAGATGGCATATTTTTCTTATCCAACACTTGTTCAGGCAAATACGGTACATGTATAAATCCTCCTCTGATATTTGGATATTTAGTATCTATCAAATACATAAGACCATACATTAGATTGTTACATACGAATGTTCCTGCTGTATATGAGAGTGTTGCTGGTATATTGTTTTCCTTCAATCCTTTTAAAATAGCTTTTACTGGCAATGTTGAAAAATATCCAATTTTGCCATCTACTTTTATAGGCTCATCAATTGGTTGCTTTCCTTCGTTATCTTGAATTCTAGCTTCGTTCAAGTTAAGGGCAAAACGTTCAATTCTTATGGCACATTCACCACCAGCCTGTCCAATACAGATTACGATATCTGGTTGCTCTTTTTCTATAATACTTTCTAGAATGTCTATTGATTTATTGAAAACAGTAGGTATCTCTTTTTTTATAATCTCACATTCACATATAACATCAGACATCTGTCTTATTAGTTCATAAGATGGATTAATACTCTCTTCTCCAAATGGATCAAACCCTGTGATTAATACTTTCATAGTTCATCTCCTTTACGTAGTTATTCTATCATATAATTATAAAACTGTGTTGAAATTCATTTATTTAAGAGTTCTGTTTTGTTACATCAACTAATAAAATAGAATAAGCAAAATTCATCTCTAATATTTTTATTATCTCAAGACATTTCAATGTTTTATATTCAATTGACAGTATATACTTATAAATGTATAATTTAATTAATAAAAATTAGCAATATTGCTAATATAAGGGAGGTTAAATATGAAGAAATACATATCCATTTTATTAGTTCTATGTATGAGTTTTTGTTTTGGATGCACACCCGTCCAAGAATCTTCTGAACATGGACAAGATGAAAAGGTGATAATTTGCCCTAATTTACCTGAACCTTTAATTTATGACAGAGAAAATATTGATAGCATTGAAGAAGTGAGAGATGAAATTTCAGGCAGATATGAATTCAGAGGATATGATTTATCTAAACTTGCTGTTAGCTACAATAATATTTTGTTTTCTGTATTTGATACTAATACAAAATGGCCTGAAGATTTTCAAACGAATGTAGATATAGATAAAATAATAGAATATGGCAAAAATCCTGGTTTAGATATCAAAAAACTACATGAAAAAGGTCTAACTGGAAAAGATATCAATGTTGCCGTTATAGATACTAGACTTCTCCTAGATCATTGTGAATATGAAGACCGATTAGTATATTATGAAGAAATGTATAAAATGAGTGGTCCTGCACATTATCATGGTACACCAATAACATCTATTCTAGCTGGTAAAAATGTAGGAATTCTTCCAGAAGCTAACATATATTATTTCGCTTATACTGATGGTATTATTGATTATGAAGAAGCTTATTTACATCTAAGTAATGCCATAAGAAAAATTATAGAAATCAATACCAACCTACCTGATGAACAGAAAATAAAAGTAGTTTCCATTTCTTCCGGATGGGATAACGAAACTGAGAATGGTAAAAAAGTTACTGAAGCTATTGAATTGGCAAAGAAAGAGGGACTATTCGTAATATCTGCAAAATTATTAGATACTCATAATTATTATTATGACGGTGCTCTAAGAGAACCTTTATCAAATCCTGATTCATTTGATTCATATAAATTAAAAGATTATATATTTCCATTTTATCAAGATAAAAAAGGTATATTGTTGATACCAATGGATGCCAGATATGTTGCAAGTGCCACAGGTAATGAAGATTATGTTATGTATACTAGAGGTGCATGGAGTATGGTTGTACCTTATATTAGCGGATTATATGCATTGGCATGTCAAGTCAACGAAAACATTACACCTGATGAATTCTGGACACAAGCAATTCTAACTGGTGATCTTATGGATGGAGGGAAAGCTAATAACCAGGTTCTAGTTAATCCTACTAAGCTATTTGAGGCTATTAAAAAATTGAATTAATATATAAATATAACAAAAGTAAAGGTAAAAAATAATACCTTTACTTTTTTACGTAGCATATTCTAACTGTTTATTAAGATGAATATCATTATTATATCTAATTAACATTTCTTATTTATAACTTTTTGATTTACCCTTTATTCTTTCTCTAATTCTTTTCTTTTATCAGCTAACTGACTTAAGTAATTTGAGATTTATTTTTCAACTAACACTCTTGAACAATTTATTATAAAGTGAATTCCTTTCTGATTTTTATTATGCTTTCCACTGTCCACAACTTTTCCAGAATCAATTAAATATATTTCATCACTTTCTACAATTGAAGCTATTTTATGACTGATGAAAATTACTATTGCATTTTTACTAACTTCTTTAAAAATAGATACTACATTTTTTTCAGATTGTCCGTCCAAATTTGCTGTCACTTCATCACATACATATATTTTAGTATTTCTTAGTAATGCACGAACAAGACTCAGTTTTTGCTTTTGCCCACTAGAAAGAGTAAAAGCTCCTTCTCCAATTACTGTTTCATATTTTTCAGGAAGTGTATTTATATAATCGTCTATACCAACTTTTTTGCACAAATCAATGATTTCTTCATCGGTTGCATTTTCATTCCCCAATTTCATGTTATTGAATATAGTATCATCAAAGAAAAAATCTTCTTTTTGAATGTAAGTTATATTCTCTCTTAAATATTCTTTTGATACATCCTTATAATCTCTCTGATTTATTTTCAATTCTACAGCATCAATATCATACAATTTTATCAATAATTTGGCAAAAGTACTTTTCTAAAATGAAAGTTGCTTCTTTTTAACACAATAAGTAAACTAAAAATCATCAATTCCAAGCTTATGTAAGAAATCGATTACCTAGCAATACCTGCTTTCAGAAAATGCTTATGCAACATTTTTCTACCCCACAAGCAACCTAATACAGATGTAATTATAGTTAACACACTTAATATTATCATTAACTCTGGAGTCATGATTTCTATACATTTTTGTGCGACTGGTAGAGATTGACTGCCTTTCTGTGCATATAATTTAATGTATTCTTCTTGCATATATAGGAAAGGATAATATTCACCAAGTGCCAATCCCAACATATAGCATGAATATCCTATCGCAATAGATACGAATTTCTTTCTACCTAATATGTTATAGATTATCTCTCCTATTATTCCTCCTGCTAAAGTTGTTATAAACATACTACCACCAGGTGCCATATTAAATAGTACAAGTCCTAACAGTGCACTACTTATTATGAATATACCTCTCATGGGTGCTTTAGTTATCATCAACATGAAAATCAATCCACCAATGGTAGATAGAATTAGAGGCAGTATTATTAAAATAGGTGGGAAAAATCCTACTGTACACGCTATAGCTCCAAACACTACTATAAGTAGAGCATTAAATATACCTATTGTTATCAAATCTTTTACTTTACTATTGTTTTTGGTATTACTCATGCCAAATTCTCCTTTATGTAATTATTTTTTTCGTTATTCATATTACGAAAGGTAATAGTTTTATCTTCGTTCAATCTGAGTATCTTATTGAATGTAATGCTTGCGAATTCTTCATCGTGGGTAATAACAAATATGCATCTATTACCATTTGATATTTTTTTTATTGCACTACTAACTTGTTTCATGTTAGCTGCGTCTAATCCACTTGTTGGTTCATCAAAAAATAGTAATCTTGAATCTTTCATACACGCCATAGCTATCGCTAATCTTTGTTTTTGCCCACCTGAAAGTGATGCTGGATGTCTATCAATGTATTTTAATAGATTAAAAAACTCCAAGTATTTTCTTGCTTTATCTCTTATTTCTTCTGAATCTTTTAATCCGATGATCATTTCCTCCAATACACTAGGAGCGAATAGCTGATAATCTACATCCTGCATTACATAAGTTGAATTCTTGATTCTTACACGTTTTGATGTCTTCTTATTATCTATGTATATTTCACCTTTATTAGGTTTTTCAAGTCCCATCAGAATTTTTAATAATGTACTTTTACCAGCTCCATTTTTACCTATTATTCCTATAATATCCCCGCCATAAGTATTAAATGAGATATTATCTAATATGTTCTTTCCTCCTCTATATTTAAAAGATAAATTCATTGCTTTCAGTATAGGAGGATTAGTATTTCTTGTATCTTGACTATTTCTATATTTAATTATATCTATAGGGCTTATATTTAATTGTCTAAGATCATTTTTAGCGAGCCATAGTGGTGATTTTTTTATAAAATCTTTCCCATCTATTATTTCCTTAATCTTACCCTCTTCCATATATACAACTCTATCAGCTAGGTTTTTAAGATAATTAAGTCTATGTTCTGATATTATTATAGTGTGTCCTTTTTCTTTTAATTTCTTCAATATCTCGCCTAGTTGCTTAGTCCCTTCGTAATCTAGATTAGAAGAAGGTTCATCAAGTACATATATAAAAGCTCCAAGAGTATATACAGATGCAATAGCAATTTTTTGTTTTTCACCACTTGATAAATTAAGTAGACTCTTATTGATTAAATTATTAAGCTTAAGATCATAAACTGATTTCTTTATGTTCTCTTGAATGATCTCACAATCAATTCCATAATTCTCACTTGAAAATGGAATTTCGGTTTTAACATGCAAAGTAAAAAATTGTGAGCGAGGATCTTGGAAAACGGATCCTACTTCACGGGATATCTCTCTTATTGAGTCCTTAATTAAATCATGTTCCCATACCTTAGCGTTACCTTGAAATTCTCCTTTATAGAAATTAGAAATCAACCCATTAACACATCTTGTTAAGGTAGTTTTTCCACATCCACTTTTTCCTGTAAGTACAATGAATTCTCCTTCTTCTATTGTAAGATTAATATCTGATAATGCTTTTTCGTTACTACCTTCATATTTGAAATACAAATGTCTATAGTCAATAACTGTTTTTGTATTTTTTAACATAATATACTCCTTAATAATTTCATTCTTTAATTGAAAAACAAATAATTCTTATCAATAAAAACAATTAAAGCCGCTAAACATATGAAAGCGATACAATAACATCCATCAATAAAATCAAATCTTACTTTTGTAGTGCAAGTACGTTTATTATTGAGGTCTAATCCTTTGCAAAGAGTGGCTGCTGATAATTCATCAGCAATCTTAGCACTTCTAATCAATAATGGCATCATAAAATTTTCAATCATTTTGACTGGATGCATTATAAACCCTATAACAGAAGTATTTAGTCCTCTCATTTTAAGACTAATTCTTACATTACTTATCTCTTCAGTAATCGTTGGTATATACCTATACACAACTGCTAATGGAATAATAAATATTTTTGGTATTTTCATATGTTCTAATGCAGTAATCATTTCATTCATATGATTTTTATTAAACATAACAAAGCAAACCATATATATAGGTATTACATGTAATAATAAGATAATTATCATTGATATAATCATACTAATATAATAGGTCGAGATTAAGGTTAATGCTTTTCTTGCAACTATTAATACATTATAGACCACAAAAAAACGAATAGCTTTCTTCTGCATTTTCTGGCATAACATTAATATATCCACAATAAGGAAAAGTACATATAGCATTGTTAATTGAAAAAGCATACAACTTAATACAGATACCACGATAACCAAAAATATTAAAACACGAGGGTCCGGTTTTGATGTCTTAAAGTCTAATATATTCATTGAATCAACCTTTATCTATTATTTTTAGTCTCAACTTTCCTTAATGGATATTGGGAAAGTTAAGATTAATTAATATATTATTATCTAGTTAAACAATACTCCATCCTTCTGCTTTCTCACGTATTGACAAGAAATTTTTATATATACCCTCCTCTTTTAATAATTGGTCGTGACTTCCTTTTTGTACTATTTCTCCATTATCTACAACTAAAATCTGATCTGCATTTTGAATTGTTGCTAATCTATGAGCTATTGTAATCATAGTTTTCCCTTCTACAAGTGAACTTATCGCTCTTTGAATTTCATATTCGTTTTCCGGGTCGACACTTGCAGTGGCTTCATCTAATATTACTATAGGAGCATCTTTCAATATAGCTCTTGCAATGGAAATCCTTTGCTTTTCTCCACCTGATAATGTTGAACCAGCATCCCCTATCATTGTGTCATATTTGTCTGGTAAACTCATAATAAAATCATGGCACCTAGCTTTTTTAGCAGCTTTTATGATATCTTTTTTACTTGCATTCGGATTACCGAATCTAATATTGTTATATATTGTGTCATGGAACAAATACACGTTTTGAAATACCATGCTAATATTTTCTAAAAGACCGTCACACTTCATGTTTTTAATGTTTTGTCCACCTATCAATATTTTCCCATCATTAACATCATAAAATCTTGCTATTAAATTACATATGGTCGTTTTACCACTACCAGAAGCTCCTATAATAGCTGTAGTAGATTTCTGAGGAATATTAAAAGAAACATTCTTTAATATCTCATTTTTATCATAAGCGAAACTAACATTCTCAAATTCTATATCATATGAGGATAGTTCTTTATTTACTCCCTTCTCATCTATATATTCAGCACTGTTGATTTTATCTAGTTTATCCATTGTCTCATCAATAAGTTCTAATACATGTGTAGCATTATTGATTACTTCAACATTACCAAAAATAACAAAGGAGAACATAATCATCATAATCATTGTTGGCATATCCATTGTTCCCTTATTAGCCATTAAAGCTGATACACAGATAATAGCTATAGAGGCAATCTTTAGAGATAAAACATGAAAACTATTGAATACAATGAATTCTTTCTCTATTTTAATATTGATATCTTTACTTTTTTTATAAGCATCTTCTATACCTTTTCTTGAAACACCTTCTTGCTTAAAAGCTTTTACAATTGGTATTCCTCTCAGATATTCTATTGTAGAAGCAATCATTGATTCTTGAGCATATTGATGCTCTGGTGCATTTTTATCACTTTTATTTCCTAATAGTTTCAAGAAGAATGCTGATAGCAAAACACCAGCAAAACATATTAATCCAATCTCAACCTTATAGAATAATAAACACAATATCATAGTAAAAACACAAATGTATCCGTTAACTACAGTATCAATCATTTTCATTCCGTACATTTCTACAAACGAAAGATCTGTCGTTACAGATGCTGCTATTTCTCCCGCATTATGATTGTCAAAAAATCCTAATGATACTCTTTTTAATATATTACCTATCTCTATCCTTTGGTCTGCTGTAACTTCATATGCAACACTTTCTTGAGATTTTGCCTTTAGATAAGAAAACAAAAATCTCCCTAGTAGAGCAATAATCATGAAGCCTAATAAATACAGAACATAATCTGTTGTCAATTTTTTTGTTCCATTCATATCTTCAATAACAAGATTTAATCCAATGGCAGTTCCCATAATTGGCATTGCTATGAATAATGAGTTGAAGAAAGAATATACAAATCCTTTATATATACGTTTTTTTCTGTCTCCTGTCCATCTAATTATTCTTTTTATTGTTCTAAACACTTAATTGCACCTCACTATCACTTGATTTGTTACTACTGGCAGCCCAATGTTTACTTCCAATATGTGCGTCCCACATGTTTTTATATAAACTTGACTTACTTAATAGCTCTTCATGCTCACCAATATCTCTGATCTTTCCATTATTCAATATCACGATTTTATCTGCATTCTTTATTGTTGATAGCCTGTGAGCAATTACCAATAACGTCTTACCTTTTGTCAATTCCGCTATTGATTTTTGAATTTTATCTTCATTTTCTGGATCAGTAAAAGCTGTTGCTTCATCAAGTATAACTATAGGAGAATTCTTCAATATAGCTCTTGCAATAGCGATTCTTTGTTTTTCTCCACCTGAGAGTTTACCTCCTGCTTCACCAGCAGTAGTATCATACTTGTTATCCAGTTTTTCAATAAATTCATGACAACAAGCTGCTTTTGAAGCTCTAATTACTTCTTCATCAGATGCATTAATATTACCCAATCTGATATTTTCCATTAATGAGCAATTGAATAGAAAATTATCTTGCGTTACATAACTTATTGAATCCATTAGCTGATCTATAGGAATGTCTTTGATATTAACACCATCTATTTTGATTTCTCCTTCACTTACATCCCAGAACCTCACCAGCATTCTAGCTATTGTTGATTTTCCGCTACCTGAAGCTCCAACAAAAGCTATAAATTGCCCCTCTTTTATATTCAAATTAATATCTATTAAAGCACTTTTATCATCGTTTTTAACTTCATTGTCGTTATCATAAGAAAAAGTTACATTGTTGAATTGTATGTTATATGAGTTCAGTTTTTTCTTCTTTGATGCGTTTGGTAATTCATCTATACCAACATATTCATATGCATCTCTTAACGCAAATTGTATAGATTTCAGATCATTTACAAGTACGGTAAAATTAGTAAGTGCACCAACGATACCAAGAGATAATAACAAGCACATTGTCAAATCAGCTGGATTTAGTGAACCTTTAATATATAGATATAAACCTACTGGTAATGTTCCTAATAGTGAAGTTGGTAAAGCAGAACTTGCGAAATTAATTAACTTCCAAGTACTTTTAAACCAATCCAATGTGTAATTTTTAAATTCATTAACCGCTTTTTCAAATTTTTCATATGATTTAGCTGATTGGTTAAATGCTTTTATCACTTGAATTCCTTCTATATACTCTACTATAACACTGTTGACATGATTACTTGATTTCATGTAATCATCGTATTTTTCATTATACGTTTTCATTACAATACCATAAGCTATACCTCCAATAAAAACTGAAATCAACGATGCTAGTGCCATTCGCCAATCTATAATTATAAGATATATTAGGACACATATAGATAATATAAGATTAGAAAGACTCTCTGGTATCATATGTGCTAACGGGATTTCTATAGTTTCAACTCTATCAACTATTGTATTTTTTATTTTACCCGCTGATTCATTAAGCACTACTCCTAATGGTACTTTCATTAATTTATCACATATAGATAATCTAATGCTCTGTAATATTCTATATGCAGATATGTGTGACAATACAGTAGAAAAACTATGGAATGCTACCTTGGTTACATAACCAGCCAAACCTATTCCCGACCAATATATTATGTTATCAGTAGTCTGGTTTCCATCAAAGAATAACATGAAAATACGATACACTGCTATATAAGGAACAATTCCTCCAAATACACTTATTACAGCAAAGAAAACCGATATTACTAACTTGAATTTACATTCTTTTGCATAAAATGAAACGATACTTAACCAATTTTTTTTCTTCATTCATATCCCTCTATTTTTATTTATTTGAATATTATGTACCTATTACCTGAATTGCTAGTAAGATATTTATTTATTGATAGTATGCATAGTTAATCCTTATGTGCAATTACCTCCTTATTTTATTAAAATTATATATCAATATAACTCGCTAAATTTCATATTGATACACTACTTATAAATCATAATATTTCATAACAAGTATAATACAAATGATAATGATAGTCAATATTAATTATTAGAATGTTTTATTATCATATAATAATCATACTTGCTTCTATAAGCAAATATAATAATTTCAATATGATCTTCTTTTACATATAGAAAGACAGCTTCAGTTAAGAAACTGTCTTATATTCTTGGATTATGTTTCTATACAAAATCTCGTAGTACCATATCTTCTAGTTGTTTTTAATTTTTTGTTGTTTGTTACAAGCTACAGCATATACTTTGTCTACTAGATCTTCATAGAAAGATTTTTCATGAGATACTACGATAACTGATCCATTAAAATTAAATAGAGCTTCTTTTAAACTAATCTTGGTATCTTTATCCAAGTGGTTAGTGGGTTCATCTAGAATCAAAATATTTGCTTCTTTCAGAGTCATAATGCAAAGTTTAACTTTCGACTGTTCTCCTCCACTTAGAGTTTTGATAGGCTGTGTTAAATCTTCCGCTCCTATTCCGCATTTACTCAATTCTCTCCTTATCTCTTCTGTTTTCATATCCGGATAATTCAAGCCCACTATTTCTAAAGCATTCATATCTTGATTTTCCCAATTAAGGTCTTGCTCGTAATAGGAGACTTTCGTATCTTTCGAGAACACTATATCTCCTGAGATTGGATCTAATACTCCTACAATGGTTTTTAAAAGAGTAGATTTACCGATTCCATTAAATCCAGTAATTGCGATTTTATCTCCACTATTTAATTTTAGATTCAATTTAGGTAGAAGTGAATAATCATAGCCTACCTCAAGATCCATAAGCTCAATTTTCCTAAAAGCCAAATCTTGCCTGAAAGTAATCATTGGTTTTTTCTTACTATTGGGTTTTGAGAGTCTTTCTACTCTATCTAGTTGTTTTTGCCTACCTCTCGCCATTTTACAATTAACCCCTGCTTTGTTTTTTCTTATATAGCTTTCAGTTCTTTTAATATATTCCTGTTGAGAATTATAGTTTCTAATGTAGTTATTTCTATATTCTTCCTTAAGCTTCAGAAATCTTTCATAGTTACCATAGTATTTTCTTATCTTGGTGAATTCTATATCCAGAATACAATTAGTTATTTCATTCAAAAATTCCAGATTGTGAGAAACTACTATATAAGCTCCCTGAAATTCTTTCAGGTATTCACTTAACCAAAGGATGTGGTCATAATCTAAGAAATTGGTTGGTTCGTCTAATAATAATACATCAAATTGTTCTAGTAATAGTCTAGCCAGAATAACTTTCGTCTGCTGACCTCCACTCAGATTTTCTAGTTTTGTATTGACTCCAAAAGAATTGATTCCCAGTCCTAAAACAATTCTATCGATTTTACTTTCAATAGAATAGAAATGTCTATATTCTAGTTCATCTTGAATGTCCCCTATCTCCTTCATTAAATTTTCCTTATAATTTTCTGAAAGTTCTTCGTATAAATTGTTCAATGTTTCTTCTAATTGAAATAACTCTTTGAATGATGTTTTCAAATATTCATAAACAGTAATATTCCCTTCTGATTTCAAATATTGGTCTATATATCCTATTTTAATATTTTTCTGCCATATGACACTTCCAATGTCAGGTAGTTCCTTGTCAAGGAGTATACTTAACAAGGTTGATTTACCTGATCCATTATCTCCTACAAGTCCCATATGTTCTCCTTTATATAATTCAAAACTTCCTTCTTCAAATAATATCTTTTCTCCATAAGACATAGATATGTCTTTTACTTCTAATAAACTCATAAAATCACTCCTAAAAAAAAGAGGCCTTCAGCCTCTAAAAATATACAACAAAACAAAAGAGGCTATGCCTCGTTCCGCATAGCGGATTTGTCGTTAGGAAAGTTTCCTTAGCGCATATGAAAACGCTCCTATTTCATATGCTTAAAAGTAGGACTTTCCTATAACAAAAAAAAGGCTTCATTGAGCCTTTATATTAGCATTAAAGATTTATACGAAAAATAAGCATGGGTTTCCATACTATCATTCAAAAAATTATTAATTCCTAACTGTAGGCTCTGAATAATAGGTATTTTAATTTCTTAAAAATATTCAGAGCCTCATTTTTTAATTATTGGTTTTGCTTCCAATGTCCTCATATTAAACACATCCTTATATAAAAGATTATAATATAAGTCAATATTTAAGTCAATGACAATTATTTGAATATTCAATAGACCCTTGGTACTTCATTTTAATATTCCATATAATAGAATCTTGATTACTTCATTCATTGCATCTTTTAGAGTTAAGTTATTATCACTTAAAAATTTATAATCAAGAAAGGTATTGCTAACACTTTCAAGAGTTGTACTGATGAGATGAAGATTTATATCATTCTTAATCATTCCATCATCTATTGATTTTTTTAATACATCTTCTATAATGTTTATCTTAAAAGTCTTTAATTCCTGTATTTTCTCCCATTGCTTATAATAAAACTTATGAATCTCATCTAATATACTAACTGGTAATTTATACTTATGATATGAATAGATGATTGAATGTAATTTATCCTCAAGTAAATCTGATTCTTCAAGAGCATTCAAAGTATACTTTTTATCACTTTCTATTATTGTATTGATATATTCCAATATAATGTCTTCTTTGCTTTTATAATATTTATAGATAGTTTTTTTACTGATTTTCAGTTCCGAAGCAATTTCATCCATAGTGAACTTTCTTAATCCATATATCTGTATTTTTTCGACTGCCATTTTCATTATTGTTTCTTTCACATTGATTACCCCCCTATTGAATTTTTACTCTTCTATTAGATTTATTTTCGGTTAATAATGTTGCCAAGACACCTATAATAGAAATAGCGATAATTAAATACAACTCAATATCATTATGGCTACTCCATAATATACCTGTAATTACAGAACCTACAAAAGATCCTATATATTGGAAACTATTTATTATACCATTTGCTGTACCTCTATAACTATTTTCAGCAATATCATTTGCTATAGTGGGAACGATTGTAGCGATTAAAATGTATCCCGTCATGAATAATATACTTCCTATCAATATTGAAACGAATGATTTACTGTTAAAATAAAAGCATATCCCTATACCACTTAAAACAAATGCCAATTTGATTAAATTCAATCCATATCCTTTTGAAACTAATTTAATAGATTTTTTCATAAATATTATAGCAATAATGACAGCAGGCATAAAGATTTTCCACATACCACTTGTCCCAACTAATTCATCAAGATATATTGGAACTATGTAAAATACTGCTACCATTATATAATTATTTATGAATCCTGCAAAATTCAGTCCCAAAAAACATTTATTCTTCAATAAAATTCTAATACCTGCTAGAATACTAGTCTTAGTTTCATTATTACTAGATGAATCGCTATTGATTCCAGATGTATCCTTTAAGAATAGCAATATAATCATCCAAACCACAAAAATAAGTATTGAACAAACTAAAAACATTTCACTTACTGATAAATAATTATTTATTATAGGACCTAACGCAAATGCTGATGCAGCAGCAAATCCAATAATCATACCTAGGAAACTGAACGCTTGTGGTCTTTTCTCACTATCTATTCTACTGCTGACCCATGAATATCCTGTTGCAAGAACTGCTCCACTACCTTGTAAAGCTCTTGCAAAAATAAGCAAATAAATATTTTCTGAAAGGAAAGCGATGAATAATCCGATTATAACTTGCAAAAGACCTATTAATATTACTGGTTTATTACCTAACTTATCACTCCATATGCCAAATGGAACTTGAAAAATAGCTTGAGTCAGTCCAAATATCCCTAATGCAACTCCTATCAAGATTGAATTACTATAAGCCAACGTCTTACCATATGTAGATATAAAAGGCATTACCATTGTCATAGTCATCTGCCTTATTCCTAAAGCTAAACTGATAGTAATCAAAAATAATAATTCTTTCTTTTCAAATGTTTCTTTCGTCATGTTAAAGCCTTCTTTCATGTAGAAAACTATTATAGTGTTATTAGTTTCCTAGTAATTATAGTGCTCTATTTAATTTCTGTCAATAGAATATTTTATAACTACACAAGTATTCTTTAATGAAATAAACTATATCTAAAAATAAAATATCTTAATCTCAATTGTCAACCTATATTTAAAATTAGTTGACGTACAATAAGTTAGAGGGTATACTATCATTATGAATATATAGGAGGGATTATTCATGAATACTAAAGAATTAATTTTAGCAGCTTTATTTGCAGCAATTACTGGTATACTTTCAATATTTCAGATTCCATTACCTACGCCTGTTCCTTTTACATTGCAAGTATTAGCGGTAACTGTCTCAGGAGTTATTTTAGGAAGCAAAATAGGTGCTTTGTCTCAATTGACATATGTATTATTAGGTCTGGTAGGAATTCCAATCTTCGCTGGAGGAAGTGCAGGTGTTGGGGTTCTAGTAGGACCTACAGGTGGTTTCTTAATTGGTTTCATTATTTCTTCATTTGTTATAGGGAAAATTACAGAAAAAACTTTACCTCTTATACATAATGGGTCATCAAGATATATTACTATCTTATTTGCAATGATATTCGGTCTAATAATTATTCATTGTTGTGGAGTTATTCAATTCTCAGTTCAACAAAATGTATCTTTAGGTCAAGCTTTCGGTGTCGCATCAGCTCCATTTATAATTTTTGATCTAATAAAAGTAGTTTTTGGATCAATTGTTGCATATTTTGCGAGAGATGGCTTAGTTAAAGCAAATTTATTACAAGTACAGGTGTAATTATGCGAATCAGAGGACATCATCTTATTTGTAATTTAGGTTACAAAGGTAAAGGATACGACGAACGTTTTACCTCAGTCATGAGTAATGTTATGTACCTAATAAAAATGAATCCGGATCTAAATGTTAGAGTCATTGATGATATTGATATTCTGTGTAGCGCTTGTCCTAATAGAAAAGGGGAAAAATATTGTACTAATAAAGATACTGAAGCAAATAAACGTATAAAACAAATGGACCACTTGGTTTTGGATATTCTTGATATACAACCTTACTCTTTACATAATTGGACCGAATTGCAAAAGAAGATTGCATTAGATTTTAAGTTAGAGCACTTGAATAAATTGTGTAAAAATTGTGAATGGAGACAATTAGGATATTGTAGACAGGGACTTTTAGATTTGAAAGAGAAATATAACCTGGTATAACCAGTTTATAGGAAAACCTTCTTGGTGAAATTATAAGCCAAGGAGGTTTTGTTTATGAAATATAAAGTATACTTTCTAATAATCTGATTTAGGTACACTTTCAAAAAAATCCTCTGCAAGTTCCAGCCATTCTTCAGGTAAATATACTGCAAGATACCCATGACCATACTCCTTTGCTTCATAGATTTTACAGTTTCTTAAGTAGGATTGAAAAAGCTTGGCAGATTTTTTTACACATTTCATTTCTTTTTCTCCATACCAATACATAACATCCGCCTGACACTCTCTTAAACTATCCTTGATGGAATAATTCATATAGGTACGATACATTGCATATAAAGTTTCTTTTCTCAGTCTTGGCATGTCCTGTAAATATAATTCCTGTATTTCCTTAGGGTAAAGCATTTTTTGTGGTAACTTTTTAGACATAGCAGCAAGTTGAAATTTACAAGCTTTTTCACTGAATAAAAATCTTCTAAAAAGCTTAACGGTTGTAATACAAAACCTTTTTACATTTGGCACAGGATAGCAGACAGAACCATCAATTATTGCCTTTTGCGCTAAATCTGCTTTGCGAGAAAGTAATTCTATAACAATTTGACCTCCCATTGATACACCACACAACGCGAATAACTTTCCGTTACATTTTTTCTCAATATAACTCAATAGCTTATCGGCAGTATCCTCAGTTGAAATATAATCGGTTGCGAATTCCTCTCCATGTCCATCCATAGTTGGTAATATAACATGGTACTTTTCCGATAGTTTTCGTGCCTGTCTTAGATAATTCCACCATGCATTTCCACCACCATGAATCAGCATGATATGTTGGTTTTCAGGATTTCCGAATTCATGGAATTTCATGTTAACACATCCTTTCTAAAGATTACCATATATTTGTATTATTCTATGCCTACCTTGATCTTATCTACAGGGAAACTTGAAATCATTGATAGCTTCCGTAATTTTCTCTCTGGTGTCATTTTATTTTTAATATACATTTCAAGAATATCTTTAATTTCTTTTAGCAGTACATCGTATTCCTCATCTGTAACTGCTATAAGTGCAGTGTTGAAAAAAACCTTATCTTGAACACAATCTGTATCAGATTTACTTAAATAAAATTGGAGTTCTTGTAAAAGCTCCATAAAAAATCCAGTAGCAAGCTTAGATGGATTGTCATGTTCTAATATGTTGTTTTGCTTATTCATGGCATAAACCTTTTCTATGGTATTTCTTACCCTTTTTTCCTCCACTACTTGAATAAGACCATTCTCATCTAAAAGCTTCATATGATGATAAATAGTAGCTCTTGGGATATCAGTAAGTGTTTCCATAATCGATGAAACAGTTGTCCTTTCGTTTGATAAAATAAATTGTAGTATTCTGAGCCTGGCAGGATTCAGTATCAATTTTTCAATGTTCATTTGATTTCCTCTCCTTTAACTATTGCATTCTATTTTTTTATTATAGTCTAATTTTTTAGATTGTCAATATATTTAATCATTTCTTTTAACTTCAAACAAACAGATCATATTTTTTTCCAACATAAAACAAGGTGACTTCTCTTATAATAAGTCACCTTGCTTACAAATAATCTTGAAATCATTGACTGATATCAATTTCTATGACAACTATAATTAGATGCATGCTTTTTTCTCAATAGGAATCCATATTTCACAAAAGCAGTCTTTTTCTGTGTTACTAGAATATAATTCAAAATCAGTGTCATCCAGCATACTATATTCTGAACCAGGTAGAAACTCTTTAAATATTCTATCCCATGTTTCCCCAATACAATCGGGAGTCTCTCCTATACATCTAAATACTGCCCATAGAGTAGGTTTTACCTTCCATATGGTATATCCGTCAGGTACATCACTTCCATTGAATTCCATACCTATTCCGTACTTAAAGTATTTACTGTCTTTTGTTATTGGTGCACAAACACCATATACATCATGTAGATCAGTATTTTCTTTTAGCACGTCAAATGTACCATTCTCACCACATTTCTTCCAAAAATCTGGAATTTCTGTATTACCTTCTTCTGAAATGATTTCGTTTCTAAACTCTGTAACCTTAGTCAGCAGACAAAATTTTTCTCTCTTTTCTATCCTGTAATCCATGATAGTGCCTCCTTCAAATTTAATTTTAATAAGAAGGCGATTGAAAGATTTTAATTTCACACCTGCACGTCTAGCGACATTAGGAGAAACTCCGTGAAATCTTGTGAATGCTTTTGAAAAACTTTCTGGAGAATTATACCCATATTTTAATGCAATATCAATTACTTTTTGATCAGACATTGAAATATCCTGCCCTGACATGGATAATCTTCTATTTCTTATATACTCATTTGCTGACATTCCTGTAGTTAAAGTAAATATTCTATGAAAATGATATTTTGACATATATAAATACTTTGCAACATCTTCATAAGTTATTGGTTCTAGTAAGTGTTCTTCCATATAATCGATTGATTTTTGCAAGTTTTGAATAAAATCCATTTTTATCACCCTCCATGTAAAATAATACTAGAATCAGGCAACTATTTCCTATCCTATCTTGCTTATATTTGTCTGTATAACTGCCTCCTGAATAATTTGTACTCTCTGTTTTAATTATATATTAGTTTTTGCCTATTTAAAAGAGCTTCCCATACTCTCAACATATCTGCAATTATTACTCCAAAGATGTATTAAAAAGAATACCCATGGCATAGTTCATCCTCTACGCCCTTATATATAAGTCATAAGAATCAGTTGTATATTTCTGACAAAAGAAATATAATAATGGCATTGGAGTAATTGAAAATGGATTATGTAACGACAAAAGAAGTCGTGAATATTTGGAAAACCACAGACATGATGATAGTGTATCATTACTCTGATAGACGATATAATAGCAGTAAAGTTAAGGATGGTGGTAATATATGAAACGGATATTTTTAGTTGAGGACGATAAGGCAATCGCCAGAAATCTTATGCTCTTGCTCCGCTCAGAAGGATTTACAGTCACTCACTCCCCTACTCGGAGTGAAGCACTTGCTACACTTGCCAATAATATATTTGATTTGGCGTTGATTGATATTTCTTTACCTGATGGGAACGGTTTTACAGTTTGTACAGAAATTAAAGGAGCGCAAGGTATCCCCGTTATCTTTCTGACAGCTTCCGGTGATGAAGCAAGTGTTGTTACTGGGCTGAACATGGGGGCAGACGACTACATTACCAAGCCTTTTCGTCCCCGTGAGTTGATTGCACGAATTGGAACCGCCTTGCGAAAAAACGGACGTTCTGGATGTGATTTCAGAATTGAAGGAATTCATGTGGACACGGCAAGTGGCATTGTGAAAAAAAATGGTAAAGAGGTATTTCTTTCAGCATTAGAATACCGCTTATTACTGGTGTTTATCAATAACCCAAAAAGTATTATTACAAGGGGCAGACTACTTGATGAATTGTGGGACTCGGCAGGCGAGTTTGTCAATGATAATACTCTCACCGTGTACATCAAACGCTTAAGGGAGAAAATAGAGAATGATCCAACACACCCACAAATCATTCTGACTGTTCGCGGTACAGGGTATAGATTGGGGTATGAGTATGCTTCGTAATAGAGAGTTTCGGCAGTTTGCCATTTTGTTCTTCTTAATGGACACTACCGCTATAATAGTGGGATTTGCAATAAACAAGGAGGCTGGAATCCTTGCTATCGTTTTTACCACCGCAATCGGCATAGTGTTTTTCTTGTTTACCAAAGCCAGATATAAAAGTATTGCGAGTATTTCAAATCAAATCGACCTTGTGCTTCATAATGCTGACCGTCTGTATATTGGTGATTCGGACGAAGGCGAACTTTCCATTTTACATAGCGAAGTAACAAAAATGACCTTGCGGATTCGGGAACAGAACGACGCGCTGAAAAAAGAAAAAGAACATCTTGCCGATTCGTTGGCCGACATAGCCCACCAACTGAGAACCCCACTCACCTCAGCTAATCTTATTCTGTCATTGTTAGCGAAAAACCCTGATGAAAACGACCGGAAAGCATTCCTACGGGAAACAGAAGAATTGCTTGTACAGATGGATTGGCTGATTACCTCCCTATTGAAATTATCACGTTTGGATGCAGGTATTGTAGTGTTCCAAAGTGAACAGATAGATGTGAACAAGCTGATATGTACCGCAATTCGCCCCTTCCTAATCCCAATGGAGCTACACGGTATTCAATTGCAGATAGACGTACCAAAAGAGGTAATTATTCAAGGGGATTCTGGTTGGCTTTCGGAAGGAATACAAAATATTATTAAAAACTGTATTGAAAGCGCAGGAGAAAACGGTAAAATTAAGATTATCTGTACGCACAACCCATTGTTTACCGAGATCAGAATCCAAGACAACGGCACTGGCTTCAAAAAAGAAGATTTACCCTGCCTATTTGACAGATTTTATCGTGGGAAAAATTCAAACGCTACAGGATATGGAATCGGATTGGCTCTCTGCAAAATGATCATAACACGTCAGGACGGTACGATTACCGCAAAAAATCATCCTCAAGGCGGCGCAGTATTTACCATTCGTTTCCCCAAAGTGACTAATCTCTCACCTGAAAGTCACAGAGATGTAAGCTGAAGGTTCTATTATATGGGTAAACCATTAGAAAGGAGACTCACATAATGGAGTTTTTAAAAATTGATAATCTATGCAAAATATACGGCAAGGGCGAAAACGAAGTTACCGCTCTTGACCATGTTTCTCTTACAATTGAAAATGGAGATTTTACCGCCATCATTGGTTCATCTGGCTCTGGCAAATCCACTTTGCTCCACATTATCGGAGGTGTGGATGTACCCACAAGTGGAAAGGTATACTTGGACGGACAGGATATATATGCCCAAACCAATGAAAAACTAGCCATTTTCCGTAGGCGACAGGTAGGACTGATCTACCAGTTTCACAACCTCATCCCTACTCTGAATGTGGTGGAAAATATCACCTTGCCTATACTGATGGACAAGCGGAAGGTCAACAAGGAACGGTTAGATGATTTATTGGAACTTCTTGGATTGCAAGACCGAAAAACGCATTTACCCAATCAACTTTCGGGTGGTCAGCAACAGCGAGTTTCCATTGGACGTGCTTTGATGAATGCCCCAGCGGTCATGCTTGCCGACGAACCCACAGGTAGTCTTGACAGCAAAAATGGACATGAAATAGTCAATCTGCTGAAATTAAGCCATAAAAAATATCAGCAGACTCTTATTGTTGTTACACATGACGAAAATATTGCCCTGCAAGCTGACAGAATTATTGGCATATCAGACGGAAAAGTAGTGCGAGATGAAAGGGTGAATCGTTCATGAACATTTTCAACAAAGTTACCCTGCAAGGCATGAAAAAAAGCCATACCCGAACAATTGTAACTGTTATCGGAGTTATACTATCCGCCGCCATGATTACGGCAATCGCTACCTTTGGAACTTCTCTGTTGAATTTTCTGATAAATGGTTCTACTGCTAGATACGGGAGTTGGCACGTTGAGTTTTTGGATGTTAATTCCTCTTTCGTGGAGGCTCGAACCCATGATAATGGAGTTTCAAACACCGCTACATTTGAAAATATTGGCTATGCTACGCTTGACGGCGGTAAAAGCCCAGAAAAGCCCTATCTTTTCATCGCTGGATTCAACAATGAAACTTTTGATACCTTACCCATTAGTCTGATTTCCGGCAGGTTGCCTGAAAATAGTAATGAGATTCTCGTCCCATCCCATGTAGCGATAAAGGGCGGCGTTAAACTCAAGGTGGGTGACACCCTTTCACTTGCTGTTGGAAACCGAATATTGGAAAACAAGAATCTGAGTCAACACGACCCATATCAGTCCGAGGAAGAATCGGAAGTGGGCAAAGAAGTTCTTATGCCAGAAGAAGAGAAAACCTACACAGTTGTGGGTATATGTGAAAGACCTGGTTTTGAGGAACATTCCGCACCAGGATACACGTTGATAACAAAAACAGATACTCAAGACCAAGTTAATAGTTTCAGCATATTTGTTACACTAAAAAACCCACGACAAGTAAAGGCTTACGCAATCAGTAAAGCCAAAACAGGCACTTATGTCTTTAATGATTATGTGCTACGCTTTATGGGCGTTTCTGACAATAACCTTTTCAACGCGCTTATGTACACCGTTGATGGAATTTTGATTGCCATAATAATGATAGGTTCGATATTTCTTATTTATAACTCATTCAACATTTCTCTTAACGAACGTACACGCCAATTCGGAATTCTCTCATCAGTGGGCGCAACGGCAAGACAACTACGAAATTCCGTACTATTTGAGGGCCTTTGCATTGGCGCAATTGGTATACCGATTGGTGTTGTAGTCGGCATAGGCAGTACCGGGCTTGTAATTCCTATTGTTGCAGGGAATATGAAGAGTCTTCTGTACAGCACCGTACCTTTAACCTTGTCGGTGTCTGTCCCCGCAATTGTTGTGGCAACGGTGGTAAGTTTGATTACTATTTTGATTTCAGCCTATATTCCGGCTAGGAAAGCCGCAAACACCCCCGTGATGGAGAGTATTCGCCAGACCAATGAGGTTCAAACGGAATCAAAAGCCGTGAGAACGTCAAAACTCTCACAGCGTATTTACGGTTTGGAGGGAACACTAGCCCTCAAGAATTTCAAGCGGAACAAAAAGCGTTATCGCAGCATCGTATTATCGCTTACTTTAAGTGTTGTTTTATTTGTATCTGGAAATGCTTTTGGAACAACTCTAAAACGACTTTCACAACAATATATAATGGACATGGAACATGACATTCTTTTTACCACTGAGGACATAGATGACAGTGAAATGTTCCCACTTTACGATAAACTGAAAAACATAGATGGGGTTTACGAAAGCACTCACCAAACGGTTTTATCCTATTCATGCTCGGTCAATACAAATGATTTTTCAGACAGTTACCGTGAATACGCAGGTTTAGCTACATCCGACCAAACAGTTGATCTGCCAATGGACATCCAGTTTATCGAAAACAGCAAATATCTGGATTTTATAAAAGATTTGGGATTGTCCCCGGAAGAATATACTGGACAGAATGCAAAAATGATTGCAGTTGCTAAAAAACGTGCTAACAAGAAAGACGGGTCCAGTGAGCTACTTGATATGTTTGCTAAGAATTCTATGAATTTTAGTGTAGCTCCCCAAGCAAATGACAAACCAATGAATGAACAAGGACAAAGCATAAATATTACATTTGTCGACACATACCCATTGGATCCACCACCAAAGAACTCTTCCCAGGTGAAGCCATACGTTTTTATGGTGGTCGCTCCCTATTCACTCAAAGAAAAGTTTGAAACCCAGGATACCCATGGTGAAACATGCCTAGCCTTTTTGTCAAAGGATCCTTCAAAATCGATAGCTGAAATGGAATCGATTATTAAGGATACAGGAATTACGTCTGTATATACCCTGTACAATCTGCACGAAATAGTTGAACAATACCGCAGTATAACATTTGTCATTGATGTTTTCACCTATGTTTTTGTCCTTATGATTTCGCTGATTGCGGTTGCCAATGTGTTCAACACTATTTCCACGAATATCAGGCTACGCAGGCGTGAGCTTGCTATGCTCCGCTCAATCGGTATGTCCGACAAAGATTTCAATAAGATGATGCGTTTCGAGTGTGTATTTTATGGCATGAGGACATTGCTATTCGGGCTTCCAATAGCTGGAATCATCTCATGGCTGATTTACCTAGGATTGCTGGCAGTAGAAAGGATGGACAACTTCCATTTTGTATTCCCTTGGGGCAGTATGGCAATCAGCGTGTTGAGCGTATTCTTTATTGTATTCATTACAATGCTGTATGCTGTCAGTAAGATAAAGAAAGAGAATATTATTGACGCACTTAGGGATGATATGACTTGATTTAGACAATGGAAATACAAATTCATCATATAGAAGTTATATAAATTTTATTGGTATATCTAATTTCACTTATAGATATATGTTAGCTAGTTACATTCACAGCATTATTTATGAGAGTGTAAACTTATCTCCAAATTAGCAGGTTTTTATCATAAGTTGAAGGCATGAATAGTAGATTCCTAGTATTCATGCCTACTTTAATTATGAAAAATATTTAGGCTTATACTAAAACCTATGACTATACAAGTCCTTTGGCTATAAAATATTAGAGGTATGTCCTCAAGTTTATTTTATCATATTTACTTCAGGTGAAAAATATAATCTATAGCTCTTATAGATTTATAAACATTTTTCATGATTGATAGTGTAATTAACTCCTTCTTTCTTCGGATATCACTCATCAAATAGAAGTACTTAATCAGAATTAATTTCCAATACAAAAGCAAACAATTATGTATAATAATAAATATATTCAAAATAATTCTAACCAGAAATCTTACAAGTTTCATTTCTATATAAATATGTTTTAGTACAATATTTCATCTACTCCCTCTTTATTATTGATTGTACAAATATAAACATAGTATATATTACTAATTTTAATTAAGTTACTATGTTTTCTATATTGTTATAATTAATTATATTAATTTAATTTTTATACATTATATGTATTGACATTCTATTTATTATAAATTATAATACTTTTTGGTCAAATTATTTTTATAGGAGGTATTATATGAAATTATTCAGAAATTCATTATGTTTTATGATATGTTTTATCATAACTGCTACTATGGTTTTAATTACAGGCGCTACCAACGTACAAGCCTCAGAAGAACCAGTCCAATTATGTCATGCAAGATACTGTATCTTTTCAGCTGACGGTTCAACAGGTCATTATGAAGGTAATATTGCAGTTAAAAATCTAGACCCTAATAAAAAAGTTACTGTTCATTATTGTTATAACTATAATCAAAACAATTGGAAAGATGTATCTGCAAAATACGTTAAGACAACTTCAGATGGTTACGAAATCTGGCATTTCGAGACACCTTGTTATTATTATGCTCCTTGTATTTTTGCTATAAAATGTGAATCCAATGGTCAAATTTATTGGGATAATAATAATGGGAATAATTATACTGTAACAAGAGATGTCCTTCTTGCTAAAGAT
Organism: Vallitalea longa; assembly: GCF_027923465.1. NCBI lineage: Bacteria > Bacillati > Bacillota > Clostridia > Lachnospirales > Vallitaleaceae > Vallitalea > Vallitalea longa. Next base: position 325,586 of record NZ_BRLB01000001.1, read on the forward strand.
TCAATATTAAATCTAAATAACCAATATAATGCTAATCAAACATATGATAGAATCGAATCAATTAATGGATATATTGCATTAAAGAATTTATCATCAGAAAAAAACGTTAGAGTTAGAATTACTGAAGATAATTGGCAGACTTATACAGATATTGATGCTGAATATCATTCTTCTCAAGGAAACAGTAATATAGAATATTGGTATTATGACTATGAAACAAAGACTACTCCAAAAAATGTACAATTCGCTGTATATTACGAAGTAAATGGAATTACATATTGGGATAATAATGGTGGTTCTAATTATTTTCTAGGTTTCAGATAATAAACCTAATATATAATATCTTTGGGATTATATCCACTATCTTCCCAATTATCTAAATGCAAAAAGCAAGAGACTCTATACTATCATAGAGTCCCTTAGCTATGTACAGAATTAATGTCTACGATTAGAACATCCCTGTACTTCTATTTTCTCCGCCTATATACTTGCAAAAAATCTTCACTGCAATGACTCTCAGTTCGGCATTCAATCTCAAAGTTCATTCTCTTTCCTTCTACTTGTAGCAAAAGATACTATAGCCAATTTTACAGCAGAATAGTATGTCTCATTCATTATTTTATCACCATTTGTTTATTGATTAATATAATTCTATTTCAATTAGCAGTTCGTATTCATTTCTTTACTATTTTCCAATATCCACCTTTGTTTGAACCTATCCGATTAATTAATCCTCTTTTCTTTAAAGAATCAATAGTTCTTTTTACTGTTGCTTCAGAAATACTATATACTTTACTTATTTTAGGCTTGCTTATCTTTGGATTTCTTGTAATTGCATTCATTATTGTTTGCTCTGTGTTTGATAAATTTATCAGCTCATTTATCGGCTCATTTATCGGCTCATAAGTTTCAGCACTATTTTTAACAGTAACTCTTGTCATAAAAGCAACTTTTTCATATTTAGGTGCTGTCAATCCAATTGCTTCCATTTCAATAAACATCCTGTCTACACCTTCACCAAATTCTTTTACATAGGTATGGTCTTTTAAAAAGCCTGCTATCTTTGGATTTCTTGAAAAATGAATATTCCTCATATTGTCTAGCCTTACCAATCCGGGTAATGTTCCAGGGCTTTCTACTACTAGTATATCATCAAACATTTTTATTTGTATATCAGTTCCTTTAATACTGTAATCACGATGACAAACTACATTTACTATAATTTCCTTCCACACGAATTCTGGGTATTCAGATTTTGTATAGAACTTACCATCATTACCTAGTTTGGTAAATTCCTTTAACAAAGTCTAATGATTTTTGTAACATTTCCAATATTATCCCTTCAAATATTGTGTTTAATAACATTCATTCTAGTACCTGTTTTTTCAATAAAACCTTAATACTTAATAAATCTTACTCTTGCCCTTGGAAAGTGATGTTGTGGATTTTTACCAAATAAGAGAATTGCTTCACCGCTTATTATATGCCTATTATCAGTTTTAGTTATGAATTTCTTATCCTTAAACCCACAATCCTCTGTATAACTCACACCTACCTTAGTTCAGTACTGGTTAACATATCAATTCAGCACCTATTTTGATATCAATACGCACTGTAATTTCTGTATTAAACATCTTATTTCTCAAATTAGATTACTGAATAATGGAATTAAAGTACCATCTTCGGTGTTCTGGACTTTCACCATATAGATTATCCTGCTAGTCGCACACAAAAAACAGCTGATTTTCAGCTGTTTTTAAAATTTTATTTTATTGATAATCTTTTTGATCCAAAAAACAAAACATTTATTTACTCTAAGTTCTTAGCCCTTAGAACTGTTTTTTCTATATAACTCTCATTGAGATATAATTCATCTACTGTTTTGGCTTTCATGAAATTTCTTATTATATCTTCATGAAGTGCTTTTTCTGTTTCAGTTTCCTTCCTAATATAAACTGTATAATAGATATCACCTTCTTGCCAATAATAATAGTTTGTTCTATAGGTTACAAAATCTCCACTATGTGTCTCTTCTATATTAAGCACTTTTTTTCCATCAATTTCTAACCAGTGTGTTTTATGATTTACTCTCTCGTTATCTTTAATATATCCATTTACCAAATAATCTTTATATTCTTGTGGAGCATTTTTAGATTGCGTAAAATCTACTCCATATAAATAATGAAACTTAATGAAATCCTTAGTAAAACACCCATCACATAACTTTTTACTTGGAACATCTTCCGATAGCTTGTAATTATATCCAAATACTGACCTTGCTTTCCATAAATCTTCTATATCGTAAATATTTTCACTGTTTTTATAGTGCATTGCTGTATAATCTATATTTTTGACATCACTCGGCTTTTTCAATGATGATATTATTTGTTCTGCTTCTTCTATAGTTATAGAATCTCTTCCTCTTGATAAAACTAACATATAATAAGCATCTTCGTGATTAAATGCAAAATAAGTATTTGTATATGTTAAATCATCAGGTATATCTTTAATCTCAATTTTTTCACCTTTTACTTCTCCAATTTGCATCTGCTCTCTACTTAATACATTAAACTCTGAACTAATATCCTCTTTAGCTATGTATAATCTTATAAGACTGGGTCTTATTTCAGGTTCTTTTACAAATGTTAACAGAACCCGAGAGGGATCTTGCAATGAAAATAATGTTACTGACCAATCATAATCGTATGGCATATAATCAGGAACCTGGAATTCAAAATCTACATCGTTAATTAGTTTTTCTAGATTAATATAACTCTTATATTCTTCATAAACAATAAATTCTTTTTTTTCTTTATATTTCTCACTATCAACCTGTTCATGATTTTGCTTAGCATGAATAGGATTAGTTAATAAGAGTGCAGCAACTAATATACCGCTTATTATAGTTAAAACCGTAGTCTTATTACCATATTTAAATTCTTTTATCATTTCTATTCTCCTTTTTACATTTTTCTTGGTTGCAAAAGCACATGAATGCCCTAGAAAATTTTGCTTCACTAAAAATAGACGTGAAATATTTATGATAGTCATACCATAAGATATTGCTGAATTTTCCCCTAAAAAATTCAAAAGATAATTATCACAAGCTAATTCAGTATCTAGTTTTACTTTTCTATTGATTATCCACATAAATGGATTGAACCAATGAATTGAAGTTGCAATAATCCATAAAACATTCAAGATCAAATCTTTTCGTTTATAATGTACAAGTTCATGTAATATAATATGTTTTAGCTGTTCTTCATTTATGCTTTCATCAATAGTTCTTGGCAAACATATTTTAGGCTTAATCACCCCTGTGATAAAGGGATAATTAAAATCTCCAATGCATACTTTTACCTCTTTTTTTATACCTATCATCTGTTTGCAACCATTAACAAGTTTATCCTGTCTTATAGTTGTACTAGATGACCTGATTTTCATATTCATCTTATAATAAATACTTATTGCCATGATTATTATACTGCTACAACCTATAATCCAAATTATTGATAATACATTTAAAACTAAATGTCTACTATTTTCTTTTTTTATATCGGAGATATTTTCAGCGTGCTGTTGGTTATATATTGATTGTGAATATAGCTTCATGTCATCATCATGATTTTCTTGTTGCTGATATTCTATATTATTATTATCATCTTCTATTTCCGTTTCAATTTCTGATTGAATGAAGTTTGTATTATAAATAGCATTTGTTTTAGGAAAATAGTTATATATACTAAAAGTACTTTCTGGCATGATAGGTATTATGAATCTAACAAGTACAATAATCCATAATATCTGATTGAATTTAATACTAAGTTTTTTACCAAAAAGATATTTAATGCATAATACTATACCAGCAGTAAAGCTAGCTATTAAAGATGTCAGCAATATAGTTATAAATACATCCATTAAAATTTTCATAGCATTTGCTCCTTTAATATAGGAATAAACTATTCTCTATCATTTTTTTCTTTTCTCTCTATAAGTAATTGCTGTAATTTATCAAGCTCTTCTTCTGTCAAATTCTCATCTTCAATGAAATGATAAAACAGACGATCAACAGCGCCATTATACATACGTTGCAAGAATGTTCTGTTCTCAGCTTTTATATAAGTTTCCTTTGTAAGTATAGGGTAATAAAAAAAAGTGCGTCCACTTCGTTTGTATCCTATTACTTCTTTTTTTAACAAGCGATTGATAAAGGTTCTAATCGTTCCTGAACTCCAAGTCATCTTCTCTGATAGTTCTTTAATGATTGTCTCTGATGTAATTGGATTATCATCCCATATAAGCTTCATTACCTCTAATTCAGCATCAGATATATTTGGAATACACATTAATAATACCTCCTTTTTGATTTACATATGTAAATACACTATTAATATACACCTGTAAATATATTTTGTCAAGTAATCGTTGATAACTTTTATTCTTAATTTTTAGCCATCCAATAATTATTATTTTCCATTACTTATATTATATTTCAAAGGTCATTAGACCAATATTTTCTATATGTTATAGAATTACTTACTGTAAATATGTAGAAAAATTCCAACATAAAAATGTAAGAATTATGCATTTTCATGTTGGAAACTTTTATTCATTATCATGTTGATATTTACAATGTGTACTTCCTTCTATGTATCTATACACAGTGCACAATTTTTGACCTTCCCTTAGAACTAAACTATCCTCTCAAGTGTATCAATACACTAGGGTCCTTAATCTTATCATCTTTTGCCAGCATTAAAACTTTACTTATTATCTCAGCAGTTTTTGGATCTTCATCTACAAACGGTAAAAATATGTGACCACGTTGTTGTGAATGCACTGGAAATACCGGAAGCATTCCTTTTCCTTCCATGGAAATTATTCCTGACCCTAAATGAATTGAATAATTTCCATACGTTCCTTGAACAACTATATGATGTTTCTCAATTCTATAATTCGTCACTTTGAATAGACTTAAATTATATTCTAAAATTCGTGTTCTCATTTCTATAGTAGAGTGGTTCATCATAACATCAACTCCACCAACATATGCCACACTTACAACAAGATCCAAATCACGCATAACCTCTGAAAAAATCACATTAGAAAGCTCATTCATATCCTTCGTCTTGCCCGTTTTATTATCCACAAAAAATACTTTCTCTAAAGTTGGACTCTCAATACGTGCCGGTGTATACCAATCTGCATAACAGTATAAGTCAATACGCAGATCATGGATATGGTTGATTTTCTCGAATCCATCATAATCATTAATAACCCAATCTCGAGACTTGAGCAAACCATAAGTCTGTTTTGGCTCCACCTGATATCCAGCAAACCTATTTGTAAAACCATCATTTATTTTCTCTTCGTCTGTCATCACATAAACTTCTCTAAACACCTGTTTAAAAGACTGTTGAATCTCTTGTTCCATAATAAAGTTTTGCCAGTCTGGCCAAGTTTTATCTTCAAGTAATGTAACAGGATGGGTTATAATTAATTCATCATCTCCAGATAACTCAATCTCACCATCAAGTGTCATCAACTTATCACATTCTAAGTCACTTAGGAATCCACATGATTTGCCACAACTCCATAATACCTTATCTATTACATGACTAATAATTGGATGTTTCTTAAGTTTTATCAGTTCATCATATCTAAATCTAACTTCATCAATCATTGCAGTTTCAAAAGATTTTTTTGTTCTGCTATACTGCTCTTTAAGTTCCTTTTTAACTAACTTAAGTTTTTTAACATATTCATTCTTATTATATTTCGCTGGTACTTTTTTTAGCATCTTACCATTTTTTTCTACAGCTATATTTGGATTCTCTGGCTTAGTAACATCAATCCATACTTTTATCTCTTCTATCTCTCTAGGGTCAAAAAACTCACTCATTTCTGAAGCCATTTCTATTTCCATAGCCCAGATAAATCTATTTACATCGCCATAACCAAAAATTCTTGAAAGGTTCTGAATAGCAATATTCGCTTTTGAAAGCTCACTTGCCTTTCTTTGGGCTCCAAACTGCTTACTTTCTTTAATAAATGCCTGCAGTCTTTTATATCGTCTAACTGTATCCTTATTCTTGTCCTTTAGTGGTAAAAGACCATATGCTAGAACCATATCCTGATTTCGTTTATCATTTATTCTTTCAAGAACTTCTTCCTCATCAAGTCTACCTAGAACTGCATCAGCAAAATATTGTGCTCTTTTATGATTTCCTCCAGAAGTAATATACTTTGAACAATCATAAAGCAAGGAAAAATTCTTTTCACCGAGTTCCATATAACTTTCTTTAAACCACTTAATATCCATTTGACCACGATTAAGATCATCAAAATCAAGATCCGTATAGCGTCTTATCATTTTTTGATCTTCTTCATCAAAACGATCTTTCATATGTGCTTTAAAATAATAAGCAGCCTTCTTCATACCTTTTATTCCTAAATAATTTGTAATATAGTCAATAAACTTCAAGTTATACATACCTGCTTCTAAAAGTTTTTTATCACTAATTTTATATTCCTTAACTAGACGATTAAATAACTCTTGAGTATCACTTTCAAGGGGTTCACAGTAATAAATAATATGAGAAAATGTGTTCTTCTTACCACCTTCTACCCATGAGTAGCCTCGAAGAAATGGCATTTTACCCATTTTGTAAATTGCCTTTAAGTATACTTCTATTCCATAAAATGATTTAGCTGCATTAATGGAACCTGAATACAATGTATCCTTTTCTGTACGTTCCAACTCTATTTCAAGCATAGAACTAATACTTTTATTATAGATTTCAAGTTCTAACTCACTAGCCTTTTTCCTTCGTGCTTTATCATTTACATGATTAATAATTCTTATGGAGTTTGTTGTTTTGAAGTAATCTCCAAATTCCTTGAAATCAAAAAACTCCTTGAATATATAGTCAGACTGAAGATAACCCAATTCAACAAACTTAAATAGATACTCATAACCAAAAGTCAAATAATTTTCTCGATTATTCTTATCAGAATGCATCATTAACTGAAAGACCAATTCCCCTCGTTCTCTAAAGTTATTTTCATTTAGGGTATAGTCTATTAAACTTTTTTCAAACCCTGTACCATTCTTTCTATTGAATAGTACTTTTTCATCAAGTACTGTCATATATGCATATGCATTTAAGAAAAAGAAAGAATAATCAGTCTCGACAAATGTTCCATTATCTTTTTTGTAATAACTCAACATATTCAAAGTACTAATACAACTAGTCAAATAGTATTCTCTCTTTTTTGGATCTAAGTTATTTAAATATTTTTTTATCACCTTAAGTTTTGGATAATATTTCTTAGCTGTTAATTTCTCAAACATATCTTTATTCATCTTCACCGAATACTCGTCACCCATTACATTTCTATACAGCAATCCTAGATAAAACTTAAACAACTCAATTTCTTCGCATTGAACTATGGTATCTAGCTGAAGTAATTCTTCATAGAAAAAGTAGTCTACATAACTAATATCCCCTTTACTGCCATACGGTCTATTTAATCTAAAACTATTAAAGTAACCATATCCGAACTTTTCAATTTCAATACTTCCATTGTATTGTTTAACTTCAACCTCTTTACCAATAACTGAATCATATATTGCTACTACACCTTTAATGAATTTCAGCATATTCTTCTCGTCTGGTTCAAGGTATTTTTTAATTAATTTTTTATCATATGTAATTTTCTTCAAAGTTGGTTCGTAATTTTCATCATATATTGCTCTAACTTCCTTAAGTTGAACTTGCTTACCTTTTAGAATTGAGACTTCTTCAGCAAATTCTACATCAAAATCAAGTTCCTCGATTGCTTCCTCGACTAAATTATATTTCTCATGTTTTAAAATCCGTTCTTTGTTTTCTACCAAAATACTTAACCCGCCACTTCTTTTTTGGTAATTCTTATCACGTACCAATTCCAAACTACAGTTTATAACTATCTCTGTATCTGCTTTTTGAAACAAAGTTGCTACATATTTTCTTGTATCACTTCGTTTACTTTTCATAAAATCAGCTAACAGCTTATATTCTTCTGGTGTTAGTGTAATATTTTCCTCTGTGATTTTATTAAAAGCAAATCTTCGATGATTCTCTGTGTTTGATCCGATTAGTTTAATAACTTCACGTCGTACAAAAGGATGTTTCATGTCATCAATTTTACGGATGTAACTAATTCTATTCAGGTGCTTATAAGCGTACTCGTAACAATCATGAATTTCATCGCAAAGACCAATCATATAATTAATAGTATCATCGAGCTGCACTGATTGTTTTGCTTCTTCATCAAGTATTCCATAGCTTCCCACATTTTTCTTCATCATATCTAGTCGTTCTGATAATTTAATGATAAACTCTCTTTTTTGCTCATCAGAATCAAAAATAATCTGATCACCGACCGTTGTCAAGATAATTCCTAGAATTTTATTATCATCAATATTTTCAAGCAAGTTAACAATATATTCAAAATGGATTTTCATATTACACTTACGAATGAACAGCATCATTACTGCCTTCTTGTAATTCTTAGCGTCAAGAAAATTTTTATCTATGTATTCAAGAGCACTTTCAAGTCTTTCAGTCGCTATTGCATACAAACCGATATACAGATCAAGTGTTGAATCCGATTGAAGATACATCTCTAATTGGTTATCTACTAGGCAGCTATATATACCTTGTTCAAGAATTTTTGCTTTTTTATCATCAACCATACCCTCAATACCTGTATAACACATAAAAGCTCTTTTAACTGATGAAAAACGAATGAGGTTTTGGTCATGAATATGTCTTAAAAAACGTTTATAAACACTCAGCTTTGAAAAGTCAATAGCTTCAACTATCGACTGTCGTAGCCCCTCTGATCTTGTTGCACTTGATAGAACATCCATTACCATATCATGGGCCTTATCACTATCAGATAACAACATCCCTCTAATAATATTATCTGAAAAACGAATCAGACCTTCATTGTCATAAATCATCTTTGATAACGCATCTAAAATCTTATCATCTTCATTTATTGCAGCCCCATAATATGCTGCCTCAATAAAATCAATTCTTGCTCCTTCTTCAAAATATTGCTTACCACTTAAATATTCCACAACATCAAAGTTGAGTCTTTGTAAATAGACGCATGACAATGCAAAACTGCAGATTCCCTTAATCTCAACATAGTAGTTGCTTGATTTATAACTCCTCACATTTCCATATTTATAAAACATAACTCGGTCTTCCAGCATTTCAATGAATCTATCAAATATTTTTTTATGCTTCTTATCCATAAGTTCATAATAAAACTTTATTACTGAATTATCATATACTTCTTCCTTGTTTCTAGGATAATTCGCAACCAACTCTACATTACGCTCAATAACCCATTCTTCAACGTTATGGAGATGAGTAATATCCATTATCTGAATATCGTAACGTAGTTGTTTTGAGATTCGTGATGCTTCTTTTATCAATTGAGCAAACATCTCTTTACTATAATCACTATAACTCTGATACATTAAAAATACCTCCCACTTAGCATTGTCAGCCTAACAAAACTTATCTCATCCCCATCATTTATTATCAACTTGTCTTCCAATCTCTCTACCTGTTCATCATTAATAAACATCACAAATAGCTCATCTACAAAAGCTTGCAATGCAATTGCTACTGCTTCATTACGATCAACTCTATCATGTTCCCGGTACTTGAACCCGAACGATACTTTACCGCTGTCTACCATTTGATTAATATCTTCCTGCGACAAAACCTTGAACTCATTAGCCTCATATCTTTCGATCTCTCGATTAACAAAAAAACTAATTAATGCAGGTACATTCTCTATATCTTTATCTTCTACCTCAACCTCAAGCTTATTAAATCCACGAGTTTTCCCTATCGCCTTTATAACTACAAATACTTTCATATTCATTTTCTCCTTTATTCATCAAACACTTATGATATCTATTACATTATCTACTTCTTTTACTGCTTTAAAATCTATTAGTATAAACGATTTTGTGATACTATTAAATCTCTAGAACCCAGAATCTAACGATTAGACCTGGGTTCTTTTTTAAACAATATCCACATCGAAGCATAAAACCTTGGTTTTTAACGTCAACTTCGTGAATATTACTATTGTTTTTTTAATATTCCTACTATTGTTTCGACTTGCTACCTTATAGAGTTTATCAAAATAAATCAATACCTTATATATATTATCTCCAGTGAGCTTTTTAGCTTCAATGGTTTCTTTCTTTACCTTTGCATCAATACACTGTGATTCTAATTACTCGATCTTATCGTACATACCGATAAAGCCTATCGTCTAAATCTTGTTTTCTTCACTTATAACGCTTATCATCAACAAGCTGATAGCCATACGGAGCAAATCCTTTGTTCCATTTACCTTCTCTTGCCTTCTGAATACGACGTATAAATGTAAACTTTAACTTTTTCTTTTGACATAGCATTACCCTGAATATTTATTCTCTATATATTCATTATTTTCCACTATGGTTTGGACAATCTCAAGATTATTATACTACTTTTAAGTGCATTTCTCAATCCATGTTTTTGCTATGCCAACTCTCAGTTACATCTCTTTCTTCTCTATGTTTTTCATTCACTGGCTCTGGATTAGGTAGATTATCCAAATCTAAAACACCAGCATATATACTAATCAAATTTGCTATTAAATCCATTTAAACCAATAACCTAATAGCTCGTCCACATTCCATACTAAAATTGAGATTATTTAGGAACAAATTCTCCTTTTTGGATTTCAAGGTTTATGTTTTTTAGCTCTTTCCTCCCATCTTCCCATTCCTATGAAACATCTTTTTAACAAAATCATAACTACACCTCATACTGTGCTTTCCACAATTTTGTATAGTACCCTTCTGTTTCCAAAAGTTCCTTGTGCTTTCCTTTTTCAAGAAGTTTTCCTTTTTGAAATACAAGTATCTGGTCTGCTTTTTGAATGGTCTTTAAGTGATGGGCTACTACAAGCACTGTTCGATTTTTAGCAAGCTCTGTAATAGCATTTTGTATTAAAGATTCATTAACAGGGTCAACATTACTTGTCATTTCATCAAGAATTAAAATCGGTGCGTCTTTCAGGAATGCTCTTGCAATAGAAATTCTTTGCCTTTGCCCTCCGGATAATATTCCTCCGTTTTCCCCAATATCTGTTTCGTAAGCCTTTGGCAATGTCATAATAAAATCATGTATTCTTGCTTTCTTAGCAGCTTCAATTATTTCTTCTCTTGTTGCTCCTTTTTTTCCTACTCTGATATTTTCTTCAATAGTATTATCAAATAACTGAACATTTTGCATCACAATGCTGATACGATCTAAAAGGTCATCGTAAGGAATATCTTTTACATCAATCCCACCGATGGTAATACTTCCATTTTTTACATCATAAAATCTAAGAAGCAAGTTTGTGATGGTAGTTTTACCTGAGCCAGATTCCCCAACAAGAGCTGTCATTGTATTTCCATCAATGGAAAAACTTAAATTTTTCATTTTGAACTCATCTTTTTCGTATGAAAAATCTATTTTGTTAAATGCTATATCATTGTCTTTTGGAATAATTCCGTCGCTTCTTTCAGGTATAACATCTGCATACAAAATTCTTGAAAGTCTTTCATAACTATCTACTGCTGAAATATAATACATATAGTGTTGTTCCATAGAAGCAAATGGCTTGTAAAATTCCTTTGATATAACTGCGAAAATAATAAAGTGAAACACATCGAGGTTTCCTTTTATAACTAATACAACTCCTGAAACCAAAAGAACCAAATAGCCAAGATCAAGTAAAAAGCCAAATATGGATAGCTGCTTTGCCTTAAATCTTGAAGAAGCTTTGCTTGTTTCTCCAAACTTTTTTGTTTTATTCATCAGTTCATTATCTAAGCTTTTATTATTTGAAAAACTTTTTAATACAGGGATTCCTCTTACATACTCAACAAAAAGACTAACCATATCAAGGAGTGCTAAGTTGTTTTGATTTTCTATATTTTTAGACTGCTTGATAGTCATATATAGAAATACAAGTGCAATCGGAACAGACACAGCCATTATCAAAGCCAACTTAAAATTAAGACTTGCAAGTCCGATAAATACCACTACTCCTATTAGGAAATCTCCAAACATTCTTGACCACATATGCCCTACAACTAAAGACATATTATCGACATCATTATGCAAAATTGTATTGATTTCTCCCAGTCTTTCATTGGTATAAAACCCTAAACTGAATTTTTTCAGTTTTATAATCATACGTTCTCTGATTTGCTGCACAATATCAAAACCTGCACTATGTTTCTTCATATCTGCTACCATATTGCAAATTCCCTTGAATACAACCAACAGTGCGATCGCAATAAAATATTCATATAGACTCTCTATACTTGTTCCATCAAATATTTGAAAAAGTATAGAAAACACGATAACAATCATGGCTATGGAACTTAATCCATAAAGAGCAAAAAATACACTTGATATAATCAAATCCCTCTTGCCAGTTTTTGTGAGTAGTTTTAACATTTCTCTAAACATCTTCTATTACTACCTCTTTCAAATTCCATCTATCAACCTTGTTCTGTGCTTCAACCATATCCTTGTAAAAATCACATCTTTGCATTAGCTCCTCGTGATTGCCTGCATCAAGAACAAGCCCCTTATCCATAACAATAATTTGGTCAGAATCTCTTATCGTGTTTAAATGATGAGCAATTGTAATAACAGTCTTATCCTTGCTTAAATCATCAATCGCTTCGCCGATCAACCTTTCATTTTCGCTATCAACCGCAGCCATTGCTTCATCTAATATCAAAATAGGTGCATTTTTCAGTATCATTCTTGCAATAGAAATTCTTTGCTTTTCTCCACCTGATAACTTAACGCCCATTTCTCCCACTCGTGTTTCGTATCCTTTTGGTAGAGCCGCAATAAAATCATGGCATCTTGCCTTTTTTGCAGCTTCTATTACTTCTTCTTTTGTTGCTCCTACCTTTCCAATAGCTATATTTTCAAAGATACTTAAATCAAACAGAATAACTTCCTGTTGCACACTACCAATTAGTTCTGAAATATTTTCTTGACTGTAATTTTTTATATCTTTCCCATTTATCTCTATATGACCACTATCAGCATCCCAAAATCCCATTAACAAATTAGACACTGTACTCTTTCCACAACCACTTGCTCCAACAAAAGCATTCAAGCTATTTTTCTTAAAAACAAGATTTATATTTTTTAGCTGAAAGCTATCTTTTCCGTATGCAAAATTTACATTTTTAAAGTCTATATTTCCAAACTCCAACCCTTGCTCTGTTTTTTTATTCGGAAGTGAAACAGTTAAAACTTTTCCTATTGCCTTTAGTGCTTCTTTAAAAACGATAGAAAAATGTTGTAAAGTAGCAGTCTTGCTTATTGATGCTGTAAACGCTGAAGATAAAATGATTGCAAGTATAAATTTAGGTGTTGTAATATCTCCACGATAAAGAAATATACTTCCTAAAATCATTACAACAACCACCCCAATTTCCATGAATATGTCAATAAGTCCCATAGGGATTGTGATTGCTCCCATACTCTTTTTAACCCAGTAGATATATTCTCTTGCGGTTTTAAGTGTTCTTTCGCTTATCTCTTCCTCCTTTGCAAAAGCCTTTATGACCGAAATATTCTTAACATATTCCATCAATTCCTCACGCATCTGATTCTCATGGTTAAAATAAACAGCAAAGTTTTTATTCATTGATTTTTGTGAAAGAGCTTTCACCAAATACATTAGTGGCACTCCAGCAATCATTCCGATTGCAAGACGAAAGTCCACAAAAAACATTGCGATTAGAATAATAACCGGGAGAATTGTAACCGACATTATTTCAGGCAGACCATGAGCAAGGTAAACTTCAACCTGCTCCACATCATGCTGCACAATATTTGTAAGCTCTCCAGTATTGTGTTCCTTGAAAAATCCCAAACTTAGTTTTTTCAAATGATTTATAATATCCAGTCTAAGCTCAGTTAATTTCTCATATGCTTTTTCATGAGCAACTTTTGTTGCAAAATAATAGAACATTCCTTTTAATACAAAGGATACAAATATACCAAGAAAAACATATTTTGTTTTTTCTACATCTATATTTTCTGTAATTAAAGAACTAACCAAATAAACAAGCAACACTTGTGGTATTAAATCAAATACTATCTTTAATGCAAGCAGTGCATTGGATAATACATTTTTTCCAACCACTTTTTTTCGTAATTCTTTTTCAAGCACGAACATCGCTCCTTTCAAAATTGAATAATATTGAATTTTAATTCGTTATTTAAGTTTAAAGTAAGACTTTGCGATTACGCAAAGTCTATTTATTGGACTTAGGTATCTATAAAATTACATTCATTAGCATCGAACCTTATGGAACATTTAATTATAGGGATTCCACTCCTTTATAATAACATTTAGCTATAAGCTTCAACATTTCTTTAGCCCACTCCTCATTCTGATAATGCCTTGCTATTTCAAGAAGCCCCTCTGTAAAATTGCTGGCTAAAATATGAGAAAGCATTGGATCATATTCTTTTTTTGACTGCCTCTTTAGACCTACTTCAATATGCACCTGCATTTGTGCTATAAGTTTCTGTTTCGCTTCTGTATGCTTTGTTCCTGAGCTTTTATCCATTAAAATAATTAACTTCTTACGCTCTTTTAATAGTTCGTGTATGTAGCTCTCTCCTACCTCAACAAACCTCTCAGATGGCAAACCATTCTCTAAAGATTCTTCTTCATCAAAAGCTGACTCAAAGTTTAAATATACAGAACTAATTACTGCATCAAACAATACTTCTTTATTCTTGAAGTAAGTATAAATAAGTGCCACAGGTATTCCTGCTTCTTTTGCAATTTCTGTTAGCTTAGCACTTCTATAATCTTTTTTATAAAATACTTTCTCGGCTGCATCGAGTATTCTATTTCTGACTTCTTCTTTTAATACTTGTGCCATAGTATACCTCTTTTCACTTTAATACCGAATTTATATTTAATAATAAATCATAATTCAATATTTGTCAAGATGGATGTGGAAAAACAAGAGCATTCATAATATAAATAAAAATGAATACCCGCTTGACGCTTGATTTATAAATCATTCTTTTGTAGCAAGCACAGTACGTGTACGGACACTTATGCAAAATTGAACTGAAATAGCCACTAAAAAATACTGAATTCACTCATTCGAATTCAGTATTTTTTACTACCCATTTTCTTTTTTTGTAAACAAAAAACTTACTATTCTCTAACGTGTTTACACATACGAGGTCATATAGCAAATCTTATTTCCATACTCCTTTTTAGGTCTTTTTCGACGTAATTTTCGCTGTTTTTAGTAAAAGAATAAAAATCACAAAACTGCTGAAACACTAGTAATATCAAGGGTTGCGACAACATATTCTTACTACACACTCCACATGCACCGTTTGTTTCATTTATTTATTTAAATATATCTTATTATATTTTATAATATCTTATCTCGCTTTAAAATCAGCACTTTTAAAGGAAACTATTAGTTTAATTAAACTATATTGTATTTTATTATAATTTACTATAATCTATCTGTTGGTGGCAAAAAGGTGGCAATATTTTATTTGCCACCTTAATATGTACTAATCAGTGCTTTAGTTATGTCTTTTATTGTTGCTAAGTATAAACTTCTACTAAAATTCAACCTTTGAAACAAATTCTATAAATCCTTTACCTAGTTCAGTTGTCCTTGAAGTTACCATTCCATCACCACTCATCATAACCATTATTGATTCTGTATTAATAAATCCCTCATTATATAAATCATGTATAACTTTTTTTATAAATTGGTCATCTCCACGCAATTCAGGAAAAGCTCTTTTTACTAATTGTGAGATTGAACCCATGGACGGTACTTTTTCACCTTTATTTTCATACCAAATAATAGGATTATGTAATAAGTTTAATACCCTAATATGACAAGGCGTTAATTCCTCTATCATTCTAAAATAAATCATTGTAATATCATCATCAATATCTTTTTTTATAGCTACTCTCAATGTTGAGTTCCTAAGTGCATCAAGCTTTTCTTGTTGATGATTTCGTATGACTGCTTGAGAAGCATTTGTAAAATAAGTTATAAATAATTCATTGTCTGATAATGAAGTTACTTTAAATTCATCAATCTTACTTTCTAACTCTAGTAATTTTTCTGATATTTCAATAAGCCATTGCTCTTTTCTTTTTTATATAGGACTTGCAAAAACAGCTTCAAATATTTCTGCTAGCGCTCCTCCAGCTAGAGGTATAGTTGATAGACCTGCTTTTACTGTTAAGTGTAGTAAATCAGCTTTTGTCTTTTCAAAAATATCTTTATCATTCACTTCTACTCTCTCCTCATCTATTTTCTCTAAATAATGTACTAAATAATACTTTAGCCTAGTTAGCAAGAAAATAGTAATATTACTTACTCTTTAGGCAAATAGATGTCATTACAAAGCCTTATAGGTCATGATTAATCGCCAATCACTTCCCCCTTAATTAATACCCTTCCACTATCTGGACACCTACATTTGAATTTCTTTGCTCTAATTGTTCCATAATCCAAATCACCATTATTCAACAATGTATAGACATTAGGATATATACATTGCCATAATTCATGACATATAGGAGGACATATATCCTCAACAATATAAGTATCTCCTTTTTTATGATAATTACCTCTACACTTACTTTCTAAGATAGTTAATTTAACTTTCATTATAGCTCCCTCTTTCTTGCTGTAAACATAAAATAGTCATTATAATTAGAATTACACTAACCTAATTATAACTTTTGTATAGATAATTAATCCATCCTTAATGATGGTAGATTAGTTTAAAAAAGTATACTTTACTCGTTTTGACTTAACAAAATAAACTATCCACAGTACCCCCGTCATTAACCTGCCTACATACTGAGCAAGTTCAACGCCTGTGGTTTCTAATCCAATCATGTTACAAAATAGATGATCTAATCCCACAACTATGTTACTTCCAATAATTAGCGATATGGCTAATTTAGGATACAACCTTTTCTTTCTAAAAAGAAAAATCAAGATTATCACTATAAATAGGAAAATCAGTACATTTATCACCATTTCGTAATTTATTAACAAATATAACTCTGGATTATAATAATCACCTTTTTTTTCAGTTAATACCGCAACTGTACCATCAATATATAAGTTGTATATTTTAAAAATCATTAAAGCGGTTGAAAGTAGTGAAAATATATAACCTATTACAATCAGTACCAACCACCCACCAATACCTTGGGGTCCATCATTGGGGCATTGTTCGTCTATAAGTATTTCATTTGCTTGACTCATTTTTATCCTCCTTGACTTTATTCTTGCATTGCTTACTAATATTTGTAATAATAATATCAGATAATTTATTATTATTCAACAAAAAAAGACCTACCTTCAATTAAGAAAGTAAGTCCTACACCGTACTAAAGCTTATTTTAGTTAATAGTAAATCTATCTTTGAACTAATAGTTAGTTACTATTAATTCTTTATATTCCTGTTCTTTATCCTTAAACTTACTATGTAAATTATGAGGTCTTTTAACTTCTTTAATACTATAATCCTTATATAACTCTTTTATATACTCACAATCATTATAAGGCAATAAAAACTTACCCTTAACCTTCTCTAAAGATTTTCTAAGCCTTATATGGTCCTCTTCTGTAAATTGTACCTGATAGTATTTTTCAGTACCATAATAAGGTGGATCAAGATAGTAAAATGACTTAGGTTTATTATATGTTCGTATCAAATCTTCAAGCTCTATTCTCTATAACTACCTTAGATAGTCTTTCCTGTACTTTTTCAAGGTATTTAACCATTGTAGATACATCTTTCTTAACGCATCCATAACTATTTAATCTAGCACCATAGCTTGTCTTAATAACCATAAAGAAACGTGCTGCTCTTTGTATATCGGTCATACCTACAGTATTATAACTATCCTTAAATTCGTTAAATAATTCTCTTGAATTAAGAAAGAATTTTAATTCCCTTTCTACCTCTGGACAATGGTATTTTACACACTTAAATAAATTTACAAGGTCACTATTATAGTCATTATATATCTCTGTTTCTGCATGTCTTTCAGAATAGAATAATACCCATCCAGCGCCCCCAAAAACTTCTATATACCTATTAAACTCTGTTGCAGGAAATCTTTTTACTATTTCTTTTTTTAGGCTATTTTTACCACCCATCCAACTCATAAAACTTCTCATTGTATCACTCCTGTCTATTTCTAGTTAAATAAAAAACTTACTTCCACTCTAGGAAGTAAGCCTATATATAATTGATATTTAATTTATTAATTGTTTATATATGTAACTAACTTTATCACCATTCAATAAAACATTTATAGGTGTGCAATAAAATATTTCTTTAATATAATCCTTTGCAAGTTCTTGTTTCTTCTCAAAGGTATTTATCTGTAACTTTTTTAATTCTTGTTTTTGTTCTTCTGCCATTTCAATGTCTCCACAATCATCAATGGTAGAGTTAATCAATTCCTTCATATCTTCTACAATCATATCTATATCATTCTGTATAGGTTGCCACTTTTCAAGTTTGCTTTCAAATATCTGTTTATAATCGTTATTTATATCAGTCCACATATTAAGCTACCTCCAATGCATATTGCACATGATAGTTTTGACTATTGCCTCTTATTAGTGCCGGATAATTATTTTCTTTAAGCCAATTCTCTACCTTTTTAATAACCGAATCAGCATATTTATAAACTGTCCCCTGCCACTTTCCTTTACCTTCAAAGAATGCTTCTTTTTCATCTTCTGATATATCAAGCTGCTTAATTAATTGTGATATTGCTGTTGTTGCAGGTTTACCACTCTTAGACATTACCCCTAATCTTTTGGCTATTTGAGTTGTATCAAAGTATTGTTTCTCTGATTTAATTTCTATAGGCAATAATAGATTAGCTTTTTCTTTATATAGTGTTTTAAGAGTCAATGCTTTTATTCCTGGTGATAAATTTGCTTCGTCTATTACATTTGTTAATATTTCAGCTGCTTCATTTACTGTGCTTAGACTTTCTGATTTAATTTCTATATGCTCATTTCTGAATTCAAAATATTCATCCAATATCTGATCGTACTTTTCCCAAGATAAATCATCTTCAAATATCTTTATTAACTTAGCATATCCTCTTTCGGATAATAACCATAAATATTTCATTGCATTAAGTGCATTTTGTGTAAATAATCCGCTATCCCTCAGACGGATAGCGAAATTACTATCTTTCAAATCTATAATATCTATCCCTATTTTAAATCTTTTTATATTCTCGTTAATTCGTTCATTTACCTTATTCTGAGATTTATTATGTAATTTTGCAATAACCATTGCTAACATACACTTTTTCCCTTTTCCAAAACCACCCTCAATATGAGGAATTTCTATTCCACATACTTCTGTTTTTCCAACTAATTTTAGTTCATTCATCTATATCAACCCTTTCTAATTTGCACATATTAATTGTTCGGATATCCTTAAATTTAGTATAACATATGAATCTTTAATAATTATAAGGACTAAATAATTTTTGTGCATATTACCTACGCACTAAACATTGACAATAATTTACCAAATGAGTATTTAAGCATATTTCCAATTTACATATATTTACATCATTTTTTTGCACTTAACTAAACATTTTTTATAAAAATAGTCATTGTAATTTTTAACAAAATTTAGCCACTTATATTTTCTATAGTAAGTAGGCTAAATAAATACTAGTTATCCATCTTCCTCTTTTGAGTTAACTGTTTTATTATCTCATTACCAAATACAGCTATAGCAGCAATAATGACCGATTGTATTACAGCAGTTACAATTACTACTGGTGTAAACTTACCCTCTATCACTACACCCATATAAATAATGGTAATAAATAAGCTTACACCTAAAAGAATAATAGGTATAAGCCACTCTGCAGTAAATGCTGGTATTTTCTTTAGAAATAACCCTAAACAGTATAAAAATATAATTAATACAAATAACTCTGGTCTTATAAAACTAATTATTGAATTCCAATCCATGTTAATATCTCTCCTTTAAATTTATTATATAATCCTGAATCCTTTTATCTTAACTAAACAAGTCTTTACACTTGTTTTAATCCATACTTTTTAACTATATAATTCTCCATTCTACTTAGAAACACCATTAACTGCTCTTCTGTCACATTATTTTTAGGTCCTATACCATCATTAATACCTTCTTTTTTACAATGTTTCCATGATTCTTTAGCCCAAGATGATATATTTTCTTGATTTATTATTAGTTCTATGGTGTTAAATACAGACGAATAAGAAGAACCATATATCTCTTTATAAAGCTTTTGTAAATCTTCTGTTATGTAACTTCTGTCTATAATTACTTTTCCTATATAATGCCCTCCACCTATGAATTTACCTTTATTTGTAACACCTAATATTTCTAACATTCTAGTGAATTGACTTTTAGATATTGTTAAACAGCCAGCAAAACAAGCAGCATTTTTATAATCATCAATAGGTCTTGAATGAATATCAATTCCAGTACTACCAGGATAACCTGATCTTCTAATAACTGGCACACTTTCATTTCCTAATCCAAGTTCCATAGCATATTTACCTTTATGTAGTTTGGAATATACATTATATACACCTAATTCTAATGTTGGTGTTGGTGTATCATCATTATACTTTCCTTCTCCCATAGGAATATCTGGTAAGGTACTAGCACTAGTTGTATAAAATAACTCTCCATCTTTAGTTATTATAGCAAATATAGCTCCCATCCTGCCTTTTGGATGTAATGTAATATCTTTTATAGCTTTGCCTTTGTAGTTTCCTAAACCTTCAATAAACAATAATACGTTATCATTTTTTAAGTAAGGTTTTTCTTTAATGTGCTTGTTATAAATCTCCACTATTTTGTCTTTCATGAACTCACCCTTCCTTTATTATTATTGTATATAAGCACTAATGGCTAATAGGGTACTTATGATACCTACTAGCCATCCAATATATTGCCTATATTCTTTTTTGTTATTCCTGCTATTCTCTAATTTTTGTACCCTGTCTCCTACATCATTTATAGTCTGTCTAAGTCCATTATAGTCTCTTATCAAGGTCTTTGTTTCTGCCATTTCTATAGTTACATCACTAATCTCTTTAGTTACTCTTTGCATTGTTTCATAGAATTCTTTTTGACTTACTGCATCTGGCATATTACACCCTCTATACTTGATCAAAATAAGATTGAAAATGTTAAACAGGAAAAACGTGCTAGAAATTGGGCTTATGAAAAACTTATAAACATAGAAGACTTTATGTCGGCTTATAAATATGGTTGTTCTAATCAATATGAAATAGCTGAATATTTTAATGTAACTGAAGAATTCTTAATAAAAGCCGTCAATCGTTATAAAGAAAAGTATGGATTATATTATAAAACAGATAATTATATTATTTATTTTGAACCACTAGGTATACTAGAATTTTATAATAAGTAGTTATCTTATTATCTGTTTAGTTTAAAACGTAGAGGAGGTTAACTTATTGTGTAAGGTGGAGTAAGGAAAAGAGGTAAAAAATGGTATTATTATTTTGAAGCTGGAAAAGTCAATGGAAAAAGAAAAAAAATAGAAAAAGTAGGTGGGCTCACAAAAAAAGAAGCTGAAAGAGCTCTAAGAAAAGCCCTTGATGAATACGAAAGATGTGGATCACTTATAAATGAAAGTGATATATCTATTTCAGATTACTTTGATTATTGGTTTAAACAATATGTAATGATTAACTGTAAGTATAATACACAGGACTATTACAATAGAATAATAAATAATCATATAAAACCTGCTTTAGGTATATATAAGTTAAAAACAATAACACCTGCAAGACTTCAGGAATTCATAAACCAAAAACATATATCTGGCTATTCCAAAAACTCAATAGTAAATTTTTATGGTGTTCTTTCAGTAGCATTTAAAGCAGCTGTATACCCTTATCAATTCATTAAAATAAATCCAATGCACTATGTAAAAGTACCTAGAACACAAAACCATGATCGAGGAAAAGATGATTTAAAAGTTATTACAATGCATGATTTTAACACCATAATTAAAAGATTTTCATATGGAAATACATTTTATGTTCCCATCCAAATAGGATTTAATACTGGTATGCGTGCTGGAGAAGTTTGTGCTCTGACATGGGATTGCATTGACTTAAGAAATAATTCAATAAAAATCCTAAAAACTCTTATTGGAAAAGGGAAAGGAATATGGGAATTAGGTACACCTAAAACTAAAACTTCTTATAGAACTATTACAATTGGTACTACCCTTAACAATATATTAAAAAAGCACCATAAATGGCAACTAGAAAACAAATTAAGATATGGTAAATATTATACTGATTCAAATTATGTTTGTACAAAAGAAAATGGTAAATTAATTACTACAGATAGTATTAAATATCTTAGTAGAGTCGTCAATTATGAATTAGGTATCAACTTTAATTTTCATTCATTAAGGCATACACATGCGACTATGCTTCTAGAAGCTGGAGCAAATATTAAAGATATTCAAGAAATATTAGGACATGCTAAACTATCTACTACTATGGACACATATTCACATGTAACTAATAAAATGAAAAAAGAAACTGTTGAAATATTTGAAAACACAATAAAATAATTTGCCACCGACTAAGTACTGACGGTGGCAGTAAGGTGGCAATTTAATATTTTTCTTTTCTATAGCAACTGAAAACCCTGTATTTATCGGTACAATTTACAAATTGTTTCAACGTGCACCGTATGCGGAAACATATCCACACACCTAACTCTCTCCACCTCATACCCTCTCTCCAAAAACACTTTCAAATCCCTAACCAACGAAGTCGGCTTACAACTAACATAAACAATCTGCTTAACACCAAAGTCAATAATCTTCTCAAGAGCCCTAGGATGAATTCCATCTCTTGGTGGATCCAATACAATAATATCTGGTTTATCCTTAAGTTCATCAATAACTTTCAAAACATCCCCAGCAATGAACTCACAGTTACTTAATCCATTTAACTTAGCATTCTCCTTAGCCGCCTCGACAGCCTCTTCAACAATCTCAACCCCCACCGCTTTCTTAGCAACAGGTGCCAACATCTGAGTAATAGTCCCAGTACCACTATATAGATCAAAAATAACCTTATCCTTAGTCTCTCCTACGTAATCCCTTACAACCGAATACAATTTCTCAGCTCCAAGAGAATTAGTCTGAAAGAATGAAAATGAAGAAATACGAAATTCGAGTCCCAGTAATTTCTCTACAAAATAATCTCTTCCATACAGATTCCTAAGTTCATCCACTTTAACCGCATCAGCAAGATTATCATTGATAGTATGCATTATAGAAACAATCTCACCATCCAGATTACATTCAACCAATTTACCAATCCACTCACTAAGATCAATATCCATCTGAGATGAAGTAACTAGGTTAACAAGGATTTCATTAGTTTTTACTGCTTTCCTAACTATCAGATACCTGAGATACCCTTCATGAGTCCTCTTATAATAATAAGGTATATCTCTCTCAGAAAAATAATCTAAAGTAGTTTTTAAAATTATATTGAAATCGTCGCTTACTATCTTACAATCATCAGCAGTCACAATATCATATAATGAAGCTCTTCTATGTAACCCTAATGCCAGAGGTCCATCTTTATATTCATCTCCGAAACTATATTCCATTTTATTACGATACTGAAATACATTAGGGCTTCTAGTTATACCTTCATACTGAAAGTCTGTATCTAACGTATTCAATAACTCTAGAACCTGAGACTCTTTCAATTTAAGCTGTTCTTCATATGGTAAAGATTGATATAGACATCCTCCACATTCTCCAAACACCTTACAAGGTGCCTCCTCTTCTAAAGGTGATTTCTCTACTATATCTAATGCCCTCGCTACTATTTTATTCTTCCTCTTCTTAGTAACGACAGCTTTTACTTTCTGTCCTGGTATTACATTCTTAACAATAACCTTTTCTTCATCTATGTTAATAATTCCCTTATTAGGAAATTCAACTTTCTCAACAACACCTTCAATAATATCCTTTTTTTTCATCTATTGTCTCCTTAATAACTGTAATTATTTAGATTATTAAACATCTATCATACGCTCTTATTTCATATGCTTAAAAAGTATGACTTTCCTATAATGTAAAAATAGCGGAGAATTTCTTTCTCCGCTGTAATTCATGCTTATTATAACTATTCTTCAGATTGTGTTTGTTCTTCTTCTGCTGTATCATTATTGTCATCAGTATTATTTTCTTTGTAATCCATATCTTCAAAATCTTCGTCTTCGAATTCCTCAAATTCCTCGAAATCCTCTTCGTCATCAAAATCTTCGAATTCATTTGGGGCTAGCAATTTGTATAATGCAAAAGCTCCTGCGGCAACAGTAACAACTCCAATTACCACCCAAATCCATGTCTTACTTTTATGTTCTTTCTCTTCATTATCATTACCTTTGAACTTCTTAAGCAAATCGTTGACTTGCTTGATATTAAGGAACTCTTCTTTGTTAAGTTTCTCAATCATACTTACACCAACCCTTCATTTGAATATTTTGTATAATTATACCATTATTCTTTGCATTTTTAAACTAATTTTATTCTTATTTTTATTAATATTTTATTAAAAGTATAATTTTATGCTTTCTTTAGATTAGCAAGTCTTGCCATAAGCTTTTTAACTCCAGCACTTGGGAAATTAACTGTAACTTCAAAATCTGCTCCTCCTGGTGTAATGTCCAGTACCTCACCTATGCCAAACTTAACATGCTTTACTAAATCACCTTTTACATAATTAAGTGAAAAATTACTTGGAGATGGAATATTGTTAACGTTTTTCTTAACCACATATGGATTAGTTTTCAAAAAACTATGTGCACTTTTTCTGAAGCTAGTTTTTTCATTAGGTATATCTTGAACTGATTCAGTATACTCAAGATCAAACAAGTCATTGTTGATTTCTCTAATGAATCTTGAAACTTGATTATATTGAGTCATACCTCTAATCATTCTAGAATTGGCACCTAATAGATATAACTTTTGTTTTGCTCTAGTTATACCTACATAGCATAAACGTCTTTCTTCTTCTACGTCTTCTTGTTCTCCAGAAGATATGCTCATGTAGCTTGGGAATAGACCATCTTCCATACCAGAAATAAAAACGCAGGGGAATTCTAATCCTTTAGCACTATGCATAGTCATTAGAACGACAACATTGGTTTCTTCATTATAATTATCTATATCTGCTATAAGAGCAACTTCTTCTAAGAAACCATTTAATGTTGGATTTTCCTCATTACTTTCATATTCAGTTAATTTGGATATCAACTCCCCAATATTATCAATTCTTCCATATGCTTCATCTGTACCTTCAGCCTCTAGTTCTTTAACATAGCCAGTCCTGTCTATTACTTCATTAGTCAAGTCAACAAGACTCATCGTATCCATTTCTACTCTCAGAGTTTTAATAAAATTAGTAAATGCTTCCACTTTCTTAGAAGAACGTGTCATATTTGGTATTTTACCAACTTCACAAAGTGCGTTGAAGAAATTCACATCATTATTATATGCATAATCCTCTACTTTATTAATAGTAGTTTGTCCAATTCCTCTTCTTGGAACATTTATTATTCTTTTTACTGCAATATCATCAGTACTATTATTGATAGTCTTCAAATAAGCAAGTATGTCTTTAATTTCTTTTCTTTGATAGAAAGATGTACCGCCCACAATTTTATAAGGGATATTATTGATGATGAATCTTTCCTCAATAACACGTGATTGGGCATTAGTCCTGTATAGTACTGCAAAATCTTTAAAATTTCTATCTTCTGATTCAATACCTTTAATTATCTCTGAAGACATATATTCAGCTTCAGCCTGTTCATTCTGTAGACATTTATAATTAATTAAAGCACCTGCTTCATTGTCAGTATATAATGTCTTATTCTTTCTTCCATAATTATTACTTATTACTTGATTTGCCGCATCTAATATATTCTTGGTAGAACGGTAATTCTGTTCCAACTTGATTACCTCAGCATTTCTAAAATCTTTCTCAAAATCAAGTATATTACTGATATCTGCACCTCTAAATCTGTATATAGACTGATCATCATCACCGACTACACATAGATTTTTAAATCTGCTTGCTAACAATCCAACAAAAATATATTGCACGTGGTTAGTATCCTGATATTCATCCACCATGATATATTTAAATTTATCTTGATAATAAGATAATACATCTGGACATAACCTAAATACCTCAACTGTTTTTACTAATAAATCATCAAAATCAAGAGCATTATTTTTTTTGAGCCTGTCTTGATACATGGTGTATACTTTAGAGACAACTTGACTCCTGTATTCATAAGCTTGCTTTTCGTAGTTTTTTGGTGTAAGAAGCTTGTCTTTTGCTGAACTTATACTACTTAAAATACTATTTTCTTTAAATTGCTTAGGATCAACATTAAGTTGTTTCATGCATTCACGAATTAATTTTTTCTGATCATCAGTATCATATATAGTAAAATATCGGTCATAACCAATTTTATCAATATGGCGTCTAAGTATCTTCACACATGTAGAGTGAAATGTACTAACCCATATATCTTCACTACCATAACCTACAAGGTTATCAACTCTTTCTCTCATTTCTTTAGCTGCTTTATTCGTAAAAGTAATCGCAAGAATATTCCATGGTGCTACATTTTTTTCTTCAATTAAATATGCTATTCTATGTGTCAATACTCTTGTCTTACCTGAACCTGCTCCAGCTAATATAAGCAAGGGGCCCTCTGTATGTAATACTGCTTTTTTTTGCATTTTATTCAAAGAGTCATATTTTTTATCCATATCAATTACCACCTATATAGTAGAGTTTTTCATATACCTAATATCATATCATATGAAACATTAATTCGCTAGAGCCAAATATAACTATTTACAAGGAAAACTAACTTTAAATGACTATCTTAGCTATATGAAAAACATATTATAACTTACGTTTTCTCAATGTTAGGAATCATGAACGATTCTATATAACTTATTCATTATTCAACAAACTTCTTGCTATGTAGTTTTAAATACTATATAATAAGTATAATGCATAAAATGCATATATAAAGATTTATTCAATGTTAGTTATTTTAAGCACTACTCATCAAAATAATGAGGTGATAAAGAAATGAATTACTTAATGTATATGAAAAAATTATTAAACGATCTTGAAAACATGGACCATGTTTACTCCAAAGATATTCCAAACATTAGCTTATATATGGATCAAGTCACTACTTTTATGGATGAAAATCTAGGTTCATTAAAACGTAGGGATGATGATAAGATATTAACAAAAACCATGATTAATAACTATAGTAAAAATCATATACTACCACCACCAATAAAGAAAAAATATTCTAGGGATCATATGATTATGCTAATATTTATATATTATTCAAAACATGTGCTATCCATAACCGATATTCAAAAACTTCTATCACCTATAAAAGATATGTTAGAAAACAATCCCGATTTTTCAATAGAAGAATTTTATGATAAATTATTGAATGTCCAAAAAGATGAGTTTAAACTTTTTAAGCAGCATATTGAAAAGACTATAGAAGTAGCAGCTAACACATTTAAAGACTCCGATGAAGAAAACAAAGACATTTTGGAGTTATTCAATATAATATATCTGTTAACTCTTCAAGCCACTGCTCAAAAACATCTGACCCAAAAACTTATAGATAGATATTTCAAACAAAATACAGATCCCAAAGATACTAAACCAAAAAAATAAGCTAACGTAATCGTTAGCTTTTCATTCGTGCAAAAACCATATCATAACCGTCATTTCCATAATTCAATGAACGATTAACCCTACTAATTGTTGCTGTGGATGCACCTGTTTTTTCTGCAATCTCTAAATATGTATGTTGTTCCCTCAACATTTTTGCAACTTGTAGCCTCTGAGCAAGAGATTGCAATTCATTTACTGTACAGATATCTTCAAAAAACAAATAGCACTCTTCAGAATTATTTAAATTTAATATAGCTTCAAAAAGCTTATCCAATTCGTGTGATTTAATATTCTTACTCATTATATCCCTCTCCCTTTCTTCAGGTATAATAATAAAAAACCCATCTATCTATTTATTATTACACCTATACTCCTTAATCAAATTTTACCACGATAAAATATTAAAGTAAAGGGGATAATTACCCTTTTAGATATCTTTTTAATTTTTCTACAGAGGTGTTAACAATCAACTCTTTCGGGAAATTGATTTCATCAATCAGCTTAATAGCACTATCAAATTTTCCCACATCATAAGACACGTGTGCATCACTACTTAAAATGACGGAAACATTTTCTTCCATACATTTTTGCAACATTGTCTTTATATTTTCTGTTCCCTTCCTGAAACCTTTTGGATTCATGGAACTGTTATTCACTTCTAACAATACCTCATGTTCTTTTGCCGCTTTTACAACTCTATCATAATCCAATGGAAATCTTCCATCATCAGGATGTCCTATTACTTTGACATAAGGATTTTTCATTGCACCTATTATTGCATTGGTATTCTGTTCTATATCACCAAATTCAATACATGGTGGGTGTAAACTAGCTATAACAATATCCAGTTGCTCCAATATGGTAGTATCAACATCAATATCACCATCATAGTTAATTATATTGGCTTCTATACCTTTTAGAACCTCCACCCCATTAATGAAATGAGGTATAACTGATAAATTACTAAAATAAAACATATGTGCAGATCCTGGCATTGTTGGTGCATGATCTGTTATAGCTACTAATTCAAGTCCCTTCTTAGCAGCTTGCTCTACTACTTCTTGCATTGTACTATATGCATGTCCGCTTACTATGGTATGCGTATGAACATCTAGTATATATTCCATTAAATCATATCCTTTCTACAACTGTTACCAAATGATTATTCCTATAATTCCTGCTGCAATAATATAATAAATAGGATGCTTTTTGAATTTTAAAACAGCGAACAAAGTTACTCCAAATAGTATTATTGATTTTATGTCAAAGAAATCTCTAATCATGTTAGTCTCTTTAAACAGTTTAAGGTTGAAAATCGAAACTGTCGCAATATTGACTATTGCAGTAAGTATCAAACCTATAACTGTCGCTCTAAGTCCTGTAAATATGGATTTCACAACTGGTTTTTCATTAAATTGCTTTAAAAATTTCGCTATTATCATTATAATGACGAAACCAGGTATTATCAAACCAATAGATGATAATAGTGAACCTATAATATTTCCTTGTTCATAGCCCACAAAAGTAGCCATATTTATCGCAATAGCACCTGGCGTAGATTGCGATATAGCTATCATATCAGTAAATTGTTCTTCTGTAAACCAACCAAAATCTCTTGCTTTCTGCTGAAGTAACGGTAGCATAGCTAACCCACCACCATATGTAAATAAACCTATCTTAAAAAATTCATAGAATAGTCTAGCTAGCATCTTCGTCTTTTTCCTTTCTATTATAAATAAAAATACTTACTATCACTGCTCCTATTATGATAAAAATTGGAGAAACATCAAAAAATAGTACGCATACGAATGCAACTGATAAAAATATTATTCCCCAAATATCTTTAACGGATTTTCTTACCATCTTATAAACAGAAATCACTAATAATGCTAGAACTGCTGCCCTAACACCTTTAAAAGCATTTTCTACTATAGTTATTTCTCTTAATCTACTAAAAAATGTAGATATCATTATTATAATGATGATAGATGGAGAAATAACTCCTAGTGAAGCAGCTACAGCTCCCCAGAATCCTTTACCTTTTACACCAATAAGTGCAGCAGTATTAACTGCTATTACACCAGGAATGGATTGGGCCAATGCATAACTATCAAGTACTTCTTCTTCTGTAGACCATTTATATTTTTCTACTAGTTCTTTCTCGATTATAGGCAACATAGCATATCCACCACCTATAGTAAATAGTCCTATTTTGAAGAATAACATGTAATACTTTAATATCTCTTTAAACTTTTTCATTGATAATCACCTTTACATTTAATTACGTAAATATTCAACATATTTTAACATATAATTTTCTATATTTAAAGGACAAAAATTCATAAAATGATTAAACATCAAATATTGTAACAGGTACAATCTCCTATGCATAGTATATTTATACCAAAGCAAACAGCATGAAAACAGTTGTTTACTAACAAAATAAGGAGGGTCAAATTAGTGAGGAAAAAATTGGTTAGCTTAGTAGTACTTATGATTATTGCATCGACTGCAATCCTTAGTGGATGTAATAGTAAAAGTAATCTTACAACTGTAAGACTAAACGAAGTTGTTCATTCAATATTCTATGCTCCTCAATACGTCGCTATTGAAAAAGGGTTCTTTGAAGATGAAGGTCTAGATATTGAACTTACCACAGGATGTGCAAATGAGTACATCAGTAAATAAAATCGATTACTATTTCATCATCACATACAGTTATTTTACTAACCAATTTACTTATGATAGCTTTCTTTTCATTCAAAGAACAACTATTATAAATTCCTGTTAATTGCTCAAACTTACATTTATCCTTTAACTTCTTAACATTTTCTTTAACACTATCAACATAATCTGTAATCTTTTGTATCTCTATATCTAATTTTGCTAGTTTATCTTTATTACGATTGATATTCTTAACGAATATATCCGCTTTTTCCTGATCATTATTCAATAAGCATTCATCTATGGCCATTTCATATTTATATATCAATTTTTGCAGTTTTTCTCTTAGTAATATAAAGCTATTCAACTCGTACTGTTTATTATAATTAGTACATTCTATAGTTGATAGCATTTTATTAAAATCAGCTACACTAAAATCCTTTATTTCATTAGCAATCACTTCATTAATAATGCTATCATATTTTGATATACCATATATAGTCTTTTGTGTTATTTCCTTATGCTTTTCCTTATTCACAATATGATTTGGACAGCAATAATAATAAACTTTTTTCTTGATATCTTTATTATCTTTCTTTCTATGATATTTATTATAAGAATAACCTGTTTTCAATTTACAACCACATCTACAATAAATAAGTCCACTACATAATGCATTATCACTTATAGTAGCTGCTGTAAATAATTTATTCTTGTTTTTTTTGCGTTTTTCTATTAAGTCTTGAACATGATAATAATCTTTATCACTAATCAATCTAAGTTGTTTATTATATGGTTGAATCTTATAATTGTCTTGGCTATTTCTAATAACCTTATCTCTTGTGGATCTTGTCTTATTATACGATTTTAGACCAATATATACTGGATTCTTCAATATTCGTATTATTGTTGAAGCTCTCCATAAAAATTCATTTTGTGAAAGCTTCATATTATGATTTAAGTAATATTTCTTTTTTCTAGTATAGAAGTTATTACTATTTAAATAATTAGCTATTCTTACTGTACCCATGTTTTTGTTCATATATAGATCAAAAATGATTTTCACCACTTTTGCTTCTTCTGAATCTACGACCAGCCTACTAATGTATTGTCCTTTTCTATTCATATCGTTAGTTCTAATTAATCTATATCCATATGGAAGCCCTCCTAGAAATCTTCCTTTCTCATTTTTTTCTGCAAAAGCCGATTTGACTCTCATAGAAGTCTTGATACTCTCAAATTCCGCTGTCCAACTATTAAAAAAATTAATCAACTTGTCCATATGGGAATCTGTCCTTATTTCATTATTGGTTAAGGTTTCGAAAACTCTTATATCATTATTTGATAATACTTGTAGAATGTGAGGTGCTTCATCAGATCGTCTAGTAAGCCTGTCATTATTATATATTAACAATAAATCAAAATCTCTATTTTCAGCTCTTATGAGTATATCTATTAACTCATTCCTTTCTTTCAATGGTACCTTAAACCCTGATACATCAATCTCTGTATACTCTTCAATTAATTTCACATGATTTTCTGTGCAAAAATCCTGACAGCTTTTTTTCTGCATAGCCTCATCCTGTCTATCAGTACTAACCCTGTATAATGCTATAGCTCTTAATCCTTTTATATTACACTCCACATAATCCCCCCTGGATTTTAGTATTCATTTTTTTGAATGGAAGTAATTAATATCTTGAATACTCTATTTTCCACTTCTGACTTATCTCCCTCTAATTGATGATTACATATAACTTTAATACCTTTGACATATTTAATTTCTATTTCTCCATTCTTCAAAAATATAACTCCTTATATTTAAATATATCTATTAATATGCCATACATATATTGTCCTATTAATAATATTTATTGAAAAAGATACTATCTAAAAACACTAATTAAGATTTCTTTTTGTACATTAACAAACAAAATTATAATAGATTTATGTATTATTTTGACAAAATATATAATAAAATGATATAATGTAAAAAATATACATAACTAGAATAAAAAGTATATATATCATCATTTATTCAAGGAGGAATTTTTTACATATTTAACTCAAGGGGTTATATAAATAACACTTATTTTACGGAGGTAGTTTATGAAATGGTTTAAAAATTTAAAAATAACATCAAAAATACTTATAGGATTTATTTTAGTTTCTTTAATAACTGGTGTAGTAGGATTTGTTGGATATTATTCAATGAACCGTATTATGGATGATCAAAATGAAATTGCTAATGTACGTCTTCCCAGTGTAGAAGCTTTGTTAATTATAAGTGAAGCTCAAACAGCTGTCATTGTTGGTGAACGAGGACTTATTAATTCGGATATATATGATGCTCAATTTAGAAAAGATCAATATACATACATTGAGGATGCCTTTGCCAGAGCTGATGCCGCTTGGGTTGTATATGCTGAACTTCCCCAGACGGAAGAAGAAGCCGTATTATGGGATAAATTTATAACTCAATGGAAAGATTGGGAAAAGAAAGAAAATGAAATTGTCAAATTGCAAAAAGAAAGAGATGAATTAGCAACATCTAATTTACCTGAAAGTATTGATAAAATTAAATCGATTGATAAACAGGTTTTAGAATCTTCTAACATTAACAGAGAACTATTTTTACAATCCGAACAAACATTAGATGATATTATTAATGTAAATATGGCTATAGCAGATGAAGCTAATGATAAAGGTAAAGATACATATGCTTCTGCCAGTCTAGTAGTTATTGTAGTTATAGTATTGGGTATATTCTTATCTATTTTCTTTGGTTTGATAATAGCTAATACAATAAAAAAACCTATCAAGAAATCAATAAACATGTTAAAAGATATCTCTGAAGGAGAAGGCGATCTGACTAAAAGACTTAACATAACAACTAAAGACGAATTAGGTAAACTCGCTAATTATTTCAATATCTTTATAGATAATATACATGAAATAGTTTCACAGGTTAAAACAAATGCTGATAACCTAGCAGAATCATCTAATCAAATTTCACTAGGTATGGAACATTCTAACGAAGGTATGGAAGAAATATCTACTGGCGTAGCTAATGTTTCAGATAGTTCTCAAAATAATGCCAGTATTGTTGAAGAAGCTACTGCTAGTATACAAGAATTAGCAAGTAATTCAGATATAGTTTCACAACAAGTCGACAATGCATTCAACGACAGTAATTCAGCGCTTGAATATGTTAATCAAGGAGCTAATAATATAAAAGAAGTAGTTAATGCCAATAGTAGGGTAAAAGAATCCACTGACCAAGTATATGATGCTATAGTTAATCTAAAAGCTTCATCAGATGAAATAGGTGAAATAGTTACAATAATAGCTAATATTTCTGAGCAAACTAACCTCCTTGCATTAAATGCTGCTATAGAAGCCGCTAGAGCTGGTGAACATGGTAAAGGCTTTGCTGTTGTAGCAGATGAAGTAAGAAATCTAGCAGAAGAAAGCAAAGAATCAGCTCTAAATATAAGCAAATTGATAACTGAAATCCAAAGCAAAGCTGATAATGCCAACGCAGCTATTTCTGAAGGTCAAGAATTAGTAGAAATAAGCGTTAAGAAATCCAATATCATCGATGACCACTTTAGAAATATATTGAATTCAATTAAAGGCATTAATGATAAAATTGAAATGATATCCAATTCAGCTAATCAACAATCACAAGTTGCTGAAGAAATGACAAAAGCTATGGACCAAATGTCATCTTCAATTCAAGAAAATGCAAGTTCTGTTCAACAGATTAACAGTGTAATGGAAGAACAGGCAAGTGCATTTGAAGAAATCGGTGCTAGTATAGAAGAACAACGAAACGTAGCTTATACATTAAAAGAAAGAACAGATAAATTCAAAGTATAATATATTAATACTGATATTAATGTTGGGAAGTATCATAATGCATTGTATTAAAATGATACTTCCCAATTATTTTTAATCCACTCTCTTCAGGTTATGTTTACTCATAATAAAAGACTGTATTCTCATTTGGAATAACATATTATAAATTGACTGATGTACTCAACAGGATGGGGCGCAGATAAATCAATGACAGCTTTAATTTCTAACAACGCAGACATAGCCTTCATGGGTTCAGAATCATCTATTTACGTCTATAATGAAGGCAAAGAAGACTATGTAATCAACTTTGCACAACTCACCCAACGTGCTGGAAACTTCCTAATAGGAAGAACTAATGAAGAATTCAATTGGGAGAATGTAAGAGGTAAGACAATAGTAGGTGGACGTCCTGGGGGTATGCCCCAAATGGTACTGGAATATATTCTGAAAAAGAATAATATTAACCCTTATGAGGATGTAGAGGTTATTACAAATATCGACTTTACCGCTACAGCTGGTTCTTTTATTGGAGGCACGGGAGATTATACAGCTGAATTTGAACCATCAGCTTCCAAAATAGAAAATGAAGGTAAAGGATATGTTGTAGCTTCATTAGGAGTAGAAAGTGGTATGGTTCCTTACACCTCATACATGGCAGAAAAAAGTTATATAAAAGCCAATCCAGAAACCATACAGAAATTCACAAATGCTATCTATAAAGCTCAAATCTGGGTTGATGAACACACTCCAGAAGAAATTTCTGAAGTTATAGCACCACAATTCAAAGATACCGAAATGGATCTATTAATCAAGATAGTTCAGAGATACAAAGATCAAGATACTTGGAGAAAAGACCCATATTTTGAAAAAGCAGGTCTTGACCTACTTCAGAATATTCTTGATTCAGCTGGTGAACTATCGAAAGAAGTAGAATATGATAAAATCATAACAACAGAATTTGCTGAAGAAGCAATCAAAAATATAGAATAAATTTAGGGCATTTCATAATTAGCAAACAAAACTATCAAACACTAATTATTGAAATGCCTTTTTTATATTTGTAACATTTAGAATACCAATTCACTTATGTGAATACTAACATCTTTCATCGCAGAAATTACTTCTTCTATATTATCTCCTAAATGCTGTCTGAAAGTCCCTGCTCCCAATACCGCTATAGGCTTAGATTCACCCGCATATAATGGAATACCTATTCTCAAAATATTTTTATTTATGAACCCTTTATCAAGAACATATCCGTTCTCCATAAAATGTGATTTCAATTCTTGTAAACACTCTCTCTTATCATTATAATCACTAAAATAAGTTTCTATAATTCGCTTCTGCTCTTCTTGCTCTAAATGTATGATATAAGGCAAAGACCAAACAATGGATTCTTCATAATAACGACTGGTATCAACACTCATCATGGTTATATTATCTTTATGTGCCTTTTTGGTTAATACAATAAACTGGTCATTAGAATATCCAATTAGCAATAAACTGATTCCAAAACGGTCACTTAATTCAACTAAATGTTTATAAGCCACTTCTTTCAGGAAATGCCATCTATTACTTTTCTCAGCTAGACTGAATAACTTCAATCCTGTTATATATTTGTTGTTTAAATTCTTCTGTATATAATCTAGATAGCGCAAAGTATGAAGATAGCGATTCAAGCTACTTACATTATAACCAGTCATCGATTGAAGCTGGTTAAAACTAACTTCCTCCTCTTTTGCTATTATCTCTAGAATCTTTAGCCCTTTCTCTAAAGCTGGAGCTGGTGTCAAAGACATTATATCACCATTCCTTTCAACTAATTATAAATCTTTCTTGATTATGTAAATTAATGCCAATAGATATAGTATACCTGCTATAACAAAAAGTATTTGAAAAATATCTAGCGAAAATATTTTCCAAGTCGGATCGATTACCCTAATGATGATTGTACTAATATTAGTACTAACAAAAGAGAACACTGCTGTAATAGCTGAATTAACTGCCATATATGATAATCTATATTCATGATCTGTTAATTTCAAGTTGACATTAAACTTAGCTATATTGAACCCTATCATAAATATACCATTTAACAAGATAAATAAAAAGTAAAATATGTGAAAATCCAAAGAAATAAAAATCCATAAAAAATGAGTAAAGCCAAAGCATAAACCAGTATATTTCAATATCTTTTTCCATCCATATCTATCCACACCTGCTCCCCACATTTTAGCAAGGAGTAATTTGACTACCGCTGTAAAACTTGCTACGAAAGCTATAAAACCATATGAAAGATTAATATATTTAATAGCATATATATTAAAGAAAGGTCTACCGAAATTCCATGCGAACATCCATAATAATGAAAATAATATAAACTGCCTATATTTAGTATCTTTTAGAGGATATGTTAAAGTTTGTCTTAATGTCAACTTACCTTTAGTTATTATAGGGTAATCATCTAGTCTTGTAATAATAAATATTTCTCCAACTGCAAAAATAATACTTATTATAAATATCATCATAAATAAGGCTGTAGTATGTTCATAGGAATCCAGAACCCTACCCACGCATAAAGGAATTAGTATACCAACACCATTAGATATCAAGTTACGTGTTGAATAATATCTTCCTTTTCTATCCATCGGAATAATTCTATCATTCCAAGCTAAAAAAGTTCCTCCCATAAGTGAAGTGAATGACATTGAAGTGAATATTATGAATAATAAAAGTATGAATCTGTAATTCTCAATAAATGGTAGAAACATTACGAAATAGAATACAATGAATCTTAAGGTTCTAGTAATAAGTACCATTTTCTTAGGACTCTTGAATTTTTCATATATCAACGGAGAAATCAACTGAAAGATATTAGTAAGAGCTATGAACCCTAAAATATATCCCATCTCATAATCTTGTAAACCTAGATAAATCATGAAGCTAGTTAAAACTAAATTACCTGGTGTAGCAATTGCTTCAAAAATATTTCTTAATCCGATACACAGTAAAAAAACATTCTTCTGCTTCATTTTATATTTTTTCATACATCCACCTTTACTTTTATATATAATAGTTTAACTACTATATATAATACCATAATATCGAATATACTTCTACATGATTATTCAAATCAATAAAATGAGCTAGGAAGATATATTTTTCTCTGGACCTAATGATTGCCATATTTTATAGTTATTTAAGTATCAAAGTTAAGTCATTAACTTACACATAATAATGTTGACTGTAATACAATATAGTATATTGAAAATAAATTGGAGGTACATATGTCTCCTTTAGTTAAAATTAAAAATCTATCCTATACTTATCACACACCAAAAGGTGAAACCAAGACTTTAGAGAATATCAACCTTGAGATTAATAAAGGAGAATTTGTAAGTATTGTAGGTCCAAGTGGATGTGGTAAATCCACATTGCTATCCTTAATTTCCGGTTTATTGCAACCATCTATCGGCGAAGTTTTCCTTGACAAATCTTTAATAATTAACGATTCTCATTATATTGGATACATGCTTCAGAAAGATCATCTTTTTGAATGGAGGACAGTATATAAAAATGTACTCCTTGGTCTAGAAATCAATAACAAAATATGTAAAGAGAGTCTTCAATATATAGACGATTTATTAAAAAAATATGGATTATATGATTTTAAGAATTATAAGCCTTCTCAGCTTTCAGGAGGTATGAGACAAAAAGCAGCTCTTATCAGAACATTAGCTTTACAACCAGAAATATTGTTGTTAGACGAACCATTTGCAGCTCTTGATTATCAAACTAGATTATCTGCCGGAGATGAGATAGGAACTATATTAAAAAAAGAAAATAAGACAGCTCTATTAGTAACTCACGATATAGCAGATGCTATATTTCATAAAAAGTTACTGAATCAACTTTTTCACACTTCAAAATACAAACAGATGATTACTATATTACTGCTGCATTTAATTATAGGTACAAAAAGCTGAATTACCAAAAACCGTCTTACTTATAGTATTCATATTTAAAATTAAAATACTCTTATCTTGTTTAATGGCCATAAGCGAATTACCACTTGACCTTCAACCTTATCTATTTCTACACATCCAAAATCCCTACTGTCACTACTATGTTCTCTATTATCACCAAGTACAAATAATTCACCTTCATGAACCTCTATTGGAAAGTCGATAATGGTTTTTTCTGTTATACCTTTAATATATGGTTCTTCTAATTCTTTATCGTTAATAAAGACCTTACCATTTCTAATATCGATTCTATCTCCTGGTACACCGATAACTCTTTTTACGTATCTCATTCTAGGATGCTTACGTTGCAACTTTCCTAGAGTATCTTCAATACATATCCCTATAGGATTGCCCCAGAAACCTTCAGGTCTATCTTTCAGAAAAACTATTATATCTCCAAATTTGGGTTCTGTAAATATGTATGATAACTTCTCAGCAAACAAAAAATCATTTTCCTTCAAGGTATTTTCCATTGAATGTTGTTGAACTTTTGTAGAAGCTAGTGCATAACTTTGAATGACAATCACACTAATAATTACAATAACCGCAAATACAACTATATCTTTTAATTCTTTTAATATTTTTTTACCCATATTTTTTACTCCAATCTCTTAATAAGTTTTTTCAGGAAGATTAAGTATATTAAGATATTTTTTTAAAATCATATTATCTTCATCCTTCACTCCTGAATAATAAAAAGTTAACTTTCTATTACTGCTAAATGATTTATCACTTCGTTCCATAATATCTTTCAGATGTCTGACTGTACCTACATTACCATCTACTATTTTAACATGTTCAGGTATAATTTCTCTAAATTGACTTTTATAAAAAGGGAAATGCGTACATCCAAGTACGATTGAACCATATTTATCTAAGTCAAAAGGTTCTAATTGTTTTCTAAGATATGATACGATTTTATTTTTATCGAAGATGAAATCTTCTGCATATTCAACTAGTTTCGGAAGTGCTAATGAATCAACTATAGAATCACTATCAACTCTTTCAACCAGATTTTTGAATTTCTCTTCTTTTAAAGTCAAATCAGTAGCTGTAACCAGAATCCTTTTATTCTTGTTGTGTTCTACAGCATATTTTACAGCAGGTTCCATACCGATAATGGGAATATCATATACTTGTCTTAACTCTCTTACTGCTATACTTGTAGCTGTATTACAAGCAATAACCAAAACATCTACCTTTTTGGATATCAAAAATTGAACTACATTATATATGTATTTCTTCACTACTTCTTTTGGCTTAATACCGTAAGGAGCATTTATAGAATCTGCATAATAAATATATTCTTCATTAGGTAGCATTTTAAGTGCTTCATTTAAAACTGTAATTCCACCTATTCCTGAATCAAAAAAACCAATTTTCAATAATATCACCTTATATTTCTAACTACTTTATTTACTAGAATTTATTTTTAAAAATGAATACAACTAGAATAATTATATCATGTTGTATTTAAAATATGAATGAAAATTTACAATAATTATATTTTATTTTCATATTCTAAAATGATGACATATTTTTTCTATAGTTATTAATTATATACCATTTAATTAATCCATTCAATAAAAAAGGCTACTACACACTAAAATCAGCTGTAGTAACCTAATACTATACTTTAAACTACCTGTTTCTATATTGTTTAAACTTAGCTTTCATCTTTCTTTTCTCTTCCAACTTAAGTTTAGCGTTTTTTTTGCTTTCAATAAATATCAATTCCCTCTTTAGCTTCTTATAACTTTTAAGCCTTTCCTCGTCTAATTCACCACTTTTTATGGCATTTAATACTGCACAGCCAGGTTCATTAGTATGAGTACAATCTCTAAATCTGCAATTCTCACTAAGAGCATTGATTTCGCTAAAAGTATCAGTTAGAACATTTTCATCTTCACCTTCACTCCATAAACCTATTTCCCTCATACCTGGAGTATCTATAATCATCCCTCCATCTTTCAGAATGATTAACTCTCTATGAGTTGTAGTATGCCTTCCCCTATCATCATCTTCTCTGGCTTCATTAACCATCATGACTTCTTCACCTAATAAAGTATTGATAAGAGTAGATTTACCTACTCCAGATGAACCTAATACAACTGATGTTTTACCTTCACTAAAATATTTCTTGATTTCGTGTATACCTGTTCCACTTATAGAGCTGATAACATGAACATTCACACCAAATGATATATTCTGTACTTCTGCTAATCGATCATTAACATTATCACATAAATCAGCTTTACTAAGAATGATTACTGGTTCTGCTCCGCTATCCCAAGCTACTGTCAAATACCTTTCTAATCTTTTTACATTAAAATTATTGTTGAGAGATGTAACTATGAATACATAATCAAAATTAGTTGCAACAACTTGCCCTTCAGTAGTATTTCCAGCTATTTTCCTTATGAATTTGCTTTTTCTAGGTAGAACTTTTTTAATTATAGCTTTTTCTTCACCATTAACGGGTGTTACTGCAACCCAATCTCCAACTGTGGGTAAAAGATCTTTACTGGCTTCGTAATATAATTTACCTGAATTGAATCCTTCTAGTTCACCATACTGTGTTACAACTCTGTAAATCCCTCTATGTTCTACTAATATACGAGCAGGTATTAATCCTTTACTATAGTAAGTAGTAAAACTCTGTTCTAATTCTTCATTCCATCCATAATCATTAATTATCATATAACATACCTTTCTTATTTCTCCAGAAAAAAATCCCAGTGCATTCTCATTGCACTAGGAATAATCTCATAAAATAAAGGTTAGTTATATATCTATTTACATTAGTAATTATCTATTTTATATAGAATAATAGACTAATCCTCTTGAAAATATAAAAAGCAAAATTTCCTTTTATACAAAAACCTAGGCAATGTTAACACTGCTCTAGGTATATAAACCAAATTATAGATTTTCTCCTGGGAGCAGTTTGATTTTAAATTGTTTGGTTAATTGGATTCTTGTAATTTCTTTTAACATAAACAACCACTCCTTTCGAATTTCTCAATTTATTAACAATATTTATTATATCATATATTCATTGGATAAAAAAGAACTTTTATTTACATAAATAAATAAAGGGCTGTTTTACACTTTATACCTTCATCACTATATAAAACAGCCCCTTATTTATTAACAACAAATTTTATCGATCATTATTTTTTATTAAAATTCAGACATAATTTATATTAATTAAGCCAATAATATTATAAGTAAATGTATTAATCATGTATTAAATCTAATAGAAACGAACTAAAAATTCATTGTATATCATTAATTTAAATATTATAGAATATCTTTTAATATTAATTCATGATATATATATAATTAAACTTTAATATATACTTGATATATATTTGATTTAATATATGTATTATAGAAATTTTTAATCTGACTAAGCATTTTTAGAAACTTCATTAGGTATACAACTGGTAAGTTTATCATTAAAAAAAATGCCATACACGTTATCGACATCTAGTTTCAAAATATCAATAATTTTTGTTACTTCACGTAAATTGAAATCAACTATACCTAGTTCTTTTCTATTGTAAGTTTTTTGTGTTATTGATAGCTTTTTTGCCATTTCTACCTGTGTGTACCCCATAGAAGCTCTGGCAGATTTTAATCTATAAGTATTCATACATTCACCTCCCAGCACTTACCATTTGAACAAGTCAATCGTACCATACCATTTGGTAAGTGTCAACTAATAGTTTGTATTTTTGGTAATACTAATTTTAATTTTGGTAAGTAAGTATTATACTATTAATGAAATATCTCAAAGGGTATATATATAACAAAAATAATTATTTAAAGTGGTGTTTAAAATGAATAATAATTCTATTGGTTATCGAATATTAAATCTTAGAAAAAAAAAGAAATTTACGCAAAAAGAATTAGCAGTAAAAGTACATGTTACAGAGGCAACAATGTCAAGATATGAAAATAACCTTCGAGAGCCTAAGGGCGAAATAATTAATAGAATTGCTTTAGCTTTAAATACTACCACTGATTATCTGCTAGGAAGAAGTAATAATTCTCTTCCTATTAGGGAGCTAGACGATAATAAATCCATAGATATCGACCTCAATACTTTTATTAAAAAGTTAGAAGACGTAGATGGTCTAAAATTCCATGGAGAATTTATTGATGAGCAAACAAGAAGTATTATCTTAAAAACCTTAATACATGCAAGGGAAATTGCTGAAGAAATGCATAGAAATAAGGTAAATCCTATTAAGCAGTAATTATGAATGCAGGTATCCTTATTGATATTTAATAATATCATACTCTACACTCTCAAAGAGCAGAAATATTAATATTTCTGCTCTTAAATTTATAATAATATTCATATACTTATAAATATAAAAATATAAGGAGCACTATTATGAATATAGGAATCTATTCTAGAAAATCCAAAATAACCGAAACAGGTGACTCAATCAAAAACCAAATTCAATTATGCAAAGAATATGCATACAAATATTTTGAAATAGGAAATGTATACATATACGAAGACGAAGGTTTTTCGGGTAGGAATACTAAACGCCCTGAATTTCAGAAAATGTTAAAAGATGCCAAAAACAGTAAATTAGATATTATCATTTGCTACAGACTTGATAGAATCAGTAGGAATGTATTGGATTTTTCAAATACACTACATATATTGACACTTAACGAAATTGAGTTCGTAAGCATCAGAGATAATTTTGATACCTCAACACCAATGGGAAGGGCTATGATGTATATAGCAAGTGTATTCGCTCAACTTGAAAGAGA
This sequence comes from Vallitalea longa, assembly GCF_027923465.1. NCBI lineage: Bacteria > Bacillati > Bacillota > Clostridia > Lachnospirales > Vallitaleaceae > Vallitalea > Vallitalea longa. The sequence continues at coordinate 368,954 of NZ_BRLB01000001.1, forward strand.
AACCATAGCCGAAAGAATTAAAGACAATATGTACAAATTAGCGGAAACCGGTAGATGGTTAGGAGGAATAACACCCCTAGGATATAAATCAACTAAAATCATAGATAAATCAACAGGTAAGTATATTTCAGTACTAATTGATGATCCTTATGAAAGTAAAACAGTTAAATTAATATTTGATAAATATCTGGAATGTAGATCACTTAGCAGACTACAGATATACACTCTAGAACTTAATCTAAAAACTCGAAATGATAAAGACTTTAGTTTAAGTTCATTAAAAAAAATCCTATCTAATCCTGTTTATATGTCAGCAGATAAAAATGCATATGAATATTTTTCGAAAAATAATTGCACAATTAACATACATCAGGATACTATGAATTTCAATGGTAATTATGGAATAATGGCTTATAATAAGAATAATGAAACCAATAATAAAATCAATCAAAAAGCAATGTCCCAATGGATTATATCTATTGGTGTTCACCATCCGATTATACTATCAGCCAAATGGATACACGTACAAAAGATATTACAACTCAATAAGCACAGAACCTATTCAACGCCAAGTAAAAGAAAAGCATTACTTACTCCAATAATAAAATGCAAAAGCTGCAATAAACCTCTAAGAGTAATCAGTAAATATGAAAATAATAAAGTTAAGTATTTTTACTATAAATGCAGAGTTAAAGAACTTACTCATAGTAAAGAATGTTCCATAAGAAATCTCAATGGCAATGCAAGTGAAAAATTGATCCTTGATGCAATTGAACATTATATCTCAATCGATAAACTTATCGAAGAATTAGAATCATATGCACAAAGTGTAAATAGCAGTAATGCTAACAACAAAATTTCCAACCTGCAAAAAGAAATAACTCAAACTAAAAATGCAATATACCATTTAACTTTGATTTTATCAAGTAAAACAAATGCTGTTTCAAAATATATCATAAAGGAAATAGATAAGCTAGATACTAAATTACACTCATTGAATAAGCAATTAGATATATTAACAAATTCAACAGCTACTAAAGCAAATGATAGTTACAACATGGATTTTTTATTGAATAATGAAATACATAGTATGTTATCCCATGAACAAAAAAAATTACTGATAAATAAAACTATAAAAAATATTTATTGGGATGGAAACAACTTAGAACTAGAATTACTACATCATAAATAATTCAGTAAAGTTACTTTTTATTTTATATAGTTGAAGCTATAAGTATGGGTGACAAAGTTGTCGTTCTAAGCAAAAGACCTGCAACGATAAAAAAAATATTTGACATTAATCTTACTATTGAAAATAAAACCCCTTTTAATTCAAGAAGTGCTCCTGAATTCCGTTTTTACTTTAATTCCATTTGGAAGGAGCTTGATAAAAATGATTGACGACTTCTCCTCAGAGCAAAAAAAATATCTAAAAAAGGTCAAAAAAGATAAAAAGATAATCCTTCTATTTCAAATTATCATTTTATTGTTTTTAATAATTACCTGGGAAATATGTTCAATATATGGAATAATTGATTCCTTTATATTCAGTTGCCCATCAAGAATCGCCGAAACTACTATAGATATGCTTCTAGACGGTTCTCTCATATATCATATATGGGTAACTTTATATGAAACTATCATAAGTTTTGCATTGGGTAGTATTTTGGGAATAATCATAGCAATCATTCTATGGTGGAACAATAAAATATCAAAAGTACTAGAACCTTATCTTGTGGTATTCAACAGCTTACCAAAAACAGCTTTAGCTCCAATATTTATCGTATGGCTTGGTAATAACACAAGATCTATCATTATCACTGCTCTAACAGTATCTATAGTAGTCACAATAATAAATGTATTCAACGGTTTCATTAACGTTGATAAAGAAAAAATTAAGTTGATATATACTTTTAACGGCAAAAAAAAAGATGTACTCAAAAAAGTTATAATACCCGCTAATTTTTCTAATATCATTAGTACCATGAAAGTTAATATAGGACTTTCTTTTATAGGGGTAATAATTGGAGAATTCATAGCTGGTAAGGCTGGGTTAGGAAAATTGATCGTATATGGAAGTCAAGTTCTTAAAATGGATTGGGTAATGATGAGTATCATAATATTAGCATTACTAGCTACTGGTCTCTATGAACTGATAGTCTTTGCTGAAAAAAAAGTCAACAAATTAAACAAATAAAATTATAGCTTTGCAGTAAAAATATAGATTAACCATTATATTTTTTACTGCAAAGCTTTTTCAAAAGGCTATTACTATACCACCATCATTAGCGTACGTAGATGAAATGCCTCTCATTTCCACAATGAAAATATCTTTAAAATTATATACATTACTAATCTTTTCTTTTAAAGCATTAGCTCTTTTCAAACAATTACAATGAGCTATTACTAAAAGTTTCTCTTCCAAGTTATCTTTTGTTTCACCCATTGCAGCTATCATTTTACCTAGAGCTTTATTTATTCCTCTTCCTTTGTTAATCATAATTATTTCACCTTTGCCATTAGAAGCTAAAACAGGCTTTATATTGAGCACATTGGCTATAGCGGCTTTTACCAAACTCATTCTTCCAGTCTTCACCAGATTGTCTAGCTTGTTAAGAACAAACATAGTTTTCATTTCTTTGATATAATTGCTTATAGATTCTACTATCTGAGAATATGTTTTACCTAATTTAGCTAAATAATCAATTTTTAAAGTTAATAGAACCTCTCCAGCTGATGCACTAAGTGAATCAAAAACATGAATCTTCTTATTGTCATTTTCGCTAAGATAGATATCTTTTGCAATCTCAGCACTATTATAGCTTCCGCTTAATTTGCTGGATAAAGTTATCACAAATACATTCTCTTCTTCACTCTCAAATCTATCAATATATTCTGCTGGTGCAGGACATGCAGTCTTAGGTACAGTCGTACTATCATTCATTTTCTTAACGAAATCATCAACTGAAAACGAACCATCGTCTGTATACCTTGTACCCTCTAGCTCTATGGTAAGTGGGGTTATCTCTACATTTATATTTTTTTTAATTTCATTAGTTATGTCACAACAACTGTCTACTACAATCTTAAAATTCAATTAATAGCCTCCTTAACATCTATACTGCACAATGTAGTTTTAAATACTACCTTTAATATTACCATAAATGAAATAAAATTTAAAGGCTATTTTTCATTTTGATTAATAATTTTTCTTGAATAATTAAATTTTAAACTATATAAAGATAAATACATCATCATAAAGCATAAAAATTATCAAACAGTTTACTCATATTTAATAAATCATCTACTCCTACTAATTCATTTATTGAATGCATTGCAAGCATTGGTACCCCTACATCTACAGCTTTTATAGGTAGATATGCGGTAACAACTGGTCCTAGAGTTTTTCCTCCGGGTATACATGAGTGATTAACGAATTTTTGATAAGGTATCTTATTTTCATCACATAATTGCTGGATAGTACCTGTTGATTCACAATCTGTAGCATAGCTTTGCTTAGCACTGAGTTTCAAGACTATTCCTTCATTGATAACAGGTCTATTAGTTGGGTCATTCTTCTCAACAGCATTAGGATGTAAAGCATGTGCAGCATCAGCAGAAATAATAAAAGATTCTTCTAGCATCCTGTACTGTTTAGATCTTGTTCTGCTAAGTGCCATAGATATTCTTTCTATTATGTTAGAAAACAATACACTGTCAGCGCCCTGTTTGGTTCTGCTTCCAATTTCTTCATTATCGAAACAAGCAGCAATATTAATACCACTTTTATTTTCTGTATTAGCAATTGATACAAGGCTAGTATATACCATCGCTAGATCATCAAGTCTTGAAGATTGTACGAATTCTTCATTAATACCCACTACATTTCCTTTTCCTGTTAAGTATAAGTATAAATCAAAATCGAGAATATTTTCAATCTCTGTGCCTAGTTCTTTTGCAATATAAGATACAAGATAATTATCTTTTGATAATGTTTTATTAATCTGCCCAATAAGTGGTAATGTATCTTTTTGAGGACTTAATTCAACACCTTTATTCACTTCTCTATTCATATGAATAGCTAGACTTGGAATAGTAAGTACTGATTTCTTGAAATCAATGTATTTAATAAGTGGTTTCATTGGGTTATCAGATTTCAATGCGACTTTTCCAGCAAGGGATAATGGTCTATCAAACCATGTATAATAGACAGGTCCACCATATACTTCTGTATTTAGTGTAATATAATTGTCTGTTTTGATTTCTGATACAGGTTTGATTTTAAAGCTTGGGCTGTCAGTATGAGATATTATAATCTTATATCCCATTTTGTCAACATATTCTCCTAAAGTAAAAGCGATAATCATTGAAGAATAAGGAATAACATAATATTTTCCTCCTTTTTCAACCTGCCACTCATCTTTCATGTTAAGTTCTTTAAAACCCTTTTCATCTAATATTTTCTTTCCTTGTATCACACTATGATAAGGAGATGTACTTTTTTCAATAAATGTCATTAAATCTTTTGAATAACTCATACTTGTTTTCATTTTTATTTCCTCTCTTCTTAATCTTTATACTATTTGTTTGATTGTTTTATTGTATATTTTAATTATATCAATAGAACTTTCTAGTTAATTGTAGTCATATTAATTAATCAATATAAAATCTCCATAAATAATCTGCTGCCTCTTCTGCATAATCAATATTAATACGTTTGGATTTTTTTATATCGATATTATCATGTTTTCCATCATCATATATATACAATTGGGGTGATAGCAAATCCATTCCGTTATGGGTTAAATCAAGTCCCAAAGCTTTACATAATTTCCCAGGTCCGTTAGAAAAATTTTTAATCTGATAATTATTCAGTTCTTCATACGCTTTATTATATCTGTTCAATGACATTTTAGTAATATTTTTCACGGGAACTACTCCCCTTATCAAAACAGCACAAGGGTCATTTATACTTTCTGTAACTATATTAAGGCAATAATACATTCCATATATTATATAGATGTATATATGACCAGCTTCACCCCACATTACTTCAGTTCTTGGTGTCCTCTTGCCTCCATAGGTATGACAAGCTTTATCATTGATTCCTTTGTAGGCTTCAACATCAGTTATCTTGACAATAATTTCATCCTTATGGTTATCAAGAAAAACAAGGTTTTTACCTAGTAATTCTTGTGCTACTACCAATGTGTCTCTTTCATAAAAATCTCTACTCAATCTATTCATTTTATTTTACTCCACTTTCTATCATATGTATGTATTATAAAGCAAATTTATTTGGATTAACATTACTTACTCACATATAATATTACAATAAAAGTATTGAAAGTTCTACCTCTATTTTGTATGATATACTTTAAGGGTACAATCACTATTGGTATTTGGGAAGGAATGGTACTATATGGTATGTTTTAACATAATTGATATAAAACTTTTTATGAATAATTTATTGAAAGATAAGATGTTTGATGATTTCGAGGTATCTACTGTTGAACTTAATACGTTTACGAAGTTCAATATTTCTTGTGACATAAATAAAAAATATCTTTCTACAAACGAAATTGAAATACTAGAAGGCAGAGATCAGGTTAAATGGTCAGAAATCAAGAATATAGTTTTCTATATGATTAAAGGAAACAAAACTCCATCTTATCTGAAAATTGTTTTTTCACTACCCCATGACAAAATAGAAAATATGATATCAAAACATCAATTACCTACAAAATCAGATAATGTAAATGGATTATTCATTAATATTTTATATGAAGATAACGTTCTAAAATGCACCACTGGTAGTTCTATGAAGATATTTACATTAGATAAGACTCTAGAAAATTATTGGGATGATTCAGTTAAAATATTTTTCAAAAAACACGGCATAACTGTTTAACCTATAATTCATATCGTTTATAATATAAATATTGCTTTTTTGTTAGCACTCTTCTTCAATGAGTGCTAATTTTTTCTTGACATCTACATAAAATACATTTATTATATCTTATATAAGTTATAATAAAAAATTCACTATATACCTTTACATATTACCAAGAGGCTACGCCTCGTATAATATTTCAAGATAAATAGAAAGTTAAGCTTTCTTATTATATAAAATATAAATACTTATGAAAAATTGTTAGGAGGAGTTAAAATGAGTACTGAAAAAGGGAATCTTTCCATCCATAGTGAAAATATTTTTCCAATAATAAAAAAATGGTTATATTCTGATCATGATATATTTGTAAGGGAACTTATCTCCAATGGATGCGATGCTATAACTAAACTAAAAAAATTAGACGCAATGGGAGAAGCATCTCTGCCTGAAGATAATGAATTCAAGATTGAGGTTATTGTTGACGATAAAGAGGAAACTCTGACTTTTATTGATAATGGTATTGGTATGACAGACGAAGAAGTAAAACAATATATTAATCAAATCGCTTTCTCCGGTGCTGAAGACTTTATGAATAAATATAAAGATAAAGCTAACGAAGACCAGATCATAGGTCATTTCGGACTTGGTTTCTATTCTGCTTTCATGGTAGCCAAAAAAGTTACTATTGATACTCTTTCATATAAAGAAGGATCAAAAGCTGTTAAATGGGTAAGTGACGGTGGTAATGAATATGAAATGAGTGATAGTGACCGTACCGAAAGAGGAACTAAGATTACACTTAACATAGGTGAAGACGGTAAAGACTTCTTGAATGAATACACAGTCAGAACTACAATTGAAAAATACTGTTCACTAATGCCTATAGAGATATATCTGATCAATCCTAATAAGGAAGAACCTAAAAATGAAAATGAAGACGAAAAAGGTGAAGTAAAAGAACCAGAAGAACCAAAACCATTAAATGACACTACACCTTTATATCTAAAAAAACCTAATGAATGTACAGATGAAGAATATAAAGAATTCTATAGAAAGACTTTTATGGATTTCAAAGAACCTTTATTCTGGATTCACCTTAACATGGACTATCCATTCAACTTAAAAGGAATACTTTATTTCCCAAAAATCGGAAATCAGTTTGAAACAATGGAAGGTCAAATCAAATTATATAATAACCAAGTATTCGTTGCTGACAATATCAAGGAAGTTATTCCTGAATTCTTACTGTTATTAAAAGGTATTTTAGATTGTCCAGACCTACCACTTAACGTATCAAGAAGTTTCTTACAAAATGATGGTTTCGTCAAGAAAATTTCTTCATACATTACTAAGAAAGTAGCTGACAAACTCAATTCACTATATAAAAAAGAAAAAGAGTCTTTTGAAAAATTCTGGGATGATATACATCCATTTATCAAGTTCGGTTGCTTGAAAGACGATAAATTCTTTGACAAGACAAACGGAATCATATTGTATAAGACTACAACTGGAGATTACGTAACACTACAAGAATATCTTGATAGAAATAAAGATAAACATGAAAACAAGGTTTATTATGTAACAGATGAAACACTACAAGCTCAATATATCAAAATGTTTAAAGATAATGATATGGAAGCTGTCATAATGAATACGACTATTGATCAACCTTTCATATCACATGTTGAAATGAAAGAAAAAGATACTAAATTCGTAAGAATCGATGCTGACCTTACAGATAACCTAAAAGATGAAGATGATTCAAGTGAAGAGGATAACAAAAAACTTCAAGAAGAAGTTCAAGGCATCTTCAGAAAATCACTTAGCAATGAGAACTTAACAGTTAACATTGAAAATCTTAAGGATGAAGAAATTTCAGCTATGATCATTCTACCTGAAGAATCAAGAAGAATGCAGGATATGAGTAAGATGTACGGAATGTTCGGAATGGATGCTGCTTCAATGCCAAGTAATGAAAGCCTTCTTCTTAATAAGAAAAATAAGTTGGTAAAATATATTCTTGAGAATAAAGATACCGAAAACACTGATATGTTCTGTCAACAAATCTATGATTTAGCTATGATTAGCCATAAACAGCTATCACCAGAAGCTATGACTACATTTATTGAAAGAAGCAACAAGATTCTTCAAAAATTGATATAGTCATATTTGACAAACTGATATATTAGTGATATTATATATGAAAATTTAATAGTTTAGTATAGTAGAGGAGCATTTTACATCAGTAGATAATTTGATTTGTTCAGGCAAATGTGATAATCATTGAAAGGGTAAGATGCCGAAGAAGAAAATACCTGTCTGTTTTCTGTCTGGGTATATAGTGAATAACTATATAACTGTCATATATTAATTGATATATGGGGTGCTACTTGTGACATTTAATATTAATTCTCACAGTCGGCACACAAAGCCGACTGTTTTTTATTATTCTATATTAAAATCCAACATTTCCCTCCACTTACTAATGAAATATTAAACAATACTTTCAATTATTTGTTATTATAACAATATAATATAATAAACAGATATTTGAAATGGGAGGTTTGATAATTATAAAAATTAAATCTATATGAAATCTGAAAATATTTGCTTACCTTATATTGATGTTTTTATTAAAAACAGATATACTAAAGTAGAACTGAAAGCAACTAAATAAATATGCAGTGACTAACTTATACTTAGTCATAAAAAAGATTTTAAATAGAAAAATTCTATTGTAACCAATAAAGATTTTTACTATAGTGTAATACTAAGAAGATATAACAAAAATAATATATAATCTGAGGAGGTTATCTGATGTCTATTTTTACAGGTGCTGGTGTAGCAATAATAACACCATTTAATGATGATATGAGTGTTAATTATGAAGGATTAGAAAAACTGATTGATTTTCAAATAGAAAACAAAACCGATTGTATTGTGATATGTGGTACAACTGGTGAATCTTCTACTCTTAATGATGAAGAACACCTTGAGTGTATAAAAGTAGCTATTGACAGAACCAATAAAAGGGTTCCTGTTATCGCTGGAACTGGAAGCAATGATACAAAACATGGTATAGAACTTTCCAAACAAGCTCAAAAACTAGGAGCTGATGGATTATTACAAGTAACACCTTATTATAATAAAACAACCCAAAAAGGCTTAATTCAACATTTTAGCTCTATCGCTAACAGTGTTGATATTCCTGTTATCCTATATAATGTACCTTCAAGAACAGGTCTCAATATTGATGTTGATACTGCATATGCATTATCAAAAGTAGATAACATCGTAGGTATAAAAGAAGCTAGTGGCAATATCGGTCACATTACTAATTTAGTTCACAAATGCGAAGGTAATCTTGACCTTTATTCTGGAAACGACGACCAAATAGTTCCTCTACTCTCTCTTGGTGGTAAAGGAGTTATCTCCGTTGTTGCTAATATCATGCCTAGAGAAACTCATGATCTAGTTGCAAAATTCTTAGCTGGGGATGTTAAAGGCAGTCTAGAAATACAGCTTAGAATACATGAATTAGTAAAAGCACTTTTCTGTGAAGTTAATCCAATTCCAGTAAAAGCAGCTATGAATTATCTAGGATTACCATCTGGTCCATGTCGTTTACCATTAACAGAAATGGAACCAGCTAACTTCTTAAGAGTTAAAAAAGCAATAGACGATCTTGGAATAACTATCTAAAAAAAAAACCACTGAATACATTTTGATTCAGTATTCAGTGGTTTTTATTATACTACGTAGAGCATTACTTCTTAGCAAATAACACATAATATATTCTAGCTATAAATATTTGTATAGATTTAATGTGTACAAAACAAACGTAAAAAACGGTTTCAAAAATGAAAGGAGTTATATAATGACTAGAATTATAATGCATGGTTGTAATGGGAAAATGGGACAGGTAATTTCTAGAATAGTTGAAGATGATAAAGATGCAGTTATAGTTGCAGGTATTGATGTCAATGATAACATTGCTAACCCATATCCTGTTTTTACTGATATGAACAGTATTGATGTTGAAGGCGACGTTATAATTGATTTTTCTACTGCAAAAGCTGTACCTTCATTAATCGACTATGCTAAATCAAAAAAATTACCAGTCGTATTATGTACAACCGGTCTTAACGATGAACAACTTAATATAGTTAATGAAGCTAGTAAAGAAATTGCCATTCTATTATCAGCAAATATGTCATTAGGGGTTAATCTTCTATTGAACCTAGTGAAAAAAGCTGCTAAAACACTTACTGCAGCAAACTTTGACATTGAAATCATAGAAAAGCATCATAACCAAAAAATAGACGCTCCTAGTGGTACTGCACTAGCCTTTGCAGATTCTATTAATGAATCACTTAACAACGAATACTCCTATACTTATGATAGAACTATAGTAAAAGCTAAAAGGGATTCAAAAGAAATTGGTATCCATTCCGTAAGAGGTGGTACAATCGTAGGTGAACACTCAATTATTTTCGCTGGAAAAGACGAAGTGGTTGAACTTAACCATAATGCTTTATCCAAAGATATTTTTGGCGTTGGCGCTGTGAATGCTGCCAAATTTTTAAGTCAAAAATCAAAAGGCATGTACGATATGCAAAATGTGATTGAAGGAAACTAATAGATTAATTCTATATCGAATAGACAATAAGTCATTTACAGTAACAGTAGATGACTTATTTTATTACTAACTACTATATACAGTTATTTTTTAATGCTCTCTAGTGAATCGTAATATTTCTCTAAAACCTCACTATTATCTTCAAAAAAGTAATTAAGATGTTCTATATTTTTAAGGACCCTTGGTTTTATATAGTGTTCCATCAATTCTGTATCTTTTAATAAATTATGTTTGACACCTATCAATCTAAGAAATTTCTCTATTACATTATGCCTATGATATAAGAATTTTCCTATCTCCTCACCTTTTTTAGTAAGGCTTATAAGTCCATATTTCTTATAATTGACTAAATCTATGGAACTTAATTTCTGAACAAGCTTAGTGGATGAAGAAGGTCTTACGTTCAATCTATTAGCTAATTGATTCATTCTTACATAATTTTCTTCTTTACATATTCTATATATCATTTCTAGATAATCCTCCATACTTGGAGTAAGTATATTATTCTCTCTATCTAGTATTTCATAACCTCTAAAAGTATAGAACTCGGATAAGTTGATAGTTATCCCCTCCTTTAATCTAAATTATTATAGTATCAACAAATTTATTCATATAAATCAAATTGATTCAGTATAATAGATACTACCGAAATAATACCCTACGAAATCATTGCTAACCATAATCAGCATTAAAACCTTCTTATTTCTTACCTGAGATAATTGCATAATTCCTAATTAATTCTATACGCACAAGTAGATTATAATGGTAGAAGAACTTAAACATACTGTCCTATAGAAATGAGCGGAAGGTAATTATGCAATTGCTTAACTAATAAAATATTTTTACAATGACTACAAATATTTATAACATTTTAATTGTTTATTTTTAATATTTCATTATATTTTATAATGTGTCGTGTTAATGTCGTATAATACAATGATATCATTATATCAAGCCAATGGTAGAGATAGCTTAGTACGTACAACAGATAATTTATAAAATGTTATATTCACATTTTACAATTAATCATCTCCTATCTCCTTTATTAATGTAATTGCAATTACACAATAAAATATTATATAAAAGGGAGTTTTTTTAATGGCAACAGGAAAAGTTATAAATCAAACACCAGTATATTATGGTCCTAGTACCTCTTATCCTTCAGAAAACAGTTATGCGGGACCAAATGATACAGTGACTATATTATGGGCTGAAGGGGCTTGGTATTATATTGAATATCCGGCTGGGACAAAAAAGAAGAGAATGTATATTAAAGATAGTGCAGTAAGTCAGAAAAGTGGTAATATATCGACTTATAATCCTAATCTACAAGTAAGATATTGTCTTGCTTCAACCAAAACTTATTGTGGTCCATCTAGTACCATATATCCTTCTGCAGGGTCAATAAGTAAAAGCGAAGAAGTACACTTCTTGTATTATAAAAAAGAAGGTAACTATGCTCTAATTGAATACAACATCAGTGGCAATAAAATGAAACGAGCATGGGTTGATTCTATGAAATTAGGAACTGAACAACCAATTCCTAGTCCTGTAGTTGGACAACGTCCATCTGATATGAATATTAACAGTGATAGTTATATGAGTAATACAAATATGTACTACCATGCTAATCTTGTAGGACAATGTACTTGGTTTTGTTGGGGTCGTGCACATGAAAAGAAAGGAAAGGCACTTTCATTTCATGGTGGTAACAATGGTCGTCAATGGTATGCTAATATTAATACCTCTAATGTTACAAAAAGACCTGCTAGTTTAGGACCTATTACAAATGCTATTTGTTCAATTTCATATGGGGATAATAAACCTGGACATGTTCTTTTTGTTGAACTTGTTGAAGAAAATACAATATACTATACTGAAGCTAATTACCCAAGAGATGATCGTTTATCTAGTAATGATGGTATAGTCAAATCATGTGATAAAAATCAGTTCCCAGTAAGTGGAACGGTAATGGGATATATAGTTTTATAATGGAAAGTTAATATGACTATCCTAGAAACATATAACTGAAAGTGTGTAAAAAATCTCCACCCTTATTATCATTTAAATAATTAGGATGGAGATTTTTTATTAATCTACTAGTTTATCTTTAATGATATAATATCCATCATTGTAAAATTCTAAAATATATATTTTTGATCTTATTATATTATTATAACTTTCATCATAGAAATCAACAGTTAATTCTAATTGGTTTCCATTAAGGGATTTTTCTTTGATTTTAGGAAATGCATTCCCTCCAAAACCAGTAATCGTAGGAGTTTCGATTTTTTCAGAATCCGTATTAATTAACTTTGTATTTCCTATGTCTAAAGTATACTCTTTTAAATATTTATCCAATTGTTTTTTAATATCTTCAACTTCTATCTGAAAAACACTTAATTCTTCATTATACCATTGCTTATGATATTCATCGTACAGTTCATCTTCCTTATCAGAATCTACATTTTCAAATAACGAATACAGAAATAGTTTATACAATTCATCTGCATCTAATTCTGTAGCATTGTTAAAGTCAAATTCAGGACAACAAATTTCCAAATTATATATATAACTGTCCAATAATTCTTCATCAGTCATTTTTTCTACTTTTTTAATTATTTCTAGTTCACCAGTTTCTTGTGACACTTCATCATTACCTTTATCATCTGATGAATCTTCATTATTATCTGTTGTATCATCTATTACTGTTTGTTCATCAGTTGGTGTCGGTGAAGTATTTGATTCTTCTATCTCTTTATTTGCGTTATTACAAGAACATAGAGATATAGTAATCAAAATAGTTAAGATTAAGATATTTAATTTTTTCATTATTGATATTCCCCTTCAATATTATTTTCTTGATAATCGTAATATATAAAATATATAATGTCAACATAATAAATGAATTATTATGGTAAATAAAAAATTATAATAAAAATTTTATTTGTACTTGCACCAATCAAGTTATCAATAAATATATTATTCTAAATGGATTCTAAAAGTTTCTTACGCCTAACTTTATAAAATAAAAAAACGAAGAGATTTTTATTATAAATCTTAAATCAAATAAATGAGGTGATAGATAATGAATAAAGTAATGTCACTAGATAATTTGGCAGTAGGTCAAGTATGTCAATTGTTAAGATTATTATCTGATGGAATTACCAGAAGAAGATTGCTCGACTTGGGATTAGTGAAAGATACTCCTATCAAAGCGCTTTACAAAAGCCCTTGCGGAGACCCTGTTGCATATGAAATTAGAGGAACAGTGATTGCTCTTCGTTCGGAAGAAGCGTCAAAAATAATAGTAAAATATAATCCTAATAAGGAGGATACTATTTAATGGGACTTACTAATCAATCAACTGGTTTGAAAACTTTAAAAGATAGCTTCAATGTGGATTTGCAATCTCCAGATGATATAGTCATAGCCTTAGCAGGTAATCCTAATACTGGAAAAAGTACAATGTTCAATTCTCTTACAGGTCTAAAACAGCATACGGGAAATTGGCCCGGTAAAACTGTTACTAACGCCAGAGGTACTTTCTCACATAATGGTCAAAAATATATCTTAGTCGATCTTCCTGGAACTTATTCACTATTATCTAATTCTGTTGAAGAAGAGATAGCTAGAGATTTCATATGTTTTGGGAAACCTCATGCAGTTGTTGTTGTAGCTGATAGTACTTGTCTAGAACGTAACCTCAACTTATTATTACAAATACTTGAGATTACCAGCAATGTAATCTTATGTGTTAATCTAATTGACGAAGCCAAGAGAAAAGGTATTGAGATCAATTGTAAGAAATTATCCCATGAACTGGGAATTACAGTAATTCCAACTAATGCAAGAAATGGTATCGGGCTTGATACACTAAAAGATAGTCTACATAGTATGATTACAGCAGAAAGAACCTTATCCCCTATTAAAATCAATTATAATGACCAAATTACGGAAGCTGTCGATGAATTATGCCCTATTATATCTCCAGTATTAGAAAATGATGTTTTAGATATTAGATGGACCTCATTAAGATTACTTGATGGGGACAGTTCCATAATTAAATCCATAGAAAAATACCTTAATATTGATTTGTCTTCTAGAGAAGAAATCATGTCAAAGATAAATTCAATAAAAGATGATTTGGAAATCATTCATAATATAAACATAGATGTTTTAAGAGAAAAAATAGTATCCAGTATAATTGATACCGCTGAATCAATAACTACCAAAGTTATTTCTGAACATAAAAAGAAAAATAAGAGTTTTGACAGAAAAATAGATAAAGTAATTACTTCAAAAGCACTGGGTATTCCAATAATGTTATTGCTTTTAGGTATTATTTTTTGGATTACAATAGTGGGTGCTAACTATCCATCAGCACTGTTATCTAATATGTTCAGTACTTTAGAATTGAAACTTACAGATTTTTTCAACTGGATAAGTGCTCCTGCATGGCTTCATGGTGTAATTATTCTAGGACTTTTTCGAACTCTTGGCTGGGTAATATCTGTTATGCTACCTCCTATGGCAATATTTTTCCCTCTTTTCACTTTGTTAGAGGATCTTGGATATCTGCCTAGGATAGCTTTTAATTTGGATTATTTTTTTAAGAAGTGTTGTGCGCACGGGAAACAAGCGTTGACGATGTGCATGGTTAAACTGAAACTGTAATATAATAGATTTTAAAATTTAGCCTACCTATTAAGATAGGCTATTAAGTTCTAGTAAATGTAATGACTAAAAAATTATTATGAAATTAGTTTTGTTAATTGGTAATAACAATAAAATCCTAATTCTTAATTATTGATAATGATGTTTAGATTTTTTTACTTTTTTAATCCCCAAACTTGAAAAATAATTGGCTTCTTTTTGATAATCACCAACTTTAGAACCTAACGTTAACAATGTAATTTTATAATCCTTATTAAGGTAATAATATAAATTATGCATATTATTATCATATTCTATTTTATTATTTTCTTTTGGTATTTTTAGTATAAGCCTAGCTTCATGTTCAGATTTCCAACAATTAGCTTTTATCAGATATCTAATCTGTGATAAAATATTATTAATACATTTATTAATAATTTTACATTTATTAGTAGATAATTTCTTGTTTTTTTGAAAATGTAAAATATTATCTACTTTTATTTTAATATCATTTATT
The DNA here is from genome assembly GCF_027923465.1 of Vallitalea longa. NCBI lineage: Bacteria > Bacillati > Bacillota > Clostridia > Lachnospirales > Vallitaleaceae > Vallitalea > Vallitalea longa. Next base: position 384,659 of record NZ_BRLB01000001.1, read on the forward strand.
TTATTATTAAAGTCTTTAATTCCAGGATAAATTACTTTATATAATTTTTTACTACCACCTTCAATATAATCTTTTTCATTCATTTTAAATTCTTTATACGAATCAGGTCTAGGAATAAAATATTTAAATGGGTCATCAAAAAATTCTTTATTTAAAATTATTGAAGCACCTTTTGCATCATCCCCATAGAATCTAAATAGGTTTAGATCATCCTCTCCTTTACAAAAGCTAATTAAATAAATTTCTGAATTAGTTTCACTATCAATTACTTTTAACAAATCATTATATTTAACATCATTAAAATAATCATATAACAATTTACCTTCATCTGGATCATTTAAACAATTTGAATTTGTTAATCTAATTTTACCGTTTGGATTTGCTAAAATACCTGCAGTATTTAGGTTACAATAATGAGCATACTTATGAATGTCTTCTGCTTTAACAACACATTTATCTTTAATAGTATTTACAGTATTCAACAAATCATATAACAAAATTATTAATTCACTATAGTTTACTGTATTGGTATTTCTATATATTTCATTACATGTATAATAAATGCTTTGTTCGTCAATAGCTAATGGTATTTCGAATTCATTTTCTATATTATCGCATATTTTATTCATATAATTAAAATCATTAATAAAATTCTTTCTGTCATAATTAAAATCATATTTAATTATTAATAATATACTTGCTAAATAATTAATATAATTATTATTTATACCAATTGCAGATTTAATATTATTAATAACTTCTTTTAGTCTATCATTATATAATTTATCCTTTTTAATAACGACCATATAATAATAAAGATTAAATATTAAATTATTATTATTGGTTTTATTAAAACAACTAATTGCATCTTCTACATTATTACTATTTTTATAATTCTCATTATCAGTAAAAGCATATAATGTACCTAACAGATTATAATATCTATTATATAAATAAGAATTAGATTTATATTCTTGAATATCATTCTCTAAATAAATCATTTGTTTTAGTGCTTTTTTATAATTATATTCATAATATAGAACATAGCATAAATAACATTTTATTTCTAATTGTAACTCTTTATTATTTTTAAATTTTTCTTGGGCTAATTTTAACAATTCTTTTGCTTTTTTTGTCTTATTATACTTTATATACATTGTTACTAAATTCATATAGGAGTAGAATAATTTATATCCAAAAATTATACATTGTTTTAATTTAACTTCAGCTTGTACACAATTATTATTTTCTAGATAATATATTCCATAATAAAAACTTAATAGAGTATTTACATTAATATTTTCGTTAATATTATTGTCTTCACTCACACTATCACATATAACTTTCATAGTATTAAAATCTCTGATTTCTAATAAATAATCTAATAAAATCAAAAGAAATTTATCATCATTAATTTTATATTTATAAATTTTATTTGTAAAATAATCTTTATAGATACGTTTATGGCATAAATTAATTTTAGTAATATTATTTAATATTAATGATAACATTTTTTCACACAAAAAGTATATATTCATATTACACAAATTAACTATCTCATCTATATAATATAAAATAAAATATGTAAAATTCTTATTATGAGAGGTTATAGTTTTATCAATTAATTTACATAAACTACTACTGATTATATCGCTTGCTTTATTTTGTAAATTTATAAGCTCATCTATTAATATATTGTTTTTTTCTATATTTCTTGCTTTTAACAGTTCTAATGTTATTGAAAACAGTTTACATATAGTATCTTTTAAATCAATATAATTTTTTTTATCTTTTATATCGATTAAAAAATTTTGTAGTTGTTTTTCTATTTCTTTATTATAACTATTTATCGTTTTGTTCCAAGTATCTATTTTAAATTCAATATTATCATTATTCATACAGACCACCTCAACTTTAGTCTATATTATAACACGTTTCCAGATAAATATTAATAGATAAATTTAATGATAATCCCTAAAAAAAACCAACCTTCAATTAATATAGTAGGTTACTTGACAAATTATTTAATTTACTTGCATATAATATAATTTTTTATGAATTTATATATGTATTTTTAAATCATATAAAAAATAATACACTTATTTTTTAACATTTATTTATATATAATTGTGGATTTTTACTCAAATATAGCGTAATATAGTAATTGTTAGAATATTATGCCACGAAAGGAGAATTTATGTGTTACAGCTATATACACCTATATTAAAATGGAAAAAAGGAGAACAAGATGCTTTACAAAAACTATCTGAAGAACATAGAAAAAAGATTATTCCGCTTATAGAACTAATCGACTATATTGAACCTGAAAATTTCATAGAAACTATTAAGTCATGTTTTAACTATCCTATTTATCTTGACACTATAATTGCAGCGGAAGATGACAGAGACTTTTTATTAAGTATTATAAAAAACTCTAATGGATTAGCATATCCCGTATTATACTATGATGATTTACACGAAACAATAGATAAGATTTACCCTTTAGTAAAACGAATAGCTGTTAGGTTAACCCTGCCTAGCGATATTGAAGCACCAGAATATGAGGATATTTTTGAGAATATTAGAGATTGCAAGAAAAAATTTGCTGACATAGAAATTGATCTAATAATGGACCTTCAAGTTATTGAAACCAAAAGAGAAGCTAATATCCATATGAGTGAGTTAAAAATGGTATTAGAAGAATTTTGTTTAAAAGATGTAAAAATTTTAAATAAAATATTAATTTCATGTACTTCTTTCCCTTCAAAATTATCTATAAAGTCAGGAGAAACAAAAGAATTCGATAGACTTGATATTAAAATCTTTAAAAAAATTTATAATAATAAACGTTTTTCATTATTACGTGATAAACTTATATACTCAGATTATGGTGTAACTAAGTTTACTGATAGCGAGATTGATTTTTCTCATCTTCAATATGGTATTTTACCTAAGATAAAATATACAACTCAAGATAAGTATATAGTCATGAAAGGAAAAAAGGACCATAAACGCAATGTGATGGTTGTTAGTTGTTTTGACATGTCTCACACTATTGTTTCCGCCAACTATTATTATGGAAAAGAATTTTCATTTGGTGATAATCAAATATATTGTAAAGCCCATCGATTAAATGGGCATGGTCCGGGCAATAACGGTCAATGGGTAACTATTGTTGCAAATCATCATATAGTTGCTTTAATTCAACAGCTTTCCAATCTTTACGACTTTTAAGCTTTTCACGTACATATTCTTTTGTATCATGATTATTAACTACTTTTGAAACAAGAATTCCTAACTCATACCGTGTTTTGCTCTTAATTCCCTTTTTAATACCGTTATCAATTAAGAGTTCACATAGTTCATTTTTCCAAAGCAATTGAGATAGATAGAATATATCTATCTCTTTATTTTTCTTAACTTGTCTCTTTCTTTTTAATACTGGCTTTTTTTTATTTAATGATACATAATATACTCCCCACCAATCAGGTACAATTTTCATAACTTTTGATACATGCTTTTCACCTGTCACAATTGTCATGGTATCAAATATTTTATTATAAGATTCAATTTGATCAGGCAATCTTTCTAAAGTATCTTGCTCACTTTTGATTTCATATCCATGTAGTTTCCCATTTAAAACAGCCATATCAATTCTTGATGTACCCATACATACATCCATCTCTTCAACTACTTTTGTAGTTGGGTCAGAAGTATATTTTTTCAGCGTAATAAATTTATATTTTAATAATTCTCTGATATCTGAATCATAAACTTTCATAAACTCACCTTTCACCTGTCAATATTGCTACTCTTATTATAATATTAATAACGTGGTATTTCAACTTATACTTACTGTGAATTAAATTAAAGTTCTCATTTCCTGTTAGAAATCATCATTTGTACTACTTGTAATCTTTTCTTTTTTAGCTATACTAAAATTTTATTTTCACTGTACAATTAAGAAAAAAAACACCATAATTCATAAAAATTTCAAGCCTATCTCCGACTAAGAAAATAGGCTCTAATATTACTTATCAAACTTTCTTTTTTGTGTTAACTGTTTTATTATCTCATTACCAAATACAGCAATAGCAGCTATAATTACAGATTGTATTACAGCAGTTACAATTACTATTGGTGTAAATTCACCTTCTACTACCACGCCCATATAAATAATGGTAATAAATAAGCTTGCACCTAATAAAATGATAGGTATAAGCCACTCTGCAGTAAATGCTGGTATTTTCTTTAAGAATAATCCTAAACAGTATAAAAATATAATTAATACAAATAACTCTGGTCTTATAAAACTTATAATTGCGTTCCAATCCATGTTATGTCTCTCCTTTAAAAATTTTTATTTCACCCTAATTTCTTTTATCTTAACTTAAACTTTACTTCCTTATTGCCTTGTTTAATACTGCGAATAATTCTCCAACTGTTATTGGCTGTCCTAGCTTGTTTTTCCAGTACTCTGGACTCTGTATTACATCTCTTTCTATTAGTCCGTTAAAACCATCTATTTGCCATTGTGGTACATTGATATACTCTGTTGTTTTATTATTAAGTGATTCAATGATCTGGTTAAATGGATACTTCTGTCCTGGACAATTTGGTTTTCTTCTTGGGCTGATCTCATAGTGTCCGATTATATGTTTTCTATCAACTGGTATTTCAATATTCCACTTATCTTTTACATAGTCTATTATGTATTGATGAAGCCATATTGTAGCTTTTAATTGTTCTTCTGTTAATTCGCCTTTTGTTTGTTTATATATCCCCTCATGTTCTATGGATATAGAATACCAATTAGGATTAACATTCATTTCCTTCACCATTGAAGCTGTAGCATTCTTTATATCTTTACTATTAATACCATTAGCCCATGCATTATCTTCTATTTTTACGAATTGATATATTTCTCCTGCCTTAGTAACTAAAAAATGTGCTGAAGAAACTTTATTACCTGAACTTGTAAACCAACAAAGGGCTGAACTTGCAGACCCTTCTGTTATATGATCTACAATTATTCTTGGAGCATATCCTCTCCTTGTAGATTTATTGGTATTACTGTTTCCTTTCCAAATTATTTCATATTCTTTCATCTAATCACCCTTTCGTAATAAACGATATAACAATAGCTACAATTATAGGAAAGCAAATTGATGTAATAATCACCCATTTAGCCTTATCTATTGTTGTAGCTATCTTATCTATAGTTTCATTCATTTTTGTTAATAATACTTCTAGTCTTATAGTAGTATTTTCTACTGTATTGACCTTTTCTTTTAGATTATTTATTTCTTCTTTGTTTTCGTCTATCCTATGATGTGCTGATTTAGCTGATTCTAAAGCTATCGTGGCTTTATCTGTATTTTCCACTTACCTACCACCTACTTTCGGTATTATGTTTTTCCTCTCTTCAAGTATGTGTTTTTTAGCCTCTTCTCTAGCATCTCTTATAATCTTTTCTACTTTCTTAGCTTTCTTTTCTGCATTATCTTCTGTCACTTCTCCAATATCTTTTAATTTATCTTTAATGATCTGTCCTGATATCTTAAGATAATCTGCTTTTTCGCTGTCTGTTAATGTATATTTTACTTTATCTTTAGTAACATATGATGGGGCTATAGAAGATGGATAAACAGTCGTTTTACCAGTGTATTTTTCTATATCCTTAAGCTTATTTGTAAACTCATTAGGTTTATAAGTAGTCTGTATAGCTGGATTAATCAATCTATTAAAAAATGCTCTCGAATCAGTTCCTTGTGGTGTTAATTCTTCACCTAATGATGATACACTAGGAACAAGAGATTTACTCATGCCTGGTATACTTGCTTTTATTCTCTTTTGTAATCTTTCTGTAGGCTTACCACTATATTGTTCTCTTTGTACTGGATCAGTTACTTGTGCTGCTTGCCTTATTGGTCCAGAAACAAATCCAGGTATTGCTTCTGTTACTGGTGTTATCATAACATCAAATTTTGATGAATCTTTATTCATACCAGTATAGAACATTGATTTAACTATACTTAATGTAGGCAGGTCCAATACTTCCTCTAATGCTTGATTAAGTGATGCAGTAGCGACCTCTTGTGTAGACTTATCTTTCTTAACTTCTCTGTCTATAGCTGCGCCTATGGCCCAACTCTTTCCTATAGGTTCTATCCAGTTAAGAGTTGATAGTTCATCACCTTTTTGTAATTGTGTACTTTCACCTTCTAAAAGTCTTTCTATAGCTGAAAGATTAACTTTCAATCCTCCTAATCCTTCAGACTTTTCTAATGATTTAAGGTCCTTGTCTTTGTCTGCATCATCACTAATTAGAAGTCCTTTTTGATGCATTAATGCAGCCATACCAATCATTAATGAACCATTTGTAGCTCTACCAAATGCCATAGCTGCTTTATGTTGTAATTTAGGATTTTTACCTACTTTTGCCAAGTTGTAAATACCCTTTAGATATCCTGCAGGTGTATACTCTATTACTCTTGATATAATGTTACCTGGTACCCTAGGATATTTTATTATCAGATCACCTAATCCAAACTCTTTGGTGATAATACCACTAGAACCTCTAATCTTTTGTCCGAATCCTGCATTGTTAAATACGTCTTTTAGTCCTTGTAATACTTTTGATGGTAAAGAATCATCTTGGAACGTTCTATATAACATTTCTTCCTCTGCTATATCAATCATTTCCTTTGTAGGTTTTGTAACTCCTGCAAGCTTCATTTGCTGATTAAGTACATCTTGTTTTATCTGTCCTTTGAAAAATTCGTCAGGAACTTTTAATTCATAAGACAAAACTTTTTCTCCTGTTTTACCTAATTTACCATTAAAGGCACTACCCCTTTGAATGGTGTATTTCCCTACATCTGAATTAATACCTAGCTTAGTATACATGGCTGAATCTTTTGCTCTGTCTATTGCTGGTACAATGGTTTTTCTCCATGATGTAGGTGCTGTTAGTGTTCTCTCTCCTGTCTTAATAGATGTAATCTTGTCTATTGGAATAGAAAAGAGATTACTTAACCTTTCGGCTTCATTGAATGATAGGTTACCAAATATATTACGCATAGCAGTAGGAATGTTTATTAAATGTGACATAGCTTGATAGGTAGATATCTTTTTCCATATAGAAGGTTTTATTAATCCCCTAACTTCATTCAATACTTGTTCTGTAGCTATCTCCTTCAACTTATCTTGGGTTTGTTTTGATAACTGATTATCAACCCATTTAGGAAGTTTTTTACCATAAGTTTTCTCAATCTGACTAATCATTTCTTCTGGGCTATCTATACCTTGTATTACTTCCATTTCCTTGTATATCTTTTCCTTAAATGCCTTAGTATCTTCTGTAGTAAATTTTAAGCCTTTTTCTTTAGCTTCTTTAATTAGCTTATCGGTCCATTTTGTCATTCCCTCTGGTGTAGTTCTAGCCCATGTTGCAGCTATCTGGTTAGCTTGGCCCATACGCTTAAGCTTATCTGAATGTTTCTCTAACAACTCAAAGGCTTCATCATACTGCTTATCCTTAAACAGTTTTTCTATCGTTTCCATGCCTACAGCAGATTCAACAGCGTTATTATAGACCTTTCCATCCCTAACCATGTTTTTTGATGCTTCAAAATTCTGTTGAACTAGCTTCTTAGCAGCTGTTAATGTATCTTTATTATTTATTGCATTGTATTCTAGTGGATGCTTTTCTACTATATCCCCTATACTCTTCTTAAGTCCTTCAACGTCTATTCTACCTTGTGAGAAACTTAAGTTTTCTCTTGGTCCATTTGCTTCAATGCTCTTATAACTTTCCTCTGCTAGTTCTTTCAATTTCTTTTGAGCCTTATCTGCGAACATTTGTAAATTTAATTTCATCTGCTTATCGTTAGTTGTTCCTAGTAACTGCTTAGTTTCATTTATGATGTTTTCAAGTTCTTTTGCATCTGTTATATTATCTATATTTTTACTAATTATGTTATCAATCTCATTTACTGGTATGTTTAGAGCTTCTTTTTTTATGTTAGGTATAATTGTATCAATGGAATTGTTAATCTTGCTAGAAAGCTTGTTAAACATAATATCTGGTTTTAGTTTAACACCACTTTCACTTATTCCATTTTTCAAATGTCTTTCAGCTTCTTGTCTGATAGCATATTTAGGTGGTTTTCCGTTATATTCTTTAAATAATCTACTATACCACTGGGGATTATAACTCGTTGCACCTACTCTATAATATCCTTCCTCACCAAACTTTTTAGCTGTATATCCTTTTTCAACTCCATTATTGCTGGTATTAAGTAAAGTCTTTGTATAATCGTCTAATTTACTGTTATATATTTCTTTTGCTTTTTCTGGTGATAGATCATCAATAGTTTTTGCTAACACTTCATCAAAGTTATTTGATTTGGTACTGTTTGATGCTATCTGATTAATAACTTCATCATTAATAAATCCTTTATACTCTTTATCTATGTAATTTAGACCTTTCACGATATCATTGATATCACTTTCATTAATAACCTTTTGAGCTTCTTGATTGATAATCTTTTCAGCTTCTAGTTGTGGTAATTCTTTAATAGCTTTTTCTACTGTTTCGACTGATTGTTTTGCTGCTTTATTATTTTTTAATATCTTAGCTAGATCAATGGCTTCACCAGCACCTTTAAATACTAAATTAGATACAGCATCTAAAAGAATATTTTCACCTGTATCTTTAGCAAGTTCCAAACCTTTTTTACCCTCTGCTTTAGCATCTAACATACCTTGTGGAGTTCCAAGAATTAAGTCCTCCACTCCTGCCCCGACTCCTGTTGCTGCAATTCCTCGTAATAATCTTGGAGCAGTTGCAGCACCCATTTGAGTTACAGCAGGGTTAAGACCAGATTGCAATATACTTTGTACAGCTGGATTAGTGGCTTTGCTGATTAATGGTGCGCCAACCGCATATGTTAATCCATATCTACCAAGAGTACCAGCTAATTCTCCACCACTAAGAAGTCTTTTTTCTCCTTTGTTAAGTTCAGCATATGGAGTATAGCCTAAATTCTCTTTTATTTGTCTTTCTTTGGCTTCTGGTGTAAAGGCTTCTTTGATTTGGTAATTCTCAGGAATATCCGAATTTTCCTCTATAGTCTGAATGCCCCCAACAAAAGGCTTAGCTAGTCCAGTTCCAACACCTTCTAATACTGTTTTAACTTTTCCTAACTGCTTTTTTATCCCCTGTTTAAAGTTGTACCAGTTATTATCTGGTTCTATATAACCTTTTAGTACTTCTGGCTTTTTATATCTATCAGCAAGAGTCTGTAATGTTTCCTCGTTAGTCTCAATAGGTTTAATGGAATCAAGCTTTTCCATAAAGTCTTTATACTCTGTAGATTGAGATATTTTATAGTTTTCTACTTCACTTCCTATAAGTAACTTACTTTTACTATCACTATTATTATTGTTTAACTCACTACCTATTAATAATTTACTCATTTAATCACCTACTACCAACTGGTAAACCATACTGATTAGCTATGGCTATTATGTAATCGTCTGGAACTCCATTATCTCGTAATTGTTTTAAATACTCTTCTAATTTATTAGAATCTATTCCTGTTACTTCCCCATCTTCTTTTATGACACAATATTTATTTATATAATTCGTATAACCCGTTATATCTTTACTTGTTACAGGGACTTCCAACTCATTGTTAAGAGCTTTTTCATACTGTTTTATTTTTAGTTTATCTAATATCTTTTGATCAGCAGTTCTATTGTCAGCACCTACATTACTAGTTAATTTGTTCTTATATGCTATATCAGCTAATTTACTCTTATACTCTACATCTTTCATCTTGTTATAGTCAGAATCAGGATTTATTAGTTGATCATATTCATATAAAGCCTTATCATTACTTATCTTTCCGCTGTCTATCTGTTGCTGTAATAGTTCTAATTGTCCTTTAAGCTCGTAAGGAAGATTATCAAGCTTAAGCTTATTAATTTCATTGTTTATGGTTTGAGCATCAATATTAGCTTGATTCATTTGTCCTTGCATTGTTTGTTGTCCATTATAATATCCAGTTAACCCTGCTTCTGAAACACCCTGGCTAAATGATTGTGAGTCTCTTTGTAAGTTATATGTTCTATCAGCATTTTCCTTGTTAAATAACTGCGCTTCTTTTTGTAGATTATACGCTCTATCAGCATTGTACTGATTAATTAAAGCTTGTAGCGTACTTGCTTGTGCGCCTGCTTTAGCACCTGCTACATCTGATTCATAAGCGTTATTTATTCCTGTTCTTCTCCTTTCTATGTCTGAGAATGCGTCATTTTCTGCTTCTTTTAGATTACCTACACCCTCTAATAAAGCCACTTCATTAGCTATTCTAGCCTGTGAATTTTCTCCACTCTTATTTAACCCATTTTGAGCGTAATACTCTTTGAAGTTCTTAGCACCCATCTTAGATTGTGTAGATAGATCATTTCTAGCATTATAATATTTAGGTTTTATCGTCCTTTCTTCTTGGGTTAGACTGGAAAGTGAATTATCTTTAGCTTTCTCCAATGCAGCTATAGCTTTTTTCTTCTGTAATTCTTGTAACTTTTTTATTTCTTCATATGGATCATAATCCGAGTAATTTGAATGATGAGAAGACCTCCTTGAAGATGATCTGCTAACTTTTACTTTAGGTTGAGGATTTTTCCTACTATTAAGCATTTCTTCTAATTGGTCTGCACTATAATTATCTCCTTCTATATCACGACTTTTACGTAAAGCATTAGCAGTATCATGCCACCTGGTAGCATCTTTATCGTCTTTATTATTTTTAGCATTTTCCCAGCTTCTCTTATACCTTAATAATCTTTCTAATTCAGCTGTTCTTAGATCATTTACCGTTGCCATTGTAACACCTCTACTCTTCTTGTAACATACCTTCTAACATGGACATTAAGGACGTTTCCTCATCCTTTGTAATAACACCTAGTAATCCAAATTTTAATGCATAAGCCATACCTTCTTCTAAAGTTAAAGTATTATCATTTATTCTTTTCTTAATTTTTATCTCTATCCAATTATTCATATTCTCATTCTCCTTTTATATATTACATTTTCTAGTAGTTTTGATATTTAATTCTACACTAGCTGTATAATCATACTTATGGTTGCTGGTAGTAATAAGTGCTGCTTTATGAATTGTTTTTGGTGTATCAAATATAACAGTGATAGTCCGATTTTTTTCTAATTTGTCTATGTACATATCGTCTAACTGTGTCCATCTATTTCCATCATACATTAACAGTTTATAAGTTCTGTAATTGTAATCATCTTTAAATACACTAATACATGCGGAAATTCCATAACAATTATCTATAGGACTTTTATAAACTACAGCATTATTATACCTATCACCACTATAATAAAAAGAAGTATTTGCTTCTCCATCTTCTTGTGGATCATCGTTTATGTAAATATCATTTGTATATTCTCTGTAGTATTCATTTATAGCCTTTATTCCGTTATTAGTTTTTATTCTTATCCCTGTATTTCCATTACTTTTTAATGGAATACTTAATATTCCTTTATTAGTTTTTATTCTCAAAGGACTTATATTATTAGAGTATAAATTAATTTTATTCTTTTTTGTCTTGATATGACCTTTTATACTATTCTCATATTCAACTATTAATTTAGGACGATAACCAGTATAGTTATTACTCCTTATACTACTTTCTTGTTCATCACCATCCACTTTACTCATAAAAACACCAACTATGTCTTTGTTTATATTATTAATATCATTATTATACTTTATTGCTGTTTCTACCCATCCACCATCTTGTGGACAAAATAAATATCCAAACTCTTTTATACTTCTAACATTCCAATTACTAAAGTTTAATATGCTATTTTTAGAATAAGTACTCCAAGGACTTCCGTATACATATTGCACTCTAATATTCCCGCCATTTCCATCTTCATATGGATTAGAATATGCTTTAAATGTAACTTTAACTATAGCTTCTTTTATTGGTAAAGATGATAAGTCAAACCCAATTACACCATATATTCCATTTAGCATATCTGATTTCAACTTAATAATATTCTCATTTCCATGTGTAACATTATTATCTTTGAATCCATAATTTGAATAAGTAGGATAGAAAGTCTTTGTGACAATTGCCATTACTTACACCTCCTACAAGTCAGTTCTAAGCCATATCCGACCTATTTCTGGATTTGATGGGTCACTTGTTCTTGTCTCAATTCTTATTGCAGCATTTTGAGTACGAATACCAGGAATAGCATTATTTATTTGGTTCTCTATAGTATTATTCATATTTGTAAGTTGTGTATCATGCTTATTAACTTTATTCTCTGCATTATCTAATCTAGTACCCTGTTCTCCGATAGCTAATTCATGTTCAAGTAATACCATGTCATTAATCTTCTCTTCTTTATCAAAGTCTTTATTTAAGTCTGTTATCCCTAATGTATTTTGTTCAACCCTTTTATTAACATTGCCTGGTATTAATCCATTTGGAATTATATTAAGACATGTAGAAGGGTCCCTCCTGCATTTACTATGTACTACACCTGTATACTTATTATCTAGTGTTATAGTTACTTTATCGTCTCCAATCACTCCATTAAGTGTATTACCATCCGAATCAATCAACTCTAATATTTCTATGCATTTAAAGTCCATTACAATAGTATTTTCATTGTTTAAGTGAATTTCTTTTATAGTAGTTGGTATCTGAACTAAATCTCCATTTTGGTAGGCTGGGAGAGGGGATGGGAATTTGAATCCTTGTTCTCCATCATTTATAACTTCAGGATTTTCAAGTTGATACCGTACGATTAAAGGATTTCCATTATCATGTAAAGATTTAAAATATGATTGTATCTCACTAGTTGTTGGTATGTGTGAATTATCCCAAGGTGTATCATCAAATCTTAAAGATAGATATAAAAGTCCTCCATACATATTAAAGTTGTATCCTGCGTGCGTAGATATTTCAGACCATGAATATCTTGGATCATTTAAGATAGCACTCTGTGTTTCATATCCAGTTGCTGATTTAGCATTATCCACATAAACACGTACTGAATCACCATCTGGTGCTTTTGATGAAAAAGAAGTATGCTGTGTTCCATCAAGTACTATAGCACCACTATTCCTATAAATTAATTTTTTGTTATCATTAATTTCATCTTTTATATCACCAATACAAAGTAATGGTCGTGGACTACCAAACCCTGTTTTTGTCTCAACATAAGGTTCATAAGGTGTTGCTGTATTATTTCTTTCTAATTGAACCTCGGATATATACATTCCTTTTGTTACTGTACTATCTTCATAGAACCCTATAAATAAAAAATTTTCATTTTCATGTGTTGTAAATGATACATTGTTTTGTCCTCTTCTATCTGATACAGTTGATTGAACATTGAATACATTATTTGTAGGTTTTTGAGAATAACCATAACATCTTAATGTTTTGGTAGGTACTGTATAATCATTAAATTTCAAAGTATATTTTGTATTTGGTTGAACTTCAACCAAAACGGATGGAACATTAGTTAATGTTAATCCTTGAGATACTAATTTATTATCAATGATATCTGCTGTGTGTTTATTTACATCACTTCTATTATATATTGTTGTGTTGACATTAAATAAATTCTTTCCCCTGCTCACTAAATCGTAACTTAGGGCAGAAGTTTTTAAACCTTCCCAATAACCATTTCTCACAATTTCCAGCATTTGTTCTTCTGTGTAATTTTCTATGCCATTAGCTGTCATATTAATAGCTAAAGCTTCTTTAACATAGATTTTCTGTGATGCTGTCTCGTCATCTTTATAAATTTGAAACACAAAATAGTCAACACTAGAGCTTAATGTACTAATTTTATAGTTCTCTTGAAAATTACCTGTACCCTGTAAAGTATTTGCTCCTGCAAGTCTTACGGATTGACCTGTACCTGTTTTTATTTGTGCATATACAAAATATTTATTACCTGTAGTTAAAGGCATATTTTGTTCAATACGTCCATATCTCTGATTAGGTAAAAATTCTGCAATAGTATTATTAACAACGAAAGCACTTGCACCTGCTTTTGCTACCCATTTGTCTGTATCATCATGAAAATCTCCATTTTTAACAGATTGATATATAGGTTTAACACCTTTAACCTCAGGATAAAATAACCCTTTTGTATTGTCTGGGTAACTAATTACAGTTGCATTGGAATTAGTTGGATTAAGCCTAAATTCTTTAGACTCATTTAGGTTTTTTTCATTATCTTTTATCTTACTTTCCCATGTGTCTAAATGAGTTTTTAGGTTTTTATGAGTATGTCCATCTACATCTTTTCTACTATGAATTACCTCTTCAATAGTTCCACCACTAGCAAAGTTATTTACATCTTCTTGAAGTGTATCTAACGCACCACTCACATTATTAGTGTTAGGTACCTTACCAGAATAAGAAATCTTATTAGCTGTATGAGCGTTTGACGATTTTATGTGATTACTTATATTAGTTGAATTTTGGTTGACCTTTGATTTATCTGCTTTATTATTCTTAAGGCTTGTTATATCAGTAATATTTTTACCAATTTTATTCTGTAGGTCTTGGTTTTTACTATCTACTTCTCCTTTTGTATATGTATTGGATTTATCTGCTTTGTCATTATTCAAACTAGATATATTATCCTCATTTGATTTAATTTTACCTTGTAGTGTTGTGTCTTTATCATCTATTTCTTTTTTAGTGTATGTATTGGATTTATCTGCTTTATCATTATTTAATTTAGATATATTTTTCTCATTGTTTTTTATACTAAGTTTTATATCTGAATCTATATCGTTTATTTCAAGTTTTGTATATGTAGTTTTTTTATCTGCTTTATTAACTTGAAGATCATTTATATCTTTTTTATTCTTGTCTATATTATCAGCATTTTTTTTAATGGTTTCGGTTGTTCTTCCTTCGCCCTCTAGTTCTTCAAACTTATCTTCTGTTTCAGGAATCAGAGTATCGTTTATATAGTTCTTTATCTTATTGGGTCCTTTGTCAAAAGTAGATTTTAGAACTTCGGGAGTTAAACCGCCTACGTCATTTGGTTCATTATCTAGTTTCTTTATTATATTTAAATCATCTGTCATTTTTGTAAGTGCCATTTATGATCACTCCTTTACTTGCTTTCGCCACCTATCCTAGCTTTGATGTTTATTGATAATAATGTTAGAGTCTCATCTATTGCATTGTTTGTTATTATCAGTTTAAAATAGACGAATTTCTTTGCTTTTAGTTTAATGTCCTGTGGTTGTGGGCTGTAATTAGTGTTAAAACTCCAATGTGCAAAATTAGCATGTACAAACGTGGATAAACTATAATAAGCTTTACTTGCAATACTGCTTTTACTAGACTTGCTATCAGTACGAAAACTTATACTAGCACTGGTTCTGATATTTGGTTTGATACTAACCCATATCTTATTGACAAACTTAGTATAAGTCTCTATTCCAAAATCAGAAAATCCCATTTCCCATATGCAATTGATTGCTTTACCATTATCATTACGTGAATCTTTATCAAGTTTTACTATTCTACCGTCTGATGTTCCAAAATATAGCACACCATCAATAGCTATTAAACAGATAGCTGGTATACTATCAAAAACATACCAGGTATCATTACGATAATTCCAGATATACGCAATAGAACCTATACATAACCAATATTCACTCTCTTTTTCATAGTCAAATGTAATAGCTTTTGTTAGGTCCATTTTATCTAGTGATGGCTGGATACGTTTTGATATGTGATTGGCATTTCTTTCGTCCCTAACATTACTTGATATCCATTCGTATACCCCATCATATACAGATACAGGGTTATTCTGAATTACTTGAACACCATTAAAAGGTTTATTGCCTATACTTGTATTCAGTGGATATACAGGGAATGAAGCATTACCATTAGTAGTTGTATAGTATGAATAATAAGTACCTCCATTAGTAAAAATTATCTGTCTGTCATACTGTAAAACTATATCAGTTATATCATATTGGCTTGAACCTATTTCCGTATAACCGTTTACAGGGAAGTATTCAGCACTTGGCTGTCCATCTTCTAAATCTGAATAAATACGTCTATTTCTCAACTTAGAATTACCCCATAGATGTACTCTTGTGTCATTAGAACCACCATAACACATAGCATACTTACATTTAACAATCTGCTGTCTATCACTTGTTGCTTTCATTTTATATCGTATAACCACATTATCGGGTAATGCAGATGGAGCTGTATTAAATGTAACTTCACCAAAAGTTCTGTTTACTGTAAAACTAGTGCTTTCCGTTTTTTCAACACCATCTACTGTTGCAACAACCTTATCACTTTGAATATTTTTTCCAACTAACTTAAATTTCTTAGTAGAGCCATCACCACTGAAACTCTGTTTAACCCAATCTGTAAGTAAGTTCTTTTGCTCAAATAGTTTTCCTCCACCGTCTGGTTTAGTAGTTATCGTTATAGTAGGAATATAGCCTTTTACAATTTCAAAAGTAGTTCCATCCCAAGAATAATATTCGTATCCATTTAAGATGTACACCTTATCATTGTAAGCAAAAAATGTTGTTACGTTATCCTTAAGAGTTCCTATTATTGTACTTGTATTCATACCCCTATAAATACGTCCATAACAAGCAAAAAGAAAGTGATATGAGCCTTTTATTTTCCCATACCACATTCCTCTTATTGGCTTTCTTAGACGGTTTACTATATTTGTTTGTCCTGGTCTTTTTTTGAGATTATAGTTTCTTGTCACTCTGAAATTTCTCATATAAGATGCTTCACCCAATTTTAAACCTGTTTCACCATCAGGATCTAAGTTAACACCAAGAAATTCATCAATTTTTACAGGTTCTTGCCTAGGTTTTTTTCTAACTTTTGCCATCTAAAAACCTCCGTACACATCTTTTATAGGTTCTTCACTTGCTGGTTGTCCTTTTTTATAGTAATACTTTAGTTCCTCATATCTATCATTAAAATAAGCTGCAACGTCGTCTTTTTCTTCCAACATTAAGTGGGTAGCTAAAAAATATGGTAATAAATTTGTTGCAATTACCTCGTCTATCTCTAATTCCTGTGATAAATCTGTTATTCTATTAGGTAAAGGACTAAAATAATCAAGCATCTTAGCTATTTCACATTGACCTATGGTTAATATAGAGGGAGCTTTTACCTTATATGATACGGTGTCACTTTCGCTGATATTTCCACTATCTAGTCTTTCATCTATTAAGTCCATAGTTATTTCAAAGACTTCTTGTCCTGTCATACTATCACGTCCTTAAATCTCTTTCATTCTATTTTCTTGTAGCTTCATTGCTGTTTGAGTATCTTTATCTTGTGAATTCATGTAAACATCATGGTATGATTTTGGCATCTTTGCTTTTTTACCAACAGGGAACATCAAAGGCTTAAAATTAACTGTAACTTGTACAACTTTCATTTTAGGATTTAACTGGTCCACAGGTATTACAGTCTCTATAATTTCTTCATTAAATGGATTTTGATCAGTTTTTTTAATAGCTTCTACGTAGTTTTTTTCATTGTTAATAATAGTCTCAATAAACTCTTCGTTACTCATTTTGGACCAATCCGCTGGTAAGTCTATACCTTTATCCTTGTAATCCATTAAAATTGACATAAGCTCGTTTCTTTTTAATGCAGTAAGTTCTTCTTTCTTTGAAACTTCATTTACTCTATTCATAAGTTTTCTCCCTTCAAATCTAATTATTATTAATGTCCTGAAACTTCAACTCTATATATTGCTTCTTCTCTTAATCTCTTAGCTACAAATAAAGATTTCCAAGCAACTGTTGAGTATAGTTCCATAGGGTTTTCAGTTCCACCAGAACGTTTGTCTTTTACGATAATTTGTGGCTTTTTCTTTCCTGCAATATCTGGTGTTCCAAATGCTTCAGCTGCTAGAAAAACGATACCAAAAACGTCTATACCGTCTTTTCCTGCGCCTTCATATACTGGCGTTGTATTTGCATCTTGGAAATAGACTCCGTCAAGTTCTCCAATAATACCTCTCTTAATCATCTTGGAATCTTGATATTTGTTAGCATCTTTCCATTCTGGCCATGATTTAATAGTTGTCATTACTTCTGGAGGAGTTAAAGCAACATAACCCATTTTACCGTTAGGCATTTTAATCTTTTTAACATTTTGACGTTTAAAGAACTCTGTAATAGATGTAAGCATCTTGTATGTAAATTTATCTGTTGGAGTGATTTGATTTCTAGCAAGTTTACCACCACCATATGCAACATTAAGTCCTGCACCTACTGTATCCATAGCAATTGAATCAAGTGTTAATCCTGCGTGTTCCCCAAACATTTCTGTAACTTCTGTAACCACTGGGTCAATACCTGTGTCTTGTAACTGATCTGATATTTTGGTCCAAGTACCGTATTGTGATACACTCGCTTGGATTTTATCTATTGTTATATCTACATCTGCTGGTGTAACACCTTCTGTTAATGGTGTTTTAGTTAATGCTGGCTGTTTGAAGATTCTCCATGATGTTGTTTGACCTTCATTTTTAGGTACCTTTGATAGTTTTCCATAAGGCATTAATACAACACTGTCTTTAAGCTCTTTTAATAGTGTTCTTTGATAAAAAGTATTTTGTTCTGGTGTTAATCCAGAGTATTTATTCATTATTCATCATCCTTTCATGTCAATAACCCTTGTTTTGCTAGTTCAACTTGTTTAGCGAAATCTTCATCACTCATACTATCCCATTTAGATGAGTGGTCAACATTTCCACCTGAAGCACTACCAGGGGTTTTTGCATTATTATTTATTTTATTAATTGTTTCTTGTTCTGTTTGTTGCTTTATGCTATCTTGCTGTTCTAATAAGTCCTTTATTCTTGTACGGTTATATGCATCTAATAGTGATATTCCTTTTTCTTCTCTCAACTGCCATACATCAGGTTTTATTGTGCTTGGATCGATATCTGGGTTCTCATTTAAAAATTCTCCAAACTCTTTTTCCCTAGCTTCTTTTTCTTGGGTAACTTTTACTTGATCTTCATATTGTTGTCTGAATTTCTTATTTTCTATCATTTCCTTTGCATATTCTTCAGGAATGTTTTTACTAATTAATTCATTAAGTTTGTCTTGCTCTTGCTGTTTATTCACAGCTTCTATATATTCAGCAGTACTATTGAATCCATAATTTTTAGCAAGTTTATCAACAAAACTCAATCTTGGGTCGCTTTTTAATTCTTCGTATTTATTTTGTATTTTGTCATAGTTATATCCCTTTTGAAGATAATTAGTTCTTTCTGATACTGGGATTTTAACTTCTTCCTGGTTGTAAGTTATAACGTCATATTCTTGTTCTGTTTTATCGTCTGTTGGATTTCCTTCTGGATTAGCTGAATCACCTGGTATGGTTTCATCAACCGGATCAGTTGGTTCTTCCTCTGCGAAAAACTGTAAATTCATACGGATTGGTTTATCCATTTTATTCATATGTTCATTTCTCCTTTGACTTGGTTTAGTCATTATAATAAAAGTACTTAATAGTACTTAATTACTCATCATACTTAATATTTTCTGTTCCATTTCATCTGGTTTCAATTTTTCTATTTCTTCCTTCTCTTCAGGTGGTAAACTGTCAACAAATTCAGTCATGCATTTATATAGGACCTGTTTTTCAATGTCTGCTTGTTTACGTTTTTCAATCAATCTTTGCTTATTTGGTATTACATTATTAGGTAACATCTCTAATGCTTCTGTTAGATCTATCATTCCAGTTTGTAACCAGTTACCTATCATGTTAACTGTTACAGCTTCACTCCAATGTGTAGATGGTCCAATATCTAGTTTAAGATTAAGCTTAACGTCTTTATAATCCTCACCTAAAAACCATAGAGTTTCTTGGTTCCCATCTTCATCTGATACGTTAATAAGTCTTTCGGTATTATACTTTGCTTTCCAGAAATCAGCCCATATTAAACCTATATCTTCTAAAGCTTGAAAATAACGTCTTTTTATACTTTCTATAGGGACAGCACTTGCTTGCTGTTGTAACATTAATGCACCCTGATTGTCTGCTTTTGCTTCGCCCATAGCATTCTCATTAGCTCCTGAAACCTCTTTTGTTGAATCCATAACAAATTCAATCAACTTGAATACGTCATAATTGGTTGAGCCTGTTTCCGCATATTTAAAAACGTTAGATATATCGCCATGTACACCAATAGCGTGACCTATTGCATTACTAATACTCTTAATCCTGGTCTTATCATAAATAGCTTTAGGAAAGGCTGTTCTTTGTGCTGATAGCATCCACATAGCTAACGTCTTATTGATAAAAGTTTGATTTGGTATTAATTCTGTTACCTCTGCTACTCCATAACATGATCTTTTTCTAGTTTCCCAATTCATTAATACCAATGGGTACAAGCTAAGTCCTGTTGATGTTTCTGGTACTATTTCTACGTTTTGGGTTGACTTACTGTAAAATACTTCCCCATCCCTTTTAGAGTATTCAAGTAAAACTGTTGTCTTATCTCCTAATTCGTCCTTTGCCTTTTCAAAGGCTTCGTCATTTGTATCTTTGTCTCCCTGTATTAGGTCAATAAGTTCTTTTGATACTTCATTGTTACTAGCTTCCTCTTTTAATTTAGATACTAGTTCACGATAGCTGATAATTATACTAGGTTGGGATTGTATTCTGTTATCATTCGGATTTGAAGGGAAGTAATTAACACAATCAATAATTTCTCCCACCAATTCACCTATAGCTTTTACGTCATTTCCTGTTTTTATGGTGTTATCCCAAAAATAATGTATTATTCCTGCACCTGAAGTTGCAGCATCTTTCAATATTTGTTCGCTTAGTGGAGTTTGTTTTATGTTCTCCCATGTTGCATCTGAATAACGAGTAAATAAGTCAGCAGCTTCTTCATACTTTTCAGCATTTTCACTATCAACTCCTGCTGAATAACCTTGAACAGAAAAGTTCATTTTTACCTCTTCACTCATAACAGACGATACCTTGAAGTTAACTATACGTTTTATAATATTTAGTACTGGCTTTGGTAAATCTCTTGATTTTATACCATACCATTGATCACCAGCTATGAATCTTTCGTTTTGCTGTACCCTGTCAATTAAACCATCTGTTCTCATGAAGTTTAAACCTTCTTGATACCGTTTCCAGGCTTTTGTCATTTAATATCGCCCCCATATCCTAGCCATTCTTCTAGTTCTTCAAGTTTTTCCTTATCTTTTTGTGATATTTCTTTTTCTTCTTTGTACTCTTTTACTGCTTTTACTGGATTTTTAATTAATGGGGTTATAGGTTCATTTTGTTTGATTGCTAAACCATCTTTTAACCCTTTTCTATAGGCAAGCAAAGGAACTATACAAAAAGCTATTCCTAATATTACATAAAACATATTTATCACCACCTTAAAAAATCTTCTGATACTTCCTGGCTATAAAAAAAGCCTTCTTCCGCTGGTTCATCAGCGTTAAAAGCTTCTGGTAGTTTCTTTGGTTTTGGTCTTACTATTATTGGATAATCCCTTTGTTGGTGTGCTATGTAGCAGTTAATTGCTCTGGCCATTATTAAATCATCATGTTGTCCCGACATAGCCTCTGGTTTACCTTTATCATTTTTAACAAAAGTAGTCATTTCCATAAGCAAATCAAGATCTTTTATTTTCTTCGGTTCTTCTCTGACTATAGTTCTTAACATTCCTAATGCCTGTGGTCTAGTCAACTTAGTTGTAAGATAACCGTATTTCTTTTGATACTTATGAGTTGTACTGTCTGGAGCTTCTTCTCTATAGTAAAGTCTTGGATAACCTAATCTTTGTAGTTCTTTTAAAGGATGAGTACTAAAATTTGTTTCTGGTCCTAATAAAGCTTCGTTAAAATATAATCCCAAACAAAACACTTGTCTTGCGTATATATCCTCGTCATAGTTGATTTTTAATACAGCTGCATCTGCACCTGTAACATTATTAGTCATACAACAAGTATTCCAGTCTGAACCATCACCAGCAGTATCGCCACCACCAACGTATGGATAACCTGGCATTGGATTTTCGTATATCTTAATATATCCCTCTTCATCATCAACCCACTTAATGGAATCCTCAACGACTTCATGGTTTACATAATCAAACTCAAAGTAGCCTGTCTTGATAGGTTGTATATTGGCCAGTATTCTATCATTAACATTTTTCTTAGAGAAATAAACACCACCTGTTATTCCCCATTGTCCAAGTGCGTAAATGTTATATTCGTTCTCGTCATACTCTTTTAATTCTTGCATTTCTTCGTGATAATCTTCATCAATGAATTTATTATCTAAATACGTTGAATGCGTGATTAATACTTTAGTTTTAAGCTTTTTAGTACATTTAGTCCAATGAATACAATCCATAAATGGTATCTTACCATGAAGCATTACTTGTCCTTTGACCTTCTTATCAAAGAATCTTTTTTTGAGCCAACTTAATACTGAAACAGGATTAAAAGTAAACATGATCTGCATATATTTTTTAGAACCGTTTTTATTAGTCCCTTTATATCCTCTCAAACGTCTATTAAGCTCGTTTACGTCTTTTTCTAATACCTGGTCTGCTTCTTCTATCCAGATTGATGTAATATCAAATATTGACTTTAATTTTTCTACATCATCTAAGCCGGCAAACAATATTTGATTACCGTTTTCTTTGAATGTAATCTCTTCTTGACCAGCCGCTTTTTTAATATCAAAATCATCTACGTTGTACCTAAGCTTAAGTCTTTTCCTAAGTAAGGGAAATTGAGATTTAGTTACCTGGTTAGCCTGGGCTCTTACACATAAAATTCTATGATCATCTTCAGTAACTATTCTATCAATTACCTTGTCAGCAGCTGCGTAACTTTTACCACTACCAGAGCCACCAATTAATACGTTAAATCTACCTTTAAATCTTTGGAATGGTTCATATATAGGATTAGCCATTTCATCCAACTTTACAACTCTTTCAAGTGATGAAAATAGCTTCTGTAACTTTTCTACAGACATCTGATTTAATTGTTCTTTTGTTATTTTATTCATAAAATCATCTGCCTTTTTTATGTGATTTATGTCAATTTCGTCTTTAATATATATGGAGGGGGTGGGGGTGTCTTCCCTCCTGCCCCCCTACTTAATTTTCAGGGGTCTAATACTGCTGCTTACAATATGCCTTGTAAATAGCTAATGTTCACATGGTACACTATAATTTTATTCAACTATGCGCAAAAACATTATTTCACGTCGTATTGGATGGGTGTATTCATTGATTATTCATCAATTTTGGTATATTACCTTAATTCCTAGCATTTTATGAATGTTTATTCGTATTATTGGTATATTTATACTGTATCAACGTATAATATGCACTAGCAAATCACTGATCAATGAACATTACCATGTGTTATTAGGTATATTGTTCAGGAATAATTTAAGGCTTATATTAGCTATAATAGTGATATTTGAGCCTATTTTTTTAATGAGTCAGTTTTATCAAATAATTATAATAAATCCTCATAATCTTCATATTCCTTTATTTCTTCAACTTCTTTAGCTTCAACATCAATCACATTTGAATCATTAAGCTTATTAGTCAACTTCATTATTCCTGATATAAGATCCTCTTTACTTGTCAGCATTACAACGTTATTATTTGTTGTTGTCTCTATCTCTTTCTTATCTTTCCAGTCAAAATTGTTTTTAAGATTAAATATTATACCTGCTGGGTTCTTTCTGGTTTTATCAAATAGACATTGTTCTGCATAACTCTCTATTCTTTGTTTGGCCAATGCTATTATCTCACTAAAGTTATTTTCTTTATCGTCATAAGTACCTTTTGCATATTGATTAAATGTTTCTCTTTGGGTAGTAAGATATACGCATAAACTTAATATTGTCGGTGCTTCTTTTTCTATTTCTTCATACACTGGGTTATCGTCTGCATCTGTAACAATATTGCCTTGTTTATCTCTAGCTAATACATTTCTTGTAAGTTGATTAAAATATTCTTCTATTTTCTTATCTAGTTCTATAGCTGATTTAAATTTTCTTGGTCTCATATCTTTTCACCTTCTAACTTTTACATGAATATAGCCCTCTTGGATTTGATACCAAAAAGGCTATTAAAAGGGGGAATGTATATCTTTTGCCATTACCATATTAACACCTTTTAGAGGTTCAAAAAGGTTCAAGTTAAAAAATATTTCTAAAATAACTATTGACATTGTCCACCCAATGTTGTAGTATGAATTTACAGCAACACAAAATCAAATAAACGGAAGGAGCTGTTTCGTTATGTTTAGTAACGTTAACACACTTGAAGAATTAAAGAAAGAGTATAGGAGACTTGCAAGAAAGTTTCACCCTGATAATGGTGGCTCTCTTGAAAAGATGAAAGAACTTAATAATGAATTTGATAGGCTTTCAAAAACTTTCAGCAATCAAGAAAATGTTGAATTTAACTCTGAAACATTCAGAAATATTATTAATAGCCTATCTCAATATGATATCACAATAGAGATTATTGGTACTTGGATATGGGTAAGTGGTAATACATATAAGATTAAAGATAAACTCAAAGAGTTAAAGTTTAAATGGTCCAGGAATAAGAAGTCCTGGTACTGGTACGAAGGTGAATATAAAAAACATACTAAAAAACAGTTTACTATGTCGGATATAAAAAGTATGCATGGCTGTAAAGTAGTTAAGCAAGGCACAACAACAAATACTAATTTTATAGGGGCTAGAGCTTAGGCTCTTCCCTTTTTTGAAAGGAGAGATATTAGTAATATGCATATACCATACGATCTAGGATATAAAGAAGATGAACAACAAACTGTTAACAATTATTTTTATAGTTTCTCTAATACTTATGATGTTAAAAAGTTAATGGAAAACTATAACGTAGCCCAACGTAATAAAGAATATGCTCAAAATCTTATTAAAAACATTGAACAATATCAAATGGACCTGTACAATAGATGTCAGGAGATACAACAAACTATCTTTGAAAAGATTATATATTTTGAACGTTATACATATTGGTATGATAATAAAGTCAATTTTGATTTGCTTATTATCTCTAATCCAGTAGGTAAAGATATTAAAAACAAGTACTATAAAACAATAGAAAAATATAAATTCAGTGGTAGGGAAAGGCATTTAGCCATAAGAAAATATAAAGAATTATGTAATTTGTACCCTAATATGAAAACAGTTAAGAAAGGATTTGATACTACTTGAAATCATTGGATCAAGGATCATCTAAAAAACGATATTTCCGTTGTCCTGACTCCTTATATGAAAAATTCATAGAAAAGGTTAGAGAAAATAAGGAAGAATCAGCGTCCGCGGTAATTAGAAAATTAATTGAAGATTACACAGAAAAACAGCCCACTCCATAAGGAATAGGCTGTTTTTTTATACGTCTTTTATATTTCTCTTAAGAGTGCTTAATGATACATGGGCTTTATTAGCTATCTTCCAGTTAGGCATTTTGGGGTCCTTCATCTTATACATTATGTATTGCTTTTTTACATCTCCTAGACTATTGATAGTATTTTCTAAGTCTCTTCTCTGCTCATTTAGTTCTTCTAATTCTGCTTTAAGTTCATTTATGTAATTAGTCAAAATACAAATATTATTAGCTGTAATCATTATATTTTGTTGTCTTGTAGATACTTGTACTTTTTCTTGGTCATAGTTAAGGCCCTTTATTTCTGGCGGTCTATAAGTATTCATGATTTTTTGTAACTCTCTCTTAGCTGATATTAATTGACTATTAGCTACTGCTATTGCTTCAACTACTCTTGTATATTCTTGAATTATATTCATTTTCACCCCTCCTTAAGCTATTTGCTTATATTTCCTAACTCTTGCTTTAACCGCTTCCATTAATGCATCTTGTCCAGTAGCTTTACTTCTTAATGCTTTTATTACATCTTCATCTATTGTACCTTTTGTTACAAGATGATGGATAATAACATTTTGAGTTTGCCCCTGTCTGTCTAGTCTTGCATTAGCCTGTTGGTAAAGTTCTAAGCTCCAGGTAAGTCCAAACCACACGATTATATGTCCTCCAGCTTGTAAGTTTAGTCCATGGCCACAACTTGCAGGATGGGCTAGAAGTAATCTTATCTTTCCATTGTTCCAGTCCTTTATATCTTTAGAACTCTCTAGTTTTTTAGGTTTATATTTCTTTAATTGCTTCATGATTCTATCGTAATCATGTTTAAAAGAATAAAATACTAATATCGGTTTACCATTTGCACAATCAACTATTTCTTCTAAGGTATTTAGCTTTTCCTTATGAATTTCTCTTACCTGCTTGTCCTCGTTATATACCGCTCCATTGGAAAATTGTAAAAGTTTATTGGATAAGCCTGCTGCATTGGCCACTGATATTTCCTCTTGGTCCATGAATTGTAGAACCATTTTCTTTTCAAACTCTTCGTACATCTTTTGGTCCTGATCGGATAAAACAACATCCACTGTTCTGTCAATTCTTTCTGGTAAGTCCAAATAATCTCTAGCTTTCATGGAAATACAGATATCACTTATTCTTTCATATATCAGTTCTTCACTCTGTCTCTTAAGCTTATAATTAAATACTACATGACCATTAGTTTGTCCTGGATTAAAATAATTGGTTCTATAATGGCCTATAAATTTTCCTAATCTCTCACCCATATCAAGTAAATATAATTGACTCCATAAATCTATTAAACTATTTGGTGAAGGTGTTCCAGTAAGTCCAACAACACGATTTATTAAAGGCCTTACCATCTTCAATGCTTTAAATCTTTGCGCTTTAGGTGATTTAAAACTTGATAATTCATCAATTACAACCATATCAAATGGAAATGCTGTCCCATAGTAACCTACTAACCAAGAAATATTTTCACGATTAATTATATAAATGTCTGCTTTAGCTTTTAGTGCTTCTTTTCTTCTAGCTGCTGTACCTAAAACCTTTGAAAAGGTTAGGTGCTTAAGATGATCCCATTTTTTTATTTCTGCGTCCCATGTTGCATCTGCCACTCTTAAAGGTGCTATTACAAGCACTTTATCCACTTCTAACTCTTCATACATCAAATAACTAATAGCTGATAACGTGGATACAGTCTTACCCTAGGCCCATATCTAGAAATAATCCACAATATGGATTTTCTATAATGTGATTTATTGCGTGTTTTTGGTAATCATATGGTATAAATTTCAAGGCCTAACCACCTCCCCTACTTCCACACAGTTATCAAATATTGAATGCCAGGTAGCATGTTCAACTTGAGAACGGAATACTTTCAAGTTATCTGGTGAATTATTTAACTTATTGCCATCCATGTGATGTACAACTTCTCCATCTCTAAGTTTTCTACCTATTTTCTTTTCTGCCACTACTCGGTGTTCATGTTTTCCATAATATTTCTTATAAGATTTACCCTCGCCCTTACCTAAGTGCGCTTGTCTTACTTTTTTTCTAGTTTCATCAGTCATTCTATAAGGGTTCATTTCCTCATTCATTGTTTTCATATGACAACTCCTACTACAAAAATCCCTTTCTGTCTTTTGTGATGGTGATTTGATAATAGGTTTTCCACATCTAAAACATTTAGTTCTAATCTTATTCCGTCCTTTATACTCGTAATAACATTCCCTGCTACAGAAATTTTTATCCTTCAACTTGCTTGGCCTGATATCAAATTCATTATTACACCAGTAGCATTTAATCAACATCTTTTTTCACTTCCTCAATAAATCTATCTAAAGCCTGCTTACTATCAACTTTGTAACACTTAAATCCTAATTTTTCTAACTGTCTTTTTCTAGTCTGTTGTATTGATCTAAGCTTATCGCCTGTGCTTTTTGTCTCAACCCAATAGACTCTACCGCCAGGCATTAATACAATTCTATCTGGTGCACCTACAAAATATGTCGGTATAAATTTTTCTGCTCTCCCACCAAGTTCTTTTATCTTTTCCCTTAACTTCTTTTCTATTAACTTTTCATTCAAATTTATCACCTCTTATAACTGATACACAAAAATTTCTCTCGCGCGTATACATATACGTATTAGGCGTATAATACGTATATATTCCCCCTAATATATATATTTACTCTTATATATAATATTTTGTGTACTATGTGTAATATATATTGTAACGTCAGTATTTTCTAGTTTCTATTGATACACAAAGTCGATTTTTTTTGTGTATCATCTTGTGTACTTCGTGTACTCTTATATTTAGACTTTGTGTCCAAAATCAGACTTTGTGTATTGGTTTATTGTGACTTTGTGTTCAAACAGATTTGATGTATATCCTTTGTCTACCGTAACCTTTAATTCTGCCGACACCGCCAGATTTTTTATACATTTCCCAACCTTTAATAGCCTTAAGAATATTATTTATTTCCATAGATTTACGTCTATCAAGGTCTTTTTTTTGTCCGTTAAACAATTCAGTCCATACCTCTATAACACTTATCCTATTCCTTAATATGGTACCTTTTTGGCTGATACTATCTATATTATGAATATAATTGGTTCTATCAAATACATCCATATCATACCAATCTTCTGGAATAGGTGTGTTAAGATAATCTTCTACTAAACCTATACGTTCATCAACCTTAGTATGCTGTTCTTGAACCTTATTAGCCATACCTTCCATATCTTTGTTCAAATATAGTTTCTCACCTTGTTGGTACAGATGCAGGGCTTCGGCCCATACTTGGTTAACTACCTCTTTGGTTAATTCGGTAAATATATTCTTTGTTGGTTCAACCACCATGGTATCTACAGCCCAAAACCTTCTATTACCTGTACTATCTGTTAAAAAGTCACTATTATTTGTGGTTCCAAAGAATATGCATTGTCTAGGATGAGTTTCTGTTTTTCTACCGTAAGCAGGCCTAAATACATCTTCTTGTTTTGACATAAAATGCTTAACTGTTTCAACTTCCGCTTTTCTAAGTCCACTTAATTCAGCCATTTCAATAAGCCAGTATCCTTGAATTTGTTCCACTGCTTCTTTACCCTGTACAGTAGTGAAACTATCAGAAAACCATTTGCCACCAAGTTTTTTAAGAATAGTACTTTTACCTACACCTTGTTTTCCTACTAATGTAAGCACATAATCAAATTTGCAACCTGGATTCTTAATTCTGGCCACGCAAGCTACAAATGCCTTTCTAGTAACTGCTCTAACATATTCCGTATCTTCAGCACCCAAGTAATCTATAAGTAAAGTATCAATACGTGGTTGACCATCCCATTCAAGTGTATTCAAATAATCCATAACTGGGTGGAATGCATTCTCTTCCATAATAAGAGCAGATGCATCATATATTTTATTACCACCTGTTATACCGTAAGTAGCTTCCATGTAATGCCTAAGTCCAGCATCATCTAAATCCCTTAATTCATTATTATTTTTGTTAATCTTTCTCCAGGGTAGATTACCTAAAGCTATACACTTATTATTAAATTTATTAAAGGCTAATTTAACCTTTAGTTTATAATCATTTTTAAGAATTATTAATATATTATCTATACTGCTTCTAATACGTCCTTTACCATCTATATCAAGGTTTTCTGTCCAGCTTGTATCAATCTCACCATCTTTTAATTCTATTCCTTCAAAATCCTCTATAGCAGATTGAATCTTTTCTTTACCTAGTTGTTTTCTTACCGTTTTATCTTTACTGCAAAACTCCACCATTTCTTTATATGACGGTAATCTGTTACTAGGTGTATTAGGTACTGCATCTTCATCTTTAAGTCCGAATAAATGTATTCTTACAAGGTCAAATGCATTACATAGCTTACCACTAGCTGGGTCCGTTCCATGATGGCTAAATGCAAACTTATCATCGTATGTAATAAGTCCTGCTGCTGTACTGCCTAGTTTATATGTGTATCTATTTTCCATAGCACATGGTTCATATTCATCCTGAAGATATTTTTCTATTGCTTCATGAATGTTATAGCATCTACAGAAGGCACCAATAAGACCAGGCTTTTCTAATGGATCACCTTGTTTTTTTATCCCCCTAGCAACTATTTTATTTACTCTGTCAGAAATGGGCCAGCTGCTGCTATCCTTCCAATCAAAATATGTATTAAGTATCTGATCAGCATCTAACCATGGAGCATCTAATTTCTGAAATAGGTACTCTCCATCTTTTGAAGTAGATGGAAAGTACATAAGTCTTGAAGGTTGGAATGTAGTATCATCAAAATCATTTATTCCTAAATCACCAGCTATCCGCCTAGATATAGCTTCATATTCATCTGTAAACACTGGACGATTAATTGGGATAACTAATCTTAATTTTGGAATTTCTGGTGTATGCTTATGAGTACTGTATATTACAGCTGCATTACCATACAACATATCAAATGAATCAAATATGTCATTATCAGACTTAGCATGATCTATATCTAATGTAATAACCGTCCTATTTTGTACGCTGTCTACTTTTCTAACACCCTGGCTAAGATAACCACCTACAAACCCACCTACATCTTTAATCTCTGATTGACGACCTTTAGGACTGGCCATATATTCGTTATGCGTTTCAGCAGTCCTTGTTGTCTCGCTTAGCTTGTTAACTAATTCAGACCAAAGAATCTCTTTATTTTTCCATTTAGTTTCTTTCCTGCTTCTACCAACTGCTATTGATATCTCTCCATCATACTTCAATTAAAGTCACCTACTTATACTGAGTTATTTTAACTATCTCATCAGCTCTAAAATATTTATCCTTTTTACCGCCATTATTTATATATAAACCTTTACATGTTATATGCGTAATAACACCTGTTAAACCTTCTAAAGTGTTTGTCTTAATTGTTACTTCATCACCTATGAAAAAAGCTTTTTTATCACTATTTCTGATACAGTATTCTGTTTGCATATACTTATATACCTCCATTTCTATTCAATACAAAATTAATCGTTAGTAATGGTACTAACATTCTCTTTTAATATTTTTCTAACCATAGCCCAAAATTTTTGAAATCCCACCTTCTCATTGGGAACAATTCCAAGTTGTTTCATTCTTTCAAATTTACTTTCAAGTTCAATCAGATAATTATCTTTAAGAATTGAATACCCTATTTTCTTTTCTGCTCCTTTGGCCTTAGTCCATAAATTGGGATATAAACAATAGACTATATACCATTGTTGTTTTCCTGCCTTAAGACAACCGATACAATTAGCATGTCTAAAACATTCATATGTAATAGGTCTATTAATTCCAATATCTTCTATGTTATGTATAGTTCTCTCCCAGTAAGCTAATGGATAATCTGTTTTATATCCCATAGTTGCCATAATATCCGAACGTCTTTTAATACGAATATTCTCACCTTTATCAAAACCATAATAGACAGTACAATCATTATTCACTCCATTATTTGCTGGAAACTCTTTCTTTAACCAGTCTTGAAAAGGTTGAGTTTTAAGTCTATTAGTACATAGTGCGGTACCGTTACCAACTTTAAATGCTCCAATTCTCATACATACATCAAGCGGTGTTTCATTTTCCCAGTTATTCATATTAGCGTATATAATAGGAATACCTAAATAATCAGCTACTTCACCTTTGAATCGTTTTATATCCTTATGTTCAACTTTACTGGAAATATTATGATTAAGAAGTATTACATTTTCTTTACCATATTTTCTTACAACTTCAACTGCTACTAATGCACTTGAATGACCACCTGAATAACATACTATATGTTTCATATTTTCACTTCCTAAATCAATCGTTAAGCTGTCAAATACTGTAATTCTTCTCTAAGTCTTACAGGCACGATTAATATTTTCTCTTCTTCTTTAGTTGCATATATTGGTGATATCTTATCCCTACCTACAAATTCAATATCTTTTTTATTTAAGTTTATAAGGTCAACATAAGTTTTATCTGCATATATGTAAGTGTCAGCTTTAAATATTGAATATAGGTTTTGATCTAATTGCTGAATAAGATGTGTAAATTCAACTGATTTATAGCGGTTGGAGATATTAAATAAGCTTATAGTGCTATCTATTTTATCTTTATTTAATTGGCTTCTTAAACCGTAGTGGTTTTCTAGTCCTTGTCCTTCTTGTGGAATACCCCCGATTATTTTAATAAGAGCTGTAAGAGCTGAACCCTTAATTTCTTTTTTGGTCTTCAGTCCAAAATGTTCAGTAAGTATATAACTGTAACCATCCTTAATAATCCATCTAACAGTATCTTTATTTTTTAATGCTACAGATAATTTTTTTATATTTATCATAATTTCACCTCATCATATATTAATCTTTTAAGTAATATTTTGTTTCGTATCCATCACCTTTTAGTAATAACCCTGGTACCCATTCTATAGGCTCACTCATAATTTTTAATACTTCACCCATACTGTATTTATCATCATATGGAGTATCTAAAATTACCTCATCATGTACATGCATAACGGTTTTATACCCTACTTCATCCAGTCTTAACATAGTTTCTCGTAAACAGTCTCTAGCAATGGCCTGTACAATATTCTCTGTTAATTTACCTCCATATGTAGTTATACGCTTCCATTGCTTACTTGTCTGGTCCATACCTTCATATACTAGTCTTTTACCGAAACCAGGTTCATTTTCAACACAAGCTCTCATATAAGCTAAATCTCTTCCAGAAGGCAATCTAACGAATAAGAAGCCTTTACGATAATAAAATGTAATACCATATTGGATCCTAACCGGTATCTTTTGGTCTACAGCTTTTACAGCAGCGTTACCAATAGTACGCCATAATCTAACTATTGCTTTATTTGCATTTCTCCAAGCATCAACTATATTTTGTAATTCTTCTTCATCAATACCCATATCTAATGCACCCATGGCCATTAAAGCACCTGGTCCACCCTGATAACCTAAAGCTAATTCTGCAACTTTTCCTTTTGCCCTTAGATCACTACCTTTTGTTATCTGTTCTATAGGTACATGGAACATTTGTGAAGCTGATGCCTCATATATTTTGCCATGTGTAGCAAATACCTGCATTCTCCATTTTTCATTAGCTAACCAAGCAATTACCCTTGCTTCAATAGCTGAAAAATCTGCTACTATAAACCTTGAATTATTTGAAGCGATAAAAGCTGTTCTTACTAATTGAGATAGTATACTGGGAACATTACCGTACAACATTTCAAGTAATTCCAAATCGTTATCTATTACAATATTTCTGGCCAGATCTAAGTCAGATATTTTATTCTTAGGTAGGTTTTGTACCTGGACCAATCTACCAGCCCATCTACCTGTTCTATTTGCCCCATAGAACTGTAATAATCCTCTTACTCTTCCATCTGTACAAATGGCCCTATTCATTGCTTCATATTTCTTAACAGATGTTTTGGCCAACTTCTGTCTGATCTTCAAAACTTTTCTTAATTCACTGTTATCTGTCTGTTCAAGTAATTCAGGAATAGCTGTTTTTGATAGACTCTTTACCTCAATACCTGTTATATCTAGTATCCATTTTTTAAGCTGCGTTACGCTATTAGGATTCTCAACCCCTGTTATTTCTTTAAGTTGTTTCATAAGTCTATCAGTATATGTATTGTTTAGGTTTATCGCATTAACAACCAATTCTATGTTTAATTTAATACCCATATCATTTATGTTTTGGTCTAAATACCACATCT
The DNA here is from genome assembly GCF_027923465.1 of Vallitalea longa. Lineage (NCBI taxonomy): Bacteria > Bacillati > Bacillota > Clostridia > Lachnospirales > Vallitaleaceae > Vallitalea > Vallitalea longa. The sequence continues at coordinate 418,461 of NZ_BRLB01000001.1, forward strand.
GCTTTTCTTCTTTAGGTATTTCAAAGAATCTAATTTTATTTCTAATATCTCTTTCAACTTCAACATCACGTCTATTATATTCTTTGAATGTATTCCATTTATCCATATCATGTTGTGGAAGGTTTCTAGTTCTACCACAATTCTTTTTAGTAGGTTTACAAGGCTTTGAAAAATAATTAATTAATGCCTTGCCTGCTTTCATCTTTTGGTTTTCAAGGTGAAGTACTTTGGCCACTTTATCAAGTCCTAAGGGCATACCTAACATTGAGGCTTTTACCATGGTACACTCCCATTGTTGAACTGGTATATTAGGATTTATAGGAGTTTTAATTCCTAATTTATGTGTAGACATGTATTTAGATATTGCAACCCTTTCAAATTGGGCGTTATAAGCTGTCTTAAGTATTTTTGAATTATATAATGCTTCTAATACTTCATTAGGTAGTTCTTCGCCTTGTGCCAGATCTATTACTTGTACTGATTCATCATCAAAAGCATAAGCGAATAATAATATTTCAAAATCAGGAGAGTCTACATATTTGTAGACTCCAACCTTTGTAATATCCTCGCCACTATAGGTTTCAATATCAATAGCTAATGTTCTCATAGTAAATCATCATCTTCATCTGCAAACACAAAATCATCATCAAAATCAGATTCTGCAGTTGAACGTCCTCCTAATGGTTCACCGTCTTTCAACTTCATTATATGATTTAATCCACAAGCAATACCTTTATTTCCACTTGTATTAAATGGATAGAATGTTACACTGGCTCTACCAAAACAACCACTGTATACCTCATCTTGATCTAATATTTTATTACAGTCATTATCCACAATACCTGGTTTTGTTTTACAGTTAGCATTTATAAAATAACTGTTCTCATATGCTTCATCATCTGGTCTTTCTTCGTCACCATCACGTAATGGTGTTTTTAAATTAGCTGGTAATTTACCACCAAATTTATTGGATTTACCTTGTATCTTAGCATTTTCAACAGCTTGTTTTATTTGTTTTAAAGTCTTTTTATCTGACTTAGGTATAATAATTGAAGCGGAATACTTTGGGTCTTGGCTTTCATCTATAGCGTTTGGTTCCCATACATGTAAATAACTAAATCTTACTAATCCTGTGATTACTTTTGTTTTTAAGTTTTCCATATTATTAATTCCTCCATATTTTATTATTTAAAGTATTTTAACTAATTGTCTTGGTAATTCATTATCCCTTAAAGTAGTATTGAATGATTCAACTACTTTTTGAATTTCTTCCTTTGCTGTAATTTTATTAGTTACATCAAAATCCTCTTCCCATTGCATCTTTTTATCTTTTATTAAAGCCCTAACTTTCATTAAATAACCTCCTGAAAATCCTTCTTTGCATCATCTTCACTCTGCCATGCTGGACGTTTATCGGACTCCTGAACAAGAGTAGGTTTTCCCGTTGGTTTAATTACTAAATCAGATAATAATTCTTCAAATGCTTTTTTCCCTATAGCTTTTTGCATAGCTGTTATACCTAATAATTCTTTTGGTTTATGTAATATTGATTCCTCATAACCATAATCTACTAATGCCTTAAGTACTTTATCTTGATCTAAATATTTTCTATTACTTCTACCCTCAACTAACTTAAAACCAGGATAATCTTTACCATGATTTACAGCCTGGTCAAGTGCAAACTCTTCTACTGCAGTAAGCCATTTCTTGAAATCAGATGCACGATTTAGTATATCTGCTATATCTATATCAGATAGAAAAGGTCCATCCTTAAAATCATATTTTGCTAATATCATTTGTTCATCTGCATAAGCCCTACACTTAGCCTTTACCCTACAAAACATACAATGACTACCAGGACAAAATTCACCTTCACCTTTAAATGCTTTGTCTGCGATAGGTTTTATGTATTCTCCCCATGAATATAGATCCGCTGCTGTGATAGTAAATTCTGATATATTTTCTAATCTTGGTTGTACTATGGTTAGGTGTATTTTCTGGATGTCATACAACATTTCATATTCGTCTAATGCACCAAGACCGTATAATTTCATCTGTGGGTTATCTATGGCCGATACCTCTACACCTTTACCATATTTGAAGTCAATAACTTCAACGGTACCATCTGCAATGATAAGAGCATCACCAGTACCGAATCCACTTGGTACATAACTTGAAAAATCAAGACGTTGTTCTACGATTAGCTGTGCATCAGGTGTGATTTTTTTGGCGTTCAAATATTTTTCTCTTACTATTTCAGCATAAGCATCACAATAATCTAACATTTCATTAGCAAATAACTTATCCTTTTTTAACTTGTTTAACCTTCTAGTAAAAGTTGTTTTAGTAAATTCATTATTGTTGTACCTTATTATTTGTTCACCAATTTCATGAGCTAGTGTTCCCTCTTCTGCAAAACTACTTGTTTTCTCCGGTTCTTTTTCTTCAAGTCTAGCAGATGGTGGACAAGCCATCCATCTACTAGAACCAGAAGCACTTAATATTGCATGAGCCATTATACCAACTCCTTGACTTCGTCATAGAACGCTTGATAATTATCTGTTGCAAGAGTAGATACGCTTTTAGCTTCAAACTTAGTTAGTAACTTTTTAACTGCTGGCTTGTCCTTCTTGGCTGCTTTTGCTGTAAGAGATCTTATTTCCTCTATTGTTACACTAGGTTCAACTTGTTCATCTGGTTTAGTGGTATCTAATTCTTTTGGTTCTTCCTTCTTTGGTTGTTCTACCTCTACATTTTGTTTAGGTTCTACAGAAGGTTTTATACTCTCTGCTGATACTTGTTGCATGGCTTGACCTTGTTCAGGTTTAAATGCTTTTATTCCTCCTGCTAAATTACTTAATAAATTCAAAACCTCTTTTGCAAGTGTAATTGTTACTTTAACTTCTAACATAATCTTTATTGCTCCTTCCTTGATTTAATTAATTTATAATGCTATACTAAAAATGATTTTAATTATTTTTTGTCAGCTGTTGCATAGCTGGCTTTTTCTTTGTTTACAAAACACCATAGTTTATATTCAAGTCTTTTAATATCGTCAGATTTATGTTTATCTACTATTTGGTCAAGAGCAATAATTAATGCAGTTGCTTCTTTTTTATTGATTGGTATAGTAGAAATAAGCTTGTCCCCCTTTCCTGGATATAATAACAACAGATTATTTACAAGTTCCTTATCTGTTATTTTTCCTCTTATGTAATCTTGTAAGAAAACTAGTACTTGCTTATTTTTTTTGTTTTCAAAATACATTTTTATTAGGTTCCAAACTGTACCGACACATGCAGTTGCTATCATAGCAAAAAGTACACAATACAAGCCTATATAATACAATGGGTTAGTATCCATCTATTCACCTTCTTTCTATCCCCATGTATAATCTTTGTAATAATGAAGCCATTCACCATTACAAAATGTAACAACTAGCTTACCGTTTTTTATAGTTACCTCTACAGGTACCCAATCTTTTTTATATTCTTTACCTATTGAACTGTTATGTGTTTTATAAGTGTTTACAAATATTTCTTTAGCATTAGGTCCTAATTTGTTGTAACCTTTTACTTTTGAAAAATCTATCTCCATATAATTTTTCATAAAATACTTCCTTTCTTTTGTTTAAGCCTTTCCCGATTAATTATGTTATACTTGTATCAAAAAGGGGGTGTTTCCATGTCTAATCTTTCTAAGCCAGGTACAGATAATAAACCTGCTGGAACTTATAAAGAAGTAGGTCCTCGTGGTGGTCAAATCAAAAATCCTCGTACTGTTAAAATTGATCGTGGCGATAGATTGCCACCAACTCAATCAAAAGGTAATAAGTGGCAAAAGAAATAACAGATTAAATGGCTGCTGTTAATGGCAGTAGCCATTAAATTTTTGTACTTAGTTATATAATGATGCATTCTTACTTATTCCTTCCTTGTAAATTATTTTATATATTTGTCTCTGTACTAATTTTAATAATTAAGTGTTATTCTAACTTTAATCTTTATGGAAATAATATAATTCATGTCTTATCTTCCTGTGTTAATTCTCTTTATTTATTCACCTTCTCTTTTCCCAATCTTTCTAACCTCTCTAACTCTTCATCATCTAAGTTTGCTAGCATCCTGTAAAATGTTTCTGTCTTTTCGTTAACCTCTATCATATGCCCTTTAATAGAATCTAAAACTGTACCATCTCTGAGTATATGTTCTACTTTATACTTTTGACCATTAAGTTCTTTTTCCATCTTCACACCTCCATAAATATTAATACTTAACATCTCTTTTACTTTATAATTTATGACTAATAATTTTTGTCCTATTACAATCTTTATATTTTGTAAACACTTTTAAAAATCTAGTATCATTTACCACACTAATAAAAAACACTAGTTCATTCAAATTACTTACCCATTCATAAGATTATTTAATGTCTAAAATGTTTAAAATCTTTTTTTTCTGTTTTTCAGCCTTTCTTGAAGAGTTTAAGATATCATATAGATAGGTTAAACTTATGCCTAATTTTTTAGCTAATTCTGAAATACTCATTTCTTTATCAATTAGTGCTTTTCTTACTGTCTTTTCAAACTCAGTCATCTATAATTACCTCCTTTCATACTGTTGAATTATTTCAGCGTTATTTATTGACAAAGCACTGAAAGTATTCTAATATAATAATTATCACACTATATTTTAGAATTAATTCAACAAACATTACTAGATTGCTGAAATAATTCAGCTATAATTTCATTATACTGATTTGTTTCAGTATGTCAAGTAGTTTTACTGAATTCTTTCAGTTTATTTTATAAGGAGGAAAAATGGTGAATGTATTAGAAAAAATTCAGGAATTATGTAAAGAAAGAGAAATAAACCCATCAAGGCTAGAAATTGAATTGGGATTTGGAAAAGGAACTTTATATAAGTGGAGTAAAAGCGTACCGAAAAGTGATAAATTAGAGAAAGTTGCAAACTACTTTAAAGTTTCCATAGACTACTTACTTGATAGAGGCAACTTATACGATATAGGTGAAGCAATAAAAGGAGAAAGAGAATATCAGGGATATTCTATAGAAGAATTATCAGAACTTATTGGTGTAAAAAAAGAAAAACTAAATGAGTATGAAGAAAACTTAGTTCCAATTAGTGAATGTCTGTTAAAAAAAATTAGTAAAATTTTTGACATGACCGTTCATGAACTTCTAGATAAATATAATATATATGACGAATGTATCCCTCCTCAATTTAATGGAGATATTAATAAGTATGAAGCTTTTAAAAAAACACGTGATAAAGATGCAACAAAAGAAGATAAAATAAAAACAATAGCGGCACACACTATGGCAGATCTAACAGAGGAAGAAAGAAATGATGTTATTAAATATGTAGAATTTATTAAGTCTAAAAGAGATAAATAGTAATTTTTGCGCTTCAAGATAATAAAGGGGTGTTTATTACAAATGACAAAACTTTTACAATATATAGAAGATGAAAATATACAACTTATTGAAGCAGATATACCAGTAAAAAAACTTAAAGGCTTATATTATGATAATACAATTATTATTGATAAGGAAGTATCTACTACAATTCAAAAGAAATGTATCTTAGCAGAGGAGATTGGACATTATTTTACAAGTACAGGGGATATCTTAGATCAATCTAATATCACGAATAAAAAGCAAGAAAACAAAGCAAGGGCATGGGCTTTTGAAAAATTAATAGGCTTAATGGATATAATAAATGCATATAAATGTGGAGTACGTAATAAATTTGAATTAGCCGAATACTTAGATGTAACTGAAGAATTTTTAAATGAAGCTGTTGAATACTATAAAAGAAAACATGGTATATTATTTAAACTTGATAATTATATTATATATTTTGAACCCCTTGGAGTAATAGAAATATTATAGTCATTAGAAATAGTTTCATTAAAATTGAAATAATATAAGTCTTTAAAAAGGAGGTACCTCTATGCCAACCAGTTCAATAAAAAGAGTAGCCTGCTACGTAAGAGTAAGCACAGAAAATCAACTTGAAAACTATAGTATAGACGAACAGACAGACCGTTTAAAAGCCTTCTGTAAAGCAAAAGATCTAACTATTGTTAAGTTCTATACAGATGGTGGTTATTCAGGTGGAAACATGAACCGCCCTGGACTACAACAAATGTTAAAAGATATCAAAGGTAAACATATTGATATGGTTATAGTCTATAAATTAGATAGATTAAGCAGATCACAAAAAGATACCCTAACATTAATAGAAGATGAATTTCTATCAAATGATGTTGACTTTGTATCAATGAGTGAAAACTTTGATACCTCTACCCCATTTGGAAAAGCAATGATAGGTATATTATCTGTATTTGCACAATTGGAAAAAGATCAGATTACAGAACGTTTTACAATGGGTCGCATCGGTAGAGCAAAAAACGGATATTATCACGGTGGACCAACTGCTCCAACTGGCTATGACTATGTAGATGGTGAACTTGTGGTAAATGAATATGAAGCATTACAAGTTAAAGAAGTTTTTAAACGTTTTTTAGAAGGTAAAAGCATCAATGCTATACAAAAATATATGAGTGAACATTACACCAACAAATACGGTAACTGGAGCAGTCACACATTAGTTTTAAATATCTTGCGAAACAATGTTTACATTGGTAAAGTTAAATTCAAAGGTAAAGTATATGAAGGTAAGCATAAACCTATTATATCAACAGAAGTATTTAATGAAGTTCAAAAACTATTAACCAGTACCAAGAGAGAAGATTCTAAAACAATTTTTCAGAAGAACCCATTTAAAGCCAATAATTTATTAACTAGTATATTATACTGTAAAAAGTGCGGTGCTAGATTTTGTGGTAATCATGGAAACTATGTTTGTTATTCCAGAGGGAAAACCGACAGGCGAAAAATCATTGATCCTAATTGTAAAAATAAAAAATGGAATATACAAGCTTTAGATAAAATCGTTAAAGATGAAATCTTGGAAGCTGCACTTAATAAAGATTACTTCAATAAAATAATATCTACTAAAAAAGTGGATACAATTGATAATTCAAAAGAAATAAAAAAAAGAATTGATGAAATAGATAAACAGATTATTAGAATGATGGATTTATATCAAGTTGGTGGTATTCCAATAGAACAGATATCCAATAGAATAGCAAAATTAAAAAAGGAAAAGGACACTATATCAGATCAACTTATAGGTAAAAAACAAACAAAACTTTCTATCTCTGAAGCAAAAGGAATATTATCAAGATCAGCCATGATATTAGGAAACGGTGATTTATCACAGCAAAGAATGGTTGTAAGTAACTTAATTGATTACATTGATATAGATGATGAATTAATACAAATCCATTGGAGCTTTGTCTAATTATATATTACAGTTTTAGTTTATCCATGTGTATGGGTTTCGGATGTAACGCCGCAGCCATAACATCTTGTAGGATTATAGATTCTCCTCGAGAAAGGCTTATTGCAATAATAACCAACAATTTTGTTCCTTGTAATGGACGTTTCCCTACCCTTATAGCACTGGCAACGATATTCATCACAGGATTAAGTGGTAGATTCTCTTCAATTATTGGTGCTGTCGTAATATTATTTACTATCGTTTTAGCTGTCTTATTGACATTCGTGATGTCACGATTATTATCAAAAACTATACTGAAAGGTATTCCTTCATCATTCACTTTAGAGTTGCCTCCTTATAGAAAACCTCAGGTTGGCAAGATAATCATCCGGTCTCTTGTGGACCGTACTCTATTTGTATTGGGAAGAGCGATAGTTGTAGCTGCACCTGCTGGAATACTCATTTGGATATTACAGAATATTATTGTAGGTGAAATAAGTGTATTATCCCATTGTGCCAATTTCCTACAACCTTTTGCCAACTTGATAGGTTTAGACGGATATATATTAATGGCATTCATATTAGGCTTTCCAGCTAATGAAATAGTCATACCTATACTTATTATGAGCTATATGTCAACTGGAGCCATGATAGAACTTGATAGTCTATCTGCTCTAAAAGACTTATTAGTCAACAACGGATGGACTTTACTTACTGCTATATGCACAATGTTATTCTCACTTAATCATTTCCCATGCGGAACCACTCTGCTGACTATTTACAAAGAAACCAAAAGCAAAAAATGGACTTTCGCATCCTTTATCATTCCTACCATTACAGGAATAATAATATGCTTTATCGTAGCTCAAACTGCAAGATTGTTTGGATTAAATTAATATGTTCATATTAAAACTGGCTAGGGCAAACCTAGCCTAAATATACCTTTCGTTTAGTAAATATACTAAAATTCACTTATATAGATAATGACAATAAAATTACCCACTAGCAACAATTTGTTGCATTAGCAACAATAGAAACACATAATTCATCAGCTGAAACAGTTAAAATAGCAACAGATTCAAGTAAATCGACACTCATACTAAAGAATCTAACAACTTCTATTGGAATTCCTCCATTAATTATTACACCTGGAGAAGTAACTCCTAGTTCTAATTCAACTATAATTGTCCCTGATAATCCTTTTATGCCAGAAGCATTCCATATTTCATATGTTCCAGCATTAGGAAATGATAGCAACTTATTTGTAAATCCATATTGTTTACTACATTTACAGCCTTTAATTGCACTACTCCCTACTCCACAACAAGTACTATTTTCACATGACATATTATCACCTCCTTATTAAGTTTAATTTCCTTATTTAGACAAATAGTATTATCAATATACTTTTTATACCCATACACCATTAAATAAAAAATGCCAAATTGTAGCGCGATTATTTACACTAAACTCTAAAGCTTGTACCTATACTTTTTCTAAATATATTATAACTAAATAATATCTCATTATAGTATATTAAACGAGCTATAATTTTGTGCGACATATTAATAAATTCATCTTTACTTATATTATTTTTTAATTGTTTTATTATATATATCTATATTTTATACATAATAATTATATGTTATTTATTGTTATTTTGTTTACTAATTATGTGTTGTTATATCTCATTATTTATTTGATATATTGTAAAGTATACAGTAAACCATCGGTACCTTTACAAAAAATGCCACCTATTTAAGGCAGCATCATAATTACTTTCCTATAAGGAAAAAAGAGTCAAAGAAAAAATCTTTGACTCATTTTGCATCTTCCTCATGAATCTCTATTTTAGATATGGAAACTTCATAAGCTACTTTACTTATTGATTCAGTCTCACTTAGCTTTTTCTGATACTCTCTGCTCTGAATTCTTCCCCAGATTTTAATTCTATCTCCAACGTTGAATTTTTCAGCATATCTTGCGTTTCTACCCCAGCATATACATGGAATATAATCTGACTTATTATAAGGACGGTTTACAGCTAATAATATATCTGTTATCTCTCTACCAAAAGGTGTTGTTCGATACATTGGTGGCTTGCAAATATAACCATCCAAATATATGTAATTGGGATTTCTTTTAATCTCCTCTTCTTCAAGAGTGGAGATCTCTCTAGCGAATACGGTTAACACTAATCTATTTTTACCATCAATTTGTCTGTTATAAGAACGAAATTGTCCCTGAATATCTACTAATTTACCTCTCAGATCACTTGTAGTGTCAATAAGACGCTCAGATACCATTATAGGTATAATATCAGAATTGTCACTTAGTCTTGATATTTCTACATTAAAATTATAGAATCCCTCTCCATATACTTCATGGCTGAATTCAAATGTAGAATGTATTTTCCCTATTAAATTAACTTGATTGTTTCTGATAACATTATCTTCCATGATACTTATCTCCCTTCCATTATATTAAACATCAATAATCCAGAGGATAATCTAGCTTAATATATATTCATATGTTTAATGTTTATCTATATTTATCTTTATTCCAGAAAACCACTTTTTAGAATCAGATTTTTAAACTTACTACATGGAATTTAATTTATCGCTAATACTCCTGTCAATTAACATGACTGCTGTAACAGCTGACATGATATTATATATATCATGTCCCCAAGAAGTTTTTACGAAAACAGGGAATTCTTGTGGTTCAATGACTATTTCTTCTTCATCTATCTCTCTCTGAATACAATATATCAGTGTTTTGCTAGTGTCCATATCACCACCTAAGCTTGATATAGTCACACTAGATTTCTTATTGAATCCAAGAGTAATAAATCTACAAAGAGGGATATCAAGGTCAATATCTCTTAGCTCATTATCTACATTAGCAATAACATAATAAGTAGTTTTCGTACTATCGTCATTCACATTAATAGTTATGGATTCACTATTTTCGGATATCTCATATCTTTCATCTACTTTTTTCATAATATCTTCAAAAATGAATATTAAGTTACTTATCTTATCATTACCAGTTATAATAATTTTTTTCATATTAGCAACCTGCCTTTGAAAATATTTCAATAACTATATCATTTATTATTGTCTAACTTGGTAATTAATAATCCTATAAAATAAAAAAAATAGTTATTGGCTATCATAATTATATTTAAGTGTTGTATAATAATAACTAGCTCAACATGCAAATTTAACTTGAGCTATACCCACATGATTGTTGAAATTACAATTTGTTATTGAAACACACAAAAAACAAAGTAATATGTCACTATTTATTGTTTTTATACATAATGAATATTCATTTTAGATAAATTATAATTATACTTGTAATAAAACATATCTTCAGTCGTTAATATTAATAATATCAGGTTTAGTTTTCTCTAATAATTAGTGAACATTACCAAAACACATTAATCAAATTACAATATGGAAGGAGGATCATCATGAAATTTACTATTACTACATTAATTGAAAATTCAAAAGGTGAACATCTCGGCTTAATCAACGAACATGGTATCTCGTTTCTAATCGAAATGGATAACAAAAAAATATTGTTCGACACTGGTCAAAGCGGCGATTTTATAAAGAATGCAGCTACATTAGGTAAAGATTTGAATGATATTGATACCGTTATACTAAGCCATGGACATTATGACCACACAGGAGGATTCAGAAAACTAGTAGAAAATGTTACTTCTGATTTTAGATTATATGTTCACAATAATGCATTTATAAAAAAATACAGTTACGATAACACACATTACAAATTTTTAGGTAACAGTTTTACAAAAGATTTCATATCAGAAAACAATATTGAGTCTCATTATGTGACAGAAGATATTTTAGAAGTCCACAAAGGTATATATATTATATCAAACTTTGAACGTGTTACTCCATACGAGAAAACCAACCCAAGGTTCTATTTAGAGAATGGAGATGAACATATTCTTGATCATTTTAATGATGAAATCATGTTGGCTATAGATACTGAAGAAGGTTTAGTAGTCATATTAGGTTGTTCACATCCAGGAGTTATCAATATGTTGAAAACATTAATCAAACGCACTGGCAAAAAAATTAATACTATCATTGGTGGAACTCATTTAGTTCGTGCAGATGAAGATAGAATTAATGAAACCATAAATGCTTTTAAATCTATGGACATAAAAAAATTAGGTATTTCACATTGTACAGGTGAAAATGCCATGAATCAGTTACATCAAGCGTTTGGTGACAAATATTTCCATAATACCACTGGAACTGTACTATATTTTGATAAATAAACTATTGGAGAGATAGGTATGTTTTTAAAAGATATTGCACAAAAAATTGTTAATCTGATGATGGAAGTCATTGATTATAGAAATATAAATATAATGGATTGTGACGGTTTCATTATAGCTTCTGGTGAACCAAACAGAATATCCACCTATCATAAAGGTGCTGATGATGTAATTAAGTCAGGAAAGGGGATTGAAATATATCCACAAAATGTTAATAATTTTCCTGGTTCAAAACAAGGTGTTAATCTGCCAATAAATATTGAAGGTAAAGTTATAGGCGTTGTAGGTATATATGGACATCCAGACGAAGTTCGAATGGTAGCAAGATTAGTAAAAAACTCAGTAGAACTGGCTCTGGAACAATATCTAATATCTGAACAAGTGAACTTGGTTAAAGATCTAAGCAATCAAATGATTAGGAAATTACTATTCAATTCCGTATCAGAAACAGAAGAAGAAATATTATGTTTATCAAAAGTCGCACGTATCAATTTGGAACTTAAAAGATGTGCCGTAGTAATAAAACTAGATAATTATGATGATGATGGAATTTATGAATCCGTTAATGCTATGGGTGAAATAGAGAAATTATTATCCACCAACAATTTCATTACCAACAAAGATTTCTTCGGTATCATAAACCATTATTTCATAATCTTCAAAAGTATAGCTGATGATAAGCGCTGTGAATATATGAACAATATTTTGTTCACACTTGAAGATAACAGACCATATAAGATAAAAATTGGTCTAGGTAGTTCCTACAATGATATTTACGGATATAAAAAATCTTTTAATGAAGCAGTAGATATTATTTCTATAAGTAAAGGTAAACCTCTTGATATTAACAATTTTGACACGCAAGCTAAATACCTTCTCCAAAAAATACAACCAGATGCATCTGAACCATTCATAAAGAAACTATATATTTCTATACTTAATGAAAACGGAAAAGTTCCTGAATGGTTTTATAAGACACTAGATGCTCTATTTGAAAATAATCTTAGATTAAATGAAACAGCTATAGCTTTATTTGTTCACAAAAATACTCTAGTGTATAGATTAAAAAAAATTGAACAGCTAACAGGATTAAATATTAACAATTTCTACCATGCAACTCTTCTATATTGTTTATACACATACATAAATAATATAGAAAGTGATATTTAAAACTCAAAAATACTAGGAGGAAATATTATGACAAGTGGCATAGGACTTTTTATTATTGTTTTAATTGCAATTGTGGGTACAATTATATTAATTTCTAGATTCAAGATGCATCCTTTTATAGTATTGATACTAGCAGCTTATTTTATCGGTCTATGTACCAAAATGCCTGCCGAAACTATAATAAATACCATAAAAAAAGGTTTCGGCAACATTTTAGGAAATATCGGTATTGTAATCATTGCTGGTACAATAATAGGTACAATACTTGAAAAAACAGGGGCAGCCTTAACAATGGCCAACAGTATATTAAAACTTGTAGGTAAAAAAAGAGCACCTCTTACAATGAGCTTAACAGGTTATGTTGCAAGTATACCTGTATTCTGTGATTCTGGTTTTGTTATACTTTCCCCTATTAATAGAGCTTTGGCAGAGAAATCAAAAGTTTCTCTAGCAGTAATGGCTACAGCTCTAAGTTCAGGATTATATGCAACCCATTGTCTAGTACCACCAACACCAGGTCCTATAGCAATGGCAGGAACTCTTGGAGCTAATCTCGGCTTAGTCATATTAGTAGGTCTGGTAGTATCCATTCCTGTTATGTTAGCAGGTTATATATATGCGATTAAAGTAGGTCCAAAATTCCCTATAGACCCTAATCCAGAAACTACTGTTGAAGAGTTATTAGAGAAATATGGTAAGTTACCAAGTGCTTTTAAATCTTTTGCACCTATTATTCTACCAATAATACTTATTGCTTTTAAATCAATTGCAGATTTTCCATCAGCACCTTTCGGTAACGGTTTCTTTAAATCTTTCTTTGATTTTATAGGTAATCCAGTTACAGCTTTAATTTTAGGTATATTCCTTGCTATGACCTTAATCCCAAAATCAGAGAAACAAAACAGTTTCAAATGGATTGGAAAAGGAATATATAATTCAGCATCCATATTAGCGATTACAGGTGCAGGCGGTGCTCTTGGTGCTATTCTTCAAGCATTACCACTCGCTGATGCATTACAAGATTCATTACTCAAATATAATATAGGTCTATTACTACCATTTATTATCGCAATGCTTTTAAAAACAGCTATGGGAGCTTCTACCGTTGCTATGATCATAACATCTGCTATGGTTGCGCCACTTATGGCTAAGATGGGCATGACAAGTGAAATGGCAAAAGTTCTTGTGGTTCTAGCAATTGGTGCAGGTTCTATGACAGTATCCCATGCAAATGACAGCTATTTCTGGGTTGTTTCCCAATTTAGTGATATGGATACTTCCACAGCTTATAAATGTCAAACAGGTGTTACCCTAGTACAAGGTATAGTAGCAATCATCATAATAATGATCATAGGATTAATATTCATATAAAAATAGTTATAACATTCGTAGAAAGGAAATGATTTAGTGAAAAAAATAGTTATTGCATCAGATTCATTTAAAGGTACTATAGACTCAATTGACGTCTGCAATATTGTTGAAAAAGGTATTAAAAATATTAGACCTGAGATAGATACTGTAACAATTCCTATTGCTGACGGAGGCGAAGGTACTGTTGATGCTTTTCTGAATGCAATTGGAGGCAAAAAAATCACCAAATCGGTTACAGGACCACTTTTTGATAAAGTTGAAGCAAGTTATGGTATATTGGATGATGGTTCTGCTGTCATTGAAATGGCTCAAGCCTCAGGATTACCATTAGTGGAAGGAAAAGAAAATCCTCTAAAGACTACTACTTATGGTACAGGAGAATTAATTGAAGACGCATTATTAAAAGGTTGTAAAAAGATTATCATAGGTGTAGGAGGAAGTGCCACCAACGATGGTGGAGTTGGAATGGCCGCTGCATTAGGAATTAAATTTCTGAAAGAAGATGAAAGTGAAATAGATTTGACAGGTGGAGGCTTAACCGATCTAGCTAGCATAGATGTAAGTGATATCAACTCAATGGTATCCGAATGTAATTTTGTTGTAGCTTGTGATGTTGATAACCCATTATATGGGAATAATGGAGCTGCATTTGTTTTTGCCCCTCAAAAAGGTGCTGATTCAAATATGGTGAAAGTTCTTGATGAGAATCTAAAGCATTATGCTGGAATAGTCAATCGAGATCTAGGGATTAATTTACAAAATTACAAAGGTTCTGGAGCTGCCGGAGGTCTCGGAGCCGGTTTACTTGCTTTTCTTAATGCTGAACTAAAATCTGGTATAAATATCTTATTGGATGCTGTGGATTTTGATAATCTGATTGCTGATGCTGATTTAATTATTACTGGCGAAGGCAAAATCGATGGACAAAGTTTACGTGGAAAAGTTCCAGTAGGTATAGCTGATAGAGCCGTCAAATATCATAAGCCTGTCATTGCTATTGTTGGCGCGATTGGTGATGAGATAGATGCTTTATATGAAAGAGGTATAAGTTCTATATTCAGCATCAACAGAAGAGCTGAAGCTTTTGAAACAGCTAGGAATCATTCAGAAGAAAATCTTTTGAAGACGACTGAATCTATTATTAGGTTAATATCTGTGATATAGATTTTTGATACATGAAATAATATATGGATTATATTATTACTTAGGATATATGATAAGAAACCACTGGTTAATTCAAAAAAATTAATCAGTGGTTTTTTCTCACTGTCCTCAATGAAAATAAAAGTATGACTTCTATATAAAATAAAAAACAGACAGTATGCCATACTGTCTGAATAAATCAACAACTTTTGCCGGGTGTAGTTATATAATTAATAATAGTTTTTATTGGGCAATTTTTAATTATAAAACTATACTTTTTTCTTAGTTGTTATATGTTGCTGTGTCTTTAGCTAACTCTATAGTGTGCTTTAATGTTTTTAGTATTATGGATTTAGTTCTGTTGTCTATTGGTTTGCCTTCAAAACGTAAACCAATTTCATTTTCAAGTTTTTCTACAATCCTATCTAACTCTTTATCAATATCTTTACAATCAAAGAGTTCTGATATTGGAGTTGGATTTTCTGTAATGCCAATTAAATAATCCATAGACACATCAAAAAATATAGCTAATTGCTTTTTGGTTTCATCATCTGCTTGTCTGGCGCTTCTTTCATATTGTGAAATATTATTTTTTGTTTTTCCTACTACTTCACCTAGTTGTTCTTGAGTTAAACCTTTACTTTTTCTTAATAATCTTAATCTATCACTAAAATTTGGCATTCTAACCACCTCCTATATATTTTAGAATCCAAACATATTACTGTAAATACTAATAACCAATAAGACAACATAATATAAAATTAGGTATTGACAGTAACCATAGCGTGTATTATAATATAGTTAACGTTTTGGTTATTATTATATGAGTTATTACAGCAAAATATTCGTTATAGATATTATCGTTTTATTTATAGATAGTGTATTCTAATACCTCACTGTTTGGTTGATATTAATAATATCAACCGCGCCAAATTCTCTGTTAATGCATAACATGTCGTTATGCACGTGTAATTATGATTTTATTTTATTAGAGGGCAAATGAAATAAGTATAATTACACAAAAAATTTATTTTAAGAAGTATTATTGCTTCTTAAAATAAATTTTCAAATTATAGATGTATAATATAATATTTTTTTATGCCCTAACTAAATTAATAATTATCATTGCTAAGGGTCTTATTACTAAGGTTTAATCCTTTATATACTAATATCATTATATCCATATATAATAGGCAATAGTATATACTCCCCTCCCCTTACATGATTAATTATAAATACATACTCCCCTCATATAATCTAGACTTTATGTCTAGATAACTTATGTCTTTGCACACACAATCCTAAATGGTTGAAGAATCTAATATAGCATATTATATTAGATTTTTCTCTATTTGTAGAGATTAATTTTTTAACTTATTTGGGGTTTATAATCTTATCTATTCTCCCTTTAATTGTTCTATCTCATCTATTATCTTTATGAACTCTTTATCCTTATTGATAGCATTAAATTTTCTATCATTTAGTATAAAGTATAGGTTTTCATACAAATTGGCTTTTATAGGATATTCACTTTGTTCTAATTCATTAAAACACCATAATTGATTAAATTGGTCTATATTTTCCTGATTATATTTTCTGTAGGATTCAATTAATCTATTAAGCATTTCAATGACCTTATGATTTTTACCTATCTCCACATATAATTGTGCTAGTTGAAGATATTCAATCAACAGGAAAACCGTTTCATTATTATCAGCAGTAAATAAATTTCTCATATCCAAACTCAGTTTAAAATATTTCTCAGCAATATCATAATTTTTCTCTTTCTGATAAATATTTCCTAAGCTTATGCACACAAGTGTTATTTCATTAATATCTTTAAATAACTTACCTTGTAATAGTTTTCTAGCTTCATCATATTTCTTATGTTTTATATATATACTAGCTAGAATATCATTTGGGTCACATTGTTTATTAGGAATCCTATTAAGCATTTCTATTGCTTTATCGTCTCTACCTAATGATGAGTATACACTTGCTAGACTATATAAAGAAATCTCAACCAGCTGTTTATCATTACAATTGGTGATTATTTCTTCATATAGCATCGCTGCTTTTTCAATAATATCAGTACAACTCTTTTCATTACCTGCTTTCCAAGAATACAAAGTATATAGAAACGCAATTCTACTTTTTTAAAAATAACTTAATGAATACTTTTTCAAATAATCATTAGTCCTATCAACAGCTACATCAAAATCAGAGTTATTAAAGAGTTCATTACACTCAAAGTAGATCTCTTTGACCTTTTCTTCACTTACACGAACTCTATAATTCAGTAAATAATCTATCGTTATATTAAAAAATGTAGCTAACACTGGTAATAATGTTATATCTGGATATGAATTACCACTCTCCCACTTGGATATAGCAGCTGTAGATACTCCAATAAAATTTGCAAGTTGTTCTTGAGTCATAGATTTTTCTTTTCTTAATTGATATATAACTTCACCTATTTTTATTTTCTTCATTATTTACACCCCATAGTTATTTCGGTAAATCTAGTATACAATGTAAATGGAAAAATACCAATAGAAGTGTAGTTAAATTAAATGCATTATTGTTAACTATTGGTTTAATTTCTGATTAGTTCTTTTTATGATTGTCTTATTATTTGGATTTCAACCTTTTTAACTTTAAATTGCTTAATATGACCATAATCGCTATGATAATCGCCAAAGGCCATAGGTTGCCAAAATTAAAACCGTCATCCCTCATCATTTCATATCCCCAAGTCGCTGGGAATATTTTACCCACATTCTTAAAAAAATCAGGTAGTAAATCAGTAGGAAACATAATCCCCGACAGCATCATAGATGGTAAAAATATCACTTGTGAAATCATGGTAAGTTTTGCTTGGTTTTTTACCCATAATCCCAATACACTACCAATACTTAATGATACCGCAATAAAAATCGCCAGTGAACAAAAATACAATGGTAGACTTGCCGGTAGTGTTGCGTCAAAAGCAATGGGGGCAACAATATATATTATCATACACATAATCAGTAGATGAATGAACGCTGATAAAAACATCGTAATCAAGCCAAGATGTAACGAAACCCCATTTGCCTTATATACTTTCTTTATATCACTTCCATATATCTCTATAATGGAAGGAGGTAAACCCAATAGCGCTCCAGTTGATACGCCCAGCACAGTCATGGATTGTATAAGCGTATACTTGGCCTCAGGGTCTATAGATGAAAATATTTCACCCATTACAGCAAAGAATAAAAGAGGAACCAGATAACAAGTAATCAATAGTGATTTGCTACGTATATCTAGTTTCCATTGTAATAATACTCCATACAAAAATGCACTCATTACCCATTCCCCCTTGCTACATCAATGAAATGCTGTTCAAGTGTTCCCCTGTCTATCTTAATATCCAACACTGCAACTCCCCGTCGCTTGAAATCTTCAAGCAAAGTTAACATAGTATCACTAATATTATCAGAATCAAATTTTTCATCGCCTTGTTCGGTTTTAATGTTAATGGTATATCGTTTGCCTATTTTCGAAGTCAATTCTTCTACAGTACCCAAAAAAACGATTTCTCCATCATTAAGAATCGCAATACGGTCACATAGACTTTCCACCTCTGCCATATCGTGACTGGCTAAGATAATTGTCTTTCCCTGGACTTTCAGTTTACGGATATGGTCATGTAGGGATATTCTACCTTCAACATCAAGTCCGGCTGTGGGCTCGTCAAGGAACACAATATCAGGGTCGTTTATTAAGGCAAGAGCAAGGTGTAAACGCCGTTTTTGTCCCATTGACATTTCTTGGTATGAATTTTTCTTTAGCTTATTAATTCCAAGAGCATCAAGCATAGAATAATCTATTTTGGCTTTATTCCATTTTGCAAATAACTGCACTGCTTCCATGGGTTTGATATGTGCTGGGAGAGATGTTGATTGCAGTTGAATACCCATACGACCATTGACGATGATATTGCCACTTTCATACTTTCTTAATTTCTCTATACACTCAAGTGCTGTAGTTTTACCAGCTCCATTTACTCCTAGCAATGCGAAGATTTCACCTTTTATAACATTGAAACTTAATCCTTTCAGTACAGTATGATCGCCATAACTTTTCCTTAACCTATCAATCTGTATGGCGTAGCTCATTTTGCTCCCTCCTCTAAGGGATTATAATCCAATGTGGTAAAATATGCTCCCAGAGCCTTTTCAATGAAATCGTTGGCAATTGCTTGTTTTTGTTTCCATTCATTGTCTTTTCCATTAAAATTTTCTATTAGATTAGTCAGTATACTCATATCCCCTCCAGTGAATTCCATAATCATTTCCCAAAATTCTTTGGCAAGAGTTTGCCCTTTCTCACTTTCTGGTAACACCCCTTCTTTTTGAAGCCGTATCACTTTATCTAGTATACTTGTAAAATTATCTATCATCGCCAAACCGCTATCCTTATCGAAATGATTTCTACAGTAATCAAGAATATTATCATCAAAATGCTTAATAAGCCAGTAGAACTTATTTTTCATTTGCAGATTTACTATGATATCAGCATACTTCTTGAAATCCACCGAATGCATTTGCAATACTTCTGCTTGCAATGATTCTATTTGTTTTAAGGATTCTGTTAGAGTTTCTATCTTTTCCCGTATAGTGGTGGATTGTTCAGTAAGCGCTTTAGCAACATCTTCGGGAGTATCAAGAGAGGTCAGGTTATTCTTTATATCATTCAATGAAAACCCAAGATGTTTCAATGACAGGATCTGATGTAGTTTAATCACATCCTTATGGGTATAGAGCCTACGTCCTCCTTCACTCTCTAAGGATGGAATAAGCAAACCTTCTTTATGGTAATATTGCAAGGTACGGACAGTAACATCCATTTTCTTTGCCACCTCACCAACCGTCATATATCCTTCTGGTATCGCTTTATATTTTTCCATGTTACACCTCCTATCTATATTATAATTCATTACGTTACGTCATGAACAAGATGTTTTTTATAATTTTATTAATATGTGATAGTTAATACAAATTATAATCTAGTTATTATTATATGTTTTGTTCTCTTTCTTACTCTTGCAATACACATCAGCAACCTCATTTTAGGCGCAACATTTCTATAACTATTTTCTAGTATATAGTGTAATTGGGAAAATACCAATAGATTTACTATTTTAGTAAATAAAAAGAGGCTAAGCCTCATAAAAGATTTCAAGGAAAATAGAAAGTAGAACTTTCCTATATTATCAAAAAAAATAGAGAATAGTAATCTCTATTCTCTACTTCAAATATTATCAATATCTCATTATCATCTTTTTTATATTATGACCAAAAAGACTCCACCAGTAATCCACTCAATTTCAAGTAATTACTATAACATTCTTTATATAATTCTACTCTTTCCTTAATTGGTTCATAAGTTTTTTGTATCTTGACTGTTCTACTTACAGCATCATCAAAATCCTTGTATAACCCTACTCCGACTCCTGCAAGAACAGCAGCTCCTAGAGTAGTCGCATGATCTGAATAAGGTACATTAATCACCCTATCAGTTATATCAGCTTTCAATTGTGTCCATACATTACTATTAGCACTTCCACCTACACTTGATAAACTTGCCACTTTTACTCCTGCTTCTTCAGCAGTTTCCAAGTTGTGATTAAGAGCATAGGCTACACCTTCCATTGTACTTCTTATCATATGAGCTCTTGTCTTGTCGAAAGACAATCCATAATAAACTCCTTTTGCCTTACTGTTCCAAAGAGGTGACCTTTCTCCTTTCATGTAAGGCAAATATATGATACCTTCACTTCCAGGAGTTATTTTTTCCGCTTCTTCACTCATTATCGCAAAAGGACTACTATCTATCCTACTTGCTTCTTCCTGCTCTTTATGACCGAATTCTCTGTTGAACCAATTGAGGGTTCCACCACCACCAGTGGTGCCTCCCTGTAATAGCCACATATCTGGTACAACATGATATCCTAATATCAATTTAGGGTGAACTACAGGTTTACTAAGTGCAATACTCATTCCTCCTGCTTGACCGCCTTGTTCTTGAGTCTGTCCTTCGTTGATGACTCCAGCACCAAGAGTACAGCAAGCAGCATCTAGACCTCCTGCAACTACAGGTGTTGATATTTTCAGTCCTGTTGATTTTGCAACTTCTTCAGTTACATATCCAACAATTTCATGGCTATGCATTATAGGTGCCATCATGTCTATTGATAACCCTAGCTTATCAGCTATCTCCACATTCCATTCACCATTTTTTATATCAAAGAAATGGAATCCATAACACTGTGAATAATCTTGAGACAATTCATTGGTTAACTTATAAGCTATATAAGCATTACTTTGCAAGAATTTATAAGTCTTATCATATACATCCCTCATATTCTCCTTAAACCATAACATCTTAGGAGTTATATAAGCAGGATCTACAGGATTACCACTTACTTCTATTATTCTCTCTTCACCTATTGTGCTTTTCATCCATTGTGCCTGTTCATCAGCTCTTCTATCCAGCCATATCATCGCTCTTGTAAGAACATTACCAGATTCATCAATAGGAATACACGCCCAAGATGTACCATCAATACCAATTCCTTTGATGTCTTCAGGATTGATATGATCTTCATCCAGCATCTCAGAAATTCCTTCTGTAATTACCTGCCACCATTCATCAGGATCCTGCTCAACAAATCCTTCCTGTGGATAATACGTAATATAACTCTTAGTTAAACTACTGACTACTCTGCCGTCAACATCAAAAATAGTCATTTTACATCCAGAAGTACCCTGGTCAATTGCTAATAATAAATCCATTAAACAACAACACCTTTTTTAAGTATAATATTAGCATATAATGAAGTTTCACCAGTTGCTACTACTGCATAAGCTTTCTTGGCTCTCTCATAAAACGCAAATCTTTCCTCATGACAGATTTTCTTGTCTCCCTCTTTCTCTTTAATGATTGCCTTATATTTATCCCATATCTCTGGAACATAAGAATCACCCTTGACAACTTCCATAAGAGCAATAGGTTCATCAACATATATATCAAGTGGCATCAACTCAAGAATCGCCTCTAACACTTCAGGAACTCCCTGTCCATCAAGCCTTACTAATCTTTGTGCCATTGAAGCCCCTGGGAAATTACCATCAGAAATAACAATCTCATCCCCATGTCCCATCTCCATCAATATCTTCAACAACTCCGGTGATAAAATACTTGGAATATTCTTTAACATCTTAATCCATCCTCTCCCTAATATATTTCTACAATATATAATTTTTAATATAATATAATTTTTTGTTATTTATTGTAAATACTATTTACCTCTCTATATATCGGTAAAAATAAAAATCCACTTATTCTCTAATCATATTTTCTATTTATATTTTATTACAGATTAGTTTAATACTAAATGATTACAATATACTCACTAACTATCTTTCAATCCACTCAACTTCCGTCTTGCAAAACCAAAGGGTAAAGTGTTAGAATCACGCAGACCGACCGCTTCTCAGGGTAAGGCAAGTGATTCTAACACTTTACCCTTACCCTTTTACAAAATCAACTCAAACCTTCTCTACCTTAACTTGACCAAAATACTCATCAACCAATTCTCTCTCAACATAACCAGTCTGAGTAAACTGCGTATTAGCAGTCCCACAAGCTATACCCATCTTAATCATATCAATCTGACTGAAATCCCTAGCCAATCCAATAGCACATCCAGCCACGAAAGAATCACCAGAACCAACAGTATTCACTACATCAACAGGAGGAATAGTAAACTTATATACTCCATCGTCTAGTCCAGCGATACATCCATCTTTACCTCTACTGATAATAGGCAACTTAATACCCATCTCTCTGAAATACTCTATAGCCTTAACCAATCCCTCAACAGAATTAACATCTCCATCATAAACTTGTCTTATCTCATCAGCATTAGGTTTAACTATATATGGTAGAGCTTTCATACCTTCAATAAATGCTTTTGAACTAGTATCAAGTATTACTTTCTTATCATGTTTTTTAGCAGTATCTATAAGTAATGAATAGAAGTCTACTGGCAAACCTTTTGGCAAACTACCTGAAATAGTAACGACTTTTACATCACTGAGCATTGCCTCATATTCTTCTATGAACCTATCTGCCTCAGCTTTATCTATGATAGGTCCTGACTCTAACACTTCAGTACTTGTTTGATTGACTGTATCTGATACATTAATACATATTCTTGTTTCTCCACTAATATTGATAAATCTACTATCTATACCCAACTTCTTGACTTCATTATCAATAAAATCTCCATTAGGACCTCCTAATACCCCTGTTGCAGCTACATTTTCACCCATTAGCTTAGCAACACGAGCTACATTAAGACCTTTACCTCCTGCAGAAGCAACCGTCCTACTAGGACGGTGTACCTCTCCAAGTTTGTAATTATCGACTATATAGATTTTATCAATAGCTGGATTCATTGTAATCGTAAGAATCATAATTACACCTCTAAAATTCGTCAGCTAGACCATTAGAACCACAAAGTCTGATTTTCGCTTTTACCACTTCTTTAACAGCTTCTCTTGCAGCTCCCATATAATTTCTTGGATCGTTTTCATCTTTGTTCTTATCAAATGTATCAACTATTGCTTTTGCCATTGGATTCTTTAATTCTGTAGCTATGTTGATTTTGGCGATTCCTCTTCTTATAGCTTCTCTAATACTTTCATCTGGTACACCAGAAGCACCATGTAGAACAAGAGGTACATCTACTATGGCTTCAATTGCAGATAACCTTTCAAAATCAAGCTTTGGTTCACCTTTGTACATACCATGTGCTGTTCCTATAGCAATGGCTAATGTATCAATACCTGTATCTTCAACGAATTTTTTTGCTTCTGATGGAATTGTCAAAGCTGCTTCATCACTGTTGACGAACATATCATCTTCAACTCCACCTATTCTACCGATTTCGCCTTCAACTTGCATACCTACAGCATGAGTCATTTCTGTAACACGTTTGACTAATTTTACATTCTCATCATATTCAAGATTAGCTCCATCAATCATTACAGATGTATAGTTGTTTCTTATACATTCTACAATAGTATTAAAAGAAGGGCAATGGTCTACATGAAGTGCAACTGGTATATCATACATTTCTGCTGCCTTTTTGACTATAACACCTATGTATTCAATACCAGCATGTTTTAATGTTCCAGGTGTGGTTTGAATAATAACAGGAGCACGTTCTTCACTAGCACCTTCAATAACAGCTTGAATAGTTTCTAGATTATGGATGTTAAAAGCAGCAATAGCGGCTTTCTTTTCTTTAGCTTTCTTAATTAATTCTAGTGAACTTACTAATGGCATGATTTTTCCTCCTAATTTATAATGTCATCATTACTTTTCCTGATACTTTTTTAGCTTCGATATCTTCGAATGCTTTACCGATATCTTCAATATCTATAGTTCTGTCTATTAACTTCTCTACTTGAATCTGACCTGTTCCAAGATAGTTAGCTCCTAGAGTCCATTCTTTTCCTGGGAAAGGTGCGGAATATGACATCCAAGAACCTTTTACTGTCAATTCTTTTCTATTCATACATTCGAACTGCTTTGGTTTTATAGTGAATTCCGTGTGAGGTGTACCGATATACATTACACTTCCTTTATTGCCAGCAATCTCTAAGCAAAGTAATTCAGTAAATGGAACTCCTGCTGTTTCAAGAACCATTTCATAGCCTTTTCCATTTGTGATTTCTTTTACTCTCTCATTTATGTCATCATTCAATGTATTGATTACATGGTCAGCTCCTAATTCTTTTGCGATATTCAGCCTTGCATCATCAATATCGAATACTGTGATATCTTTTGCACCCATGATTTTCGCACATTGTAGAGTCAGCAAACCGATAGTTCCCATACCTGTTATCGCCACACTAGTCATTGGTTTGAAATCCATAACTAGGAGACCATGCAAAGCTACAGTAATTGGCTCAAGGAAAGCTCCTTGAACATATGAAACTTCATCAGGTAATTTGACAATATTAGTTTCTGGTGCTTTTACATATTCAGCCCAAGCTCCATATTCTCTTGAACCTATGAAACTATAATTTTTGCATAATGCATGATTACCGCTCTTACAATCTTCACACTCATGACAAGGTTTTAATGGTGCTACTGATACTTTGTCATTAACCTTTACACTAGTGACATTTTTACCTACTTCCACTACTTCACCTGAAAATTCATGACCAAACACATTAGGATAATAGTGAGAAGCAGTCCCTAGTACTCTAGGTATATCTGATCCGCAAACTCCTGAAGCTTTTACGTTAATTAGAACTTCATTATCATTAATCGTAGGTTTTTCAATATTTTCTACTCTAATATCTTTTTGTCCATATAATACAGCCGCTTTCATGGATTAAGTCCTCCTTTATTGTTCTATGTTGCCATCTAGGTCCCATAAGTCTTCCCATGTTTGATTATCTTTCCATAAGAAAACTTGACCTTTGATTAAACGACAATTCTTATCAATCTTACTAATAGCTTCCATCTCTTCATCAGTTAATGGATTTTCTGTTACACATTTTATGTTACTTAAAAATTCGTTTCTTCTTACTGAAAATGGAATAGGCACTTGACCTCTTTGTACTGCCCATTTGATACATACAACTGCTGGATGAACTCCAAGTCTTTTTGCTGCTGCTACGATTACTGGATCTTCTATATCAACAGTATCTTTTTCAGTTTTATCTCTATCTGGACGAGTTGGTGAACCGATAGGACAGAAACCGATAGGTTGGATATCATTCTTCAAACAGAACTCAAAAAATTCTTGTTGTTGAAAATGTGGATGTTGTTCCATTTCATTAACTGCTGGTTTGATTCTTGCATCTCTTAGGAGTAATTCCATTTTCGCTTGAGTCATATTTGAAGTACCGATATTTTTTACAAGTCCCATGTCTACTAATCTTTCCATTTGTCTCCATGTTTTCATGAATTCTTCATGAATATATGGACGTGCATTTTCACTTCTTGAATCAACAGAACAACCTGGTGCATGATAATTAGGGAATGGCCAGTGAATTAAATATAGATCTAAGTATTCAAGTTTCAGGTCTTTCAATGTCTGTGCTACTGATAATAGAACATCTCCATCACCATGCATATCATTCCATACTTTTGAATTAATCCATAAATCTTCTCTTTTAACACCATTTTTCATAGCTATTTCAAAAGCTTCTCCGATTTCTTTTTCGTTCTCATATACTGATGCACAGTCTATGTGTCTATATCCAACTGAAATTGCTCCCAAAACCGCATCGGATATTTCATCTGCTGTAAATCTGTCAGAACCGAATGTACCAAGACCTATTGCTGGCATTTCATCTCCAGTACGTAATTTTTTCTTAGGAATTATATTAGGATCTACTCCATCTAATGCAATTTGAAAATTAGTTCTTAAGTTTTCCATTTGACATTTCTCCTTTTTTATTTATATTAATTTTAAATATTACTTTAATTTATTAGCTCATCGTTTAGTTGTAGTTTATATATGTTATAGCTAAACGTTTAGCTCAAGATCAAATTAATATCAACCAATATTTATAAATTGGTCGATACTGATTCTTTTATATGAACTTTTGTCTTCAATCTATAAGTTGAAGGAAAATCTGAATAATCGTCATTTAGTCTTCTAAGCATAAGGTTAGCGGCAGTTTCACCAATCTCTTTCATTGGTTGTTCAACAATAGATAATGGTGGTCTCACTATTCTAGCCATTTGAATATTATCAAAACCAATCAAAGACAACTCATCTGGAATAGTGATATCAAGGTCATTAACTGCCATGATTGTACCTATGGTCATTTCATAATTGGTAACCAATACAGCTGTAGGTCTATCATCCATGTTCCAAAGGTCAATGAAAGCTTTATGACCGCTAACTACAGTATAATCTGCATTCTTGATCAGATTCTCATCTATATCTAAATCATAATCTTCGTGAACCCTTATATAACCTTTTCTTCTTTCATCTGCAGTATAAGTATTTTCTGGTCCACATATAATTCCTATTCGCTTATGTTTTCTTATAATCAATTCCTCTACAGCTTGATATGAAGCATTTAGATTATCTGCTATGACTATGTCACAATCCAATCCTTTTATCATTCTATCTAGTAGAATAATAGGAATCTTCTTATCCAATAATTCCTGAATATGCTCTTTTTCTCCGCTATAGCTAACCATAATTATACCATCAACATGTTTGTTCAATAGAAATTCAAGTTTATTGTTTTCTAATTCTTTATCTTCCTTAAAATCACATATTATCGTTCCATACCCTTTTTCTTGTAGAATGCCTTCAATAATTGATACTATTGAAGTAAAAAATATATTTTCCAAGGAAGGTAGTAGTACGCCTATTGTCATGGTTTTATTTGTCTTAAGTCCTCTGGCCATTTCATTTCTTTTATAATCTAAAACATCTATAGCCTCTTGAATTATTTTCTTGTTTTCATCCAATACATTTCCACCGTTAATGTACTTAGATATTGTTGCTATAGATAGTCCTGTGTATTTTGCTACGTCTTTAATAGTTGAAATACTATACACCTCCATCGCGAAACGTTTCGTTTGATATTATTATAACATAGATTTTCATATATACAAGTATTTTTTATTCTTTTATTCACATTTTGAACTTATATATTAACATAATACTGGATTAAAAAGGTCAACTAGTAATTTCATTGATAATAATATAAAAAATAAATTAATTTATGAATTTACATAAGAAATTAAATTTTTAATAAAAAAGACTTTTCTTTTTAATATAATTTTAATATAATCTAATTGATTACCAATTTTATTTAACTTTTATACTAATAATATTCTTAAAAATATTTTTAATTACTTAACTCAACTTTTCCTCCTTTAATTTGATGCAGGTAAATAAAGGATTATAGTTTAGTTTGCACAATAAAAAGATATAAGAATTATTCAGTAAGACCTTATCATTATCTAACCTGCATATACTGAAGCGGGAAAGTTGAATACTTAATAAAACGGGGAGTGGTTTAATGTTCAATCTTGATGATTGTGTTGCATTTATAACTAATAATGCTTCTAAGCAAATGGAAAATTATTTTAATGACAGATTAGTTCAGTTAGGTAGTACTAGGGTTCAATGGATTGCCTTATATTATCTAGGGAAAAACAAATCTATAAGTCAAGTTGAACTAGCAAAAAAAATGAATATCAAAAGTTCTACAGTCGTAAGGCTTGTTGATAGAATGGAAAGAGATGGTTATGTCAAAAGAGTCAAAGATGCTAATGACCGAAGAATAACCAGTCTTGAATTAACTAACGCTGGTATTAATCTAAGAAAGCAATTACTTCCAGAAGGTGAAAAAGCTAGTAACGTCTTTTCTAAAGATATTACTGAAGAGGAGCTTGAAATTTTCATACATGTTTTAAAAAAAATGGTAGATAATATTAATGAATAGGATATAATCAAAATTTTTTTGCTGTTGTTATCAATTTTCAATATTGATATGCAAAATAATATGTGCTATACTAATCATTGCATAGACAATTAATCTACTAGGAGGTAATACAATGGAAAAAGACCCAAGACAAATGCTAAATGATTTTATGTCAGGATTAGAAGATTTAGGAAAGACAAATGAAGCTCATATAGGCTCATTCATGAACCTATTAGGTACTGCATATGAACCTGGTGCTCTTGATACAAAAACAAAAGAGTTGATGAGTGTAGCAATAGGTGCTTATAATCGTTGTGAATATTGTATAGTATTCCATGTATATAAAGCACTTGAAGCTGGAGCAACACGTGAAGAAATATTAGAATCAGCTATGGTTGCAGTTGCATTTGGTGGAGGTCCATCTATGGCTTATACTGTAACATTATTAAAGAAATCCATTGATACATTTGAAGAAGATTTCAAATAAATTGAATCTTACTACGGGCTGCTAGTCAGCCCCTTTATAATATAAATCTTATTGTAAGTTAGGAGAATATTATGGATATTGAAGTTAAATTGGATAAACTATCCGGTCATGCAAAAGATGGTAAAATAGGTAAAATTCATAAGACCATAGGTGACCAAGTTACAACAGAAGATATTTTATTTAACATAGAATCTAAAAAAGGTAACATGCCTATAAAAGCATCAACTAACGGCATATTAAAAAACATACTTGTAGAAGAAGGTCAATCAGTTGAAATAGGAACTAGCCTAGCTGTTATTGACGGAGAACCTATAAAAGAAGTTACAAAAGAAAATACAAATAAGAAGAATATTAGTAATGGAGCTAATATCAGTAAAACACCAAAATCTAATTTTAGTTATTTTGGTGGATTATTAAAACCGGAAAAATTGAAATTGCAAAGTGATATTACTATAATTGGTGGGGGTCCAGGTGGATACGTTGCTGCAATTCAAGCAGCTAAATTAGGTGCTAAAGTAATTTTAATAGAAAAAGATAAGGTTGGAGGAACATGTCTTAATTATGGATGTATCCCTACAAAAGCTATAGTAAGATCTTCTGAAGTATATAGAGATCTAAAAAACCACAATGAATATGGTTTGCATGCTGATAATATTTCAGTAGATATGAAAAAAGTTATCGAAAGAAAATCCAATATCGTAGATCAATTAGTTAATGGAATTGAATATTTATTAGATAAGAATAACGTAAAAGTCATAAAAGGTACAGGGAAAATACTTGATGCTAATTCAGTATTCGTTAAAAGCAATAAACAAGAAATTACTGTAACCACTAAAAATATTATAATAGCAACTGGGTCCAAAACATCAATGATACCTATTAAAGGAATAGATCTAGATAATGTTATCACCAGCAAAGAAGCCCTTGAACTTAATGACTTACCAGATAAATTAATTATCGTCGGTGGCGGTATAATCGGAATGGAATTCGCTTTCATATATTCTAGCTTTGGAGTAGATGTTTCAGTTGTTGAATTCCTAGAAAATACTTTACTAGCTTGTGATAAAGATGTATGTGACGAAATCAATTCGATAGCAAAAGATTCAGGCATTAAACTTTATACTAGTTCCAAAGTAGAATCAATCATCAAAAGTGAAGATGGTAAATGCATAGTGTCCTTCACTGAAAATAATACTTCCAAGTTTATTACTGGTGATAAAGTACTTATGGCTGTAGGAAGACAACCTTCATATAAAAATATTGGCCTAGAAAATATAGATATAAAACTTGACAGTAAGACAAGAGGTATTAAAGTCAATAACAAAATGCAGACTAATATACCTAATATATATGCAATCGGGGATGTAACTAACATTATTCAACTGGCACATGTAGCATCTCATCAAGGCATAGTAGCTGTTAAAAACATTCTCGGTATAGAAACTGATATGGATTATACTGTAATACCAAGTGCTATATTTACTAACCCTGAAATTGCTATGGTTGGAGTTAGCGAAAGAACCGCACAGGAAGATGGTCTTGATATAGAAATAGGGAAATTCCCATTTGCAGCTAATGGAAAAGCTCTGACTTTAGGAGAAAGTAATGGTTTTGTTAAAATAATTAAAGAAAAACCAACTGGAAAAATCATTGGTGGCTCTATTATAGGACCTCATGCTACGGATTTAATTGCTGAAATCACACTGGCTATTAAAAACGGATTAACAACCAAAGATGTTATGGAAACTATTCATGCTCATCCAACAACAGCAGAATCCATCCATGAAGCTGTTTTAGCTACTGAAGGTGGTGCTTTACATTTTTCAGAATAACATTAAAATAAGCACTATATGTTCCGACTCCATTGACCCATGGTATAATCTGGCTTTAGAAGAATATTTATTGTACAACATTAATGATAATGAGATTATACTTTATCTATGGCAAAATGAAAATGCAGTTGTTATAGGTAGAAATCAAAATGCATGGAAAGAATGCAAATGTAAAAAGTTAGAGGATAACGGAGGCAAATTAGCAAGGCGATTATCTGGGGGCGGTGCTGTATATCATGATTTAGGTAATCTAAATTTTACTTTTATCATGGATAAAAATTTATATGACCTTGATAAACAGTTAAATGTAATCTTACAGGCTGTTAATAGATTTGGTATCAACGCTGAATTTTCAGGTCGTAATGATTTAACTGTCCAAGGGAAAAAATTTTCTGGTAACGCTTTCTATTTCTTAGATAAAGCTTGTTATCATCACGGTACTATACTTATTGACACAGATTTCAATAAACTTACTGATTACCTTCAAGTCTCTAAAGAGAAAATAAAATCAAAGGGAATTGATTCTGTTAAATCAAGAGTTGTGAATTTGTCAACCCTTAGTAGCGACTTGACTATAAATGGAATGAAAAAGAGTTTATTAGATAGTTTCAAAGATATCTATGGGACTAATTCTGATATACTCAATAAAAATGTTGATTCCAATAAGTTGAAACAGCTATATGATAAATATTCATCATGGGAATGGCGATTCGGTGAATCTCCAAAGTTTGATATTACTTTTGATAAAAGATTTTCATGGGGAGATTTCCAATTAAATCTCAGCCTTAAAAACAGTCGTATTGAAAATGTTAAGATATATTCAGATGCTATGAACAGTCAATTGATACAAGATATTGCTATGAACTTGAAAAACTGTCCTTTTAAAGTAAGTGATATCATTAATTCCATTAATGATATACCTCATGATGAAACAGATGAATCAGTTATTAAGGATATTACTGTTTGGCTTATGGAAGAATTCAATACATTATGATTTGATAGTAAAAGATATGAGATTATAAATATATTACTCATATCTTTTATTTGATTATATGTTTTACAATTAGCTATAATCATTTAGTAAATATGGTAGTTAGAAAATACATACCTATCACTATAGGTCCACCTATTAAAAGTGATAGCATATTTTTTTCTTGGATGGATATTTGTAATAATATTAATAGCATCAAAAAAAATGTGAATTTAAAGAATTTTTTCACATAATTCTTCATTTTGTTATTATCTTCCACTTTGTTTTCATTCTCATTAAATTTATTACTTGGTATGGGGGCTGTTAATTTTTCTTCATCTGATAATGCCTCCAGTAAAAATTCTTTTTTGCATTCTTGACATTGATAGACTAAAGTACCTTTATACAAATCCTCATCATTAAATTCATTCCCTCTTAACTTACTCTTTGCCCTACCTTGATATTCTCTCACTACTCTCTTGGATATATTAGTACTACCGCAATATGGGCATTTTTTCTTCTTTAGTAAATTTTTTAATTCTTTTATGTTAAAAGTATATTCTGTACTTTTCATAATTTATTCCACCTCTTATTTGTAAATTTATATGTATTACCAAGAAACACTGATACTTCCACCGAAACCAAACAGTGCAGCTACTCTTGCTCCAAAATTCATTTTTCTTTTCCCATTTTTATATTCATACATAACATCTAATCCAGCTCCAAAAGCTCCTGCGTAACCTTCTCCAGTTAAAGAAATATCTATTCCAAATATGGAGATTGTAGCTTTTGGTTGTATACTAGCACCAGCTGCAATAGCTTTTCCAGAGAAACCATATCCACTTCTCCCCCATTTCACATCTCCCTTTGCTTCTGCTGTCAAAACTTCTACCTCTCCACTAGCATTACCATATAAATTCTTTGATCCTATGTTACCTGTATTGATTTCAAAGTCCAAAGCTGCTACACCTAAAGTAGCTGATAAATCTATATTATTCTCTTGTAAAACTTTACTATAACCAGCTTCTGCACTAACTGCATAAAGATTCCAATAATCTTTATGCCCCAAATTACAAATATAATAGTTATCTCCCCTATTACCAAAACCATCAGCATGTAAAAAGTCTTCAGTATCTTTATTAACAAAATTATTATTTAATAGAGTAATTTTATCAACCTTATTAAATTCAGTAGAATTATTAAAATTTGTGTATAATAATAATGAATTTTGTGTTTGAGCGTCTAACTTCCCAGTTAAATCTGTTACATATCCTTTTTCATTTAAAAATTTCTGAATTTCATATATTTTTCCCGTTGTTGTATAAGGGCTAAATGATAAATTTTCTTTTAACTCAGGAATAATATTAAAAATCTGATTAATATTATTTTCTATAGCAATATTATACTTTGTTTTTTAGATATCTTCAATATTTGTTTTAATTTTATTATTTACCCCAGACATATTATTAAACGTAGTATCTTGAAAATTCTTTAATAACTTTTGTATTTCTATTTCAGTTTTTTGATATTGATCAATAGCATCTGTCAAAACAAGATGTAATTGTTCAGAGTTATACTCACAATTGTCAAGTTTCTTACTTATTGATATAACATCATAATTAATACCTGCCTTATATCTTATTTCCTTATTTAGCGAATTAATTATATTATTATAACTTCTAATTATATTATCAATTCTAAATGGTATTTGTTTTATTTTATTATTTTCTAATTCAAGATCTTGAACATTCATAAAAATTTCATCCATATAATTCTCCTCCATTATATTATTATATCCAAATTAATATGTACTTCTAATAATGCATATTTATATAATTTATCATAAATAAATTATCTTATAATTTCAAGCATTCCTGATAAAGTGCACGATTTAGAGGATAAAATGCATTGATATTACTTTTTGGTAATAATTACAGACTAATTATATATAATATACACTCATATTTTTGGATACTAGAGAACTAATTCTGATTATATGTTTTAATCCTTTTTATTATATTTCTTTTAACTATTTTATTAAATATAACCTTAGTATATAAACATAAAACAATATTCCCCTTTATTTACTTGCATTAAATTAAAGGTGTGAAAGTTAAGTTCATTATATTAAAAGACAAAAAAATAGAGATATCATCCATACCTCTATTTCCAATATTAATATTATATATATCTATTATGTACTTCAATCAAAAACATCTTTTGCATTATAATTATGTGCATACTGGTTAATCATAATTCTGATTGACTACTCTTTTTTTATTTGTTTGCCAGTATGATCCATATAATAATCATCTTTGATTATCAATTCTGATATAGGTACAATTTCATACCCTTTTTCTTTTAATCCATCTAATATTGGTCTTAATGCTTGTGGTGTATATTTAGCATCATTATGAAATAAAATTATTGAACCTTTCTTTAGGTTTTTGTTATCTAGTACTGTTTTTATTTCATGGTCTACTCCATATTCTTTCCAATCCAGACTATCCTCACGAGTTATGAACTTACAAAGGGTTATAAAACCTTAAACATCAGCAATTCAAGACTTTATACTTTATAGTTTTGACTTAAATTATATACATATAATAAGTAAACTAAAATTCTTCATACAGATCTTGAACATTTATGTTGGTATCTCCCTTAATAAATTTAAGTAAAAATATTGATAACATTTCTGCTTTATTGCTGGATAATAAACGACCTCCACTATCATGAGCTATTTCAATTATAACATTCCAATTTTTAGTGTTAACTATTTCAGTAAGTTCTTTTTCTAAATCAATTATATATTCTTCTATTTCAATTTCTTTAAATTCATTAACAAGATCCTCTATTTCACTATAATCTGCAC
This sequence comes from Vallitalea longa, assembly GCF_027923465.1. Lineage (NCBI taxonomy): Bacteria > Bacillati > Bacillota > Clostridia > Lachnospirales > Vallitaleaceae > Vallitalea > Vallitalea longa. The sequence continues at coordinate 453,517 of NZ_BRLB01000001.1, forward strand.
TCATGTTAAAATAACAGCAAAAAAAATATTCAATTATCATCTTTATTTATCTCCTCAATATTCTTTTTGTCTACTATAAAATACGTTTTATAATTATTTATAATTCATAAGATATTATATATTTGTTAATGATTTATTCAATTCATTTCTAACTATATTTTTACATTCCTCTTCATCTAAAGTACATTTTTCAATACCTAGTAACCTAATTAATATACTCGTAATTTTAGAAAATATAACTTGATTAGAACCATAATCACTATAATTTCCAATATTAAAATTAAGAGTACCACTAGGAATAATGTTTAAATCTTTTAGTACTTTTGTTGCAGTATCTAAAATTGTTGGTGCATACTCACTAGATATGCCACAATATACATTATCAGAAGGAAGTGCAAGTGAATCATTAACACTCCTTATAGAATCACCTGTTATATGTACATTAATCTCTAATTTTTTTGATTCTTTATAGATATACTCTATTCCTAAAAAACCGTAATACCTAGGAGCTACAAATAATTCCAATGCTATATTTTGATTATTCCTAGCATTATTATCACAGCTATCTATAGTTGAACTTAGTGTTTTAACTATTTCATCATTTGATGATGGTAATTTATTTAACCAAACTCTACATTTTTTTAAATTTCCAATGTTATCTATATTTATCATTAATCTAACCCTAACTTTCAATTACAGACACAATTTTCTTTAATTGTATTCTTATCTAATATCTAAATTATATCAGTTTCAATAATTTAATATACAATCACAAAACGCTATCATAACCTTCTACTAATTTATCAACAATATCTTTATCATATTTATCAAGTTGTGTATAACAGTCAAGGTTTTTTTTAATATAACCTAATTTGATAAGTGTTGCCACTGCTAAATGACCACTTGTATATATACCCATTAATACATCTCGTTTATCTTTAAATTCACTTATCTCTATTAATCTTTTCTTAATTCTCTCATTAATATACTTATGTTTAACTATCTCTTTCATTGTATTACTTAGTACAAATGGATTGCTATATTTCAGGAATTCTTCTAATTCTTTTTTTCCATAATTTCCTTCTTTAATTAATTTTATTAATTTTATTAATTTTAAACTAGTCATTATTTTCTTCCTAACATTTTTTTTTTAATAACTCTTGTATTTTCTGACGTTCTTGTCTATAATTTTCCCATAACTGAGAATATACATCTTTTAACCCTTTTTCATCTCCATATTTTCCCTTGTTATATGATATAATTCAATATAAATTTATCAGCTTTTTATGAATTATAGCTTGTTGTTTCAGGTAACGCTTTTTTAGATAGCATAAGCTTTTTAATTTTAGATGCTGATACAAGATACATCATCTGGTCTATTGGTTCAGTTGTTGAACCTAGCTTTTGTACTTCATGGGTTTTTTTGTTTATAGAAAATTCTCCTGTTTCTTTTCCAAGCTTCCCATAAAAATAAATTACTTCTGTAGAGTCTTCCGATTTCTTCCTTATAGATACTGATAGAGCCATTTTCTCACCTACTTTCCAAATACTTCTTCTGACCAATTATATAATTCATTCGCTTTCTCATGAGCTACTTCATATACTACATTATGTTTTTTCATATATCTTAACTCAAATAATTCATGATTAAGTAAAGTTATATCACTTGCTTTTGGTGTACCTTTCATCAATCTATCCCAGGCTTCTGCTTGCCAATAATTAGCATCAAACCTTCTCACAGAACCGTTAGCAAATTTATGTTTTTTAAAGAAAAGATGCTCTTTAATTTTATTTATATCTTCTATACTAAAATCTGTATTATTAGCTATTTTAATAAAATCATCATCCATAGCTCTAAATCCTTTGTACATAGACTCTCCTAAATCTTCAAGTTTAATAAATTCATCTACGCTCATCTTACTTAAAATATCATCAATTGCTCCTGAAGATATTGCCTCATAAGCCGTGTCTATTTTGATTTCTTTAATAATATTTTCCGTATCTTTTAAGAATTCAATCGTTTTATCACTAGCCTTAAGACCATCAACTATTTCATCTGCTTTATCTATATTCTTAATTACATCACTAGATTTACTAACTCCTTTAGCAAGTGTACCCACTTCATCAGCATATTTGAATGCTCCAACTATTGGTATCAAACCAATTAAATCTAATGCAGTTTGTCCAACATGTCCCCAAGACCATTCCCACTTATGGAAATCACATACTATGTCTCTTACATCCATTGGTGCATCTAACCCTAAGATGCCTAGACCTATTTGTCCACCTGTTCCTAATAGTGTAACTTCATCTGTATAATTTCCCATAACAATCTGTTCACCAGAACGTTCTAAATAATCAAACACACTATTCTTCTTAGTATTATCTATTTCATCCCAAGTAAGCAGTTCTTCATCATCATAGGAATTGTTGATTTTTTCATTAGTATTAGCAAAAAAACTAACTAAGTGTTTAATACCAGATTTTAATTTATCACCTATACGTGTGAAAAAGCTCTCTTCTTTTTCATCAGGTAATTCTGGTGGCTTCGTGTAATTATTAAATTCGATAGAATCTCTATAGGTATATGATTGTAATCTTGCTTCAGCTTCTAGATAAGCTTCACATGTTTCAGTTAAAAAATCACAAAACTTATATAACTGCAATTCTATATTATCTAGCTCTTTGTAAAGTATGTTTAGTTCATGATATATATTTTGTCTGCATTTTATGTCATAATCTAATGAATTACTGATTCCAGAAAATCTATTTTTGTTACTCTCAATTGCAGACGCAATCCTCTTTAATTGTATTTCTTTTCTGCTTAATTCCTCTGATTTAACTGAAATTACATACATTATATCACTCCTTTATATTATCATAAGCACTTAATAAATTCTAGAATTAAGTTCAAGTAAATCAAAGTACATATGCATAGTAATATAATAGATACAATTCATATAATTTTCAATAAATCCTGACGAAATGCATATTTTTTGAGATGAAATGCATAAATTAATACATTTTATTACTTTTAAGTAATATTATATAACTCTAAGTTATAATAGTTTTTATATATATCAATATTTTTTACATTATGCTATACTTACATATTAGGAGGGCGAATATAATGTATAAAAAACAGGTTTTTCGTTATAGTTGTTTCGCATTTATCTTTTCATTTATTGTTTTGCTTTTTACACCTTTTATAACAGGTTTTTTGAGTAATTCTATTGACTACACCGAAGCAAACAAATATGGATTAGCTACTGGAGTTATTGCATTTTTTGGAGGTCTTATAAGCTTTCTTATTGCTTACTCCATATATAGACAAGAACATCCAGTACAATATAAAAACAATCTAAATGATTTTGATGATACTGAAAATGATCATGAATAATTAATTCCCTGAGGTTATTGCCTTAGGGTTACTTTTTTACTAAATATTTAAAGAAAAATACATATTCTTACATTAGTTACCTCTATTGATAATATAATAATAAAAAAGAGGTTATTTAATGAATAGGCAAAAATTTGTTGCTATACTATTTTCTATATTATTTCTAATAATAAGTGTTATCCAATTGTTCATTGGAAATTACTTTCCATCGATACTACTCAGTTTTGCTTCACTATGTTTTTTTATAGCTTATAAACTGTTTTAAGTATAGAATACAATCAAAAAATTAAAATTTGATAAGTTATTATAAGGTTCTAGCCTTACATTTCTAATATATAAAATTATTTTATATTATTTCTTTTCGTCTTTTTATGATTCCCTATAATATATATTTTTTGTTTCTCTACAATAACCATTTACAATATTACATATAATATTAAATTTCAACTATTAACTATTAGCAACATAATCAACTTATATTTTTCCAATACATATATACAATAAATTATATAATATGATATAATATGACTAACTATTTACATAGTAATATATGTTAAGGGGTTGATGCTTATTAATGTATCACTAGGTAAAAGAACACGAGAACATGTAAAAATCTATTGGGATAAGATACAAGATGAAGAAACACAAAAAATGTTTCCATTCAGTATTGAGTCCTTAGAAGAATCACTAAAATTATTTGAAAAATCACTAGAGGATGAAGCATCCAGTTATGGCAGAGTTATATATCATGACGATAAATACGTAGGTGACATATGGTGTTATTGCATAGATGAAACAGATGAAAAAATGGCTATGCTAAGTATAGTTATATTTGAAAAAACTGTTTGGGGACAAGGTATCGGATCACAAGCTATTAAAATGTTTATTAAAGAAATCTTTGATAAATATAGCATTGATAAAATAGGAGCTTTTACATATGCCTACAATGACAGGTCTATAAATCTTTTAGAAAAATCTGGTTTTAATAGAATTGAAACTTTTGTAGAAGACGGTATTGAATCTATATATCTTGAATTAAGTAGATAGGTACAATGAATATATCATATATTTATCATAAAATTCTACTATAAATATTAGAAGGGATGATATTATGACATTTGAAAATTTATATAATATAGCTAAAGAAACTCTTAATCCTAGAGACCTCTCCGATACTTCGTGTTGCGGTAGCGTTGCAGCAGCAATAGAAAGTGAAAGTGGTAAAATCTATACCGGAGTATGTATAGATGCCCCTAGTTCTATGGGATTTTGTGCAGAACATTCTGCTATTGCAGCAATGATTACTGCTGGTGAAAATAGGATTGTAAAATGTATTTCAGTATACAGAGATGGTTCAATTTTCCCTCCTTGTGGAAGATGTAGAGAGTTTATTTTTCAGATTCACAAGGATAATTATAAATGCGAAGTAATGGTAGCTAAAGATAAAGTTGTAACTATTAAGGAACTGTTACCTTATCATGATATGAATTAATTCTTGATGAATTTTACATAATAAGAATAAAGGAACTAAATATGAAAGAAAAAGACAGTATATATGATTTTGAAAATATTGAAGAAACTACGAAAAGTAAAAAGAGTGGCAATAGATCAAATATCTTTTTGGGTACATTTTTTTTATTTATTCTAGTAATCATAATTGGGCTAAGTATGGATGATCTTAAATGTCATGACTTAGAAGCTGTTTATGGTGTATTAGTATCTACGCTGTTCTTAGGTGGACTAGGCATTACTCTAATAGTCAATGGCATAAAAAGCTTAAAGAAAATTGAGAGAGAAAAATTAACGGATAAGGATAAAAATTATATTTTAGATCAAATGACAGCATTTAAGAACCTTCAAATTAAAGCTAAAGATATAGAACCTTTATTAACACTAAAAAGCAGAGAATATCTAGCTACTTGTACAATCGAAGTTACTAGTGCTGATGTTAGAAAAATCTTGAAAAAATATCAGAATAAAGATATATCAAATAAGCTTTTATACAATTGGGTAAATATACTATGGTTTGAGGATTGCTATGTTTTTGATACTGTCTGCGAAGGTATCATAAAGGCAATCTGGGATAATTATCAGGAATCAGACACTCTATCTAATGTAAAAATTAGTGATTTTTTGAATAAATTATATATCCTATAATTAACATAAAATTATATACATTCCTTATGTAACCAATAAAAAATCATTTATTCTTATGGATTTGCTGTTTCATTTTTTCATTGTGTTTTTTGAAAATTTCACAAACGAATATAGTATTTTCTCTATCGATTTTTTCTTTTTCTTCTGGAGACATTGAGGGATGGATATTGATAACTTTGTAAGACATTGGTTTCTCCAATACATTATTATTACTTAATGAATTGTATGAAATAATGTTTGTACATAATGCTTATTTTAAGCAACATTAATTTTCTAATTAATATGTTTTTTTATAGTTATTTACATTAAAGTAATAACTACATTATAATCGAAATAAAATTGTGAGGTGCTATATATGAATAAAGGTGGTAAAATTGTTGGAATAGTCGTTTTGTCTATTTTAATATTTGTCAATTTAATAAAATTATTTGTAACAGCTATAACATATATGATTGCATCACCTGGTGCAAGTTTTGAGTCTGGATATATAGTTGGATCTTCAATAGGCTCTGTTTTGTTCATTGCTCTATTAATTTTCGGGATTGTCAAAATAGCAAAATCTTTATCTAATAAATATTAAATAAAGATTGTCAGTTGAGTGTTATACTCTTTGATTACTAATAAGATTTTGTATTGAATTAATGGTTTTAGAAATGAAAGGTTGTTTATATGCTTATATTAATTTCTATTTTTCTTGGTTTAATTGCTTTTATTGTAATATTAATTTTAACTGAATTAATTACTGTTATCTCTGGTTGTTATGGAGATATAGAATTATTTGCTATATGTTTGGTGGGTGCAATAATAATTAGTTGTACTTTCATTGTAATTGCTAAGTTAGATGATCTGAAGAATTCTAAGGATGAATCTAAGGAAGATTTACTATAAGAATCTAATTAATTCATACAAAAGTATAAAATACTACTTAACTTTATACTTTTGTTTTATTGTGATAAAATAATTCTCAACATTTTTTTAAATTATAGGTTTCTATAATTTGCGAATCAATTAATGCCTGGTCATTGTTTAAGAACAGGCATTAATTGTTAATAAATATCTTTTAATATCACGATAACAGTTAATAAAGTTTATAGATAAACAATCGTAAAACGCTATCATAATTTTCTACTAATTCATATCTTTATCAAATTCATCAAGTTGTGTATAACATTGTTATTTATTATTTGGTTCATAATTAGAGTTATTTAACATTTCATCAACTATTGCTAGTAAGTCTTCATCATTTATTGTACCATCGATTACTACATCAGCATCATATTTTTCTTTATCTGTATTTTTCAGCTAGCATATTAAAATAATATCCGTCTATAGCTAAATCAACTAATGTGAACTCATTAGTACGGTTTACATCCAAAAAACCCTCTACAGTAATTATCATCCTTTTAAATTTTATATAGGTCTGCTCATTATTTAGTTTATGAATGCTTTTATCTTAACCAAACAGTGCTTTAGTCAATATTATTTTTAATTAGAATAATACCATATATACAAATTTTAATTAACAATATTTTATTAACTAATTTACATTAAACAAAATTATTTTTGTCGAACTTTATATCCATAATATGACATATTTTTTTGAATAATTGTGCTACAATTGCTATTGTTTCGATCGAAATATATAATTCTAATATGATACGTGTAATTTACTGAAGATTTTTATTTTTTTGTTTAAAATTATCAATTATACTTATTTTACAATTAGAATTATCTTTAGCTAAAGGAATTGCAGATGGTGAATTCTATACTGTACCAGTAACTTACTATGCTCAAGAATAATGTTATTGGTATGGACCAGCTTCAATAAGACAAAGTTTTAAGTTTTCATAAACTAGAGAGTAAGAGTTCTCAACAATTACCAACCCAAACTACCTTAGCTAAACAAGCTGATACAACTAAAGATTGATCTGAAACTAAAAATTTGAGAGATACAATCAAAAATTACAAAAAAATATATAATTTTAGCTCTTATCAAGCTACAGATATAAATAATTGCATTAATCCATTAGCTACATTTGAACGTAGAATAAAAAGCGCTTTAACGTATAAAGAAAATGCTCCAATAGTACTAATTGAGAGAGAAGTAAGTTGGACAAATTAATGAACCATTATAAGACATTAAATGATAACATAATTATATAGTGACATGCTCCCCCACTAAACCTATAAAACGGTTTTGAGGGGGCTTCTTGGGACGTAGTAACCTAATGGTTACTATTATTACCAAGCTCTACGGGTAAGCCCTACCCTGTAATATTTTAATATTGCAACAACAATTTACCTTGATTTTTAATGTTTATACTTGCATTTAGGTCTCTATCTATTGAATTGCCACACTCACAAGTATATACTCTTTCTGATAGTTTCAAGTCTTTTTTTACTGCACCACAAATTGAACAGGTTTTACTTGATGGATAGAATCTGTCTATCTTCACAAGTTGTTTTCCTCTTAATTCAGCTTTATATTTAAGCATTGCAATGAACATTCCCCAACCATTATCAGATACGCTTTTACCAAATTTCAATGCTTGGCTCATACCTTTCATATTTAGGTCTTCTATCGCTATAGCATTGTATTTATTTACTAATTGAGTAGATAGTTTATGTAAAAAATCCGATCTTGAATTTTTGATTTTATAGTGTATTCTTGCCACTTTAGTCTTTTGTTTATACCAATTATTTGAAAACCTTACCATACGTGATAATTTCCTTTGTGCCTTGATAAGTTTAGCTTCTAACATACGAAAAAATCTAGGATACTTGGCTCTTTGGTTTTCAGAGCTAACAAACAGTTCTTTCATTGAAAAATCTAAACCTACTATGTTGCCGTTACTTGGAACTTGAATTATTTCTTTTTCAAATTCAGTAGTAATACTTACAAAATAAGCACCTGTAGGTACTTGACTTATAGTAGCAGATAATATTTTATGATTTCTAGGTATTTCTCTATGAAATTTAGTTTTTAGTAATCCTAATTTTGGGAACTTCAACATACTGCCTTCTATTCTTATTGAATTGTTAGTGTTTTTGGTTGTATAAGATTTGATATTGTTTCTTTTAGATTTGAATCTAGGATATTTAGCTCTCTTTTGAAAGAAATTCTTAAAAGCAGTATCTAAATTCCTAAGTGCAGATTGAAGAGAAACACTATCCACTTCTTTAAGCCAAGTTAAATCTTTTTTCAAAGCTGTTAATTCTTTAGCTTGATTAACATAAGTAGTTGATTTTTCTTCATTCTTGTATAATTCAATTCTTTGATTAAGAAAACGATTGAATACAAATCTAGTACAGCCGAAGGTTTTATGAATTAAAGTCAGTTGTTCCTTATTAGGATATATTCTATATTTGAAAGCTTTATTGATTTTCATAGATTTTCCCTCTTCCTTATGTTATAATTATATCGTAATTCAATTTAGTTGTAAAGGAGTTTTTTAAATGAATAATAGTGAATTCAAAAGCAATAGACATTCAATATACAATCTAAAATATCATTTGGTTGTAATAACTAAATATAGACACAAATGTATTAACAAAGAACTATTAGACGACCTAAATGAAATATTCAAAAACATAATTGAAGGAAAAAACGGAACTATAATCGAATTTAATGGAGAACCTGACCATATCCATTTACTATTTGAAACACCTCCCCAAGTGGAATTAGCAAAATTAGTTAATACTCTAAAGACTGTTTCTTCAAGACTTATTAGGAAAAAACATAGTGAATATTTAAAAGAATATTACTGTAAACCCGTATTTTGGAGTAGAAGTTATTGCATTTTAACAATTGGAGGAGCAACAATAGAAATGATTGAGAAATATATTCGCTCTCAAGCAGGAGTTAAAGATTAAAAACCGTTCCGATTCATCTCCCTCCTAGTTAGAGGAGGGGGTTTTCTCGAAACATCTAGATAAATTTATCATATTTTGATGGAATTATTCCTTCCGAAGTATAAACATACATCTTTTTTACAATTTTATTAAAGGCTGATATATATGAATCACAAATACCATGCAGAGTATTAATCATTTAAAGTAGTACTACCTGCACTATTTCTCAGATTAACATTAATTGTATCAAGGTCACTTCCAAACCAACCTGCAGTTGTTACTTTTAATGTCCCTGTAACCTTTTTTATAGGACTTGATGCATTAGCAAATATATTTATATAAACATAACTAGATGACCAATAAGCAACCTTAACTGTAGAGTAAACTGCTGTTCACCTACTCATTGCATCTCTGTTGTTTATTGCTCTAAGACTTCCATCATTTTCTTGAATAACAATTATTTCTGAGTTATCATTTAGCTTTGTCCGCTGATATTCTACCCATTAAACATAAGATAATAAATAATAAAGTAACCATTAATGCTATTATCTTTCTAACCTCAAGTAATGCTGTTAATTTTCTTTCATTCTACATCTCCCCAATCTTTAAAGCAGCTGCCTTCATATTTTTTATTTTTTCTTTAATTTATTCATATGCACGTCCCTACTAAAAAAGTCTTTTATCTATCTTATGAAATCTATCTAGCATAGTCCAAACTTCTTCTCTATTCTTTTCTGTTTCCTTTTCCTGATCCACCATCACCTGCATTCCAGAAGAAATCACTAAAATAAATAATGCATAAAACCCTTATTGTCTCATGATTAATAAAAAATCCTATAAATTACTACTTAACCCATTATTATTACTGGCTTTACACCGCTTTTTCATGTCAAATACTAAATCTGAACTGATTTATGTCCTAATGCTTTCCTTACATATTCAAGGTCATGGGTTGATTTATATAACCTATTTGCATATGTTTTTCTTAAGCTATGCCCTGTTATGCTTTCAAGATTGATCTCACTATCTAGTGAAACCTTTTTTAATATATCTGAATATGATTTCTCAGTGATATATTTACATCCTCTTCCCTTTTGGCTTGGGAATGCATATTCAATACTGTATTAGCCATCTCTTCATAACAGAAATCTTTATCAATCTTTTTACCTGCGTGAATATATATTCACCACGATATTTAGTTCTCCATGAACGAGTTTCAATTTTCTTAGCTTTCATAGCTATTAATGTAGCCCAAGGCTGAATTATGGTTAAAGCTTTTGATTGCATTTTATTCCCTCACTTTCTATAACTTTGATTTTATCATATTTCTACTTGATAGTTATTCGGTTTTGTTATCTTTACATCATATATATATCAATGTTATAATCCTTTAGTAACATAATTTTCACTATGAAAGGATTGATATTATGTTAGTTTATGCTATCATAACTATTTCTCTAGCTCTTGTGTTTTATACCATAGGTGTATGGTCCGAAAAAATACAAGGTCAACTTAAAAGATGGCATTTGATACTTTTTTGGTTGGGACTTGTATTTGATACAACTGGAACAACTCTCATGAGTTCAATATCCGAAAATACTTCCATACTAAATTTTCATGGAATTACTGGATTACTTGCAATATTATTAATGCTATTTCATGCTGTATGGGCTACTATAGTCTTAACAAAAAATAACGTAAACACGCTAGTAAAATTTCATAAATTCAGCATATTGGTTTGGTTAATCTGGCTCATTCCATTTTTATCAGGAGTAATGATTGGTATGAGGTAGATGAATATAAATATTCAAATACCTCTATTTACTAACCTAACTTTAATTTATTTTAACTATGTATTATAATTTTTTTATCTTTGTATAAGGAGTTGTTTTGATTGAATAAAATTGCATTTTGTTTATCTGGTATTTTAGTAATTCTATGTTTTTGTTGGCTAATACTAATTTCTCTACTTAGTAATTTAGGACAATTTTATGGATATACTACTTTTCCTTTCTTGTTGTCATTGTTAGGAATTGGAACTGGTTTATACCTGTGTAGATATTTTTATAAAAAGGACAAATAGTAATATATTCATTAATGCAGTTAAGAGAAATTTATTTTTGCATTTAGCTGCATTCTTTAGCTGTTTTACTATTAATATAAAATTAATAAGGTGGTTAATCTTCATGAAGTTACTTTTTATAATTTACTATGTATTTATCATTGCTTTTATTAGTGTTGCAATTTATTTAATAATAATCGGTGAATATATAGCATCCCTTATGGCTATATCAATGTGTGGTATATTTCTATGCATCATTTTCCATAATCGAAAACATACTAAAATTATCATTCTTTTTCTTCTTATTTTTGAAATATTTCTATTAGTTATTCAAAAGGTGATTGATCTTAACTAAATACAATTTTTGCCTATACTCTTGCTTTTATCACCTTTAAGAGATAAAATATATTAGAGGTGATAAATAATGAAATTTTTTAAAGATTTTTTTACATTAGGCAAACTTTCAGTATCATACATAATACATAAAATATTTTATATAGGTACTATATTTATAGCTTTCAAAGCATATCTTTTTGCAAAAGGTATCTACCTTACACATACCTATATGAAAGATTTTTCTTATATTGAAAATGGTCAACATTGGTACACTTCTACAGAAGCACAAAATACACCATTGGCGATACTTGGATTCATCGTATTTTTCATAGTAGTTCTTGTTATGTGGAAATTCATTTGTGAATTACTATTGAAATTCTTTAGTTATTTTTCTAGTCATATTAACTAAAATACTCTATACTATTACTACTAAATTTAACTTGGGGTGGCTAATATAACTTTTATCTATACAATCATTGTTTGTTCTGCATTATCATACTTACTTTTTAAATTACAAAAACGATTTTCTTTTAGTAATAAAATACTTCCTAAGTCAAAAGTAATTCGCTTTATTATTGTGGTAACTCTAGTTACAGTTATAGACTCTAAGCTAGATAAGTATATAATCTCTGAATTGATTTATACCATTTTGTCATATTCGTTTTTTACCTTTGGTTTCTTTATACTCTTTAGCTATGAGCAAAACTAATATTTAGCATCTCTTAATTACTTCTTCCATTTTGTTAACTCTTTAAACTTTTTCATGTTATTTAACCTCCTCGATTGACCTTTAATTTCAACCTTTCCTTCTAATAAGTTTTGATATATAATATTATTACTCTAAATGAAAGGTTGACTAATTATGATTATGCTAATATTAATAATTATTGGTTTTATTTCTTTTTTCGGTTCACTCTATGCAATTTCATTACTATCTGCATTATTAGGTTTTAAGGGTAATGGAGAATTTCCTGGAATTTGTTTTCTATGTGCAATAATAATATGCTGTACTTATCTAATCATTTCTAAGCTAAACGAGCAAAAAAATGAATTGAAAGAATACAATGAAAAATCTAATCACGACCTACTAAAATAGTTTTTTCATATTCTCACTCTCAAAAACCTTATCCCCTGTCATCTTAGCAATACACTCTATTCCTAGTATTGCTATTTATCTTATACTATCAGCCTTATTAATCTTTATCTTATATCGCTTATATATTCTTGTATACTTTACTTCCTTGCTGATTCCTCTAGGTTCAAAAATGTATGATCGCTATAGGGGAAATACTTACTTCCATCTTCTCCATTCTTCATCTTCTCCAGTAACATCATAGTATTCTCATACATTTTCTTCACCCGCCTTGTATTTCAAACTCTTTAGGATTAGTCAAGCTAAATTGATTACGATAATTGTACAGTTTTATTTGATTTATTACTAAAGAATGGTAATCGTGACGATCGTTTTTACACAATTAACTATTGTAATAATACTTTTGATTTTAATTCACTAACTCATATAACAGATATTCCTAATGATATACGGAAACACTGTTGTGAATACTATTATACTAATCAATATCTATTTGAAAATACTATTTTACCATTACCATTAGTATTTTTAATTAAAAAGGGACAAATAATATAAGCTAAAAAAAGTAACCTTTATATTAGGTTTACTTTTTTAATTGTCTTAATCATTTTTTTCATTTATAATATTATCATAAGTAAATATGAGGTGATACCAATGATAGCCATATACGCCCGTCAATCCATCGACAAAAAAGACAGCATCTCCATAGAAAGCCAAATAGACTTCTGCAAAAAAGAATTCACCACCGAAGAGTACCGTGTCTACACCGACAAAGGTTTCAGCGGCAGCAACACCAACCGCCCCCAATTCGAACAAATGCTAAAAGATATCAAACACCAAGATATCTCAAAAGTAATTGTTTATAAGTTAGACCGTATCAGTCGTTCAATTCTTGACTTTGCTAAGATAATAGAACTGTTCAAAAAGTATCACGTAGAATTCACTAGTGCTACTGAGAAATTTGATACAAGTACACCTATGGGTAATGCTATGCTTAACATAACTATGGTATTCGCACAGCTGGAACGTGAAACCATCCAGCGACGTATAAAAGACAGCTACTACGCACGAGGCAAAAAAGGCTTTTTCATGGGAGGCAAAACCCCTTACGGATGTATAAAAGAACAGATTGCAATAGATGGTGTCAAGACTTCAACCTTGAAACCCAATCCTGAAGAATATAATGTCCTAATTAAGATATTTGACCTCTACTCTATTTCTGATCTGTCACTAGGTAAGCTTGCTGCATCATTAAACGAAGAAGGCTATAAATCACCTAATGGTGTCAACTGGGACGGACAGAAACTTCAGAGAATCCTACGTAATCCTGTATACGTGAAAGCTGATGCAGATATATACACATATTTTGAAAACAAAGGCTGTAAGATTAACAATGACATATCTGAATTCATTGGTACCAATGGTTGCTATCTCTATGGAAAAAGAGATCGTAACGCAAGTAAGTACACGAATATACAAGACCACGTTCTATCACTGGCATTACATGAAGGATTCATCAATAGTCATATATGGTTGAGTTGTCAATATAAGCTTGACAGCAATAGACAGATCAAGAATAGCGGAAAAGGAAAACATTCCTGGTTAAGCGGTCTAGTGAAATGTGGCTACTGTAATTATGCTATGACTGTTAAGACTTACAAAGATTATAAATATCTATCATGCACAGGAAGAACAAACTATAAAGTATGTGATAGAAAGCAACGAACTCATTATGTATATGAGATAGAAGACTATGTAAAAAACGAACTCACTAAACAATTAGCTAACCTAAAGGCTGTCAAACAAGATACTCCAAAAGAAGTCAGTTATGAACTTAACCAGTTGAAATTACAGCTTATCAATATAGATAAACAGATTGACAATCTAATCAATCAACTGGCACAAGGTAACGAAGTAATAACTAATTATATCAATAAAAAAATAGTTCAGCTGGATTCAGAAAAAAATGATATACTAGAAGAGATAGATAAGCATACTCGAGATGATAAGTTGAGCCAAGAACAGATACTTGATGCAACTAAGGATATCAGTCTCTGGAATGAGCTGACTCTGGAAGAGAAAAAAAGGATTGCTAGAAGATTCATAAACAAGGTTTTCGTCACTGATGACGTGATTAAGATTGAGTGGAAAAGCTAGTAAATATGCAGGTTACAGACTTTGTAAGTTCATCACCCGTGAGTCAACATCCCATTGGATAGTATAATAATTGCACTCCCTAGCTGTTTCTACCAAAGTATCATTATAATCTCCGAAAGGTGGCCTGAATAGTTCCATCTCATATCCAGTAAGACTCTTGACCTTTTCATGAGCTCCCATCAATTCTTCTTTTATGCCTTCTTTTGATAATTGAGACATATGTGGATGAGTACTTGAATGATTCCCTACGTCATGACCAGCAGCTAATATTTTCTTAACATCATCTGGATATTTTTCAACCCACATACTTACTAGAAAAAATGTGGCTTTTATATTATATTCATCAAGTATTTTAAGTAAATCATCAGTATCATCATTGCCCCAGGCTGCATCAAAACTTATTGCAACCTTGCTTTCCTCTGTATCAACACAATATATGGGCAATGATTTTTTGCTAGTGGACATTGTAGTTATTGTTTTTTCAATCAGCATATTACTAAGCATCATTATCGCTAATATAATCAATAATATACCTATAAATCTTATCAATAGCTTCCTATTAAGACGTGTTCTAATCATAATCTATCACACTTCATATAAAATCTTTATTATATTCTATTCCTATTATAATGAAAAAATTAATAAAAGTGAATATCAATAGGATTATAATAGCTCTAACTGTTCTGTTTCTTGTAATCTATAAACAGATAAAGGTGATTTTTCTTTTAAATAAGCCATGTTAATATGACGCTCATTAGTCATAATCTGTCTTTCCCCTCCAACAGCATCTCTTAATCTACAACTATACACTATAGGAAAATAATCAGAAATGAATTTCCCCTGAGCATGAGCAGTTAATGCAATAATCTGAAATCCTAACTTTTCAGCTATAAAAAATACTGGTTCCAGAACATGCTTGCTAGAAGCTTTCCCAAACGGATTATCTAGAATAACTGTACGATTATTCTTTTGGCTTATGTTCAGGTGTTGTTTCTTCTCTGCTAGATAGTTAAGAATCCCTAAGAACAGAGTCATATTTTTACTCCATCTTTCTCCTCCTGACCATTTATTTGAACTTTCCCATGACATAGGAACTTTAGTTATCTTCATATCATTTGTGACCTTACGGCATTTTATCTTGATTGATTTATCTTTTAATACTACATTCAATAAATTTTTTATACTTAATTTTTTTTCAATTAATCGACGAATTGACACTTCGTCACTACTATTTTCTATTTCTCTATCAAATTCATCAATAATAATATCAATATATTTTCTTAATTCCTCTTTCCCCTCTGCTACTTTTATTGTATAAACAATAGTTTTTGCCATATTTTTTTGGTATTCTATAAGATCTTTGTACTCGTTTTTATTTTTTATACCATTTACAGCCATTCCTCTTAATCTGCTGTCATTAATATGTAGATTGCAATAATCAATAAAAGCTTCTCGACTTAATTTAATTCTATTGTATTTTCTATCGCATTCATTTTTGTCAGATTCCAATTCTTGACTAAGTCCTTTCATTATTTCTATCATCTGGTAATTAAAATCTAACAATATTTGTTCTGCTAATACTTCAGTCTTAATAGTCTCACTGAGAAAATTATGTTTTGCGTTTTCAACTTGAAATTTATTATTAACATTTTCTAACAGATCTGTTCTTGCGATAATATTATCAAATTCTCTATTAATATTTGTTTCTAGTTTTTTAATTTCTAGCTTTTCTACTTTTAGTAATTGTGGTATATCATTAATATCAATATTAAATTCACAAGGAGATTTATCTTCTTTTATCAATTCATTAGTAGTTCTTCCTTTTTCCATTTATGTTTACTAATAATCTTATTTATTTTATTAATTTTATTGTTCACCAATTTTATTTCTTTACTGATCTCTTTTATTGTAATTATGAGTTTTTCGATTTCTTCTTCATTATAGACATTTAATAGTTCTAATGGGAAGTCTGCTTCTTTTGATTTATAATCTGCACTTCTTGTGTTTTCACTGAGATTCTCTTCTTCTCTCATTAGATTATCAGAAATAGCACTTCTATTGAAATTTAATCCTCTTAATCTATCTTTTATACTTTTTCTTGATTCACATAAAACTTCAAGGGTCATATTTGAATAATTTACATCACTATTTTTAATTTCTCTATATAATTCATTATCAATTATGATAGCTTTTCTGTTATCTAATTTAGATATAGCAGTATTAATATCATCAATTATATCTTGAATCTTATCAAATTCCATTTGTAATAGTTTTTTATCATTTTTATAAGTCTGTAATAATTTATTATTAGATTTATAAGCCTTCAATTTAGTATTTTTATCATTATTTTTATTGTTAAAATCGATTGCCCTAGTTACACACTCTTCATTAATTCGAATCTCCTGCATATATTTTTCTTTTTCATTATCAATATTTACTACATCTTTACTACACTGATTAATTATATTATTTATCATTTCTTCTTTTTCTTTGAGACTAATTAGTTTCTGTTCTGAATCACTTATGTTTTTTTCCAATTCACTTATTTGTTCATATGGGTAAGTAATAAAAAAATCCTTAGCATGCTTAAGAACATCGTTACAAGATATGTATTCTTGTTCATTTTGTTTTCTAATGCTTTCAGTTTCTTTTGCTAATTTCTCATTAACTGATTTCCATTCGATAAATTCACTTCTAGATATATTATCAATCCATATGCTTGGAAAAACTGGTTTATCTTCTTTTATGTTATTACTCTCGTCATTATAATTCATATATGACTTTATTTGGTCAAGTGTCTTAATGAATATTGGATACATCAATTCTCTTTTATAAGACTCTACCTTTTTTTCTACTACTGGCTTATCTTTACCAGTTGTTATAATGGTAATTGCCCAATATGGATACTTGTCAAATAATATATCTTTCGTAAAATTACCATCATTAATAAGGGATTGTAAATATTGGCTTCCAATAGTTATATATCCTATTTTATTTTTAAGACTATTGACTATTTTCTCCATAACAGGTTCTGCACAAAAAACATCCATATTTTCATATAGATCTTGCAACCTTTTACTAATACGTTCTTTCAATAATGATTTTTCCTTATTATCGTTCAGTAACCTTTGTTTTTCAATTAATCTCTGTAATATACTCTCTTCTTTTAAATATATATTAGAATGGGTATTGATATATTGTCCATGCTCTATTAGTTCTTGATACAATTTTTCTTCTTCTTGTCTTTGTTGATTTAACTCTCTTTTATTTTCTTCAAGTTCCAATTTAGTAGAATAATAATTTTCTTTAGTTTGTTCTCTTTGCACTCTTTTATTTCCAATTTCAGTATTTAGTTCTTTCTTTTCTCTTATAATATCTAGCATTTTATTTTCAAGTTCTGTAAGTCTAGTTTTCCAATCGTGTATACATCCATTGATATTATTAGTATCCAATGGTAATGACATTGTATCGGCGATTTGCTGCATATTTTTTTCTAGCATCTCGATTTGAGCTTCTATCCTATGGATTTCTTCTTTTACTTTATCCTCTTTCAATATAATTGAATCCATTTTGCTATTAATCTGACTATATTCTCTATCATACGTTTCTTTCTGTGCTATTAATTGTTGCTTATCTTTTATAATAATTTGAAGTTCATTTTCATAATAGCCTTTTATATTACTACTATTTAATTCCAGCTTATCTTCCAATTCTGAAATAGATATATCCTTTTCAAACTCCTTCAATTTCTTTTTGAAAAAATCTATTTTTTCAATATTAATTTTTATTTTATTTTGCAATTTAGTCCATTCAATATTTTGTTTTCTCGATTTTAATTTGTTTATTTGTTCCTTATATTTTGATAATAATTTTTCTTCAATATCTAATTTATCGGATTCTTCTTTT
Organism: Vallitalea longa; assembly: GCF_027923465.1. Classification (NCBI taxonomy): domain Bacteria; kingdom Bacillati; phylum Bacillota; class Clostridia; order Lachnospirales; family Vallitaleaceae; genus Vallitalea; species Vallitalea longa. Next base: position 472,480 of record NZ_BRLB01000001.1, read on the forward strand.
AACTGCTCATCAAGAAGTAAAATATTATAGGATAAATCTTTTTGATTATACTCATCTTTTCTATTTATGAGTTTTTCTTTTCGGTCTATATTTTGTTTTTTATTATCTTCATTTTCTTCTGTAAGATTTATTAGATATCTATTAAGGGTTTTAGCTTTTGACTTATTATCATCGTATGTTTTTAGACAATCATCATAATCTTTGAATTCTCTGATAAAATCATCTATATGTTCTTTCACGTTCTTACTTTCTGTTATTTTTTCTTGCAGATATTTATTCTTCTTGAAATGATCCCTTTGTTTTTCAAATGTATCAACAAATCCTTTCGCCTGATTTCCTTCAATGGCTTCTTCTACTACTGGTATCAAAAGATTATTTAATAAAGCAGTTGTTGTCTTGCATTGATTAAAAAATTCATCTACATTACCCTCACTACTGTTAATCAATGCTATTTTACGCCATTCCGAAGGAACAATTTTAAAATGTTCTTCTATATAGCCCCCATATTCATTAATACCATCAAAAACTTTTGCTTGTATGCATTTATTGTTCATACGATGATAGTATTCAGATATCTCCCCTTTACTAGATGGTCGTTTCTTTCCATTTTGCTGCATTATAGAAAAGGGTATTTTTTCTATATCATTTTCACTTTTACCACTATATTCATATACATATTTTACTGAACCTAGCATGTTTTTCTCAATGAATAAACTAGTAGCTGTTATTGCATATCTTCTAGGATGTTCATTAATTATCCATTCAATTGCAATATGTGCTGGTCCACTTTCTAGAGACAATGTATCTTTGATTTTTCTGTTTGCCATATCAATATGAGGAATGATAGCTTGAATTGCCGTTTGGATAAAAACAGTTTTACCTCCACCATTTTCTAATAGAATAGCTCCATTCTGACCATCAAAATCGAAAATCATATCATTGTATCTCTTTGCTCCATTTTCATATATTACGTTTGTGAATCTTATCTTTGAAATTGCGGGCATACTATTCCTCCTCATTCTCCAACTGGTAAATAACATCTAAAATTCCTCTATTATATTCATATTCCATAAAATACTTACCAACAATAGCTTTTGTTTTCTCTGTCAATTCAAGTTCATCACGTCCTATTTCTTTTATCAATTTTTGGTCAAGCATAAACTTTTTAACAATAGTCATAAATCCCATACGACTTACAGTCTTAGCTGTCTGTTTTCTAACTCCCTCTTTAATATTATCCATAGCTTCCCATTTTTTCAGGATGCCTATCCAATTATATTCATTCTCTTGTTCTAAGCTTATAAGAGTTTCCTCATCAACTTGATTAAGACTATCCATACGCTTGTTCATACTGTCAAGCCAATCATTTATAGTAATGAAATCTCTTGTAGAATTAGCTGATTGGTAACTATCATAGAACTCCCCTATAAAAATAATAATAGCAACATACATAAGATAAATATCCATGTTGAGAGTTTTTGCAGGAAAATATATTCTTTTGATATCACTATTAGTTATATGATATATTGAGTTTTTAGTCAAAGGAACTAAATAAATATAATAGGCGGCAGTAACCACCGTACAATCTACCTCATTGGCAAATTCCATGACTAGGCTTCTTACGATTTCGTCTGTAAAGAATTTATTGCAATCAGTTTTTAATACTTCACCTTCAGCATTTAATTTTGAAAATATTTTGAATGCTTGAGTTATAAGTTCGTGGTTAATCATCTTCATTCCCCCCTAAGACTATTAACATATTTCTTACATAATAATTTCCGTCATAAGTTATTTCTTCTTTTAATTCAGTTGCTGTTATCATACTACCTATATCTATAAGTTTTTCAAAAGCTAATTTAAAAACATGCTCTCTACTGTTTACAATATCCAATATATTTAAAGGAGATAATTGATGGAGTATAATAAAGAAATCATAAAATTCTCTGGTACTGAACAATGGATTCTTACTGGATTTAATTATATCTTTTAGCGTAAAAGTATTTATATCTTTAATAATCAATAATAGCTCTTCAACAATATATGCATACACCCTTTGCTGTTCAACTAAAGTTTCACTTAATTCCCTATCTTCATCAACATCTATATAACTATCATTTTTCATCTGTTCCTCAGTTTTTCTGATCTTCTGCTTTGCAAATACTGTAAGTGGTGACCAAGTATAATAATTCTTTAATCTTAAGAAAGGGCTAGCCAATATTTTACCACTTTCAAAAGGTAATGGTACATTCATATATTTTCTTGTTATTTCCTGATCAAAATTAAATGATGTTAATCCAACGAAATAAAGGGATTCAGTCGCAGATTCAAGTGCAGTGGTTTTTAATTCAATACTTTCTTTTAATAATGTTGTATGTATATAATGTACTTTTGCAAGTTCATTGTCTATTTTTATTATTTGAATTAAAGCAGATTTTTCTTTTTTTGTCTGCTTAATATAATCATTCAATCTATTTTGGGTATCCCTAATGAAATCCATCAATTCTTCAAATTCTTCGTGTTCTCTTGTAAGTCTCCTATTTATATCACCAATTAATTCTTTATATCTTTCGTAAGTTTCATCAGATATAATATTCCTTTGTATGTCATGTTTTATATTATGTATCTTATCTTTTATACTGTTAACATTAATTCTCATTTCATCAATTTGTCTTAATGCACTGGAAAATTCACCTTTTTCCAATTGCTTCCTTAACAACAACTGACTTATGGATATTTGAAATTCACTATAATATTCTTTGGTTGCGAATATAAGCTCTAACCCCTGTTCATCCAAAACATAATATTGGATGTTATTAGTACTGTCCCATGAATCTGCTTTCAGTATAGAATAATCTACATAATCCAATTCCTTAGTTTCATAATTATAGAATTCTCTTCTGTTTCTTTTACCAGATGAAGGTCGAAAAACATCTATAATGCTCTTACTTATTTCAATAAAACCTGCTTGATCCAATTTCATTTTATTAAAAGATACTTCTTGTAGGTAATCAGCTAATTCCATAATACCTATTTTTTTATTTCTTATAAGCATATTTTCAAAGAAAAACATTAGAGTCAATAATCCTAGGCCAAAAAAATCTATAGTATTTCCTGCCCTATCTTTTTTCTGTTTTTTTTCCAAACGATATAGGCAGTCAAATAATGCCACCCTTTCTATTCGATCTCTATATCCTTTTGTTACATTCCTATAATCCATAAATAATTCATCCTTTTAGTATTTTGCATAATGTATTTTTACTTAAAATTTCTTGAGGATAATATTTTTTACTAGTTAGTACTTTCTTTATTAATTCTTTTTCTCTATCATTAAAATGAATAGCAAAATCATTTATAGCAGTATCATTTATTTTTTGAGTTACTTTACCTTGTACACCATCATATCTCATCATGGTTCTGTAATAATCAACAGCTGGTTTAACATTTATCTTATTAGCAAGACTATCATATATACTAATACCTTCGTTATCTAAATCTCCAAAATACTCATAAACATGTTTACCATTACAGTTTAGCTGTCTATCTAACATTTTGATACTAGAGATGATTTGCCATCCTTTTCCATATATTATAGTAGTATATTTAGATTCTTCTATACAACTAATCAAATGTAAAAAAGGTGTTTTGTTTTCTATAATTAGATGATAATGTATATCTTCATCGAATCTATTTTCATTAACTGCAAAAGATAATGGTTCAATGCGTTCATAAAATGACAATCTTTCCCATAAATGCAATCTTTTTAATACTGCTTCCCCACCTTTTTCTTGTATCCATTTCTCATCTTTCACCAGATTAAAGGAAGACTCGGGTATAAACTTTTCTTTACTAATATCAGGATTCTTATTAAGATAATCACTAATCAAGTCAATATAATATTCATCTTTATTATATATGGATTCTTTCAATGAAAAATAATCTTCTAAACTTATATGTCTATTTATTTCAAGTTGTTTCTTATATAATTTATTATAATAACTCTGAAGAAAATACTGCTTATTGATTCTGTACTTGTAATAAAGTGGTTGTGACATATTATTTAGTCCAGAGTTTTTTACAGGCTGTAGACCTCCATTTTCTTCAATGTCTTTTATATTATCTGACAGTTCATTATAAGTCATATTGCTATCATATATTTTCATTATTTCATCTAGTAGTATGTAAGTCTTTTTATAATTTGCAAGATAGTTTTCTAACCTTTTTTTCAACCTAATAAACCCCTTTCCTACAAAATTATCTATATATATGCTTATTATAGCATAATTTTTTCTAGCTATAATAATTTTCTGAAATAATATATAAAAATAACCTATTTAATTGTATCTACAAAAGATATAATCAAATAGGCTTTAGATATTACCATACGAGCTTCTATAATAATAAGTTATAATATTAAAATTATTTTATACTTAACTTATTAAATAATATTTATGCTATTACTACAAATAGATAAAGATAATGTCCAATCTAAAAATCAATATTGTCAGGTTCAGGGAATATCTTTATCCCATTATTCAATCCACTAATAGTCTTCATATCTTCCTCAGCAAGAGAAAAATCGAATACATCCCTATTAGAAACAATACGTGCTGGAGTTGATGACTTAGGAAGTGGTATTATATTTTTCTGTAGCAAGAATCTAATAGCTACCTGAGGTACTGTTTTCTTATATTTCTTAGCAATTTCAATCATATCTTCGTTACTTAATAATTCAGATATTCTATTACTCATCAATGGAGCATATGCCTCTAGATAAATACCAAATTTATTACAATACTCCTGTAGAACTCGGTTCTGTAATCCAACATGACACTCTACTTGATTGACTGCTGGAAGTATCTTAGCATTCTTAATCAGATCATCCAAATGATGAATATTAAAATTAGATACACCGATTGCACAAATTTTACCTTCTTCATACAATTCTTCCATAGCACGCCAAGAAGCACGAGTTTTTTCATAACTCTTTGGCCAATGAATTAGATATAGATCTATATAATCAAGTTGAAGTTTTTCCATAGAATCATAAAAAGCCTTTTTGGTTCCCTCATAACCCTGATCATCATTCCATAGTTTGGATGTGACAAATATTTCGCTTCTATCTATACCACTATCTTTAATTGCTCTTCCAACACCTTGCTCATTACCATAAGCTGCTGCTGTATCAATATGACGATAGCCGTTTTCAAGAGCACATTTTACACTATTATAAGCTTCCTCTATCTCAGCACGAAAAGTACCAAAACCCAATTGAGGTATTGTTACCCCATTGTTTAAATTCAATTTTAGCATCCTCATAACCTCCTATATTTATGATAAATACATTGTACTATATATAATTTATAATATCCACTAGAAACCAACAAAAAAAGAGAATAAAAATAAAAGCCATATCACAGCTTTTATTTTACATTCATTTATTGATATTTTTTCTAATCCGTATTTTACTCATACAATAGTTAATTCTTTCTTAGATTATATGTTATTTTCTATTTATCTACAATTACAGTATTCTTTATCATGCCTGATTTCCTTAGAACAGGGATTATAACAGTTGAAGTGTATGCTGCAACAGCAATCAGAATCAAATCTTTTACCATAAATGGAGCCATGGATTTAAAAATACTGAACAAAGGAATAGGCTTGTTTATATATAGATCTTTTATAAAATACAAATACACATTTCCTATTATGTAATCAGCTAAGAATCCAATTACAGCTATACCTAGTATATTAACGAAATTCAACTTGTTAGTCCTTTCAGTCATAAGACCAACTATTAGAGCTGCAATTGCAAAACCTATAATATACCCGAAAGTAGGGTTAAATACATATGAAAAGCCTCCTCCTACAGTAAAAACAGGTAATCCTATAAGACCTAACAGCATATATATTATTTGAGATAAAAAACCTGCCTTAGCACCTAATAATAAACCTGCATAAATACTGAAAAAAAGCTGAAAAGTTATAGGTACTCCAAAAGGAGTAGGAATACTTATCTTAGCACCAACCACCATTAATGCCGCAAAAATACCAATCATGATCATTTCTCTAAGTTGTAATTTCATAAATTCAGTCTCCTCGTAAATATTATTGTTAATTAGATAAACAGCTATATAAAAATCCCCTCATACTTTCATAAAATTAAAGTAAATATGTATTAATGATAAATTACACATAAAAATATAAGATAACCCATTGAATTTTAAGTTCTTAAATATTATACATTTACTACAATATATTGTCAACCTTTTTTATAAATAAGTTAACAATATTCTTAATTGAAAACGCAAAGAACTTATAGCTAATCTTTGCGTTTCATAAAGTAAAATCCATAAAAATGAATTATACCATTCTTGATATATTATTCTAAGTTGTAAGCAACATCTTCAACAGTAACCTTTTGTTCCATAACACCCTCATTATCAATTCTTCTATTAATCCTTATCATCCATAACGTAGCAATCCCAACAATTACAGCACATAACTTCCAGCTAAAGGCATAACTAGTCATTTCAAGAACCTGCCCCATAACGAATGGTCCTGCAGTAAAACCTGCTCCCATAATAATAGGTAAGACAGAACTCATTCTACCTCTATGATTAGCAGGTGTATGGTTCATGATAAATGGCATTACACTTATAGCTTCTAGAATCTCTCCAAGTGTGAAAATGAAAACTGAAACAAAAAATGCTGTTTTGGTTGATATAAAACCAAGTAAACCAAATCCAACTGTAAATAATATTCCAGCATAAAAAACTCTTTTCACATTGCTTTTCTTCTTAAATAATGAAGTTAGAACAGGGGTTAAAGCTACAACTATCGTAGCATTAAATGTTCCCAATATACCATAAAGTGCGGCACCGTCTATTGGAAAATTACTCTTAGCATGCATTGGCAGCATAAAAGACCATTGAGAATATACGAATCTATATCCAAAAAGTGCTAAAGAAAAAATAATAAGTGTTGGTCTTGAAAATAACACCTTGAATATGGAACCTTCTTCTTTCTTCTCCATTTTTCGATCTTCGGTTATCTCTACACTACCATTATTAATAGTTTCTCCAATAAATATAGCAATAAGTGTTATTCCCAATAAACCAGTTGCGGCATCAATTAAAAACAATAACTTAAGATTATGTTCAAATAGAAATCCTGCAAAAAGCTGAGCGATAGCATATCCAAAATTAAAACCCAAATAATTAAGTGAATATGCTCCTTGTCTTTCTTCAGGAGTTGTCAAATCAGCAGTTATCGCATCATGTGCTGGTCCAGCTAAACCAAATAGTACTCCAGACAAAATAAGTAAATATGCCATGTACATATTGGGTTGTAAAAAACAACATGAGCCATAACACAATATACCCAATGTCTCAAATATCACTATGATTTTCTTTCTACCCACAACATCACTTAATTTTCCACCTATTAAACTTGATGGAATGTATAAAATACCACTAAGGGCAATAAAAAAACCTGTTTCACTTTTACTTAATCCAATTTTGTCATTCAATAATAATGTAAGGAATGGGAAAACAAAAGCTCCCATTGCATTAACAGTTTTTGCAATGAAAATAATATATATCTCTCTTCTCAATCCTCTATACGGTGCTAATAATTCTTTAAGTTTATTCATAACTATGTCTCCTTCGGTATCTGCAATAAAATAAAGTCATGTATACGTATTAATACGATCCATGACTTTAATATAATAGTATTGTAAACATAGAGTTATAAATAATTGAACTATATAGCATGATTACATAAAACTCTTATCCCATATAAAATAACTACAATATAATAATAGCCACAGATCTACCTGTGACTAATTAATTATAGTATGTAAATTCACTAAACTATTTCATTAACTATTAGGTATCACAGGTTGTTTTACATTTTTAGATGTTAAATATAATGTTAAGGTATTGCCTATTGTCGTTTTCATAAAACAACCATCCTTTCAAATTAAAATTCTTTAAAGATTATATAATGATATATGTACATTTGTCAAGAACTTTTTATATTATATAACATTATTAAATATTGACTTACTATGTATTTATCATGTAACCAAACACACTATTCTGTTCAAAGCATAGCCTAATATTATAACTACTAATAGGAGCCTTCATAAATGGATCAACATAATCAATATCTCTATGTAATCAGTATAGATGCATTAAATAGTAATGATTTCCATTATATCAGAAATCTCCCTGTTTTCAGGTCATTTATTACTGAAGGATCTTATAGCAACAATATGCTTAGTATTTATCCAAGCTTAACATATCCCTGTCATACATCTATAATCACTGGTACTTATCCTAATAAACACGGTATTGTCTCCAACAGGAAATGTCAACCTTACCGATATAAAAACCCTGAATGGTATTGGTATGAAAATGACATACAAGTACCGACTGTATTTGATTATGCTATGAAACAAAACTACACATGTGCAAGCATATTATGGCCAGTAATGGCTGGTGCTGATATAACATATAACATTCCTGAATTATGGCCTATAGGACCATCTTGCTTTATAACCAACTACATTAAAAACAGTACCAAGAATCTAATTATACCAACTTTAAAAAATATCAAATTAAGCTGTTCAGCACAACCAACACTAGATGATACAGCAGAAAACATATCCAAATACCTTATATTAAAAAAGCAGCCTAATCTATTATTCATTCATTTTACACAGTTGGATTATATGAGACATAGACTTGGTATGAATACAATTGAAGCAAAAGATTTACTTGATAACTTTGATAAAAGATTAGAAAGACTTATAAACTGTACCAAAAAAGCTGGAATATATGAAAAAACAACTTTCATAGTCCTTGGAGATCACGGAATGAATGACTATGACAAATATATATGCATTAACTCTATATTCAAACAAAAACGATTACTAATAACTGACAAGAAAAATAGTATCATATCATACAAAGCTTTTGCTAATGCATGTGGCGGTTCAGCTCAAATATGTATGAAAAACAAATATGATAAATACCTATATGAAAAAATTTATAATATATTATTAGAACTACAATCTAATCCGATTAATGGAATCAAACAAGTATATACCAGTGAAAAGGTAAACAGATTATACCATTTGGATAACAGCTTCCAATTTGTTTTAGAAGCAGAAAATGGTTATGTATTTAATAATCATATTTGCAATAAACTAATAATACCTAGAACCAAGTTATCAAAACCTCATATAGCCGATCACGGATTTTTACCTACTCATCCTAATATGAAAACTGTTTTCTTCGCCAAAGGAAATAGAATTAAAAATACCTATATACACAAAATGAATCTAGTAGATATAGCCCCCACAATAGCAATGATCATGAACCTTCCTATGAAAAACATTGATGGCAATTGCTTAAAAAGCTGCCTTGAATATTAATCAAGACAGCTTTTAGAAATCCCATTTATTTAGAAATTATCACATAAAAGTTCGAAATATGATTGAGGATGTGCACATGCTGGACATACTTCTGGAGCACTTTCTCCCTCATGTATATATCCACAGTTACCACATTTCCACAATGTTTTTTCTGGTTTTGTAAATACTGTATTATTTTCAATATTGCTTAATAATTTTCTATATCTCTCTTCATGATGTTTCTCTACTTCAGCAATCTTCTCAAAAACGAATGCAATAGTATCAAATCCTTCTTCTTTTGCAACTTTTGCAAATGCAGGATATAAATCTGACCATTCTTCATTTTCTCCATTAGCTGCTGCTAGTAAATTGTCTTTAGTATCTCCAAGTGTAATAGGAAATCCAGCAGTTATTTCAATTGCTTCATGCTTATAGTCTTTTTTCAGGAACTTAAAAAATCTCTTAGCATGTTCTTTTTCATTATCTGCTGTCTCAGTAAATATATCTGATATTTGAACATATCCTTCTTTTTTTGCAGTAGAAGCATAAAATGTATATCTATTTCTTGCTTGTGATTCTCCTGCAAAAGATTTTAATAAATTTTCAGCTGTTTTAGTACCTTTTAATGATTTCATTTTAATTCCTCCAATATTAATTTTTTCTCCATAGTCCATGTACATTACAATACTCTCTTGCAAAAACATTATCAGCCTTTGGAACCATGAATGTAGCTTCTGGTTCATCATCAGGCGTCAATTCTTTTCTATATATATGTGAATCAGCAACTAATTCGATCCACATGATATAATGTTTCTCCATCATAGGATGAGTTTGATTTTCTCCTACTTTAACTTTATATCCATTATCTGTTTCTTCAATAAATGGAACATGTTTTTCTTTTGATGTATCAGCTGTTTGTTCTTCTAATAATTGCATCTTTTCTCCACAACATACAATTGGAGCACCATCACCTATAAAAACTTCAACAATGTTACCACAATGTGAGCACTTGTAGATCTCTAATTTTTTAGTCATTTTATTTCCTCCTCACTATTGATTCAATATGATTTCATGTGATTGATTGTTATACTATTATATTCTATCAAAAAACCAGCTTTCCTTGTATATTTAATAATAATTAAATCAACTTTCTGGTGATTCATTGAATTTGACTATGTTTTTCTGTTCATTATCACCAAAACCATAATATAAGCCATTATTATTAATATTGACACAACCGCTAGTAATATCCATAATCTTGGATTTAAAAACATCTTTTTTACCATACTCTACTAAAACAGTGTATATAACATTATCTTGGTACTGTGTATCATATATAATATAATTGTTTTGCAAAATTTCATACTGTACTTTACCTGATAAAGTATAGTTTACCTTAACGTCCATTAAATAATACAATATATTTTCTGCAACAACAGATGTCTCTAATCCTAATTTAGCACAACCACTATATGCTCTTACAAGTCCGCCTGTACCAAGTAAAGTCCCTCCAAAATATCTAGTAACTATCACTATAACATTTCTTAGATCCATTCCTCTGATGACTTCTAATATAGGCATTCCAGCAGTTCCACTAGGTTCTCCGTCATCACTGCATCTTTCTATAGGTTGCTTTAGTCCTATTGTATAAGCAAATACATTATGTGTTGCATTCCAATACTTTTTTCTTATTTGTTCCAAGAATATTTTTATTTCTTCTTCTGTCTCAACATGTTTAATTGTAGCTATGAACTTTGATTTCTTTTGCTCTAACTCTGCCTCATTATTATCATATATGGTTAAATATTTTTCTATCATTGAATTATCATCCTTAAAATTATTACATCATTTGAATTCTACTCTTTTATATTAAAACATTTTATTTTCTATCCATTCGGCAATATCTTCAAGCATATTTTTTCTGCTAGGTATTGCAGTATTACCTCTTAATTTATCTGCCAATATTTCAGAATTATATTTTTGTCCTATAAATAATTTAGGTAGATCATCTATGAATTCTTGATCTAAGCAATCTGAATAAATAATTACTTCTTTTATTATAGCATTTTTCATATTTAAATGAATTTGTATTTCTCCCCAACTTAATCTTGTTTCTAATACTACCTGAAATTCAGGTACTCTGCCATATCTCCAATCCCATGAAGCATTTTTTTCATATAACTTTTTTATCTCTTCATTTTCAAACCACAATGGGTCTTTTTCTATGATAACATCATTTTCATCCTGTGAATATTCATTTATGAAAGATCTTATACACATATCAGTAACTTTTTCTGTACTTAATCCTTCATAATAAGTAGCTAAATTAGATACTCTTGATTTAACTGATGTCACGCCTTTGGAACTCATTTTTTCTTTTGACACTTTTAAATATTTAGCAAGATTACTCATGTTCTCGTTAATGAGCAAAGTCCCATGATGAAGTGAAACTGATGATCCATGATAAAATGCATTACCGGAAAATTTTCTGCCATTGACAGTGAGGTCATTACGCCCAGTAAGTTCTCCATCAATTCCTAATTCACTACACATATCCAAAATAACTTTCAATTGCCTATTTAGGTCATAATCACCCTTGTTCATGACAAAAGAAAAATTCAGATTTCCAAGTCCATGATATACGGCTCCACCACCAGTTATTCTTCTTGATAGTTTTACTCCGTCCTTTTCTATAAGCGGAATATTGCATTCCCTCCAAGGATTTTGATTTTTACCTATAACTACTGTTTTATCATTCTTCCATAAATACAAAACACATGAATCTTTTTTAAGATTAGTAACCAAAAATTCTTCTATGGAAAGATTTTTCCATGGATCTAAACTTGTACTTATTATAACTTTTGCTTGTTTCATAAATACCCCCTGAGTAAAAGAAATAATTAAAACCTACTATAATTATACCCGCTAGTAACAATAATTTCAAATTGGTTTTCTTATTGTCTAGTCCTATTTAACAAAAAAATAAGCAAGTCAAAATTTATTTTGACTTGCCATAATCATTATGCATTCAATTGTTGAATTAATCCATTTAACTCTTCTTCATTCATAGCTCCAAAGGTTATTAGAGATCTAAGTGTATTGGTCCCTGCCATTTCCTGTATAGCATCTTTGTCAAATATGTCAGAATCACCAAACATCTTCTGCATATTTTCCATAATATTTTTAACTACCATTGCTCCTACTGGATGCTCAGCAATCTCAATGAATGTAGAGTTTCTATTAAAAGATTTATTTATTTTTTTGGTGGAATTAACTGTAATCTTTGTCTTAAGTGGTAAATCAACTACTGATGAACCTACTAGAATTTCAAAATCTCCCGTTTCTACATACCAATCTTTAATATCTACATTGTAATAAGCAAAAGAACGATTATTTAATATGAATCTGACTTTCTTTTCCTCTCCAGGTACTAATTCAACTTTTGCGAATTCTTTTAATTCTTTTTCTGGTCTGATAACTGATGATTCTACATCTCTTACATATAGCTGAATGACTTCTTTTCCAACCACGTCTCCAGTATTTTTAACTGTTACAGTTACCTCTACCTTTTCTGTATCTTGTATTTCTTTTTTATCTACTTCTATACCTTTATATTCGAAAGTTGTATAACTGAGTCCGTGCCCAAATGGGAATAAAGTGTCTATATCTTTTGCATCATAATATCTATAACCTACAAATAAACCTTCATTGTAACAGACTTTATTTTCTTTTCCCGGATAATTAAGTGCTGATGGATTATGTTTTAATTTCAAAGGGAAAGTCTCCGCTAATTTACCTGATGGATTGACTCTACCATATAGAATATCCGCAACTGCTCCTCCACCTGCTTGACCTCCAAGATATCCTTCAAGTACTCCTTTTACATTATTTATCCAAGGCATTTCTATAGGAGAACCATTAGATAATACAACAACAATATTTTCATTAACCCTACTCAACTCATTTATTAGATGAACTTGATTCTCTGGCATTTGTAAGTGTTTTCTATCATAACCTTCTGATTCATACCTATCAGGTAGACCAACAAATACTACAACTGTTTCATTTGCTTTCGCCAACTTAATTGCTTCATTTTCTATTTCTTCATTTGGTTCGTCAGCATCAATATCATATCCTCTTGCAAAACTTATTGTTCCTAATTTCTTCATTTCATCTAGAGCACTATGTAAAAATGTAGGATTGATATGAGAACTTCCTCCACCTTGATATCTTGGTGTATCAGCTAATTCACCTATAACAGCAGTTTTTTGCTCTTTAGCTATTGGTAAAACCTTATTATCATTTTTAAGAAGCACCATACATTCAGAAGCTACTCTTCTTGCTAATGCATCATGTTCTTGTTTGTCATACTTCATGTCTTTAGCTTTTTCTATACCCTTGAATACAAGTTCCAATATTCTCTGTACGACTTTATCTAAATCTTTTTCATCCAAGTTACCATCTTTAACTGCTTGTATTATCTTTTTATCATTAATACCTCCGTTACCAGGCATTTCTAAATCCATTCCTGCTTTTATTCCTTCTATTCTATCATCTTCTGCTCCCCAGTCTGAAACAACTAATCCTTCATAACCCCAATCATCTCTGAGGATTTCTGTTAATAGATTATGGTTATCTGCACAATATGTACCATTCAATTTATTATAAGCACACATCACTGTCCATGGTTTTGCTTCTTTTATAGCAGTTTCAAAACTTGCAAGATAAATTTCTCTAAGTGTTCTTTCATCAACAATAGTATCAACACTCATTCTTTTATATTCTTGATTATTGGCTGCAAAATGTTTTATTGATGTACCTACACCTTGGCTTTGGACTCCTAGTATATGATGTTTAGCTATTTGTGATGATAGGTAAGGGTCTTCTGATAAATATTCAAAATTTCTACCGCATAATGGTGATCGTTTGATATTTACTGCAGGTCCTAATAGAACTGCTACTTGTTCTGTCTGTGTCTCTTCACCTAATGCCACTCCAACCTTCTGCACTAGCTCTCTATTCCATGATGATGCCAATCCTACCCCGGAAGGGAAACAGGTTGCTGGTACAGAAGTGTTCATACCTAAATGATCAGCTTCTGCTGCTTGTTTTCTTAACCCATGAGGGCCATCTGTAACCATGATTGTAGGAATTTCTAACCTTTCCACTGGTTGTGTAGTCCAGAAATCTCTGCCTGAACATAATGAAGCTTTTTCTTCTAATGTTAATTCTGCCATGATTTTTTTGATTTTTTCTTGCATTTAATCTCCTCCTTGATTATATAATTTTACTATATGATAGTCACATATAAGTTTTTGTCTACTTATTTTTTCCCCAATCTGTTATAATAGAAATACTAGATGTTAATTATATTGTATATATTTATTGATAGTATGTATATCATTATATTTACTATTTTTTACCTATATTTTACCTATGGAGGTGATTATGTGTTTATTGGCAATATGGACTTCAGACAGATTTTCAATTCCTTTAAAATATCAGATATGTTTTTGAAAGAAGAATATCTATATAAAGAATTAAAAAATAACAGCTCTAGTTATACTCACTATCCATATGAACTGGAAAAGAAACTATATCAAGCAATTCTAACTGGTAACTTAGTTGATATAGAAAAGGTTGGTAATGAGTATAGTACTTATCCTCGTTCTGTCTTATGCCAAAACAACTCGATAAGATCTCTAAAAAACAACTTGATATGTAGCTGTGCTCTTATTACCAGAATGGCTATAGAAACTGGATTAGAAGAAAACTATGCGTATTTTCTCAGTGACCTATATATCAATAAAATAGAGTCATTAAATGAAGAAGAACTCTTGGTCAATTTAAATGCTATAATGATACTTGATTTCATGACTCAAATCAAAAATAGTCTAACTACCAATAAAAATAATTACTCTGATATAACTAAAAAAGTAATTAAATACATAGATGATAATCTATGCAGTAATCTTACCCTTACTGATGTAGCTAAACATATTAATACTAACAGTAGCTATTTATCAAGACTATTCAAAAAAGAAGTAGGTGTAAGTTTTACAAAATACATTCATATCAACAGGATTAAGAAGGCTCAACATCTACTTTTGTTTACTAACTTGTCACTAGTAGAAATATCCACTTTATTAGGTTATACTACTCAAAGCCATTTTTGTAAAATATTCAAACAGATTAGTGGTATAACTCCTAACAACTTCAAACAAAATCACGTCAAAAAAGTTTAAAATATAAATAGAACAAGAGGCTACATCTCATAAAAGATTTCAAAGAAATAGAAAGTAGTACTTTCCTATTTAATTAGAAAGCAAGCCTTTCGGCTTGCTCTTGATCTATAATAATTCATCAATAGCTACTACCATTCCAACTGGAGTAACTGTATTAGCTATTAGCTTATTAAGTATTATCATAACTTTATCTTTACAATCTGTTATTTTTGAAACGATATCCGATTCTAAGATTTTATTATCTTTCTTAAGTATTTCGATACCATAAGCTACCTTTAATGAATTTTTTTCATAATATGGGGTTTCAATTAAATAATACTCTAGGTTAATAATATGATTATTCTCAGTTACAACTTCTCTTGTTCCTTGTAGACGCTTTTTCATAATACCATCCCCTCTGTAATAAATTCTTATAGACATGTCCAAATTATCCCCTAGCTTGCTAGAAATATCTTCAAATATTTCCACAATATGTAGTGTCTTTGTTTTTCTGTATCAATACATATTGTAGTTTCATGCCTTATCCTCATTATATATTACTTAAAGTAGGTATTCTATATAAACATATCGCAAATCAATGTAGAAAATAACTTCTTTCGACGTATCATTTCAATACATATTAACATCTCTGTATAATACCGTCATATATATGATGTTACTGCGATATCTTTTTTTCAATTATTAACCCCTCCTGTTTTATTCTATAAAACCTCTCTTCCTATTCATTATTTCAACAATTTTTACCTTATTATAATAGTAATCAATATCCTTTCTATTGCATATAGTAGGATATTTTGAATTTTTAACAGCTATTTTACTTGCCATCAGATATTTAGCCAATTTTTCTTGCTCATATCTACGCTCTATAGATACTGCCAATGCTCCTACCAGCGAATCGCTAGAACCTATGTTGTCAGATATTTCTTTTGTTTCACTAATTACAGCTTTACATATTTTACTTTTAGATATTACATAAACACCATCATTAGAATCATATACCAGATAGTGTATTTTATTTAAAGTGAGAATATCATATAATTTTTTTAATATATAGTAATTATCATACGTTAACGTATCTATATCAACCAAATCGGAAATATTATCATCAGATATTTTCAGAGCAAATAGATTAAGGCTTAATGACTTTCTGAGATTTTGTCCTTTTAATGATGATATGATTTTTGTATCATGCTTAATAGCCATTTCTATGATATGTTCTGCAAAATCATAATCAGTACCTTTCGGCAAATCTCCACCAATAACTAATACCTTAGCATCTTTTATTTTATTTTGAAGTTTATGCTTTAGATTATTTTTATCTCTTTCATCTACTGTCATGTTATTATCAATCAATGTAGTTTCTGTTAAATTAATAGAGTCAACAATCTTATATATGGATTGACTCTCACCTATGTTAAAAATAAAATCTGATTTTATTCTGCTTTTCTGCATAACATTCTGTATAAATCTACCACCCATTCCCCCTAAAAATCCTAAGACATAAGGTTCTCCTTGGAGTAGCTTTATCATGTATGCAGTGTATATCGGGCTTTCTCCTAAAGTTATCCTGTAATCTTGTACCTTATTTTCACCATCCACTTCTAATCCGTCAATAACAGCTAACTTATTGATTGAAGGATTAAGTGCTATAGTAACAATCATTTTTTCCACCTCAACAATATCATTAATCTTATAGATTATTTAATATTATAACAGACCTTGCACTTTTAAACAAACAAAAACAGCTTTTAATGACAAAAAGATTACTCCATAAAGGAATAATCTTTTTGCATATTGTACTCTATCAAAAACTATACTCTAAATAGTAATTCATCATATGTTGGATATGGCCAAGCTTCCTCTGAAACGATTCTTTCAAGTTCATCACATGGTTTTCTCAATTCTTCCATAGCTGCAAATACTTTTTCTCTATATGCAAATGCCATACTCTCAATATTGCTCATGCTTTTTGCATCTTCGATAGCTTTATTAAGATTGGCAACTTTAACTCTTGCATCAAATAATAACTTAGATATTTTTGATACGATTTCTTCCTGAACAGATACATCTACTGAAGGACACACGCCTTTAATTTTGCTTATGGATTCAGCAACACTAGTCATATAACTTATGCATGCAGGTATAATCTGCTTTTTAACCATTTGAGACATTGTAAGTCCTTCTATATTAATTATCTTAGCATATTCTTCGTAAACGATTTCTTTTCTTGACTCTATCTCTTGTTTTGTGAATACACCATGTCTTTCAAATAATTCAACAGCATCTGGTTTATCAAAGTAAGAATAAGCTTCTACTGTTGATGATAGATTTGGAAGTCCTCTTCTTGCAGCTTCCTTAATCCAATCGTCTGAATAACCATCTCCATTAAATATTATTCTTTTATGGTCTTTAATCAATCTACCTATAACTTTTCTAAGTGAATCATTGAAGTCATCGGCTTTCTCTAATTCATCAGCTACTCTTCTAAGATATTCAGAAACAATTGTGTTAAGAACTATGTTAGGTCCTGCTATTGAAGCTGATGAAGGGCACATTCTGAATTCGAATCTATTACCAGTAAAAGCGAATGGTGATGTTCTGTTTCTATCAGTAGAATCTTTTGGAAGTTTTGGAAGTGTAGAAACTCCTACTTCTAATAATTCTACTTGTTTAGCTATATTAAGATCTCCTGCTTCTATTTGCTCAATAATCTTAGTTAGTTTGTCTCCTAAGAAAATAGATATTATCGCTGGTGGAGCTTCGTTAGCTCCTAATCTGTGTTCATTACCAGGATTAGCTGCTGATAATCTAAGTAGTGGGGCATATTCGTCAACAGCCGCAATAATTACTGAAACGAAAAGTAAGAATCTAGCATTATCTTGTGGTGTTTTACCTGGATTTAATAAGTTGACTCCTTCATTAGTAGCTAACGACCAGTTATTATGTTTACCTGAACCATTAACTCCTGCAAATGGTTTTTCATGTAATAGACAAACCAAGTCATGTCTAATTGCAACCTTTTGTATTATTTCCATCATTAATTGGTTATGGTCTGTAGCAATATTTGTTGTTGTGAATATGGGTGCTATCTCAAATTGTGCTGGAGCTACTTCATTATGTTTAGTCTTAGCAGATACTCCCATCTTCCATAATTCTATATCTAACTCTCTCATGAAACTAGAGATTCTTTCTTTTATATTACCGAAGTAGTGATCATCAAGCTCTTGACCTTTTGGAGGCATCGCTCCGAATAATGTTCTTCCAGTGAATATTAAATCTTTTCTTTGTTCATAGTATTTTTTATCTACTAAAAAGTATTCTTGTTCTGCTCCTACAGTAGTTATAACTTTTTTTGCTGTATTGTCACCAAATAATTCTAATACACGCATTGCTTGTTCAGATATGGATTCCATTGAACGAAGTAAAGGTGTCTTCTTATCAAGTGCTTCCCCTGTGTAAGAATAAAATGCTGTTGGTATACATAAAGTTACACCTGCTGAATCTTCTTTTAAGAATGCTGGTGAAGTTGGATCCCAAGCAGTATATCCTCTAGCCTCGAATGTAGCTCTAAGTCCTCCGTTAGGGAATGATGAAGCATCCGGCTCACCTTGAATCAATTCTTTTCCAGAGAATTCCATTGTTGCTCTTCCATCAGAAGTTAAAGAAATAAAAGAATCATGTTTTTCCGCTGTTTTTCCTGTCATTGGTTGGAACCAGTGTGTATAATGTGTTGCGCCTTTTTCGATAGCCCAGTCTTTCATTGCATTAGCAATAACTTCTGCTGTTGTTTTATCAAGTGTCTCTCCAAGTTCTATCGTTCTTTTAAGTGATTTATATGTTTCTTTTGGAAGTCTTTCCTTCATTACTGCATCACTAAATACATTTTTTCCGAATACATCATTAATACTCATAATATGTCCTCCTGTTAACATTTTGATTTTATATTTTTTTATCTTATCTTACGTTTTTTATATTTCAATATTTTTCATAAATAGCAAATAAAAAAAGCGTTACTAAGGGAACTCCCTAAGAACGCCATTGCTCTAAAAGTTTAACTGATTCGGACTCCTTCGTCCGTCTATATTTATATATACTATACCATATTAAATCAAATAATGCAAGTATCAGTTACTCAAAAATTAATTTTCACAATTTTCAATTATTAAGTATATTTGTTTATTATTTCATAGGCTACAACTCTTTTAGAAATACCTCTATTCATACTAAGTTTTTGAATCTTCCTATGGGATTCTTCTTCTGTTGAACCGGTATATTTCATAAGTAATTCTTTTGCCTCATTGATCAATTGTTTATCTTCCTGTTTCTTCTTTAGAGTGCTTACTTCTTTAGTTAATTTAGTTATGCTCTTTGATGTTTTAACTAATATATCGATAGTATTTATCAATAGATCTTTATTTATAGGCTTAACAAGAGAACTAAATATAGGCTCACTTTTTAGATTGGTAAAATAATGTAAATCTGATGAACTGATTATTGTGATAATCGGACAAACATTATCTGCTACTAATACTTCACTTACATCATGTCCATTTAGTCCTTTCATGTTAAAGTCCAAAATACATATATCAGGATAAACAGTGTGTACTCTTCTTAGTATATCATATCCATCTGTCGTTTCACCTACTACATTATATCCATTTTCATTTAGGAAGTGTGATAATTGCTTCAATATTTTTTTGTTTGAGGATCCTACTATAATTCTAGCTCCCATACACAAACATCCTTTTATTCAGCCTATTACTTAGTTCAAAATCTTCTAATATCTTGAAATATACTTTTCTACTTCCCAAGGATGAACTACTGACATATATTCATCCCACTCGATACTCTTCGCTTTCATATATCTTTCGTATACATCACCTAATGCTTCTTTTACGACTTCATCTTTTGACAATTCTATTAATGCTTCTTTTAAGCTACTTGGAATTGTTAAATTGACATCTAATATGTCTAATGCTTCACTTAATTCTTCTTTCTCCAACATTTTAGGAGGTTCTATTTTATTCTTGATACCATCAAGTCCAGCTTTCAGGATTGCTGCTACAGCTAAATAAGGATTACATGATGGATCGGGACTTCTAAGTTCAATCAATGAATTTTTGTTTCTTCCTCTTGGTATTCTAATTAGTGGACTAGCATTTATTGTAGACCATCCAATTCTTACAGGAGCTTCAAATCCTGATACCAATCTTTTATAAGAATTTACTGTAGGATTAGTAACCGCTGTTAGAGCCTTTGCATGTTTTAATAATCCGCCAATAAAATAATATGCTTCTTTTGATAAATTAAGTTCATCATTTTCATTATAAAATATATTTCTGCCATCATCATCATACATCAGTAGATTGCAATGCATTCCAGAACCACTTATTCCAAATATAGGTTTTGGCATAAAAGTTGCATGAAGTCCATGCTTTCTTGCAATAACTTTAACAACTAACTTAAACGTAACAATATTGTCGGCTGACCTTAATGCATCACTATATTTAAAATCTATTTCATGCTGTCCAGGAGCGACTTCATGATGAGATGTCTGAATATCGAATCCCATTTCTTCTAGAGTCAGTACTATATCTCTTCTTACATTTTCACCTAGGTCAATTGGTCCTAAATCAAAATATCCTGCATTATCATGAGTTTTAGTTGTTGGATATCCATCTTCGTCTATTTGAAATAGAAAGAATTCGAATTCTGGACCTACATTGAAATCATATCCTAATTCTTCTGCTTCTTTAATGACTTTTTTCAGAACATATCTAGGATCGCCTTGAAAAGGAGTACCGTCTAGATTATAGATATCACATATCATTCTTCCAACCTTACCTTGATGAGGTCTCCATGGAAATATTTCAAATGTATCTAAATCAGGCTTTAGAAACATGTCAGATTCTTCCATCCTAACAAATCCTTCAATAGATGAACCATCAATCAATATTTGATTATTTAGCGCTTTTATCAGCTGTTCATCTGTGATGGCTACATTTTTTAGAGTACCTAGAATATCTACAAATTGTAGTCTAATGAATTTGATATCCTCTTCCTTAGTGATTTTAATTATATCTTCTTTTGTATATTTACTATCTATTAACATAACAATGCCTCCTTTTCTAATATTATTTACTTACCTTTCCCACCTATAACACTTTTTTTGAGTTCATTAAATTAAAGGCGAGAAAGTTGAGTTGTTTATATTTTCTGCAATCTTTATTAGTTAAGAGTATATTATAAAAACATAAATCTGGCAACACTTTTTATAAATTAACTTCTGCTGTAACACTATACGTACATGGAACATCTGAAATAAAATGATTATTATAGTATATGAAACTTGTACAAGTTATGTTATATAGATAAAAAATCATATGCCTAATAAAATTTTTCCCGCTTCTCTATCCAACACCACTACAACATCATTATGTAACTGTAGAACCGATGCTGGCACTTCTTCTGTAACCTTCCCCTTAAGAGCTTTATAGATAATCTGAGATTTAGAATCACCATTTGCTAACAACATAAGTCTCTTACTGTTCATTATATTCTTTATTCCCATTGAAACACCTTTCTTAGGAACTTTATCTTTACTACCAAATGACCATATATTCGCTGTTCTTGTTTTATCAGTTAAATTACATATATGTACCATTGAATCAAATGGTGTATTGGGTTCGTTGAAACCAAGATGTCCATTATGTCCTATTCCCAATATCAATAGATCTATTCCACCTAAATCATTGATTAGGTTATTATATCTGCAACACTCCTTCTCATAATCCTCTGGATTACTATTTAAGTGATGTATATTCTCTTGCTTTAGATTAACCTTAGTATATAATCTTTTATTTAAGTAACTTTTACAGCTACCTGAATTACTAGACTCAATACCTAAATATTCATCTAAATTCAATGTAGTTACTCTAGAAAAATCAACTTGCTTCTCTTTGCATAAATCACCTAATATATCATACATACCCTTTGGAGTATTTCCTGTAGCCAAACCTATTACTGCATTAGGTTTTTCTTTTATTAGATTCAATATTTCCATTGCCCCTGCATAATCAAATTCCTGTTTATTGTCTTTTATCATAAGTTTCATAATTATACCTTGTATAACCAAATACATTTAATAAGTCATACATTATCCTTTCTTCAATTTTTGAGTATTTATTTCTTTAAAGATGGGAAAGCTGATATATTACTAAAACTAACTTTCCCATCTATCATTTACTATATAGAATTTATCTCTTCTTTAGCACATTTAACAATATAATCTATTTCATCAGCTTTATTTTTTTCTATTGCTAACTCTTCACAAATTCCATGAGAAAATATATCTTCAACTTTTTCATGAGCTTTTTGTAAAGAATCCTTAGAACCTTTCGATACCCATGTATCATAGGCATCTTTATTCAATACTTTAGAAGGAAGATAGTTATTATTCATATGTTCCAGAGTATGCCCTTCCATTAGATAATGCCCGCCTATTCCTACATTTTTTATTACATCTAGGGCTATAGTCTCCTCAGTTACTTCTATTCCTTTTTGAATATAATTATAAGCAGATAACCATTCGTTATCCAAAACCAATTGTTCAAAACTATTACCTTGGTCTGCTCCCACTATACCTTGACATCCAATATCTATAGTTCCTGCAAGACAACTATATGTAGCTGTTAGTGCTTTTTCAAAACCAGCCTGGAAATCAGGTCTCAATGAATCTGTCAATCCTGAATTACTTCTAGTTTCTAATCCATAATATCTACCCAACTGTGCAACACTCATTCCTATTAAAGCCTGATTAGGGGTTCCAAATGAACACAGAGCTGTCTGCATGTCAAGAGCATGCCCTCCAACTTCATATTTGACATATTTTCTAGTAGCTGCATAGATAAGAAATAGACTTGCCAGAACCTCAGCATTCTGCATTGTCAACATACCTGCTATTGTAACTGGACCTGTAGCACCAGCCATAACCATTGGTGCCATAGATAATCCTTGTCCATGTTTAATGAATTCTAGAGCAATTTCCAGCACTTCATCCCGAAATTGTAAGGGACTAACTGTTTCAAATAGATAATTTATCTTCAGCCCCATTACATTAGCCATCTGAGCTATATATTTAGCAGATATTGGTGATAATATGTAAGTTCCTCCTGGTTTGGTGGAATATTTGTAAATTGCTTGAAACGAAACTATATCACTAATGTTATATTCAACATCATGAGGAATAACTATTGCATTACATTCTTTGATATTTTCAAGATGTTCGACTAATGTAATTCCTCTATAGATATCTTCCATTAAACCAGTTCTTCTTGTACTTGATTTATAGTCAACTAATTGAACTTGTGTAGATATATGACCATATAATCTATTGGGTATTTGTACATTTGAATTTTTCTTGGTCTTTTCTCTATTTGTCTCTATTACATGTTCCATTATTCTATTAGGTATCTTAACTATTTGTTTTTCTCTATCTATACAAGCTCCTGCTTCTTCAGCAATATCAAGCCATTTACTGTGTGGTACTTTTAGACCTACGTTTTCTAATATATCAAGGGTACTTTCATGGATTAATTTAATCTCTCTATCACTTAGTACATTAACTCTTGAATCCACTTTATTCATTTTGCAATACCTCCAAAAACTTGACATGTCTATTTTTAGTTAACTCAAATTTCCTGCTTTCAATTTAATGGTTATCTATATTCATCCATAATCTTACTGGCTATGTCATAAGTAATGTTAGCTCCATAACATCCAACAGCTGTAGTGGAATAACCTCCTAATGCATTCCCCCATTTCATACATTCTAATATATCATAACCGTTATACAACCCATACATAACTCCAGCTAAAAAATTATCTCCTGCTCCAGTTGTATCGACAGCATCAAATTTCATAGGCATCTTTATATGAATTATATTATTATCTATCATTGTCAAACAACCATCTCCCCCGACTTTCACAATAGGATGTTTAACATACTTAGATAATATCTTTAATGATTCTTGTACATTATTCGTATGAGTCATTTTCATAGCTTCCTTATCATTAGGTGTAAAAACATCTGTATATTCAAGTATATGTGACAAATTTTTAACATCTAGATCATCATGCCATCCTAAATCATACACTATAGAAGCCCCTTCACTTTTCAATTTTTTAAATATCTTGTCATAACCCTCAAATACAAAACAAAGTTTAGCCTCTTTATAGAAATCGTATACTTCTTCATTCGATAAATAGTTCTCGTGAAGTCTTGGATTATAACATGTGAAACATCTATCTTCTGGAAATGTTGAGACACTCGTCACGACTACCGGATTATCATCTTCTCTATACAGATTCTTATAGTTCATACTTAACTTATCTAGTAATTGTTTAGAGATATTACTTGTAATATCCATTTCATTATTAGATAAAAAAGTTCCGAATCTTGACTTGACTCCAAATCTATTTAATATGATAGCAGGAACCATAGGTCCTCCCCCTAATTGGATTTCAAAATCATCTGCAAAGACTTCTTCACCATAATCAGGTATTCTTGGAGAACCAGAAAAAATCATATCCAGATTGAACTGAGATACAAAAGCCGCAAAGGACATATTTCATTCCCCCCAGTCTCCAACATACTCTTTATATTCATTTAGGTATTCATTGACTAATTGTTTAGCAAGAGAATAGGAATTAACTAATGGATGTACCATCAGTCCCTCTATCGCTTTATCTATACTTTTATCTCTTATCGCCTCTACTGTTGTTCTTTCAAACAGTTTTACCTGCCTGATAAGATTCATTTGTAAAGGTTCCACTTTACCTATCTTAACAGGTACTGCCCCATCTTTATTGATTTTACATGTTATCTCTACTACATCTGTATCTTCCAATCCTTCAATTGAACCGTTGTTAGGTACTGACAAAACCATCTCTATTTCTTTATCTGTCTGCATCGCTTCTATAAAATTAAGTGCTACTCCTGCATATCCTCCTTCATCTTCCTGTTCTATGAATTCATTTACATCAGGTACTTCTACTTGTTTTGTACGTGTACTACCAGATTCAATGGACATATAACTGTTTTCTCTTTCATAATAATGCTCCAAATATATTTTAAAAGCTTTAGCAAATTCTTTTTCTATGTCCAGATTAGATAATCGCTTATTCATTCTGCTATTTATTTCTAATATTGTTTCCCCTCTTGTTTTACCTGATCTATTAATTAATCCGACTGCCTTCTCTCTATAATAATAGAAATATAAATAACCGTTAAGAAGCATCTTATGCATCTTTACAAGCTTTTCATCAAATAGATGCTCTTCTGTTTTTATGTATAACTCTTTACCATTTATTATGTCTTTCGTTATATCCTTCCCATTGACGGTTATTTTTCTAAACCATGATAAGTGATTTAATCCAAAACATTCTACTGAAAAATTATCAGACCTAGACTCTGTTAATATCTGTAATTCTTTGATAAATTCACTTGGTCCATCACATATTCCATATACATTGTCATATCCAGCTGACCTAAGAGCTTGAGTCACAAGACCTGAAGGATTGGTGAAATTGAATATATAAGCATTTTTCTTAGAATATTTCTTAATCAACTCACAATAATTCATAAGTGCAGGAATAGAACGAAGTGACATTGCAAATCCTCCTGCTCCCGTTGTCTCTTGACCTAGTATATTGTATTTCAGAGCAATCCTTTCATCACTTACTCTTCCTTCATCTTGTCCAACACGTAATGTAGTAATAATAAAATCTGCATCTTCTACCGCTTCTATAGGATCTGATGTTAATATGAATTCTATCGATTCATCTATACAATTAGCAATATGCTTGGACATACCACCGTATATTCTCAACTTTTCCATATCATTATCCATAAACACGATCTTATTAATTCCTATTTTTTTGGCTCTGGTAACAATTGATTTTGATAAAAATGGAGAGCGTACTCCTCCTCCACCTAAAACAACTAATTTCATTATCCTTCACTCCTTTTGTCTTATTAACCTTTCACGGAACCTGCTGCTAAACTATCCACAACTTGTTCCTGCAATATTACAAATGATAAAATACTTGGTATATTAATTATTACTATAGCTGCAAATAATGCTCTATAATCAAATGAGAATTGAGATAAAAAGTAATTAATAGCAAGTGGTACAGTTCTTACTTTACTTGAATTAGTTAAAACAAGAGCATACAAGAATTCATTCCAACATAATAGAAATTGTAGCACTGCCGCTGTTGCAAATCCTGGTTTTGCTATTGGTATGATGATCTTTATATAAGTCTTAAAGAAATTTCCCCCATCAATATAAGATGCTTCTTCAATTTCTTTTGGAATACTTAGAAAGTAACTTCTAAGTATATATAGAGTAGTCGGCAAACCTAACGCCATATACACTAGAATGAGTCCTATTCTCTTATCGTATAATCCTATATTTTTTACTATCATGAATGTTGGTAATATGAGAGCAGTAAATGGTATGAGTAACGATAACGAGAAAATCAAAAGAATAGGCTTATTCAACTTAAAGTCAAATCTCGCTAGCACATACGCTGCCATCCCTACAATGAATGTATTCAAAACTGTTCCTGAAACAGCTATTATAATACTGTTCCAATAATAACTTAAAAGGGGAGATGTCTTAAAAGCATCTATATATCCTTGAAAATTAATATGTTTTGGTAAAGATAATGCTGATTCTAGTATTTCACCATTGGTTTTGAAAGATGATATCAATACCCAAATGAAAGGTATGATTGCCAGTAAAGTAATAATTAGCAGAAATAATAATTTTAATATTTTGATCGTTCTTACTTTCATTGTCTCCCCTCCTTATGTATCTGATTTACCTAGTCCAAATAATTTATTGATGATTAATATGCAGATTATTCCACATATGATAAGAACTGTTCCCATCATATTAGCATAGCCATAATCATTTTCTATAAATGCTGTTTTGTATAGATATAGTGGCAAACTAAGTGTTCTGTCACCAGGTCCTCCTTTTGTAGTTAAATATACAAGTTCAAACTCTTTCAACATGCTAGTTGCGGCAATAATAACACATGTACCTATTACATTTCTTAGCAGAGGCAAAGTTATATATATCTTCTGTTGAAATTTAGTTGCTCCTTCTATATCCGCTGATTCATATATGGTTTTTGGTATTGACATTATTTCCGCTAGAATCAAAATTGTGATTAAACCTGCGAATAACAGCCATGTTATGGTTACCGTTGGAAAAGCAGTTCTTCCATCAAAATACCAATTGTGATTGAAATTTTCAAAACCCAATTTACGTATAACAGAATTGACTAGACCAATCTGTGGGTTAAAAATATTCACAAGAATAATTGCAAAAGCCGAACCCGAAATCATATTTGGTACCATATATGAAGTCCTGATGAATTTCCAACCTTTCGGACGATCGGCTAATAATAGTGCAACTATAGTTCCTAAGGCTACATGCACCGTTCCTTGAAGTACTACCCAAAACATAGTATGAGTCAATCCGCTTCTAAAAGATGCATCCTTAAATGCATTAACATAATTTTTTATTCCTACAAAAGACATAGCACCTTTAAAACCTCTCCATTGAAAAAAAGAAGTATACACAACGTTTACTACTGGTACGGCAAATATCAATACAAATATTATTATTGTAGGCAATAAGAACAATGTAATCCAGATATTTCTTTTTTTATACAATTTCTTCGCTCCTATCATATTAAGCTTCCAAATGAGAGGTTATGTATGTAATCAAATGTTAGCTTTTTGATTATTCATTTTTATTTGCTGATTCATTAAGACGATCAATAAACTCTTGTGGAGTAATGTCTCCCATTCCCAATCCAGGATAATCAGTACTTAATCTATCTACTACATTAGGGTACCAAGCTGACTGAATGTTAGGATATATATATTTGGCATCGTGACTTAGATCTATAAGCTTTGCAAGTAATGGTTTGTTTTCCTTAGTATCTTCATCTAACTCAAGCTGTGGTGATGGTGGTATTCTTCCTATCATATTTAATGCCCTTAGCTGCGCTTCCTCATTAGTCAGGAATTTTAGTAATTTTACAGTTGCATCTGCATGTTCTTTATCTTTTGAAGCAACAAAATAGCCGAACATCGGTGCATCATACATACCCGCATCTGGATAAATTGCAACCCCTATTTTTTCAGCAAATCCTTCTGGTGCTTTCTCTGGATTAGAAAAATCAGGTATCATCCAAGGTCCATTTGCCATCATTGCAGTCTTACCTGATAAGAAGTTGTTTGCTGCATTTTCGTATTTGCCACCTATTGCATCGACAGTTGTATACTCTTTAAACATTTTTTGTAATTTGGTTATACCTTCAAGGAATTCTTCGGTATCATAATCTTTGACATTATAAGTATTCATGAATTCATTACCAACTTCACCATTAGTACCTACTATTGAACCAAGCCATAATCCTGAAACCCAACCTGAGTCAGCCGTATCCATAGATAATGGCGTTATACCCGCTGCTTTTAATGTTTCACATTGATTGAAAAACTCGTCCCAAGTATTAGCTGGCCCTTCTAATCCTGCTTTAGCAAATAACTCTTTATTATAGAAATAACCTACAGGCTGCTTTTCTTCAGGAATACCATAATATTTACCATTCCTTGAATTGAATTGTAAATCAGCTTCACTGAAACACGCCTTCCATTTAGGATCTTCCTCAAAATAAGGTGTTAAATCTACAAGCTCAACATTATCCGCTGCTAAGTCTAGTAAATTATATCCACCTGCATATACTAAATCAGGTAGATCATCAGCTGATAATAATATTTTCATTTTATCAACATATGCCTGATCTCCGGGTATTTCTTCTACTATAACTTTAATTTCATCCCCATACTTTTCGTTAAATAATCTAATATTTTCTTTTAATACTGGAGCACCTGAATTAACACCAACTTGAAAAGCGGGAAAAGTTATTGTTATGGGCTCTTTTTTAGAATCTTTGTCATTATTATTATTTGCTACCTCTTTACTACTACATCCCGCGGCACTTACTATTAAAAATACCAATAACAAACATGCCATAATTTTTTTGATAATAATTCTTTTCATAGTAATCCCTCCATGATTTTATTACCTTATCGGTATGTATAATTCTATGACATGTCACCATCATTATCAATTTAGTATTTTGACTACTTTCACCCCAATTTATTAACATGTTTTGATACTGAACCCATATCTTGAATTGATGTTTTTCATATAACTCTGATTTATATGATTTTATTGACTTATATGTTAAAATTTTTACTTATTCTTATACAAAACCAAACATATTTTACTATATATCTATTTTTTCATTATACATAAAATCCAAAAAACATTGATTTCAACTAATATTATTAGTATAATATTAATAAATAATTATCAAAAAAACTTATTGATTAATATTTTAATATCACTTATTACAATATAAATGATATATGACTTAAGGAGTATTCTTATGTATAAAAAGCAATCTCTCAAAAGGGTTATTACAGTGATGGTATTATTTTTTACTTGTTTACCTTTTCTTTTTTTTGGAACATATTATAATTTAACTTTTTCCAATACTTTAAATAAAAACGCTGAGAATTTCCTAACAACTTCAATGGAAATAATGAAAAGGGATATTGAAAGGAATTTCCAATTCACCAACGATACTTCAATGAACTTCTTAGCTGATAAAATATTGAGAGAATATCTAAAAGAATATGCAAGAAGTAATAATCCTTATACAAGAAATCAATTGAGATATGAAATAGAACGAAGATTGCAATCTTCCCTTAATTTCAATTCTCTATGGAGAGAAAAATTGATTAACGGAATATTTATTTTTGTTGATAGAGAAAATTACTTTAGCATTCTTAGGGATATACCAACAGATGATATTGTTGAAACAAATAAAGAACTATTTGGAGAAAGTGAGAATTTTGATAAACAGTTCACATTTTCACCACCTAGAAATGATTTGAATACTATTTATTTTATTAGAGCTATTAATGATTTGGAACAATTTAAACCTATTGGAAAGATAATACTTAGTATTGATTGCCGTAAACTGAATGAAATTGATGAGACTTTTATTCAATACAATAATATCAAGACTTTTACTTTCTCTGATGACAGTACAGTATATTTCCATTCTGATTCTCTAGATATAGGGAAAACTATTGATGAGAAAATATATGCTAATAGAAATGAAAATAATATATTTGAGTTGAAAATCAATGATGAAGTCCATTATATGCGAATAGCAAAAATAAATGATTATAATCTATATACAGCAATAGGTATACCTAAAAAAGAAGTCATGAGAGACCTTATGAAAACTCAACGCAATTATTACATAACCATATCGATTATATTATTGTTGTCTCTAATCCTTGGAACTATAATATCCTCTAATATCATTAAACCAGTTTCTATGATTACTAAAGCTTCTCGAAGAATAAGCGATGGTAATTATAAAAACAAATTACCTGAATTCAATTACAGAGAACTTAACCAATTGAGTACAGTATTCAATCAAATGATTGAAAAACTGGATTTTTCCATAAACCAAGTTTACAAAAAGCAGTTATTATTGCAAGAGGCAGAGTTAAAAATGTTACAATCCCAGATTAATCCTCACTTCTTGTTTAATGTATTAGATACCATATCATGGGAAGCAGTGATGAATGGTCAAAATAAGATTCAAGAAATGTTGAATAGTTTAGCCCAATTGATAAGAAGTAATATTGATTTTAGCAATAGAGAAATCATTACTATCAGTGAAGAATTAAACTACATCAATTATTATGTTCATCTACAACAAACAAGATTTGAAGATAAACTTAGCATAACAATTAATATAAAAGATAATGAAATAGAAAAACTATATATTCCGAAACTTTCCATTCAACCTTTCATAGATAATGCAATCGTACATGGTATTGAACCAAAAGATTCAATGGGTCATATACAAGTTGCTCTATATGAAAAAGCCAATAATATGATCTGCGAAATAACTGATGACGGTGTTGGTTTTGATACATCAGTTAACAATAAATCAAAGAATAAAACCAAACATAACCATATAGGGATAATTAATGTAAAGAAAAGAATCAATCTATTATATGGTGAACCCTATGGTATTGATATAATAAGTGAGCCTGACAAAGGTACGAAAGTTGTAATTACACTACCAATAGTTAAGGATGGTGACGAGATTTGTTTAAGATAATGATAGTTGATGACGAATCAAAAATCAGAAAAGGGTTATCAAAATTTATTAATTGGGAATCTCTTGATTGTGAAGTAATATATGTTGCAAGCAATGGAGAAGAAGCCATTAATAATCTAAAAATCAATAAACCTGATATGATCCTTTCAGATATTAAAATGCCTAAAATCAATGGTATCGAACTTGCTAAATATATCTATGAAAAAGAACCATCAATTGAAGTAATAATCCTTACAGGATATGCAGATTTTGAATATTCCAAGAAAGCCATACAGTACGATATAGTCGATTTCGTTCTTAAGCCAACAACTTTCGATAATATCTCGAGAGCTGTCAATAAAGCAAAAAATAAGATAACCCATAGAAAAGCAATGAATAATAAAATTGTTAATCTTCAATTGGAACTTGAAAAAAATAATGAGAAAATGATTGAGTTGATACTTCATAAAATAATAAACAATATACCCGTTGACCAAAAATCAATTGAAAGATATATTTATCCATCACTTCTTAGTGATAGTATCAAATTCTGCTGTCTTCTTATTAATATAGATTACAAAAGTGCGAAACGAAATATAGAAAGATATTATCTTAAGAATATAAAACTCTACATTAATGAAATCTTTAATAATATTCCTCACTATATAGTTGTTGAAAATCATAATGATATTTGTATCTTTTTACTTCATCATAGGAATAATGATGTACATAATCTTGAGAATACTGTTGTTTTTTGCTCCGAATTAATTGACACAGTCCATACTATACTGGGATTCCAATTGAAAATAGGAATAAGCTTGTATCATAATAAACTAGAAGATATTCATCAATCCTATAGCGAAGCTCAAAAAGCATTAAAAAACACTTTTTATTTTGGACAAGAACCTATATATATTTATTGTTGTAATGAAGAGCAATCAAAGTTGATACATTCCATTAATAATATAGAAGACAATATAATGGAGATATTGAATCTTATTAATAAAAAAGACATCGACGCTACTATAGACACCATTAAATCTACATATAATATATTAAAGAATGACTTTATAAATATTGAGTCCGCACGTTCTTATTCACTATTATTATATTCATATATGATTGAATATAATGATATGAAGAAACTCTCAAAAGATTCTATCGACGCTATCAACTTAACTTTTTCTAAATTGACCAAAGCTAAAAATATTGATGAATTAATGGAATTGATACTAGAAGTTTATAAAAAATCATTGGACTCAACAAGCATTAATTACGATAATTATTTAGTCAATATGGTTAATGAATATATTACTGAAAATTACAATAAAAATATAAGCTTGTCTACTATATCGA
The DNA here is from genome assembly GCF_027923465.1 of Vallitalea longa. Taxonomy (NCBI): domain Bacteria; kingdom Bacillati; phylum Bacillota; class Clostridia; order Lachnospirales; family Vallitaleaceae; genus Vallitalea; species Vallitalea longa. The sequence goes on from NZ_BRLB01000001.1 coordinate 505,777, forward strand.
AATCAATATCTGTTAATAATAGCTATCTCTGCAGGTTATACAAGCAAATAACGAATCAGAATATAACAACTTATATTACTAAATTCAGAATCAATAAAGCTATAGAATTATTAAAAACAACTGATATGAAAATATATAAAATCGCTAATGCAGTAGGTATAGAAGATGCAACTTATTTTTCACAGCTTTTCAAAAAGTACACCAAGCATAATCCAACAGATTATAGAAATATTTAATAAAACATTCATTTTAGATTAAAGTTACTAAACATCATCAAATAAGAGCAGTGTGACATGCTCCCCCACTAAACCTATAAAACGGTTTTGAGGGGGCTTCTTGGGACGTAGTAACCTAATGGTTACTATTATTACCAAGCTCTACGGGTAAGCCCTACCCTGTAATATTTTAATATTGCAACAACAATTCACCTTGATTTTAGATAAATTCATATGATTTATGACTGCTCTTATTAATATATAATTATGAATTAAAAATTCTACACTCTTGTTTTAACTATTTTGTACTATTATAGACCTCAATTAATTCCTGATAACCATAATCTTGGTCTTTGTATTTTGCTTTCAATTCAATCAATTTCTCTTTTAATTCTTTAATCGTCTCAATATATGATGGATTGTCATATAGATTATGTAATTCTTTCGGGTCATTCTCCATATCATATAATTCCCACCCTGAAGGAGTTTTCTCACTTGATGCTCCACTTGCATCTAATCCTAATCCATAATAGAATATCAATTTCCATTTATCAGTTCTTATACCATAATGAGCTGGATTATGATGTCTGTGTGCTAGATGCATCCAATATCGAAAATAAACAGCATCTCTAGTAGGTTCATCATTAGCAAGCATATTCTTGACTGATATCCCCTGCATTTCTTCTGGTATATCTATTCCAGCAATATCAAGTAAAGTAGGTGCAATATCAATATTCGCAACTAGTCGCTTGCTATTAGTTTTTTCTTTTATCAACTTAGGATATCTTATCAAAAATGGCGCTTTCAAGCTTTCTTCATAACTCCATCTTTTATCTTGATAATCATGTTCTCCTAAAAACATTCCCTGGTCAGAAGTATATATTACGATTGTATCATCTATTATACCTTCATTCTCTAATTCTTCTAATATCCTACCTACAGAATCATCTATACTAGCTACTGTCCTAAGATAATCCTTAATATATTTTTCATATGCTGCTATACCTTTTTCTTCAAAAGTCATATTCTCCGTATTTTCAAGAGGTCCGGTTATATAATCTTTCTTACAGAAATCTTCATACAGACTTCTTATTTTGCTTCTAGGTGTAACAGAAGAACCAAAGTCTCTTGATGCTTCGCTTCTATGACTTCTATCTTCAAAAAGGCTATCTGGAATTGGAATATCTATATCATCAAATAAGTGTTCATATCTTTCATGGTATTCCCAAAAATCATGTGGTGCTTTGTGATGACACATAAGGAAGAATGGCTTGTCACTGTCTCTATTTTTAATCCAGTCAATAGACATATCTGTGATTATATCACTAACGTACCCCTCATACCTTACTTCACCCTTATCTTTTTCTTTGAATGAAGGGTTGAAATAAACTCCTTGACCATAACCATCAGTTAGATACTTATAATCATCAAAACCTATCGGCTCGCATCCAAGATGCCATTTACCCAGCATACCTGTCTTATAATTGTTATCTTGTAATATTTGAGCTAAATTAAGGGTTTCTAAAGGATTCCACTTGTCTTCTAGAGTTCTTACCCCATTGACATTGCCATATTGTCCAGTCATTATTGTAGCTCTTGCAGGAGTACAAATAGAGTTAGTTGCATAGAATCCATCTAAACGTTTTCCTTCTTCTCCTAATCTATCTAGATTAGGAGTTTTAAATATAGAAGATAATATTGAGTTATAGCAACTGATAGCATTAGCACTATGATCATCTGACATAATAAATAAAATATTTGGTCGTTTTTTTTCTCCCATGAGTTTTACCTCCAATTTCTTGATTGGTATTTAGTAATTAAAAATACATGAATCATTAATCAAATTTTTTAAGTCGTCTCACATAAACATAATATGCTGCGTAATGTCTACTATTTCTGTCAATAAAATGAATATAAGCTTTTGTTTTCCCTTTGACTAAATCTATGTTGCTAACAATACTTGAATCATCATTATCAACATCAATTTCATATTGTTTCTCACATATATCAATTACGACTTTCTCTATATCAATACTTGTACCACCAGTATACCAGTTTTCATATTTGTCGTGTATCTCTTTTTTGTTATATATGATATCATCACCATCTATGCCTTCACATATATTTCTTCTATGTGTTCTCGGCCAACGGCATATCTCCAATTCATATGTCCCATCTTTTTCTATTTCGATTTCCCAATAACTAGATGTTCTTTTCCCTGCTCTAATCTCACCTTGATTCCAGGCACAGTCGTCACCATCTCCTCTAGTATCATGAGTTGTCAGGATACAATCATTATCTCCAAACAAAATAGGTACATCCTGCTCAATTTTTCCAGTGACTTTATCCCACCATCTATCATAAGCCAATCGCATATTGTCCACTTTATCCTTGTACAAATTACTTACATCCACTTTTTGAGACGTATCATTTTTTATATTATACAATTCTGTGCCATTAATTAGTCTCCAATTGCCTTTCATTACAGAACTCTGTTTCCATTTAATCGGATCAGTTACTCTCTGAGAATCTGTAACCACATATCTTTCTTCTAGAGTTATATCTTTGCCAGTCAATAGATTCTTAAGGGATATTCCATCCACTTCTCTATTCCTAGGTATTTCAACATTACATAAATCAAGTATTGTTGGCATAAAATCAATATTGGCAGTTAATTCATCTATATCCTTACCGCCTTGTATGCCTAGTCTTGGATATCTGATGAAAAATGGTACATGGTGACCACCTTCATATTCACTTCCCTTTAGTCCTCTGAAACCTCCGTTATACCCATCTATCACTTGTTCATTTTCATCTAGAACTGCTCCACCTGAAGAACCATTATCAGTCATAAAAATTAGTATAGTATCATCAATTATATTGAGCTCTTCTAATTTATTAATAAGTTTTCCGAAATTTTCATCTATATTAGATATCATTCCATAGAATTTTTTTCTATCCTTGTTGATATTATCATCTTGGTATATGTCCTCGTATTTTTGTGGAACATTGTAAGGCTCGTGAGGAGCATTACAAGCTATGTAGCAAAAAAATGGATTATCTCTTTTTTCTTCTATGAATTTCATTGCCTCATTATAGAAAATATCTGTACAATATCCTGAAAATCTCTTGGGTTGATTATCATCATAGTATGTATCGTCAAAATAATCATTTCCCCAATAATCAGGTGTTTGTCCTACTCCTCCGCCTTTATGGATAATGGATTTATTGAATCCTCTGTCAGATGGTCTATAGGGATAAGTATCACCCAGATGCCATTTGCCGAATATACCTGTTTCATATCCATTTTCTTTTAATGCATCTGCAATAGTCCATTCGTCTTGTCTAAGTAAAGAACGACCTCCAATAGTATGCCAAACCCCTGTTGAATTAGCATAGTGTCCAGTCATTAATCCTGCTCTTGTTGGAGCACAAGTTGGTCCAACATGAAAATCTTTTAATCTAACAGATTCATTATAGAAATTATCTATACAAGGTGTTTTTATGATATTGTTACCATGGCATCCAAGGTCTCCGTAACCTTGATCATCAGTTAGTACAAAAACTATATTTGGTCTTTTCATGCATTTCATCTCCAGAATATTTATCTTCTACTTAATTTTTCGTAAACTTCATTGTAATATAATGCATTTTCTATAGGAGTATTAGATGGAATGTGATTTCCTACAGCCATAAAAAAGCCGTTACAATCTTTTCCTATATCTATACATCTTTTTACTTCATTGTATATATCTTCTTTTGAGCCTGATAATAGAATTCTAGTATCAGCATTTCCTATGAATGAATGTGTTTTGCCATATTTTTCTGCAATATATTTCATATCTGTAGTTGGTTCCATAACAAAACCATGAACACCAGCATCTGCTATATCATCAATAAACTCATTATAATTACCGTCTGAAGTATATATAAGTTTTTTACCTGCTTCTAGTATTGGTGAAAATAATTTTTTATAATTAGGGAATAAGTACTCTCTATACCACTTAGGATTGGTAAAAGGTCCTGAAGTCCATACTATATCATCATGTACCATAATTACTGGAGAATCACATTCAGCTAGAGCTTCATAATACTGCTTAATCCATTTCGAATATCTGTTCAGGACTTCTCCAAAACCTGTTAAATCTATTCCCATTGCCATTAGCATCATATCCCAACCAAAAATCTCTAATAGACCTGATATAGGTGATACATAAATTCCCGTCATATTAACTGCATCAGGATTCAAAGTACGATTTTTCTTATAATGTTCATTAAGCTTTGAAACTAATACGTTCATATCCTTTTTCCCATATTGTTCAAAAAAATCTAGTTCAAAAGCTTCTTCTGGTGAATTAAATGGACAATTGACTGACTGATCGAAATCAGTGCCACCTGCGCTGAATTCTGCGTGTCCCATACTAGTACAAAATCCTTCAAATATTTCTTTATTGAATAAAATACTCCAACAAAAATCATAATTCCAATTCTTTTTAAAAGCTGAACTAGCCTTTTCTTTTTCTTCTTTCGAGTTTTTGGCACTATCTATTGATATACCAGTTACACGTTTCACTAATTCCCAATGCTCGCTTGCGGAATATTCTGTTCTAGGTATCCTATCTGTTTTTTCCAAATTTAATGCTGCCCATCCATCTGAATATGCCATAATTAACCCTCCTGTAATGATTTATAAAATTTCTAACCTTTTACTGCACCTGATGTCATACCTTCTACAATATGTTTCTGCAATATTAAATATAAAGTCACAATAGGAATTATAGTTAGAACTAAAGCTGCAAATACATAATGCCAATTTCTGGAATACATACCAAAGAATCCATAAACCGTTAAAGGAACGGTCCATTTAGTTGAAGTTCCAAAGAAATAAAGTGGTATTATGAAGTTATTCCATACACTTATTGTTGTAATTATCAAATTAGTTATTGTTATAGGTTTTAAAATTGGTAATAGAATATTTACTACTAGTCTTATTGGTCCACATCCATCAACAATAGCTGCTTCATCTATCTCTTTTGGAACTCCCTTTACGAAACTTGCAAATGTCATAATAGTGAATGGCATCCTTACAGCTACGAAAACGAATATAACTCCTAAGTAAGTTCCATAAAGATTAAAAGTTTTTAGTAAAGCAAATGTAGTCACCGTCTGAAGTGTCATAGTTAATCCGAAAACAAAGTAATAATATAAAGCATTACTTTTGAAATCACCTCTTCTAGATATAACTATACCAGCAAAAGAACCAACAACTAATGTTATTATTACAGATCCTACAGTTGTAATAACACTATTCATATATCCTCTTAATATATTACCTGTCTCAAATACATAAGAATAATTCGAGAACAACCATTTCTTAGGCAAACTCAAATCAAAAAGTATAGCTTCACCTTGGGACTTAAATGAGCCCAAAACCATCAATAAAATCGGTAAAATATAAATCAAAGATACAATAATCAAAACAACAGCTAATATAATTTTACTAATTGATTTCTTACTCATTACATTTCTACCTCCTTTGATTTGAGTTTCAGATTAAAGAAAAATGAAATAGCAACTACAATTATAGATAATATTATTGCTGAAGCAGCAGATTCTCCAAGTAATCCCAATCCAAAAGATCTATATGTATAAGTATTTAATACTTGAGTATCGAAACCTGGACCACCATTAGTTAATACATATATGATATCAAATACTTTCAAAGCTCCTGATATGTTAAGAGTTATAACAACTGTGAAAGAAGGTACAAGTAGAGGTAATGTTATTTTGAAAAATTGTTGGAATTTATTACATCCTTCTATATCAGCACATTCATAATAGTCTTTTGGAATCGCTTGTAGACCAGAAATAAAAATAAACATACAAAATCCTGCCCACATCCAAGATTCAATCAATATGACTGAAGTCATTGCTGTACCATAACTGCCAAGCCAATTAGTAGCTAGATTGCCTAGGCCTATGGCATTAAGTATATTATTAAGTAATCCATCTGTATCTAGAATGGCTGTGAAAAGAACACCTATTACAACTGTACTTAATACACAAGGAAGATAATAAAGAGTCCTTAAGAAACTATTTCCTTTAAATTTCTTAACTAAAACTAACGCTAATAATAATCCGAATACAGTTTTCAGAATACATGTTGTTATTGCAAATAATAATGTATTGAATATTGCCTTTATGAATATTGGGTCCTTGAATAGTTCAATATAATTTTTAAATCCTGAAAAACTAGGTGATGTAATTCTTAATAAATTCCAATCTGTAAATGATAACACTAAAGATAACACTACAGGAATAATAAAGAATAACGAATATATAACAATGGCTGGAGTTGCAAGCCACATTGGATAAAATCTTCTACTTATATCTTTTTTCATATTATGTCCTCTCCACTTCTTGTAAATTTTATATGGTTTGTTCACTTATATAAGAGAACAAACCATATCTTGTTAGATATTATTAAAATCCAGGTGCTTGTTTTTCTTTCATAAGTTTCTCTACATCCCCTTGGAATTTTTCTAATAACTCTGCACCAGTCATTCCTTTTCCTGGAGCATCTAAGTAATATACCCAAAGTGTTGAATTATATAAAGGTTGAATAGCTGTTAATAATTGATTCATCTCTGGAACAGTTTTTCCTTGCTCAATATAATCTCTTTGAATATCTACCATAAATGAATTAAGTTCACCACCATCAACACCCTCAAATGCTGGGAAACCAGGTTTTGTCTCGAAATATAGATTTTCGTATTCTGGTGTTGAGAATAAGTTTAATATTTTCTTGGCAGTTTCCATTTCTTTTGCATTTTTATTGATTGTTAATCCAATTGAATAAGCAGCTGCACTAACTATATCTTCATCTTGGAAAGGCATCATAGGATTTACCATATTAATATTAACATCTGGGAAAGCTTCTACAATCATGCTTGCAACTTGATTACTTCCATAAAGCATAGCTGCCTTACCATTAGCAATCATTTCTAGACCTTTATCTAAACTAGCTGATAAATAATCTTCATTGACATAGCCCTTATTAAACAAATCAATATATGTATCTATTACCTGTGCTAATTCAGGATGATCCGTAAATTTAGTTTTATTAGTTAATAATTCATCTGCGAATGTATAAGCATCCTTACCTAAAGCTTTTGAATAACCAGCTGCCATCCATATTTGTGGAACCCATAGATCTTTTGGTGAGAAAAATGGAGTAACACCTTTACTTTTAAGTGTTTCACAAGCAGCTAAAACATCATCCCATGTTTTTGGTACATCAATACCATTTTCTTCAAATACATCTACATTATATATAATGGCTTGAAAACCTGATAACTCTTGAAATGGGAAAGCATATATTTTGTCATTGAATTCAACATTTTCTTTACTCTTCAAACGACTTACCCATTCTTCATCACTAAGATCTGCTAAATTCTTTTCAGCATCTACTATACCGAATAATTGAGGTACATTATAATCAATAATATCTGGTGCTTCTCCTGTTGCTAATTTCAATGTCATAAGATTATCATATTGATCATCAGGAACAATCTGTGCTTCCACATTGATATTTTCTTCATCTTTTAATTTTTGTATCATTTTTTGTAACCCTTCAGTATATCTTGACTGCATAATCATTGCAGTAACTGTTACTGATTTATTGCTTGAACCCGAATCAGAATTACTTTCTTTATCAGTTCCTTTGTCATCTGTACTCTTTGAACATCCAAATAGTGATAAAGAAACCATTAAAACTATTAATAAAGTCGATATTACTTTTGAACCTTTTTTCTTCATAAGACTACCTCCTAAGTTTTGTATAACTTATTTTACTTAATTAACCAATATATTAAAATGGAATTTTTATAAATACTACATGGAAATTTATTAAAACTTATGCATATTTACTATAACTTTTATATTTTTTCTTGATTTTATCATAAATATACATTATTATTATGTATATTAAATCTATAAAGGATGATAATTTTGATAAAAAAATTCAAATTCCAAACTAAGGTTTTTCTATCCAATATTATTATTATTTCTTTTATAATGGCTTTACTTTCTATATGTTTTTATTATTTTGTAGTACAAGTAGAACTTGATAAAGCAGATAAAAATCTCAATGTATATGCTTCAAAAATATCCGATCAATATAATGATCTATTATATTACATGGATAGGACTACGTTGCAACTAGCTTCCAATCCTACTATAATTGAATTATTTAATGAAATTCCAAAAGATAATTCTTATAACTATTTCATAGAAGAACCGCTTATCACTAATAACCTCATACCGTTAGTAATATCTTATAACTCCAAAAAGGATTTTACTGGACGTATTTGCTTATATAATGAATTTAATGATTTCTTCTATAGCGGAACTTTATCCACTAATCAAGAAAAAGTTAATGATTTCTTAAAAAACGAAGTATTAGATATACGTAATGAATTCTCCAAAGGTATATTTAGATTATTCACTCCTCCAAGAGATGATCCTATGAATTCAAAAAAACAGAATTCCAATAATAAGAAGTTATTCTCAATTATAAGACCTATTGTAAACTACTCTATATATAAAGCACCTAACTACGGATATATCGAAATACAGCAACCAGTAAACAAATTGGATGAGATGTTTACTTTTTTACCTGATTCGGTAAGTGGTTATATTATAGATAAAAATGATACCGTAATCTTTTCTTACAATGTTAATGAAAATATTTCATTAGAGAAATTACAAAAAGAATTGTACACTTACAAGAACAATAATGGCCATGAAAATCCAACTTTATATAATCCAACAAGCAAAAATAAATATTTGTATTCTAGTTCTGATATAGATGAGATGGAGACCTATATATTATTAGTCCAACCTACAAAAAAAGTGATTTCATCCCTTATTGATTTTAGGGTATTTATTCTAATCACAGCAATAATAATAATATGCGTCGTAACAACTACTCAATTTTTGATAATCAGGAAATTAACTACTCCACTTAGAGAATTACGTAAACATGTTAATAAAGTTACTCTCAATAATCTATCTATCAATATAGAACATTACGAGAATTATAACGAGTTCAACAAACTTAATGTAGCATTTAACAAAATGTGTGATAAACTAAAAGAATCTATAGATGATCGAGTGAAAGCACGTACTAGTGAACTAAAATCCCATTTGTTTGCTTTACAATCTCAGATGGATCCTCACTTTTATCATAATATATTGACAATAATCAGTGTAATCGCTGATGAAAACAATGTATCAGAAATAACAGAGATATGTAATAAGTTATCTAGTATGCTTCGCTTTTCAACTTCTTATGATATATCTCAAAGTACAATAAATGAAGAAATCGAACATACACTCAATTATCTTCAATTAATGAAGATCAGATATGAGAATCTTTTTACTTTTGATATAAATGTTGATGAAGAATGTAAAGAAATAGACGTTCCCAAATTAATTATCCAGCCATTAACAGAAAACTGTTTTGCTCATGGTTTCAAGAAAAAAAGACCCCCATGGGATATTAAAATTGATGCAATGATTAAAAATGACAAATGGATTGTTGAAGTTATAGATAATGGCACAGGATTTAGTGAAGAATCTCTAACAGCTCTAAATAATTTCAAAGACAAGTTTAATATAGATAGAACTCATGAATTGTTAGAAGACCTTAATATCGGAGGATTATGTTTGACTAATATATTTATTAGATTGAGCATATTATACGGAGACGATATGATATTTAGAGTTGATAGTAACCAAAAACAAACTAAAATAACTATTGGAGGCAAAATAAATGTATAAAGTGTTAGTTGTTGAAGATGAACCCCCTATCCTAAGAGGTATTTGTAATGCTATCAAACAAGTTAATCCCAATTTTGAAATAACTTCAACTGCATATAACGGTCAAGATGCTGTTGAGTTACTAAAAAAAAGTTCATATGATTTAGTGATAACAGATATAAATATGCCTATAAATGATGGTTTTTATATTTTAGAGTATATCACTAAAAATTGTCCCAGCACTATATCTGTCATATTAACTGGATATCAAGAATTTGATTACGCAAAAAAAGCAATACAATACAAAGTATATGACTATTTGGTTAAACCTATAAATAAACAAGTATTAGAGAAATTACTGAATTCTATTGATAATCACCTAAAAACTCAAAAAAGAGAAAACAAAAGGGAAAAATTAATTTCTTCAGTACATACTAATACTTATATAGATAAAGTAAATGAAGCATTAGGTGAGAATTGCTATATGTTCTTGTTATGTGCAGGTTCCTTTCCCGTTACAGGATATGATTCTATGACACCAGGAAGCAGTATATGGAAAACTTATAATCTTGAATCTATATCAAAAAATATCATCAATGAAAATTTCAGTTGGATAATTAATGGGAAAACTCCTAGTGAACAAATAATTATACTAGCTGGTAACAGTAAAACTTGCAATACTTTTTCCAAAAGTTTGTTTAACATGGTATCCCAACAAAAAATACCTATCACAATAGTAGTTAGTGAACAGATAAATAATTACTCTCAAATATACCCTACTCACAATCTACTAAGAGATTTTATGTATCAAAATATCATTTTTGGTAAATCTAGTTTGCTATTTTTCAAAAACCCAAAAAATACTAAATCAAACAATAATATTTTTGATGAACAGAAACTAAATATTTCTCTAAATTATAATTCTGTTACTAAAACAAGAACAGCCGTTTCCAATATCATAAAATCATTTAACAATAAACATATTACACAACAGGATTTAAAGAATAATCTTAGAAAAATACTATACTTGATTAATTCTTCATCGAAAGATAATACCATTAATATAGAATCAAGTCTAAATGAAGTTATTGTTAACTCCTTTAATTATGATTCACTTCTAGAAGGCATGGATGTACTTATTAAAAATTGCTATAACAAAACTGCTATATACTCTTCCGACAAAAAAATACTTGTTGAAGATATAAAAAAATATATTGACAATCATTTATCAGAAACAATAAGCAATCAAATCTTATCTAAGATTTTTGGACTCGTTCCTTCATATATAAGTACAATTTTCAAATCACATACCGATACTATACTATCAGAGTATATAATTAATAAACGTATAGAAAAAGCCAAAAAACTGTTATTGTCTGACACTAACCTTTTAGCTAAAGATGTAGCTAAATTGGTAGGTTATAATGACCCGCTTTATTTTTCTAAAGTTTTCAAGAAAAGAACTGGTATATACCCTTCCAAATACAAAAACAAACAATATTAATTAAAGATTACCAATTCCAACTTATTTGTAATTAATCATCAATAATAGTTAGGTTTCATATTGTGTTATATCCTTTACGCAAAATACTGCAAAAAAAGCAAAAATAATACAACTAAAAATTATAAATCTATGATAATATATATATATATTTCTAATAAATATACATTCTATAAAAATAGGTGATTACCCATGTTAGATTTTTTTCAAGAAGATGAGTTGAATATTATAAAAAAGCATATGGAGTTATTTTACAAAATAACAGAAATAAACTGTATGTTGATTGATGATACAGGATCTACAGTTTTTTCTCAAGGAGAAATTTTCAATTATTGTAATAAATTCATGGAACTTACTGGTGATAAGTGCCCATGCTGTGGAGCGCATTTATATGCAAGTAAACAATCGGAATCGTTAGGTGAGTCATATATTTTTTTCTGTCCTGGAGGATTAGTTCACATTACATCTGCAATCGTTATTGGAAATGTTTTTCGAGGTGCTCTGTTGGCAGGTCCAATACAAATGAATATTACAGACCCATATGTTATTGATAATTTAATAAAAGTATATAATATACCTATTTCATCAAGAGGTATATTGCAGTCATATTATAAAATAATTCCTATAGTGGCTCCTGAAAAAGTTAGATACTTAGCTAATCTGTTATATATAATCACTAAAGATATTGTAGGAGACCAAAAATCCGAATTAAAGAAAAAAAGGGATTTCTATTTGGAACAAAAAATAATAAATGAGAATATCCAAGAAATTAAAGAAGAAAATAATTATGAACGTAAGACTTATCCTATTGAACTAGAAAAAGAATTAAGTGGGAAAGTCAGAAGAGGGGATTTAGACGGTGCGAAAGCCATTCTTAATGAAATCCTTGGTTATATATTATTTAAACACAGCGGCAATAATGATATGGTCATTTCTTTTATTATAGAACTAGTTGTTGTAATGTCTAGGGCTGCAGTCGAAGGGGGAGGCAATTTCGAAGAAATTTTCACACAAAACATAAAATTCTACAAAACAGCTTTTAGTATCAACAATATAGAGGAACTATGTGTATGGATAGTAAAGGTTCTAGAAAAATTTACAGAACTTGCATTCAAATTAAATAAAGATAACGTTGAAAACACTAACGTTATCAAAAAAGCTTTACAATATATAAATAATAATTATGATAAAAATATCTCTTTGGACGATGTTGCAAAACATGTCAGTCTGAGCCCAACTTATTTCAGTAGATTTTTTAGCAAAGAAACCAATATGAAATTTTCGGAATATCTTAATATGGTAAGAGTTGAAGAAAGCAAAAAATACTTGCTGGATTTAAAATATAGCATAAGTGATATAGCTGTTATGATGGGTTTTAGTGATCAAAGTTATTATACTAAGGTATTTAAAAACTATGAGAACGTATCTCCCGGAAAATACAGAAAAATGTTTAATTTATGATACTTCTCGCAACATCTATATTCCATAAAACAAATCAATTAAATATCGACGTTGAGATATTAGATTATAGCATAATACAGGTAAAAAGGTGGTTGTATGGATACTTTAAATGAAATTTCTAAATATGTACAAGAAGGTCAATCAATAAAAGTCCGTAAATTGACTATTTCTGCATTAGAAAAAGGTTATACTTATCAGCAGATATTAGAGACTCTAATTACGGCTATGGATATTATCGGTAATAAATTCAAAAAAAATAAGGTATATGTCCCAGAAGTACTTATTGCTTCAAGAGCATTTAATATCGCTCTTGATATAATAAGTCCCCTTGTTGATCCTAATATGAGCACCTATATTGGAAAAGTAGTTATCGGTACAGTTGAAGGTGATTTACATGATATAGGGAAAAATCTTGTCAAAATGATGATGGTTGGCACTGGATTCGAAGTAATTGATTTAGGCGTTGACATATCACCCAAAAAATTTGTTGAAGCAGTCAGAAAGTATAAACCTGATATAGTTGCGATGTCCGCTCTTCTTACCACAACTATGATAACTATGAAAAATACTATTAAACTATTAGAAGAAGAAGGACTTCGAGATAATATTACCATTTTTATCGGAGGTGCACCAATTACTTCTAACTATGCAAGAACCATAGGTGCAGATATATATTCCACCGATGCTGCAAGTGCCGCTGAACTAGCTAAAGAAATTGTTTCTAATGACTCTTGATATCCTACAAGATAAAATAGTACAAAATTAAATATAATTTTTCTATATTTAATATTGATTGTATACTAGAATAATTACATACTATTATAAATAACTCAACTTTCCCACCTTTAATTTAATGCAGGAAAATAAAAGGTAATAGGTTTGGTTTGCAGAATAAAAAGATAGAAGGAACACCTATATTTTTATTCTGCAAAGCCTTTTAATTAGCTTTTCTGCATAGAATATTGAAGTGGGAAAGTTGAGTAAATAAATTATAAGGAGTGCTGATTAATGAACGAATTACTACAAAATATTTCAGAAAACTTACAAAAGGGAAAAATGCCAGAAGTAGTTTCTTTAACTAAACAAGCTGTATCTGAAGGACTTGATCCATCTGAAATTCTTAATGGATTACTTGATGGAATGGGAGTTATAGGAGAAAAGTTCAAGAAAAATGAAGTATTCGTACCAGAAGTATTGATTGCTGCTAGAGCTATGAATGGTGGTCTTGATGTTATCAAACCATTACTAGAAGAACAAGGTGTAGACCCAGTAGGAAAAGTTATTATCGGAACTGTAAAAGGAGATTTACATGATATAGGTAAGAATCTCGTAAGAATGATGATGGTTGGTGCTGGACTTGATGTTATTGATCTTGGTGTTGACGTTTCCCCTGAGAAATACATAGCAGCAGTTGAAGAAAATAATCCTGATATAGTTGCAATGTCCGCTCTTCTTACTACTACAATGCCTAATATGAAATTAGTTATTGATGCATTAGAAGAAAAAGGACTAAGAGATAAAGTAAAAGTTATGATTGGCGGAGCTCCTGTTACTGATAATTATGCACAAGAAATTGGTGCAGATCGTTATACCTCAGATGCTGCAACAGCTGCAGAAGTTGCTAAAGAATTAATTTTAAACTAAAAACTAAAGAGAGGAAAGGTGTTAATATGACAGGAAAAGAACGAGTACTTAATATTATGCAACATCAATCCACTGATAAAATACCTTGGGTTCCATTTGTTGGTGTCCATGCTGGATCAATTAAAGGTTATACAGCAGAAGAAGTATTAAAAGATTCCGATAAATTATATGAATCATTAATGGAAGCTCATAAATTATATCAACCAGACGGTCTTCCAGTGATTTTTGATTTACAGGTAGAAGCTGAGATACTTGGTTGTGACCTTGTTTGGTCAGATGATTGTCCTCCATCAGTTAAATCACATATATGTGAAGATGAAGCAAGAATACCTTGTAAATGTAAACTTCCTACTAAAGAAAGTGGAAGAATCCCTCTTATTCTTGATGTAATGAACAGAATGAAAGAATCCGTAGGAGATACTACTGCTCTTTATGGCTTAATATGCGGTCCTTTCACACTTGCATCCCATCTAAGAGGTAATAACCTTTTTATGGATATGATATTAGATGAAAACTATGTTAAGCAATTAATGGAATATTGTACAGAAGTTGCTCTACGTATGATAGATTTTTATACAGAAGCTGGTATGGATGTGATAGCTGTAGTTGACCCGTTAGTATCTCAAATATCTCCAGAACATTTTACAGCTCTATGTCACGAATCATTCTCCACTATATTTGATTATATAAACATGAAAAATGTGAAATCTTCATTTTTTGTTTGCGGTAATGCTACAAGACAAATAGAAGTGATGTGTAAAACCAATCCAGATTCAATTTCTATAGATGAGAATGTAGATATAAAATCAGCTAAAGAGATAACTGATAAATACAATATAACAATTGGTGGTAACATACCATTGACAACATTGATGTTACATGGAACTCAACAGGACAATATGAAATATGTCGTTAATATGATAGATACATTGACACATGATAATCTGATTATATCACCTGGTTGCGATATGCCTTACGCTGTACCAAAAGACAATACAATCGCTATAGGTCAAACAATAAAAGATACTGATACTATACGTGAAATGGTTAAAAACTATGAATCAAAAGATGATGACATTGATGTTGATATACCAGATTATAAGAATTTAGAAAAACCATTTATTGAAGTATTCACTCTTGATTCTTCATCATGTGCTGCTTGTACATATATGATGGATGCTGCTAATGTAGCTAAAGATCATTTTGGTGATAAAATAGATTTGATTGAATACAAATATACTGAAAAGATCAATATTGCTAGATGTAAAAAAATGGGAGTTAAGAATTTACCAAGTATTTATATCAACGGTGAACTGAAGTGGGCTTCCATAATACCTAGTAAGGAAGAATTATTTAGCGTAATAGAATCATATTTATAGAATCCTTGAGAGTTAGAATATTTAGAGTTATAATTTATATAATTATACTTATATTTTAACTCTCTTGCTTTTATAATTAATAAAGTAAATATGAGAATATATTGAGGAGATTCTTATGGAAATTAATTTTAGTAAGTTATTGAATAAAAAAGAGGTACTTGATGTTATGCAGTGCTATGAGGATAGTACTAATTATGATGAGTACTGTAAAATATATGAAGAGGTAGTTGAACAATCTGTTGAAGGAATTACGCCTAAAGGATATTATCTGATAAAAGATAATCACAATTATATAGATAATGACTGTGAAAAAGTTATTTTCTGTATAGTGACATTAGGTAGTTATATCGATAAAGAGATAAAAAGATATTTTGATAACAATGATTTCCTAAAAGGTATGATGTTGAATTCCATTGCAGACCAGATGTTATATGATATCAGTACTTCTATGTTCAAATTACTACAGAAAGAGCAAGGTAACCAAGGTATTAATCTGACCTCAAGAGTTGAACCTGGCTCAAGTGAATCAAGTATAAAATTCCAGAAGGATATACTTGATATGATAAATGAAAAGGAAAATACTGATATTACAATAACAACTGGATACATGTTCTCTCCTACCAAAACATTATCCTACTATTATGGGGCATCTGCCAATATACCTCCTACTACAGTGGATCATGACTGTAGCAAATGCAGTAATTTGACTTGTCCTTATAGAAAAGTCAATGTTTTCATTCAACAAGGTAACGATTCCTACAGATACCAAGTCAAAAAGAATGAAAACCTATTAAATGTCATACGACAAAACAATTTCCCTATCGAAGCATACTGTGGCGGTAAGAAAGTTTGTGGTAAATGTAAAGTCAAACTTTTAAAAGGAAATGTTGAATTATCTGAAGCAGAAAAGAAATTTTTGACTGAAAAAGAAATCGATGAAAGAATAATTCTATCTTGCTTCCATAAAGTAACTGAGGATATTACTATTGAATTAAAAGAAAAGAATAATAATTCCAAAATACAAACAGATTACAATATTAATTGTGCCACTAGTCCCAAATACCAATTAGTTAAAGTCGATGGTATATCTGAAAGTGCAGATAACAATAACAGTGTAACTGAATTAATCAATGAAAAACTACAATTTAACTTTAATTACTCATTGAACGCAATAAAAGAATTATCAAGAATAGACAGCCTCAAAAAAGATATCTACTTATTGTCAGAAAACAATAGAAATATATTACATGCTGCCAATAAGGAAATCAATGCTTATGGTGTAGCTGTAGATATTGGTACTACTACTATCGTGGTAACATTGATAAATCTACTAAACAATAAAGAAATAGGCATTTTCAAAAATGTTAATCCTCAAAAGGTATATGGTGCGGATGTAATCAGCAGAATCAATTATGCAATAAAAGATACCGAAAACATTCAAACAGAATTAATCTGTAAAGAAATAACATCAGGTATTAAAACAATAGTTGAAGAAAAAGATATAGATAAAAATAATATAGTTGAAATAACAATAAGTGGTAACACAACTATGATGTATCTATTGGAAGGCATCAATCCTTATAAATTATCCATAAGTCCATTTACTACAATAGATTTATCTCTTCACAAATATTGTTATAACCAAATATTCATGGATAATTATCTTAATTGCAAAGTTACTCTTCTACCTGGTGTTTCAGCATATATTGGTTCAGATATAACAGCAGGATTTTATTACAGTGATTTACTTGAACAAGAAGGAAATGTTTTATTTATTGATATAGGTACTAACGGAGAAATAGCATTAAAAACTGATAACCATATTATTTGTGCCGCTACTGCTGCTGGTCCTGCTTTTGAAGGAGCTAATATAAAATGTGGTATGGGTAGTATAAACGGTGCTATCTGTAATATAACATTAGATGATGATGATATTCAATACGAAGTTATAGGAAATGGTACACCAAAAGGTTTATGTGGTTCAGCTCTGGTTGATATAACATCTGAGTTGATAAAAAATAAAATAATAGATAATACAGGTAGAATAGATAACGATAAATTCACCATTTACAAAGATACCAATACTGAAATAGCTCTATATCAAGAAGATATTCGCCAACTTCAACTTGCTAAATCAGCTATCTCAGCAGGAATAAGCGTATTGATAGATGAAGCCAAGATTTCATTTGATGAAGTTGACAAAGTATACCTAGCAGGAGGATTTGGAAGTAATCTCAATATAGCTAACGCAATTACTATTGGATTAATCCAGAAAGACCTAGAAGATAAAATTGAAATATTGGGAAACAGTTCATTAGGTGGATGTGTAAAATATCTTTTGGATGATAACAGCTCTAATAATTTTAATGAAATAAAGTCAAAATGCAATTATATTGAACTATCCACAAATATGAAATTCAATGAAGAATATATTATGAACATGTATTTTGAGTTGCTATAACAAATAAAAGGATTGATATTCATGACAAAAATATATCTTATAACAGGATTTTTGGGCTCAGGTAAAACAAGCTTTCTTCAGAATGTTCTAGATAACGATACTTCTAGATCAGGTGTATTGATGAATGAATTCGGAAGTATCAGCATAGATAGTTCTTTAGTTCAAAGAAAAGATATGGATATGATAGAACTTACTAACGGTTCTATATTTTGCAGTTGCCTAAAAAACAATTTCATTGAAAGCCTTCGTATTCTTATAGAAAGAAAACTGGAGAATCTATATATTGAAAGTTCTGGATTAGCAGACCCTGCCAATATGTTGACTATAATTGATTTGCTTACAGAACAATGTAGTCATGACTTCACTTATGAAGGATCTATCTGCATTATTGATGGACTGCATTTCATGAAAGAAATCAATATGATGGTTAGTGTAGAAAATCAAATCAAACATAGCAAAATCATTCTACTCAACAAAATGGACCTGATAAGTCCTGAACTAGCTACAGAAATAAAGAACAAATTACGTTCAATCAATAATCAAGCACCAATCTATGAAATGGTTAATGGTAGAATCGATTTCAATTCGTTGAAATTCTCTGCGATTATAACTAATGAGGCAGGAGAATCTTCTAATACAACTGAGAATAGACCTAAAACCATAATCATCAAATTGAAAGATAACAATATATCTATTGATGATATCATTACTACAATCAATTTCCTAAAAGAATTCTGTTATCGTATTAAGGGATTCATCACTATAGAAGGGATCACTTACAAAATCGATACGGTGAATGAAAAATTAGATGTAATACAATATAAACATACGTCAGAAAAATTTGATGATCAAACATTGGTTTTGATATCAAAAATCGGTATTGGTATCATTTCTAAAATACTAACATTCATTCAACAATCTCTGAAAAATAAAATTGATATCATTTCTTAGGCAAAATACAATAAGACGTTCCTTTCGTAGGAACGTCCCGTGATTTCTACAACACAATGTTGAATTCGATTTACTTTTATAATCTACATATTGTACATATAGAATTAATATTTATTATGATAATAATGATCTCCGAAATTATCATCTACATATGTATGCCCATCTTTTTCATACTCAATAGTAAAATCATATTCTTCAAATAAATCTTTCTGGATTTTGAATGACCAATATTCGTAAGAATTATCTGGATTTTGATATGAATTTTTGTAACCTTTTACTTCTTTATAAGTATCAGTACCTTTAATCTTATATCGTACTGTTACATTATCAGCAGTATCATTAACTACTATTCTTCCTGTAACATAACCATCGTAGTATTGATCACCATCAAATAATAACTTGCTTTTACTCAATACAAGACGTGGATAATTACCACCTACATTAGATAAACCTACAAAATAATTCTTTCCATTATTATTATCCCAATAAATTTGTCCATTCACTTCATATCTGATTGCAAAAGTACACTCATATGGGTTATAATATCCACGCCAAGGATTCCTATCTGTTTCAAAAGTATATATTTTATATCCATCTGATGATTTTTTTAAATAAGTAGCTGGTATATCACGCCATTCACCAATACAATCAACAAAATGGACAAATACCTTTGCATCATCACCTAAGTCTTTAACAGCAATTTTTCCTACTGTTGTATATTGATTATACGAACTTTCTCCAGGATAATACTTACTCTGTGCATTTGCATAATATAACTTAACGTTATCATTGTCTGCTGCATTAATGTTAAAACTAAATAAAGTCATCATCATACACATACATAAACTAATACTCATTAATAATTTAACTGTTTTTTTCATAATCTTAACTCCTTTTCTCTTGTATATTATCTTTGACAATATAATTGTATCATTATTATGAATAATTTCAATTGTTATAATAACTTAATTTTCTATATATTTCGCACTATTTTCAGTAAATATATTAGATATAAACTTACTGGTTTAATAATACTCTTGTGATATTCCCGAATATTTCATCTATTGAATAAATTCAGACTTATTCAATTCAATATAAACATTAATTCATAGAATAAGAAAAGCCTTGCCTCATTCAGTAAAGTGGATTTGTAATTCCTACAAGAGAACAAAACGAGACGTCCCCTTCATGGGAACGTCCCGTTATTTTCATCTTATTCATAATATACTTATTAAAAAGCAAATTCTACATCAGATAAGCGATTATATATTTCATCTATAACTTTCTTCTCTTCTTCCTCTGTATCTGCCAAAAACGTAACTGAGAATCTTACAAACGCCCCAGCATCATCCCATGGAACAGTGGATATCAATTTCTTTCTTATGAGAAACTGTGAAAAATCTTCTGCTGTAGTAAAAGTCTCTCCACCTTTAACTCCTTTTGGAATTTTAACATATAAGTAAAAAGAACCTTTTGGTTTTCTAGCAGTAAATCCTAATTTATTTAAAACATCAACTAACATATCATGTCTTCTGGAATATTTCGCAGCAGTCTTTTCTGTAATTTCTGGATGTTCTAATGCATATATACCTGCTTTTTGAATCCCTTTGAATTGTCCTGAATCATTATTATCTTTTACTGCGGCAAATGCACTAACTACTTTTTCATTACCTGCTACAAAAGCCATTCTCCAACCGGTCATGTTATAAGCTTTTGATAATGAATGAATCTCTACTCCTACATCTTTAGCTCCATCAAGACTCAAGAAACTGAACGGTCTGTTACCATCAAAAGTCAATGCTGCATACGCCGCATCTTGTACAACAACTAGATCATTTTCTTTAGCGAATCCAATGACCTTCTCAAAAAATTCTCTTGGTGCTACTGCTCCTGTAGGATTATTGGGATAATTCAGATACAATAATTTAGCTTTCTTCAAAACATCTTCAGGTATTGAATCCAAATCAGGCAAGAAATCATTTTCTTCCAGTAGACTTAGATTATATACCTCTCCACCTAACCATTTAGTCATAGTACCCATTATTGGGTATCCAGGTACAGTCATCAATGTAATATCACCAGGGTTAATGAAAGCCTGAGCCATCATGGCAAGAGCAGGTTTTGAACCTATAGCATGATTGATTTCTGTTGCACCGTCAATTCCTTTTACATCATAGACTTCTTCCAAATATCTCGCAGCTGCTTCTTTGAACTCAGGTACACCATTATCAGCATAATTTCTGTTTTCCCATTTAGCCGCTTCTTCTGCTAGAGTCCTTACAACACCTTCATCAGCCATAGCATCTGGTTCACCAACACCCATATCGATAATTTCCATATCTGGATGCTCACTTATTGCAGCCGCCTTGGCTCTTTTTATTTTTTCGAATTTATAGATTACTGTGCTCTTACCGAATTTATTACCTCCGATTCTGTCAGCAATCAATTCTTGAATATACGTCTCCATTATATTTACCTCCTATTCTATGTCGTAGATTTACAGTAGCCATTCACCTTCAAAAACTGTAGTTGCTGGACCTGACATGAATATGTGATTACTCTCTTCATCCCATTCAATGGACAAATCTCCACCAATCAACTTTATGACCGCTTTTCTATCCACAAGGTCATTGAGTACTGATGCAACCAATGTAGCACATGCACCTGTACCACAGGCTAGCGTTTCGCCAGTACCTCTTTCCCATACTCTCATCTTTATCGTTTTTCTATCTATTACTTGAGCAAATTCCACATTGACTTTCTTGGGGAACTTATCATCTATCTCTACTATCTTACCTATTTCTTCTATTGGATAATTATCAGTATCATCAACATAAGTTATAGCATGTGGATTACCCATTGATACACAAGTAAATTCATAAGTTTTTCCTTGAACATCTATTCTTTCACCTATTACAGGGTATTTATCACTAACCACTGGAATATCACATGCTTTTAAAATTGGTTCTCCCATGTCCACTTTTGCATATGTAACTTTTCCATTTTCTACTGTCAAATCCAATGTCTTGATACCAGCTAATGTTTCTATGGTTATTTTTTCTTTTTGGGTCATTTCATTATCGTATACATATTTTCCTACACATCTTATTGCATTACCGCACATTTCTGCTTCTGACCCGTCAGCATTGAACATCCTCATCCTGAAATCAGCTTTTTCAGTTGGCAGAATCAATACTATACCGTCTCCACCTACTCCAAAATGTCTATCACTCATTTTTGTGGCTAATCCTGATGGGTCGTCGATAGAGTTTTCGAATCCATTAATATAAACATAGTCATTTCCGCAACCGTGCATCTTAGTAAACTTCATGTCTAACACCTCACTATAAATTTATTTATAATACTTAAGATAATTGCATAATTCCTGATTTGATTATATACACACAATATGTATATTATTATTGTAGATAGAATCCAACATATTGTGTAGAATCAGCCCAAAGTAATTATGAAATTGTCTTACTTAATATATTTCTCTTCTTATCAAAATATTATCCACCGAAATAGTGGTTCTAATTACAAATACTATTTTATTATACATAACTAATTATATAAAATCAAGAAAAACAATTAAAATTTACAGACATTTACTATTATTCTAGATTGATTAGAGCAATTAAGCTCATAAGAAGATTTCAAGGAAAATAGAAAGCTATACTATCTTATTCATTTTAGAATAATTCTGAACTAATACAAAAATAATCAAGAATCTAATATATCATTTTAAAAAGCTGATTAGAGAATCCCTAATCAGCTTTTTACCAGTCTATACTACTACTTTTTTTATATAATAATTTATCTAAATAAGTTAATAACAATATCTACTAATCATTTCTGTTAATCAACCTTTAACAGCCCCTCCTGACAATCCTTTAACAAAGAATTTCTGACAGAATATGAATATCAAGATAACAGGTAGAAGAGATATGACTGACATTGCAAAAACATATCCCCATTGAGTGAAATTATGTTGTCCGAAAAATCCAGAAATAGCTATAGGCAAAGTTCTCACGTCTTTATCATTCAGAACTGTCAATGCCCATGGATATTCTTCCCATACAGTCAGGAAATTGAATATGCTGACAGTTGCGATAGCTGGACTTGCAAGGGGTAACATAATATGCCTATATATTGTTAATATATTACCTCCATCAATAAAAACAGCTTCATCAAATTCTTTTGGTACATCGTCAATAAATCCTTTTATCATAAACGTTGAAAATGGCACAACCCAAGATACGTATATGGGAACTAAACCACTTAGTTTATTAGTCATATTAAAAAAAACCGCTAACTCGAATTGAGGAATAATCAGTGTCATCCCCGGTACAATCATGGTACTTAATATCATTACATAGATGAATTTTCTACCTGGAAAATTCAACCTTGAAATACAATAAGCTAAACTGGATGAAACCAGGGCCACTATAGCAATAGTGGACACTGAAACAATAACACTGTTAATAAAATTCTTATAGAAATCAACTTCTTTTATTACATAAATATAATTCTCGATTGTTGCTTTACTGGGAAACAACCTAGGAGGGTATTCATATAATGCACCATTAGGTTTTAGAGAAGTACTTATCATGTATATTGTTGGTAATGTCATAATAATGACCCCTATAATTAATATAATATATATTAGATGCTTGAAAAATTTATTTCTAACATTCATGGTCTATTACCCCCTAAGTCAATCATTCTTAAATACCCTGAACTGGATAATTGTTATTATTGATATCAACAAAGCCGTTATGAATGATAGAGCTGCAGAGTATCCAAAGTCTCTAGCTTCAAAAGCTTTATAATACATCCAAGTCAATATTACCTCCGTCTTATGAGCTGGTTTACCACCGGTCATTAATTGAATTGAGGTGAATACATTAAATGCACCTATACTTAACATTACCACTGCAAACAATATAGTATTCTTAATATGAGGAATGGTGATATAGAAGAATTTCTTGAAATTACCACACCCATCTATATCTCCAGCCTCATACAATTGCTTTGGCACACACTGCAGAGCAGCTAAAAATACTACAACATTCCATCCTATCCCTTTCCATATACCAAGTAATTGGGCAACTAACAATCCTGTGTTAGGTCTATCCAGCCAACCTATATTATTATTAGTCAAATGCAAAATCTCAGTTATAAGGTAATTCAATAAACCTTCATTGTTAAATATGTACTTAAATACTAATGAAACTATAACCCATGATGTTATGACAGGTAGATAGTAGAATACCCTAAAAGTTACTTTGAACTTGGTTATACAATTAATTAATGCCGCAAAGGCAAGACCTATGATGATCTGACAAGGAACAGTAATGACTGCATACATTAGAGTATTACCTACAGCAGTATGAAATACCGTATCTTCAATCACTCTCACATAGTTACCAAATCCAATAAACTGCGACGTCTGATTAAGTCCTATCTTCCAGTCAAAAAAACTCATGACAAATAATTTGATAATGGGATAAATGGTAAATAATCCAAAAATAATCAATCCAGGAAACAATAATAAACAGGTTTGAACTCTTTTACGCATTTCTTCACCTCAATTGTATGTATAATATAGAAACATTGCTACTTATTTGCTGTCTCCAACAATTCGTCTATCTTGACAGCTAATTCATTCATAATCTCTTCAACAGGTTTATCATCCAACATTGCCATTGTAATACTACTTGTAATTTCATTATCTATTTCAGGCCATGTGGATACTGGAGGTCTTGGTTTTGCAGTTTTTATTGCTTCAAGAAATGGTGCGAAGTTCTCTATACTTTTAACTTCTTCTGAATCAATAGCTTCTTTATTGACTGGAATCTGACCTACTTTTGCCATCTCTATCTGAGCAAATTTATCTGTCATGAATTTCATGAATTCCCAACTTGCCTCTTTCTTGGAATCAGAAAACATAACTATATCCTCTCCACCCAACACCTGAACAGAACCGCCTTCTCCAGCTGGCATCTGAGCAGTCATAGGTTCAAAGTCAGGGTAAGAACCTTCTAATTCTGCGAATTTCCAAGGTCCTTCAATAATCATACCGTATCTTCCTTGACCGTAACCATCTGTTAGAGGGATGTCCCCACTATTGAATCCTATCATTCCACTGTCTTTGTATAGATCTACAAGTTTTTGGATGATATCAATTGTTTTCTTGCTATTTATGTATCCTGTTGCTGTTTTGTACTCTTTATCAGTAATATCCCCACCATTACTCCAGATGAAAGGACAGATATTCCAACCAGACAATGCTGGTTCACCATATCCCCATATCTGTTTACCATCTTTTTTACTCATCTTTCTGGCTGCTTCAAAAAAATCATCCATTGTAGTTGGAACTTTTATATTTTCTTTATCTAACATGGATTTGTTATAAAATAGAATTTTTGTATTCGTATTTAATCCTAATCCATAATGATTATTGTTTATCTTAGCAGTATTCATAGGTCCATCTATTATATTGCTTGAAATCTCTTTGAAGTCTTTCATTTCTGAATCTAATTTTTTCAATATATTCAATTTCTGAAATTCTGGAACCCAAGCGATATCAACTCTAGCCACATCTGGTAATTGATTAGAACTGGTACTTACTAATATCTTCTTATGCAATTCTGCCCATTCATGAGAGACTGTTTCTACATTTATATTAGGGTGTTTTTTATGGAACTCAGGTATAATGACTTCATTTAATACTTTATTTTCGGCTGATTGTGAATTATAATGATGCCAAAAAGTTATAGTCACACTTTCATCCGAGCCATTACTACTCGTTGCTTTATCACTTTTACACCCTGTAGCTATAGAAATAATTAATATAAACATCAAAAAAATACTTATTGTTTTTTTCATTTTCATTGTAATCCTCCTAATTATTTAGTTAACAATTAAAATTCTCACTCCATATGATTCAATATTAATTTTTACGCTACTTTCATAAGGATATATATCACAATTATAATATTTCTCATTCTGTAATGTAGAAATTTGAAATTCATCATCTGTGATTATATCTACAATAACCCTGTTTTCATCATACTTTTCTAATAAAGGTATTGTAATTTCATTAATCTTATCTTCATTATTAAGTATTACATATACTCTTTCCCTAGTTATCTCTCTTACAAAAGCATAAACTAAATTTTCATTACTACAATAAATGGATTTGAATTTACCTTCTACTAAAGCTCTATATTTTTTTCTTATATGTATGAGTCTTTTATAATATTCTAATAGGTTCTGTTGTCTTTCAGTAAAACTCCAATTCATAGCCCCTCTACAACCTGGATCATTTGAACCTTCCATACCGATTTCGTCACCATAATATATACATGGAACGCCGATAAATAATAATTGAAAAGCGGCTGCTAATTTTAACTTATCCATATCTTTGTTACATGAGGTTAGGAATCTTGTTGTATCATGACTCCCTATTAGATTAAATAAGGAGTGATGTACTCTATTGGAATAAGCTCCTAGGAATTGATTGATTCTAGAATCAAATTCAAATGTATCTATAGTGTTTTTTGCGAAATATTCTGTGACTGCATAGAAGAACAAATAATTCATGACAGAATCCATCTGATCTCCTCTTAACATACTTTTGTTTTCAATCCAAGTCTCTCCCAATATAAAGCACTCTGGATTGACAGACCTTACTTCCCTTCTGAATTCACTCCAGAAAGTGGTGTCTATTTCATCTGCAACATCCAAACGCCAACCATCAATATTAGCTTCCTCAATCCAATACCTGCCTATTTTCTTTACATAATCTCTAACTTCTTCATTATTGAAATTAAGCTTAGGCATCCATTTATAATAACCTACACACTCATAATTGATTTCATCGGTATCTACTGGAAGCTGGTCAATATAGAACCAATCTTTGTATTTAGATTTTTCTCCATTTTTTATGACATCCTGAAATTGCCTAGTATAGTATCCACAGTGATTGAACACTCCATCTAATATCAATTTGATATTATTTTCATGAAGTACTAGTACAAGTTTCCTTAGGTCATCTATATCTCCAAAATGCTTATCTATCTTAAAATAATCCATTGTATCGTATTTGTGATTAGAAGGTGCCTCGAATATTGGATTAAGATATATAGCATTAACTCCCAATGTTTTCAGATAATCTATTTTTTTATGTATTCCTTCTAAATCACCTCCCATGAAATTTTCTCTGGTAGGTGAACTCCCCCATTCTACAACATCATCGGGATTATTCTCCTTATTTCCATCATAATATCTTTCCGGAAATATCTGGTAGAAAATAGATTCTTCAACCCAATGTGGTATTTGCAGAAAATCTTTTTCATTACTGATAAGATATTGGAAATTTCCTTCCTCCTGTACAGTTAATGAAATACCATAATAATTAAAATACACTACATTAATTCCATCATTAATCTCAAAAAAATATTTTATGTATTTGGTTCTTTCTCCTGTATCAATCAAAACTTCATAATAATCGAATCTCTTATCTCTAGCATAACATGTCATTCTGACTTTTGAACTATTGGAAATAGTAGTTTTCTGCATATTATAATAATGCAATATGCATTCTTTGATATCACCTTTTTTAGCTTTTATCCTGATTGCTAATTGATAAGAGTTGATGGGGTATATATAATCCCTTATTTGTTCATGAATAATCGCTTCATATATCATGTCAATTACTTAACTCCTTTCGGCTGAACCTCTCGTTATTAATTTAACCGACAATAAAGTATTATGTTTACTTGATGATGGTAAATTGATTTCACCGATTAGCATAGATCCCGCTTGAATACCCAATTCCAATACGTCTATATCTACTGTAGTCATCTCTGGTTTAGTCAACTCTGCTACCAAGAAATTATCAAAACTGACCACACCTATATCATCAGGTATATTATATCCTTCTTCTTTTAGAGCTGTAATGGCTCCAAAGGCAGCTAAATTGCTGGAGAAAACAAATGAGTCGGGAATATAGTTTCTATCCATATAATTCTTAATTAAGTTATATCCATCAATATTTCCTGTAATGTTTTTAGTGAATAATCTATCATCAAATGCTATACCATTATCCTTTAGTGCCTCTTTATAGCCTCTATATCTCTTCATATTAAAAGTATCATTTTGATTACTGGAAACAAACGCTATATTTCTGTATTCATTATCTATCAGATGTTCAGTAGCGATATAACCAGCCATCTTATTATTGATATCCACCCAATTGACATCATAATTCTTAGGTGGCTCTCCAATGACTACATATGGTATATTCAGATCTTCCATGTTCTTGATAATATTCTTTTTCAATAGAAGCGCTGGAAAAATAATACCATCAGCTCTTTTTTCACAAATTATTCTGTTCAGAGTATTACCTTTATTTATAGTAGTCTTTTCATTAGCTATAATTAAATTATATCCTTTATTGCATATCACTTTTTCTATTCCATACTGAATTTTATAGAAAAAAGGATTATCAAATGCATCAAAATTATTGATATCAACTACTAAAGCAATATTATATGTATTCTGATTAGAAAATCCTCTAGCCATACTGCTAGGATAATAATTCATCTTCTTCATAGCCAATTTAACTTTTTCTGCTGTTTTTGGAGATATCAGTGGACTATTATTTATTACTCTAGAAACTGTAGCTGTTGATACTCCTGTAGCTTTTGCAACATCTTTAATTGTCACTCCCATATTTTCTCACTCTCTTTCAAAATACAATCATTTTTAGTGCAACCGTTTACACTAATAATTATAAAAAAATTGGTATTTTTAATATATACCTTTCTACATGGATTTGCAACAATATTTTGCTCAAGCTACAGGAATTGTACTATTTAATTAAAAATTAGGATAGATATCTATTGTTTGCCCACCAGTAACTGTATAATTGTTGCCTGTCGACCAGGAATTATCATTAATAAGTGCTTTAAATTCAACTGTCTCTCCTGGTTCAATACGTTCCATTTCAAATTCCCATACATCTGAAGAGATATTTCTCATTATTCTTCCTTGATTCCATCTAAGTGGATAATTTTCACCTCTTACGAACATATAGTTACCATAACCAACATCATAATGGACTCTTATTTTAGTTGTGACTGGAACAGGAGGTGTATAACTTGATGGATTACCTTTAACTAATATCATTGCTTCTTTTCCATCTACGCTAACATCTATTTGTTTGCCAGTTACCCCACCTGAAGTAACAGTTACTTTTTGAGATGTATCCAAGAGATTAGTTAGTTCTGTACCAACAGTTATTGAACTCTCCGCTCTTAATGGAATAGCTCTTGTAGAGATCTCGAATCCATTATTAAGGACTGTTATTACTTCATCACCGTTGTCATCGTTCCTTCTAGAATAAGAATATACGAAAGTATCACACCACATTTCCCTTTGAGTTCCGTTTCTTAGAGGTTCGTATTCTTTTCTTATTTCAGCTAATCTTTTTATATGTTGATAGTTGATATTGGTCTCGTCAAAAGAACTCATTACTTCACGATTTTCTTTATTCGCTATACCAGTATATTCTGTACGTACTCCACTACCGAAGTGTGCTTGCTCTGTTCCATAATAAACATCTGGAATACCTCTTATGGTGAATAAAAATGTCATACCTAGTCTTAATTTTTTGTAACTATCGTCTGCTAAGCATAAGAACCTGTCTCTGTCATGATTATCAAGAAAAGTTACTAGATTATTGACATTCTGATATTTATAATCTTGGTCAAATATGTTTTTCAATGACTGGAATCCTTCATCGTGAGCAAAAACTTCTCTTGCTACGAAAAATACAGGAAAATCCAGAACCCCCCATTGATAATTCTGAAAATCACTAACAAAATCTACACTACCATTGAAGATTTCACCAAAAGTTGGAACACCAACATAATCTTCGAACTCAGTAATAAAAGGTTTTGGAAGTGAACTTGCCGCATCCACTCTTATGCCATCAAATCCAATGTCATCAATCCACATCTTGTATGCTGATAATACAGCATTCTTCGCATCAACATTTGATTGGTCTATATCATCTAACCCACCCATATCATGATTGACTAACTCATGATAATTATTGTAATCCGTGATATCTCCATTATGATGATACCAATTAGGATTATTGAATGGGGATGCAGGACAATATGTTGAAGGATAATATGATGTAGAAGTTCCAGCTAAATAATCAGCAGTATGATTTGGTACTGCATCAAGAATGACTTTTATTCCATTATCATGAGCTGTATCTACTAGCTCTTTCAATTTGTCCTTGCTACCGAAATGTGGATCGGTCGTATTGTAGTCATTAGTAAAATATCCATGATATCCTGATTCTTGACCATCCCTACTTAGAAGTTCATTTTTCTGAGGTGGAGATATCCATATTGCTGTGACTCCCAGATTTTTTATGTACGACATTTTGTCTATAATACCTTGAAAATCACCACCTTGTGTATACTTTAATTCACCAGGTCGATATTCATTCCCGACTGTACCATTAATAGATGAATCTCCATCATAAAATCTGTCAGTCAATATCATGTAGACAATGTCATTACTGTCAAGATTAGAAGAAGTTGAAGAAGCTTTTATGCTTATGCTCCCAGTAAACAATGTTGTTATAATAAGTGTCAAACAAACGATGATAGTAAAGATTTTCTTCCTTTTTTGCATTTCGTCACCTTAACCTTCCCTTATTATTTTTATAATTATAAACCAAACATTAAGTTTGATTTTATAATTTATGCAACCGTTTACAATTTTTAATAATAAGTATATATTATACTATCATGTTTAGCTAATATTGTCAACTTATAACCTAAAACTATTCTGAAATTATACATATGAGTTAATCAATTAACTTTACCGATTTAATACTCTATGCAGGTAAACCAATAAAAAAGATTTAAAGAATAAAAATATAGTCACTTTTTCTATCTTTTCATTTTGTAACTCTTTAACTACATTCTTTTATTTTCTCCCATTAAATTAAAAATAGAAAAGTTGAGTTAATTCCCTCTTGATTAGAATAATATGCAACTCAGTATCAAATACTTTATACAGACTATAAAATATTTGGAGGAATAATCAATGGAAAGGTTAGTAGGTAATAAAGCACCCCATTTTGATATGGCAACAGCTCTTGGAGACGGAACTAATTTTGGCAAAAAGAATTTGGATGATTATAAGGGTAAATGGTTAGTCCTGTTTTTCTATCCTTTGGATTTCACATTTGTGTGTCCCACTGAAATAACAGGTTATAGCAAGAAAATCAAGCAGTTCCAAGATATTGGCGCAGAAATGCTTGCTGTAAGTACAGACAGTCAATATTCTCATCAAGCATGGATAAATGGAGCTCTTGGCAAAATCAATTTCCCAATAGCATCAGATATAACTAAATCTGTTGCAAAGAAATACGGTGTATTAATAGAAGAAGAAGGTATCGCATTAAGAGGTTTATTCATTGTAGATCCAGAAGGCATCATAAGATATAGTGTCATACATGATCTCAATGTAGGACGTTCTGTAGATGAAACATTACGTGTTCTACAAGCTTTGCAAGCTGGAGGTTTATGTCCCATTGATTGGTCGCCAGGAGAAGATATGTTATAAATATTAAGAGAATAGTGCCTAAACACTATTCTCTTCTTACTAATTATCAAATCCTCCTGGAGCTACATCCAGTATATTCTTATCAGGTACATTAACATAGTTAGGTGGAACTGTACCACTTATTATCCTATCTACTAATGTAACTTGTTGTGCCACTGTTACTTTTTCAGAAGCAAGAGGAACTACTACCTGCATAGTAGTCTCTATATTCAGCCATACCCTATGATTAATCTGGTTAATTCCTGTCGATTTAAATTCTCTGTCATAATTAATTGTTGCTGTACCAAAAGGTAGAATTTCCACTTCTATATTAGGACCTGTATTGGCGAATATGTTAGAACCTATTAAATTACCTGAAGGAATGGGTATTGTCTCATCCGCATACTTATCAACTTCTTCTGCTATCTTATCTATCACATCTGCACATATTTCATTGATAGTTATAGTATCAATACCACAAGATACTATCTCCCCTTTTTCATTATAAAAATATGTAACCAGCTCATCAGTATTTATATCCTTCTCCGCTAGAGTTCTCCTAACTGCATCATTTATGGATTGTGTAGCTATGGTTTTAATTTTCAATTGGGACATAGCCACTACTATAGGCAAGATCTGCTTATCTAAATATGTATACACAAATATAAAACTAAGACTTAAAACTGCTATAAGAATAAACACATATGCTCCAAAGCGTTTTTTCTTATTCTTGTTCTTTCTTGGCTTTCTGCCTTTTATATTTCTTCTCATATCTCCTCCTATGTCTATTACTATTGCCAGCATTTCTTAATCCTTATATTAAGTATATGATTGCTTATTAATAATTGTGTATGTCTAATAAAACCTATTTCGCCAAGAGATTATTGTCTTTACTATGAACTTTAGTTGTTAATAACATGATTATCAAAGTGTTTCACTTAAATTACAAACGCAATACATTTTGTGAATAATTTGTTAATATTTATTAAATTTATGGCAAAACATATATTTTACTTTCTATATCTTTATATATTTGATATAATATCATCTGTATAAAGGAGGCAATTTATGAATTTTAGTAAAGAATCCAACAAAAAGAAAAAGGAAAAGCTTGATTCTAAATCAAGTAAAGCGACTAAAAGTGTAAGCACATCTTTTATTAAAATTTTGGCTTTTGCATTTTTGTTACTTATTATTGTAGGCGTTTGTGCTGGATTGGGATTCGCAAAATCCATCATAGACTCAGCTCCTGATATTAATGTTGAAGATATTGTTCCAAAAGGATATGCATCATTTATATATGACCAAGACGGTAACGAAATTGTTCAATTACATGGATCTAATGCTAATAGAATATATGTTGAACTTGATGAAATACCTACATATCTTAGAGACGGTTTTATAGCAATAGAAGATGAACGTTTCTGGCAACATAATGGTATTGATATAAAAGGTATTTTCAGAGCTATCTTTACTAACTTGAAATCAGGAAGTTTAGCTGAAGGTGCAAGTACTATTACTCAACAGCTAATAAAAAATAATATATTATCAACTGAAACAAGCTTTGAGAGAAAAATACAAGAACAATATTTGGCAATACAACTAGAAAAGAAATCAGACAAAGAAACTATATTAGAAAACTATTTAAATACTATAGGACTTGGTAGAGGTACTAATGGAGTACAAGCTGCTGCTAATAAATATTTTAATAAGGATGTTAGTGAATTAACAATAGCAGAATCAGCAGTTATTGCTTCAATAACTAAGAATCCTAGTTATTATGATCCTGTTACTTACCCAGAAAATAACAAGAAAAGGCAGTCTAGAATTCTTACTAAGTTATTGGAACAAGAAAAAATAACACAAGCTCAATATGACGAAGCAATCAATGAAGATGTATATAATAATATTCAAATAGTAAACAAATCATTTGCAGGTAACTCAAGTTACTCATATTATGTCGATGAAGTAATATCAAGAGTAATTGATGACTTAATGGTTAAAAAAGGTTATACGGAAAGTCAGGCATCCAATTTAATATATCGTGGAGGACTTAGCATATATTGTAATCAAGATTCTGATATTCAAAAGATAGTAGACGAAACTTATACCAATGAAGATTTCTTCCCTAAGAAAAATGTCGACTACGCTGTTAGACTATTCTATACGGTAACAATCAAAGATAAGGATGGTCACAAAAAAGATATTAATAAAGATAAGACATTTGATACGGACCAAGAAGCAGCAGATTATATGGAGCAAGTAAAAAAAGAACTGGAAGACGAAGGTAATACTATAATATCAGATAATTCCATATCTGTCCCTCAACCACAATCAGCTATGGCAATTATAGACCAACATACTGGTTATGTAAAAGCTATATCAGGTGGTAGAGGCGAAAAAGTAGGAAATCGTACATTTAACCGTGCTACTAATTCCAAACGTCATCCAGGATCAACATTTAAGACTTTAGCAGCTTATCTACCAGCTATTGATACTGCTGGCTATACATTGGCAACTGTAATTGATGACGTACCTTCTAAATTACCGAATATGCCATATGGTTGGCCAAAGAACTATTATAGGCAATATAAAGGTTTATCTACTGTTAGAGAAGGTTTAAAATATTCTATGAATATATTGGCAGTAAAAACACTTAATGATGTAGGTGTCCAAACTGGTTATGACTATTTAATTAAGTTAGGTTTTTCAACATTAGTAGAAAATGAAACAGTCAACGGAAAAAATTACACTGATAAAGGTCTATCATTAGCACTTGGTGGTTTATCTCAAGGGGTTACTGTATTAGAATTGACAGCAGCATATGCTGCAATTGCCAACGATGG
Source organism: Vallitalea longa (assembly GCF_027923465.1). Classification (NCBI taxonomy): domain Bacteria; kingdom Bacillati; phylum Bacillota; class Clostridia; order Lachnospirales; family Vallitaleaceae; genus Vallitalea; species Vallitalea longa. Next base: position 540,696 of record NZ_BRLB01000001.1, read on the forward strand.
TGTATATATAGAACCAACATTCTATTCTAGAGTTCTGGACCATGATGGAAAGCTGTTATTACAAAAAGAACCTGTTACAAGAACTGTAATGAAAGAAACAACCGCTTTCCTATTGACAGATGCTTTAGTAGATGTTTGTAGCCCAGGAGGTACTGGTTATCCCGTTCACTTTAATGGTATGCCTATTGCAGGTAAAACAGGAACTTCTTCTGATGATGTAGACTTAGTTTTTGCTGGATATACTCCTTATTATACTGCTGTAGTCTGGAAAGGTTATGACCAGCAACAAGAACAAGTTTATGTACGTAATGGATATCATAAAGCAATCTGGAAAGAAGTTATGCAGAGAATTCATAAAGACCTTCCAAGAAAAGAATTTAACAAACCATCTGGTATCGTAACTGCTAAAATATGTACAGAATCAGGTAAACTAGCTGTTCCAGGATTATGTGATCATGATCAAAGAGGATCTACAGTACGAACTGAATACTTCGCTAAAGGTACTGAACCAACTGAACCTTGTGATGTTCATGTAAAAGCAGTCATTTGTAAAGACTCTGGATTGATGGCTACAGAAAATTGTCCGGAATCAAGCAAAGAAGAACTAGTATATATTCAACGACCTATTCCATTTGTACCTCAAGACCCTAACAGGCCACCAGATATCGCAGATAGACAGTATGAATTGCTACCTTCAAAGATAGGGGAATATTGTAACATTCATACTGCACAACCTGAAATACCTGATGTACAATTGCCAACTGATTATTATAATAATGATATGAATAATAACCATAATAGCAATAATCATAATAACGACAATAAACCTAATCCATTTACACCTTTTTTACCTAATGACTAGGTTTTGATACTTGGATAATAATAAAAGAATATGTGTTACATTTAATGAGAGAGGAACTCCATATAGGGGGTTCCTCTTATTACATATCTACTATTAAAAAAATCTTATGTTTTACCCTATTTCATGAATAATAGCCTTATAAAAAACACATCCTTTTAATATAAACATAAATTGTTTATACATAGATATAAAAGCATTTATAAGGAGCTATTTTATGAATTATAGCAATCATTCAAAAAACAAACGTGAGAAAGAATTGGAATCAAAAACAAAAAAAGTGAAAAAATCAATAAGTACATCTTTTATTAGAATTATCTCCTTAACCATTTTAGTCTCTCTAGTATTGATTGTTTGTGCTGGATTAGGTGTAACCAAAGCTATAATTGATTCCGCACCTACAATAGATTACGATAAGGATATTATGCCAAAAGGATATAGGACATTCATATATGATCAACTAGGTAATGAGATAACTTCTCTTCATGGAACAGATGCAAATAGGATATATTCACCTATAGATAGAATGCCCATTCATCTACAAGATGCATTCATAGCTATAGAGGATGAACGATTTTATGACCATAACGGGATTGACCTAAAAGGGATTTTGAGGGCAATAATAAATAATATAAAATCAAAAGACCTAACTGGCGAAGGTGCAAGTACAATCACTCAACAAGTAATCAAGAATAATGTTCTTTCCGCTACGCAAACATTTCAGAGAAAAATACAAGAACAATATTTGGCTGTAGAATTAGAAAAACATGTTGAAAAAAATATTATACTGGAAAGTTACTTAAATACTGTTGCTCTTGGACGAGGAACCTATGGGGTCCAAGCAGCTGCTAACAAATATTTTAATAAAGATGTGACAGAACTCACCCTTGCCGAATCAGCTGTATTAGCAAGTATAACCAAGTACCCTAGTAGATATGACCCTATTTCTAATCCAGAAAAAAATCACTCTCGCCAATTGATCGTTTTAGATAAAATGTTAGAACAGAATAAAATAACAGATGCCGAATATAAAAAAGCCTTAACTGAAGATGTTTATTCTAAAATTGAAATAACCAACAAATCTGCATCAAGCAACGCTAACTATTCTTATTTCGTAGATGAAGTTATTTTACGAGTCAAAAATGATCTTGTAGTCAAAAAAGGGTTTACTGAAGAACAAGCCTATGATCTTATATATACTGGAGGTCTCAATATATACGTCACTCAAGATGTGAATATGCAAAAAATAATGGACGAAGAATTTTTAGACGAATCCAATTATCCTCCAAAAAGTGAAGACTACTCAGTAAAATTAATGTATACTCTATCTGTCATTAAAAACGGTGCAGAAACCAAACATTATTATAAAGAAAAAGAGTTCAATACTGATGAAAAAGCTAATGAATATGCAGAAGAATTAAAATCTTTATGGGTCACAGATGGTGATGAAGTAATTTCAGAATCTAAAATCCTAGTACCACAACCACAAGCTGCAATGGTAATAACAGATTATCATACTGGACATGTAAAAGCTATAACTGGAGGAAGAGGAGAAAAAGTTGGAAACCAATTGTTGAATAGAGCTACCAGCACTTATCGTCAACCTGGATCGACTTTTAAAATATTAGCTGCATACTTGCCTGCTATTGATACTGGACAATACACTTTGGCAACTATACAAGATGATGTACCTTTTTCGTATTCTGTCTCAGAAGACTCAGAACCTTGGGAAGTAAATAACTGGTATGATAGTGATGAATATAAGTATAATTATAAAGGATTATCCTCTGTAAGAGATAGTATAACATATTCTATAAATATACATGCAGTAAAAACATTAATGGATATTGGTATTGATACAAGTTTTGATTATTTGATGAAACTTGGATTTACATCTCTGGTAGAACGTGAAACTATAAACGGTAAAGTATTCTCTGACAAAAATTATTCTTTAGCTCTCGGAGGTATTACCAAAGGAGTTAGCCTACTAGAATTGACATCCGCATATGGAGCGATAGCCAACAATGGAAATTATGTTGAACCTATTTTTTATACCAAAGTCCTAGACCATGATAATAACATTCTTCTTGAAAACGACCAACCTGATGAAGTTCAAGTCATGAAGGAAAGTACTGCCTTTCTTTTGACTGATGCTATGACAGATGTAGTTGAAGTAGGTACAGGTACCATTGTTAAATTTAATAGTGTAAGTATGCCTATTGCAGGTAAAACAGGAACTTCTTCAGATAAGAAAGATCTAGTTTTTACAGGTTATACTCCTTATTACGTTGCCAGCATATGGCAAGGATATGACACACCAAAAGAACAAGTATATAACAGAAGCTATCATAAAATACTTTGGCGTAAAATCATGGAAGAAATTCATAAAGGATTACCTAGAAAAGAATTTTATAAACCAGATAATATAGTTACAGCTAAAATATGCACAGAATCTGGTAAATTAGCTGAATTAGGTTTATGTAATAAAGATCCAAGAGGTTCTACTATAATTACCGAGTATTTTGAACAGGGTACTGAGCCTACAGAGACATGCGATGTTCATGTAAAAAGAACCATATGTTCTGCTTCTGGACTTCCAGCTAATAAGTATTGTCCGAATAGTTGTAAATACACAAAAGTTTTTATTCAAAGACCTGAACCACTTGTACCTTCTAATTGGGACCCTAATAATCCACCAAGAATACAAGATAGGAAGTATGAATTATTATACACTAGTTTAGGAGAATACTGCAATATTCACGGTCCTTATGTTAAAAAACCTGAAATTAAACTTCCATCAGATTATATAGATGAAAATACGGAAGAAGACCTCAACGAAGAAGATGAATTTATAGCTCCTGAGGACAAACCTCTAGAAGATGAAATTGAAGATGAACCTTATTTAGAGGATGACTATTATTCACCACCACCTTTCATGTATCAAGAATAGTTCTTAAATAAAAAAAGCGATTAAATCGCTTTTTTTATTATCATATATGTTTTTGGAACTCATAAACTATTTTGTGTCTTTAGGTTTAAATAATACAGCTGCTAAATAACCAAATAATAGAGCTGCAGTAATTCCCCCAGCTGTTGCAGTCATTCCTCCTGTAAAGACTCCAAGGAAACCTGATGTCTTTACTTCTTCTATTACTCCTTTACCCAATGAATAACCAAATCCGATTAAAGGAACTGTAGCACCAGCACCACCGAATTCCACAACATGTTCATATATACCTAACCCAGTCAGAAATGTCCCTAATGAAACATATATCACTAATACTCTTGCAGGCATCAGTTTAGTCTTATCCATCAAAATCTGAGCTATAACACATATTACTCCACCAGTAACAAAAACTTTTATATAATCAATCATAATGTCCCTTCTTTCCCATTATTCTTGGCTATTTTCTATAGCAACAGCATGAGCTATACCAGGTATGCTCTCACCTTGAAAACTACTACTTTGACTTAATAACGCTCCAGTAGGAATAAATAGAACTCTATTAAAGGTTCCTTTTGCCATTTCTTTCAAAATATATCCCGTAAGAGTAACAGCAGAACATCCACATCCACTTCCTCCAGCATGTGTATCTTGCTTATCACCATCAAATATTTCTATTCCACAGTCTGTATAGTTATCTGATAAATCATATCCCTGTTTATTTACCAACTCTCTATTCAACTTTTTGCCTACAATCCCCAAATCACCAGTTATTATCAAATCATAATCATCTGCACTTCTGCCTGTATCTTTAAAGTGGGTAATAATCGTATCTGCTGCTGCTGGTGCCATAGCTGCACCCATATTCATAGCATCTTTAATTCCAAGATCCACGATTCTACCTGGTGTAACATGTGTAATCTTTGGTCCACTTCCAGTATTACCAATAACAACTGCACCACTACCTGTTACCGTATAAGTTGCCGTCAAAGGTCTTTGATTACCAAATTCCAGAGGAAACCTAAATTGTTTCTCAGCACCACAAAAATGGCTGGATGTAGCAGCCACACAATAATCTGCAAATCCACCTTCAACAGTCATAGACGCAAGTACTAAAGATTCTCCCATTGTCGAACAGGCACCATATAAACCAAAATATGCTTTTTTCAAGTCTCTAATAGCAAAAGTACTAGCTGTCAATTGATTCAATAGATCTCCTGCAAAAATATACCTTATATCGTTTTTAGGAACTTTAGCATTATCAATCGCTAAATTAATAGCTGCATTTAATATCTTGCTCTCAGCTTTTTCCCATGATTCTTCTCCCCACAAAGTATCTTCTAATATTTTATCAAAATAATCTTTTAATAACCCATCGCCTTCTTTTGGACCAACTATATTACCATATCCTATAATAGTAGGCGGTCTATCAAAAGCTATTGTTTGCTCTCCTAGTTGAGTACCCATTGATATCATTCCTTTCAAACATTAACTAATTTATCTATATTATTAAGTAATCAGCTTAACCAGCACCTACCATATAATAGATTAAACCTACAATAACAGAAGACAGCATACCGTATAATATGACGGGACCTGCTATTGTAAAGATTTTTGCACCCACACCAAATACATATCCTTCATTTTTATACTCTATAGCTGGTGAAACAATAGAATTGGCAAACCCTGTTATTGGTACTATAGAACCTGCTCCTGCTCTTTTTCCGATACTATCATATATATCCAGCCCTGTTAACAATGCTCCTAAAAATACCAATATAATACTTGTAAAAGTTGATGCAGTATCTTTTGGAAGTTTTGCAAAATGCATTAGGCTATCAGTGATTCCTTGACCTATGCAACAAATACTACCACCTACCATAAACGCCCAAATACAATTTTTTATTAAACTTGGTTTAGGTGAAGATTTCTCAACTAATTCTTGAAAATCTTTTTGTTGTTCTTTAATATTATCCATCCATTTTATCTCCTTTCGTAAATATCTATTTCTTCAAAGTATAGAAACCAGGTATAATAAAGTAAACTAATGAACCTACTAACTTACCAATAGCTAGTGTTACTATAAAATAAGCCATTCCTACTTTTATATTGAGCCTTCTTGTCAAAATAGGTACTACATCTAATACTTCTGCTAAAGAGACCGCTAAACATCCTATAAATATACCTGAGAAAAAGCCATATATTATAGCTCCAATATTCCCTAATGGTATTTGAAAATCTGAAATCATAACTAACGTACCGAAGATACCTCCAAAAACAATGGCATCCTCATAAACCCAAATGTATTTTTGTGTTGATGTCTTTTGAGCTAATCTTGGAACTATCCCAATAATAGCTATAAAAGCAAATACACCTCCTGCAATAATCACTCCACCACCGAATCCTATTATTATTAATAACAAGTAATTTATTATCACTTTTCTTTATTCCCTTCATCAGTTAGATTCTCAATAATACAATCTTCTACATCTCTTTCATACAGTCTCATCTCCACTTCTATAGGAGTAGGATCATCAGTTAATTTCTTTGAAGAAAAATGATTGAAGAAAACAATTATACCTGTCGCTAAACCAATAGAATAAGGTATCTCAATGATCAAAGGGTTAATATTCTCTTCACCTAAAAACAAACTATATAATCTAACGAATACATCTGGTACTGCTGCATCTGTATGAAATGTCATAATCGCAATCCCACCACCAGTAAATAAAGTTATACAAACAAATATAACTTTAACAATCCTAATGAAATTTTTATATTTATGCTGTTTCTCTTTAGGTGAATAAGAAATAATGATATCTTCTTCTCCAACATTTTGTATAAGTATGTTTTCATAATATTTCTGTATCTCTGCTATTATTGTGATAATAGACAATAAGTAATTTTTTTTCTTATCATTATCTATAGTAAAGATATTAATATGTTTAATTTTATTTACAATTTCTTTTTTCCCTTCTATATCAGCAATATCATTAATAATTATATTTTTTTTCCCTATTATATTTACCTTCTTACTTGCTTTTATATATATATTATCCATCTAATCACCCTTTTTTATCAAAGGCACAATTAACGAATGTTCCCTGATATGTTACATCTGTTTCTCTATTAATATACATATAAGTTAAAACAGACGCTAACACTAAAACAAACATAACAGCTATTATTAATATTTTTTTATGTTTCATTAAATCACCTCTTTAGAAATTTATAATATTTACTAATATTTTTTGAAGTATTAACCATAACTATTCTGGTAATAAGTTCAAAAAAAAACTATGATCATATAATCATAGTTTTGGGTAGGATAAAAAATATATTTTATCTTCCTATATGGGAATGAAAAATCAAATATATGTTAAAAAATTCATAAAATTTTATGATAGCTTTTCTCTGATTTGACCTAATATCTTTTTCTCTAATCTTGATACTTGAACCTGTGATATTCCAATCTTTTCAGCTATTTCAGTTTGGGTCTTATCTTTATAATATCTAAGAACTATTAACTCCATTTCTTTTGGAGATAATTGTTTTATTACCTGTCTAAGAGCTATTTTATCTATCATCATTGTATTTTCATCTGCATTCTTTTCTAGTTTATCTATTAAAAAAATAGGATGTCCATCTCCTTGATGAATTGTTTTATAGAGAGATTCTACCTCTGAATTAGATTCCAATGCCATTACTATTTCTTCCACTGATGTACCGATTTCACTAGATATTTCTTCTATTGTTGGCTCTCTCCCTAATTTTTTGTTTAAAATATCTTTATTGATACGAACTCTGTTAGCTATCTCTTTAAGTGATCTGCTGACCTTGATCATTCCATCATCCCTCATAAATCTTTTGATTTCACCCATAATCATAGGAACAGCATATGTTGAAAATTTTACTTCATAGGTCAGATCAAATTTATCTATAGCTTTTAGCAAACCAATACTTCCGATTTGGAATAAATCATCTAGGTCATATCCTCTATTAGAAAATCGCTTGACAATACTCCATATTAAGCCTATATTCTCTTCTACAATTTGCTCTCTAGCTCTTTGATCTCCTTTTTGGGATTTTTTTATTAGTTCTAGTGTTCTATCCATATTCAACACCTTCTCAAAGCTTTTCTAAACTTTTAAGCTTTTTCCTCATGATTATTTTTGACCCTACACCTACTTTGGATTCTATTTCTACTTCATCCATAAATGTTTCCATAACTGTAAATCCCATTCCCGAACGTTCTAATTCAGGTTTTGAAGTAAATAATGGTTCACGAGCTTTATTAATATCCATAATACCTTTACCAAAATCTTTTATTTCAATATATACTTTATTATCAGTTATTTTGCAATACATATGAACTTTTCCTTCGTAATCTTCATATCCATGTATAATTGAATTGGTAACAGCTTCTGATACAGCAGTCTTAATATCCGATAATTCTTCAAGTGTCGGATCAAGTTGAGCCACGAAAGACGCTATAACAATCCTAGCAAATGATTCATTTTGCGACTTACTACTAAACTCAATTTTCATTTCATTTTCGTACTTCATAATATCCCCCTTTATTATTACCATTTTTTGTAATATATATTAAAAATATTTTATTCAGACATATATATTAACTTATATTAGAATGTTTAAGTGCTTTATCTACATTTGCATAGCTATTAATAATTCTATACAATCCTGATAACTTAAAAATTCTATCCATCCTAGGATTCACATTGGTAACAACCACATTTCCCCCCATATTTTTAATATTTTTATATCTTCCCATGATAACTCCTATCCCAGAACTATCCATAAAGTTAGTATTGGAAAAATCAAATATCACACATTTTATGTTGTGATTTAGTATAAGTTTATCAATTTTTTCTCTAATTATTTCTGCATTATGATGGTCAAGTTCTTCTGATACATTTACAACTAGATTTCTCTTGATTATTTTACATTGGGTAGACACTACTTTTCCTCCTTCTGTAAATATTTTACATATTTTTATAATTTCTCCATTTATTTCCAATTTCCTTTTTTTATTTGGAACTTTTTTTATAATTATAGTATTTTAGTGTAATTGACTAAACTTTATAACTAAACTACTACAACTTAATAAGAAAATTTAACAATAATAATTACAATAACGTCTAGAAAATAATATTTTATTTCAAAACAAAAGACTGTTCACAATTTACCATAACTATAAAATAATCTTTAATATAATTATCGCAAAATATTGTAAAACAGTCCTTGTAAAAAATCACATCATTCCAGTTTATCAACTTGTTGTTTAGACCAAGTTTTGAAACTCGAATTTGGATAATTATCAAGTAGTTTATTAAAAAGTGCAAGTGCTTCTTTATCATGACCTAACAGTTGTTGACATCTAGCTTCATAATATAACATGTCATCTGCATATGATGCATCATTACTTACAAATTTTGTCGCTGTTTGGAAACTAGTTATTGCATTCACAAGATACTCGTCTTTATTGTTGTTTTTCCATCTACTATATAATTTGGACCCTTGATCAAATGCTTTTTTAGCAATTTGGGGATAGGTATCTTTTCGTATCTTATTATACAAATCAATAGAAGTTGAAGACACCAGATTCTCTGGCTTAACCAAATATAATTTATTAGCTGCCGATTCGTCTTCATTTTCTAAATATAGTGCAACCGCACTTATAAGATTTCCCAAAGCGTCATAATTAGTAGCTTTACCTTCAAATTCTACCAATAAACCATTTTTCTCATCTAAATCTATTTTTAATTCATCTTTTTCATTAGTCAAAGAAGTCAACAATGTATCATATTCGTTTTGTTGGCTTAATATTTCTTTTTTAAGATTATCCGCCTCATTTGTTTTACTTTTAACTCTACCAGGAACAATTAAGAATACTGCAACCAATAAACCAATTACTACACCAAAAACAACATAACCGAATTGTAACATTGCCGGATTCAATCTACTTTCTTTCTTAGTTGTTTTTTTTACTGAAAACGGATCTTCTTTTTTATCAACAGAATATATATCTTCTTTTTTATCTTCTGTATCTTGAGATATAATCTCTTCATAGTATTTTAGAGCTACATAATTGCTTTTATCTATAGTTAGAACCTTTAATAAATTTATTTTCGCCTTTGCTAAGTTATCTTCATGTATGTAACAAAGTGCTAATAAACAGTATGCTTTGACAAAATTAGGATTCAGACTGATTACTTTCTTAAGTTGTATAATTGCTAGATCTTCACTTTTTTGTTCAATATATCTTAATGATTGATTATATTTTTTTATTGCAGTATTAATCATATCCAATTTATGCTGGTTATGATGGATTTTCTCAATATAATAATCTGCTATATTATCTTCTTCTTGAATATTTTTACTTATGACCCACTGTTGAAGTGCAGGTACGACTTCACCGATTTCGAAGTATACCAACCCTAATAGATTGTGTGCATCTATATTGTTTTTATCTAGTTTTAGGCTTCGTTTCAATAAACTTATGGCTCCACTAAGATCTCTAAGTTTAGCTACTTGTAATCCTTGATTATAAAGTAGTCTAGAAGTTAGTTTGATCTTGTTGTAAACGTCGATTTTTGAACCGCAATTGGTGCATATATAATCATCATTTAAATCACTACCACATTTTGGACATAATTTACTCATCATTATCTCACCACTCTACTTATCATCATTTTTTATTTCTCTAAGCATTTCTTGTAATATATCGGATACATCTTTTGAGTCATAGGCATATATTGATTCTTCTGCCTGTTCGATTTCTAGACATGGTTTAAATCTTTTAATTTCTTCTTCAAAATTAATCATATTGAGCCTCCTCTTTCATCTTGCTTTTAATGTAACCCACTAGATATAGTGAACCGATACAGCAAACCATTCTACCCTCATTACTTAACGAAATTGCATATTCTACAGCATCATCTATGTCAGTGATAGTATAAATATCTTTGAATCCTATTTCTTTACAGTATTCTCCTAATAAATTTGCATCTGTTGCTCTATCACTATTCATCTGAGTTAAAATCATCCTATTTATATTATTACATTTTTTCAGTTCACTAATCATTTCTTTGTAAGGTTTATCTTTCAGACTTGTATATAATATACTAAGTTCCGTATTCTTATACAAATTATTAATATCCTTAACAAACATGCGAATACCTTGGACATTATGTGCTCCATCTATTAACATATTATCCATTACATATTCCATTCTACCTGGCCATGTGAATTTTTTAAGAGCTTGCAATATAGATTTTCTATTTAGATCGATACCTTCATTAATTAATACTTCAACAGTTGTAAGTGCAATAGAAATATTAATAATTTGGTAATTAGCTATTGTATTTAAATAAACCTCATTATAATTATAATACTTGTTATTTATAGAAAAATCAATGTTTTTCTTGGTTCTTTTTAAAATACCATAGTTAAAATCATTATAACTGTATAATTTAGATTTTTTATTGCTACATTCTATACTAATTGTATTAAAAACTTCTTTTTTGTCATAATAGAGCACTGTAGGTCTACCATGTTTTATTATTCCTGCTTTTTCTCTTGCTATTTCTTCTATTGTATTTCCAAGGATTGCAATATGGTCATATCCGATGGATGTAATTACTGATACTACAGGATTTTCAATTATATTAGTTGAATCAAGTCTGCCTCCAAGTCCTGTCTCTAGAATTACATATTCAACATTATTATTATTATAATAAACAAATGCCATAGCTACTAATACTTCAAAAAAAGTGGGATGATTATATCCTTGTTCAACCATATATTCAATTTTATTTTTTACTTGAACTAATGCATTTATAAAATCTTCGTTATCTATGTCTATATTATTTATTTTTATTCTTTCGTTCATATTTATCAGGTGTGGAGAAGTAAACAGACCTGTTTTATAGCCATGCTCACATAGTATATATGATAACATGGTGCATACAGAACCTTTTCCGTTTGTACCAGCTACGTGTATGAATTTTAGTTCTTTTTGGGGGTTGTCTAATAAATCAAGTAAAATCTTTATGTTCTCTAAGCCTGATTTTTTACCGAATTTCGGTATATTAAGTATATATTTGCATGCTTCTTTATAGTTCAAGAGTTAATACCTCCAAAGTTTTTTATTTAGTTATATATTCAAAAATATAATATTTATAAAATAAATATAGGTCATTTTATCTGTACTATAAGTAGTCATAGTTTTTATTTATAGATCAAACCTATAAGCTTTCATTTCTATGTATTCATATTATAGTTAGTATAGTTTTGTTAATCATTATATGCATTATAGATTTGTTTTTTTAAGTCTATATAAATGTATCATATTAGGGGGGAAGTTTCAATAGATTGGATAGGTATTTTCTGGGTGGGGGATATCTTATGGCAGGTGGTATAGGCTGCGCCTGGAAAAAGATATTAGAGATAAATAGAAAGTTATAATTTTATTATAATAACAAAAAACCATATATAGTGAATTTTTTTAATCTAATTATCACTACCCTAATCAGTAGTAGATAATCAACATCACTATATATGGTAATATTTGATTTCTATAATTTACATTATATTATTCTAAGTTTTTGCATATGGGTTAACAGTTTATTTGGTAGATAGATTACTTAATCTCTCTTTTACTTGTTTCATCATGCTGGAATATTTCTCAAGTTTTGCTTTTTCTTCATTAACTACTTTTTCTGGTGCTTTGCTAATGAATTTTTCATTGGCTAATTTTTTATTTACACGGTCTAATTCACTTTGAAGTTTCTTTTCTTCAGCTTTCAATCTTTCTATTTCTTTTTCGATATCTACTAATTCTGCAAATGGCATGAATATAGTTGCTCCCTCAATAACCGTTGATACTGCGTCATCAGCAATGTTTTCCTTATCGGCTTGTATAAGGACTTCATTTGCATATGCAAGGGTTTGGAAGAATACTTTACCTTTTTCGAATGTATTTCGTATTTCTTCTTTTTCTGATACAACGAAAACTTTTGCTTTTTTGGATGGTGGTACATTCATCTGAGCTCTTACATTTCTGATGCTTCTAACCGCCTGCTTGATTAATTCGATTTCTGTTTCTTCTGTTTGGAAGTTGTATTCTTCTTTATATTCAGGCCAGTCAGATACCATTATTGATTCTTCTTTATCTTGTATGAATGTAAATATTTCTTCTGTGATAAATGGCATATATGGATGTAATAACTTTAATGATGTTATTAATACTTTCTTTAGTGTCCATAATGCAGCTGCTTTTGTATCGTCATCATCATTATATAATCGTGGTTTTACCATTTCAATATACCAGTCACAGAATTCTTCCCATATGAAGTCATATAATTTGGCTACAGCAATTCCAAGTTCGTATTTCTCCATGTTTTCAGTTACATCTTTTACTAATGTGTTAGCCTTAGATAAAATCCATCTATCTGCTGGTGTCAATTCATCAATTGCTACTTCACGTTCTTCAATGTTTTCTAGGTTCATTAGAATAAATCTTGATGCATTCCAGATTTTATTGGCAAAGTTTCTACTTGCTTCAACTTTTTCATCATAATAACGCATATCATTTCCTGGAGCATTACCTGTCATTAATGTTAATCTAAGGGCATCTGAACCGTATTGTTCAATTACTTTTAATGGATCGATTCCATTACCAAGTGATTTACTCATCTTTCTACCTTGTGAGTCTCTTACTAGTCCATGAATCAATACTGTATCAAATGGTACCTGACCCATGAATTCCATTGATGAGAATACCATTCTAACTACCCAGAAGAATATAATATCATATCCTGTCACCAATACATTGGTTGGGAAGAAATATTTCAATTCATCTGTATTCTCTGGCCATCCTAATGTGGAGAAAGGCCATAATGCTGAACTGAACCATGTATCAAGTGTGTCTTCATCCTGATGGATATTGGTTCCTGAACATTTAGTACATTTTGTTGGGGCTTCTTTACTTACAATGATTTCCCCACAGTCTTCGCAATAGTAAGCTGGTATACGATGTCCCCACCATAGTTGTCTAGATATACACCAATCTCTTATATTTTCTAACCAATGAAGATATATTTTGCCATATCTTTCTGGTACGAACTTCAATTCACCTGATTTTAACGCTCTTATGGCTGGTTTTGCTAATTCTTCCATCTTAACAAACCATTGTTGCTTTATCATTGGTTCTATAACGCTTTTACATCTATCATGCATTCCAACACTGTGAGTGTGATCTTTTACCTTAACTAGAAGTCCTTGCTCATCAAGGTCTTTTACCATTTGTTTTCTTGCTTCATATCTGTCAAGTCCTTGATATTTACCTCCGTTTTCATTGATGGAACCATCATCATTCATAACATTGATCTGTGCAAGATTATGTCTTAATCCGACTTCAAAATCATTAGGGTCATGAGCTGGTGTAATCTTAACTACACCTGTTCCGAATTCCATATCAACATACTTATCAGCTACAATTGGTATTTCTTTGTTAACAAGTGGTAAAATAACTTTTTTACCTATAAGGTCTTGATAACGTTCATCATCTGGATGAACCGCTACTGCTGTATCTCCAAGCATTGTTTCAGGTCTTGTAGTAGCTATCTCAACAAAATCTTCAGTTCCAACGATTGGATACTTAATATGCCAGAAATGGCCGCTTTTCTCTTCATGTTCTACTTCAGCTTCTGATATGGTTGTTTGACATACTGGACACCAGTTGACTAACTTGGAACCTTTGTATATATATCCCTTGTTATAATATTTAATAAATACTTCTTCAACAGCTTTTGATAGACCATCATCAAGTGTGAATCTTTCTCTGTCCCAATCACAAGATGATCCTAATTTCTTAAGCTGATCTACAATTACTCCACCATATTCTTCTTTCCATTGCCATGCTTTTTCTAAAAATTTATCTCTTCCTATATCCTCTTTAGTAATTCCTTCTTCAGCCATTTTCTTGACTATCTTTACTTCTGTAGCTATACTTGCATGATCAGTTCCTGGTTGCCATAATGTACTGTATCCTTGCATTCTTTTAAATCTGATCAGAATATCTTGCATAGTATTGTCTAAGGCATGTCCCATATGTAGCTGCCCTGTAATATTTGGTGGTGGTATCACAATTGAAAATGGATCCTTGGTTTTATCAACTTCTGCGTGAAAATATTTCTTATCCATCCACTTTGAATATAATTTTCCCTCTACTTTTGAAGGGTCATAAGTTTTATCTAAATTCTTACCCATACATTGCCTCCTGTATTTTAATTAATATTTTATTCTTATTCTAGATTTATTGATAGGAATTGCAGAATAAAATCATAGTTGTTCATCTATCATTTTATTCTACAATCCTCAAATAATAATTTCATAATACGACTAATGAAAGAAATAATATACGATATTTTAATAAAATAGCAAAATTATTATAACACCTGATACAACTAATAATGCACCAATTATTTTAGTCACAATTGCACCATTATTTAATAATGCCAAGAATTCCTCATTATCATTTTTATTAGGATTATAATCCATTTTTTTCTTATTTCTTTTATACATTAATTTAGTACCATAGAAAATAATAGCACCTACAACCAATAATATTATTCCTATTATTTTCATAAATATCAACCCCTATCTAATTTTATCAAACTAATATACAGTTACATAAGATTTTAGTAAATTACAAGTATATTATACCAAAAAAAAATCTTATCAATCCTTGATAAGGACGATAAGACCGTGGTACCACCTTAATTCTTATATTAAATTCATATAAGCACTTTCAAACTACTAACGGAGTTACCCGATTCATCCTACTATTTTCAGATGAATTGCTAAAAAGCTACCTTCTGTTTGCCATATCATAGAAAATTCTCAGCAAATTCGAACTATAAACAACAATCCAAATTTATTTTCCTCTCTGTATAATTGTTTCAAACATACTCCTCTTTCTCACTGCATCTACAAATATATAATTATATAATATGGTATTATAATATGATTTATTTGTCAAGGATATTTTTTCAACCCAGAACATCATTAATCATCTTTGTAATAATCTTTTCATTAGTACTATCATTCTCCCTAACATCAATTAATATTTTAGTTATTACATCTATCTCTTTACTATATTCGTCTATAGTATTTTTCAATGTCTCTTGATTTTCTTTAGCTAGTCTCATAAAATCTAGTCTTTTTTCTTTTGTTGAATATAAATCAATATTTTCTAATACGTAGTTGATTCCTTCTATATTACTTTTCTTAAGAATCCTTTCAATATCATCTTCCATCATTATGATGTTACTTGATAATTTATGTATATTGGTTTTATCCTTCTTGTTCTGTTTATATTTGCTCCATCTGTCTTCTAACATTTCACTACTTTTGACTTTATATTTATTGTATTCATAGGTTAGGAACTGTTGATTATTCACATATTTCAATTTGATTTTATTTATCAGTTCTACTGCTCTATTAGCCAATAAATTGTTTTTCTTCAATTCGTGAGTGACATATCTTCTGAATATGAATATCCATGAACCGAAAAATGCTATGACTACTATCATTATGATAGAAGGAATGAATATATCAATATCATTATATGTATATAGAATGCTTAGAGTCAAAGCGGAAAAAGCGAAAATCGTTAATATGGCTATCATAAATATTTTCACATACTTCTGTGCTTTCATAAGTCTCTCTCTATTGAATGCTATATCACCTTTTTCACCTTCAAGATATGTTATGTCGGTTTTTACATCACGTTGCCTTTCTTCTACATTTTTTATATTATCTATTACATCATCAATGTTTTCATCATATTCTCCTAAGTAATCAAATTGTTGTCCTGCACCTTTTATCCTATCAACATAATCAACTTTATCTTTTTTTATTTTGTGATAATTTGTAGCGAAGTTTTCAAATTCAGCTAATTGGTTTTTATTTAGCTTTTCTATTTTTTGCACATTGGAATACATATTAGTTATGCTTTCATATTCTTTTATTATATGTTTTTTATCATTTGAAGAATTCCTTAACCTATTACATAATTCATATGTATTCTCTACATTATCATATATATCCTCAATATTAACTCCTAAATAATTTTTTTCATGAATATCTTCTACTACCTGCTTCTTCAATATATCTTTTAATTTTGAAATAAACCCCATTTTTGGCTACCTCTTTCATGTTTAACATTAAATTATCGGTTGTTTGATATTTTGTAAAATTTATAATATATATTTATTATATTGTCGACTCAATTAAGTGTCAAGAATAGTGTCAATTTATGTTTATTATTTCATATATTGGTAATACTAATTTCAATAATCTATAGGAATTATATACTATATAAGGTGAAGTCATGTATAAAAAAATTCTATTTGCCATTACACTTATTCCAGTATTATTAACAACAGGATGCTGGGATTCAAAAGATATAAACAAAAAATGTATAAACATTTCACTGGGTGTTGATTATGTTGATGAACTCATAGAATTCTCAGGTGAAATTGTTAAACTCACAAATACCGAAAAAGAACAAAGTGACGATTCTCAAGCTTCAAATGTCTACACAGTATTTTCTTATGGTACTACTTTTGAAGAAGCAAGAGTCAATTATAATTCAAGTATACCTTATACTTCATTTCTAGGAGCTACCAGAGTTGTAATATTTAGTGAAGAATATGCAAAACAAGGTATTGAAGCATATCTTAACAGAGTTGATAGTCTATTTGATTACAGAAAAACTCTTAATACCGTTGTAAGCCGTGAACCAACCAAAAAACTTTTAGATGTGAAAACCAATAAAGCTATATCAGTCGGTTTTCTCATAGACAGAATGCTACATCATCAGATAGAAGAAGGAACCACAATAAGTCCCAATACAGGTAATATACTGTCTAATGTTGCTTTTGGTTCACAAGGTTATTTAATGCCTTATATTGGTATAGAATCAGGTGACATAGCTTATTTGGGGTTAGCGATATTCAAAGATTCCAAGCTCATTGATGTAATTGATACCACTGACACCACTCCAATATTATATATATTAGCTAAAAACCCAAAACTCTTGGAAGTCATTACTTTACCTACGGATAATAAGAACAAATACTCTTTTAGAATACACATAAATGATAGAAATATTAATACTTCATATATTGATGATACTATATTCATAGATATGGATTTGGATTTACATGCAGAACTACTATATCAATATTATAAAAGCAAAATAACTGAAGAAAAAGTTAAACAACTACAAAATGAATTATCATACAAAATCAACACGGAAATTAATGAAATGATAAAGAAAGCTCAAAAAGAATTCAAATGTGATATTTTTGGTTTTGGCCAAAAATTCAGAGCACAGAATTATCACCAATATCAAAAAATGAATTGGACTGAAGATTTTTTGACTTCTAAAATTAATGTAACAGTTAATACAACAATAGTAAATAAAAATTTAAAAAGTGATGATAAATAGAAAGATAAATCATTTTCAGAAGGATGTTAATTAATGAATATAGATGATTACTTGAATAAAAAAAAGCTACAAGAATTAGGGATTACAGCAAGATATCTAGACATCAATGATACAGAAGTCATTTTATTGTATATACAGCAGCTTACAGATAGGATCCGGCTATCATCAGATATTATAAACCCCTTATTATCATATAATAAGAAAGATATTTCTATTAATAAAATAATAAGTTCAATAATATACATTGACGATATTTCAACAGATAATCATGCTAATAATATCATCAATTATGTTCTAAAAGGTAATTCCGTTATTATTATCCCTAGTGAAGAAACTTATATAATAGCTAATACTTTAAAAATACAAAAACGTCAAGTACAGGAACCAAATATAGAAAACACAATAAAAGGTGCTAGAGATTCCTTTACCGAAAATTATGATGATAACATATCACTAATTAGATATAGATTGAAAGATCCCAAACTGAGAATAGATGAATTTGAAGTTGGAAAAAGAACACAAACAGCTGTAGCTGTTATATATATAGAGGATATTGCAAATGAAGATCTAATAAAAACTGTAAAAGATAAAATATCAAAAATAGAAATTGATGGTATATTGGAATCAAGTCATATTGAAAAATTCATATTAAACAATTCTTTCAATTTCTTTCCTCAATCTGGAATTGTAGAACGTTCTGACACCGCATGTTCAAACATACTTGAAGGAAAAATAATAATTCTTGTGGAAGGTGGAAATCTAGCATTAGTCGTACCAAAAACTTTTATCGAATTCTTTGATACTGGTGATGATCATTTTGATAATACATTCATTAGTATCTTTTCAAAATTCATACGTATACTATGCATTTTCATCTCCTTGTTTCTTACTTCTTTATATGTCATCGTAGTTAGTTTCCATACAGATATACTGCCACCAGAATATATTATAAGTCTTGCGGTTTCAAGAGCAACTGTTCCTTTTAATGCTTTTCTAGAGGCACTTTTGATGGAATTAGTTGCAGAAATACTTAGGGAAGCAAGTGTAAGACTTCCAAAACAAATTGGTCCCGCTATCGGTATAGTTGGAACTATAGTTATTGGCCAAGCATCTGTCGCTGCTGGTTTAGTCAGTCCTTTACTAGTAATAATCGTATCCTTATGTATCATGAGTTCTTTTGCTACTGCTGACTATTCAATTACTAATACTATACGACTACTGAAATTCGTAATGTTAATAATTACTAGTATATTTGGATTATTTGGTTTCACTATGGGAATCATCTTAATAACAGTTAATCTCTGTTCAATAGACAGCTTCGGAGTATCTTATGTAGCACCCCTATCTCCACTTAATTTTAGAGATCTAAAACATTTAATACTGAGCGATGTTAATTTAACTAATAAAAGACCAAAATATCTTAAAACAAAAGATGATACCAGACAATAAATGGAGGTGTTTTCTTGAATCGAACACTTACTAATAAACAAATAATTTTTTTGATTTTTTCTTATATAGTAGGATATGGAATAATTTCTCTTCCAAAAAATATTGCTGAACATCTTGGTACTGGTGGATGGATTGCTATAGTAACAGGAGATATCATTATAATTTTTTGTGCATATCTATTTATATACTTAGCAAAAACTTTTAATAATAAAACGATATTCGAATATAGTAAAATTCTCACTGGCACATTAATATCATATTTAATCATATCTGTAATCGGTATATATTCTATAGCTACTGCTACTATCACAATAAAATTATCATGCGAAACAATTAAACTATCTTTTCTGCTGAACACTCCAACTTGGGCTCTAACTATAGTTCTGGTCTTAGTATGCTTTTATACTTTACTTAATGATATTAAAGTATTAGCAAGAGTCTTTGGAATCTTCTCCATAATTTTCATCATATTTGCTCTTATATTAGATATCGCTACGTTTTCTCAAGGAAATTTAACCAATCTACAGCCTTTTTTTATTATTGATATTAATGCCTTATATAAAGTTATGCCAAAACTAATTTTCCCTTTCATAGGTATTGAAATATTAGCTGTGATACCTATGGATTTTAAGGGAAAAAATAAACATATATTTAAATATATATTAATCCTTTTATTATTTATTGGATTCATTTATATTATGAATGTTGAATCATCCATCTCTGTAATGGGAGTTGACAGTATAGTACATTATGAAGATGCAAGATTCGCTTCTATCAGGAGAGTGGAAATTGATGCACTTCAATTCTTAAAAAGACTAGATTCAATCTTTATAGTAGCTTGGATTTTAAGTGTTTTTGGAACTATAATACTAACATTATATATGACAATTTTTTTACTTAACAAACTTTTTTCAAAAATCAATCGTAATTTTATAGTGATTATTATTATGTCTATAGTATTAGCTTTGACATTGATTCCTACAACAATGGATATATTAAGAGAAGCACTTAATTATGTAAGCTATTTTGGTCTTTTTATATTATTGGTTTTACCTCTAATGCTATGTACAATAACACTTATCAAAAAGCATTTTAAAAAACTATAATATAAATAGTAGACTTAACTTCCCTACGTTTAATTTGATGTAAGTAACTGAACTTTCCCACCTTTAATTTAATGAAGGTAAATAATTGTTTTCATACTTGAACATGATTATTTTATTATATTTTTTAATACTTCAACAAATAGTGAAAATGACTTGCATTTTTAATCTTAACCAGTATAATGTAGTTGTAAAGGAAGTGATTAAGTGTTAAACGATAAGAGTCATTTTCATGGTAGTGATCTAGAGAAGGTAGAGGCAATATATAATATAAATAAATATGATATAATCAATTTCAGTGGTAATGTCAATCCACTTGGAGTTTCCAAAAATCTACTGGAATTACTATCTAAAAATGTCAACGTAATAGGCATGTATCCTGACAGAGAATATACAAAACTCAGAAAACAATTATCTAAATATATTGGTGTTAATTATGAAAGTATAATTGTTGGCAATGGTTCAACTGAACTCATTTCAATTTTTATTAATATAATTAAACCAGATAAAGCAATTATAGTTGGTCCTACATATTCTGAATATGAAAGAGAAATAACTATTGGTGGAGGCTCTACTGAATATTATCCTCTAAGAGAAGAATTAGATTTCAAATTAGATATTGAGGACTTAAAAACCAATTTAACTGATGATACGGATCTACTGGTTATCTGTAATCCCAATAACCCGACATCTACATCTATTGATAACAAAGACATTAAAACCATATTAGAATACTGTAAAGAGAAAAATATATATGTGATGATAGATGAAACATATATCGAATTCACTAATGAAATGGAAAAGATAACTTCTGTAGGATTAACCGAGAGTTATGACAACCTATTCATCACTAGAGGTGTTTCCAAATTCTATGCATCTCCAGGTCTTAGATTGGGTTATGGTATATGTGGTAATCAAGAGATAATGAAGAAAATAAATGATCTAAAAAATCCTTGGACGATAAATTCTTTAGCAAGTTTTGCTGGAGAAGTCATGTTCGATGATACAGAGTATATTGCTGAAACTAAGCAATTTATAGATAATGAACGTAACAGAATATACGATATATTAAAAGATTTCAATGACATAAAAGTATTTTCACCAACAGCTAATTTCATATTGATCAAGATATTAACAGATAATATCAACTCTCATGAATTATTCGAGATATTGATCAAAAAAAATATGATGATAAGAGACGCATCAACATTCAGATTCCTTGATAATCGTTTCTTCCGTTTCTGTTTCATGAAAAAAGATCAAAACAACTTACTACTAGATGAATTATCCAAGATATTTAAATAGACAAAAGGACAAGCAATGCTTGTCCTTATTTTATTTTGAACCTTCAACAATAGCTATTCCTGCACTGGCTCCAACTCTATCTGCTCCTGCATCAATTACAGCTTTTGCTTTAGCATAATCTCTTACTCCGCCAGAAGCTTTTACTTTCGCCTTACCTGCAACAGTTTCCTTCATAAGTGAGACATCTTCAACTGTGGCTCCACCTTTACTGAATCCTGTTGATGTCTTAACAAAATCCGCTCCTGCTTTTACTGATAATTCACAAGCCTTCACTTTTTCATCATCTGATAATAGACAAGTTTCTATTATAACCTTAACTATCGCTTTTTTGTCACAAGCATCTACAACACTTTTTATATCTTCATAAACATAATCATAATCTTTATCTTTCAATGCTCCAATATTGATTACCATATCAATCTCTTGGGCTCCATGTTTTATGGCTAAATCTGTCTCACAAACCTTTACTTCTTTTGGAACTGCTCCAAGTGGAAATCCCACGACAGTACACACTTTTACATCTGTACCCTCTAGATTTTCTTTTACCAACCCTGTTCTATATGAATTAACACATACGGAAGCGAATTTGTATTCTTTCGCTTCTTCACATATTTTTATGACTTGTTCTCTAGTAGCGTCAGGTTTAAGTATTGTATGGTCTATGTAACTAGCTATATTCATAATCTTTCCCTCCTATAAACTATTATTGATTTAAATAAAATCCACTCAAATTTACTTTTTCTTAATATACTTCTTTGAGTAATTCATAATTATAGTTTACCTTTATAAGCTATTCTAGTCAATATTATATATTGAAATAACAAGCAAATACATATATAATATATATTATATATGTATTTGCTTATAGTTGCAACTTTAATACAAATCATATATTAACCAGTAAAGAACATTAAATACTAATTAGTCGGGGAGTAGTGATAATTCTCATGAAAAAAATATGCTACTATTCATGTATTATACTTACAATAATATGTTTGTTATATGCAATAATAAATAATAACAAACTCAATGCTATTAATAATAGTCAAAATATTAAACAAGAAACGATTGTCACTGATCATTTACTTAGTTTGAGTCTTGTTGAAGAATTTGATGGATATAAAATATTACAATCTGAATATCCTTCTATTGCTATACAAGATATAATAGATGGTTTAGAAGTTGCTGATATTAGTTTTATGTATTTATTTGAAGCTGATAGAATATCCGTTAGTGCAGTATATAGAAGATATATTTACATTTTAGAACAATATAGACTGGAGCAAATTAAAACAGGTACTATTGAAGACAAAGAAGATTTTAATAATATTTTAAAGGATATAAAGATTATTAAAAATTGGTTGGAAAGTAGATATCACGATAAGAACTATGAACCTTATAAATACGAAGAATTAAAAGGCGCAATATTTGATGACCTTAACATTAAATTTGAACAATAGTCACTGTCAAAAAAACGTGTAATATAAGACCACTTGTTGAACGTACAATCAACAAAGTGGTCTTATTATTTTTTTAGAATGTCTATAAAAATTTATGATTTTGTTGAATTAAAAACTCATATTTGGATATACTTATTATTACAGGGATACCGAATAACGATTCATTTTATGGAAGCTTTTTTATGGATAATAAATTAGCCTTTATATATGGGTCATAGCAACCTTAATTCTGGTCTTTATATAAAGGCTAGTCATAGATTGGTTGTGATAGGTTACTTAGTATCCTTGTTTACAATATGTTCTCCCCCACATAAGAATACTACTTCAAGTAGTATTCTCTTTTTTTATTCTTTTTTAATCAAATGAACTTGTCTTCTCATATACTGTAATTAAGTAAAATTATGACTAAAAAATGAGGAGAATTATGAACAGAAAAATTATTTATCCAGCAGAAACATCTACTCAATCCTTTGGTATGTTGTCAGTTAATACAGTTACACAAGTAGGATTCAAACCTATCGAATCCGCTAAAGTGACAATAAGAAAAACTACTCCGGGTAATGAAATCGTTGAAGAATTGACTACCAATAATGTTGGTAGAACACTTACCATAGACTTAGAAGCTCCCCCTGTCGAATATAGCTTAGAACCTAATAATCCAAAACCATATTCCGAATATAATATTGAAATATCAGCACCTGAATTCGAAACTGTAAATATTGAAGGATGTCAGATATTGCCAACAGAATTGGCTTTACAGAATGTAAACATGATACCTTCTGTAGAAACTTCAGCAATCAGGAGTCAACAGCAAGAAACATTAACTATAGGTCCACACACACTATATGCTGAATATCCACCAAAAATACCAGAGAGTGAAGTTAAAGAAGATGTTGAAAATAGCTTCATCGTTCTAGAAAAACCAGTTGTCCCAAGTACGATAATTGTACATGATGGTACTCCTGACGATACCAGTGCACCTAATTATTTTCTTCCATTCACAAGCTATATTAAGAATGTAGCATCTTCAGAGATATATTCCACTTGGCCTGAAAGTACTATACAAGCCAATATATTAGCAATACTTTCCTTTACGTTGAATAGGATATACACTGAATGGTATCGTGCCAAAGGTAAGAACTTCAATATCACATCATCTACAGCATATGACCATAAATTTATATATGGTAGAAATGTATACCGAAACATATCAGATATAGTTGACCAATTATTTGTCAACTATCTCTCAAGACCAGGAGTAAGGCAACCAATACTTACACAATATTGTGACGGTGTCCAAGTTCAATGTGAAAACTGGATGACTCAGTGGGGAAGCAAATACAGAGGCGACCTTGGTGAAAGTCCAATACAGATACTTCGTTATTTCTACGGTCAAGATATGTTCATCAATACAGCAGAAAAAGTAAGTGGAATCCCTTCATCATTTCCTGGCTTCAACTTGCAAGAGGGTTCAACTGGAGAACCTGTCAGGGTCATCCAACGTCAATTGAATGCCATATCCAATAATTATCCAGCAATACCTAAGCAAAAAGTTGACGGTGTCTTCGGACCTCAAACCAAAGAAGCTGTGGAAGTATTTCAACAAACTTTTCTACTTCCACCAAACGGTATAGTTGATTATCCCACTTGGTATAAGATATCCGATATCTATGTAGCAGTTACCAGATTGGCTGAGTTAGTTTAAAAAAGGGCTATAAATATACTGTTTTTTTCAGTATATCTATAGCCTATATAATTATAGCCGGAAAATGTTAATTTACTATGGTTGATACCAAGACCTAATTACTAAACTTGAACCAATCGAAATCACCTACACCATAATGGTCGTTGAAAACAATGTAAATATCATGTATACCATTAGCATCTGATAAATTGATTGACTGTTCTTGGAATGAATCAAATGCTCCTGTAGCTTCAATGGTAAAAGTTCCAACTAATGTTCCTGTAGTGCTGTCTAATCTTACCTCTGCTCTAGAACCAGCATATGAATCAGGTACTCCTACTCTTGCTGTCATAGTGCTATAACCTGTACCAAGATCAATATTACTATAGCTGACCCAATCTCCGTTATCACACCCACCGATTTTATTTCCACCATTGATGATACCACTCATATTAGTATAATCTTCCGCTTCAATTAATATAGGTTGACCTGAATTTGAATTTTGACCCTCTAGTCTAGCATGCGCCCAATTAGCATGGTCATAATCAATATTATCACCTGAATCTGTTACTTCTAATTTCAATTCATTACAGCCTGTGACATCTATACTTATGCTCTTGGCTTCATCTGCACCTGTCATAAGACCACTATCATATTTCAATATTCCGTCAGTATATACTTTGAATATTATAGTACCCTTATCATTAACATCATCATCCACACCAATATCACTCAAAAATCTGGTATAATCACCATTCAAGTCATATATTATTGTAGAATTAGCATGTGTTCCTAAACCTTTGGAATAAGTTTTTCCATTGATATTTAATGAATCACCATCTCTATCCAAGTCTTTTAATGGCTCTTGATAGCCACTCCAAGATGAATAATTCATATCACTTAGGTATGTTACTCCTGAACTTTCACCTGTAGTGAATTGTGAAACTCCGTTACTATTTACTTTCTTTTCATCTCTTAAACAATAAGCGTCTGATCCAGCTTCTACTTTCCAATAATATGTAGTATCAGAATCTAATCCTCCTATTGTTTTACTTGTATTTTCAACTCTAGAATCGATAACGATATTATCAAAACTTGAATCTTTTGCTACTGTTACTATATAGTAATCAGCTCCTTCTGATGTTGTCCAAACCAACTCAGCACTTGTACTATCTACATTGTCATTATTTGCTGGTGATACACTTTCAAATTCTCCAATAGCTGAATTTAATTCAGTTCTGTAAGCATCTACCTTCAATCCCATATTATCAAAATCTATAGGTTGAAAATCAGGTAATTGGTCATATATCGCTGAATCAGATCTAAGATTAAAGTTATTGCTATTTTCATCAACAAAACCTGGATTATCACTTGAACTGAAAGTTATATTATTATTGATAGTACCATATTGTGATGCTTTGGATACTATACTCATTGAACCACTTTTGTAGATTACATTATCAGTTACTACATTGCCTTTTGGATATGCAGCATTATCTGACCATATGTCAACTAACTTAGGATATTTACTACTCCATGGCTCTTGCTGATATGGCATGTTCATCAATCTTTTATAATTAGTTCCATCTGGTGCTTGAGCTGCGGCGGAAGCCCAATTAAGTAATCTATCATCAATAAATACAGATTGTCCACAATCAATCATGATATTATTGTCAACAATATTATCTCTTCCTCCACCAATCAAAAATGCTTTACTGCTGATATCATAAAATACATTACCTGTAATTTCTGCACTACTCATTGCATCATCTAAATAGATACCATGAGATCCTAGACCACCTATTGATGGTATATTATGTATATAGTTATCTCTTATGATATTTCCTCTGTATGTCCAGTCACGTCCAGTATATATAGCACCCGCATCACTAGTTTCATATACTACGTTATATAATTCATTATTCTCAATAACATGGTCATTACCATAGAAGTCTATTGCAAAATGAGGTGCATTGTGAATAAGATTATGACTTGCTCTGTTAGCAACACCTTTTAATGTTATGGCTGGTGTATATGTTCTTATTATTCTAGCGAAATCATTGAAATGATTATTTTCTACGTAATTGTTACCAGCAGTAAGTGTTACTCTATCTCCTCCAGCAACAAAAACTCCACCTGCTCCTGTTTCATAGATTTCACAGCCTACAATACCGTTGTTAGTTCCACCCTCTGGAACTGTGGCAGGATCGATATCTGCATGGTGTAAACCTCCAGGGTTTCCTATTACGACTGCTCTTTGTCCAAGTCTTCTGAATGTACAGGAAGCCACTAGATTATCAGATGCATTAAGCATCATGACTCCATCACTTCTGGACAATTCGAATGTAAATCCTTCTATATTAATATATGAAGCACCATCCAACTTGAATAATGGTGTATCAAGTATTGATAATTGTACTTTACTTTCCAATATATTACCCTCAGGATATATATACATCTTTCCATTGGTTCTATCTAGATACCATTCACCTGGCATATCCATTTCTGATAATAAATTATAAGCATAAAAACGTTTATTGCTTTCAATACCATAGAAACTAGGATGTTCTGCTTCTATCCTTTTAGTACTTGTATTGAGATTCTTAACCTTAAGATTATCATCAGCCCAATCCCATTTCCAATATCCGAATAACCATATTTCATCTTCATCCGACCATCTTGAAAAACGAGTATCAGAATAAGAAAAAATAGGTCCTTGTTGGTTTATGTAATTCTCTGGTGCAACATATCCAGGATCTGTAGGTTTATCATCCACATGATTTCTAGGAATAAAACCTTGAGTAGAAATACTTCCTGTAGACATATAACCTTCATTAGGATATCTAGCCAATGTCATGGTTTTATTATCTACGAACAGTTCTGGAGCTGGTGGCAATTTTTCCCATCCGAATCCAGCTTTTGTTATCTCACCATATTCAGTAATCCCTAATGAACTTAAATCAACTTGTAAAACCTTATCCCTTGACTCACTTGGAAGTCTATCAAGAATCGTTTGATCTGTAACTTCTGTAAAAGCACTAGTGTCAATATCATGTCCACCCATTATCTTTACATCTTCACCATTATATGCTTTGTAAGTTATCGGAGAATCTTCTGTTCCTGAATCTTCAGCAGTAAGTTCGAATGAACTGTCCCTATTATAAGTACCTTCTCTTAGATAAACAGTTACTCCTCCTGCTGGTAATGAAGAGGTGCTTTTTAGAGCACGAATAGCATTTCTTGCTCCTTCTAACGTACCAAAAGGATCTTGCTGTGTACCTGAATTGTTGTCATTTCCATCTGGTGATACATAGAAACTAATTGAAGTATTAGCTGATGCATCTGTGTCAAAATAATTTAATGCAGTTACACCAAAAAGTATGACCACACATAATAATGAAATCAATCTGTTAATGCTTTTGTTACCCATACAAACTCCTCCATATCTTCTTCATTTTTTATATAATAAGCTTACACTTCTTATAGGTGATTTATATAAGCTTATTACACTTATTTTAATTATAAAAATATAGAAAAGATTATGAAACCCTAAATAATTAATATTGGGTACTGAATATTTACCAAAATCTACTATAATTTACCAAAAACTTATTATGGTTAATGAACCTTACTTTCTACTAGTTATTTCCAGACTCTATAAGTCCATATTTTATCTTGATACGTTCCAATTTTTCTATCATGGTATCAGAGAGTATAAATAAAAAGAATACAGTGGATGCAGCATGGATTACATTGAACCAAAAACCTGTAGCATAATAGGTTAATAATACTCTGAAATCAAATTTTCCCGTTGCCATCATCATAGAACCAATATCTATTATTCCACCATATATGAAAAAAGTAGATAAAAGACCATATAGCAATAGCTTTATCTTGTTTCTCCTAAGGATTCCTTTTCTAAACAATATTCCTGCCAAGAAACCTATGATGCCAAAGCAGAACATCTGCCATACTGTCCAAGGACCTTGTCCAAAGAAGAAATTAGAAACGAATCCTGAAACGGCTCCTACAAGAAAACCTGCTTCACCGCCGAAGCATACACCTGATATAATCACTATAGCTACTACTGGTTTGAATTGAGGAATCATAAAAAAAGCTCCTCTTCCTGCTACAGCGATAGCTGACAATACTGCTATTATCACTATTTCCCTAGCTTGAGGCTTTCTTCCCTCAAAAACCATAAGGAAAGGTATCATGGTATATAATATGATAAGTATGCTGATGAAGACATATTTCCTATCATCCAATACAAAAACTCCAAACAAAATAGTTATTGGTATCAATATCAATATGATGATACTTGAAACTATTGTCCTTTTGGTCAACTTATTTGACTTTTGGGTTGTTCCATATTTTTCTTCCATAATTCTACAACATCCTTTACAGTTACTGCATTATCAAACACACATCTTGTCATACGGTTACTACTTGTGGTATAAAAGCTGTTACCACTAAAAAATCTATTGGTGGTATTTTCCGTAACGATGCTTCCATCAAAGAATAAACCACATCTGTCTGCATAATCAGCACAAAATTCTATATCATGAGATACCATCACTATTGTCACTCCTGTGGATTTCAACTTACTTAGGATTCGAGCGAATTCTATCTTAAAATGTGCATCCAATCCTTTAGTAGGTTCATCCAATAATAATATATCAGGATTCAGTAGAAGAACTTTTCCTAATGCAACTCTCTGCTGTTCTCCCCCACTCAAATCGTATGGATGGCTATCCAGAAAATCTTTTACATGTACTAATTCACTTATTTCATTGATTCTTCGCTCTACGGACTCATTACTTAGCTTTTTATCATGAATAATGTCTATCAAATCCTCATAAACGGTTTTTTTCACAAAAAGGCACTCTGGATTTTGAGGTAGAGTTACGCATCTTTTACCTGATATCTTAACTTTACCACAATAGGGTTTTCTGATACCGCTAAGAACTGATAGGGTAGTTGTCTTACCAGTACCGTTTCCTCCAACTATTGCATATAGTTCTCCTTCATACACAGTTAGGTTAAGATTATTAAGTATGTCCTTACCTTTTCTCTCATATCTAAAATTGACTTCTTTAACCTTAATAGCTTCTTTTTTCTTCTTGTCCTCTTTTTCTATGGGAATATCTTTATAATATATTGGTTTGTCATTAAAATAATCTTCAATGATATTACGACCCTCACGTATAGTTAAAGGCGTTAGATTATTGTCAATTTCTCCAAATATCCTAATAGGAGAAGGCATGGCAGTAAACATTTCATGGTTGGAATCTTTTAATATCTTACAGACTTCTCTAGGTGAATCATCGGCTATTATTCTTCCTGAATCCATTACAATAACCCTATCTGTAATAGGGAAAATCTCTTCAAGTCTATGTTCTGTAATTATAATCGTAGTGCCAAAATCCCTATTGATTTTCTTTATTGTCTCCAAGAAATCTACAGCTCCTATAGGGTCAAGTTGTGCAGTAGGCTCATCAAGTATAAGTACTTCAGGACTCATAGCCATGATACTGGCCAGATTGAGAAGTTGCTTTTGCCCACCTGAAAGTTCCGTCACTGATTTATGGAACCAGTTCTGTATGCCAAAGTAACTTGCCATCTCTGCTACTTTCAGTCTTATTTTATATTTACTGTAACTTAGGCTTTCTAATCCGAAGGCCAATTCATGCCACACTTTATCTGTAACTATCTGTTGTTCGGGATTCTGTAATACATATCCTATCTTCTGAGCTTGATCTTCTAAGTCCATTTCTTCAATGTTCTTATTATAGAATGATATAGTCCCTTTTTTATTACCATTGGGAGTAAGAACAGTTTTCAGATGTTTAATCAAGGTTGTCTTCCCACATCCTGATTTCCCACATATAGTTAAGAACTCTCCCTTTTTTATATTCAGATTGATATTATCTATCGCTTTCTTCTTCTGTAAAGGATAGGTGAAGTCTAAATTCTTGATATTAAATATTTCCATTTCAATTCCTCCCATATGGTTATAAAAACAGGTGTATAGCATAATATGAAATACCCTATATAACTAAATATGTTAATTGTTGAAAACCCAGCAAATCTTATGGTTGGGAAATATCTCACATCAGTAATATCAAGAATTGAACATACTATTATGAATAACCCTAAGCTTATGATTATAGTTACAGCTATTATATCTCTAGTCATAAAGTCATAATTGGAATAAGCTGTTCTCTTATTTAGACCATACCCTCTTGCCTTCATGCTATCTGCAGTTTCTATACCGCTTTCCAATGCCCATGTAATCATTATTGATAGAATCTTGATTCCATTCTTGGCCCTTCTTATCACATTACCATCAGTCACATCATTTCCAATACATTTCTGTGCATTAGAAATAGTAACTATCTTCTTCTTGTATAAAGGCACAAATCTAAATACCATCGATAATATTAATGATAATGATGGTATGATCCTACCAAATAGATATATGAATTTATCTGAAGTCATTATACAGTTATAACAAGAAAACCACATTATTACGGTTATTAGCATAGTACTGGATACCACTCCATATATTACACTCTCTAGTGTGAAGGGATTACCGTTTTTCAGATAAAATAGTATTGTTGCTCCCTCATGATTGAATAATGGATTGATGCATGCTACAATAATCAACATTGGTAACATGAACATTATATTGAATCTGAACCCTTTTTCCCCTTTTAGGATGATTGAATATATGAATGCACCACTTATAGATATAATCATATATACTGGATGTAGAAAAAACATGCTGAATCCTATTACCAATATAAAATATGCAAAATTGACAACAGGATGATATCTACTGAAATGATCCGCCACTCACATCTCCTCCTATATCTCTACCTAAATCACATGTATATATCCACTCTATCTTATCATTTTCTTTCACCTGATATCTGGAACAACCATAATTAGGAAACCAATCGTTAACTTTGTACATCCAACCACTCAAATCACCAGCATCGAATTCATAGATATTGTTTATTCCTTCTATATATGCACTATTGTACATAGGTGTTTTGACGAATTCCATATGTATCTTAGCATTTTTCATTTCTCTTAGTAGTACATCAAATACACTTTCTCCTTCATATGCTGTAACTTTTTTGGTTGCAAAAATCATTCCGTCCTGTGGAACAAGTTCCAACTTATTTTTATCAAGTAAATTCATATTGCTAAGAAGAATATCACATCTGACGGCTAACTCCAATTCAAAAGATTTTGATTCATTTACATCTGCCTCTTGTGGTTCTAAAGGTTGTGGTTTGCCTTCTGGTACAGGATCAGTTAGATATTCATCTTGTTCATTATCTTTAGTTTCTGTTGGAACAGAATCCGTATCATCATTTATAGTTGATTCCTTAGAAACCTTTTCTACATCATCAGTTGGTTCTGTATCATTTGTCGGTTTATCTTTTTGTTCTATGTCTGGTACATGCTGTTTTTCTTCTGGCTGTACACTTTCTTGTTTTATATCATCATCAGTTATCTTTGGTGTTTCATCTATCTGACTCCCACTGACTTCATTATTTTCATTATCTGTTTCATTGGTATCATCAGCATTATCAAGTTCAGAAATATCCTCTTGATTTTCAATGTTTGATTCTTCACTTTTTGCAATTTGCTGATTTTCTATATTATTATCTTTATCGTTAATATTATTTAAATCTTTATTTTGTTCCTGCTTCTCAACATTTTTATCTATGTTATCAACAATTTCTATATCTATATCTGAATCATCTTTATTTACTTGCTTTTCATTATTTATTGTATTTTTATCATCAACAGGTACAGCTGGTTTACTTCCCATAAACCAGCTGATTGTTAAGATTATTATTACTACACTAAGACTAACTATTTTCTTCTTCATACCGTATCCCTACTTATTCACATCACTCATATCATATAACGAGCTTTGATTATTGACGAATCTCTCATATGCCACTAGAGCATAATATCCTTGTTCAGTAGCCATCTGGTTGACTTCTCCATCAACTAGATGTTTGAATCCTCCTCCTTGATTATAGTATGTCATCAAGTTAGTTATTGGATCATTACCGTTTTTTATGAATCTATCATCAGTTGTTGGATTAATGTCTAATGAGCATAGTGCTACAATAACTTGTACGGTACTTTCCACAGTTGCTTCTGCTTCACCAGAAAAACTAGCGAATTCACTTGCAAATCCACCTTTCTCATCTTGGATATTGGATAGAGTCTTAAGTGCTCTATCAATAGCTTTTGTTACATTCTCATATCCATCCTTTTCATAATAAGGTGCAAGTGCTTGGATTGTCATTCCTGTTAAATCCGCATCAGCAGTTTCAGAATCTTGTCTAAGATTAAATCCACCTTCATCTGTTTCATATACATCTATTATTCTTTTAATGATTTCTTCTCTGCTTATAGATGCATCTTCCGGCATTTTACTATTATTCAGATCTATTGTAATCAATCCATATATCAATTCATTAAGTCCCTGTCTATTACCAAGTATTTGGTGTTCCTCAGAGAGACTAGGCATGTTTTTACCTTTGTTCCATGTATAATCTATAAGATCTATATCTTCTACATCTGATGGATTCTTACCTATAGCAGTAAGAGCGATAGCTACTCTTTGGGTATCAGTTACTTTGGTGGACCATCTTCTTGAAGTTTTTGTTTGTTGTTCTTTAACTTTCTTTGCTACTTTCTTATAGTAATTATCATAATAATCTTTAGGAACATCTGCATTTCTTCTTGCTAGACCAAGAACCGCCCATTCACCACCTACTGAACCAACAATAGGCTCTTTTACATTTTCAAGTATATAATTGGTAGTTTCATCTAGAGCCTGTTGTATATTATCATCTAATTTATTAATATCCAGATCTTCTTCTTTTAAATTACCCTTGAGTTCATAAGCTCTTATTATAATTACTGCTGCCATTTCTCTAGTGACATATTCCTTAGGGTTGAAATTACCTCCATAACCATTGATGAGCTTATGACTATAAGCAGTCTCAACATCTTTTATAGCCCAATCAGATACATTATCAATATCTTTTATTATACTACCACTCGTTCTTTCCTTTAACTTCAAGGCACGAACTATGATACTGGCCATTTGCTCTCTTGTTATATTATCATCTGGCTTAAATAGAGAACCGTATCCTTTTATGATATCCTCATTATATGCAGCATTGACATATGATCTGTACCAAGTATCTTTACTAATATCTGTAAATTCAATAGTGTCTGTTCCATGTAAATCCAAGTCAAGTAGAAGTGCTATCAATTTGGTAAATTGTGCTCTTGATATATTATCCTTGGGATTGAATTTATTGTTATAGCCATTGATAAATTTCAATTCAGATGCTTGCTCTACTGCATCTTTTGCCCAATCAGATATACTTTCTTGATCTAGATATAGTGAATTATCTTTAGTCTGATCTTCTTTTACTTCATCTTTATTGCTACCTTCGTTATCAGAAGATTCCTTTGGTGTATTATTTTTATCAGGTTTACTATTATTAGATTTATGGCTATCATGGTCATCATCATTAGAATCATCCCAATTACCTGCATTGAGATCTTTTCCTAGATTGGTGGTATATCTTATTTTTACTCTATCACCATTATGTAACTTGTATTTGTCAACACCATAATTAGGGTACTTACCGTTGACACAATACATCCAACCGCTACCAGTTCCATGATCAAATTGACCGTCACCATCAATAGATTTTATATATACACTTTTGTATTTATTTTCGGAAGGTTCTTCATAATCATAAGAAATATTCCTTGAATCCAATTCATCCTTAAGAACATCCCAAACAGATTCTCCATTATTAAATTCAAACCTGGTTGATGATATAACGTACCCTTTATTGATTGTCAATTTATCAACTGAAAGGGTGATGTATTTATGGCTTGGTGTAGACGGATTGGAACCACTATTACCACTATTATCATCATCGTTATTACCTTTATCTTTTGTAGAAAATACTATAAAATCTGTAAAGTGCTTTGTCTTGACTACTAAATCACCGTTACGGTCATATGCGAATTCATCTTTCTTAGAAGCTAACCCAGATGCATCACTGCTGTATCTATTGATATTATGTATGATATCATCTTGAATATATACTGCTTCTTTTCCAGCCTGACCTTTGAAAGTTATTTCCACATAATCAGAAAATACTATTGATTGTTCTGAACCTACCATAATTGATTGTTCTAATTCATCAACTTTTTTATTGCTGTTTATAATATTAGAACCTTCAATCTTATCTATTATGCTTTTCTTTCTGTTTTGGTCTAGTACAAGATTCCTTAGCAAATCAATATCTGCACCACTGTTCTTGTCAATACTGGTATTTTCTTTGATTACTAAAGCAGAATCATTATTCTGAGCTTCAATTCTAGGCAATTGATTATGTACATTGGAAAGATTTACTTTGACATTAGCTTTAGTGCTATTTCCAATATTCAATTTAACAGCTTTATCATTAGCGGTAACATTAACCTTGAATTCTTTTTCCACATCAGGAATTTTTATGTCAACTTGATCTTTTGTAACTGTTATCTCTTCACCGTTGTTCCCTACCTGCTTGATTTCATCTTGTCCTTCTGGTAGAGATGGTATTGTAATCTCTGAATCATTTCCATCGTCATTCTTACTGATTTGGAAGTCTTGTCTGTTTCCATCTATAGTCACTACAGCATCATAATCTTTATCAACTGGGACTACAGTATTAAAACTGTAGTTCCCATCATTATCTGCTGATGTTGAATCGATATAGTATCTTTTATTCTCTTTTTGTATAACAACATTAACATTTTCATTAGGATTGGCCTTACCAGTAATAGTGATTTCTCCTGTTTGATTATCTCTTATGACTTGAGGAGAATCTTGTGCAAATGCTGTTGCAGATGACAACATCATGAATACTACCAGTAAAAGCGATAATAGCTTTTTCATTATACTTTCCTCCATTATATTTTATCTATTCCACTATTAATTGTATATCAGGTAAAGAACCAAAATTACCACTTGTACCTATTCCATCTATTCCTGGACTCCATTCATTGGCTGCTTCGTATATAGAACCATCAGTTAATCCTATCTCTCCAACAAAACCCTCTGGAACTAAAACTTTAAGTTCATCTGTATTTCCATTTTCAGATTGTACTACTTCCAAGCCTTCTACATCTGTATTATATGTTATCATCAATTTTCCAGCATAAGTAGAATTCCATTGACCTGCTACTGATCCTATTGGTGTTGATAGACCATTGAATCTGATTACGATCTCTTCTCCTGCAGAGATGATGTCATCATCACCTTTATCAATGCTATAACTTAGCTCTTTATTCCTTAATCCAACTTCTTCAGCACCATAACTGATTGTATCACCATCTACAAAAGTTACTTCTTGTCCATCAATAACATAAGTTTCATCAGCTAGGTAATAAAATACATCATAATCATTTTGATCTAATTGTTTTTCTGTTATTTCAATACCGGATATAGGGTCTTGTCCTGTACCTTGTTCTTGGTCTTCTTCTTTCTCTAAATCATCTATTGCCGATTGTAATTGCAATCTGATATCATCTATTTCGTCTTGAGTGATATCTTCTTTATCAACTGCATCTTTAGCAGTATCCAATACAGTCAATAGACCATTATAGCTCTTTTCTGTATATGATGTTTTATCAAGTTTCTCTGCTTCATCTATCAATTGTGTCAATTTAGTCTTATCTGTTTTCTTGCCTGTATCTTTTACTGTTACTTGGCAAGTAGCTGTAATATCATTATCTACATTGCTTTTTACAGTTATAGTTGCCTCCCCTTCACTTATACCAGTGATTACTCCATCTACTACTGTAGCTATTTTTTCATCACTTGATTCCCATATGATACTTTTATCTACAGCATCATCAGGTAGTATTGTAGCATAGAGATTCTCAGTATCACCTGTACTTATAGATAATTCATTTTTATCTAGTTCTATTTGTGTAGGCAATATATCATCATTCTCTTCCACAACTATTGAAAAATCAGGTAATGTGGAGAAAGTATCACTGCATACATCAGCTCCGAGGTTAGGTTCTCCTGGACCTGTCATATCTCTTTCTGAACCTAATGAAGAACCCCACCAAGATTCATCAATATGTCCATCAGTGAAATCGTAGACTCCTTCTTTATCGAATGTTATCTTTATCCCATTTGCTGTAGCTAAAGAATATTGTCCAACATTGTCATTGGATTTAACTTCGCCTAGAATTTCATTATCATATTTAACTCTCGTATAATCATCATTTCCCCATGGAGATGGGAAAGTAGGATTATAGATTGTAGCTAATTTATAAACTGGAAGTGTTATTCCTCTGAAACTTACTTTTACTTCATCTCCAGCTTTTATTGTTTCATCTTCTCTTGACATATTTTCTATATCTATTTCTATTTTTCTTGCATCTATAACATAGAATAATTTTTCTGTACCATTTTCATTTGTAGCGTTTATCTCTATGATATTGCTTCTATTTTCAAGAGATACAGTATATTTATTATCATTTGGCTCTATTATATTGTCATTACATAATACTTTTACATCGTTACTACCTGTTAAATCTACGTCAAAAGTATAATCAGTTGTATTTCCCTCAGCATAATATATAGTGTCATAGTTCCTTTGGTCTATACTTGTTTTTATATCTATACCTTTATCTTCCCCATCTGTTACATCTACAACGATATACGCTTTGTTAACGTCAGAACAAGCACCGAAATCTCTATTATATTGGTGAGTCGCATCATATGTAACTTCAATAACACTAGTTCCCACGCTGACAGCTTCTATTTTGTTGACTCCATTATCGGATGTTGCACCAATTTCTACACTATCACCTTTTATAACATTGTAATGGTATGTAGGATGAGCTACTCTGTTACTTATAGGATCATCAATTATTTCAGGTACACGTCTTGCTGTTAAGTCATATGTATCTCCTACTTCCATGATTCTGAAATTGGAATTAAGCCATAAGTCATTTTCAAAATCCTCTGGAATAGTATCAGGAGCAACTACAGGCTTATCATTTTTGTCTTCTACCAATCCTTCAATAGCTTTGTTTAATTCACCTATCTTGGCACTTATTATTAATTCTTTTGAATCCTCGGTACTATTATAACTGTCATCTTCAGTAATTACCTTGGCATCACTGATAGCATCTTCAAGCACTTGGAAAGATCCAACAGTATAATCATCCTTAGAGTATTTTTCTGCTTCTGTGATTTTATGTTTTAATACATCTACTAGAGGTTCTTCCAACGCACCCCAATTCGTAGTATATCTTAATCTGATAACATCTCCATCTTCAGGGAAATACGCTGATACACCAACGTTAGGCAATTCACCGTTTACATAATACATCCACCCTGAACCATTACCATGGTCAAATTCTCCATCTCCATCTATTGATACAATATAACGACTTCCGTATTTATCATTATATGTACACTTCATAGATAAGCCTTTTTCATCTACAAGCCTTTTCAATACATCAAATACATTATCTTTTTCATATAAATCTACGGATGTTCGACTTACTGTATCACCTTTACCTATTATTCTCTTTTCAATAGATAATTGAACTGTTCCTACTGAACTGAAATCGACATCAGACATATCGTATAATGTATTTTTGCCTTCTACTAATCTATCATAAGCAACTAATGCATATAGTCCTTGATCAGTAGCCATACCATCAACATTCTCGTCAAGAACATGTTTAAATCCACCAGTAGAATCTATGTATGTAAGTAAAGCAGTTATTAAACTATTATCATTTTTGACGAATCTACTATCAGTATGAGGATTGATACCAAGTGAAGTCAATGCAACTATGATCTGTGATATTGTCTCTGATGGTTTAGTCAATTCACTACCAACAAATGAGATTTCATATTTTCCATCACTGCCCTGTAGCTTAGATAATTTATCAACAGCTTTATCTATAGCAGCTTTCACATCTTCATTACTATCATAATAAGGTGCTAGAGCTTGAATAGTCATTGCAGTAGTATCTACATCTAATGTATCACCACTTAATGCAAATCCTCCATCTTTGATTTGATAGTCATTAAGTATTCTATTTATTATCTTTTCTCTTGTTATGCCAGTTTCACTTTTATAATCTTTCGCATCTATAGCCAATAATGCAAAACTTAGTTCATTGACACCTTGTCTATGTCCTAATTCTCCATCTGGTTTTATCTCTGGGAAATTCTCAGCCTTATTAAATATATAGTCTAGTAAATTAATACCATCTACATTTGCTGGATTTTTTCCAATTGAAGAAAGGGCTAAGCAGACTCTCTCAACATCTGTGACTTTATCATCCCATCTTCTTTTATCTTTGATACTTTCTTCTTTTACTCTACCTACAACTTTATCATAATAAGTTTCATAATACTTTTCTGGTATTTCTAATCCTGACCTTGCTAGAGAAAATACTGTCCAATCTCCTCCAATAGTAGCAACTCCTGGTTCACCTACCGCATCCAATTGATACTTGACTGCTTGCTTAATGGCCTCATCAACTTTTTCATCTATACTTATAACTTCTTGATGCTGGTTAACTATCAAAGTGTTACTTAAAGTAACTGGATTATGCATATTATCCCATGCGAAAGCCTTGATTTTATATTCGCCATCAGCAGGAATTGGTATACAAGTACCCCAATTCTTATCACTGTTTGCCTTGATTTCATCATTAACATAGTTATATGTAATCATTTTGTTAGTGTTATTCTCGTAAAGTCCAACAATCAAATTGGCTTGTAACGTTTCATTAGTTGTATTTACTACACTAAAGTTAAACATTGCATCTTGATTGTTATCAAAATTTTCTACACTTGCTAGTGTAATATCAAGGGTTCCCCTCTCCTGTGCGTATATAGGTGTAATGCATGATACAATCATTAAGATTGAAAATAAAATTGGTAATACTTTTGTTTTGATCCTTTTCATATTATCCTCCAAAAATTATATTTGGATAGTTAATAATAATTGATATCAAAAAAAGCTATCTCCATATGAGATAGCTTAATTATATAATCAACACATTATTATAAGCATTATAAAAGTTTTAACAGCTTTTACAATTAACCTCCTATCCCAAAGGTTTGTAATAAGATAATTGGCAGGTCTCCTGACTCATGACTTAACCTTAGCTTCTCCTTCTCAAACCTATGGTTCAATGGTTATAAAAGCCTTGTATTCATTTACAGTAATGGGTGTTGTGCTAGAATCTCACTAGCTTCCCTTTTAACAACTAAAATTAATTAGCTGACCAAATATCAATCTTCAATTGTTACTCAATTATAACAGCCTATAATTATCATTTCAATACCCTATAGTACTAATAATAAAAAATTACAAAAAACATTATAATATTAATAAATTCTAATAATTAGTTAATTAAATTAACCTACAACTGAATTTCATTTCATTCTATCATTTCTCGAATATATACTCTTTATCATTTTTTCTACTATATGCTTTTATCAACAAATTCAATATATTAGGAATGAGTATTATGATTATGCATATAAACAAAGTCAACATAAAATGCTCTTTCAGTACAGCTCCCAATATACCTAAAGAGATAGTTATCCCTCCATAAGTAATAAATAAAAATGTGCCACTTACCCTACCAACAAATGCTTCGTCCACCAAAACCATATAGCTACCTTCTGTATAAGTTTGTAAGAATATACTAACTCCCCCTACAATACCAGTGGCAACAAGAGCCACATAGAAATTAGGTGCTAACATAAGTATTATGAATCCAAATACGAAAACAATTGCACCATAAGCCATATATTTATTACTATATTCTTTTGTTTTTATTATACCATTAAGCCATGCTCCAATTATTGATCCTACCCCAATGCTTGCAAATATGAATCCTGTACCCTCTTCTCCATAATTAAATCTGCCTAAAGCAATAATAGCTGGCAAGATATTAAGTATTCCTCCTGCAACAGTATAAAACATCTTATACAAAGCGATTTCTTTTAATGTACCATTTGAAAATATATATTTAAATCCTTCTTTTTGTAGATTTATAAAACTAATTTTTTCCTCTTTTTCTACAACTACAGAAGTTTTATTATTATATCTGATCAATAGCACGAATATCATAGCTACTACGAATGAAGCTGAATTAACTATAACTACTGTATAGAAACCCAAGTAAGCCAATATCATTCCACCACACATAGAACCGAAAATGACAGTAAGTTCATAATACATTCTAAGTCTTGAAATAACTTTTCTAAGTTCAACTCCTTTAAATAACTTTTGAATGATGACATTTTTAGAAATAGTATGTAAAGCACCACATATTGAATTCATGAAGGCAACTACATATACAATATATAATGTATCTGATGATTTAAAAAACAAAACAAACAATATACTAACAGCTCTCACTGCATCCATTAATATTAATGTTTTTTTTGCATTAAAACGATCACTAATACCTCCACCCACGAATGAAAAAATAGCAGAAGGAAGCAAACTGAAAATTAATGTAAAAGACAAAGCTAAAGATGACTGGGTAATAATATATACCATAGCACTTAAAGCCGCTGTGTAAAACCAATTTCCTAGATCAGAAATTATTTGAGCCAATACTAGATATCTAAAACCATTTTTATTTATTTTTGTTGACATAAAACTCCTCCTATAATTACTACTAAATATTATATTATTTGACACTACAATTTATGGATATTCTATTTTCGCTTTACACTAATAAATATTAATTACTCAACTTTCCCATTTCAATATTATATGGGAGTAAGCCAATAATCTACAATAATAATTCAGCTGCATGCAAAATGCTTCTTGGCAGATTGTTTTTATTACTTGTAGTATTATTTTTACTGATATATAATAATTATAATTAATATATTATCTAGTAGTCTAATTATATCATCATAGCCCATAAACATTAAAGAGTATGATATTTCTCAATATAGGAGTGAAATAATGAATTTGTATAGATTTGGAAAAGAATTTAGTGAAATAAGACGTTCTAATAATATCTCTCAACAAAGATTAGCTGATACTATACAATGTAGCCGTAAATATATTAGTCTAATCGAAACAGGAAAAGTAGCTCCATCAACTAATATGATAGTTGAAATGTCTAAAATACTAGGTAACGACATAATAGATTTATTAAAATTTTCTGACTATGATGATCCTGATTTTATGATATCAACTAAAAAGAAAGTAAGTTTATTAATAAATTCATGTGATTATACTGGTCTCAACGACCAACTGACTATAATGGAACATCATACCGATTTTCAAACCCCGCAAAACGAGCAGTATATATTATATCTAAAATCAATATGTGAAATGGAGATAAATCACGATTATTATAAATCAATAGACCTTATCAAAGAATCTTTATTCCTTAAAAAAAATGATGATTTATTATTGTTTTTACATAAAAACAAACTATCCTCTGATAAAATTCGTTCTTATCATAGTTTAGCTATTATATTTCATTTCATAAATGGCTATAAATATAGCATTGAGATATTAGAATATTTATTGACACATAGCAATATTTCATCAAGTCTTTCCAACTTGTCGAAAGTAAAAATGTATAATACTTTAGCTAACACATATATTCTTATGGATAAACATACAAATGCTCTTAATGTGATAAATAAAGCACTATCAATAATAGATTGCATGGATTTAAATGTTCTGAGCATCTTACATTTTAATAAAGCCTATATACTATTTAAATGTAATGAGATTAAAAATAGCAAGGAATACTTTGTCATGACTTACTATGACTATAAAAATCTAAATAACCAAAAACTAATGAAGTACTTAATACATTTTGCTCAAAACAACTGCTCCATAGATATTACTCCCTATATTTTATAATATATGAAACTCCCTATACAAAAAAACTATAATAGCTATCTAATTATAGAATAACTATCATAGTTAATTATTTTGCCTATTTTCCTCTATAAATACTGTAATATTCGTCAATTTTGTCTTTTATATCATCATCAATAAGTACCTTTCCATCAATCTCTCTTTTATATAGATGCTCAACAACCTCATCCATAGTCACTATAGCACATGTTTTCATATTGAACTTCTCTGCCAATTCATTAAGAGCACTCTCATCTCCCTGCCCTTTTTCCATTCTATCCACAGAGATAATCAATCCTTTCACATCTACATCCCCATTAGCTTTAATAATAGGCATAGTCTCATATATGGAAGTCCCTGCAGTAGTAACATCCTCAATGATAATAACCTTGTCACCATCTTTCAACTTACTTCCAAGCAAAATTCCCTTATCACCATGATCCTTAATCTCTTTCCTATTGGAACAATATGAAACTTCCTTTCCATAGCTGTTACTAAGAGCTACAGCCGTAGTAACACTCAAAGGAATCCCCTTGTAAGCTGGTCCAAACAACACATTGAAATCACCATCAAAATTACCCATAATCGCCTTTGCATAAAACTCACTAAGCCTACTTAACTGACTACCAGTCCTATAATTCCCAGTATTAACGAAGAACGGAGTCTTCCTCCCACTCTTAGTCACAAAATCACCAAAAGTAAGAACCCCACACTC
This sequence comes from Vallitalea longa, assembly GCF_027923465.1. Lineage (NCBI taxonomy): Bacteria > Bacillati > Bacillota > Clostridia > Lachnospirales > Vallitaleaceae > Vallitalea > Vallitalea longa. The sequence goes on from NZ_BRLB01000001.1 coordinate 584,756, forward strand.
CACCATGAACTCGATAAACTCTCTCTTATACTGCTCCATAATATTAATCCTCCTATATCTTCCAATCTTATTATATAACCAAAATTCTTACTTACATCTATCCCAACTTCCACCACCGATGGGAGTAAAGGGGTATGTGAAGTAGCGAACCATACTCCTTTACTCCCCGACCGTTAATCTATATTCCCAATCAATTCATTAACATCTCCAACTCCCATAACATCCATATACCTCTCTATACCTTCAACCACATCAATCGTAGCTCTAGGATTACTAAAATTAGCAGTACCAACAGCAACTCCCGTTGCTCCCGCCAAAATAAATTCTATAGCATCTTCACCAGTACATATTCCTCCAAGCCCTATTATAGGCAGTTTAATACTATTATATACCTGATTCACCATTCTCACCGCTACTGGTTTTATTGCTGGGCCAGAAAAACCTCCAACTCTGTTAGCTAGGATAGGTTTCCTCTTATATATATCAATCTTCATTCCAAGCAAAGTATTAATTAATGATACAGCATCAGCCCCACCTGCTTCTACAGCCCTTGCTATTTCCGTAATATCAGTAACATTAGGACTTAATTTAACAATCAACGGTTGCTTAGCATACTTCTTAACCTCACTAGTCACATACTCAGCCATCTTAGGATCTGTACCAAAAGCTACACCGCCCTCTTTCACATTAGGACAAGATATATTAAGCTCTATCATATCAATATCAGCATCTCTTAGTCTTTTGGCCACTTCAACATACTCTTCAACTGTCTTTCCAGCTATATTAACAATTATATTAGTATCATATTGTCTCAGAAAAGGTATGTCCTCTTCAATAAACACATCAACTCCTGGATTCTGCAATCCAACCGCATTAAGCATACCTCCATATGTTTCCGCAATTCTTGGTGCAGGATTCCCTAACCATTCTTTACTGGCTACACCTTTAACGACTACTCCTCCCAGCCTATTAAGATCAACAAACTTAGAATATTCTCTACCTGATCCAAAAGTTCCAGAAGCAGTCATAACAGGATTCTTAAAATCAACCCCTGCAATATTTACCGAAGTCATCATTCAAACATTACCTCCTTAGCATCAAAAATTGGTCCATCTTTACATACCTTCTTATAAGTATACCCTACTTCATTATCTGCTTTTATCTTACAAATGCATCCAACACAAGCACCAATACCACAACCCATTCTCTCTTCCAAAGAAATCTGAGCATTAATCCCTAATTCTTCTGCCATATCCTGCACAGCAGCCAACATAGGTTTAGGTCCACAAGAATATATATTTCCACTCTTCACTCCAACTTTTCTCATCAAATCAACAACAGTACCTTTATCTCCTACCGAACCATCATCCGTAGCCACATAAACTTCTGCATACTTCCTGAATTCATCAACCAGAAAAGCTCCACTCCTAAACCCAAGAAAGACTCTCTTCTTACCTGGCAATCTCTTAACAACCTCAAGTAGAGGTGGTGCACCTACTCCACCACCAACAATAACATTATCTTCACAATCTCTTAGTGTAAACCCATTACCTAATGGACCTAACACCTCAACTTTATCCCCCGTTTTCAACTCAGAGAACTCTTTTGTCCCCATTCCAACGATCATATATACAATAGTAACTAACCCATTCTCTCTATCTACCTCACAAATACTAATAGGTCTAGGCAATATCCTACTTTCCGCCTTACAATAAACATTAATGAACTGTCCCGCTCTCGCTTCCTCAGCAATCTGCTTCTCTCTAAAAACCATCCTATAAACTCTATCCGCAATTTTTTCATTAACAACTATCTCAGCCAACACTTTATCATTATAACTTTCCTGACACATAATATCTTCCCTTTCTAATCCTATACTCATATGATAACCTAATAAATCATTTCTATATACAATAGTTCCTCTTCCACTATCATTCCCCACGCAATCCCTTTACACTCTCCCGTCTTGCAAAAACCGAAGGGTAAAGTGTTAGAATCACGCAGACCGACCGCTTCTCAGGGTAAGGCAAGTGATTCTAACACTTTACCCTGACCCCTAAATTATATACCTCGGTATCTTCACTACCTAGCTCTGAATCAAGTATATCCAACAACCCTCTAGCCGTATCAAGAGAAGTCAATACAGGAACCGAAGCCTCTATTGCAGCTCTTCTTATCCTAAATCCATCCCTAGTAGAATCATTTGCCTTAGTAGGTGTATTTATTACCAAGTCAAGCATACCGCTTCTTATTAAATCCAGTATATTAGGCACACCTTCACTTATTTTCTTAACTATGCTTACATCAATATTATGTTCTCTAAGAATCTTAGCTGTTCCTTCTGTGGCAAGAAATCTATATCCTCTATTTGCAAATCCTTTTGCAATAGGAATAAATTCTTCTTGGTCATATGGTTTGATAGTCGCTAATATTGTTCCGCCCTTTTTCGGCATATTCATCCCAGATGCTATGAATCCTTTGAAAAGTGCCTCTTCAAAAGTCTTTCCTACTCCTAACACTTCACCTGTTGATCTCATTTCAGGTCCTAAACTAACTTCAACATCAGGAAGTTTTTGTGTTGAGAACACTGGTACTTTTATTGCAATGGTATCCGCTTCCTTATATACTCCCGTACCATATCCTAAATCTTCTAATTTGCTTCCTAACATAACTTTTGTTGCTAGATCTATCATTGGTACTCCTGTTACTTTACTTATATAAGGCACGGTCCTTGAAGATCTTGGATTCACTTCTATGATGTACAATTCGTTTTTATATTCTATATATTGGATGTTAATCATTCCGATAACTTTTAATGCTACTGCTATCTGCTTGGTATGATTAAGTATTTTATCCTTAATTTCTTGTTCTATATTGATAGAAGGATATATTGATATACTATCACCTGAATGAACACCAGCTCTTTCAAGATGTTCCATAATTCCCGGTATTAGAATATCTTGACCATCGCATATAGCATCTACTTCTATTTCTCTACCAATTAAGTACCTGTCAATCAATACAGGATTCTTACTATCTCTTTCAAAAGCTTGAACTAGATATCTCTCTAATTCTATTTTATCATAAGTAATTTCCATTCCCTGTCCACCAAGTACATATGATGGTCTAACAAGTACCGGATAACCTAATAATTCTGCTTCATCTAATCCTTCTTCGAGATTCCATACTGCTTTACCTTTCGGTCTCTCTATTCCAAGTGATTCCATCAGTTCATCAAATTTCTCTCTATCTTCTGCTTCATCGATCTGCTCAGGTTTAGTTCCTAATACGTTTACATTCATTTCATCTAAGAAACCTGCAAGCTTAATAGCTGTTTGTCCTCCGAATTGAAGTATCACTCCATCAGGATTTTCTTTTTCTATTATGTTGAGAACATCTTCTTCTGTTAACGGTTCAAAATATAGTTTATCGGCAGTATCAAAATCTGTACTAACGGTTTCTGGATTATTATTAGCTATTATTGTTTCTATCCCTGCTTTTCTAAGGGCTATGATACTGTGTACACTACAGTAATCAAATTCTATACCCTGACCGATTCTAATAGGACCAGAACCTATAACCATGACTTTCTTCTTATCCGATACTTCTACTTCATCGTATTCGTCATATGTTGAATAATAATAAGGAGATAATGCTTCAAACTCTCCTCCACATGTGTCTACCATCTTGAATACTGCTTTTATATGATATGCTTTTCTAAGATTATAGACTTCTACAGGTTTACATCCTACAAAATCAGCGATTGCTTTATCTGAAAATCCTTTTTTCTTAAGGAATAACATCCATTCTCTATCTATATCATCTATTGTATTACTTCTAAGTTTCTCTTCTTCATTAACTATTCCTTTTATCTTATTTACAAAAAATTCGTCTATTCCAGTAATCTTGCATACTTTATCTATTCTATAATTTCTTCGTAATAATTCTGCTAAATCGAATAATCTCTCGTCATCAGGTATCTGAACTCTTCTTTTTAGTTCTGCTAAACTTCTTGTAGCTGCTTTCTTATGGTATAACGAATATTCTCCTATTTCCAGAGAACGAATTGCTTTTAATAATGCAGCTTCGAAGTTATTTCCTATGGCCATGACTTCACCGGTTGCCATCATTTTGGTTCCCAAAGTCTTCTTAGCCCTTCTGAATTTATCGAAAGGCCATTTTGGTATCTTTATTACACAATAATCTAATGTAGGTTCAAAACATGCTTTCGTTTTTTTAGTTACAGCATTACTGATTTCATCTAATCCATAACCGAGAGCTATCTTAGCACTCACTTTCGCTATAGGATATCCTGTAGCTTTTGATGCTAAAGCAGAGGAACGACTTACTCTTGGGTTAATCTCAATAACTGCATACTCAAAACTTTCTGGATGAAGTGCTAACTGAACGTTACATCCTCCTTCGATTCCAATTGCATTTATAATATCTATGGAAGCTTTTCTTAGCATCTGATATTCAACGTCCGATAGAGTCTGTGAAGGAGCTACTACAATACTATCTCCAGTGTGTACACCAACAGGATCGATATTTTCCATATTACAAACTGTAATACAGTTACCAAATGAGTCTCTCATTACCTCATATTCTATCTCTTTCCAGCCTTTTATTGATTTTTCAAGGAGTACTTGACCAACTCTACTAAGTTGAAGTCCCTTTGCTAATATTTGTTTTAACTCTTCTCTGTCTTCGGCGATTCCTCCACCGCTGCCTCCTAGTGTATATGCAGGTCTTACAACAACTGGATAACCAATCTTACCAGCGAATTCTACTCCTTCTTCCATACTGGTCACTATTTTACTTTCGATAACAGGTTGATTGATTTTCTCCATTAATTTCTTGAAATCTTCCCTATCTTCACCTTCTTTTATTGCTTCTATAGAAGTTCCTATTACCCTGACATCATATTTATCCAATATACCACTGTCATAGAGCTCTACAGCTATATTTAATCCTGTTTGTCCACCCATTCCTGCTATCAAACTATCTGGTCTTTCTATCTTGATGACTTTTTCTAGATACTCAACAGTAAGGGGTTCAATATAAACTTTATCCGCAATTTCCTTATCTGTCATGATTGTCGCAGGATTACTGTTAACAAGTACAGTTTCAATTCCTTCTTCTCTAAGTGCTTGACAAGCTTGAGTCCCTGAATAATCAAACTCAGCTGCTTGACCGATTACGATAGGTCCTGAACCAATTACTAAAACTTTTTTTATACTCATATCTTTAGGCATTATGTCTTCCTCCCTTACTTATAGTATCAATAAACTCATCAAAAATCCCAGCTGTATCATATGGTCCAGGACAAGCTTCTGGATGAAATTGTATACTATATATGCTGTATTTATTATGTCTCATTCCTTCAATTGTATTGTCATTAACATTTATATGTGTCACATTGACATCTTCAGGAAGTCCTTCACCAGTTACCACATAACCATGATTCTGAGAAGTTATCATTATTTTACCTGTCTTCATGTCTTTCACAGGATGATTGGCTCCTCTATGACCAAATTTCAATTTCTCGGTATTACCTCCCAAAGCTAATGCTAATAGCTGATGCCCTAGACAAATACCAGTTATAGGTTTTTTCCCCACTAACTTCTTAATCTCAACTATAGATTCTGGTATATCTTTAGGATCTCCAGGTCCATTTGATAAAAACACCCCATCAGGTTCAACCGCCAAAATGTCCTCTGCATTTGCACCGGCAGGAAATATTGTTAATTTACATCCTCTTTTTTTGAAAGAATCTATGATATTCTGTTTGATTCCAAAATCCATTATAGCTATATGTAATCCTTGTCCATCTTGTACCTTAATTTCTTTGGTCGTAACCTCTTTAACAGCATTCTTGTTGCTAAATCCATCCAACTTTAATTTGATCTGACTATCTGTCAAGTCTCTTACAGTAATAATTCCCTTCATAGTACCATAATTTCTTATAATCTTAGTAAGTGCCCTAGTATCTACACCTTCTATACCTAATATTCTATTTTCCTTAAGATATGTATCAAGTTCAAACTCACATCTCCAGTTGCTAGGCTCATTACATTTCTCTCTAACTACGAACCCTCTAACCTTAGCTCCTTTAGACTGCATATCATCAATATTGATTCCATAATTACCAATCAAAGGATATGTCATTGTAACTATCTGTCCATAATAAGACGGATCTGTCAACACTTCCTGATAACCTGTCATCCCTGTATTAAAAACAACCTCTCCAACTGTTTCCTTAAGATACCCAAAAGCTCTCCCATGAAAAACAGTACCATTCTCAAGAATCAATCTAGCCTTCATATTAGCAAACTCCTTTTAAAGTCATCTATTATCTATAAACAGTAACTAAATTTTACTTTTATCTTTTTTATCTATATACCACAGACGGTGAGCCAGGCAATTTAAACACGGACGTTTGACTTGACGGCAAAACATACTTCTTGACTCCCTGACCGTGCTACACTAAATACTTATAATTAAGAGATTCTATCTCACCCTATTCAGGTCATCCCTCATCCTAATAACAGCTTCTCTAGCTGCCTTACCAAATTCCTCTTCTCTAAACTTCTTCTTATACTCATCCTTAGTATAAGCCGCTATAATCCCTCTTGATGAATTCACTATAGCTCCTAATCCATCCTTATTGAAGCATCCTGCCAAATCCTCAGCAGTAGCACCCTGTGCTCCATATCCAGGCACTAAGAAGAAAATCTTAGGCATAATCTTTCTAAGCTCCGTACTCTGTTTTGGATAAGTCGCTCCAACAACAGCTCCTATCCTGCTATATCCAAGCTCACCCATTGACTTCTCGCCCCACTGAGCTACGAGCTTTCCTACTCTTTCATATATCTTCTCACCATCAACTACAAGATCCTGTATTTCACCACTATTTGGATTAGATGTCTTAACTAAAACAAACAGTCCTTTATCATATTTATTGCAATTTCCTATATAAGGTTCAATAGAATCATATCCTAGGTATGGATTAAGAGTGATATAATCCTCTCTATACACCTCAAATGACTCTTCCTCAACTTCAACCCTACCAATATGTCCGTTAGAATAAGCCATTGCAGTAGAAGCTATATCACTTCTTTTTATATCTCCTATTACTATAAGCCCTTTTTCCTTAGCATAATTGATTGTATTGATGTAAGCGTTCAAACCATGAACACCAAACTGCTCATACATTGCAACTTGAGGTTTTACCGCTGGTACCAAATCAAATATATTATCTATTATCTCTTTATTGAAGTTATAAAACGCATCTGAAGCACCTTGAAGAGTCTTTCCATACTTATCATATGATTTTTCTTTTATATACTCTGGTACAAAATTAAGTCTTGGATCTAACCCTACAACAGTTGCATTATTCATCTCTTTTATTTTTCTTATTAAACTATCTATCATCTTTCTATTCCTCCTTGATTATTATTCAAATACTACTTTTCCATTAACTATTGTATATTTAACCTTTCCTTTTACATGTCTATTATGGAAAGGACTGTTTTTGCTTTTGGAACTGAATTTGTTTATATCGATTTCATATTCTTGTTTAGGATCAATGATTGTTATATCCGCTACTTTTCCAATCTCTAAATTACCTTTATCAATACCTAACATTTTAGCTGGAGTATAACTCATTTTCTTAATCAGTTCTATAGGTGTTAATATTCCTGTTTCAACTAATTCAGTAATTCCTAGTGGAACAGCTGTTTCTAATCCTACAATTCCATTAGGAGCTTTTTCATATCCTCTATTTTTTTCTTCTGAACTATGTGGAGCATGATCTGTAGCTATTATTTCAATCAATCCATCTTTCAGAGCTTTTTTTATAGCTTCAACATCCTCTTTACTTCTTAATGGCGGATTCATTTTTGTATTAGTATTATCTAATGTAACATCTTCTTCTGTTAATGTATAATGGTGTGGACAAACTTCAGCAGTTACATCTACGCCTCTATCTTTAGCATTTCTTAAGAACTCTATACTTTCTTTTGTACTAATATGACAGATATGAAGTTTAACTCCCGTTTTGGATGCTAATATTATATCTCTTGAAACTATTATATCTTCTGCTTCTGTAGGTATTCCTATAACACCTAACTTATTAGCAACTCCTTCATTCATTATCCCTTCTTTAGCCATATTAGCATCTTCACAATGTGATAATATAGGTATGTTCTTTGTTTTTGCAATCTTCATTGCATCATTTAACATTTTTGCATTCATAACTGATTTACCGTCTTCACTAAAAGCACATGCTCCAGCCTCTACCATAGCTTCAATATCTACCAATTTTTCCCCGTCTTGACCTAAAGTTATTGCTCCGATAGGCAAAACGTTTACAACTGATTCTTTTTTAGCTTTATCCCTAATAAATCTAATTAATTCTGGTGTGTCTATAGCAGGATTCGTATTTGGCATAGCACATATAGTAGTAAATCCTCCTGCTGCTGCACTTCTGCTTCCTGTAGCTATTGTTTCCTTATGTTCGAAACCTGGTTCTCTTAGATGTACATGTACATCTATAAGTCCTGGTGTCACCCATAAACCATCTGCTTCCAATATTTTATCTGCTTCTTGGCAACTAATATTTTGTTCTATTTTATTTATCATCTCATTCTCAATAAGTATATCTAGCTTTTTCATTGAACTATATTTTGGATTAATAACCGTTCCATTTTTAATCAATAACTTCATTTAATAAACCTCCTTCAACTTATAACCTTATTAATAAAGTCTACATACAGAATTGAATATAAATATCTTTTTTTAAAAAAGGGAATACATATGATAATAACTAAGTGTTATCATATATATTCCCTAATATAGCAAAATTTATTTTTTTCAATTACAAATGAGGACAGCATTTCCATAATAATATTATCTGTCTTACCATTATCATTTACAATATTTCTATAATTTTTTATACAATAAAAGAACGCACCGATGTCTCGCATCATTATTTCCTCCCTTGCTGGTCTCTCTGTACCAATTTAAAGGTCGACTTGCGTACTGTCGAATTTGCCTTATACATTTTTATAAATGATAGCATAACCAATTGCAAAAGTCAATAACTTTCTATTTAATTTTAGTGCTTATAAATATATAATATAATAATTTTAATAAGTATTAATTTTATTAAAATTGCTTATATAACCTTTAATAAATTAAGCAATTTCTAAATATTTTTTATTATTTCAATTTATCAAATACATTTTATTAATATTATATTATTTATTAGGTATATTTAGATATATTGGTATATATTTTAATGACTTTTTATGGTTTGTTTTGAAATAATGGCAGTTCTATCCAAATAGAACTGCCTTCGTCAATAAAAACTATAATTAATATAATCAATTAAACATTTATCAATATAACAGAAGCTACTTTAACTAAATCTGTCATAATCATCTTCAGTTATATCATTTAATACTTCCCCAGCCTCGTCTTCATAAGTTCTAGCCTGTGATAAATCCTTTAATGAGATTATTCCTACTACATTTTTGTCTTCCACAACAGGAATTCTTTTGACTTGATTATGAGACATAAGATCTGCAACATCTTTTACATTCATATCTGGTGTAGCAGTAACAACATCTTTTGTCATTATATCTTTACATTTTGCATTTTCAACATTAACATCTTCAGCAATAGTTTTTAATACAATATCTCGATCAGTTACAATTCCTATCAATTGATTATTATCTTCAACAGGAACTGATCCAATATCTTCATCTCTCATCTTCCTAGCAACTTCTTTTATAGAAGTATCCTCACAAACAGAAACTATATCTGATGTCATAATTTCTTTAGCTTTCATAATAGTCACCTCTCCTTTTAATAAATATATACACAAATATTATTAGAAGAAAGATAATTTTATATACATAAAGTTAATGAACTACTAAATATACCCTTATAAAATGTAAGTTGCCAACCATATAAATCAACCTGAATATAATATGGTCAATTATTTAATATATATATCATTTTTATCAATTGCATATATATATATATGATAAAAAAAATCTCCAACCCTTTTTAGCTGGAGATTACTTATAACTATATTCTTATACCATGACTTCTATAAATAGGGACAGTAAACATGATTCCTTTTCCTGTACCACCTTTATCTAATTCTAGTATTTTTTCAATTTCATTCATAGTCTTTAATACAGCTTCCTCTGTTGGAAGTGCAACAAATATTGTTTTATTATATTTTTTATTATCCGCATTGTTCATATAATTAAATGTCTTGTGGGATATTTTTGCATTAAAGCCATCCAATGTTGATAATCCAAATGTATCAACAACTGTATACCGTGATATATTTAATTCTGCTAACTTTTTCTTTATGCTTTTGGACTTTTTAATATCATTTATCACTATAAAAAGAATATATTTACAATTTACCATATATCATCCTCTTTTCTTAAATAGGATTAAATTAATAATATTCACTTTCAAATTCTTTAGCCAAAATCTTCTTATTTTCTCTACTTTCGATGTGACGTTGTAATTCTCCGCCTCTCATATGTGTAACTGGCAATACAAACATAATCCCTTTATTAGGCTTTTTCATATCGCCACCCAATACTTTTTCGATATGATTCATTACCAAGTCAACTTGGTCTTCACGTTCAATAACAGAAAATAATGTTTTGTTATAATGAGTATCACCATCAATAGATTTCATAAAACCGCCAATTACAGGTATGCTATAAATGTCTTTGCTGATAGCAGTAGCACCCATACTATCAATTACAGTTGCCCCTCTTATACCTAATTGTTTCATTTTGAATAAGACTTCTGGTAAATATTCAGGCTCATTCAATACTATAAACAATACAAACACACTATCACTCCTTTATGCTTTATTATTATTAAGTCCAAATTTGGACTATTAATAGTCATTGATTAGAACTTATTAATTATCTCAATAATATGACATTCCCTATTAAAATATCATTATACTATTTGCCGTCTGATACTTCAACAGGTTTTTCTTTTTTAAATAATAATTTTAGAAGCGGAGGTGTCACAATTGTTGATATCACTACTAATAAAACAACACTTGTAAAAGTTTGATTTGTTATTATTCCACTGCTTAGTCCCTGATTAGCAACTATTAATGCTACCTCAGCCCGGGCTATCATACCAACACCTATTTGTAATGAATGCTTTCCATTAAATCCTGATATCCTTGCACTAACACCACAACCAACAATTTTACCTACAACAGCTATTGTTACAATTACTAAAGCATAGCCAATATAATTAACTATATCACTTGTTATTACTGCATTAAGTCCTATACTAACAAAAAATATTGGTGTAAATAACGCATATGCAAATGATTGTATTTTACTAACAACACGGTGTCTGTAAGGAGTTGCAGCAAGAGCTACTCCTGCAAAATATGCACCTGTAATTGCTGCTACACTAAACATTTCAGCCATATAAGCAAATATGAAACATAAAATTATCGCAAATGTTACGATTCTATCTCTCCACACAGAACCTTGCGCAAATTTTGTTATTCCTTTTGAAATAATTATTCCTGCTAAAACAGCTATAATGAAGAATGATACTATTTTTATCATCAATTGTTTTATATCTGTATCTCCTGAAGGATTAACCATACCTGATACTACCGCTAATAGAACGATTCCCAATACATCATCAATTATAGCCGCACCTAATATGGAAATTCCTTGTTTACTACCTAATTGTTTCATATCTCTAAGAACTGAAACAGAAATACTAACAGAAGTTGCTGTTAATATTGTACCTATATATAAAGCAAACATTAATTGATGATGAGCGTCACCATCAGGTAAAAAATTCTTAAAAAACAATAAAGGAACCAAAGTTCCTAATCCTAACGGTAACAGAACACCACCCATTGCTATTATTGAAGCACCTTTTCCAGATGACTTAAGTTCTTTCAAATCAGTTTCCAAACCGGCTAAAAACATTAAAAATATAACACCTATTTGTGATATATCATGTATTAGATCATTTTTGCCATCTACTAAATTAAATACTGTCGGACCAATTATTATTCCCACTAATATTTGTCCAAGAACTGGTGGCATTGATACCTTTGAAGCCAACCATCCACCAATTGCGGCTGCTACTAAAAGTATTGCCAGCTGTAGTAAAAATTCATACCCTTGTGCATGTTGCATCATTGCTGATAAATCCATTTTTTATGCCCCCTAATATAATTTTAAATTAGCACAAATTAGATTCTACTACTATTATGTGCAATATGCAATGGTAATAATGTCAAATATAAAAGTATATTAGTTATTTTTTTCGTAATATATATAGAATTTTTGTCGAAAAACGCTATTATTTTAGTTTAATATGACAAAAGTGCACAATAAAATATGAGTTTACTCATACCCAAAGATACTTATTTGAATTATGTAACTTCAAAATAGTCAAAGTTAATATATTAACTTTGACTATTTTTATTATACATTTGCAATGTTTTTTAATTTTTGAGTTTGATCAGCTGTTATTAAACTATCAACGATTTCTTCTATATCTCCATCCAAAATACTATCTAGCCTGTGTAGAGTAAGTTTTATTCTGTGATCCGTAACTCTTCCTTGAGGGAAATTATAGGTACGTATTTTTTCACTTCTATCACCTGTACCTACCTGGCTTTTTCTATTCTCAGCTAATTCTTTTTGTTGTTTCGCTTGTTCCATGTCAAACAATCTCGAACGAAGTACTTTCATAGCTTTATCTTTATTCTTGAGCTGAGATTTCTCATCTTGGCAACTAACTACTAAACCAGTTGGCAAGTGAGTTATTCTAACAGCAGAATCAGTTGTATTTACACACTGACCTCCATTACCAGAAGCTCTGAAAACATCTACTCTTACATCATTCATATTAATCTCAACTGCCACATCTTCAACTTCTGGCAAAACAGCTACTGTTACTGTGGAAGTATGAATTCTTCCTCCTGATTCTGTAACAGGAACTCTCTGAACACGATGCACACCACTTTCATATTTTAATTTTGAGTAAGCACCTTTTCCTGTAATCATGAATACTACTTCTTTAAAACCGCCAACACCACATTCATTAAAACTTATTAATTCAACTTTCCATCTACTTCTTTCAGCATATCTTGAATACATACGGAATAGACTTCCAGCAAATAGAGCTGCTTCATCTCCTCCAGCTCCGCCTCTAATTTCAACAAACACGTTTTTATCGTCATTAGGGTCTTTGGGTAATAATAAAATTTTTATTTCTTCTTCTATTTCAGTTAATCGTTCTTTACTTTCATTAAGTTCTTCTTTAGCCATTTCCTTCATTTCTGGATCTTCTTCTTCTTCGAGAATAGCTAAACTGTCGTCTATATTAATTTTAGTATTCTTATATTCCTTATATTTTTCAACAATGGGCATTAAATCACTATGTTCCTTCATAAGCTTACGCCATTTGTCTTGCTGACTAATAATCTCCGGATCATTAATCATTTCTGATATTTCTTCAAATTTACTTACTATGCCGTCTAATTTACCAAACATAACTACACCTCTCTATATTAAGTTAGGGAATTTATAATTATGAATATTATATTTTATTTGTAATCCCTTATTTATTATATGCACCAGCAACCACTCTATTAATACCTGCAAGATCTTTATATATTCTAATATCATCGTATCCTAGTGCTTCTAGAATATTTTTAACGTCTATACCTTGATCATATCCTACTTCATATAAAACATAACTCCTTTTCTTGGTCCTATTTTTTATTTGTCTGGAGATCTCTCTATAAAAATATAGTCCATCTATTCCTCCATCCAAAGCTTTTATAGGTTCGTATTCTTTTACTTCTTTCATCAATCCATCGATATCACTACTTCTTATATAAGGTGGATTAGATATGAATAGTTGAAACTCTATACCTTCATCTATATTTTCAAATAGATTACTTTGTATGAATTGGATTCTATCATCGACATCATTAATTATTGCATTATGTTTAGCGATATCTATAGCTTCACTTGAGATATCAACTGTAGTAGCATGTACATTTTGGCAATCACAACATATACTGATAGGTATACATCCTGTACCTGTACCAATTTCCAATATACTGGTTATATCGTTTTCTTTTATATATTTAATTGCTTCTATTACAAGAATTTCCGTATCTTGTCTTGGAATCAATACATTTCTATCCACTTTAAATGTTAATCCCATGAATTCTTGATATCCAATTATATATTGAAGGGGTTTCCCCTTAGCTCTTATATTTATAAGATTATTATATCTATCATAATCTTCATCTGATAACAATTCATTTCCATTAACTAATGTATATATTTTATCTACCTGAAGTACATGTTCCAATAATAGATTTGCATCTATTCTAGCATCAAGTACATCATTTTTAGATAGAGTCTTTATACCATCATCCAATACATTCCTTATGGTCTTCTTCATCAGTAACTAAGACCCCTTTCAAAGAAGCTATAGCAACTTCTATCTGTGAATCATCTGGTTCTCTTGTTGTCAAATTTTGTAACAATAATCCTGGTTTAGCTATAATATTAGCTAATTTTGATTCTGATCTGCCTAACCATCTGATAATTTCATAAGATAAACCAGCTATCAATGGCAAGCATAATAATCTCACTGCGAATCTTAACCAAAATGTTCTAACATCAATAATCATCAATACCAATATACTCATAAGAACTACTATCAATAAAAAGTTAGTACCACATCTTTTATGTTGTCTTGATTGTTTTCTAATATTTTCAACTGTCAATTCTTCTTCACTTTCTAAACAATTTATTGATTTATGCTCTGCTCCATGATATTGAAAGACTCTTTGTATATCTTTCATCAATGATATTATCTTTAAGTATGATAGGAATATTACAACACGTATTACACCATCAACTAGATTAATTAGATTTTCACTTGGCAATATGTCTTTTACCAACTGTGATATACCTAATGGTAATAATACAAATAATCCTATAGCTAATATTATTGACATTACCACTGAAAAACCAACTATAACATTATCTAATTTATCTCCGAATATTTTACTAAGAAACTTATCGAATTTATCAGGTTCTTTTTCCTTATCCTCTTCTTCAACTTCAAAGAATTCTGCTGAGAAAGTGAGGATCTTCATACCAATCACCAATGATTCGATAAATGCCAACATACCTCGAAACAATGGTAATTTAAAAAATTTCACTTTTTCTGAAAAACTGGTATATTCTTTTTTATCAACAATAATCTCTTTATCTGGCTTTCTGATAGCTACAGCATAGGTGTTTTTATTCTTCATCATAACACCTTCTATTACAGCTTGACCTCCTATATCAACTCTTTTCAATTTATATCACTTCCATATATTATTATTTTTAGGACTAATTAATTATAACATGATATCTTTTATTAATCTACTTTTCATTTATATATTAAAAAACCAAGAAAAAAGGGAATATGTCACATTTTAGAATTTCAAAAAAACAGAAAAATATTTACATTTAATGAGAAAAAAAGTTGAGGTTAATCCTCAACTTATCTACTTATTAGTTATTTTCTTGATTAATACCGTATTTACGGTTGAATTTATCTATACGTCCGCGAGCAGAAACTGCTTTTTGTGTTCCTGTGTAGAATGGATGACATTTGGAACAAATTTCAACATGAATATCCTCATTTGTTGATCCTGTTACAAATTCATTACCACAGTTACATTTAACTTTAGCTTGATGATATTTTGGATGAATCCCTTGCTTCATTTGTTTCACCTCTTTCAAATATTAGCCTTAATATTTATATGCCGACCTAAGTCGAACTTATATTTTAAAACAGCTTTTATATTATAACACATGAAATTACAGTATGCAATACTTTTAATTATCGTATTTAAAATAATTTATGATCTATCTGTATTTATCCAATAAATTGTTGTTGATTGTATTGAAGAAATCTTTATTGTTTTTGGATTTGACAAAAACTTTCAAGATACTTTCTGTAACTTCATCTGAACGCATATTACTACTTGCTTTTCTAAGCCTGTAAACTGCATCCATCTCTTCTTTAGTATATAGAAGGTCTTCTCTTCTAGTACTGGATTTTGCAATATCAATAGCTGGGAAAATTCTTTTTTCAGATAGTTTTCTATCAAGAACCAACTCCATATTTCCTGTTCCTTTGAATTCTTCAAATACAACTTCATCCATTTTACTTCCCGTTTCTACAAGTGCAGTAGCGAGTATTGTAAGGCTTCCACCTTCTTCAATATTTCTAGCCGCACCAAAGAATTTCTTAGGCATATGGAGTGCTGCTGGGTCAAGACCTCCAGATAAAGTTCTACCACTAGGTGGAATAGTTAAGTTATAAGCTCTGGCAAGCCTTGTAATACTGTCAAGTAATATATATAGGTCTTTTTTCTGTTCGACCATTCTTTTTGCTCTTGCCAATACCATTTCTGAAACTCTTTTATGATGTTCAGGCAATTCATCAAAAGTAGAATATATAACTTCTACATTTTCGCCCTTAATAGAACGTCTGATATCAGTTACTTCTTCTGGTCGTTCATCGATTAATAAAACAATAAGATGACAATTTGGATGATTGGTTGTTATGGCATTAGCAATTTTTTTGAGTAGCGTTGTTTTTCCTGCTTTTGGAGGAGCTACAATCATACCTCTTTGACCTTTACCAATTGGTGCAACAAAATCAATTAGTCTTGTAGCATACTCTGAAGAAACGGTTTCAAGACGAACTCTTTCATTTGGGAAGATAGGTGTCAAATCTTCAAAATTTGGTCTCTTTGAAGCATTAGCAGGTGAATCGCCATTTACAGACTGGACATATAGTAATGCTCTAAATTTTTCATTTTCTTTTGGAACTCTAATATTACCAATTATTAAATCTCCAGTCTTTAAATTAAATCTTCTAATTTGTGATGGTGATACATAAACATCATCTTCACCCGGTAGATAATTAGCACATCTAATAAAACCGAATCCATCTGGTAATACTTCTAATACTCCATAAGCTATTTCGCCACTATTTAGATCTTGAAAATCTGAAGGTACATTTTTATTAGGTTTATCCCTATGAACTTCCTTTTTGATTTCCCTATTCACTTCTTTGGCTACATTAGTGACTTCTCTTTTTATTTCTTTTTTTTCTTCTTTTATTTTAATGTTTTTATTTTCTACTTTATTAACAACATTTTCTTTATTTTTAAGTTCCTTGTTATTCTCTTCTTTTTCAACAACTTTTGGTTGAACCTTTTTTTCCTTTTTGGATTTAGGCTGTTTCATTTCTTTTTTCTCTAATTTCAATTCAGGTTGTGAGGTCTTTTCTACTTTTTTTTCTTGTTTCAATTCTAGTTCTTGTTCTGGTTTTTTTTCTGGTTCTACATTATTTTCTTCTTTTTGTTGTTTAGCTTCAACTTCTGTAAGAATTTGCACAAGTTCTGCTTTTTTGAATGTTGTAACACTTCTAATGCCAATCTCTTTTGCTTTCTTGCGAAGCTCAGCTAAAGTGAATTTTTTGAAATCTGTACTCATTAGAGCACCCCTTCCGTTTTTAATTAATTATTACTCCAACCGAAACTATGTAAATAATTATATCAAATAAGTTATATTAGTTAGACTTAAAATATTAATAAAAATTTTCCAATATAAATATTTGCTAAAGTTTGTCCCCCTAATGATTATTAATAAGCAAACATTAATAAATTAAATTTATTACAATTTAATATTTAATATATAAAATACATATTATATTAGGAATACTAATGATAAGTCATATGAATATAAATTGGACATGCTTATATTGAACTATATTTAGTTAAGATTTGTTTTAGTCCAATATCGTTTTAGTTTTAGCAATGCTAATTGTCTGTTAAATGATAATAATATAATAACTAATTTATTATATATGGAAATATCTTATACATCATATATATTATACCATAAAAAAGTAAATTAACACATTTTTATGGTAAATATTTTTATTTTTATTTAAGCTCTATAATTACTATCAAATATGTTTTTCTAATTTATTTAATAGTCTTTTGTTGGAGCTAAAGTATTTATTGAATTATATACATGGTTATTTTTCTATAACTTTTACATAACTGTTCTAAATAATCAACTCTAATCAAATTTAGTTGTTATTACTATTTTTTCCTCCTCGTTTGCATTCCATACAATATATTATAATAATCAAATTTACCTTAATAATATTCTCTATATTTGATATTCAAGTTATTGTATCATAAATAACTATAATAATGCAAATAATTCTATGCCAAAATTAGTGATGCTACTCTAAAAAATATTAGTAAAGTTGTTACATCCACTATTGTGGTAATCATTGGACTTGCCATTATCGCTGGATCAAGTTTTAACTTCTTAGCTAATATTGGAAGTGTTCCACCAATAATCGCTGCAAAAGTAGTTGTACATATTAATGTTAAACCTACCATGCCAGCTTTTAATATGTTTCCATCTGTAAAATATATTCTAATGCAGTTTAATACGCCAAGTGTACTACCAACAATTAAGCCTACTCTTATTTCTTTCCATAACACACGAAAAAAATCTGGAAATTTTATATCCCCTAAAGTAATACTTCTTATTATTAAAGTTGCTGATTGTGCACCAGCATTACCACCTGTAGACATAAGCATGGGAGTATATATTGCAAGTGCAAATTGAGCGATTAGATAATTATTCTGATCCATAACCATTTCAGTTAAATAAGCTGAAAACATAAGTATAACTAGCCAAGGTAATCTTTTTTTTGCTAATACAAGCACTGATGCATCTAAATATTCTATTTCTGTAGGCTCTATCGCAGCCATACGTTGAAAGTCCTCAGTTGTTTCTTCTTCCATTACATCAACTATATCATCAATGGTAATAATACCAACTAATCTATTCTCATTATCAACCACTGGTAATGATAAGAAATTGTATTTCTTAAACACTTCTGCAATATACTCTTGGTCATCATGAGTATTAACAGATATAACACCTTTTTCCATAATACTTGAAATAATAGTATCCTTTTCACTTAAAACCAGATCTTTTAATGATACAATACCTTCTAGTGTTCTCTTTGTACCTGTCACATAACTTGTATAAATAGTCTCTGTATCAAGACCGATACGTCGTATTTTATCCATGGCTTGATTTACTGTCATCTCTTTTTTCAGACCGACAAATTCTATAGTCATAAGACTTCCAGCTGAATCTTCTGGATAATTCAGAAACTGATTAATTAATCTACGCTCAACTGCTGTAGAATGTTGTAATATCCTATTTACTAAATTAGCAGGCACTTCTTCAATCAAGTCGATTTTATCATCGAAATTCAATTCATTTATTATATCTGCAAGTTCCTTATCACTAACTAATGATGAAATTTCTGATTGTCTTTCAACATCAAAATAGGAAAAGACCTCAGCAGCTACTTCTTTTGGCAGCAATCTAAAAATTAATAAGGATTCTTTTACTTCTATGTTTTCTAGTAATTCAGCTATATCAGCCTCTTGGAGAACTGATAATCCATTTTTTATCTCAGATAGTTGTTTGTTCCTTAATAGCTCTCTTAGTGTTTTTAAATCCATATAAATCCTCCCTTTATGTATTTCTACCATACATAAAACAAAGAGAATCTTTATTTAAAACTCTTGGTTTAAAGATGGTAGAAAATATTTAATTTTATTATGACTACACCCAGGTCCTGCGTCCATGCTACCATCTCCTTTCCAAGTTATATTTATAAATTATATTACATATAGAATTTCAGTTGAATTTTATATAATAATTGAGATTTTACATGACATGATTACTTTTTAATATTCTTTACCATATTAACTTAATTAAATAAGCTATAGAACATTTTTTCTTATCATTGTTACTTTACTACACTATTTAAATATTGTCTAGCTTTTTTTAATATATTCATTCCTTGATCACTTGGTGACAAATTACATTTTTTTCTATGCAATAGCTCATTTTATGGTATAATTTGTTATGTGAAAATTAATCTATTATATAAACATAATTTTTAGGGGGTAACCTATGAAGTTTTTTGTAATTATATTTAAAAATTTACTTGGCTATGATGGCTTAATTATTATTCTAGCTTTAGTTAATCTTTTTTATATTCTACCGAAATTAAAAAAATCTAATGCTAAGTTAGAACACTCACTACATCCAACCATATATATTCCTATACAACAGATTATTGATTCAATTAGAAAGAATAATGATTCTGAAATAGATTTACACTTATTACGTAAATTGAAAGAAGAAGAAACAAAATGTTATCATGTGTTTGTATCAATAACAACAATTTTCCCTTTAATGGGTATACTCGGAACCATTATATCACTACTTAGACTGGTTTCTTTTAGTAGTGATACAATAATGCTGAATTTCACAACAGCATTAACTTCAACTTTTTGGGGATTAGTTTGTGCTATAATCTTTAAAGCCATAGATGGAACCATATCTCCTAAAATAGCTTTCAATGATGACAATTTCAATCTTTTGATTAATAGAATAGATAGATATACTAATAAAGGTGATGAAAATGAACCAAAAAACATTTCTTGATTTAACCCCATTGCTTGACGTTGTTTTAATATTACTTTTTGCATTTATGTTAAATGTGAATGCTACTAATTCTGAGAAAGATAGCGAACTTAATGGTGAGCAACAAATAAATAGTGAGTTACAGTCTACAATAGAAGAAAAAGACGAACAAATAGCTAAGTTAGAAAATAATATTATAGAACTTAAAAATAAAGTTGATAATCTAAGTAAGGATATGGACGAAATCTCTTTTGATATCGCTAATGAAAGAGAGACGTTAATGACCGTATCTAATAATATGGCTGAATGGTTTACTAATAATAAACACACATTAGAAGAATTAGCTGATAGTGAAGATATAGGAAAATTGGCTGATGATGATTCCATACTTGAACAAATACACAAATATGAAACAATATCAAAAAAATATTTCTTTATTGATATTAAACTAAAATCCAATAAAAACAAGTTCTTTATTAATGGAAAAGATACCAATACTTATATTGCACTAGAAGAAATGACATCTGTTGAATCTAAGGAAAACAAAAAAGAACAAATAAAAGATATAATCGAAAAGATTATTGACGATAGAGAAGGTGGCTATACTTTTATACTAATTACATTAAGTGAAGAGGACCATGTATATAGATATGCATTCAATTTAGTTTGGGATGCTATAAAAGAACTGCAACAAAAACATGGTACAGATAAAATATTTAAGACTAAATACGTTTTACAAAATTAATTGAAAAGGAGAATTTCAAAATGTCACAAGGCAGAAGAAAAAAAAGAAAAGGTAAATTATTCTTAACTCTAATAATACTAGGGTTACTGGTTTTTCTAGGAGCTGATAATTTTGGGTTTAATTGGTTCAACTTCAAGATTGATTTAAATAATTCTTCTAATACTGCACAATCCAACAGTAGTAATAATCAAGAGAATGACTACATTAATATTGTTGTTAAAGATGATATAATTACATTCAATGATAAGGCAATCAGTATAGATGACCTTGAGTCAAAATTAGCTAAATTAGATCCTGAAAATACCACAATCAATCTTATGGACAATGGAGCTTATAATGAAACTTTTACCAAAATAGAAAATTTATTAAACAATAAGAATCTCCAAACGATAACATCAACAATAATAGAATAATACAAATTATATATTGCATATACCTTTATATAAGATGAACTAATTATATGATATATTTACAATCCACCCCAAAAATAGCAAAACATATAGTATTAATCAAAAAATTAGTGTACAATATAATTATAATTATCTGAGGAGGGAAACGTATGAACGTAAAAATTATAACAGACAGCGCATGTGATTTACCTGACGATATTATTAGTAAATTTGATATAGACGTTTTTCCATTAATGGTTTATATGAATGATAAAGAATATAGAGATAACGTAGATGTTAAACCTGCAGAACTTTTTAAATATATGCGTGCAGGTGGTGTAGCGAAAACAGCTCAAGCCACTTATGAAAGTATTCATTCCATGTTCAAGAAATATGCTACTTCTAATGAGCCATGTATCTATATAGCCTTTTCTTCAGAACTATCTGGTACTTTTCAGACTGCTAAAATAGTTGAACAAGATATTAAAGAAGAATACCCTGATTTTGATTTAACTGTTATCGACTCCAAAGCCGCTTCTTTAGGTTTTGGTTTAATAGTTTATCTAACTGCACTACAAGCAAAAAAAGGCGTTCAAAAAGAAGAGCTTATAGAAAAGGTATACTATTATAAAGAACACATGGAACATATATTTACCGTAGATGATCTAGAATATCTCTATAGGGGTGGTCGTGTTTCAAAAACAGCTGCTGTACTTGGAACAGTACTTAATATTAAACCGATCCTTGATGTAGAAGATGGTAAATTGATTCCTATTGAAAAAGTAAGAGGAAGAAAAAAATCCATCAGCAGAATGATTGAAATAACTGAAAAGCGCGGTGACAGACTCGGTGAACAGATTGTTGCCATAAATCATGCTGATGATATTGAAACAGCTCTAACAATAAAAGATAAGCTGCAAGAGAAATTTGGTATCAAAGAATTTGTAATAAGAGATGTTGGATGTGCAATAGGTGCTCATTCGGGACCAGGTACATTATCTATATTCTTCTTAAATAAATTAGATGATTAAACAATATATGCGTAAAACCTTTAGTTAAAAAACTAAAGGTTTTTTACTGTTTTCTTTTATCTTTTTCCATTCTCTTTAATATGACCATTATTCAGTAGAAATTCATATATTGTAGTGTTATCGTTTTTACAATCATATGAACTCACACATAAGTAATTTTCTGATAGATAAATATTTCCTGAAGTGTCTAAATAAACATCAACATCAGGTCCATCTTCCATAGTAACTAAATTAATTCCAATAGTTACTAAATAGGAAGTTTCTATAGAACCAGGGAAATATTTAATTTCATCATAATCAACTATATTTCTCTGTCTTGTTATATTATCCATAAAAACTGGTAGTAGTGTTTCATTAACATTACATTCCAGAATAACATTACTATAATAATTAACATATCTAGAAGATACCATGTAAAGATTATGTTCTATAATTTCACCTAAAATATAATTACCGTCAAAAGTATAGTCTTTTACTATTTTGGGTGAATAAATATTATTTAAATCATAAATTTTAACATAACATGTACCTCTATTCACATCATAACGATGTTGATACTCAACTGTAGTCTTTTCCTCTTTAGTAGAAACAGGTAATTCACCTAAATGAAATCCGGATCTATTTCCAATGATTATCAACTTATCATCGTCAATAAAAATTTCAGATATGTTTGTCTCATGTTTCAAATAGATTTTTGTTATAACTTCTAATTTTTGATGATTAGTAGCTACAATATATAATATATTATTGTTAACGATATATATGTACTTATTATCTATTCTTATCACATCCCCTCCAACCATACCTTCATTATCATCATCAAAAATCAGATTTTCTCTATCAGATGAGTTATTGAATCCAGTTATATTTCCAGTACTATGAAGTGCATTATTATATACTATATTATCTTGTATTAATCTGACAAATTCTTTTTTTGATTTTATTGTAGGTAATTCAAATGAATTGATTTCTTTAATACTATCTACTTCATTTTTCACACATGCAGATTTATTGATTATTATATAACTACCTATACTGACCAATACAATCAAAAGCATTCCTATTCTACAAATATTTTTTTTCATAGCTGATCCCCTATTATTTTATATTGTTTTAGACGATTTTATTATCCATATTGTTCCATATATACTATAATAAACTTCTTTTTTGATTTTTTCCTACTATTGTAAATAATATATTTTTTTGTTTGATATACATTTTTTGATATGCATAATACATCTATTTTAGGAGAAATTAATATTATGGTTAATTCATAAAAAGAGCTAAATATATATGATAGTCATAAAATATTTTTATGTATTAATCTATAACTTTTTTTGTCGTTGTGCACAAATCTTCCAACATTAAAGAATTAGAAACAAATATTTATCTTGAAAATGAATTAGAGAGGAGTTTTATTAATGGAATTAGGAAATTATAATGCTAGTATTGGATGTACGGTAGAAGAGTGTAAGTACCACACTAACAATGATTACTGTTCACTTGATCACATAAAAGTAGTTAATTCAAGTGAATCCAATTTATCTAATTCAATTAAGACACAAGAAATTACTGATTGCGCTAGTTTTGAAGCTAAATAATTCAAAAATAGATAACCTTGAAATAAAGGTTATCTATTCTTCATTAATCATTCAAAATCATCAGGATTTAATTCTTTTGCAAATTCATCATAATCATCTGTCGGAGTAGGATTAAGTTTATTATTCATATTGTAGCTATAATCTGGTACATCTTTATTATAATTGACATTTTTATTTTTATTTCCATTTTCTTCTTTTTTATTCATATCATTACTCCTATCATTATTTATTTTATAAAATAGTTATATAAGTATTTTAACCATATATCTTTTCAATATTACATAAATTGTTCTAGAATATTTAAAATCATATTTTTATATATAAATACTTATCCCCAAATTAACAGCTTTTCCATAATATAATATAGGAGGTGATTTATGTGAGTCCTTACATTAAGACAGATGAAAAAAAACATTACGATATAGATGAAAATCCTAATCAACAACAATATAATCCCTGGAGTGTTTTCCCAGGTCTAAGATTTGATGGTTATTATGAAGGAGAACCTCATCAACAGAATCCTTATGATTTTAATCCACCGATGCAACAACCAAACTATAATGATAATGACACTAATAATGAAATGCCTAATGAGTATAACAATAATTTTAATCCATGGAATGTATTTCCTGCTTTTAGAAATACCCCCCCTAGAAATGAAAGGAATCCTAATCCAAAAAAATCTAAGCCTAGAAGAAAAGATGGTAAAAAGGAACCCTCATTAAAATATATTCCTGCACCAGTTATTAAAGATAATATTGGTAAGATAATAAGCACTTATATTCCTGGTTATGGCAGAGTTAATGTTTATATCAAAGGTATAAATAGAGATGGAATGGTACATTTGGTTATTATCGAACCAGAACCAAAAGACTATATCTACATTCATAATTCAGATATGGTTGGTATCTACCCGCCAACATTATAAATTAAGGTATATAATATCATATTAATAAAAAACGTGTGCTTTAGCACACGTTTTTTTCACAAATTATTAATCATAAGATATTCCTAATTACCAGAAGACTTCCTGTTGATAAAATAGCAAATAATACTGTTCCTATAATTAATGCTTTTACACCTTTATTTAATATACTTTTTAAATTAACGGATAATCCCATAGCTGTCATAGCCATTAATATAAATATCGAGCTTACTTTAGTCAATATATCAGTGATACTAGTTGGAATTATCCCCAATGAATTTATAATTCCCGCTATTGCAAAATATAGTACATACATAGGAAACTTAGCTTTCTTACTATCAGTTCCTCTCTTGTTGAATGTAAGACTTAAAACTATTGATACTGGAACAAGCATTAGAACTCTTGTCATTTTAACAATAGTTCCTATTTCTCCAGCTTCATTACCTCTAGCAAATGCAGCAGCAAGAGCATGTGCAACACCATGTAGCGAAAGTCCTGACCAAGCTCCATATTGAATCGCTGATAAGTCCATTTGGCTAGCTGCTACCCCTGAATAGATTAACACCCCAATTGCACCTAAAAAGCTCACTATAGATACTGATATTACTGAGTCATCATCATCTGCACCAATACATGGAGCCATAGCAACTACAGCAGATGCACCACATATACATGATCCAACACCAATAAGAGTAGATAATTTCTTGTTAACTTTAAATATTTTTCCTAACATCACTGATAAAATTAGAGCCACTGGTACATATACCATAACCATTATTAGTATTTTGGGTCCCAATTGTAATAATGAATTAATATTTAATTTAAATCCCAGTAAAACTATTCCTACCTTAAGTAATTTTTTCAAAGAAAACTTTACTCCATCATTAAAAACTTTTTGTGTCCCTATAGTATTATTGTAGATAATACCTATTATAATAGCTATTGTAAGTGCCTCTAAGTTGATATAGACCTTAAGTGTATCATTTAGTAACATTGATGCAATAGAAATAGCTAATACAAAAACAATACCTGGTACATACTTTTTAATCATTTTATCCATTAATATTCATTCCCTTTTATTTTTTTCAAAAGTAATTATACCAGTACATACTCATAAGTGGAAATTATAAAAAATTATATTAGCATAAAATTATCTTATATCAAATTAATACGATGTATGATCTCTCAATTATCTCCTTTGCAAAAACCAATGAAATCATTTATGAAATCATATTGAGACTCATCTAAATATACAAAATTAAATTCTCTAATGATATCAAAATTCTTAATAGGAATTATTTTTATTGTATTGGCATTTACAGATGCTTTTATTGCCTCTTTTGATATGATAGTACACCCTAAATTAGATTCTACCAGAGATATCAATGCTGTTATATCACCTATTTCCATATAGATGTTCATATCTTTTAAACTATACCCACTATTAATAAGCTTATTTTCAAAAACTTTCCTAGTTCCTGAACCTTTTTCTCTTAGAATTAATTTGTTTTTCAACACTTCCTCTATTGTTACTGATTCCTTTGATGCAAATGGATGTAAATAAGAAACTGCCAATACTAATTCATCATCTCTAAGTTTTTCATAATTAACTTTAGATTTATTAAAAGGTCCTTCAATCACACCTAAATAAATATCTCCGTTATATAGTCTTTTTATTATTGATTCAGTATTTTCCACATATAAAATAATATCTGTATTTTCATGTTTTTTCCTATATCTACCGATAAGCTTAGGTAGCACATAACCTCCTATTGTCAATGTAGCACCTACGTAATATCTATTGAAGATAGATGATTTATTATGGAGTTCGTATTTAATCAGTTTACTCATTCTATTAACTTCTTCTGCATGATTAAAAAGCAACGTCCCTTCACTTGTCAACTCCATTTGTTTGCCTTTTTTGTTAAATAACTTTACTTTATAATACTCTTCCAATGCTTTTATATGTTGAGAAACTCCAGGTTGAGTAATATTCAAAATATCTGCTGCTTTAGTAAAATTTTTAGTTTTGGCTACTGTAATAAATGTTAATAATTTGAAATCAATCATGGCATTCCCTCTATTCGATAATTAATATTTATTCTATCAATAAATTACTATATTTAAAAGGATTAAAAAAAAAATATAGAAATATTTAATTAAGATAATTGCATAATTACCTTCCAGTAATTTCTATATTACAATGTGTTTGATTCCTTTTATCCTTATAAGCTACATATTTTGCGTATAGAATTAAATTAGGAATTATGTGATTATCTCAATATTTATGTATTGTATATTACTATGTAATATTATAAAATTAGGTTGTATAATAATAACTAAAAACTCCAAGAAAGGATTTAATAAATTATGAAACCATTGAAACTCGGAATTCTAGGTATTTCTCGTCATTTCTTCTTAAGATGTTATCAGCCATTGAAAGATTCTAATAGCATTGAGATTACTGCTATAGCATCACGAAGTGAACAAAAAGCTAAAGAAGCTGCAACCAAATGGAATATCGACACATATTATAATTCTTATGAGAAATTATTACAAGATGATAATATAGAAGCGGTTTATATCCCATTACCTAATCATCTTCATAAAGAATGGATTAAAAAAAGTATTGATGCTAGTAAACATGTTATTTGTGAAAAACCTATTACCTTAAATTCGCAAGAAGCATTAGAAATTTCTGATTATGCTAATAAAAAGGGTAAAGGTATTAAATTGATGGAAGGTTTTATGTATAGATTTCATCCCAAATGGATAAAAGTCTATCAAATCATTGAACAAGGTGAAATTGGAGATGTACTATCAACTCATATTATATTCACCTTTAATAACACTAACCCTAATAATATAAGAAATATTAAAGAATATGGAGGAGGTTCAATATATGATTTAGGATGTTATGCCGTATCTACAGCTAGATATATTTCAAATTCTGAACCAACTCGTGCTATAGGTGTCGCTACGTTTGACCCAAATTTCAACACTGATATTCTTACATCTGCAATTATTGACTTTGGTAAATCCAGATGTTTATTTACAATCAGTACTCAATCCTATCCTCAGCAAGAAGTTTCCATATATGGTACAAGTGGCAAGATTACTATACCCATACCATATAATGACTTCTATGATACCAAAAGCAATATAATTATTGAAACTAGTGTTGGTAAAAGAAATGTTGAATTCAACCCTGTTAATCAATATCAATTGGAGTTTGAAGCTTTTGCTAAAGCTGTAAGAGAAGATCTTGACGTACCTTTAAACATTAATGAAAGTATTAATAATATGAAAGTGATTGATGCTATTTTTGAATCTATTGATATGAATAGATGGATAGATATTCAATAAACCTCTATTACGCAAAACAATAAAAATGGATATATTATAATCTCTATAGGCTTGTTAACAGATTATTTATATACCCATTTTATTATTTATGAATAGAATTTATGATTTTACATTAACTTCTTGTATATATTCTAGTATTTTATTTAATGTGTTCTTCTCATTTTCTTTAACCTTATCAAAATCCATATGTGGAACATACAATGTTTCTAAATAGTCATGTGATTTCTTAGCATCATGTATAGTTTTAACTGCAGTATCAAGTAATTCTTTATATAATCTATAATCATATTGTAGTACATCAAAATACTGATTGAGAATAGTATAATCGATGTATTTATTCATATCAATAATTTTAGAGTTAACAACATCTAGATTGTGGAAATCATTGGTTGTAATAAAGGCTACCCCTAATTCTTTAATAATGAGATGTTCAAGTTTATTAACAGGATCTATAGGACAATAAAAGGCTTCAACATCAAGACCTCTCTTCATTGCCTCTTCCATAATTAAATGGAGGAGTTTTGATGTATAAGTTCCTGGTTCACCAATTATTCTATATACTTTATCATTACAACCTACAACGGAATCCAGATGATTAACGAATCCTTTTGGAGTTATGGCACTAGCGAATAGTTTTCTAATTTCTCCTACTTTTTCAGATACAGCTACATCTTTAAATACTTTTGTTATTACTTTATCTGCTTCTATATAAACTCCTGATTTATTAACTGCATCTTGATGTATTAGAAGAATATCGTTATATAGATTTTTAGCTGCTGCTAAATATTTATATGCACGTTTAAATAATTTACTTACAGCACTATTGACTTGAAGTATTTGTTTTCTGTTTTTTCTTATGCCTTTTTCATCCCAGTATTCACCTAAATTGATAATGTAATCTACTGCTCCTGGATTTTTCGGATCAACTACATGTGGTGAAGTCCCATCAACTATTGCAACTTTTATAGCTGGTATCAATACACCATCTAGCGAATCAGGGTCAGATGAACAATGCAAGTATTCTACGCTATAGTTCTTTTCCTCCATAGCTTTACCAATTCTTTTCATATATGTTGATTTGCCAACCCCTGGTCCTCCCTTTAGACAGATAATTCTAGTTGCTTCCTCTTGACTTAAAATATTATCATAGTATGAAAAAAATCCTTGTGTAGTATTACCGCCAGGAAATAGATGTCTGATTTTACATGTTTTTTCCATGAATCAAAAACCTCACTAAAAATTATTTATATATTAATAATATTATTAGTGAGGTTGAAAATATGTGATAAATTTATAATGGTTAATTAATAAATTATTAGTTTTTCCCATAATGTATTATTGTATCATAGCAATCCAAAAATTAAATTAGCTACTGGCACACCTATCAAAGAAGTCACTATAATTATAATAACAATCATAATAGACTCATATTTATAGATAAGTTTCGGAGTTAACCATTCATTACCGTGTGTTATAGCACCCATAGCTGAAGCTGCAGGCAAAAAAAATCCTAACATACATGTAAAAGCAAGCAATGTGACAATAACAGCAGGGTCACCTCCTGCATTAACAACAAATACTATAGCAATCGGTGTTATTATTGAAAGTGTAGCCATATCATTTATCAAATTTGTAGCTATAACAGATATCGCTACAATAATAGTCATCAACCAAAATAAAGAATGTCCTTCTAAAATTGGATTCAATATATGTACTATAGCTTCAATAACTCCTGTACTTTCTGAAGCTAACGCTGTTGAAATTGTTAAAGCTGTTGCAATCATAAGAAATAATCCCCATGATATACCTTCTTTAAATGACTGTGCGATATTAGTGAAATTTTCTTTATCTTTGGTTATAAGAGCTAGCACTATGTTTATCCCTATCATAATACCTAGAGAACCTAATTTGTCTACAAAGAAGACTCTAAATATATTTCCTTCGGGTA
This sequence comes from Vallitalea longa, assembly GCF_027923465.1. Classification (NCBI taxonomy): domain Bacteria; kingdom Bacillati; phylum Bacillota; class Clostridia; order Lachnospirales; family Vallitaleaceae; genus Vallitalea; species Vallitalea longa. Next base: position 615,424 of record NZ_BRLB01000001.1, read on the forward strand.
ATAGATTAGGTATCATCATTGTTATAATAAGAAGTGCAATTAATCCTAACATAATCTTTTGCCTTGAATTTATTTTTAAATCTTCGTCATTTATCTGTATAGGTCTAAAACTAACTTTAATCCTTAATATATATTTGAAAAATAGTATTAGAGCTACAAAAATTGCTACATTTATTATAAGTACCGTTACAGAATAAGCTAATGGGTTTACAATAACACCGGGTATTACACTATCTAATATTCCAAAAGACATTAATACAAATCCAGTGTATGGTGCAATCACAGATCCTGTTGTACCTGCTATGACTATCATGATCAAGACTATAGTTGGATAAGGATCATGAGGTTTAAGATCCAGTTGATCCGCTACGTCATAAAAGATTTTCCAGAGCAATAATATAACTGTAAGTGCATTTATTGTCAAAAATCCTGTAATCGCTGCTGCTATCATAAAAACAAATGCCAATGCCCATGGTCCTTTTCGTGCAAATTTTATAGATAGTATCTTTCTTGAGATTATAGGTAGAATTCCTGTATTGTCTATTGAATAACATAATAACATACTAAACATAACTATCCATAAGACTTCATGTCCAAAAGCTGAAGAAATTATTTCTGAAAGTGTTCCATATCCTGTAAAACTCATAGCAATTAAAGCTAAAAGACTCGGCCAATCCATCTTTTGTGATGTCCATGCATAAATACAGCCAAGAAATATACCAAGCATATGCATACCCATTCTTGTTACAGTTAAAAATGTAGGTAGATAACCAAAACCAAACATTAAAAATATAATAACAACCATATCAATATAGTGTTTATTATGTACAGTTCTTGTACATTTTCCTTGCTGAACTATCTTATTATTTTCATTAGTCATTTTATGTCTCTCCTCCAAGCAGGACCAACCTAAAATATAATAATATGAAAACGCTACTATTTCATATGTTTAAAAAATAAGTCTTTCCAATAAGACAAAAAAGTAGGGCTTTTAAGCCCTAAAATCACATAAGCTTTTATTTATATGTCTCTATAATATTTTCAACTTTTTTATTATATTTTATCCTTTAACATTTGCTAAATTCTTTTTAGATGTAGCAAGTCCAATCATTATTATAATTGCTATTGCAATTGCAATGTAAATAACAAAAGCAATATTATAAGATTGTTTAATATCGTACACCAATTGTAAAGCAGGCATACCAATCGCCGCTCCTATAGTACGTGCAGAAGAAACGACACCTAAGATTCCTGCATACTCCTTCAAACCAAATACTTGCTTAACAGATAACTGGATAGGAACTAATGGCATTATCATACCATAAGCAATCAAACCAGCTACTACATACATTGTATAAGAAGGTAGAACTGCTGCATTCATCATCAATAGAATTCCCACAATAAATGCAACTGCACCCGATGTTATAACAGTTCTAACACCTAATTTATCACAAAGGAAACCACATGGAACCGTTGCAACTACATTAACAATAGAATAAATACTCATCATAACACCTGCATAAACAGAACTATATCCTAGACCTTGTGCATAGACTGCCATTGTCTGCATGGTAGAAGTTATGGAAAAAGACAACGCAAAAGCACAGAATAACAATAAATAAAAACTCTTTGTTTTCTTAGCCTCAGCAAGAGTAAGTCCTTCAACAGCAATCTTACTATTTGTGTTTTGTTTAGTATCAGATTCTTTATCAGCCCATAAAGGACCAACTTCTGAATCAGGATTATCTCTAATTAGCAGAATTCCTACAGCCATAATAACTGCAACGAATATTAAATTATTTCTATACGCTACCTGATATCCATAAGTTTGAATCCAATTACCGATGATTGGACTAAAGATCATACTACCGGCATATCCAACAGAAGTTGCAATTGCCAATAATGTACCACTGTTTTTAGCAAACCAAGAATTTATTAATGTTGGCGCAGTAACGACAACACAAAAAGTTATAGTAATTCCTAATAAAACAGCAGATAAATAGAACACGATTAAACTTTGTGCTATAGAGTTGATAAAAAGATAAAGAACACCAGTAATTCCTCCGATCATAGTCATCTTACGAACACCGATCTTTTTTACAACTTTACTTAAGGACATACAAAGAATTGCCATCACAATACTAGAAATGGTAATTGTTAATGTAAAAGAAGCACGAGAAAACTCTGGAAATTTTTCTAATATAGGAGCAATATATAAAGATTGTGTGTTATATATTAACCCAGTTACTGAAAAAAGAATCATTCCAGCACCTAATAAAACAACCCATGCATACCAACTTTTCTTATTCATAGTTAAACCCTCCTGAATGTCTTATTTATTTAGTTCAACCCAAGGCAGACCTTGTTTGCTGCCTTGAGGAATTAATATTTGAAAATCAGATTATTCTAGCAGCATGAAATCCTTCATGAACAGCTTGCATAATTTTCCTAGGTCTGTTTACATCTCCAACCGGAACTATTGTAATCCCCTTGGAATTCTTTCTAAGATCTTCTAGTAGATTTCTGTTTGATCTTAATCCCAATGCACAAATAACGGCATCACTTGAAAAGTCAACTTCTTTTCCATTAACCGAACATTTAACATATTTTCCAGTCATCTCTTCAATTCTATGTTTAACCTTGACTTCAACACCTAGCTCTGCTAATTTTGAATTAAGCACCCATTTTGTACTCATGGTCAAACCCATTGCAGGCTCAGGAGTCAAATCTACCATAGTGACTTTTTTCCCTTTTTCTGCAAGGAACATGGCCACTTCACAACCAACTAATCCTGCTCCACATATGGTGATATCTGTACCATCAGGAATATCTCCGTCTAATACCTTTAGTGGGTCTAAGATTGTAGTATCGTCTGTTCCTTTTATATGGGGGATAAATGTTGTTGCACCCGTTGCGACAATCACTGTATCAAAACCTTTATTTACAAGTAATTCAGTTGTTACATCTGTACCTGTTTCTATATTTATATCACTATTTTCCACTGCATTTATTATATAGTTCGTATATTCACGATAATCCTGCTTGAAATCGGGCAAACTTACATAATATAGTGCTCCACCAAGTCTATTGTTCTTTTCAAAAAGTGTTACATCATGGCCTCTTTCACTAGCTGTTAATGCGGCCTGTAATCCAGCAGGACCTGCTCCAACTACAGCTACTCTTCTCTTGGAATCTGTGGGAACTACATATGTATAACCCTCGTATTCTTTACCTGCTTCAGGATTTACTGCACAGGAAATACCACAAGATTTGTTGACTTCACCAAGGCAATCATTACAACGTAAGCAACGACGAATAGTTTCCGCTTTTCCATCGGCAAGCTTTTGTACATAATCTGGATCTGCAATGATCTGACGTCCTATACATATAAAATCAGCATCTTTTTTCTCGAGTACTTCTTCACCCATTTCTGGAGATATACCAGCTGCTGCTATTACAGGTATCTCAACATGTTTTTTAACTTCTGCAGCAAGATGTACAAGGGTTCCTCTTTTAGTATAGTTAGGTGGTACCCACATTGAAGTCGCAACTCCATTGCTTAGATTTTTTCCTTCTGGAGAAGCCTCCCCATTCATAACAGCATTATAGTCATCAAATTTTGAATCCCATGTACCTGCAGAAACATTTATGGCATCTGCACCTGCTTCTTGTACCCATTTTGCAAATACGACTGCTTCATCAATAGTTACTCCATTTGGAACACACTCTTCAGCTGACATACGATAAATCAAAGGAAAGTCTTCTCCTGCATGTTCTTTAATAGATTTAATAGTCTCTAATGCAAATTTTGCTCTGTTTTTAAGACTTCCTCCATATTCATCCGTTCTTCTGTTTGTATATGCAGAAAGGAATTGTAGAGGCATATATCCATGAGCTCCATGTAATTCCACCGCATCAAAACCACATTGTCTTGCTCTTTGGGCTGCTAAACCATATTTTTCAATTAAATCTTTTATCTCTTCAATAGTCATTTCTCTTGGAGTATCATTAGGTAATCTGAAAGTACCTATTCCTGAGGGCGATTTAGGTTGAACTCCAGTTACACTTTCACTGGAAAAACATCCACCATGTGCTAGTTGAAGACAAATTTTAGCCCCTCCTGAATGAACAGCATGAGGAATTCTGCTTGCTCCTGGCATAAATTTTCTACTTGTTAACTCAATTTCTCCAGGAATAACACAACCCTCTGGTTCAGGAGCACAAACCTCGGTTATTATCATTCCTACTCCACCGTTGGCTCTCCTAGCATAATAGTTAACGATTACGTCCGACACAGTTCCGTCTGCACCAGCTAGATTTGTTCCCATACCTGGCATGATAGTCCTATTTCTAAGCTCTAGATTTCCTATTTTACCTGGTTTTAATAACTTTTCGTAATTCAATTAATTAACCTCCTCTAAATCAAGTACAATTATTTATTTTGACTTATATAAGTTCTATTGTGCTAACCGGCTTTGTTAATACTTTAACAGTATATTTAATATAAAGTCAATACCACTAACTGATATTTAAAACTTCGTACAAATTGGTAATGGTCAATTTAGATTTTTGTACAATCTTTTTATTGTTTCAGTAAGTATATATTACGCGTTAGTATCTATAGTGCAATTAATAATCAATAGGTATTGTTAAAATCAGATATAATTTTCGACTAAATTGAGCTTATTTCATTGACTAATTTCTAACAAATTAACCCGAACTATTTTTCTATTAATTATGTGATTATGATACGTACAAAATATAGCACGCAAAAAAACCCCTATGGTGTAATCATCTATACTACCATAGGGCTATAATTATTAATATAAAAATAGTTAATTGAGATTATCGAATCCATTTTTTAATCTACTTGAAGTATTTTTATAATTTGAATTGACATGTACAATTTGACAAAATCACTTCCACTCTCAATGTCCATTTGTAAAATTTCTGATATCTTGCTCAAACGGTATCTTAAGGTATTTTTATGGATATATAGATAACTGGAGGATTCGGATATGTTTTTACTGTTTTCTAAATAGACTACCAATGTATGAAATAAGTCTGAATTATTAATTTTATCATATTCCATTAATTTGTATATCTGTGGTATACAGAATTCTTTTAAATCCCTGACTTTTTCTAGGTTCGTAAGTATATTTATAAAATAGAAATCTTCATATTTATATAAATAATCTTTATTTTTCAGCCGGCTTCCCATTTGTATTAGATTCATTGTTTGTTTATAATACTTGCTAAAATCCAATATATTGGTAAAATAACAACTTAGACCAGCGACAAGACTATTATCTTTCAAGAAATTTACAATGGTTTTCTCTATAGTATCTGGGATTGATATCTTATCATATAAATCTATTAACATAGTCAACATACCATTATAATACACCGATTTGAAATATGGCAAAAGTTCATCAAGATATCTTTTTAATGCCAACAAATTAGTATCATTCATATTTTTTTCATTGTTATACCGACGTGTAATATTTAGTAAAAAAAAGTTTTTATCAAGATTCCAATTATATGGCTTAGCCCTTTCTACAAATACTTCGATAGAATTGAATTTATCCTCTATTAATTCAATCAATATATTCTCTATAGGTTCATCATTAAAAAATATTTTATTTGGTATCAACTGGAGTTTGATAGATAGTACCTGAGCAAGGAATTCCATAACAAAGAAATCAACTTCATCAAATTTCTTTACTAACTCTTGAATATTCAAAAATGCAACCATTTTCCCATCAACTAATATGCGCATTAGTAGCCTTTTTATATTTTCACCAGGTCTAGTATGCACATAAGGGGTTTTACTTCTTTCTACTGCATTAACAATTTTTGATATGTTGTATTGTTGATAAATATCATATGAATTGTATCCCTTGGCAAAATTCTCTTTTATCGCTTCATCACCATGAGAGATTAAAACATCTTTACAAGATACAGCTAATATATTTGTAGAAAGATTAAATAGAATTATAGGATTTTTTATAAAACTTGAAGCAACTTCTAATATATGTTCAACACTCCTATTGTTTACTAATGCATCTATTATAGCCTTCTGAGCCTTAGTTGTTATTTCGTAAAAGTTTATAGCTTTTATAGAATCGTTAAGTAGCCTTTGGGCATTTGTAATTTTTGAAAAGCAAACAATTTCCATATTGTTAACTAACTCTAAGTTGCTTTTATAATCATCAATAACAAATAGGCAAATATCCTTCAAATCCATGTCAACTAATTTATATAAATCCGATGATTTAATTATATATATTATATCTTCAAAAAAAACTATTTGATCTTGCTCACTGTACAACTTTATTGAAGAATATAATTTATCAATGTTTCTAGGCTCGTTGTAACTATATTTATACTTGTTTAGTTTTGATAATATATTAGTAATTGTAAACATAGATCCTCCTAATATTAGAAATAAATAATACAATAATTAAATGTTCTTCATGATTATAGTATGTGTCACATGTATATTATCATAACTTATATTTTTTTGATTCAAATTATTATTACTAATGATCTACTTCTATAATTCAATAACATTACCATTATTAAATGTAACAATTACCTTATAACTATAATCAGGATAGTTATCACAGCGACTCCCGTTTCGGAATGCATAATATTAACTATATAATTACCATATTCATTACCATTATTATCTGTAGAAATTTGGCTATACTCTATTTCAGGAACTTGTGTAGAATCAAAATCACCAGCAGCTATCATTAAATTAATTCTTTCTATAGCTTTTGAATTTACTATGTTATACTCAGTAACATCTTTCATAAAAACTTCCTTATTTTCATAGAATGCTTTAGCTACCACTCTTTTAATCTTAAGACTCTGTTCCCCAAATGTCTTATTCTCTAATGAGAATGAAAAATCTGTACCTTCATCATTAGTACTTGTACCTCTTCCCATTAATCCTACTCTATTATCAAACTCATTCTTTACATTATCATAGTATGAATCAGAATTAAGCTTATTCCTGCTTCCATCAGCTGATTTTTGATACATATCAATTATATAATCCTCATTATATGATAACTCAACTTGGCAAGAATAATTCAAACCATCAGTGGTTATACACTCATATTCTTTTCCTACTGTTTCATCATGTGTAGATATATTAAGACAAACTTTCGAATCTCCATCTGTCTGTTTTAGTGTAAACTCAATTAATGTATTAACAATTTCCTTATCTGTATCTATACCGTTATATGTAGACTTGTAATCTGACACAACATTTTGCTGCTCTTTCAAAAGGTTCTTTACTTCATTTGAAATACTATTGTTCATATTGTTTATTGCATTATCTAAATTAGATTCCACACTTGAAAGACGATTTTCTAAGAATTCAACTTCTTCTTTGAATTTTGTATTTTGATGTATAATCAATATTATTATTACAATTAACCCTATAATCAAGATATTGTATTTTTTATTGTTATCCATATATCATCACTCCCTTTTTAGTTATTTGTAAATATTCATTCCCATACATTAGACAAAGTGCTTCTAAATAGATTATCTAATGCATCAAGATCATTGTTTTTTTTCATATTCAACTTTTTAACAAAATTATTGTAATAATCAATTTTTTCTTCTAAAAAATCATTTATTATATTTACTCTCTTGTGTTTATCTATTTCATTACCACTCCGTTTTATAGCAAGTAATTTATCTATTTCATCAACTAAGTTTTCATTTAAAACAAGGTCATTCATAAGGTCTTCAAACAACATTGGTGGTTGTGTTCCATACTTCTCAGTCCACATACATGCCATAATTGGTCTAAGTACATAAAAATATTTTTTCACCTTTACCTCATTGCCCTTGAGATATTCCCTATAGTTACTTTCTGCCATGTGCAAATAGTGGTGAATGCACGATTTAGAAGAAAAATAATCCTTCAATAAGTCCTTGATTTCATTAACCATGTTGGTACTTTCACGATATATAATTGGTGAACTCAGCCATTCAAGTAATGTAGGATTTGATTTTTTAAACAGCACTAGCGTTTTGCGTAAATCCCATCCATTAATATCAAGCAAATCGTTAATAGGTAATTCAATAACATCCCTTTTTTCTCTAATGGACAAATACCATTCTGGTCTATGAATATATATAAAACGTACATCATAGTCACTATCTTCGGATTCAAAGCCCCAACCCCTGCTTCCTGATTCAACTGCATATAGTATTTTTACTTGATACTCTTTTTCTATATCTTCTAACTTCTGTAGTATGACATCTCTCATATACTTATCCCTTCTTTCACTTAACATATTACTCATATGATCTTCCCATTTCCAAAAAAATTGCAAACATCCCCCAACTGATATAATCAATATGTGAACTCTCTCCATAATAGTCTACCAACCATGATGAAGCACATTTCAAATAAGTAAACGGGTTAAAATTATACCATCTATTTCCATTTTGAGAATCAATACCAAAATACTTAAGCTCGTTATTAATTAAACTTTCATCTTTTTCTATACAACTCAGATCATTGATTTGAAAGAATAAGATATCTTTAAATGTATTATAATTACCATCTTCTTCATCAATCATTGGTGGTTTTTTACTAAATTGTATTTCATCATGAAAACTACTATTAGGAACTTTACTAAATGCTTTATCCAATATTGTTATAAAGTCAGAAATTCTGATTTCATTTTTCATATTAAAATCTTTTGAAGTATATTGAATTCCTATAAGATACTCCTTAAGGGAAATGTTACTATTTCTATTAGTCTTAATAATATCCTCTATATTATTTTTTATATTTATTATCACTTTCCACCTCATAATATTTTTTTATTATATACTAAAATGCTTGTTTCCTAACAATAGTATAGTCATCACCCATACGAAAATAAGGACAACCATCATGTCGGCTATATGATAATTTCTCTACATCGTCCTGATCCAAGCTCAGTGAACAATAATATTCATCAGTTTCTCCATCATAGGTTAAATATAGACAATAATCACATTGATTTTTTTTCATTCTTAACAATCCTTTCATTAGATAACAGCGAAGGTAATACTGGCACATCTATTAGGTACATTATAGTAAAATGATTATAGTGTGTCAATTAACACATTATAATCATTTCTTTAGAATTGGAATAATATCTTTATTAACTCCTATTATCATTACTACATTGAATTCTAATCCTTTTATTGAATGCATAGTAATCAACTTAACGGAATCGTTATCAAAATTAGGATTTCTTTTGTCTATAATATCAGCATTGACACCTCTTTTAATTAAAAAATCCTTGGCATTATATAACTGACCTTTTTTTCTTGCAATTATTGCAATATCTTTAAGATTATATTTTTTATATAATCTAGTGCTGATTTCATTGCTGATATATTCTAATTCTTTTTCTTCTGAACAAAAATGCATATATAATGGGTATTCTCCCTGCCTATCTATAACGGATGGTCTTACGTAATTAATATTACTTGTTACATTATCATCCTTTTCAATTAAACTATATGCTGCCTTTGCAATTTCAGTAGTCGTTCTATAGTTCTTTGAAAGTATTCTAGCTCTATCCTGCTACTCCCTTGATTAACATATGTCCATTCGGTTTTGTTTCAATTATTCTCTTTTGATCTATATTTAACTACATATATTCATCCCCATAATAATTTTATATGCATATAATATCACTTTTTATATTATTATGCCACATATTTTACATTTTTATTAAATATTGTATAATTATTTTATATTTTATAATTTTATGGTATTATATTGTTATATATTATTTAATAGGAGGGTTAAATGTGAAACAATTAAGGGGAATGTTTTTTAATTTTAAAGGTAGGCTAAATAGATTAAGGTATTTTTTATATGGGCTACCATTATCAATAATTATAGGAATAGCTTATTATATAACAATGTATAATTTGTATTTCTCAATGCGAACAAGTACATATATTTTAATCATAATTTATTTTTTAGTACTTATAATATGCTTTATATCAGGTATAAGTCTTACTATCAGAAGATTGCATGACCTCAACTTATCTGGATGGTTCGTTCTTATTGAACTTTTATCTCTAATACCATTCGTAAAAATTATTCCTGCAATTTTTGGACTATATCTACTCTTTGCACCAGGTAAAAATGATGGTAATTATTATGGTGATGACCCACTAAATTATGATCATTATCCATATGAATAGAAAGTAATTATCTAATTACCTTATATGATAAAAAATGGTAGCAATCATTTAACCTGACTGCTACCATTCTATTCATTACACCTATACTATTACTTATATGTCTATTAGTATGGTATTTCTACCATCCATATCCATTAACTATCTTACTATTTATATGCCTGCTTAAGTATATTGGTTGCATCTTGTAATGTCACTTCATATGGGTCTCTTTCGAATAATCCGCCCATAGTATCCATCGCATTCTTAGCATACATTTCCAGATTATCTTTCTTTATCCCATAATCAGATAATTTCAGATTATCAACATTACAATCTTTTTGGAGTTTCAATAACATATTAATGAAATCCATAGAGTTATTAGCATTTTTGTTTCCCAGTGCGATTGCCATATCTATAAATTTGTCAGGTATCTTGTCCATAAAAAATCTATAATAAGCTTCAGAAATCATTATCAAACCAGCTCCATGAGGTAACTCTGTATGATATGCACTTAGTGCATGTTCTAATGAATGTTCTGATATACAACTAGATGTTGATTCAACTAGACCAGATAAAGTATTTGCAAGGGCTATATCAGCTCTGGCTTCTTTATCATCACCATCATTAACAGCTTTTGCTAAGGATCTTCCAATTAATTCAATGCTCTTAAGGGCATACATATTGCTCATTTCATTAGATATATTTGCAAGATACCCTTCTGTGGCATGAAATAGAGCATCAAATCCTTGATATGCTGTAAGTCTTGGAGGTACACTCATCATTAAATCAGGGTCGACAATTGAAATACTTGGAAATGTATCTTCATTACCATAACCGATTTTTTCATTAGTATCTTCTTTAGTTATTACAGTCCATGGATCTGCTTCTGTTCCTGTCCCTGCTGTAGTAGTAATTGCTATAATTGGTAATGGTTTATTTTCCATTGGTAAACCCTTGCCACTACCTCCATGAATATAGTCCCAATAATCCCCTTCATTAGTTGCCATCACAGCAATACTTTTTGCAGCATCAATACTACTTCCACCACCGAGACCTATAACAAAATCACAATTACATTTTCTAGCTATCTCTGAACCTTCCATTACATTATCATATGTTGGATTTGGTTTAATTTTATCAAATACTTCATATTCACTAGAATTTTTCTGTAGAAGGCTACATAACTTATCTAAATAACCATAACGTTTCATAGAAGTTCCTGAAGAAATTACTATTAACGCTTTTTTCCCAGGTAATTTAATCTCACCTAGTTTATTAATCATCCCACTACCAAATAATATTTTTGTTGGTATATAATACTTAAAGTTATTTCTGTCCATAATATTATCCCTTTCCCTTAATAAATTTTTATGATGTTACAGCTAATAATTAGCTATCAATTAACATATTCATCAATAAACGAAATTATAGCTTCTTCATATTTTGCTTGTTCATCCCAAAAAGCACATAAATGTTTTGAATTATTGAATGTAACTAATCTCTTATTATCATGTGGTATCGCTTCATATAATTCTTTTCCCATATAGTATGGGCATTTCTTGTCTATTTCACTATGAATTATTAATGTAGGTATACTACTTTTTTTCATTGCATCAACAATACTAACATTTTTATATGTATAACCATACACCTGATTATTTGATAAATTACCTAATTTAGTTAAAAGTTCAGTTGGCATCGGAATAAAAAATGAATCAATCTGCCAACCTATTTCATCATACATACTTGTATATCCGCTATCTATAATTGCAAAATCCAGATTTTCACTTCCATGGTTACTTCCTGAATAATAACCAACGGTAGCACCACCCATTGATTGACCTAGAGCACCTATAATATTATCTTCTGTCATCTTACTATTAACATAATCAATAACAGTTCCCAAATCCTCTTTTTCATAATATCCAAAAGTCACAGTCTTAGCAGTATTATCCCCATGAGCTCTCGCATCATATAAAACAACATTGAAATCCTGCTCCAAAAAAAATTCTGCAATAGGATACATTGCTTTGTGATTTGATTCATGCCAATGAACTAAAACAATGGTTTTATTATCATAAGTATTCTCTTTCAATAAATAAAATATTGGTATACTATGTCCATCCTCTGTTATTAATTCATCTTCTTGAATCATATCATAACATTTATCATGAAAATCTTCTATGTCATAACTCATATCATTCAAATATAATTTTACAATTTTATCGGTATGTATTTTTGTCATTCTTGCTGGAATAAAAGCTAGTAAAAATCCCACTAATATAATTAATAATGCACCAACTATAAATATAACGGAACTAAGTTTTATTAACTTCTTTTTCATCAATATCTCCTAACTAAGTTATTAATAATCGTTCAGAACATATTAGATTATGAACTTTATCTTATCAAATAATCTAGGAATTCACAAGTTAATTGAGAAAAATACTTTTGATTAAGCTAATATCACAATAAGCTATCCCAAATATCAATAATATAATTCACCTTGTCATTTCATTTAATCAAGTTAATTATAATATTTGGAACAGCTTACATATTTGTGCTAATCTTTAATTGGTATATTTAGTCTAAATACCGTACCTTCATCTGAATCCATAAGTTCAATAGTTGAACTTTGTTTTTCCAACATTTTCTTTACAAGACTCAATCCAAGACCTGTACCTGACAATTCCTTGGATTTGTTCTTGTCAACTGTATAGAAAGGTTCAAATACTCTTTCCTTACATTCATCAGGTATTCCTATACCCGTATCTTCAATTTCTATCTGATTGAAATCTCCTTTTTTTATGCTTGTAACTGATATTCTGCCATTTGTTATATTATATTTTATTGCATTGTCAATCAGATTAATGAATATCATCATAAAACTTTCTTTATCCATACATACTTGGCAGGGTGTTAGTTCTGATCTTATTGTAATACCGTATTTAGAAGCTTTTGCCTTCAACTTATCAATTATATCCTGTAATAGGATATCAGTATGGATAATCTGTTTTCTTATCTCAAATTCATACTTGTCTAAACTGGATAGATGTAATACTTTTTCTACCATCAAATTTAATCTTTTCAGTTCTTTATCAACAACGATATAGGATCTATCCGCTAATTTTTCATCGTCCTTATATAGGTTCATCAAGTCAATCTGAGTCTTAATGACAGTTATAGGTGTTTTGAATTCATGTGTAATATTGCTGATGAATTCCTTTTGTTTCTTTTCTAGATTCTGGACACGTTCCAGAGCTATTTGCAGTTTGGCTTTTTCATCTGTCAATTGCTTTATATTATCATCTATTTTGACTGCCATAGTCTCTATACCTGTACTTAGCTCACCAAACTCATCTTTACTGCTAATGATATTTCCTCCTATATCATATTGTCCATCTTCTATTAGTCTAACAGATTCTTGTAACTTCTTGATTTTATTCACTATGTTTATAAAATATACTCTCCCCAATATGAATGTTATAATTATAGAGACTAAACCAAATCGAAGAAGTAATCCCCAAGTATTCCAGTAAAACCTGTTTTCTCTACCTAGACTATATTGTAACTGCATAACTCCAATTTGTTTATCAAAATCATAGACAGGAGCCATATATATTATTGTATCTTCAACTTTCTTGTATACGATTTGATTACCTAAAGCTATTGTCAGTATATCATTATTGTCATTATATGTATTTTCTCCTGAACTATATCCTAACTTTTTACCTTTAATATCAAATAATATTGGATATATACCCAAAATCCTTTCCAGCTCATTAATTAGTTCATTAGGATTCCTATTATAAAAAACCTCTAGATTTTCATAATCCGTTTCATAATATTTTTCTCTGATGAATAAGTTAGCTGTCTTACTACTTTCTTTTAGATACTTTTCATAATCTTCTATTTGATTATTCTTGATACCTTTCATGGTAAGCAAACTGATTGTAACTAGATTAGTTATTAACAACAGAATGATAAAAATCGTCAATCTATGTTTAAGGCTTACCTTCATCATATACACTCCACCATTTTGTACCCTACTTTCGGTACAGTCTTGATTAACTGACTATATTTTCCCAAATGCTTTCGAATACGTTGGATATGAATATCAACAGTTCTTGTTCCTCCATAATAATCCATATCCCAGACCCGATCCAATATCATTTCTCTTGTAAAAGTCGTCCTTACGTTTTTCATTAAGAATATCAGTAAATCATACTCCCTCGCTTTGAGATTAATCTGTTCATCATCTATATAAACAACTCTTTCTAATGTATTAACTTTTATACCTTCAATTGTTAGTATATTATCGTCATCTTTTTCTATATTATTATGTTTCTTATTGATTCTTCTTTCTAGTGATCTTACTCGTGCCAGTAATTCCTGTATTTCAAAAGGTTTTGTAATATAATCATCTGCACCTAGTTCCAGTCCAAGTACTTTATCGAATAGAGTACTCTTGGCTGTAAGCATTATGATACCCATACCGTTAGTATCTTCAATATTTTTACAAACATCATATCCATTATATTTGGGCATCATGATATCTAACACTAGTATGTCAGGACGCTTTTCTTTAACTAATTCTAGAACTTCTTTACCATCATATGCTTTATATACATGATAATTCTCACGTTCCAGAGCATATGATATTGCATCTGTTATATGCTTTTCATCATCAGCTACTACAATTTTTGTCATTCTCCCACCTGCTTATATTATATTTACCTATAATTGAAATGCTTTGCAGAATAAGAATATAATTCTGTTCTTATTCTGCAAAACCAGTTTTTTATTTTATACTATAATTATCATTATTTTTAATCATTTAAAATTACTATTTTACTATTCCTAGAACGAGCACCATTAAATATTATTTTATTAGAATCGTCGTTAAAAAAACAACCATAATACCCGCCTGATACAGTTATTTTCTTATCTGTATTAAAATCATATATTATCTTCTCCCTTTTTTCACTAGGAGCTACCTCATATATTAACTTAGTTTCATCTGGTGATAAATAAAAATTCTGTACAAAATCAGCAGGTGTTGTACCTATTAATTTTATATTATTACCCTCATTATCTATTTTCCATAATTCATCTTCGAATATCAAAACTTTTGCTACCTTACCAATTATTAATTCTGTAGAATCCTCATACTCTTCTTCTATATTGCCTTCCCTAAAAGTATTGTTTTCCATGTTATAAGTATAAGTATAACACTCTAAGTCAGAACTACACCAATTAGCATTAAAAGACCTTAATTGTACTTCTTCTCCTTTTATATATATATATTCTATTTGATTATTCTTCTTTTCGTATTCGTATCTTTCCTTATCCATTTTTAAACACCTATCAAGCTCATTCTCAGAATAGCCTTGTTCTTTCATGGCTTTTACAGCCCCTTTTTTATATTCTTCAAATGTTGAAACCCAAGATTTCAAATTATTTGTTAAATCTACAGGTAATTTTATTTCACTTTTACTCTTGCTCACTAAATCGTATCTGAATAATTGAAGTCCCTTTGTATAGTACAATTGATTGTTACCAACATATTGATGATCACCTACATTTTCATCTACCTTGACTAACTTATCATTTTTCAAATCATAAATAAATATTTCATTAAGATCAAAGCATGCTCTGTTTCCCATTCTATATAAAACAAAATCCTCTATGGGTTGTTTATATTGATAATAACACTTTCCCGCTACTTTTTCATTAGAACTTTCAATAAATTTTTCTGGATTCCTATTATCTGTCAAATCCTTAACTGTATTATCTCTAATATCATAAATAGCTATATTTTCATAACCATCCTTATCAGATTTCCCTAATATTCTATTATCATCTAACCATTGATAACCATGAAAATCCTCTACATCAATGATTTTCTTAATTGACAGAACATCGTTTATTTCCTTTTGTTGATTATCAAGTGTTTTGATATTATTTCCCGTTTTGGCCTCTACCATTTTGCTTGAACATGCTGTGAAGGTGCACATTAGCATAGCTACGATTAAAATACTTGATACTATTTTTCTATAATTCATTATCATTTTCTCCTTAATTTTTGATTAAGACAATAGCATAATTATCTCAATAAATATCATTACTTACTTTTATTATCTATTAATCATTTAAAATCACTATTTTACTATTTTTATAAGGAACATTACCATTGAATATTATTCTATCTGAATCATTATTGAAATAACAACTATCATAATCACCTGATACTGTTATTTTCTTATCTGTATCAAAATCATATATTTTTTTCAATGTTTTTTCATTAGGATATTCCTCATAGAATACTTCATAGATCAACTTAGTTTTATCTGGCGACAAATAAAAATTCCTTACAAAATCTATAGGCGCTGTATCAATTAATTTTATATTATTACCATTGTTATCTATTTTCCATAATTCATTTTCCTGGAATAATTCTTTTGCTACTTTACCAATTAATAATTCTCCAGAACGTTTTCCTTTATGCTCATGTTTTATTTTTCCTTCTCTAAAAGTATTGTTTTTCATGTTATAAGTATAGTACTTATCATTAAAAGAATCACATTGTATTTCTTCTCCTTCTATATCTATACCAACTATTTTGTTATTCAATTTTTTATATTCGTAATATTCCTTATCCTGTTCTATGAACTTATCTATAACACTTTGAGACAAAGTTTTATCATTTTTCATCTCCTCTAAATCTTTTTTTTCATATTCTTCAAAGGTTGAAACAAAAGATTTTAAATTACTTGTGAGATCTACAGGTAATTTTATTTCAGTTTTACTGTTGCTCACTAAATCATATCTGAACAATTGAAAGCCTTTTGTGTAATACAATTTATTGTTACCTGCATATTTAGAAGCACCTACATTCTCATCTACCTTCACTAACTTATCATTTTTCAAATCATAACTTAATATCTTATAAGGTTCACTGCCTCCAGTTTTTACACTAAACAAAACAAAATCTTTTATGAGTTCTTTATATTGATAATGACACTTTGCCTCACTTTTTTCTTTAATTGTGTCAATATATTTTTCTGTTCCCTTGTAATTGGTTAATTCTTCAACTGTATTTTTTGTAACATTATAAATAGCTATGTTTCTATAGTCATCGTTTTTATAAGAAACCCCTAATATTCTATTATTATCTAACCATTTATAACCTTTAAAATCTTCTACTTGAATAGTTTTTTTAATTGCCAGTACATCGTTCTTATTCTTTTCCTGACTATCCAGGGTTTTGATATTCTCTCCTTCTTTTGCCTGTGCTTTTACACCTGAATAACCTGTAAAAGTACATATTAACATAGCTGCGATTAAAATACTCATAACTCTTCTTCCATGATTCATTATTGTTTCCTCCTCATAATTAAAATAAATTGTTAACTTGTATTAACTAAGTTCTATTATAGAAGGAACAATTTTCAGAAGTATATTTAAAATGTTTCCGAATTGTAAACTATTTTAATTACATACAATTAGGAAAAACTTATTCAACGCAAAAAACTGTACTTCGCTAAACAAACGAAATACAGCTTGATGATTACATATACTATAATTCTTTAATTTGATTTACTAGATTTATAATCAATAATATTCTTGGTTTTGCTTATCTTCTCATAGAAAAACGGTTCTTTTTTGATTATGGAAGCCAGTACGCTTATAAAAACCAAAGTATCAATAGTAAAGACTAGACCAAATATAATAAACTGTGAAACAAAATATTGTTCGCTAATATTAATGAACAATTTATTCAATAATCCTAAACCATAATATAAAATGCCATATCTTATAAGTAATTCCTTAAATGTTATTCTATATCCTTTTCCTCGAACTCTTATAGATGTCAATAGCTTACCAATAGTTTTACCATTAGTTAAATACTCTATGACAATAAAGTAAATAAATACACTTGATACATATTGAATAAAATCATTGGTATCAATAAATATCACTATAATAGCCCAATCTATTGATAATGCTAAAAATCTCCTGATGAAGCCTACATTCATATTGTCCAGATCTACATTTCTGTCTAGCCTATTGTAACTAGGAAGAAAAAACGTCACAATAGGAGCTGCTACAAAACCTACAAAACACCCTATAGTGTTTAATATTAGATCGTCTACATCAAACAGTCTATACGGTGCATTATAGATTCCGTACAAACCTGTTATCTGTGTCAATTCAAAAAACAACGAAACCAAAAAACCTATTAATATGGTTTTCTTGAAACTCTTTCTGAAATAATACCTCAAATAAATTCCTAAAGGAGTCAATAACAATACATTGAATATAGCTTGTAAAAAAGCAGCCTCCCTAAAAAGATATAAATAAGTAGAAGGTTTAGATATAATTACATTAGTCTCGTTTATTATATCTCTTATAAAACTGAATGGGATAATCTGATACATCTGTTTACCCGCAGGATATAGACCCAACACATCTCTAGTATCAGGCAGAGGTAATATGACCAAATAATAAGCGGTTATGCAATAAAGTAAAAACGAATATGTAACCAATACCCTTATCTTATTTACATAGTGATACTTTGTATACTGATATATCAAAAATGGAATTGTCAATAAAAAAGCGACCACTGGAAAAGTTAGCAGTGCTATGCGAATAGGAAATAAATGTGATTCCATATATAATGATTCCTTTCTTATAATGTCTAATTGATGTATATATAATGTTATTTTTAACTAATAATTTTATATTATACTGCATGTATTTCTAAGTATCAATTCATCCAATATTTATAAAACTATAAAGACATATTCCAAAGTGATGGAAATGTTAGAGATATTATTGTTATCAATACAGCTGATATAATAGCTCCTAAAATTATGCATAACATTGATTTCTTGAAATCCAAATTCAAAAATGCAGCAACTGCACTACCAGTCCATACACCTGTAGTAGGCAATGGTATTCCCACAAAAATAATTAGGGCCAATTCTTTCCGTTTTTCTATTTTCTTAGAGTTCTTTGCTATTTTCTTATCTATAATATTATTGATATGAACAAAAAATTTATATTTTTTCATCCAACTAAATATTTTATTAAAGAATAATAGAATGAAAGGTGCTGGTAATAAACTCCCGATTAAACTCACAAAAAACACAGTAAACACATCAATATCATATGATAGAATACCCAGCAAAATAGCTCCTTTTTGCTCTACTATCGGAAGCATTGAAGAAATAAAAACTTGTAATAATTTATCCATCATTAACTCCATTCATCATTATTTACCTCCATATATTACCACATCAATTATAGTTCTGCAATGTAATGTGGGTAGTAAAGATTTTATATGCATAAGTCACATTTTTTTACTGGCTTAAGAGTTGTAAATGTAGAAAAAACCATATATAGTAATAATAACGACTTTTACACTTGTTGCCATACCTTAAAAATAGATAGAAGCAACAAACGTAACGAGAGTGTATTATCACTATATATGGTTTCAATATACAACCGTTGTCTGTTCTGAACTTAATACTTTGTCGACAGCCTGAAGCTAATTCATTAATATTAGCTTATTTTTTGATATCTTTGGTAAAATCAGCATTGATATAATCTTTCTAACGATTATTTAACTTGTATACTTTTCATCTTCTGGATTTTCCCACATATATGATCTTTTAACTGCCTTCTTCCATCCAGAATATTTCTTTTCCTTATATTCATTTTCCATTACAGGTTCAAAATGTCTATCCATAGCCCACATCTTAGCGATTTCTTCTTTACTATCCCAGAATCCAACTGCCAAACCAGCTAAAAATGCCGCTCCTAGGGCTGTAGTCTCTGTAATTACAGGTCTATCAACAGCTACTCCAAGAACATCTGATTGAAACTGCATCAAGAAATTATTGGCAACCGCTCCTCCGTCAACTTTCAATGATTGAAGTTCTATTTTAGAATCTTCCTGCATCACTTCAAGAACATCTCTTGCCTGATATGCAATGGATTCCAGTGTAGCTCTAATAATATGATTTTTATTTGCTCCACGAGTCAGACCTACGATTATTCCTCTGGCATACATATCCCAATAAGGAGCTCCCAGTCCAACAAATGCAGGAACTACATATACACCATTGGTATCTTCAACTTGTGTTGCAAAATATTCAGTATCCTTAGCGCTTTCAACTAATTTCAATTCATCCCTAAGCCACTGTACAGAAGCTCCAGCCACGAAAATACTTCCTTCAAGGGCATATTCTACTTTACCATCTACTCCCCATGCGATAGTTGTCAACAATCCACTATCAGATATAACCATATCTTCACCAGTATTCATAAGCATAAAGCATCCTGTACCATATGTATTCTTAGCCATTCCAGGTTCAAAACATGCCTGACCGAATAATGCTGCTTGCTGATCTCCTGCTATGCCTGCAATTGGTATCTTTGCACCTCCGAATGTCTTAGAATCAGTATATCCATATATCTCACTTGATTGTCTTACTTCTGGAAGCATAGAAGAAGGTATGTTCAGTTCTTCTAGTATTGTTTCATCCCATTTCAACTCTTTTATGTTGTACAACATTGTTCTAGATGCATTAGAATAATCTGTCACATGTACTTTTCCTCTTGTAAGATTCCATATCAACCATGTATCTATATTACCAAATAATAATTCTCCTCTATCCGCTTTCTCTCTTGCACCTTCAACATTATCAAGTATCCACTTGATCTTGGTACCTGAAAAATAAGCATCAATAATTAATCCTGTATTTTCTTTTATATAGTCTTCCAGACCATGTTCTTTCAATTTATCGCATATATCTGCTGTTCTCCTGCATTGCCACACAATAGCATTGTATATTGGTTTTCCTGTATTTTTATCCCATACCACAGTAGTTTCCCTTTGATTGGTAATACCTATTGCTGCTACCTCTTCAGGTGATATTCCCGATGTTTCTAGAACTTCTCTAGCAACACCACTTTGAGTTCCCCATATCTCCATAGCATCATGTTCAACCCAACCTGGATTAGGATAAATCTGAGTAAATTCTTTTTGACTTGTATTGATTATCTTACCTTCATGATTAAAAATTATTGCTCTAGAACTTGTAGTTCCTTGATCCAACGCCATTACATATTTTTTTACCATAACCTTAACCTCCTGATTTTTATTCTATCTTCAAAATATCCCCATAATGATAAATGCACATATGAATATTGATGCTGCTGGTGGGTCTATATGTGAATCACAATTACTATTAAAATTAAGCGCTACAATCTCAAATATTATTGCCGCCAATACTGCAAAAAGAGCACCTATATATATACTACCAGACATGAAAGCCGCCAAACCCGCTATTGAAGTAACATGGTGTGTAGCTGGAACAGGATATCCCATTTGAGTAAATATCAAAGAAGCCGCACTAACGCAAAAACCTAAAACAGCTATTCCTGTGATAATTGATATATATGAAACCACTATACCCAATCCTAGAGCCATTATGATGTCATAAGTTATGGTTTTTGAAGTTGGTAATATATGTCTTTCTACCTCTGAAGTTGCTGCGATTTCAGCTGTAACTCTACTTGGGTTTCTTATGCCTAATAAGCCTGTTCTTCCGAAAACCAATCTTGCGATTATTCCCGATGTAACTACAGTCATTGCAACTGTATCAGTTGGAAGAGTAATTATCGTTGCATACAGATAGTTGACTAGATGCCCTAATACCCCGAAGATACCTCCAACAATCAATATACTTTTATCTTGAAATTTATTCAATGGAATTGTAGTATCCATTCCACTTTCCAACAGTTTCTTTTTGTTAGCTGCAAATGCTGCTGCAGCAACACCTCCTGCAAAAGCAACATGTGGTCCTAAAAAAGCTCCAAAAGTAATATCGTTAAGAATTGTTGGTGGACCTCCAGCACATACCACTCCTACTCCAATAAGTCCCACAAAACCTGTAAATATAAAAGCTGGTAATGCACCAATGAGCGCACCAAAAACTCCACCACCAAAAGATATTAAAATTAATTCTAAGCTCAAAAAACTTCCTCCTTCCAATAATCGTTTTACTAGATTTTTATTACTGAAACCTATACCATATCTTGCCCTCCCATATAGTTTTTTGTTTTTTTATGTAAATTATTGTCTTATGAGTAGGTTACATGTGCCAAATCTTTTCTCCACTTGCAGAAATCCCCTGAGCACCCGCTTTAAGACATTCAATTACATCTTCTTTATTCCTGATAAGTCCTCCAGCTATTAAAGGTATGTTTGTTCTATTATGTATCTCAGTAATAATTTTGGGTATTGCTCCAGGTAGAATTTCTATTGTATCGGGTTTTGTTATATTCACACTGTTGATCCCTGTTTCTAGTGACATAGAATCAAAAATAAAAAGTCTTTGTATCGCCCATAGATTCAGATTTTTAGCTTTTTTAATGAGACAGCTTTTTGTTGTAATAATTCCATCAGGTTTTATTTCTTTACTAATGTAATCTAGTGCTATTGAATCTTTAGCAAAACCTTGCAATAAATCAAAATGTATATATATGTCCATGTTGTTGTTCTTGACTTTCTGTACTATTTCTTTTAGATTAAAAATATTACCCGTCAATAAGAAAATGACTTTGCAAGGTGATTGGATAGCCGCATCAAGTTTATCCAAATTGTTAACTGCTGCAATAATAGGGTTAACTTCCATTTGATTATTAAAACTATTAACTTGATTGTAATTCATTACAACATCTCCTATGAATATAAAAATATACTTTTTCATAATTTTTTGGGCACAAAAAAACCACACTAAGCTAACCTATTCCTAGGTCTCCTTGTGTGGTTCTCCATTATCTCCAACCCGATATTATGTTTTATATGTTACATTCTACATTAGTATTTAGTTAATGTCAATATTTTTGCTGAATATTATATTATTTTTCTAAATTAGTAATAATCAAATTCTATTATGCATTATTCATTAAATAAATTATTATAGATAGTTTTTTTATTTATTTTTATTTTTAGCAAATAATACTTAATTAATATAATATATACCATGATATCAAAAGGCTATATATTTTTCATGAACTTGTGACATTATATAAAAAAAAGAAACTGCTTTCCTGTAACAGCTCCTTTTAATGAATATATCATATTATTTATTTAAAACGCCATATGATTATTTATGCTAATTTTTTTGTTATCAACTAGCAGCCATAAATAGCTTATAATCTCTATTTAGAACAGTTGACTGTTCTCTATATTGATTTGTATCACATAATAAAAATAGGGCTGTCAAATTATAATATTTATCTGACAGCCCTATCTAAGGATAACATTATTCTATTTCTTTTTTAGATATAGATGTTTTTACTTGAGTATTTGGTAATTTTCCAAGTTTACCGTTAAGGCTATTTATATCATTGATTTCGCCTACTACTGTAATACTGATAATAGAAACTCCTTCTTCTATCAATGGAAGTCCCATACGTCCTTTTACCATATCTTTATAAGAGGCAACAATATTATTAAAAATATTTTGTGTGTCTTCTGGCTTTTCTAATATAGCACTTATTACTGCAACTCTTTTCAATTAAAATCTTATCCTTTCTTCACATAGTCTTTGATTTTGTCCACATCTTGTTCATTACAATTAACTATTATACCATACTTGTCATTTATTTTAATTCTGAATCTACCGCTAATATAATTATCTGTTCCAGTAATATATGACCATCTTCTGGTGAAAACTTCACATATAGCTAATTCTACCTGAAATTCATCATGAATATCTTTTACAATATTCTCTAATTCCTCTCTACACATATAAATCTCTTTCCCCTTCAGAAATTCTTTTATAATAATCATTAACTACGTCTAGTAGCTTATTGTTCTTATAAAATTCTATATTATTTATTTCTTCCAACTCTTTTTTGATAAGTTCTTCTCCAATTTTTTTAGTTTCTTCTGATGCATAATCGTCCAAATATTCTCTAAATGTAAGTACTGCATTCAACTTACAGAATTTACCTTCTGTTCCACTTTCCAATAGATTCATTATCTTATCTCCAGTTCTTCCACATCTATATCCAGCAGTACAGAAAGAAGTGATTTTACCCATTCTAGCAAGTTTGTTGACCACTTCATCAAGAGATCTCTTATCACCGATAGTAAATTGTTCTTTATCTTCTTTTTCATTACGAGCAGCTTTATCATATGCTCCAATACCTATCTTAGTGGAAGCATCTAATTGTGTACATCCGACTTTTACAACTTCATCCCTTACTTCTGGGTTTTCACGTGCAGTTATAATCAAACCAGTATAAGGTACTGCAAGTCTTAAAACAGTAACTATTTTTTTGAAGTTCTTATTATCAACTATATATTTGGAATCTGTGCTTAATTTGGATCCAGAAGCTGGTGTTAGTCTAGGGAATGATATTGTATGAGGTCCTATGCCAAATTGTCTTTCAAGATCATCTGTATGATACATAAGTCCCATGACATCAAAACGCCAATCATATAAACCAAATAATGCTCCTACAGCAACATCATCAATACCAGCATCCATAGCTCTATGTAGAGCATATAATCTCCATCTATAATTTGCTTTTAATCCTGCTGGATGAACTAACTCATATGTTGGTTTATGATATGTCTCTTGAAAAACTTGGTATGTTCCTATGCCAACCTCTTTTAACATTTTTAAGTCTTCTATACTCATTGGAGCAGCATTGACATTAATTCTTCTTATATATGATGTCTTTCCGTTATTAGATTTTCTTTTAACGTCATATACTGTTTTCATACTGTTAGCTATGTAGTTAGCATCTGTTTTGGGATGTTCACCATATACAACAATTACCCTTTTATGACCTTGACTCAATATATAATCTGTTTCTTTTCTTATCTCTTCCTCAGTAAGTACTTTTCTTTCTTCCGCAGCATTTTCTTTTCTGAATCCACAGTATTTACAACTGTTAACACATAAATTTCCACAATATAATGGTGCAAAAAATACAATTCTATTATCATATACTCTTCTCTTGACTTCAGCTGCAGCTTCATACATTTCTTCCCACATATCTTCATCTGTTACATTAAGTAATGTAGCTGTTTCATCAAAATTCAATCTTTGTATAGATAAAGATTTCTCCATTATAGCTCTAATTTTTTCTTTACTACAATCTTTGTTAGAATTCAATTTGCTATAAATTTCATCTTCGTCAATAAAATCCTTACCATTAATTAAATATTTGTCAATTTGATCTTGTTTTATTACTTGGTCTACCCATTTTTTAGTATCCATTTGTAAAACCTCCATAATTATATATTTGTTTTTATAGAATATTAATATCTACAAGAAAAGGATTATCAATTAAGAAATGCCATACTGATTTGATTACATAAAAGATTATTGAAATAGATACTACAACTTTTACATAATAAAAAAACTTCCCCTAAGGAAGTCATGCAAAGAACAAAAGAGGCTTATACCTCGTTCCGCAAAGCGGATTTGTCCATTAGGAAAGTTTCCTTAACACATATGAAAACATTTCTATTTCATATGCTTAAAAAGTAAGACTTTCCTATAAAGTAAAAAAACAGCTCAAAAGAACTGTTAAATTAACAATTCTGCACAAATTCCTCCCAAATCAGATAACTCTTTTCTGTAAGGTCTTTGATTGTACATTCAGTTCAACTAAGACTGTCTCTCGGAAAAGCTGAAATTTATTCTAAAGTAATGATAACATTTTGTTTATTTTTTGTCAATATGCATAGCTTCTATTAAATATTAATTATTAAGCACAATTAATTCCCACTTTAAACTATATCTCAACTCAAAATCTTTTTGCACTTCACACTCTCTCATCAAAGTATAAACTTTATCCATGTCTTTATATTTTCCAATTTTATAGATTGGAATAATAACACTAATTCTGTCCAAAACGATCATACTCCCATTGATATAATTTATTAAAAAATAATGCTTAATTTTTGGAACTTTTCATTGCTTTATATCATCTTTAAACAAAATATAATTTACTCTACTTTTAATGAAGATACAATAGGTAATATAGATCGTCCATTCCATACACCCTCAAGTCCCAAAGATTTTGGTGAGATATTTTGGTAATGTCCATTCATTCCTTGTATATTAATACCACCACTATCTGTAATTGTGATGATACTATATAACCCTTTTTCATATAGAACCATATCCTTCAAAAATGGGTATTGTTTATGTATTTCATCTGAGTAACAAAAATGCTCGTATTGTGGTCCAAACCATATATATGACATTGAATTCAAACCAAAATAATAAGTTTGTCCAATTTTTTCAATAGAATCTCCATGGTCATGTCCATTTATACATAAAAGTACTCTTTTGCCTGTATGATTTACCCCATTAATCAACTCTCTAACTATCTCCCTGTTATATACTCCTCTTTTAGCAAATTCATTTTCAAAACTATGATGTGAAAAAATAACGAAATACTTACTATCATCAGTTAATTGAGATTCCAACCACTTCAATTCATAATCCGGAAGAATGGGATATATATCATTAGCTTTATTATAATTTTTTTTGCAATATGGTTCATAACCATTTTCCTTTTTGATAAAGCAAGTATCTAATACAATAAACTTAACTTTACCATATTTAAATGAATAGTAACTATTATTCATATGTAAAAACTCCATAACTTTTCCCTTGGGAAATAAATCAGAATCATGATTACCTATCAAATGATAATGAGGTTTCCCTAGACTATCAAGCATATCAAGCAAAATTTGATTTTCTTCTATTGGTCTACAAAAATCTCCAAGTTGAATAACAAAATCTACATCTACATCTCTAATATTTGATATGAAATTTTCAATTCTTTTATGTCCGTCAGGAATATGTTCGAAATGTAAATCTGTAAATATTGCAAATTTCACTCTATCCATCAATTCACCCCCAGAGGTAAAGTGCTATGCAATTCAATATATAGTATCCCTAAATATTCATTAAAAATATTACTTATTGCTTTTATTATTATTCATTAATATTTACCTTGCACCATGAAAATACATGGATATGTTAATTAATCTTTAGATATTAGCATTATTTTATTTAACTAATATTTACTAATCATTTCATCAATTATTGCTTTACTTCCTTCATTTTTATCCAAATTTTCAATCATTTCTATTATAGAATTTATATCACTATAGCATTTATTTAGTCTTCCATATCTAACTTCGGTATTAAGTGTTATAACCCTTTCCATATCATCTAGTAACTTTTCAAGCTTATTCAAAGAATCTATATATTCCTTACTTAAATATATATCATACTTTTCTTTAACAGGTTTTTGAAATATTAAATCAACTATAACTTCCTCTTCATATGAATCCATTGCATCCATATTTATAATAATGTCTTTAAACTCTTTTTCAAGTTTATCAAAAGTATCATTATTTCTTTTCTTTTGAACTTGAATTTTAATATCAGTTTTGACATGAGAGAAAATATCTGGTAAAAATAACACAAATATCATTAATATAATATATTTATAATTAATTTTTTTCATAATTGTATTCACCTGCTATCTAATATATCTATGTCATATAATGTCTTATCTTTACATTTATATTTCATTATTCTTTAAGTCTTGCTAAACAAAATAACCTTCCCTTGCAACTCTCCTAATTTTCGCTTCTGGTTAATTCTCATTACACATCATTACAATTGAAAGATCATCCGCTAATCTGAGCGCTATACTATCATAATCAAAAAGAAATTTTTACCATATCTTGTTATTTAGATGCCTTTTGCTTAGCTATATCTTTTATACTTGCATAAGGATGAGTGTATCTTCCATTTTGTCTAGTAAATGATTTTACCCCTGGTATGCTATTTATTTGGATTGAATTTACAGGACAATAATTAATACATGCATAGCACATATAACAAAGGACTTTCTTCTGCCACATCGGTTTGTTGTTACACATTTTTATCTTCCCCGATAAACAAACCTTTTCGCAAACACCACACCCGATGCATTTAGAATCAGTGCAAAAATACTTGACACCTCCGATATACTCGGATATAGTCATACAAGAAACTATAAATTTTTCCAAGAAAAAATTAACTATAGGATTATAAGGTAAATCAATTAAATAATCAACGTCTTTCTCTTTACTGGTTTCTTGATCTAAAATAATGCTTATAATATTATCTAGTTTATTCTGTACGGTTTTCTCTAATTTAGAAATTTCTGATTTCTTTGGAGTTTGATAATCTTCAACTTTTACATCATTGCTATACATATTTATAACAAAATGTGAATTCAAACCACTATTTTTCTTTTTCAATATCTTATCAATTCTTTTAAAATCCTTAAAAATAATACCTAATCGAGTTGCAACCCCAAAAACATATTCAGCAGAACTAATATCAAGTTTTTTTAAAAACCATTTAACGGGTATTGGAATTGTTAAAGCATATACCGGGAAAATGATGCCTACCCTTTTTCCTTTCGTTTGGATAACCTCTTGATGTAAAAGACTAACGATTGGTATCAATTTGGTATTAGGAATTTTCTTTTGAATTTCTTGTGCAATATATAATGAATTCCCAGTTCCTGAAAAATAATAAATTTCTGTACTCAAGATTAATCAACCTCCTAATTATAAATTAGTTATAATAAATCTAATTTTAATTATATGTATCAACTAATATTTTGTCAATTTATTTGCCAATTCACAAGAAAACTGTAATTAATTACTACACTCTTCACAAATAAATTCCTTAAATTCTATACCGTAAGAAATATTTTAATCAACTCCATATTATTAAAAAAGTTACAAGTTAAAGTGTTTATATATATATGTATTATGCTCATAATATGAAGTACAAAATCACGTATCAATTACTAAACCCATTTCAAATTGAAATTCATCAGATTCACCAGTTTCTTTGAAGCCAAAAGAACGGTATAAATTTCTTGCTGTTGTATTTTCAAAAGCAACACCCAAAACGATTGTTTTAACAGTAAAATTATTAACTAAATAATTAATTGCAAGATTTAAGGCCTTTTTGGCAAATCCTCTATTTTGATATTGTTTGTCTATCATAAGTTTCCATATGGTATATTGGTTTTTAGACTCATAATATCCCAACATAATAAATCCAACCATTACATTATCTGCATAAATCGCAAATGGAAAGGCTGTTTTTCTATATACCCATGCTTGAGCCAAGGAGTGAACATTAGAAGATACAAAATCTTCTTGATTTTTAGCTACTTTTAGTTTTAGAACATTATCAAGATTGTTTTTAGTAATTTCTTTAAGCTCAACCATAATACCTTCATCTCCTTCTAGCAAAATATTAAAATAAAAACTAATTGATTCTTTCGCCTAACTACAATATTTTTGAATCTCGCTAATGCCTCCAAATCGCTCCCGTATTTTCGACGTCCCAGTACCTTAAGAAGGAATACCCTGAATAAGAGCTAATGCGATGACTGTCGCGAGTGGTGGGATGTGTGAGGAGAAAAGCCCTTCCCGAACGAATGGAAATACATTGTTATATGATGGTGACAGCTGAAACTGCCAATAGCCAAAAATATAAAGCAATTATATTATGTTTTCCCATTCTCTTTTATTATATAAAACTCTAATAACACTAACTAATAAGTCTTTATCCGAACATATATAAAAAATTATATAATTACCAACTATAATCCTTCTGATACCTTTTAAAGATAATTCCTTATCCTTTAGTAATGCATTTCGTTTCGGCATATCAGCTAAGCTTTGAATCGCTATCTCCATGTTTTCAACAAGTTTTTTTGCTGCTTCGTCATCTAAAAGAGTTATGGAAACATACTCTAATATTTCCATTATGTCTTTGATTGCTTTCTCAGTAATTACAACTCTATAATTATCCATCTCTAAATTCCTTTTCTAATTCTTCTAAAAGCATCTTCTACTGATAAAACTTTATTGTTTTTAATATCCTCAATTC
The DNA here is from genome assembly GCF_027923465.1 of Vallitalea longa. Taxonomy (NCBI): domain Bacteria; kingdom Bacillati; phylum Bacillota; class Clostridia; order Lachnospirales; family Vallitaleaceae; genus Vallitalea; species Vallitalea longa. The sequence goes on from NZ_BRLB01000001.1 coordinate 645,669, forward strand.
CTTCGTTTAACAACTTTTTCAATTCAAATTTACCGACTAAACGCTCATAAGTTTCTATACTTAAAACAGCTAAATCCCCTTTGCCATTTTTAGTTATATATACTGGTTCTGAATTTTCATGACAAAAACTTGATATCTCATTATACTTATTTCTTAGATCAGAACTTGGTCTTATTGTTGGCATTATATGCACCTCCTATAATATCATATGCATATTCTATCATAATTACGATATCTATTCAACAATAGTGTAGCCAATAAAATAGTTCTTTTTTTAATTAGCTATCACTTTCATATATTCAAATCCTTATATGCGATTACGTCCTCCATGATTAATCATAATATACTAGAATCTTAAAATCATGTTGCCTTCCACATAATCAAAAATTCATCTCAGATGATCAATCCATATATGAATCACTTCAAAGCACTTAACTAAACTGCTTTTTTTATAATTTTTTCTCCATCTTATATACCTTCAATCCCATATGATTAACAATATCCGTGGTCTTTACGAAACCCATCTTTTGGTAAAACTCAGCTGCATATAATGAAGATTCAATACTGATAAAATCTGAATCATATTCCTTCGCTTCAAAAACATAATTCTCGAGCAATGCCTTTCCAATTCCTTTTCTATGTTGTGACCCATCCACAAAAAGACTACTAATTCTGTTTGCAACACCGTTTATCATTCCAACAATCTGCCCCTCTTCTTCAGCGACATAAGATATTGGTTTTTTGCTAAACTTCTCTAAGAGAACTTGTTTAGTATTCTTAGTAGTATCAAAGTAATTCAATGTGTTAGTTATTGCTTCTTCATTATAGAAATCTAAACCATTATATTGTTGAAACGTTCTCATAGCTAAATCTGCAACGTCTAATACATCTCTTTCCTCAAATTTTCTAATATTCATGTCCTCATTCCTCCTTAAGTCTAAATAACAGTAGCTATTTGTGGTATGTTTATTAATTACCCAGAAGATATCTGTCTCCTAACGGTTCTTGTTTCAGATGTTCACTCTGACCACAAAGACATTCTCCTAAGAGAGTGAATGTGCGTAGCGAACGGAAATATTTTGTTATAAGATGCAACTCAAAACTCCCCCTCTGCTCTCATAATAATAAAATTCAAAATATATTTACCATTTATCATAATTATGATATTATTTACTCATAATATAACAGAGAGGTGATTACATGCCCAAAATACTTCCTATATCTGATCTAAGAAATAATTTTAATACAATTTCTGAAACGTGTCATAAAGATGCTGAACCTGTTTATATTACTAAAAACGGTAAAGGTGACTTAGTTGTTATGAGCTTAGCTTATTTTGAACAACTTCAAGCCAAACTAGAGCTTTATGAAAAACTTGCAGTTGCTGAAGCTGAACGTTCTAATGGAGCACCAAAAGTAAGTCACAGTATTTTTATGGAAGAGTTGAGGAACGAATATCATGTCTAAACCATATAAAATAATTTATTACCCTACTGCTATGGATGATGTTAGGAATATCTTAAATTATATTTCCATTGATAATCCACCCGCAGCCTATCATTTAATTGATAAAATCGATCATGCTATTCAATCCTTAGCTGATTTTCCTTCTAAAGGTGCTATACCAAAAGACCCTCAACTCAAAACAAAACAATATAGAATGCTGATTATTGAATCATATATTGTTTTTTACATATCAAATCATACATTATCGGAGATTGAAATTATGAGAGTCTTATCAAGCAAAATTATAAAAATCTTCTTTGACGCTCATTAGGAATACCCTAGTAAGGAGTTTCCTATAACGGTCTCGTATTTCCGACGTCCCAGCACCTTAGAAGGAGTTGCTTATGCCCTGTCAAGGGCTAATGCAACGACTGTCGCGACGCGCTTAGGTGGTGAAATGTGTGAGGGCATTTCCCCAAACTTGTACCCTCGCCCGAACGAACTTCAATGCTTTGTTATGTAAAGTAGTTTCCCTTAGCTACAAATCCTCACCCCAAATAAATTATCATTTTACACCTTCTACCAACTCTATATTGCAAATACCATTATAGTTACACTCTTAGTTCTTTTTCACGTCAATTATTAATGATACAAAACCTAATTCTTTACCTTTATTTCGATGATCGAATCGTTTTGACCTATATATAAAACCTTTTTTTTCATCCCATTCTTTAAAATGAAACACACCATTTTCATCACAATATTCTAATAAATCCACTTTAAAACCAGCCTGTGTAAATGGCATTGCAATAGTTTTATATGTATATACTATCTTATGCCCAGCAGCTGGATGGTCTTTAGGTCCAGGTCCTCCTACTTGTATTGTATTCTGATACCACTCATTTCTAAAATTACCATCTGGTACAGCGATTCTAATCAAACCATTATTATCTAAAAAATCATATAATATCTTTGCAGATTCAATAGCTTCATCATAGCTAAGATGTTCCCATACGTGTTCCGCTAAAATATTATGAATTTTTCTCTCACCAAAGCTTCCTTCCCAATCTAATCTTTTTAATAAATCCAAATCTTCTCGTTGTGTTTGAATCCATCCGTCATAATTCTGTGAAGATGCTCCAACTATCAATTTAATCCTATCATATTTGTTTATTTTAGCAATATCAATCATATATAGTCCTTTCTACTAATCAAAATTTATTTCTAATAAGTCTGATGCCAATTCTTCAACATACCCTTCTATCTCTACAAGGTCCTTAATCTTAAAAGATTGCTTCATGGAAATATGCTGTGGTAATCTTGCAGATATTGTATTAATTCCATACTGAACAGATAAATCATAAACCATCTTCCTTCCAATATTCTGAATCTCATCATTAGTTAGAAGAGCTATACATGCATACATAAACTACCACCTCTCTAAATCATTACCGAAAACTAATAAACTCCGATCAATACCCAGCCATATTCTTTCATCTAACGTCCCGTGAATTACGACGTGGACATCCTTCCTTGTTCCTGTCCATGACGTCAATTCGCTGTTAGGCGAAGTTGGCAACGTCAAGCTTAAGTAAACGTCATAAGTACTGCAACTTGATTTTTTATTGAATATAAATCCATCTGATAACCGTAGTCTGTTTTAGATGCGATTCCATAGCATATTATTAAAGAGTTCTTTATTGAATTCATCTTAGATTCGTTCTTACTAACAAAATCATAAGGCATATATAACTTGAAGCCTTTAGAATTACCATAAATCCCATTTTTTGACTTTGTCATATCAACTATATAACTTCCTTTTGCTTCTTTTACTTTACTTACAGTACCTTTCAATATGCAGATAAAACCCTGACCTCCATTAGAATCTAAAGCATTAATTATTTTATCTTGAGTCATTATAATATCTTCAATCTTAACTTCATCATTAGCTTCTGTCAGAAAAGTTAAATCTTTATACTCTTCATCTACAGCAAATCTATTCTTTGAATCAAGTACATTCTTTAAATCATATATAAACTTTCTGGTTTGCTTTCCTACATATCTCTTTGCTTTATCCTTATGTGTTTTTGCCCCTGGAGAAATTGACACACTTGGTCTCATTGCTCTAGGAAGTATTGTTGAAACTAAGGTCTGTAATTCTACTTCATTCTTTTTTCCCTCTAATTGCTTTATTGAGTTAGGAACTTTGCAATTTTCTCCGTGCTCTTTAAGCGGCCAATTCTTAAAATGGGGATCATCATGAGCCTTTCCTCTAGAAAATTGAATTTGTGAATCACAGAATATACATCGAAATTCTCTTCTATCTTCTTCAGAATACAAATCATAATTATCATCAACATCAAATGCGCTTATTGGCTCAGTTTCGTTCCTATATCTTGCATGTGTCATTCTTGACATATTAACACCTCTTCCTTTTCAAACCTTAATCTGTGGCACCCAGTTGACAATTTCACCTAACGTTACGCACTCAAGACGTTCCTGAACCGGACTTGCAGAGCCTTTCTTCGTAGGCGGTGCTTGCCACCCGGTAAAGGAATGTGCTTTGGCTACTCCAAAGACTTATCCCTAGTTATAGTCAAAGCGAACTTGAGTGCATTGTTATAAGAAGTTGTCTCATTCAGCTTTAAAGAAATCTCTCTAGTCTTCTTCTTTTTACTGTATAATATAATAAATATTATAAACTAAAGATTATGCTCATTAGGTTTATTAAATTGCAATCCACCAACACACTCCAAATTTATCTATAACAGTCGCACAACATTTGCTCCATGGCACTTCCTGAATTGGATTAATAATAACACCGCCATTACTCAAAATATTAAAGGCGTTACAAACCGATTCTTCGCTTCCCATCTCAAAAACATTAAACGTCATAGTTTCCCATTTCACTTTGTGAACTATGTTTACGTCACAAGGATTCGCTGCTTCACTTAATGCTAAAAACCCTTCACCATCTACAGACAATTCACAGTGCGCATAAGCAGTTTTGTCATCATTTTTCACTTCAAATGTAATTTCTGCACCAAAAGCTTTGCAATACATTTCTGCCGCTTCAAAACTATTTTTCACATAAACTTGAGCATAATTTTTCATAATTTCTCTCCTACATCAAATATAAATAATCTTTATATCTGTATATCTTACAAATGTGAATTGCTATATGTACTAAATGATCTTCATCCCAAAGAAATACCCTGAAATGAATGAGGCAATTTCTTATAACTACAATATTTCCGAATGTCGCTAATACCTCCAAATCAGATGTATTCCCGAACGTCGTAAATACTTACTATCTCTTACTCTTCCCTTCACATAATATCATCCAAGGACTCTTAATACTCATAATATTCTTATTTGTAACATGTATATATATTTCTGTAGTTTTTGAACCTGAATGTAATAATTCTTGTATATAGTATCATTTTCTAATAAATGAGTTGCGAAACTGTGTCTAAGACTATATACAGATACTTTTTTCTTTACATACCTTTTTTCACATGCATTTTTAAATATTCTTTGTTCAGTTCTTTCTGTTATATGCTTATCTTTATCAGCACCTTCAAATAACCATTTATACTTTAGTTATAATAAATCTAATTTAAATTATATGTATTAACTAATATTTTGTCAATATTTGCAATTCAATAGAAAATCTATAGCACTTTAAAATGCTTCAATAATAGAATACCATCATAAATTCCTTCTCTATACATATCACAAAACATTACGCTGTTCAAAAAATTATTAAGACTTAGATAATTGTCTATTACCGATTTATCCTTTTCATCTAATCTATCAAATAAATCTCTGAATTCATGATCATATTCCTCCATCAAGTTCTTTTGTTCTACTATCTCTTTATTATTTTCATTACTTAACTTTAATTTTTCATCAACTACATCATGAATTAAATTATTAATTGCTTTAGAATAAAAATCAATCATTGGCTTCTACCTCATTTCACCTTTCTAGTTATTATAATACTTTCAATATTATTTTATGGGATTTTCCCATAAATGTCAATATGGGAATTCCCCATATTGTACAATAGCACTGAGGTGATTAAAATGATTTTTCCAAGAGTAAGACACTTAAGAGAAGATTTGGATTTAAAACAAAAGGATATTGCAAGTATAATTGGTATTGACCAAAGTACATATTCAGATTATGAAAATGGCAAACTAAATATCCCAATTGAGACTTTCATAAAATTAGCTGATTACTACAATACTAGTATTGATTTTCTAGTTGGTAGAACTGATAAAAAGTGAAATACCATAAAAAAGACCTTATCAGGTCTTTTTTATCATCTAGTAGATTTCTTAGTTTCATATCCCTCATTTCAAAGGACAAGTAATTTCTATATCATTACCCTCACTATCAGTAAACTCCAAAACCTTATTTTCCCCTATAACTGTTAGTGGAAAAACTATATCACAATCTAATTCCTCAAGCTTTTCTAAAAGCAAATCAATATCATTTACTTCAAAGCTTGGCAAACAATTATTCCCCCATCTTTTAGGTTCATTCATTTTTTCATTGGCAAATAATCCATATCTAAAACCATTAATATCAAAAACACTATATATATCACTTCTTTCAGTAACTTTCTGACCTAAAAAACTCTCATAAAAATTAATCGCTCTTTCCATATCCTTAACACAGACATATAGCGATTTTAGTTGGAATGTTATATTCATTTTTGTTTTCCTCCATTACTATTAATAATGTATATTATACCATCTTGATACTATCCTTTCTCTATAATTGTATATTTTTTTCTATTTCTATACCTATGCAAAATCTATTCATCATCTACCTAATATGATTACACTAAAATAGACTCCATCTAGCAATATCAAACCTTCAAGCCTGACATCAAAGGGGTAGCTAAACAGAGTCTATCTTTTTAATTAAAATGTATAATCTATTTAATTATCTTCAATACTTACACCTCAACAATACTTACTCTTTCACAACCGCATCATATATCCCTTTAATATAACCAATAGCATGAGCCATACCCATATGCCAAGGGATCTCAGTATCAAATAATGGTGTGTGATCTGGAATCAATACTCCATCAAAATTATGCTTTTTCAATAATTTTAACGCTTTCACCATATCAATATCTCCTTCATCAACGAAGACTTCATGATATTCAGGAACTTTTCCTATTACATTTCTAAAATGAACATATGCTAATTTCTCTTGAGAACCATATTGTTCTATAGCATCATAGATATTGCCTTCTGTCATTTCTTGAATAGTTCCCATACAGAATTCTAGAGCGTTACTTTTTGATGGATATATATCCAATAACTTTTGATAAAGGTGAGGTTGATAAACTAATCTTGGTGTACCTCTTAACGTCTTAAGTGGTGGATCATCAGGATGTGCAGCTAACACTACACCAACCTCCTCAGCAACTGGGACAAGCTCATTAAGGAAATATGTTAATCTATCCCATAACTGCTCGGTTGTTATTTCATCAATGTATCCTTCTTCATTTTCATCATATGTCATATTCCATATCTGTCCATTTTTAATTGGAGTCTGTTTAGCACCTTCCTTGTCAGAGAATCCAACAGAAACTGCTCCACCTCTAGCTAATGGTCTTCTTAGATGTCCCCATACACCAGCAATACTAAAATTATATCCAAAAACAGGTATACCTGCTTTTCCAACATTTCTTATTATATGTTTCAATCTTTCAATCTGCTCTTCTTTTTTAGGTCCATCCAATAGAACATCATACCAATCAGCTGGTGCAAAGTTCTCTATTGCATATAATGTTAGACCCTCATCTTCAATCTCATTTTTTAATCTATGAATGCTTTCGTAACTCCATACATCTTCATTAGCAACAGATTTCCCCATGTTTTTAACTTCATCAGTTCCATGAACTCCATCTTGATCTCTATAATAATCAACTAGATGAGCTATAATATGAGTACAACCAGCTTGTTTAGCAAATCTATAATTTTCTTTATTTAGCATGTATCTATATAATCCAATTCCGATTTTCATTTCTGCCATAACCATTTATCCTTTCTCATAAATATCGACCCGCATCTTAAAATTAATCTTTTCTCCTGCTTTCATCTTAAGTGCTGTACCATTATCTATTGCTTTTGTAAGTCCTGCTCCCGGATAACTAGTCCAAGGTTCTATAGCCAGATTATAAGTGTTGCCATACCAAGGATAACCATATGAACCTTTACACACAAGCCATATCCAAGCATATGGGAAAATATTGTTATCCCACTCTAATCTGAATCCAACATTTTTATTATTACTATATATTGAATAGTATGCCTTATCACCAAAATCTTTTAGGAAAAGCATGTCTGCCGTACCAGCATTTTTATCAGGTACTTTGGATAAATCTATTGATTTGCCATCTCTCCCCTTAGCCACAGGCCAATCATGTTCACTATTAACGTCTAGTCTCTGAGTATCAAAATCCAATTCTTCACCATAGGTAAAAACTTTTTTGGCTGATGTATCTATATAGCAAGATTCATCTAGAAAACCTTCTCCTATAGTTGGATGATGACCCCACATCAATTCCATATCTTCATTGGCAAGATTAAACAGTGTTTCATCAAAATATATGGTTGATTCATTGGATTTGATGGTAATAGTTTTCTCTAAGTAAAATGGTGAGCGGACAGTTCTAACCAAAAATATAACACTTATTTCTTCTTTTGTATCATTTATGATCCTATATTGCCATGGCAAATTACTTACTTCACCATGCATACCGATAACAGCACCTTTATAATTGCACTCTGGACCTCCGCTAGGAAGTATTTCCTGCCAACCGCCAAAATTATGGTCTAAATAGTTATGTAAACTAGACCCTGTAGTAGAGTTACATTTCGCTGGATTATGAAATTCTACTGGTGACCTCCACATGAAGTCAATATCTTTTGGCTTATATAAAAGTTCTACTATATCGGCACCTTTATCTAGTAAAAAAGTTATCCTTAACTTTTCATTTTCCATCACTAATGATTTCATATCGTGTATTTTAATATCTTCTGTTATTCTACAACCATAATTTCTCATTTTATCACCTAATATCTCAATAGATTCTCTTTATAACCACCATCAGCATATAAAGTAGTTCCTGTTATGTAAGAAGATGCTTTACTTCCTAGAAAAATAGCTGGTCCAACCATCTCTTCTACTTCTCCGACTCTGTTTAGTGGTATCCATTCACCAAAACTTGTCCCATTGTCTTTTTCTAATTTCTTGAGTAGATCTCTATTCATATCTGTTGCTATAGCACCTGGTGCTAAGTTGTTGACTCTTATACCGCTTTTCCCTAATTCAAGAGCTGCTACTTTTGACATCATTCCCATTGCAGCTTTTGACATACAATAAGGAGAATTGTTTCTAACTGCTACCAGATCATGTATAGATGTAACATTGATTACTGATCCACTATCTGATTTTTTTAATAGAGGAATCAATTTACTGAATAATAGATAATGGGCTTTTGTATTAATATCATATATCTTATCCATAAGGTTAAAATCCATATTTTCAATGGATGCATGTTCTTCATATCCAGCATTATTAATTAGTACATCCACTCTTGACTCAACACTTATTATATGGTTTGCCATCTTTTCAACAGCTTGCATATTAGATAAATCTGCTGCAAAATATTTCTTGAAACCCATCTTTTCTGCTGCTAGCTTAGTGGATTCCTCTTTTCTTCCATGTATCCAAACTGAAGCACCAGCCTCTTTATATCCTTTTGCTATAGCTGCACCTATGCCTCTTGTAGAACCAGTTATTACAACGACCTTATCTTTAACGCTAAATAATTCATGTATATTCATATGTTAATCTCCCTTTAATTCTCTAGTAAACTTAGAAAGTATCTCATAGCCGTTTTTCGTAACTAATACATTCTCTTCTATTCTAATTCCACCAAAAGAACTATCATAAATTCCAGGTTCAATAGTAATAACCATGCCTTCTTTTAACACCTCTTTATTACCTTTGGCAATTCTTATACCTGGATCGTGGTACCTGAATCCAACTCCATGACCTAGCCCATGAGTAAAATATTTACCGACACATTCAGTATCCAGTACTTCGCTGGCAGCCTTTTGCAAATCTTCAGAAATTGCTCCCTCCCTTACTAAAGATAAAGCTTTATCTTGTGCTTTCTTAACTGCTTCATGTAATCTTATATCTTCTTTGCTTGGAATCCCAACTTTTCCTGTTCTAGTTATATCTGCCCAATAGCCATTAACAACAACAGCAAATTCAGTCATTACTAGATCACCATTCTCCAGCTTTTTGTCAGTAACCCAGTTATATCTGCCTCCATCTGCCCCATTTATTCCAGATTGAACTTGTGCAAAACCACTTGCATACTTAACACCATTTTTACCAATCTGCGTTCTAACTGCATATTCCATTTTAGCTGATACTTCTGCTTCGGTTAATCCTTCTTGAAGAGAGTCATAAAAAGCTTTTATTCCAATACCTGCAACTTTATTACAAAGCCTAATACCTTCTATATCTTCACATGTCTTAAAATTATATAGATCCAATATCTCTTCATCCACATTCTTATATCCGCCTTTGCTGACTTTCATAAGATTCTCTACGAAATCACTTGGCAATGGTGGTTGTTCTGCTGATAGTATGCAAGGAGTTGTATTTCCTACATTCTTTATTAATGATACAGGTTTAGAATAATTTCCGTATTCCTTAATATCTTCTTTAATCATTTCATATAGAATTTCAAAAGGATCTTCACTTGTTTCGCCCCATGGATATCTTTTAACTACTATGTCTTTCGGTAATCTTAGCTTTGGTTCTAAAGCAGGTACATACAAAATTGGATTGGAATGCTCATAGCATACTGCAACAGACAATCCCCAGTATGGTCTATAACCAAGAGTCATCATAAGTTCATCCGGTCTAAAGAATATTATCGCACCTAATTCTTTTTCTATAATTATTTTACTTACCATTGATATTTTTTGCTTATTCATTAGCCATACTCCTTCCTATAGTTTTTATTTACTAACAAATATGATTAATCATTAACTACTTATATGATCTTACATAATTCCGTATTTTTCAAATGCTTCAACTACTGACATTCCGTTTTCTATAGCAATCCTTACTTCATTTTCGCCATACACTTTTTCAAATGCTTTTCTAACTATTTCTCTTTCATGTTTTTTGGGAATAGCTAGTACTCCATCTATATCACCAAATATTATATCCTCTGGATTAACGAGTACACCATTATCAAATTCAATAGGACAATTATAATCTATCACTCTGCCTCTCATACCTTGATCTTGTGCATAGCATCCCCTTGTGAAAGTTGGTAATCCTAGTGATAGAACTTCTTTCGTATCTCTTGTGTACCCACTTACAACAGCTCCTGCTACACCTAATTTAATCATTCTAGTTGACATAAGTCCGCCAAAACAAGCATATCTAGGTGAACTTCCTGTACATATATAAACATCATTTTTTTTCATAGAGTCAAGAGCTTCAAACATAATTCCAAATGGTTTTTCTCTATCTTCTGCACATATTCTTGTTCCTGTAACGTCAGCTTCTTGAACTGTGAATGCTCTTCCAGCAACCATCATATCTCTATTAAGTGGTTTTATATAAGCTGGTAGGAATTGATGTCTTAAATCCATTGTATCCATTACATCAGTTAAAACACCTGTATATAATTCTTTTTTCATGATATCAAATAATTCATCATCATTCATTGTTTCTATCTTATCTAATATATCTTTCTTATCTAACATATCTATTCTCCTATTAGTCATTAATGTAGATTAAACGATTTTTCTAGATTGTACAGTATTAATAAGAACAGCCATAAGAATTAATCCGCCTCTAACAACATATTGTACATATTCATTAATATTTAGCAATGTCATACCATTCAACAATACTCCTAAGAAAATAATACCTATAAAAGTTCCTTTAACCTTACCAATACCACCTGTTAAAGATGCTCCACCAATAATAACTGAAGAAATAACATCCATTTCCCATCCTTTACCAAAAGGATGTGCACCTGACATAACCTGTGATGAAACCATAATTCCTGCTATAGCAGCAGTCACTTGAACCATAACTAATACAATAATTTTTACAAATTTTACATTAATTCCTGACAATCTTGCTGATTCTCTATTACCACCTACAGCATATACACTTCTACCAAATTTAGTATAATCCATTACCATCCAAACAATAAAAAATACAACCAATAAAATTATTGCAGGTATAGGTATAGAACCTATTTGTCCAGCACCAATTTTGCTATACCAAGCTGGGAAAGTTGTTACAGGAAAACCTTTTGATATTATAGCAGCTAAGCCATATACAATATTTAACATGGCTAAAGTGATAATAAATGTAGGTATATTGAATTTAGTATGTATAATTGCATTTACTAATCCTACCAAAGCAGCTGCTAGTATGGCAACTATCATTCCAATTATTACTGAATATTCTAATGACATAATACCAGTACTTGCAATTTTACCTGCAACTGTACCTGTTATTACACCTGATAAAGCAACTGTTGATGAGATTGAAAGATCAATTTCACCAGTTATTATAACCATAGTCATACCAAAGGCAATAACACCTTTTAGTGATGCATTTCTTAATATGTTAAGTAGATTGCCTGATGTAAAAAACCCTGGTGCTGAAAAGGCTATAATTATAGACACTATAAAAAGTATTATTTCAAGTATATGATTCGAGCTAAATTTACTTATTTTATTTATATATTTATTATTAGAATTCGCATTCATTTATTTTCCTCCAATGCATCTTTTATATAAGTCTTCAACTGTAATTTCTTCAGGTTTAACTTCTCCAATTATTCGCCCATTGCTAATAATTATTATCCTGTGACATACTTCCAGCAGTTCTTCTAACTCGGAAGAAACCATTATGCTAGATACACCTTTTCTTGACTGTTCCCATATAATATCAAAAATCTGTTGTTTAGCATTAACATCAATTCCTCTAGATGGTTCATCAAAAAACATAATCTTTGGATTAGTATTAAGCCAGTTACCAACAACAACTTTTTGTTGATTACCTCCTGATAATGATGATATTGGTAAATCAACATTAGGAACTTTTATTTCCAGATCTTTTATTTGTTTATCAACAAAAGGTTTTTCCATTTTTTTAGTTATTTTATGTTTTGGAGAAATATAATCTAAACTAGCAACACATAAGTTCGTATGCACACTTAAATCTTGAATCAAGCCTTCATGTTTTCTATCCTCAGGTGTTAAAGCAAAACCAGCTTTTTTCATCTTATAAGGTGTTGGAGCGTCTATTTCTTTACCTTCAAAAATAATTTTACCAGAATCAACTTTATCTGCTCCAAAAATACCTCTTAAAAGCTCTGTTCTACCAGAACCAAGCATTCCTGCGATACCTAGTATTTCATGTTTTTTAACTTCAAAAGAGATATCTTCAAAATACCCTTTTCTTGTTAATCCTTTTACTTGAAGTAATGTTTTTTCTCCAACATTAAGATCATCAGGCCTAGTTTTTATCTTGACATCTCCAAACATCATTTTAATTAGTTGTTCATGAGATGTTTCTGCCATTATTGTTTTATTAATATAAATACCGTCTCTTAAAACCGTACAAGTATCTGCTATTTTCCATAATTCTTGTAATCTATGAGATATATAAATAATTATTACATCTTTTTTCTTTAGCTTTTTAATCATATTGAATAATAGATCTGTCTCATTTTGAGCAAGAGATGAAGTAGGCTCATCTAACATAAGTACTTTTGGATTAGTACTCATTGCTTTGACTATTTCAATCATCTGACATTGCCACATACTAAGATTCATAACCATTTCTTTTGGGTCAATGTCAACACCTAGATCATTAAGGATTTCACCAGTTAATTTATATGCCTTTTTCCAGTCTATAAATTTACCTTTCATTGGCATTCTTCCTAATAAAATGTTTTCTGCTACATTCATGCCTGGTACTAAACTAAGTTCTTGATATACCGTAGCAATACCTTTATCTATTGCTTCCTGAGGGTTCTTAAAATCTAGTTTTTCATCATCTAAATATACACTTCCAGATGTTGCTTTAATAGCACCAGCAAAAATTTTGACCATAGTAGATTTTCCAGAACCGTTTTTACCTAATAATGCATGAACCTTACCACTATCAAACATTGAAGTTACATTATCAAGAGCAAGCGTTCCGGGATATTGTTTGCTTATGTTTTCAGTTCTTAATATGCTCATAATTATCCTTTCATTTTAATTAGTCATATATTAAGAGGACATCAAACAATCCTCTTAATATTAATTATTATTATTTGTGATTTTCAAGCTCTGAAGCAAATTCATCTAAACCTTCTTTATCATTTCTATCTAATACTATACCTGGAACTACCATTGAGTTACCTCTATCAACTCCTGTATCTTCACCTAAAATATCTTTTAATAGAACTTCCATGGTCTTATATCCTATCATATAAGGATCTTGTCCAGTTACAGCTTGTAATACATTATCTTCATTCCTTAACATTGATAATTGTTGTTCTGCTGCATCAGTTCCAAATACGAATACTTCGCCTTCCTTACCTGCGTTTTTTACAGCCATAACAGAACCTATTGTACCTCCATCATTAGCTCCCCATATAATATCTACACCACCTTGAGATTCTTGTGCAGTTATAATATCTCCAGCAGCTTGAACTGCTTTATCTTGAAGCCATGCATCTTGGTCTGCCACCACAACAACACCTGGTATATCTTTTATTTGATCTATAAATCCATTAGAACGTTGTGTTGATAAATCTGGAAGTTGAGATTTGAATTGAAGTATAGCTACTCTAACTTCTTCCCCTTCTTCATAATGATTTTTAATAAATTCTGCTGCTACTAGACCTGTTTGCTTACCTAATAAATAATTATCTGATGTAAAACCTCCAACTATAAAATCAGAATCATTTAATGCTGTATTACATACAGCTATCGCTAACCCTTTATCATTAGCTGTTTTTAAAGCTTGAATAGAAGAAGTTTCATTAAGTGGTGAAATTGCAATACCATCAATTTTTTGGGAAGTATATGTATTTATTAGTTCTACTTCTTTTGCTTGGTCATTGTTGGTATTGGAAACAAGAACTTTTGCATCATATTCTTTTCCTGCTGCTTGATATCCCATTTGTAATAACTTCATGAATTGATCTTCTTGAAAAACTATACCAGCAACTGTAATTTCCTTGTCTTTTGAATCATTAGATACATTATCACTATCACTTGTACTGTCTCCATCGCTTTTACTACCATCATTACTTTTAGTGTCACCTTTGCTACCACATGCAACCATAAATAAACTTAAAACTACTACCAACATACATAATAATTTTTTCTTCATAAATATCCTCCTTATAATATATATTTAAACTTCAATTAAGAAGTTTTAATACCAACTTATAAAAAATATTGTAAATATATCAAACATAAATTTACTTATATTACTTTTTGTTACAAATATGGGTTTATGAAAAGCTTTTCATGATATGGATTAAAAATGTTGACTATAAAATTTTCAATTTTACTCAACATTATTATTTAATATCTATATATTTATAGAACCTTTACAGATTCTCTTTCAATCAATTTATATGGAATATATTTTTCTATATATACATCGCTGTATGAAATGCCTTTATCAATAATTTCAATAATTTTTTCTCCTGCCTCCATACCCATCTTTTGAATAGGTACAGAAATAGTTGTAAGAGGCTTTAATAATATATTACTAATGGAAATATTATCATATCCGATTATTGATAATTCTTCTGGGATACTAATTCCCATATTCTTAGCTGCCATCATAATAGCTATAGCTGTATCGTCATTAAAAGCAACAACTCCAGTAGGTCTATCTTTCATCTGCAACAGCTTAATAGTATTATTAGTAATTTCTTCTTTACTATAACCACAATCAATAACATATTCATCTCTAAACTTAACATCAGACTCTTCAAGTGCTTTAATAAAACCCATATATCTAACATTAACACCTTTAAATCTCCAACCTACACATGCTATTTTTTTATGACCCATATCAATAAGATATTTGGTAGCATCATATGTAGCTTTTATACCATCTTCCATAATATTGTATCCAAAATCAGCATATGAATAAACAAATACAACACTGGTTTTACCTTTTAATAAATGTGTTAATTTTTTATTACTTATACTTGTACTAACTATAATAAACCCATCTACTCTTCTTTCAAGCATTCGGTTAATATATCTTTCTTCTTTTTCTGAATTATAATCAGTATTGCATATTATTAAAAAATAACCTTCTTTTTCTACTGCTTTACTAATACCTCTTAAAAGTTCTGGGAAAAACAAGTTGGATAAATTAGGTATTATTACAGCTATAGTCATTGTTTTCTTACTTATAAGACTTCGTGCCATAGCATTTGGTTTATAATCAAGTGCTTCTACTGCTCTATATACTTTTTCTGAACTTTCTCTACTTACTGGCGTGCTTCCATTTAATACTCTTGAAACTGTACTTATAGAAACATTAGCCATTTTTGCAACATCTTTAATAGTTGAAATTTTATCCATCATGTACCCTCACTAAAATTATAAATTTAAATATATATCATACAACTATATGTGCAATTATACCTTGTATTTAATCAAGTCTTTTATGAAAAGGTTTTCAATACAATTAAATTATACAACCTCATATACTTTTTGTCAATTATTTTGTGCATTTTTTATGGATTGACAATATTATCTATGTATAGACACTTATTGAATATTAAATATACTTACTAGCATAATATGTTTTCATATAATATTATGCCTATCTAGTAAATAGATAAAGTTAGTTATCAATAATATACTAATATATATTTTTAGCTCTTATAATTTTTATTAGTTCATAAATTTACTACTGATCAATAATATCTTTAATATAATTATATAATTCTTCATCGTACCAAACTCTATAAAAAACACCATCGCTTTTATCATATATTTTATGAATTCTATAACATAATTCATGTAATATGGATCTATCACTAACTGTGGAATATTTAATATATATATACATCCTATCTTCTTGCATATATATAACATTACCTCCATGACCATATTCTATTATATACTCTATATTATTTTTTTCGTTAATTTCATCAACTGTCAACTTATCATCTTTAAGTGCATATAAATCTTGTAATTCATTATGTATTTTTTTTATTATATCTTTATCATTACAATTATAATCTTCGTTTACAAAATAAAGTTCATTGGGCATTTTCTCTTTTTCTAAATCATATTTTTCGTTTTTCATTACCGATTCACTAACTAATCCAATACAACCAATGACTAAGGCTACAAATAAAATTGTACATAATGTATCTCTAATTCGTTTTGGTTTCACATAATCAAAATTGGTAAGTTCATTTTCAATATACTTGATTATTGGCTTTTTTAAATCTCTAGATTTCCATTTTTTGAACTTAATGGTATATGAGTGTTTACCACTAATTGTTTCTGTATCTTTTAATACTATTTTCCCACTACTATTACTAATACTAAAAATAGTTTTATCATCATCGTCTTCTCTCTCTGCTTTACTAGATAATGTTGAAGATATTGCTGCATCAATACTCTTAATCAATAACTCTTTTTGTTTTGTTTTTACTGAATAAGTTGTACCCACAAAATATATAATGATATAATTTATAACTAAAACTAGAATCACTATAAGTATAGTAAGACTTGGTAAATAATTAGGATCATAAATTTCAAAAATCACATATATCGTAATAATAAATTGAATAAAACTTAAAAATGAGTTGTTTTGTAACATAACTCTTTTATTTTGAAATTGCATACAGCAACTTATTAGTCCCAAAATTGCAGCAATCAAAAACGAGATTGTTTGTGAAACATCAAATATCATTTAATTTTCTCCTTTAATCACTAAGATATTATACTTAGTCATTATATTATATAAACCAAAACATAGCAATTATAAGTGTCTATTTTTATTATGTTTTGGTGAAAAATAATACTAAAAATCAGTATTCTGGATTAGGTTAAAGATTAAAACTGTTCCGATTCATCTCCCTCCTTGGTAAAGGAGAGAGTTTTCTCGAAACATATAGATGAAAAATCACTTACAATACCTTGTTCTTATTAAACTATACAATACTTTATAGTTTATGATAGCCTATATCATTTTATATTTAGTAATTAAGTGAATAATCTCTAATATTTAAATTTAGTGATACCTAAATTCATTTCTTCAGCTAATTTAGCAAGAGCTTCACTAGCATTAGCTATTTCTTGCATAGAAGCTGTTTGCTCTTCAACTGAAGCTGATGCTTCTTCTGTACCTGCTGCATTTTCCTGAGAAATTGCTGATAGATTTTCAGTAATCTCAGTTATAGTTATCTTTTTATCTTCCATGATTTTAGAAGATTTATTAATTACATCTATAGCTTCTTTTGTTCTTTCAATTGCATCTGCAATTCCATTGAACTTAATTTTTGTATTATTAACACTAGTATTCTGATTATCCGCCAATCTCATCAATTCACCCATCGTAGAAACAGCATTATCTATTTTTAATTTCAAATCATTGATAATGTTAGTTATATCACCAGTGAATTCATCTGCTTGTTCAGCTAATTCTCTAATCTCTTCAGCTACTACTGCAAATCCTCTTCCTGACTCTCCAGCTCTAGCCGCTTCTATAGCAGCATTAAGTGCCAATAAATTAGTTTGATCCGCAATACTACTAATCATCTGACTTGCTTGATATATTTTTGTAGCACTTTCGTTAGTATCTTTAACTAACTCATTTATTTGTTTAGTTGCATTATTATTAAGATCAGTTATTTCTACTAAATCCTTAATATTCTCTATTCCTTGTTTTTTTAGGCTTATTACATCATCTGTAAATTTATTCAAATCTTTTATTTCATTTTGATTTCTTTCTATTAATTTACCTAAATCGTTTATATTATCCGCTGCCAATTCAGTATCTTTCGCTTGATCACTTGCACCACTAGCAATTTCTTCTATTGTATTAGCTACTTCATCTGCAGCAGTTGCTGATTGTTGGCTAGTTGCTGTCAACTCTTGAGAAGAGGACGCTAATTGTTCAGAAGAAAATGAAATATTTTTAACTAGTTGAATTATATTTTTCTGCATTTTATCTATTGCTCTGGCTATTGTCCCAATTTCATCTTTTCGTTCTAGATATTTTACCGCTTTTGAATTTTCATCATAAGATAAATTGTAATTAGATATCCTTTCAATTATCTCTGATAAAAGTTTTATAGGTGTACTAGTCCTTTGAGCAATTATATATGAAATTACTAATAGAATTAATAATCCTGCTACTCCGATTATTATAAGTATTTTTATCAATCTATCTGATTCATATGTAATTTCACTAATTGGTATAACTGTTTCAACAAACCAAGGAGTTTTAGTTTCTCCTATGTTTATAGGAACAAATTGTTTATTACTATCTTTATTATTTATGACTGATTTTCCAGTAGTATCAAAATATTTACCAATCTTAATATTTTCTTTTATTTCTTCTTTATGTTCTATATCATTATCAAAAATATTAGTCCCAATTAATCCTTCATCTTCATGAGCAACATAAATTCCTGTATTAGATAATATTACTTCATAACCTGAATCATATAATTCAATATCCTTATTCACATTTTGTAATTTATCTAAAGTTAAATCAACACCAGTAGCCCCTACTACTTTTCCATTCACTTTAATTGGAACCACAAGAGACGTCATTAACAACTTTTTACCATCTACTTCATATACAAATGGTTCAAGTATAATTTCATTTTCAGAATTTTTTGCTTGTGAATAATAATCATTTTTATCTGATAAATCATAATCAGTGCAAGCTCTTTTAACTATTTTTCCTTGACTCCAATAGAAATAAGGAACAAACCTTCCTGTTGCATCACATCCATCAGTATTTTTATATATTTCATCCTGATTATCAAATGAATTTGGTTCCCATATAGTCCATATTCCTGTAAAATCAGGATTTTCTTTAATGACACTTTCTAACATAATATTTATATCTTCTCTATCAACAGATCCATCTACTCTAATCCCTTCAAAACTATTAGATAAAGTTCTTACTATATTCATTCCTTCTTCTAATTCTTCTTCTACTCCTTTTGCAACAGACTCACCAACTAATTTAGTAGTCTCATACGCATTTTCTATAGACTGATCACGTGTACTCACTGCCACCATACCGATAATTACAGATATTATTAATAATATACTTAATGATATACTAATAGCCATTTTGCTTTTAATTGATTTCATTATTTAACTCCTTAATAAATTAATTTTAATATGTTTCTCATAGTTAATAAAATACTATCTATAAAATTAATATAAATGGATTAGTTAGATACAATAATTCCCCCTTTTACTTATATTTTCCATTTATAATTATTTATTCTACATTTTCTCCCTTAATCCTTTTTTTCTTTACAAATATTTACTTTTTTTATTCGATTCATATTAACTCTTTTTACATATTTATGTAATTATTTATATTAAAAAACTAAAGTTTTACCATATTATGGTATTACTTTAGTTAAAATTTATCTTGATTTTTACTAATTAAAATAAGTTATATAACTTAACTTTTATCTAATAATGACAATAATTTATCTCCCATTGCTTTCTCGATATAAGGCTGTATGTTCCAAAATTTTTTAAACTCATTATACTCATCTATACTTGTTTTATTATAACACCCTTTTTTGAATGCCCTGATCAGAATATTTTTAGGAGTATGTTCCATATCAATAAATTCTAACATTTGTACTGAATACCCCATAATCTCAAGTATATTGCCTCTTACACTATCAGTTATGAGGCTGGATAATTTTTCTTTAATAATTCCGTGTTTTTCCATTGGCTTCATAGTTTCATTATGAATTTGTTTCAAAAGTTCATGTTGGCAACAAGGAACTGATAAAATAACATCCGCTCCCCAATTTATAGCTTTCACTAAAGCATCATCAGTTGCTGTATCACAAGCATGAAGAGTTACTACCATATCAACTTTATCCATTTCTTCATAACCTTTTATATCACCATAAACAAATTTCAATTTATCATAATTGAGCTCAGC
Source organism: Vallitalea longa (assembly GCF_027923465.1). NCBI lineage: Bacteria > Bacillati > Bacillota > Clostridia > Lachnospirales > Vallitaleaceae > Vallitalea > Vallitalea longa. The sequence continues at coordinate 666,396 of NZ_BRLB01000001.1, forward strand.
GGCAATACTGTTACAAAATTCTATAACATCTTTTTTTAAATCAAGTCCAATTATATTGACATCTAACTTAAGCTGTTCTACAAGATAATTGTAAAGAGCAAAAGTCAGATATGATTTTCCACAGCCAAAATCTATGATATTAATGGTCTTAGTCTTATCTAGATGTTCTATGCAATCAGATACCATTTCAAGAAATCTATTTAACTGCTTGAATTTATCATATCTATTAGATAAAACCTTTCCATTCTTATTCATTACACCAAGCTTGATTAAAAAATCATAAGGTTTAGTTTCAGATAGAATATAATTTTTAGTTCTATTATGATCTAATTCTAAGCTTTTCTTTGTCGGTGGTTTTTTTATTATCTTAGATTTACCTTTTTTGCTTATCAGAACTTGATAATCTGCATCTATGGTATAAAAATTACCTTGCCTAAAATAATTTTCCATAAGATTAGTAAGTTCATTTATTGTATCGACATAATCAAAATTATTATGAGTAACTTTTTTACTATAATGATAAGTAAACTGATATAACAACTTCTCCTTTATCTTTACAGGTTTGACGTTAACTTTAGTGAAGCTCGTAATGTCTTTGGATCTAACTTTACTTAATGTAATATTAGTAATACTACCATCTTTAACCTTTTTTTCTATCAAATCAATTACATTATACATATTTATCTCTCCTAACAATATTTACATAAATATTATATAAATATATTAATTTTATTTCAAGAAAAAAATAAACCATCTAATATGAAAAATCTTTATAATTAGATGGTAATGAACTAACTACTTAGGCTCGACCTAGTTTTTTTTGAATATCTTTCATCTTTGCCTTTGTTAATGGGTATTTAAGTATAATAAGAATTGCTACTATTAGAGCTAATATTGCTGGAACTATAGAAATAAGCAATTTTACGCCATTACCTGCTGATGCTGTTTGTGATTGTGCATTAGGAACAAAACCAATTATAGCTAACATAAAATTAATTAGTGCACCACCTATTCCACCAGCTGCCTTTTGCATAAATGTAGATGTAGAAAATACAATTCCTCCCTGTTGTTTTCCTGTTTTTAGTGTTGCATAATCTACACTATCTGCAATCATAGACCAAATAATAATCATGCTAAAACCCGAACCTATACCTCTAATAATATTAAAAATAATAAATCCTGCAATATTATTATCAGGAATAATATAAAATACTATAGATGCTACAGCATATATTATCATTCCTACACCCATAATTGTTTTTTTCTCTAATTTCATTACTATGGGCATAAACACCATTGAAATAATCATTGCAAAAGAACCGGTAAGAGTATATATCATAACAACATCACCTCTTTTAAGTACATCAACAAAGAAATAATTAGAAGCACCTATTAAGGCCTGCTGAATAGACAATATCAAAAGAGAGAGGGCAAGCAGAATCAAAGCCTTATTATCTACTACTGCTGATACTCTTTCTTTAATTGTAATTTTATCTTGTTTTTTGCTCTCAATAAATTTATACTTTTCTGTTGATTTATATGTAATTCCCATACAAACTATAACTAATAAAGCTCCAATTATTCCTGAAACAAAAAAGCCCTCACTATGTACACCATTTTTTGTTATAGCTATTCCTGGAACAATCATTGAACATAAAATGATTCCAAATACTGTAAATATATTTTTAAGTGTAATTATTTTAGTTCTTTCATCTGGGTCAAAAGATAATGTAGACTGCATAGACATGTATGGTATATTTGCAAAAGTATATGACATTCCCCATAATATATAAATTATTGCACCATAAATTATATTCCCTGTTTCACCAAGACTAGGTGAATAAAACAATAATATTGTTGTAATTGCTAATGGTAACATCCCCCATAATAAATAAGGTCTATATTTACCACGAGGAGTATTAGTTTTATCAACCAATGACCCCATTATTGGATCATTTACGCCATCCCAGATTCTTGCTACTAACATTATAATTCCAACCGCGGCAAGAGAAATTCCCAAAACATTAGTAAAAAATATATTAACATAAGTAGAAGTAAGCATAAATACAAAATTATAACCTAAAGCAGCTGTCCCATACCCCAAAATATGCTTTATTGGCATCTTGTTTACTTTGTCCATAATTTTCACCTTTCCTTTATATGATTATTTTAAAATACAATTATTTAGTAATTACTATATTTCTAAAATTTGTTTCATAAAATTTAATAACATCATATTCATTGGACTTGGTAGAGTTTTTTCAACAAATTCTTTTATATGTTTTTTAGTTACTAATGTAATATTCATCTCAATTAACATCATCTTAAATAAATCTATCATCTGAGTTCGTTTTTGTTTTGGAATATAACTTAATATGAATAAAAATGCTTTCTCAGTACCTTTTTCAAAAGTTATATTATTTCCCAACTCAACTTTTTCATTATCAGATTTTTCTATTTCAATCTTTTCTATTTCTTCTGTATCCATTATACCATCTTGACTTATACCTATTCTTTTGTACTGCTCAATTGGAGCATCATTAGATTTCATCAAATAAGCCATTACCTTAATCAAAGATTTCTCTATTTCATAATCTCTATACGGATTATTTTGATTAGGATCTTTTTGTAAATCAAATAACATAGTTCCATACCAATATGGATTAATATAATTAAAGCTATGTATTTTCATTAACCTACAACTTTTTGAAAATGAAAATGGTTCTGATAATTCCATGCCTGCAAACTCATTTACCCCAAATAACTGATTCATATGAGTTGGCATCAAAGTATATTCATAATGTGGGGTATTGTCTGTTGATACAGGTCCTCTCATATACACATATCTGCCATCTGTAACATTAACATGACCTCCTGCCATACCAAACAAGGCACCTTCTCTTATTTTTTTATTATTTAAGATTGTGTCTCTTAGTGACTTGCCTTCCATATCTCTAGGTATCTTGACATTAAAAAATTCTAATAAAGTTGGAGCAATATCTATAGTCTGAACTAATGCATCTCTTTTCTCATTTTTTAATTTCAACCTTGGATCCCATATAAAAAATGGTAGATTAACTATTTCATTATAAAATGGTTGAATATTCTTTCCCCACCATTCATGCTCTCCCAATAAATATCCATGATCCGTATTTACAATAAGCATTGTATCTTCCCACATATCATATCTATCCATTATATCCAAGACTTTTCCTAAATAATTATCGCACATACTTACTAAAGCGGCATATTCACATTTAACGTGCTGTACAGTTTCCTCATCTTCATTGACTTTTGAATAATCAGGCCAATCATGATGTTTGCCATTGTACTCATGAGGATACAAATCTTTATACTTTTTCTGAGTAAAAAAAGGTTCATGTGGATCAAACGTTTCAATCTGCAAAAACCAGTTATCCTGCTTCCTATTTTTTTCAATAAATTCCAATCCATGTTTAAACGTAACAGCTTGGGGCTGTTTTTCTTCTTTATCAAGATATTGTCTATTAACCCAATCTTGTCTCCACAAATCATTTAATTTACTTTTGCAGATAGAATCTGGTATATTAGGGTCTTCAACATTACCTTTCCAGTGATCTCCTTCTTGTCCTCTAGATATTTCCCATGTACTGTATCTGTTATGATATGTAGCTCCTCCGTCTTCCCAATAGTGCATATGATCGCTAACTAAGTGCGTATATACATTATTTTTTTTAAGTATCTCAGGCATTGAATCATCATATGGTTCAATAGGCCCCCAGCTTCTATGTAAAAAATTGTACCTTCCAGTATGTAACTCTCTTCTGGCAGGTATACATGGTAGACTTCCTGCGTAGAAATTCTCAAACATCACAGTTTTTTTTGCTAGCCTATCAAAATTAGGTGTTTTTACCCAACTGTTACCATAAACAGATAAATACTTTTTATTTAATGAATCAAACATTACCATTATTGCTTTCATTAGAAACACCTCTCTTATTATTTTAGGGAACGTTCCCAAAATATCTAAAAAACGAATGATATTCATATCAAGTTTATGGGAACGTTCCCGTTGATATTATAGGACATATTCGCCAATAAGTCAACACTATCATGGAATTATTTGTTTATTTTTCTATTATCTTGACAGATTTGCGTTCAATCATATGTGGTTTTAACAATATTTCTTTGTCATTCACAGGTCTGTTTTGTAATATATCCATTAATAACTTTGCACTTTCTTTTCCCATTTCATAATTAGGTATATTTACAGTTGTTATAAAAGGATAAATCGCACTTATATCATTTCCGCCATGTTCTATACTTATTACAGACACATCATCGGGAACTTTTTTATTCATTTCATATAGAATATTCATGATTTTAATCGTAATATAGCTATCTTCTAAATAAAATGCTGTACAACCACTTTCTAATTTATCTTCTATAACATCATAGATATTATTAGCTAATTTATTAACATCAATTATATTCTCTTCTTCATAGATAATATTTTTTTCTTTACAAAATTCTTTATATGCATCGTATTTACGCACTCCCACTTCCCAAATAGTGCTTCTGTCTGTTATAGATACTATATTAGTATGCCCTTCATCATATAAGTAATTATATACCTGTTTGTTGAACTTCTTATAATGAACATATATATTATATCCACCGTAATCTTTGAATCTTTCACCTATATATACAATAGGTTTATATTCATTTATTGCATTTTGAAGATTATTATCTTCATTTCTCTTAGCTAAGATTATAAGACCATCAATCTTATTTTCTCTAAAATATTTGAGATAATCGTGATCATTATTTTTAAATTCGTTACCTTTGGTTAATAATAAATCAAATATCAATAGAAGACTGTAATCTTGTTTACTTATTATTTCTTCAATACCATTAAGAGTTGAAAGTGCTTGCTTGGATTCAAATACAGAAGATGTCTTTCCAGCGACCTTCGGAATAATAACTCCAATAATATGGTTAGATTTACCTTTCAATCCTCTTGCCATTGCATTTGGGTAATAATCTAATTCTTTTATTGCTCTAAAAACCTTATCTCTTGTTTCTGGTTTTACTGAACCATTGTTAAGTACTCTTGATACCGTGCTTTTTGAAACACCTGCTGCTTTTGCTACATCAATAATAGATTTACTCATTTTTTCTCCTTTTTCTGCTTAAGGATTTCTTCAAATTATATATTTGTCATTATATATTTTATCATAATTATTTTCTAAAATCATATATATATTTTTTTGTTTTCTATATAATAAAAAGTTTTTATATGCTATACTTGTTTTGGTGATAATAATGGCAAATACAATTTATGATGTAGCTAATTTAGCAGGAGTTTCAACTGCAACAGTATCACGTGTAATAAATAAAATAGGTAACGTGAGTCCTAAGACAGAAACTAAAGTTAAAAGCGCAATGGAAAAATTAAATTTCACTCCTAATTCTTTAGCACAAAGTTTTGCTACAATGAAGAGTAAAACTATAGGATTTAACATATCCCTTACTGTTAGCGATGAAATGAGAGATTATTATATTGACTCTGATTACTTCACTGAATTATTTAAAGGTATTAATCGTATAACCCAAAACACTGGGTATAGTATTCTTATTATTAATATCAAAGAGAATTTGGAAAATATCAGATCAGATTTTATTGATAAAAAAAAGATTGACGGTCTTATAATTGGCAATCAACCAGAAGATACGAAAATCTTTAGAAATATAATTAATGCTAAATTACCTGTTGTTTATATAGGGCAATTAAAAAAATACAATAAAGGTCTTCATGTATATGCTCAATATAGTCAATATGTCAAAAATGTTATAGAATATCTATATAACAAGAATCATAGACATATAGCATATTTTGGTGCAAAAAAAGAAGATGAAATAAAAAAACTTATTAAACATAATGATGATATTACTTTAGAATATTATAATTTATTATTCAATAATAAACATCTACGTGAAACTATATTAGAATTATTTAATAAAAAAGAACGACCTACAGCTCTATTTTATGAAGAACTATCTGGTATACAACCCGTTATAAGTATACTCAATGAATTAAATATACGTGTACCTGAAGATATTTCTATTGTATCTGTTGAACATAAAAAAGGATTAGGAAACAATTTCTATCCACCCATTACAAATGTTTATGTACCTGTATATGAAATGGGAAAAAGAGCTACAAAAATATTAATTGATTATATTGAAGGTAATATAACTGAATATAATCATCAATTTGATCTTGAATCAATCATCATTGAAAGAAATAGTGTAATTCAGATCTAAAAAAGAGCAATTCTCTTATAAAGCTCTTTTTTTAGTACTAACTAAAAAAATTAATCCCAAAAGTTTATACCCTTTAGGATTAATTATTAATAAGATGTTTTACAGTAGAAAGCTACTGATTTATACCAGTAGCTATACCAAGGAGTAGAAATATTATTTACTGTACTTATTTTTCTTGTCTTGCATATTATTTTCATACATGTTGTTTTCCATATTGTTGTTATTCATGTTGTTGTTATCCATGTTGTTGTTATCCATGTTGTCCATATTGTTGTTGTACATATTATTTTCCATGTTGTCATTTCTCATACAGTTATTATTGTTATCCATGTTGTCCATATTATTCTCCATGTTGTTATTCATGTTTCTTGATTTATTTCTCTTTGCCATTTATAGACCTCCTTTTAAATTTACATCTTACAGTTATATTATTTGTTATTAGTTTTATTTTATACATATAAAAATAAGTTTTATTTTCATCTTTTATTAAAAAAAGGAAAAACTTGTCAAAAATATATTTGTTTAAAATTTAAAATTTGATATAATAATCTAGAATAAACTTTTAAAATATTTACTGGAAAGAGGTTTATTGATTATGGAATATAAAATAAACAGAATAAGTATCCATGATGTTGAAATAGGTATGGAACTTGCTAATGATGTCCTAACATCTAATGGCTTAATACTTATACCAACTAATACTGTTATTACTCAAAACAATATCTTTAAAATGAATTTATATCAAATATTAAGTGTAGATATTAAAAAATATATTACACCAAAAGAAAATAATATTGATACTGATGTCGAAGATAGAGATTTCACTCAAAAATTTTTAGAATTCAAAACCAACTACGATAACAATAAACAAAAATTAACTAAACAATTAAACCAAATCAGTGAAGGTGGAAATGTTAATATAAAAGATTTGTTTAGAATAAGTAATGATTTAATGAAAGCTCTAAAAAACAAAAGTGAACTATTCAATTATCTTAATCATTTAAGAAGTATAGATGAATATACATATTCCCATTCATTGAATGTGTCTATGCTTTGCAATATATTTGGGCAATGGCTTCATCTTGATAGGCAGCATATAGAAAATTTGACTGTTGCTGGACTTCTTCATGATATAGGAAAATTATCAATTGATGTCAAAATCATTAATAAACCTGGAAAATTGACTGAAGATGAATTTGCTATCATAGAAAAACATCCTGAAATAGGTTATGATATCGTTAAAAACCTAGATTACCCTGAAGAAATAAAAATGGGCATATTAATGCATCATGAAAAAATTGATGGTTCAGGGTATCCATTACATCTAAAAGATACACAGATACATGAATATGGTAAAATAATTGCTATTGCTGATATTTATGACGCTATGACATCTGTTCGTTCCTATCATAAAAAAACTTCACCATTTAAGGTTATTAGACTATTTGAAAGAGAATCTTATGGTTTGCTGGATACTAAATTTTTATTCGTGTTCTTAGAACACATTGCTTATAATTATCTACATAGAACTGTCAGATTATCTAATGGAGAAGTTGGTAAGATCATTTTCATTCATAAAACTACTCCATCAAAACCTATTGTTGATGTAGGAACTGCTATAATAGATATGCAAGATGAAACAGATTTAGATATCGAGGAAATAATGTAAGGTAATTCCTTTAAAATACACCATTTATTATATGAATACTTCTTATAAAACATTTTTTTATTATTTTTTTAATAGAAATTTAATTTTTTTGTTGAAATTATATAAAATATATACTATAATGTGAATATATGATTGTGTTGTTTACCCTTCTTTTTAAGGAGCGATACATATCATATACACTATATAACCCCTTATTAATTATTTATACTCCCCTCATCAAAATAACCACATGGTAACATGTGGTTATTTTATTGCACTAAATTCCTTAAAATACCTGTATTTCCTTTATATATATAATCTTCAACTTAAAATATTATATTAATTATACATTGAGGTAATTAATAAATATACATTACCATTGCACTTAATAATTTTTTTATATTTAGTTAATCCTTTTTTTATTTAAGTAATATTTTTGTAATATTACCTATTCTTCCCATGCCATTGCTCTAGTAACTGCTTTTTTCCAACCTTTGTATTTCTCATCTCTTGTTTCACTGTCAATAGTTGGTTTAAATATTCTATTAATGTCTTTTTCCTTATTTAACTCATCTTTATCCCAAAAACCGACAGCTATCCCAGCTAAATATGCAGCACCTAAAGCAGTGGTCTCTATTACTCTTGGTCTCTCAACAACTACACCTAACATATCTGCTTGGAACTGTAATAGGAAATTATTAGCTGATGCTCCCCCATCTACTTTTAATCTTTCTAGACTTATTCCCGAATCCTCTACCATTGCATTAATTACATCTTTAGATTGATAACCTATAGATTCAAGTGTAGCTCTTATTATATGATTTCTATTAGTTCCTCTAGTTAAGCCTAGTATGGCACCTCTTGCATACATATCCCAATAAGGAGCTCCCAATCCTGCAAATGCTGGTACAACATAAACACCTCCAGAATCTTTTTCTTTCATAGCAAAATACTCACTTTCATCAGATGAGAATATTAATCTCATTTCATCTCTTAACCATTGAATTGAAGCACCAGCAATAAAAATACTACCTTCTAAAGCATATTCCACTCTACCATCTATTCCCCAAGCAATAGTTGTCAACAACCCATTCTTAGAGTTGATTATCTTATCACCAGTATTCATTAAAATAAAACTACCGGTTCCATATGTATTTTTCACCATTCCTGGCTTAAAACAGCCTTGACCGAATAACGCTGCCTGTTGGTCTCCTGCTGCTCCTGCAATAGGTATTCGAGCCCCTCCTAAAGTTTTTTCATGTGTATATCCATATATACTGCTAGATGGTTTTACTTTTGGCATCATTGAAAGAGGAATTTCCAACTCATCAAGTATCTTTTTATCCCAATCAAGTTCTTTAATATTAAACAGCATAGTCCTAGATGCATTGGAATACTCTGTAACATGAACTTCTCCTCTTGTCATATTCCAGATCAACCATGTATCCATAGTTCCAAAAAGCAATTCTCCTTTTTCAGCTTTATCTCTTGCACCTTCTACATTATCTAGAATCCATTTGATTTTAGTTCCTGAGAAATATGCATCTATTATTAGTCCTGTATTTTCTTTAATGTAATCTTCTAATCCTCTATTCTTAAGATCCTCACATATATCTGCAGTTTGTCTTGATTGCCATACTATAGCATTATATATGGGTTTACCAGTATTTTTATCCCAAACAACTGTAGTTTCTCTTTGATTAGTTATACCTATGGCTACAACTTCATTAACATTTACCCCTGCTGTCTCCAAAACTTCTCTCATTACTCCACTTTGAGTACCCCATATCTCCATTGCATCATGTTCCACCCAACCTGGCTTTGGATAGATTTGACTAAATTCCTTCTGAGCTATCTCTACTATATCTCCATTTCTATTAAATAGTATTGCTCTACAACTAGTCGTTCCTTGGTCAAGTGCCATTATATATTTCTTCTCCATAAAAAAACCTCCTAATAATTTTGCTATATATTTTTTCTAAGATGCTCATTATATAGTTATTTTTATTTTAAGTAATATTTACTTAAATATCATATGAAATAATTCAACAAACCAACTGCATCTTTCTTGTAAATATTATACTATATTAACAAATTATTTCATAGGTTTTTTAAGGTATATAGTTGACAACTTCTAATGAATATAATATATTATTACTATACTTTATTAGATATTTATCTAAACATTTAATGAAAGGCTTAAATATAACAGGAGTGATTTAATGAACGAAGTATTTAAAGCATTATCTGATCCTACAAGAAGGAAAATATTAGAATTTTTATATGAAAAGGATATGACTGCTGGTGATATCGCTGATTGTTTCAATATAAGTAAACCATCCATAAGCCATCATTTAAATATTTTAAAAAATTCAAAATTAGTTTTTACTGAACGACGAGGTCAAAAAATAATTTATTCATTGAATACGACATCATTTCAATCGATAATAAAATGGATATATGATTTTACTGGAAAGGACGATACTAAATGAAAAAAAATAGACTAGCACTCATCTTGTGTATCATATCATTCGTAGGTACTATTATTGCATATTTCTATTTGCCTGATGTGATTCCAATACATTGGGGCATTGATGGAAAAGTGGATAATACCGGTCCAAAATATATGTCAATCATATTAAGTTTAATACCTCTAGCTATTTATTTATTAATGAATACATTGCCTAGAATTGATCCGAAACGTGAAAACTATAGAAAACATTCTCGAGCTTATAATATTTTTTCATTTTATATTGTATTATTCTTGATTATAATCAACTGGCTAACAATTCTATTTGCATTAGGTGTGAAAATTGATATTGGATTATTAATTCCAATTCTAGTAGGTATTTTATTTATTATTATTGGCAATTATATGCCACAGTTTCGACATAACTATTTTATTGGCATAAGAACACCTTGGACTCTTGCAGATGACAACATTTGGAAGAAAACACATTTTTATGGTGGATATGTATTTATCATAATAGGTATATTAGTTATGTTAATGGGAATTATATCAAAACCATTTATGCTCTATCTCGGTATGATTATTTCAGTTATATTAATCCTTTCTTTATTTGTTTATTCTTATGTGATTTACAAAAAAACGATTACAAAATAAATTATCATATAAATATTTTAAAATAAATTTCTATTTTTTAACAATTAATAAAAGGAAAAAGGTTCTAGTAGCCTTTTTCCTTTTATCTATCAAAAATATTTTTTGTGGTTTTTTTTGTTTGTTTATTTAAAGTTTATTAGCATATATTATTTATATAGAAAAAAATTAAAAGGATGAATTAGATGACTGACATAATAAGCGAATCAGAACTAGAAACCAAACTTAATGAATTTAGGGATATACTTCTTAACTACGATTACTCTGAAATTGAAAATGTAATATTTTATGATATCAACTCATTAAATTATTATATTGAAAATAACAAAGGAAATCCTTTTGAAAAACAATACGATGCAATCGAAAAAATATTGAACAGTATTTATCAATACTTGCCATGTAGTCTGTCAGATGATACTATTAATGTAATATCTGAAATACTTAATGTTAAATACCAAGATGAAAGTCTCATGAAACAAAACGTGTTATTTAACGTTAAGCTGGAATTTATTGAAATGGTAAAAAATATAACTACAGAAGATGAATGGAATAGACTTGTTATTTCATGTAAAAAAATTAGAAATACGAAAGAAGAACTTGAAAGGAATGAAAAGAATTATGAGTATTTGGGGAGATAAACCCTATTATTCATTAAATTACTATTTAAGAGAATTATATGGTGAAAAAATATATAAAATTGCTATTGACGGAGGTTTTACATGTCCCAATAGAGATGGTAAGATCGGTACTAAGGGTTGTATTTTCTGCAGTGAAGGTGGCTCAGGAGACTTTGCTTCCTCCAAGACACTGTCAATATACGACCAAATAGAACAAGGGAAAAAAAGATTATCTTCCAAAAAAACAGGAAATAAATATATTGCTTACTTTCAAGCATATACTAATACTTATGCACCTGTAGATCGTTTAAAGGCACTTTTTAGCCAAGCAATTTCACATCCTGATATAATAGGTCTATCTATAGCTACAAGGCCAGATTGTTTAGATGATGATGTTGTAAAACTATTATCACACATTAACAAAAATAAAAAGGTATGGATTGAACTAGGTCTACAGACAATCCATACCTCTTCTGCAGCTTTCATACGAAGAGGTTATGACTTAAGTTGTTTTAATACTGCTGTAGAAAAGCTTAGTGATGCCGGACTAGAAACAATAGTACATCTTATATTAGGACTCCCAAATGAAACAAAAGAAGACATGCTACAATCAGTTAAATACATCTGTACTAAAAAAATACAGGGTGTTAAATTGCAACTGTTACATATTCTTAAAAATACAGGTCTAGCGGATTATTATGCTAAGAATAATTATGAAACATTAACTATGGATGAATATATGGATATATTAATATCATGTATAGAAATCATTCCCCCTAATATAGTTATACATCGTATAACTGGAGATGGACCTAAAAATTTATTGATAGCACCACGTTGGAGCAGTAACAAAAAAGTAGTACTAAATACAATTCTAAAAGAATTTAAAGCCCGTAACACATGGCAAGGAAAGAAATCAGATTATGTTTAACTTTATTAATATAAATTACCTACTTGTTTATTTTTGAATTTTAATATACAATAGTTGTTAATATATAAAGTGTATAAGTAGATAATAACCACTATATGTTGTGGTTACTACTTATATATTTATTATAAATTAGAACTGTTAAGGAGGTTTTTATGAAAGGTTCAAATCATGAATTAAGTGTAAACAAATTAATTATTCTCTATATGATTGATAAATTAGACATGCCTATGTCATATACTCAGATTTCAGAATTTTTATTAGCTCATGAATATATGAACTATTTTTCACTACAACAATATTTTTCTGAACTAGTTGAAACCAACTTATTAGTCACTAAAGTTATAGATCATTCAACTAGGTACTCAATTACAGAAAACGGTAAAAAAACATTAGAATATTTTGAAAATAGAATACCAGAAAGTATTTGTACTGAAATACTTAACTACCTAAAAGATAAAAAATTAGAATTGAAAGATGAATATGAAATAACAGCTGAATATTATCCCAAAAAAAACGGTGAATATATAGTTAATTGTGTAGCCAAAGAAAAAAAAGATTTATTATTGGATATTAAGATCAATGTAGTATCTAAAGATCATGCTCTTAAAATATGTGAAAATTGGAAAGAAAACACTCATACGATTTATGGGAAAATATTAGAAGAGTTGATTAAAGCGTAGCGGCATATACTTGTTTTTTCTTGCCTTACTCCTTAAGGATCGGTCTGCGAAAAAACAAGTATATGCCGCTTTCCCGGAAATAAAATTAAGTTACTTAGATGATAATGCTTACGGTACGTTATATCATTATGACTTGTCCCTATACCACTACAATTATATTTTAAGTTACTTCTATAATATAATTACAGCACATTATTTTTTACGTTAATTGTACTACGGAAGGAAGTAAAGGGGTATGTGTAGTCGCGAGCCATGGACGGCGAGCCCAGCTATTTAAACATGGACGTTTAATTTGCTAGCGTAACATACCCCTTTACTTCCTGACCGTCTTGCACGTTATATCGTTATAACTCCCTATACCATTACAATAAAATTTTAATATTAATTAGTTAATTATCGCTATCTATAATACTATCTAACATCTCCCACAATTCATCTTTCCCCTGTTTAGTAGTAGCTGAAAAAGGAACAATTCTATTACGGTCTTTTATATTAAAAGCTTTTTTTATTACACTTACGTGCTTATCTACTTGGCTTCTCTTTAGTTTATCCAATTTTGTTGCAATAACAATAGGAGCAAAACCATTGTAGACTATCCAATCATAGAGCATTTTATCATTGTTGTTGGGTTCATGCCTTATATCTACTAATAGTAGAATCTGTTTTAATTGTTGTCTTTCATAGAGATAACTCTCAATAAATTTACCCCAGCGTTCTCGTTCTTGTTTTGAAACTTTTGCGTAGCCGTATCCTGGTAAATCAACAAAATATAGCTTATCTTCAACATTGTAGAAATTTATTGTTTGTGTTTTTCCTGGTTGTGAAGAAGTTCTTGCATAGGACTTTCTGTTAATCAGGGCATTAATCAATGATGATTTACCTACATTGGATTTACCTGCAAAAGCTATTTCTAATAGATTAGTATCAGGAAATTGTGAAGCACTACCTGATACAACTTCTAGGTTTACGTTGTTTACGATCATATTATCTCCTGCCTCTTTAATTCGTATTTATTATGGCTTCTTCTATAACTTCATCCATGTTAGTAACATATATGATTTCAAGTCCATTAGTAATCTCTCTATCAACTTCAGATATGTTCTTGGTATTATCTTTTGGTATTAGTACTTTTTTAATACCTGCTCTTTTTGCAGCTAATAATTTTTCTTTTAATCCACCGATTGGAAGTACTCTTCCTCGTAATGTTATTTCTCCTGTCATAGCGACGTCATTTTTTACAGGTTTATTAGTTAGAGCTGAAATCATAGCAGTTGCCATAGTAATACCTGCTGATGGACCATCTTTTGGAACCGCACCCTCTGGAATATGAATATGGATATCAATATTTTTATGAAAATCTTCATCTATATCCAGCTCTTTTGTCTTAGAACGAATATAACTTATACCAGCCTTAGCAGATTCTTTCATTACATCTCCTAATTGACCTGTTAATTCAAATTTTCCTGTACCCTTCATAGTATTTACTTCTATAGAAAGAGTATCTCCTCCAACAGCTGTCCAAGCTAATCCTCTAACTACACCTACTTGAGATTTATCAGCTATTCTCTCAAAAGTATATAGTGGTATACCAAGATATTTTTGAATATTTTGTTCAGTTATCTTAATATACTCTTTATCATTAACTAATACTTCTTTTGCAACCTTCCTGCATATTTCTCCAATTCTTCTTTCTAAATTTCTAACTCCAGCTTCTCTAGTATAATCATCGATAAGTGTTTTTAATGCATTTTTGCTTATCTTGAGTTGACCTTCTTTCAATCCATGCTTATTCATTTGTTTTGCAATAAGATGGTTCGTTGCAATATGAAACTTCTCATTAGCAGTATAGCTGGAAACTTCTATTAGTTCTAATCTATCTAGAAGAGGCCTAGGTATAGTTTGAATTGAATTAGCTGTTGCAATAAATAATACATCAGATAGATCAACTGGTAGTTCAATATAATGATCTCTAAATTTATTATTTTGTTCAGAATCAAGTACTTCTAATAATGCAGAGGATGGATCTCCTCGGAAATCAGAACTCATTTTGTCGATTTCATCAAAAAGCATTAACGTGTTACTAGAACCTGCTTGCTTAAGTCCATTAACTATGCGTCCTGGCATAGCTCCAATATATGTTCTTCTATGTCCTCTTATTTCAGCTTCATCTCTTACTCCTCCTAAAGAAATTCTTACGTATTTTCTATTTAAGGCTTGTGCAATAGATTTAGCTATTGAAGTCTTACCTGTACCAGGTGGTCCTACTAAACATAATATGGGACTATCAGTTTTACTTGATAACTTCCTGACTGCTAGATGTTCTAATATTCTCTCTTTAACTTTTTTCAAACCATAATGGTCTTTTTCCAGAATTTCTTCTGCTCCCTTTATATCTTTGGACTCTTTAGTTTTTTTATTCCATGGAAGTTCCAAAAGACATTCGATGTAATTTCTGACTACTACACCTTCAGAAGAACCATTAGGTATTTTTTTCATTCTTCCTATTTCTTTTTCTATCTTTTCTTTTACAATTTTTGGTGCTTTTAGGCTTTTAAGTTGCTTAGTATATTTTTCTACTTCTTCACCTAATCCGTACTTATCTCCTAATTCGCTTTGTATTACTTTTAGCTGTTCTCTAAGGAAATATTCTTTTTGATTCTTATCGATCTTTTGTTTAACTTGAATTTGAATATCCTTTTTAATTCTACTAAGTTCAATTTCACTTTTTAAAATGGATATAGTTGTTTTTAATCTTTCTACAGGATTAATTTCCCCTAATATCTTTTGCTTATTCTCAAGAGAGATACTGATATTAGCAGCGATACTATCTGCCAATTTACCCACATCTTTAATTCCTAACATATTCTTAATAGTCTCAATAGAATACTGTGGATTAACATTAGAATACTCTTCTAAACTTTCAAAAGTTATTCTTAGTAATGCCTCTTTTTCTTCTTCATTTATTTCATAATTTGTTTTTTCAATGTTCTCAACTTCTGTCATTATGAACGGCTCTTCAAAAACAAATTTATTTATTTCTCCTCTTTCTAGACCTTCTACTAAAACTCTAATTATATTACCTGGAAGTTTTATTAACTGTTTTATCTTAGAGATTGTACCTATTTTGTATAAATTATCCGTTAACGGTTCATCTTCCTTTGCATCTTTTTGAGCTACAAGAAAAATCAACTGTTGATTCGTCATCGCTTCCTCTAATGCATTTACAGATTTCTTACGATTTACATCAAAATGTATAATCATATCAGGTAAAACGTTAATGCCTCTAAGGGCTAGTAAAGGAATTTTTATCATAGTTTTTTCCATGTTTATGTAACCTCGCTCCTTAAAAGAATTTTTATCATATGAAATTCAATGCGCTTTAATAAAAAGCCCCCTACTAGGCAGGGGGTATTTTATTTATAGGAAATTTTATTCCTAAGCTGTTTCATTTTCATTTTTACGTTTAGTTCTTTTTTTAGCCACAGGCTTTTTAAGTGATTGAATATTTTCATTAACCACTAATGTTGGATTTTCATTATTATCAATTACTTCTTTTGTAATTACGCATTTTTCTATTTTATCGTTCGAAGGTATTTCAAACATAACTTCTGTCATTATTTCTTCTATTATTGCTCTAAGCCCTCTCGCCCCTGTCTTACGATCAAGAGATTTCTTAGCTATTGATGTAAGAGCATCATCATTGAATTCTAATTCCACATTATCCATACTGAAGAGTGTTTGATATTGTTTTACTAAGGAATTCTTAGGTTTTACAAGTATATCAACTAGAGCATCTTCTGTTAAATTATCAAGAGTGACATTAACAGGTATACGTCCAACAAATTCTGGAATAAGTCCAAATTTTATAAGGTCCTGTGGTAAAAGTTCTTTTAATACATGACCTATTTGTTGGTTTTTAATACTATCAACTGTAGCACCAAATCCCATTGACTTTTCACCAACACGTTGTTGTATTATCTTTTCTAAACCGTCAAAAGCACCTGCACATATAAATAGAATATTAGTAGTATCTATTTGTATAAATTCTTGATGTGGATGTTTTCTTCCACCTTGTGGAGGAACAGAAGCAATAGTTCCTTCTAAAATCTTCAATAATGCTTGTTGAACACCTTCACCACTTACATCTCTTGTAATTGATGGATTATCCGATTTTCTAGCTATCTTATCTATTTCATCAATGTATATGATTCCTTGTTCAGCCTTTTCTATATCAAAATCTGCTGCTTGAATAAGTCGTAGTAATATATTTTCAACATCTTCACCGACATAACCTGCTTCAGTTAATGAAGTAGCATCCGCTATTGCAAAAGGTACACCTAACATTTTTGCCAATGTCTGTGCCATATATGTCTTACCTGAACCTGTTGGTCCAACCATGATAATATTACTCTTCTGAAGTTCTACATCATCGTTTTTAATATCACTTCTGATTCTTTTGTAATGATTATAAACAGCTACTGCCAATGTTTTCTTAGCATCTTCTTGACCAATAACATATTCATCTAGAAATGTTTTTATTTCTAGTGGTTTTGGTATATTTTCAAGATCTTGCGCTTCTTTGTAATCTTGGAATTCTTCTTCTATAATTTCTGCACATAGTTCAATACACTCGTCACAAATATAAACGTTAGGACCTGCTATAAGTTTCCTTACTTGGTCTTGAGCTTTGTGACAAAATGAACACCTAAGTTGTTTTTTGTCTTCATATTTATTAGCCACTGCTTCACCTACTTTCGGCTATCTTTTTTCAAATACTTTGTCAATAAGACCATATTCTTTAGCAGCTTCAGCTGTTAGGAAGTTATCTCTATCAGTGTCTTTTTCTATAACTTCTAATGGCTGACCAGTTCTTTCGCTTAGTATTTGATTAAGTTTTTCTCTTATTGCAATTATTCTATCTGCGTGTATTTTAATATCAACAGCTTGACCTTGAGTTCCTCCAAGTGGTTGATGTATCATTATTTCTGCATTAGGCAAAGCAAATCTTTTTCCTTTAGCTCCACCTGCAAGTAAGAATGCACCCATACTAGCAGCCATACCAATACATATTGTTGAAACATCAGGTTTAATGTATTGCATAGTGTCATATATAGCCATTCCTGCTGTAATTGACCCTCCTGGACTATTTATATATACATGAATGTCTTTTTCTGGGTCTTCAGCTTCTAGGAATAATAATTGAGCTACAACTAAGCTTGCAGTTGTGTCATTTACTTCCTCGCCTAAAAAAATAATTCTTTCTTTTAAAAGTCTGGAAAAAATATCGTAAGATCTTTCTCCTCTACTTGTTTGCTCTACGACATAAGGTACTAAACTCATAATTTTTACCTCCTCTACCTTTTATCTTACGCAAATAAAGTGCTTATTATTACACTTCTTTAGCTTGTTCTGTAATGAAATCAAGTGCTTTACGATTCTTGATATCATCTTTTATTGATTCTTTTTCTTCTTCGCCAACAGTCTCTTTTATCTTTTCAATTTCCATTTTATAAGCTTCTGCCATTTTCTTTAATTCTTCGTCTAATTCTTCATCTGTAGCTTGAATATTTTCTGCTTTAGCGATTGCTTCTAATACTAATCTAGATTTTATTCTCTTTTCTGCATCAGTTTTCATAGTATCTTTTAATGTCGCCATATTCTGTCCAGTAAAACCAAAGTATTGTTCTAGAGATAATCCTTGATATTGTAATCTTGTAGCAAAATCTTGAGTCATATTTTCTGCTTGTAAATCAATCATAGGATCTGCTATTTCCATACTAGCGTTCTCGATAACTTTTTGAAGAACATCTTCTTGTTTTTTAGATTTTGCTGCATTTTCTTTTTGCTCTAAAAGTTTTGCCTTAACATCTTGTTTATATTCATCAAGTGTGTCAAATTCAGATACGTCTTTAGCAAATTCATCATCTACTTCTGGTAATTCCTTGAATTTGATTTCTTTAATATTAACTTTAAACAATGCAGGTTTTCCTTGTAAATCTTCTTGTTGATAATCTTCTGGAAAATTCACATTAATTTCTATGTCTTCTCCAATATTCTTTCCTATCAATTGATCTTCAAATGTATCAATAAATGAATGTGATCCAATAGTTAATGAATAGTTTTCGGATTTACCACCTTCAAAAGGTTCATTATCAATAAATCCTTCAAAATCAATTACAACTTGGTCATTATTTTCAACTGCTCTATCTGTAACATCAATCAATCTTGAATTTTTATCTCTTATTTTTTCGATTTCTGCATCTACATCTTCTTCAGTAACATCTATATCATTTTTCTCGATTTCAATACCTTTGTATTCACCTAAAGTCACTTCTGGTTTAACTGCGACTTCAGCTGTAAAAATCATAGCTTTTCCTTTTTCTACTTGTTGCACATCAACTTCTGGTCTTGATACAACTTCTAAGTTGTTTTCTTCTATAGCTTTATCATATGCATCTGGAATTATGTAGTTGACTGCATCCTCATAAAAAATTTCTGCTCCATAAGTTTTCTCGATTAATTGTCTTGGTACTCTACCTTTTCTGAATCCTGGAACTGTAATCTTATTTTTATTTTTGCTATATGCATGCTTCATGCCTTCTTCAAAGCGTTCTGCATCAACTTCAATGGTAAGTTTCACCATGCTTTTTTCTAGTGTTTCTACATTAACGTTCATTTAAAATTGTTCCTCCTTAATTTATATAGTAGGAAAGTCATTTTCTTCCCTTTTTATTTCTTTGAAGATGAAGTGTGCTGTTATAAATTAATTCACTCTATATAAAAGGGCATAGCTGTTCCTATTTAACCATTTGTATATTATACCATAGTGATTATGATAAATCTACACATTTTTACTATTATCTAAAATTACTAATTAAGACTTCTTACATAATTGTTACTCTAAAGAATCTTAAATTTTTGATTAATCAGTCACATTAATAAAGTATTGTTTTTTTATTAAGATTTTATACACCTATTTCTAAAAATAGGTTTTTTTAACATAAATGATACTGAATCTACGACTGGTTAATTATACTATAGCATATTAATAATACGCAATAAAAAAATCCCAGAAATGTTATCTCTAGGATTTTAATATATTTTCATAAACATTTTTTTCAAATGATTAATAAGAACCACCTGAAGACATAGATTGCTCTTGTTTTTCAATCATTCTCTTAACCATTTCTCCACCTACTGAACCAGCTTGAGCAGAAGTTAAATCACCATTATAACCTTGTTTCAAGTTAACATTAAGTTCATTAGCTATTTCATACTTAAACTTGTTTAGTGCATCTGTTGCTTGCTTGTTATATGCCATTTAAAATCACCTCCGTAATGATAGTATTAACTATAATTCATTTTTTACTATGGTATTTGTAACCATTTTCAAAACCAATTATTACATATGATTTTAAAAGGATTATAAGTTATAATCTTATTATGCAAAAGTTGATGCAAATGCTTTATCATATTGTCTTCGTATAGATTATTACTAGTTATTTAATCTTATTACTTAATTTTATTATATGCATTCAAATAAAAAAACAAATAAATTTTGACATACATTTTTTTGAAAAACTGTTGATTTTTAACTAATTTTAGATATTATTAAATAATACTATATTTTTTTAGGAGGTCTTTTAATGACTACATATCTAGAATATTACAATAATTATCTTTCACCAAAATTAAAAGAAATAGACTTGTTTTTAAAAACACAAGAAAAAGATGTTATTGAAATGGGTATTGTCTCACAACTACTGGAAATCTCAAATGAAGAGATTAAAAAAATAATGGATACTAATGGTATTGATAATATAAGTAAACATTCCTTCATAATGATAATGTTCTATGGAAGTAGCGACATATGTAAATTATTCTCTAGAGAAGTGAAACGTAAGGTTCTTGATTCTTACAGTCCTTCTGATATTTCATATATTTATCAGATACCTTACGAAAATGTTATACAAGCAGCCGAAGAAGCAAGTATCGAAAATATAACAACAAAAAATATCAATAAATTATTTTCATACATATATGTTTAGAAGATTTTTATCTAATCTCTCTTATACGTGATATGATATTTCCAACAAAACAATAATTATATAAAATCTACTTAATATATAACATTATTTCATAAAAAATGAAGTTCTACTACCGCATATGGAAATCTAATTTCATATACAAAAAAGTAGAACTTTTTTATTGGTATTCATCATATTCTATTAAAAATTAAAATTACTAAAATTAAAGACTACATAGCTTAAAGAGCTGTATAGTCTTTTATCTTTTATTTTATATTAATATAAAGCATTCCATTTTTCTATTTCCTCATCATTACCATATATGAAATGACCTGGATCAACTTCTACCCATTTTGGTAGGTTTTTAGTATAATCATGTTCAACTTCTGGTTTGTAAGCATGACGTCTTCTTGTTCGTTCAGTAATAGGATCTGGCAATGGAATAGCTGATAATAACGATCTAGTGTATGGGTGCAAAGGTTTTTCAAATAGTTGCTTACTAGTTGTAAGTTCCATAAGTTTACCTTTATACATAACAGCAATTCTATCACTTATATACTTAACCATAGATAAATCATGGGCAATAAATAAGTATGTCAATCCTCTTTTTTGCTTTAATTCATTCATTAAGTTAACAACTTGAGCCTGAATAGAAACATCAAGTGCTGATATAGGTTCATCAGCTATAATAAACTTAGGCTCAACAGCCATAGCCCTAGCTATACCTATTCTTTGTCTTTGACCACCTGAGAATTCATGAGGATAACGATCTGCATGCTGCTCATTAAGCCCAACAATGTTTAACATTTCTATTATTTTTTCTCTTCTCTCGGTTTTGTTTTTAACCAACTTATGAATATCTAATCCTTCAGCTATAATATCTTCAACTTTCATACGTGGATTGAGACATGCCATAGGGTCTTGAAATATCATTTGCATATTTCTATTAACATTGGCAACAACTTTTTTAGGGACTTTACCATCAATCCTGTCCCCTTCCATAAATACTTTTCCACCTGTAGGATCATATAGTCTAATCATTGTCCTACCAGTAGTAGATTTACCTGAACCCGATTCTCCAACTAAACCAAAGGTTTCACCTTTATATATTTTAAATGAAACATCATCTACAGCTTTTACTACACTTTTTCTACCTAATTTAAAGTATTGCTTTAGATTTTGAATTTCAACTAATACTTCTTTTTCAGCCATTAGTTATTCACCTCTTTCAAACGTTCTCTACGTTTAATAATAACTTCAGGTGGCTTTACTTCAGGTGCATATTCATGCAATAACCAAGTAGCTGCCTTATGAGTATCAGTTATATCAAACAATGGAGGTTGTTCTTCAAAATCTACTTCCATAGCATATTTACTTCTTAAAGCAAATGCATCACCAGTAGGTGGCTTAATTAGGTTAGGAGGAGTACCTGGTATAGCATATAATGCTCCTTCAGTTTCTAGGTCCGGCATTGAACCAATAAGACCCCATGTGTATGGATGTCTTGGATCATAGAAAATCTCATCACTTGTGCCTATTTCAACCAACTTACCAGCGTACATAACAGCAACTCTATCCGCTACATTTGCTACTACACCAAGGTCATGAGTTATAAATATAACTGAAGCTCCAATCTTCTTCTGTAGATCTTTAACTAAATCAAGTATCTGTGCTTGAATCGTTACATCAAGAGCAGTAGTTGGTTCATCAGCTATTAATATAGTTGGTTCACAAGCTAATGCTATAGCAATAACAATTCTTTGTCTCATACCACCAGAAAATTGGTGAGGATATTGTTTCATCCTTTTTCTAGGCTCAGGAATTCCAACCATATCAATAAGTTTAACTGCCTTTTCAAAAGCTTCTAATTTAGATGCTTTTTGATGAAGTCTAATAACTTCCATTATCTGTTTACCTATAGTCATTGTAGGATCTAATGATGTCATTGGATCTTGAAATATCATAGCCATCTTATTCCCTCTGACTGAGTGAAGATGAGTTTCTTTCATCTTAGTAATATCATTATCTTCAAATAAAATATGTCCATTCTTATAATAACCATTATCAGCTAGTAAACCCATAACTCCTTTAACCGTTACAGACTTACCGGAACCCGATTCTCCAACTATAGCTAATGTTTCTCCTTTAAATAAATCAAAAGATATACCTCTAACAGCCTGCACATCACCTGCATAAGTCCTGAAAGAGATCTCTAAATCTTTAACTTGTAATACTTTTTCTTTATTCATAATCTCTCTCCTTTCTATCTCATACGTGGGTCTAATGCGTCTCTAAGTCCGTTAGCTAACAAGTTGATAGATAACATAATTATTGACATTATCGTTGCGGGTATCAGTAACATAGAAGGTATTGTTTGGAAAGAATCATAACCATTATTTACCAATACACCTAATGATGACATTGGTATTGGTAAACCAATTCCTATAAATGTTAAGAAAGCTTCATAAAAAATTGCACCAGGAATGGAAAAAGTCGCCATTACTAATATCTGCCCTATTATATTAGGGAATAAATGCTTTCTCATCAGCCTTCTTTTAGTTGCTCCTAGAGTTCTAGAGGCTAATATATATTCTTGTTCTCTAAGTTTTAGTATTTGAGATCTAACTACTCTTGCTACACCTATCCAGTTAGTCAAACTCATTGCAACTATTAATATTATCAATCTAATGGTAGATTGCGTCTGATCTCCCGGTATAATCGAATCTATCAGAACTTCTATCCGATCAGAGATACTTATAAATATAACCATCAGTACTAAAGCAGGAATACTACCCAACACTTCAGTAATACGCATCATTACTGTATCCACTTTTGTACCACCATAAAATCCCGATATAGTACCATATAAAATACCAATAGTGAAATCTAGTATAAGTGAACATAGCGCTATAATTAATGATACTCTAACACCAACCCATACTCTAGTCCATAAGTCTAAAGCCATTTTATCAGTACCAAACCAGAAGTATCTGTTTTTAATGTTTTGTACTGCGTAATAGTCAACATCCATTTTTATCATTTCTACTCCATATTGATCAGTATATGATTTTAGAAATTTGAATGTACCTGGCTTATATATGCAATACTCACTTACCAAATCTTCAAAAGGCATTTCTTTAACTTCATCAGTTGCTAATATTTTAATTTTAGCTGTTAAATCACCTTTATCATCTTCATAGACGTCTATAATATTAATATCAAATGGATGATAAGGTATATCTAAACGTTCTATTAACTCTTTACGTTTTAGAGGTGATTTTAAATCATTGAATTCATCAGTATTAGGTAAAAGACCTACAACTAAATCAAATGTACCTCTTTCAATAGTAGCATGACCATCAAAAATACCCAGCTTTTCTAATCCAGGTATACGTGGTGGAAGATAAGCAATATCTTTTTTGGGTATCTCTTTCCCATTGTCATCTAAAATTACAGGTGATGAATCATATGTAAATACAGAACCATCTTCATTTTTTTGATTAATTGGATTTATAGGACCAAATATCGCTAATAAGGTTAATATTATAATTGCATAAAAACCAACCATAGAAGCCTTATTTTTCCTTAATCTTCTTCTTGCGTCTTTCCAGAAAGAAATACTTTCAGTACTAATTCTATCTACATGAGAAAAGTCATGTTTCTTTAATTTGAATTTTTCCTTAGATAGTTGCATATTATACTCCACCTCCTTTTAATCTAATCCTTGGGTCAATAACACCATACAATAAGTCAACCACTAGGATAATAGAAATATATAGGAAGCTGAGAATTAAGTTAACACCTAAAATTACAAAGTAGTCATTACTAAATATACCATTTACTAATAATTTACCTAACCCAGGTACACCAAAAAACTGTTCAACAATAACACCACCAGTTAATATGTTTACAGCCATTGGTCCTACAATAGTTATTACAGGAATCAAAGCGTTCCTTAACGCATGTCTAAATATTACTTTCGGTTTGCTGAATCCTTTAGCTCTAGCTAATAAAATATAGTCACTACTTAATACTTCAACCAATTCAGAACGCATATATCTCATTGTAGATGATGTAACATATAATGATAGGGAAAGAGCTGGTAATAAACTGGAATATAAGGAATCCCAAGTTGAAATTTTCCTAAGAGCATCAACCGGATTATATATGTATGGAAACCATCCTAATTTTGTACAGAAAAAATATTGCAGAAATGCTGCCAGCACAAAGTTAGGTATAGATACTCCAATAACAGCCAATATGGTCACCAGATTATCCCAGAAGGAATTTCTATATATTGCAGCTATCGCCCCGAGAAAAATTCCAACAATAACACCAAATATTAGAGCTATTGTTCCAATTTTTACAGTATGAGGTAATTTCATTTTAACTAATTTTGAAACAGGTTGATCTTGCATTTTTAAGGAAACTCCTAAATCTTGTTTAACAATTAAATTCTTTATATACCTAAAATATTGCACATAGGATGGATCATCAAGACCATATTTAGCTTCCATCATTTCTATTTGTGCTTGAGTTATCTTAGGATTGGCAAAAGGCGAACCAGGCATTAACCTTAATAAAAAGAAGTTAATCGTTACAACAATTAGTACAGTCACAAAGATTAAGATAATCCTCTCAATTGTATAACGAATCATTAATTAACCTCCAATCAATTAATACTTTAACAAGTTAAAATACTAGTGAACATAAGTTTTGGCAGTATAAACTGCCAAAACTTTAACTAATATTAATTTTAAATTAAAAATTACTCTTCAATCTTAATCCATTTATAAACATAATCACAACCTGATTGTTGTTTAACATAATTTTTAAACTTAGGATTACTAAGTGATAATCCACTAACTTGATACAATGGAACAATTACTTGGTCATCTCCGAGTAGTATTTTTTCTAATTCTACTAATTTTTCAAAACGTTCTTTTGAGTTTGCTGGATCAGCTAATTCACCAGTCTTAGCAGATCTTATTGTTTCATCATATGTTGGATTATTATATTTACCATTATTATATTCTGAATCTGCCATAAATATCTCTAAGAAAGTTGGTGAGTCAGGATAGTCTGGACCCCATCCAGTCCAGTTCATAATGAAATCACCTTGAGCTGTTCTTGCCAATCTATCCCCCCAAGGAATAGTTGATATTTGAACTTTACATCCTGGTAGATTCTTTTCCATCTCATCTTTGATATGAGTTGCATTTTTCTTATCTTCTTCAGTATTACCAAGCATTAAATCAATTGTTACTTCTGTCATACCTAGATCACTCATAACTTCATTCCATAATTTAGTAGCTTCTTCAGGATTGTAAATATTATATCCATCTTTACCATCATATAAATCTTGCGCTACTTCACGGAAATCTTTACCATCATGATCTTTACTAGATACAAAACTTCTTGGAACAAAATAATTGGCTGCTACAGAACCGTTTTTAAGAACAACATCTGTAATATATGATTTATCAATAGCGTAATTGACAGCCTTTCTAGCTCTAGCATCTTGTAATACTTTTCTGGCTGGAGTTAAAGCTCCATTCCAAGGGTTCATTTGTAAGTATTGGATTCCACTATCTGGTACTACTATTGCATCAGGTCTGCTACCATATTTATCAACGTTCTCACCTTTTAAACCAGTTCTATCGATTTCGCCCTCTAAATACATATTAACAGTTGTATCATTTTTAGCATCTAGAATTACACGAGAATCTATTGCGTCTAACTCAACATTATCAGCATCCCAATAATGTTCGTTTTTAACTAGATAATGTCTTTCTCCGAGTTTCCAATCTTTAAAGACATAAGCTCCATTATAAAGGAAATCTTCAGCTGTTTTACCATATTTGTCTGCTCCAACTTCATTATAGAATTTTTCATTTGCTGGATATAATGAAGGGAAACATAATAAATCAAGTAAATATGGTACAACAGATTCTAGTTCAACTTTGAAAGTATAATCATCTTCAGCTGAAATTGCAACTGTTTCAACTAGATTAGCCAATTCTACTTTAGCTTCATCAACAGAACCATAGTTCTTTTCTATATCAGCTAATAAGTTACTAACCTTATCTTCAAGTTCTTTTTTAGCAGCATCATATTGTTGTTGGGCAGTTTCTTCTTCAGTATCTTCATAATTACTAACTTTCAAGTTAGCTAATGATTTTGCATTTTTATCATGAGTAACAATCTCATTTTGTAATTTAAATGCTGTAGCACCGTTTTTAATTGCACATGTTTCAAACAAACTTGCATATTGAGCTGCTTGATCTGGATCTAATAATTTCTTCCATGCGAATACGAAGTCATTAGCTGTTACTTCACCATAAGGTTCGCCAGCATTAGTTACCCATTGTACACCTTTCTTTAAGTGGAATGTATATGTAAGTCCATCTTCTGATACATCATATGTATCTACCATTTCAGGTTTTGGTGTTCCATCAGTACCTTTGACAAATAATCCACCAAGAACATTTCCTAGGATTTGGAAAGATATATTATCTGTTGATTGCCATGAAATCAATTTAGGGATGTCTGTTACGTCAATAAGACGTAAAACCTTCTTATCATCTTGGTCTTCTGCAGGTTCTTTTGCGTCTGTCTTATCCCCTTCAGTTACACTTTCATTACTGTCAATATCAGTCGTTTTTTCCTTATCTTTGCCACCACATGCTGCTAGTGAAAGTGTCATCGTCAACACTAGTAGTAATGCTAATAATTTCTTCATAAAAATCCTCCTTTTAAAATTGTTGTTATCCCACCCTAGATATTATTTTTTTATGTATCATTTTAGTCGGGTTTTCTACAATTTTGCAGTACTCTGTGACTAATAATGCAAAATTATACTTAAATAATTATATATCATATTTTTGTCATTGTAAAGGTTTTGTTAATAGGTTAACATATCACAACTGTAGCGTATCATAGTATTTTTGTAATAAATTCATCATTTATTTTTGTCGATAAATAGGTGATTATGTTACTTAAAGTCTATCTGAATCTGGTTGTCTCATCTTTTGCGTATTATTACCCCCAAATGCAAAAGTATTATATGTTGAATTATAAAATATTATGTTATAATATTTATGTTAATCCTAAATATCATAAAGTTATATTTTAAAAAAATTAATATATTAAAATAATTGGAGGTTATTATGAAAAAAAATGCAAAAAAAATTATTCTATATATAATTATACTTACTATATTTAGTTTAATTCTCTCACTTTTTGACAAAAGAATTAATGTTGGATCCATATCACTTTATCATTTAATGTTAGAAAAGTTATTCTTAATCAATATGATTGTATTTATCGTAGCAGGAATAGTTTTTATTGACGACCAAGGTACGTTTAATGTTTTCAAATATTCAATAAAACACTATAGAGCTACAGTTTCTAAAAAATATAAATATACTTTACAGAAAGAATTTTCTTTAAAATCTCCACAAGACATTAAAAAATATCTAAAAGAAAAATACCTTTATGCACCAAAAAAGCATAGTTCAACTACTTTATATTTTTATTGCAGTATTATTATATTAATATTTTATATTTTGTTTATCACTCTATAATTAATATTAGAGGATTTGCAAATATATTTATTAATTCGAAATAACACTTTTAATTCTTATTTGAAAGGATAATGACAACACATGGAAATTGAAAAGAAATACCTGATAACACTACCTATGAATGAAATAACGAAATATCCACACATTAATATAGAACAAGGCTACATTAGTACCAATCCTGTAATAAGAATAAGAAAAACAGATGAAACCTGCTATCTAACTTATAAATCTTCAGGCCTTATGATAAGAGAAGAATTTGAAGAAAAAATATCAAATCAACAATATGACCATTTAAAGACTAAAATAGATTTTAATCCAATCACTAAGCAACGCTATTTAATTCCTTTGGATAACTCATTAACAGTTGAATTAGATGTTTTTAGTGGTAAATTAAAAGGATTGATTGTTGCCGAAGTAGAATTTCCTAGCAAAGAAGTAGCTAATAACTTCAAACCACCTAGCTGGTTTATACAAGAAGTAACTTGTAACCCTCAATTTCAGAACAGTAATTTATGTAAAGAAACTAATATTGATTTTCTGAATATCATTAAATAGAATCTCTTATCTAGATAATAAAGCGTTGAAACTTTTTTATTCATGTCAATATATAATGATATATATTTAACAAACCTATGTAATAATAATACATTCCATAGAAAATAAATACGTTAAATATATATCATTATACACTAACAAATTCAATCAATCATTTTAGCCAATTGCTTATTGAAAAACCTCTAACAACCTTATTCTTATTATTCACCAAAACATACTGCTACAAAAACTCTTCCTATATTAAATAACACTAAAAAAATATAAGACTAAGATTGAATAACAGATTTTTAAGAAAAGCAAATAGCAACTATCCTTATCATTATGTAATTGAAACTATTCCATCATAGAAAATTTAATAAAGAACGAAGAGGCTACGCCTCATTAAAGATTTCAAGGAAAATAGAAAGTAGAACTTTTCTATTTAATTAAAAAGCACTTGAATAATTTCAAGTGCTTTTTTACTTAGTGCGGATGAAGGGAGTCGAACCCCCACGCCGTTAGGCGCTAGATCCTAAGTCTAGTGCGTCTGCCAATTCCGCCACATCCGCTTATGTGAATTTTACCTTTACAATAATATAACAATTATCTTATTATGTCAAGTAAAATTTTTAATTTTTTCGACTTGTTTTTACAAGTCCATGAGCCACCTGGGATTCGAACCCAGGACACCTGGATTAAGAGTCCAGTGCTCTAGCCAACTGAGCTAGTAGCCCATAAACTGGGTAGGCAGGATTCGAACCTACGCATACTAGAGTCAAAGTCTAGTGCCTTACCGCTTGGCGACTACCCAACAATATAAGGGTGAGTAATGGGATTCGAACCCACGGCCTCAAGAGCCACAATCTTGCGCTCTAACCAGCTGAGCTATACCCACCGTATATTTTTTAAGCAAATAAATAATTAATTGCCTATAGCGTGCCTGCAGGGATTCGAACCCCGGACACGTGGCTTAGAAGGCCACTGCTCTATCCAACTGAGCTACAGGCACATCACAAGTTCAATGCCTTGCTTGTAATTATTGTTAATTACAAGCGGGTGATGGGAATCGAACCCACGTATCCAGCTTGGAAGGCTGGTGTTCTACCATTGAACTACACCCGCAAAAGGTATCGGGGTGACAGGATTCGAACCTGCGGCCTCTTGAACCCAAATCAAGCGCTCTAGCCAAGCTGAGCCACACCCCGGTGCTTATGATATTTACTGTTCTTTTTCGAACGCAAGAGTTATTATACACACGGAATCAACAAATGTCAATACCTTTTTTGTTTTTTTTCCAAATTTTTTATAGTAATATGATATTTTCCATCTTTTTCAATCTCTAAAATCCCGAAACTATAGCCTTTTCCGTCTCTTGGTAAAGATATGCTGCCTGGATTAATTAAAGTAATATTATCTACATTTTTAACCAGCGACACATGTGTGTGTCCAAATAAAACTATGTCAACATTATTTTCTTTACCAACATTCAAAATAGTATCATACTCCCACTTAACATCATGTAAATGTCCATGAGTAATTAATATCCTAACTCCATAAAATTCTAATATCTTAACTTCAGGTGCATAAGATATGAAATCACAATTGCCCTGTACATAATCAATAGGGTATCTATATAATTTCTGTAGCTCTTCTACATCTCTTTCATAGTCACCTAAATGAATTATTCTATCAATATCTTTTGTAGTATTTATCACTTTTATTATATTTCTTAAATTACCATGTGTATCACTAGTTAGAAGTATCTTCATATATTCTCTCCATTATTGATTACACAACTTTCCAACTTCAATATTCTATGCGAGTAAGCTAATTAAAAGGTAGGAAAGTTGAGTTAATTATTTATATCTTTAACTAAATATAATTACCTATTGTCATTCATGTAACTTTCCATTTTCAACTTCATACTTCTCAAAGCTTTCCCTCTGTGACTAATCTCATTCTTAAGTTCATTATCCATTTCAGCAGTAGTACAATCATACTCTGGTACATAAAAGATAGGATCATACCCAAAGCCATTAGTCCCTTTTTCTTCATTTATAATATACCCTTCTATTACTTCCTTATTCGTTAAAATGTCTCCATTAGGGAAAGCAACCGCAATAGCACAAACAAACCTAGCAGTTCTATCTTTTTCCTCTACTCCTTTTAATTTATCTATAATCATCTTATTTTTAATACTGTAAGGAGTATCCTCTCCACCAAATCTAGCAGAATATATCCCAGGTGCCTTATTAAGATAATCTATCTCAAGTCCTGAATCATCCGCCATAACAATGCAATCTGCTATTTCCATAACTTTTGAAGCTTTTATAACCGCATTTTCCTCAAAAGTGACACCATCCTCAACTATATCCATATCAATACCAGCATCCTCCATAGAAATAACTTCATATTTAGTATCCTTCATTATCATATTTATCTCTTTTATTTTTCCTCTATTTTTAGTGGCAAAAATTATCTTTTCATTTTTCATAAGTGATATCTCCTATTATTAAAAATTCTTTATATTATACATTAATAAGTTTATTTGTTCAATACATAAATCTTCCTTGACTATAATTTAACATTCAAACGTTGTTAAATTCGTATTAGCTAAAAATTATGCTTCTACTAGTTATAGAATTCAAATAAATTTTAACAATCCAATAATCATAAATGAAGCTAATTTATTCTAACATCTCAATACTTACCTAATCTAATATTCTAGAATAAATAAATCTGCCTAGCTAAATGCAGCAATAAAAAGTGTGTAATATTTAACTTTTACACACTTCTCTACTATAAGTTAGCACAATACAAACAACAATCTATCATACTAGAGCCATACTATCCTTTAAATAGCTCATAATGCTCCATATTTATAATTAGTCATCAGATACTATTAATGCAGTTCTAAAATTCAAATCTAAGCTATTCTAACGCTTCTTTCTGCAATTTGATAAGCTCCCCAATACCTTTTTCTCCTAACTCCAATAACTTATTCAATTGTTCCCTATTAAACGGAGATTCTTCTCCTGTACCTTGAACTTCAATAAACTCTCCTTTATCGGTCATAACGACATTCATATCAACTTTTGCATGACTATCTTCTTGATAACACAAATCCAATATTTCCTCATCATTAACTATTCCAACACTTATAGCACCAACAAATGCTGAAATAGGCATTTTATCGATGGCTCCTTCATCAAGAAGCTTTTTACAAGCTAACATTAAAGCTACGAAAGCACCTGTAATAGAAGCAGTACGAGTTCCTCCATCTGCTTGAATAACATCACAATCTAAAGTTATTGTTCTCTCACCTAATGCTTTATAATCCACTACAGACCTTAGTGCTCTACCTATAAGCCTCTGTATTTCAACTGAACGATTATTTTTCTTCAATCTGTTGATATCCCTATTATTTCTATCTGATGTCGCTCTTGGTAACATTGAATATTCAGCAGTTACCCATCCCTCACCTGTGTCCTTTTTAAAAGGTGGGACTCTATCTTCTACTGATGCATTACATATAACCTTAGTCTCGCCCATTTCTATTAATACAGATCCTTCTGGATACTTAATAAAGTCTTTGGTTATCTTAACTCTCCTATGTTCATTATTTTTTCTTCCATCAATTCTCTTCAATTGTTTTCATCCTTTCTTCCCAATCATTTCTTGTGTATTTATTTATGCTTGTTCCTTCAACAAGTAAATCATCATTATCCTCTATGAAAAGTGTAAATTCATTGATTTCTTCAAAATCAAATACCGTAGCTAGGATTTGATTAACTAAAGCGTCTTCTGTAGCTGTTCCACCATAATTTAGTATATTTCTAGATATCTGTATTTCCAGAGAACCATTAATATACAATATATTAGTTATTTTAACTCCAAAAGGTATAAATGAATTTAATTCATCATCATTATCAAATAAACTTTGTAATGTATATTGTATGTTTTCTTCTAAATTTTTATTATTCTTGAATTCAATTTCTTTATTAACTATTTTTCCTTCTTCACATTGATCAAAATCATAAAAAAATATACTTTGTTTTACCATAATTGAATTTGTAATTAATCCAATAGCTATACATGTAACTAGTAATGACTTATTAACACTATACATAACCCTTCCCCTTTCATTTGTAAATATTTGGTAATTATATTTTATACCTAATTAGCAAAAGCTACAATAGTGTTTTTTTGTAATAAAATAAGTATCCTTGTAAGTAACCGTACTTTAATTATTATATATAACCATAGGGAACAATAAATTATTGTTCCCTACCATTAATTCTATCTACCAGTTGGAAATTTATTGAATGATTCTAAAATCGATTCATAAATCGAATGAGCTACATTTTTCTTGAATTTATCACTTTTTAACTTAGCTGCATCTTCAGCATTGGATATGAAAGCTATTTCTAATAGTATTGCTGGCATATCAGTATTTCTAAGCACATAATAATTAGCTGTCTTGCAACCTCTATTTTTAGTTCCTGCTGCATCAATGATCTTCTTTAGAAATATATCCGCAAGCTTCTGAGAAGTCATTCCTGGTTTACTTGAAGGTGCTAGATAATATACTTCTGTACCATTGGCACCTGATTTGAATGAATTATTATGTATACTAACAAAAAAGTCACAATCCACTTCATTAGCTATATCACATCTATCACCTAAAGATGAATATATATCAGTAGTTCTTGAATAATATGTTTTAATATTATTATCTTTATCTAAATATTCTTTTAGAAATAATGTTATATCTAGATTAACGTCTTTTTCAGCTATTCCATTGCCAGTTGCTCCTGGGTCAGTATCCCCATGTCCAGGATCAATAACAATGACCTGAGAATATAATTCTTTTGGTTTATAGGCTTTTATATAGATATTGTCCTCATCTTCAGTTATCCTATAATCATATATAGTATTTTCATTAATTGTTAGAACAGTATTTCCTTCATTATTATTATCGATGTCAACAGAGTTGAATATTCCATCATTTATTCTTATTGTACCACTACCAAAGAGTTCTTTATAATTCTCAGGTAGATTTATTATGTATTTTCTATTAATATAATCATCTACACATTTAATCTTAGATATTTCTATTTTTTTATCTTGTTTGTTAAGTATTAATGTTGGCCTATCATAATTCTCATAATTAATATTATCATATGATGGCTCAATGAATTGAATCATAGTAGCAGATTCACTATCCTTGAATATATTGTAATCTGCTTGTCCATCAGTTTCTACAACTATTCTAGTTGTTGTTGTATCAAACTGCGCAGTCCTTATTTCTTTAATATATTGTCCTTTTGCGGAAGATGATAGAGTACTTAGTAATGACATTGTGTTTGGTAGGTCAAATATTATTCTATCAGGATTACTTAGTCTAAATGTTTTTACATCCGGAGCTTTTATACCCAATATCTTTATGAAATCTCCTTTATCGTTTTGCCCAAGATGTATACTGTAGATTGAATTCTCCTGAATGACTATATTTACCTCTTTTCTATCTTCTGATAAACCTATATTAAATCTATTACCAGGATCATGCAGATCAAATACTATTCTTGTTATATTGTCTTCAAATTGACTGGTTCTAACTCCTGAAATAATTGTATTATCCTCAAAAGCTATTTCATCTTTCATATTACATTTTGAATTATCAATATCAATTATTAATTTATTCTCCCAAAGAGATTTTTTAATATCTGTTATAGGGCTAGTTGCTTTTATAACAAATTTTTTATTAATTTTATCATCAATATATTCAACTTTTTCTATATTTGTTGTAGGACATAACTTTCTAACTACACTACTCTCTGTATATCGGTCATTGACTTGTGAAAGAATATCATCATCTACAGTCCATACAACTGGATTATCTTTTAATTCTGTAGGTAGTTCATTTTTTGCACCACCAGATTCAAGGCTATCTAAAGATTCACTATCATCTTTATCAGAACTATTATCTTTGTCTGTATCATCCTCTTTATCTGAAGAAGTATCATCTTTATCAGTATTATCATTATTTATTTTGTCATCCGTATCAGTATCTTTTTCAGTATCATTATCATTATCGTGTTTTTCTTCATTATCAATATCAGAATTATCATCATTCTTATCTTCTATATCAGTTTGCTCATCACCATTTTCATCATCCTTGATGGCATCGTTTTCTTCGCTATTACTTTGCTTAGTCATCTCAGCACAATAATCTTTACCGTTCCAATTTACTTCATAACCAAATGTTTCAACTATAAATCTTATGGGAACCATAGTTTTCCACTTTTTTGTTCCTACATTTTGAATCAGTTTAGCTGGTATATCTAAGATTACTTCTTTATTATTAACAATGGCTTTCCTATCATTTACTTTAAGTACAATAAATTTGTCTTCATATGATATGTATATTTCCTGTTTTTCCCCATTCCAATCTACTGATGCCCCAATTTGTTCAGATTCACAAACCTCTCTTACTGGTACTAATGTTCTGGCAACTTTCTCACCATCAATATTTTCTGTAATTATAACAGCAGGCATATCTCCAGTTTTTATAACATTACCATCCATTACAAGTTTTACAAATCTATTTTTATATCTGTAAATTTGTCCATCATATTGAATATAGAAATTTCCATTATTAGTTGTTTCGGCCATTGAATTAATGGAAAAAATGTTCAAAACAATAGTTATTGTTAATACAATTGTGACTATTCTACGTATCATGACTATCCCCCTTGTGTTTAATTCATTTCCCTTAATATAGTAATTATCTACGCTATACAGAATTATAACAAAAAAAAACATATTTAAAAAGATACTAATGCATTATGTAATACAATCGTAATATTTGGGTATTTTTGTAATATTTTCGTAATATCCCATATTTAGTTAATTATTTTAGATTATCGCTTAATATTAATATCTGTTAGTTGAGATAATTGCACATATCAATTTAATTAAATATTCGATTTATGTAAGGCATTATATAATTAACAGTCATACCAATAAGTATACCTGTAATAATCCCTGAAACAGCTAATATTGGAAAATAAGCTGCTGCTACATTAATATTCTCAGTAGTTATCATTACAACAATTAGTTGTCCAATATTATGTGAAACAGCTCCCAGGATACTTATTCCTGTAGTACTCATCTTATCTCTACTTATATGAATTAACAAATACATAACCAAAAAGCTAAGTATACCTCCTGATAAACTGTACCAAATTGTAATAAACGAACCTGTAAAAAAACTATTTAAAGTAACTCTTAAGATTACTAATACCAAAGCTTCTCTAAAACCTAAGAAATACAAACTTGTCAATGTAATTATATTTGCCAGTCCTAATTTAACTCCAGGATAAGGTAATACAGGTAAATATGTTTCAAAATAACTTAAAACCAATGCAAATGCTATCAACATAGAAATAAATACCATCTTTTGTACTTTAGTTAATTTTGTGATTTTATTGTGATATAGCATCCAATTCGTCCTCTCTACCGACTATCTCTATATATATTTTGTGTGGAAGGCATACGATAGTCTTACCTACTTGAGTTATGAATCCTGTTTTAACACATATCTTATCTGGACAATCAGATTCAACAATCTCGACCCCATCATCATGTATTTTTATTATATTATAACCATTAGTTCCATCAATTCTAATTTCTTTTTCTTCACTAAGCTTAATTCTTTGATATAATTCTCCATCAACATTTATCTCAACATATAATTGATCTCTACTCATATTATTTATTCTTATCTGATTAAAAATATAAAATATTCCTGCAATAATCAATACTGCCAAAATAATTTTTATGTCATTTTTTTTCATTAATTCACTGTATCCTTTCATTATAAAATACAACCTAATTGATTTGGATTATTTTATTACTTAAATTGATTCCTAATACATTGTATCATATTGATATATATAGCAAAAGCCTTACAATAAGAATATATTAAAAGGCTGTCACGCATTCAATAATAGGTTTATTATAATTGTGCGAAACAGCCTTTGATATCTAATTTTTGATAAAATCCAATATGTCTTTATAAACTTTATCATTATTTATTTCATTAATGATTTCATGCCTTGCTCCTTCGTATAATATAACTTCCACATTATATCCAAGTGACTTATATGTGTCAGTTACCTTTCTTATTCCTTTACCCATTTCACCAACAGGATCATTATCACCAGAAATAAATAAAATCGGTAAATCTTTAGGAGTCATCTCTATATTGTGTTTCTTAGATATAAAGGATAATCCTTTTAAAAGATCGACATAAAATCGTGATGTACACATAAAACCGCATTTATCATCATCTACATATTTGTTAACTTGATTTTCATCTCTACTTAACCAATCATATTCCGTTTTATTTGGTGCAAATCGTTTATTAAAATTTCCGAAACTCAGATTAGTCAACAATTTACTTTTATACCTATTTCCTTTAGCTAAACATATCAGTCTAGCTACAGCTATTCCAGCTACTCCCAAAAATCCTTTAGTAGCACTTGTTCCACTTATGATTACACCTTTAATGTTCTCTCCATATTTCTCTATATATCCTCTTGTTATAAGAGAACCCATGCTATGACCTAATAAAAATATATCAATATTTCTATTTTCTTTTTCTATGTATTGTGTAACCTTATATACTTCATCAATAACATTGTTCCATCCTTCTTTATCATTAAAAAAACCTAAATCGTCATCAGTATCAAGACTTTGGCCATGCCCTCTATGATCATGAGCATATACTCCATAACCATTATCGGTTAAGAAATTAGCGAAATCCTTATATCTTAAACAATGCTCCGCCATGCCATGATTAATCTGAACGATACCTTTTAAATGATTTTCATCAGGCATCCAACTAGCTACAAAAATCTTATGTCCCTCTAATCCGTCAATCTTAAATGTATTTTCTCTCATAAGATCACCCCATAAAGATTATAATATAAAATATAACATATTAATATAATATCACACTATAGCTAGTAAAAGTATTCTTTATTGAAAAATCATTATATATATTAAGATCAATAAGTATTTATTATTATTAGCCCCTAATTAGAGCTTTTATTACATACGTCAATGAATTATTCAACAACATCGGTAAATGCTTTTAAACATACATTACCATTCATTGTGCTCTGTATATTTTGCCATATTTCTCCATCATAACTTATATAACTTTCATTATTGGCAGAATCTGTCCTATTCACAGTACTACTATCATTATATAGCTCTACAGCTATTGGGTACTTTCTTCCTGGAGTCGTTATCTTAACAATGACAGCAAATTTGGAATTATCTAGAATAATAGGTTCTTTGAGATTAATTGTATAGTAACCTTCATACTCTCTAAAACCACTTTCTATAAACTTCATATTACTGAAATCAGATTTATCATTGAAATCTTCCACCACATATATTTCATATTTTGAATTCATTCCTGTTGTATAGAAACTAACGGCTCTAAGCTCTTCTTTATCACTAGTTTGAAATACATTAGAAAAATATCCAGTATCTATGTTAAATCCAATATCTCTAACTGATCCCAGCCAATCTGATTGATATATTCTATCATAATTATCATCATTTTCAATTCTACTATATACCATGTTGTATTTACCTATATACTTATCATAATAAGATACATATAGATATCCTTCTTCTCCAAAATCAGTTCCATAACTATTTTTGCAAATGAATGCACCATCGTCTTCAGGTTCAATTACAAAATTTTCTTTTGGATAGTTATCATCCCAACCGACGATTACAACATCATGATTAAATCTATCATCACCATTATAGTTTAAAGAATACGTATTTCTATTATAATATTTACCGTAATCATCTTTTTCAGACTCCCAATAAATCGATGAATGAACTCCACCATAGTTTTTAACCGTATGTTTAATAGCTTGTAAATCATCTGGTGGTAGATAATAAGCTTCTTGCACATGCTTAATGGTTTTGGCATTTTCATTTATTATACCATCACCATATACATCTTCTTCTTCCAATACAGGACCTGACCATCTAGCAAAATATGCTAAAGCTAGCATTGCATATCCTCCATCATTTTGAGTTAGATTGTATCCATGACCTAAACTAATATTATCTTCGGAAAAATCATACATCTCACCTGTTTGTTTCAACAAAGTAGATTCTATCGCTCCAAGTGCTGCAAATGCCCAACACGCACCTATCCCTTTTTGGTCTTTGACAGAAGTAACATTTCCTTCTTCTCTTAAATCAAATCTAGCATCCTCTTTATCTATATATGGACTATAATCGGAATTAATAATAACTATTCTGTTAGCACCATCCCATAAGACTTCACAATCAAAAGCCTCCATTACTACTCTTATAGGTAAAAATATTCTACTGTTTTTATTAACAGCATATGTATCATTCTCGATTTTCTCCCCATTCTTGTATATAAATTTTTCTCCTATAGGAACTTTCACAACTGTATCCTCATAAGTTAAAACTGCTAAGTTCAACTCACCATCCCATTCTACCTTTGCACCAAAAGTTTCTAAAGTAAGCCTTAAAGGCACCATAGTTCTATTATCATCATTAATATAAGGTATACCGTAATACTCATCATATACGATAAATTCGTTATCTAATATAACAGAAACCTGTGGTTCATCTATAGCACAAATGGAAGTAGGTACAATAAAGATGATGGTAAATATATATACAAATAATAATTTTATATTTTTTTTCATTATTAATATATAACCTCTTTTCTATAATGTGTTTTTAGCTAGTCAAATGTACTCTTTTAGGAGGTTTATTGCCAAAGTATTGATAAAGATTAGCCTTCATCATTCCTGTATATAATTTCCTCTTTTTGTCCGCACTCTTACCAAAATATCTTTCAAATTCTTCGAATGCGGTAATAACGAAATAAGACCAATCATCTAAGTTTTTATCAAAAGTAATTTTCATATCCTTATACAATTCTATAACTGTGTCTTTATCACCAAGTCTCTCTCCATAAGGAGGATTGGTGATAATGAATCCATATTTTTTGTTACTGCTAGTTTTTCTCATATCTCTTTCTTGAAAATGAATCATATCTTCAACGCCTGCATTTTTTACATTTTCTCTTGCCAACTTGAGAACATTATAATCTATATCATAACCTGATATATTCAACTTACATGTTGTATCAATGACATCATTTGCTTCGTCAACTGCTTTAAACCATGATTTAACAGGTATAATATTTTTCCATTTTTCTGCTGTAAATTCCCTGTTAAGCCCCGGAGCCATATTCATGGCTATCATAGCTGCCTCAATAGGTATTGTTCCACTTCCGCAGAAGGGATCAACTAATATTCTATCCTTATTCCAAGGTGATAATTGAATAATAGCAGCAGCTAAAGTTTCACCGATTGGTGCTTTACTGGTAAACGTTCTATAACCTCTCTTATGAAGCGCTTCACCACTAGTATCCAAACATATGGATACTCTATCTTTTTTTATAAATACCCTTATAGGATAGTCATCTCCATCTTCATTAAACCAATTTATATGATAAGTATTCTTTAACTTTTCAACTATAGCTTTTTTTATAATCGATTGAATATCTGAAGGGCTAAACAATTTTGATTTTATTGAAGAAGCTTTCTTAACCCAAAATTTTCCATCTTGTGGTATCCAATTTTCCCATGGCAATTCTTTTGTTTTATCAAATAATTCTTCAAAACTGGTAGCCTTGAATTCTCCTACATTAATTAAAACTCTTTCTGCTGTCCTAAGCCAAATATTAGATCTACAAACACCAAGTTCATCTGCGATATAGGTTATTCTTCCATCTTCGACTCTTTTTATTTCATAACCTAAATTAATAATTTCTTTTTTTAGTATAGATTCTACCCCGAAAATACAAGGTGTCGTTAATTCAATATATGACATTTTATTGCTCCTTTATAATTAGTATATAGTAATATTTATATTATCCTTATTATACTTTAAATAAGTCTTTTCTACAATAAACTAAGATATTAAATCTTTATTACATAACTATAATTTACTCAATTTATCAAAAAAATATAACTTCTATTATACATATAATCTTGAACTAGAAAATTATTTATGTTAACATACAATTAACTTAGGGAATTACTTCCATTAATAAAATAAATTACTTAATTAAAAAGGGGAATAAGATATGGAAAAAACTGGTAATCCAAATATTTTTACTAAATTCATAAAAAGTTTTACCGATTTTCGTGTTTATAACAGAATTAGATCCGAATCACTAGGGAAATCATTCCTTTACTTAATTCTACTTTCATTAATTATCGGAGTAGTATTTAGCATTGTTATCGTATCTAAGACCAATGATTCTATAGATAGTACAATTGAATTTTTAGAATCAGATGATATGCCAAATATAACAGTTTCAAATGGAATTCTTGATATTGATATGGATAAACCATTAATCGTTTCTCAAGATAATGAATTCATATTTATTGTAGATATGACATCTGAATATGATCTAAATGATCTAGTAGGATATTCTATAGGATATTTAGTTACTCCAGAAAGAATTATAATCAGTCAAGCTGGTAGTCCTCCAATGCCATTGGAATTTAAAGCTTTAAGTGATTTCAACATTAATAAAGAATCCGTTTTAGATATGATTCAAAAATTCAGAGGCATAGTTGTTGGTATAATCATCTTCATAACAATTGCAGGTACTATTTTATTTAATCTATTCGCAAGTTTATTATTAAGTGTTATGGGTACAATTTCTAATTCTATATTGAATGCCAATTTAAGTTATAGTGAATTATACAAGATAGGAATATACGCTTTAACACTTCCAGCAATAATTATCCTTATACTTAATTGTTTTGGAATTGGTATAGCATTTGCTTGGAAAATTCTTATTTATTTAGTCATTTCAACAATCATTATAACTATGGCACTTAAGAATATAATACAAAACAATAATAATAATCCAACAATCGATAATAATAATGACTCCTATTATAATTAAATAGAAAGCTATAATCAATTAAACTAAAAACTACTATAGTTGAAATTACTTGAATAATATCAAGAAATACTAACTATAGTAGTTTTAATTTTATTATTTAATTTCAATTGACTTGATAATATTTCCTTGGAAATCTTTTATTATGAATTGATCATTTTCCATAATACCATAGCTATTGGGATTATTTTCTTTTGGTAAAGAAATGGATCCTGGATTGAATATATATTTATTATCTATCATTTTAGCAACAGGTAAATGAGTATGTCCATGTATTAGTATATCCCCATCAACCAACGGAGGCATATTTTGTTCATTGAACAAATGTCCATGTGTAACAAAAATTCGTTTATTGTTATAAAACACAGTATTATAATCACTCATAATCGGAAATTCCAATACCATTTGGTCAACTTCTGCATCACAATTTCCTCTTACACAAATAATTTTTCCCTTTAGCCCATTAACTAATTTTATTACTTCTTTTGGATCATATTCTTTTGGCAGAGAATTTCTCGGACCATGGTACAATATATCACCAAGTAATATAATATAATCCGCTTCTTCCTCTTCAAACTTGTCTATTGCTTTTTTAGCATAATAAGAAGAACCATGTATATCTGATATAAACATTAATTTCATGTAAACACCTTCCTTTAGTAATTACTCAATTAAATAAATTATGGTTATTATTATTCCATATATCTACATGAAGGTCAATGACTGTTTTTATTACATTTATAGATTTAACTATATTGGAAATAAGATTGAGTGAAATAAAATAATAAACAACAATAAAGAGAATCAAAATGATTCTCTTTACTCTGGGTTATAATGAGAGGGGATTCTCTATTATATTTTTTTGCGCTTTTACGCTTCTGTATAATATTATGTCAATTATTAATGTCACATTATGTCCTTTATTATGTCGTCAAGTAGAATTATATATAATACAAGTGTCATTATTTTGTACTTAATTTGTCTTTTATGTGTCTTTTTTTGCTATTTATTTACAAATAGTTCATTATTTCTATTTTACTTTGATTTATTCTATATATTTATTACTATTAAGTTATATTGTTATAAAAAAGGAAATAGAATACTTCTTGCTATTTTGGTCAAAAGTGATATAATATATTTATATTATAATTTATAAATTAGTTCGTTGGTAAGAATTAATACTAATTGATATGCAAATTAATCTTTAGATATAAAACAATTCATAAGGTTATTATACGTCTAAAAAACTATATTTACATATTAATTTTTAACCATTTTGGTTTAAAGATATATCATAAGAAAACATAGAGGTGATTTACAATGCTTAATAACAGTCAAGAGACGGAAGTCTATTCATTTAAAAAAGATTCATTGATACTGAGAGATTTACTTGCTACTGATAGAACCTTTCTAGCTAACGAAAGAACCTTACTGGCTTATATAAGAACTGCTTTAAGTTTGATTGTAGCTGGCTCTTCTTTTATTAAATTTACTGATAATCTAGCTATAGAGATTATTGGAATGATTTTAATACCTTTCGGTACCATCATCGGGATATTAGGATTAATAAAATTCATTAAAACTAACAAGGACCTAAAAAAAATTAAGAATGCGTCAAATTACAATATAGATTAGGTTATTACATAGGGCTGTTTTATATTATCTAATTTCTTGTCATTAACTAAGATTAATAAACCAGCCCCTATTATTCAAAATTCTTATTTATAAATAATAAAGCTGCCCCTAGAGCAATTGCATTATTTCTATAATCTCCCCCTTTATTTAGTAATATATTGTTTTGTTTGTTTGATATATACTTATTAATATATTTTAGTAAATAATTATAAAATACATCCGATAGATTTATGGTAGGTCCACTAAGGATAACTTTGCTGGGATTTACAATTGTAATATAATTGGATAATCCGATAGCAAGTATTTTAGCTGCAAATTCAAAAACTTCATTAGCCAAATATTCTCCAGCTTCTGCGGCTTTAATAATATCATTAAATGTGATACTGTTAGTACTTTTATTTATAGTAGTATCTCTACCCAATTTTACTAGACTAACATATTTCTTAACAATCGAAAGAATAGATGCATAACATTCAACACATCCTGTTTTTCCACAATAACATGAATCACCATCATAATTTACAACCATATGTCCAAATGCATCATTAGAATTATTAATAGTATGTATTATTTTACCATTAGTAATT
Organism: Vallitalea longa; assembly: GCF_027923465.1. Lineage (NCBI taxonomy): Bacteria > Bacillati > Bacillota > Clostridia > Lachnospirales > Vallitaleaceae > Vallitalea > Vallitalea longa. The sequence goes on from NZ_BRLB01000001.1 coordinate 711,128, forward strand.
ACACCCATTCTTATTCCTATTCCACAGTTAACATATACGATATTAGAATATTCGAACAATGTTCCAGACAGATATTCAGCATAGACAGCTGTATTAGCACCATTATCAATGATAACTTGAATATCTAATATATTTTCAAGCATTTCCTTGATAGGGACATTCGCCCAACCTTTTGCATAGAAATTATTTGGCTTAAAAATTATTCCTTTGTCAACATCTAATGGACCTATAGTACCTAAACCGCCACCTACTATTTTTTCTTTAACGATACCTAGATGATTCAAACCTTTATTGAAAACGTCTTTTATACTTCTCACAGTTCTTTCAGGTGTCATATCTTTTTTCATCTGAAATTGTTCATTAAATAAAATTTCTCTTTTTAGATTAGTGATAATTACTTTAGAATAAGTCCTTGAAATATCTATACCTACGAAATAATATTCAAAAGGATTAACATCAAACAATGTTGGTTTTCTTCCTCCTGTTGATTCCTGCTCACCTATTTCAACAACGAATCTATATCCAATCAAGGTCTGCATTGATCTATTGAGCGTAGTAAGTTTCATATTGGTATACTCTATAATCTTTTTTTTAGTTAAAGGTCCAAAACGCAATATAATATTGAAAACCTTTTTATTGTCCTCTGTAAGACTTTCAACATATTTATTAAAATACATATGTCCACATCCTTAGTAAACTAACCCACTATTAATTTCTAATAGTGGGTTCATATATAATTATTTTAAAGCATCTTCATTAATTTCAACAGAATATTGATCTTTCAATTCATTGAATTTATTAGTATATACTTTAGTTTGTTCGTTTCTTAATAAATTTTGTCTTATTTGTTCTTTTACTTGTTCATAAGTTTTTATTGCAGCTTCTTTTTTCTCTTCTACTACAATCAAATGATATCCGAATTGTGTTTTTACTATATCACTCAATTCACCTATCTTAAGTTCAAAAGCAGCTTTATCGAATTCAGGAACCATTCTACCTTTACCGAAGAATCCTAAATCTCCACCTTTTTCTTTTGAAGGACAAGTTGAATATTCTTTTGCAGCTTCATCAAAAGGTTTACCTTCTTCTATTTCTTTTCTGATTCTTTTTGCTTCTTCTTCTTCTTTTACAAGAATATGTTTAGCTTTCACTTCTTCTGAAGAAACAAAAGATTTTCTATTGTCATCATAATATTTCTTCATATCTTCTTCACTAACTGTAACTTTCTCTAGTAGTTTTTGAATTGCAAATCTTTGTAAAAGACTATGTGTAGCTTCTTCTAATATTTTCTTGAATTCCTCTTCATCTTCTAGTTTGTTGGATGAAGCTTCTAAATAGAATAATTCAGCAGCTACAAGTTCATCTAATAATCTTTTTCTTCCTTCTACTGTACTTACTTCCATCATTTGTTGTTGAGGTAAAGAGCGCATGATATTCATTAAATGTTCTTTTGTTATTTCTATGCCTTCCACTTTAGCTAATACATTATTATCCATAATAATCTCCTCTGTTAATTTATTTAGAATCCTGTATTTCTATAAAAATCGTTTCTATATAATAATATTATATATATACTAAATTTGCAATAATAATTATACTTGACTTTATCTTAAAATTTATTATATATGTATATTGCGTAAATATTACAATATATGGATGTTTTAATTTTACACATTATTAAAATTATAGTATAATCTACACCAAAGGAGTGAGCTAAAAATGGAAATAAAATCTACTAGCTTTGGTATTACAAAATCAGGTAAAGAGGTAACAAAATACACATTATACAATGATAACAAATGTAGTGTAAGCATTCTTAATTATGGTGGTATAGTCAACAATATCATGGTTCCTGACAAGAACGGCAATATAGAAAATATTGTACTTGGATTCGATGATATTACTAGTTATGAAGAAAAGTCCCCTTTTTTCGGATGTCTTGTAGGAAGAGTAGCAGGTAGAATCTCTAATGCATCCTTTAAAATTGATGATAATGTTTATACTCTTCATGCTAATGATAATGGTAACACTCTTCATGGAGGATTGAATGGTTTTAACTCTGTTATTTGGGATACAAAAAGTATCGTAAAAAAGGATTCCATCTCTCTTATCCTCAATTATTTGAGTAAAGACGGTGAAGAAGGTTTCCCTGGTAATCTTGATATTACCGTTACATATACTTTCAATAATAATAATGAACTAGAAATACAGTATAACGGTAATACTGACAAAAAAACTTTAGTAAATATGACTAACCATTCTTATTTCAATTTATCGGGTAATGGAAAAAGAGATATTCTTGAACAATATCTACAAATAAATGCGGATAAATATGGTCTAGTCGATACCGAACTCATACCTAACGGTATTGCAGATGTAAAAAATACTGCATTCGACTTCAGAAACATGAAATTAGTTGGTCAAGATATCAAAAACGATGAAGAACAATTAAAAAATGCTGGTGGATATGACCATTTTTATATTCTTGATGATGCTAAAGATATTGCAGCTACTATGTATGATGAAACAAGTGGACGTTATATGGAAGTCGTAACAGATCAAAAATCAGTAATCTTCTATGCAAGTAATACCATAGAAGAAGGTGTGAAATTAGCTTCTGACATTGTTACCAAAAAACATATAGCCCTTTGTTTAGAAACACAGTACTATCCAGATGCCATTAATCAAGATTGCTTTGAATCAAAAATCTTGAATCCAGGTGACACCTATAAAGCTTATACAAAATATTGTTTCAAAGTAAAATAATTCACATAATTTTATGAGGCTTTGCAGAATAAAAATTTATGTGTTTTATTCTGCAAACCTAACCAATGCCCCCTAATTCCACTGTTACTCGCTTAGATCTTTTTCCTGAGCTGTATGCATCTTTTTGGACTCTCTATAATATCTATTCAGCTTCCTTAGATTATAACTCCACAAAAATATAACAAAAGGTATAAAGATAGCAAATAGATTACTGCTTTTCGACATAAGAATATAATCATAAATTCCATGTAATAATACTGGAATGAATAGAGATAATCTTAAATAATACCTTCTTCTATTATAATCTTCCGCATACTTTGCTAGTGATAAGTAATACCCCATTGTAATAGCAAAGAGCATGTGTGCTGGAACGGAAAAAATAGCTCTTTGCAAACCAATCGTATTGACATTAGAATAGCGAAAAACCACATACAATACGTTTTCTACAGTAGCAAACCCTAAGGATGTGAATACAGCATAAACAATACCATCTAACTTTTCATTAAATGCTCTATGATTATACGCAAATCTCATTACTATAACTCTTTTGAAAAATTCTTCTGTAAAACCAGCAACTATAAAAGCTACATACGCAACTTGTAGAAATCCAGTAAATATATTAAAATAAGAAAGTAATCTTTCAACAAAAATAACCGGTAAAATACTTACACCACCAAGGACAAATATCTTTATTAATAAATGTAATGGCTCCTTATCATATCTATCAGTTAAATATATCCCTAAAGCTAACGCAATTCCTGGTGTAATAGCTACAACATATAAATCAATATCCATTTGATTCCTCCATATACTTGAAATAAGTGAAAAATCTTAAGTATCTTTACTTATAAAAACCTAGTTGATACTAAGACTTGACTATATTTACAAGATACCTTTATGTTTTATTTTATTGTATTATAGAATAAAATATAATATAATAAAAAGCAACTTAATATAAATATATATATTAATATGCACAAATTGTTATATTCATATTATAATTTATTTCGAATCAAAAACCATCACATATTAATACATCAGTAAGTAAAAGAAAATATTTATGTCTTATAAAAAAATAAAATTCAATGAAGGGAATGTATGATTAATGGAGAAAAAAATTTATCGTTCAAGAGATGACCAGATGATTAGTGGTGTTTGTTCTGGAATAGCAAAATATTTTAACATAGACCCGACTATCATTAGGATTCTTTTTGTTATAGCATTATTTTCATGGGGAACAGGCGTATTGATTTACATAATATGTTCTATCGTAATACCACTAGAACCTAAAAAAATTGACACCTATGATTATAATTATACAGCCGAAGAAGAAAAACATACTAATAACAATGGAAGAATGATATTAGGACTAATTTTAGTCGTTATCGGTATTGTTTCTATTTTAGAAAAAATATTCAATTGGTTTAGCTTCGATTTAGTTTGGCCTATTGCCATTATTGGAGTTGGATTCCTTATTCTTACTAAAAACAAAGATTAATGAAAGGGTTGTCTCAATACATCAACTGATTATATTGTATTAGAGACAACCCTTTTTTATTAATATGCTATTGTAGTCATTAGAGCCATTTCAGATTGTGTAGTGTCCATTCTGCTATGCTGTACAACAATATTTTGTGAACTCTCCACTTTTATGGCATATGGTACTCCAACAGGAATTTTATTCCCTTCAACATCTATTATTTTGTCTAACCTTATATGATTGGTTCTTTCTCCCAAACATCGTGCATTAATCTTTCTCATAGGAGCTCTGTCTTCAAAATAAATTGTAAGCTCTATTTCAGCAGTCTCAGAAGAAGTATTCAACACACATATAGCTTCATGACTATTAAAAGCCCCTGTGCTTTCCATAGGAAGAAAACCATCTGGTATTATCCAAACTTTTTTACCAATGTCCATCTATAATATGCCTCCTACTTGCGATTGATCAATACATTATTTTCATAGTCTCTTACTTCATCCAGCCATTCAAGACCAACAGGATAACCGTTATTTTCACAGAAATAATCCCAAACAGCCTGCCATGGATAAGATTTCAATTCTTCTAACATAGCTAATCTTGTGGTGAAATCAAATCCTCTTTCTGCTTCTGCCAAGGTGGTTGTAGGTTCCAGCAATGCAATTAATAGAGCTTTTAACATATTTCTCGTACCTATTGACCAAGAAGCTATCCTATTGATACTAGCGTCAAAGAAATCAAGTCCTATATGCACTCTGTCAAGAAGTTTGTTTCTAATAATCTCTTTAGCTATTTCTTGCAACTCTTCATCTAGAACTATTACATGATCACTATCCCAACGTACAGGTCTACTGACATGTAATAATATATCACTGACAAATAAAGATATTGCAGATATTTTATTGGAGATGACTTCTGTTGGATGGAAGTGTCCTGCATCCAAACATAATACTGTCTTGTTTTTCATTGCGTATCCCATATAGAATTCATGCGAACCTACTACATAACTTTCAGAACCTATTCCAAAAAGCTTGCTTTCAACAGCATCCAAATGATACTTAGGGTCCATTTTCTCTTCTAGGATTTCATCCAGAGATTCTTCTAATCTTTTTCTAGGTCCTAATTTATCAACTGTAATATCTTTAAAACCATCTGGAATCCATATATTATTAACACAAGGTGTACCAAGTTCCTTTCCAAAATACTCACTGATCTTTCTACATCTTTTAACATGCTCTATCCAAAAATCTCTAATCTTTTTATCTGGATGAGATAATGTCATTCCATCATCTGCATATTCATGTGAAAATAATGTAGGATTGAAATCAAGACCGATATCGTTTTTCTTAGCCCACTCTACCCACTTTTTGAAATGTTTTGGTTCTATTTCGTTACGTTCTATTTTTTCACCATCAGTTTCTAAATAAATTGCATGTAGATTAAGACGTTTTTTACCTGGAATCAACGAAAAAGCTTTTTCCAGATCACCACGTAATTCTTCTGGTGTCCTTGCTTTCCCCATATAATTACCTGTGGATTGAATACCACCAGTTAAATCACCCTCAGAGTTTTCAAAACCACTTACATCATCACCTTGCCAACAGTGAATTGATATAGGTATATCATTAAGTTTTTTTATAACTTCTTCTGTATCAACCCCTATACCTTTATACATTTCCTTAGCCATATCATATGATTTGATTATATTTTCTTTTTTCATTATAAAACCTCCTACATATATTTTTTTGAATTTCTATATAAGCTCTTTGAATTTATTCCATTTATCATCTATATTTACATCAAAATCTGGTTTGAATCTTCTTATTTCAAAAGAATCCATTATAATTTTTCTTGCTTCACTAATATTATCTATTTCTCCTAATGTAATATATTGAACCATAATATTCCCTATAGCCGTAGCTTCGATGGGACCTGCGAAGACTTCGCATTCCGTATAATCTGCACATAACTGATTAAGATAATCGTTCTGGCATCCTCCACCTACTATATGTATCTTATTTATGGTTTTATTGCTTATTTTTCTAAGTTGCAAGAGAACTTGTTTATATTGTAATGCCAGACTTTCAAATATGCACTTAGCAATTTCACCCACAGTATTAGGAACTATTTGATTAGTTTCTTTACAATAATTCTTTATTTCATTAACCATATTTTCTGGATTAAGAAATCTGTTGTCATTAGGATTAATAATCGAAATAGATTCTGCTTCCTTAGCCAATTCAACCAATTTCGCAAAACTATACTTATCATTCAATATTCTCTTGACTTCTTGAATAAGCCACAATCCCATAATGTTTTTAAGAAATCTTATAGTATCATAAGCTCCTCCTTCATTGGTAAAATTATAATTTAGAGCTTCTTGACTACATATTGGGATATCACTTTCAATACCCATTAATGACCATGTACCAGAACTGATATAAGCAAACTCATAGTCTATTGCAGGAACAGCAACAACAGCCGAACCAGTGTCATGAGTTGCAGGTGCTATTACTTTAAGTCCTTTTATATTGGTTTCACTTTCCAACTTATCATTTAAACTACCTATAACTGTACCTGCTTTGGCTATGCTTGGAAATACGGATGAAGTCAACCCTATCTCCTTTACCAACTCATCATCCCATGTTTTATCATGTATATTATAGAATTGAGTTGTTGTGGCATTAGTATATTCTACAGCTTTTTCATTACATAATAAGTAGTTTAGATAATCTGGGATCATTAGTATAGAGGATATGTTTTCAATAATACTAGGATTAGATTTAACATGTTCATATAGTTGATATAAAGTATTGAATTGTATAAATTGAATTCCAGTCTTGCTATAAATATCTTCTTTAGATATTTTCTCAGTAAAATCATCTATGGAATTATTTGTTCTATTATCTCTATATGCATATACAGGAGATATTCTTTTACCATCTTTTCCTAATAGAACATAATCTACTGCCCATGTATCAATCCCTATACTATCAGCTTCTAAATCATTATTACTAAATATCTTCAGACCCTTGACTATCTCACCAAACAATTTATCAATATCCCAATAAAAACTACCTTTTTCTTTATACATCTGGTTCTTGAATCGATGTATCTCTTTTAGATTGATTTTATTATCGGTTAAAGTACTCATGATAACTCGTCCACTTGATGCACCAATATCAACAGCTAAACAATTTCTTCCCATAAAAAAACTCCTTATAAATTAGTATATATTAATCATACCTAATGATTAATAATTATTCATTAACTTATAAGGATATTTATATTAACAAAATCAGATATCAATTTTCTTTCACTCATTTATTCCTATATTCATCAGGAGTAACCCCTGTTCTAATTTTGAACTGTTTATAAAAATAGCTAACATTAGAATAGCCTACTTCATTTACTATATCCATTATCGCCAGATTGCTATTATTAAGAAGATACATGGCCTGGTCCATTTTCTTTTCTTTGATAAGTGTTTTGTATGTCTTTCCTGTAATTTGTTTAACCAATTTTCCCATATAGTCAGGATTAAAATTAAAATACTCGGCCATATCTTTTATATTACATTCTTTATAATTATTATTTATATAATCCATAATCTTTATTGCAACATTGGTCTCTACTTTCTTAGCGAAATTATTGCTAAGATGCCTTTTATAATCTCTCAGTAATTCATTGAATAACAAAACTACATATGATCTAATTGCAACTTCCATCCCTATCTTGGGTTCATAGTATTCACATAATATGTTACACATTATATCCCATATTTTATTATTATCCGATGTTTTGAAATGAAGATACTGTTTGAATTCTTTCTTTTCATACAATGCCTTGACGATAAAGTCGGATATTATATTATTGTATGCAATCCTACTTAAGAAAATCCAGTCAAAGAACTCTTTTTTCATTAAGATATTTATTCCTATATCATTTTCATCCGCAAAATCTATACTATGGGAGACATTCATATCTAGTATCAATATTTCTCCTTTTTTGACGTTTATTTCATCTTTCTCTACCTTCTGATTTATTTCACCAGAATAGACAAAAATCATTTCAAGATAGTCATGTTTATGCTTAGGGAATTCAATAAACCTATCATGTTTATGGATAGATAATAGTCTATCATCTTCAACTATCTTATCACTATTGATTATCCATTCATCCATATCTTTCTTACTAGAAAAGAACTCCTTAAGTAAGGTATTGTATTCCTTTTGAGATTTGTTCTGCAATAGATTCTGCAATTGGATTTCTATTTTATTAAGATTCCTCAATTTATCGTCCAGCTCTTTTATCTTCATCACCATTCACCTTTAAAATAATAAATTTTATATTATTGATTGTACCATATACACAATTATATCTCCACATGCTAGAAGTAATCGTAAGGTACTATTTTAACATGTACCACTATATATACACATAATATACCTCTAACCCCACAACTTTATTTTAAGTAAAAAACTTCTCTCATAGGTGTAATTGGCTCTGCATCCCCAAAATCAAAGGATCCCTCAACCATCTTGGAAGTAATATCATTCCACTTATTACAAACTTCACTATCATCCAAATACTTAAAAGCAGTATCAATATCATCACACTCAAAACAATAGAAAAACTGATTCCCATTCTGGAAGATGGAATAATTCTTAATCCCTGCTTTACTGTGTTCCTCTAGAACTTCTTTCCAAGGATTCAAATGCATATCAATATATTCATTAATATACTCTTCTTTTATATTCCATGTCCAAGCAAACTTATTACTCTTATTCATCTTCTTCACCTCTATTTATTTATGTAAAGGAGCTTATTAATCTAATAAGCCCCTTTGTTATATCTTAAGTATTCTAATTAATATATTTCTTTCCATTCAGCTATATTGTCAGCATCAAATTTATATGGATCACCTAACATGACTTCAGTTCCTTCACCAACAGTAATAACGGATTTATCTCCAAGGGTTCCTGCTTCGAATGAATCACCTTCTGCCCCAGTAATCTTTCCAGTTACCAATGCTTCTGCTGTATAACCTGCTAAATATCCTACATCTATAGGATTCCATAAGTACATCCACTTACATACACCACTCTCAATGTATTCAGCCATTTCACTAGGTAGTCCAAGACCTGTTAACTGAATTCTGTCTGTCAGCCCTTTGTCAGTAATAACCTTACCTGCTGCTGCAATACCTACAGTAGTTGGTGAAATTATACCATTAAGTTGAGGATATGATTTCAACAATGCTTCCATTTCAGAAACACTCTTATCTCTTAAATCATCTCCATAAGCAACTTTCACTAATTCTATGTCTTTGTATTCACTTTTCTCTAGCTCTTTTTTCATCCATTCAATCCATGTATTTTGGTTTGTAGCTTGAGAAGTTGCACTAAGTACAGCAATCTGACCTTTTCCACCTGTCATTTCTGAGATTGCTTCTATCTGAACACGTCCGATTCTTTCTGGATCTGCTTGATTAACATGAATCATACGGCTATCACTGTTAACAGCTGAGTCCAATGAAAGAACTTTAATACCTGCATTCATAGCTTTTTGTAATGCTGGTTGAAGTGCATCAGGGTCATTACCTGCAATTGCAATACAATCAACTTTTTGAGCAATTAGTTCTTCTATCATTTGAATCTGTGCTTCTGCCGTTGGCTGATCAGGTGCTTTCAAGATTGCGTCCCCACCAATTTCTTTTATGGCCTTTTCAAAACCTTCCATCTCTTTCTCATTATATGGATTTCCTGCATTTTTTACAATAATAGCATACTTGCCTTTTCCATCTTTGTTACCCTCAGATGAATTATCTTTTCCCCCGCAACCAGTTAAAGCAAAAATAAGTGTTAAAACTAAAAACAGATTTAATATTCTCTTCATGTTTGCATTCTCCTTTATGATTTATTTATATAAAATAGTAGAACCACTTTATATCAAAATTATTAAGCTAGTTACCATGATTGTTAATAACACAATTTCAATAAAATTCTTCTTATCTATTTACTCACATTAGTTCTTAAACCTCTGCCAAAAGTCTTCTTAAGATTAGGTATCATAACTGCAAATATCAGTAATAAACCAATTATTATAAGCAATATCTGTGCAGGTATGTTTATTAATCCTAAACCGTATCTTAAAAAACCTATTAGGAAGATGGAAATTACTGCACCTATCATTCTTCCTTTCCCACCAGCAGAACTGATTCCTCCGAGAACAGCCATTGCAATAACATCTAATTCATAACCTGTTGCAACATTAGGTCTTGTACTTCCCATTCTAGATGCTAGGAAAATAGCTGTAACAGCTGACATAAGACCAGTAAGTGTAAAAATAATTATTTTCATCTTATCGATTTTTACACCTGAAAACTTACTAGCAGTAATATTATTGCCCATAGCGAAAACTTTTCTACCAAAAGTAGTCTTATGTAATAGTAATCCGAATATTATTGCGAATATTATAAAGACAATTAGTATAAAAGGTATCTTACCGACATAACCCCATCCAAGATATGTATACCACTTAGGGAAATTTCCTGAAGCTTGATTTTCTAGAATTATATAAGCGATACCTCTGTATATTATCATTGTTGATAATGTAACAATAACTGCAGATAACTCTTTAAATTTCACTAATATAAAACCGTTCAAGAATCCACATAGAGCTCCTACAGCTAAGCATACCAGCATTGCTATTGGCATAGGAAGTCCCATATTATATAGAACTGCCATAATAACTGACGACAGAGCCACTGTAGAACCAACAGATATATCTATATCTCCTAAGACTAAGATAAACGCCATGGGTAAAACAATAAACGCTTTATCCAAGAAAGTCATAGTAGCATCAATAATAGTATTGAAATTCAAATAGTATGGTGATAAATTAGCATTGATTATATTGATAACAATGAATATCAATACAAGCAACCATTCCCACTGGAAGAAAAAACTTTTTAAATTAGTATCTTTTTTGTTATCTATAATTCTCTTATTCATAATTATATTTTCCTCCTAGCAAGATTTTTTTTCTTAATGTTATTCTTAACTATAGCATTAACTATTACAGCAAATAAAATAATAAAACCTTGAATTGCTTGCTGCCAGAAAGGTGAAACCATCAGTAAAGGTAATGCATTATTTAAAATACCTAGTAATAATGAACCTAATATAATACCTGAAATCTTTCCTGAACCCCCAGCAATACTGACTCCACCTAATACACATGCAGCTATTACATTCAATTCATATCCTGCTGCTGTATTTCCTTGTGCAGAAGCGAATTTGGATACCCATAATACTCCTGAAAGTCCAGCTAATCCTCCCATTATAGAATAGACCAACCATAGAATCTTATCCGTATTGATTCCACTTATTCTTGCAGAATCAGGATTGCTTCCTACTGCATATATTTGTCTTCCTGTTCTTGTATGGTTAGTGAAATAATAAAAAACGATATATATAAGAATTGCTACAAAGATTAATGTATTTATACCTAATACAGAACTGGTTGCGATATTTTTAAAACCTTTACTCATTTGATGTGCACTTACCCATTTCCCACCGCTCACCATGAATGTCAGACCTCTAAAAACATTCATCATACCTAGTGTTGCTATAATAGGAAATATTTTTGCGTAAGCTACTAGAATTCCAATGATGCTACCACATATTAAACCGATCAATGTTCCCAATAAAATTACAATTACCGGATTCAACCCTGGATATTTGCTGACAGTCAATGCAGATATCATTCCTGAAAGAGCTAATGTAGCCCCTACCGAAAGGTCTATTCCTCTAGTTATAATTACAAGCATCATTCCAACTGCTAATATACTCAATATAGCTGTATTAGTTATCATATCATTAAGATTCTCAATAGTTAAAAAACTGGAGTTTCTAAGTTGAACAACTACAGACAGAAGTATAATGAACACTATTAATCCAAGTTCTTTAACTTTTGAAACATCCATACTTTTGATATTTCTTTTTATACTCTTAGCTGTCATAATCTTTTCCTTTCTATGTTGTTATTAGTTTTACTTAGCCATTGCATATTCTAGAATAACTTCTTGTGAAGCTTCTTTTCTATCTAGTGAAGCTGTTACTCTTCCTTCACGCATTACAATAATATTATCACTCATACCTAATATTTCTGGCATTTCAGAAGAAACCATAATAATTCCGTATCCTTTACATGCTAAATCACTCATGATTTCATATATAGCAGATTTTGCACCTACATCTACACCCTTCGTAGGTTCATCAAGAATTATTACTTTCAGATCTGCTGCTAGAAGTTTAGCCACAACAATTTTCTGCTGATTACCTCCGGATAATGAACTTGCCAAATCAAAAATACTCGTTGCTTTTACATCTACTTTTTCACATAACATCTTGGACACTTCTGATTCCTTATTGTTGTCCAACCAACCATTTTTAGAATATTTAGTGATAGTTGGTAAAGTAATATTTTTATCCAAACCCCATTGAAGCACTAAACCTTGCTTTTGCCTATCTTCTGGCAAATATCCTATTCCTAGATTCATAGCATCCATTGGCTCTTTCACTGTAATTTCTTTACCTTCCAGAAAAATTTTCCCTTCATCTTTCTGCATGATACCAAATATAGTCTGACAAACTTCTGTTCTTGATGCCCCTACTAGTCCTGTTAATCCTAGAATCTCACCTTTATGTAAGTTGAAAGATACATCTTTGAAGAAACCATCTTTTGAAAGTCCTTCAACTCTTAAAAGCTCTTTTCCCATTTTCACTTCTTTCTTAGGGAATAGTTGTGTAATCTCTCTTCCTACCATTGCAACTATTAAATCCTCATTGGATATTCCATCAACTTTCCATGTACCTATGTATTTTGAATCTCTGAAAACCGTTACTTCTGTAGCAAGCCTGTACATATCTTCGAACCTATGAGAAATAAATATAATTGATACACCATTATCCCTTAGCTTTTCCGCTATCTTATATAACTCTTCACTTTCCTTTTTAGTTAGAGCTGCAGTAGGTTCATCCATAATAATAATCTTTGCATTAGAAGATAATGCTTTTGCTATTTCAACTATCTGCTGTTTAGCGACACTTAGTGAACCCATTAAAGTTTTTGAGTTAAATTCAGCACCTAGCTCTTTTAACAATTTATTAGCTTCCTCATACATCTGTTTCCACATGATTCTTTTAGTAACTTTATGAATCTTTTCATGACCCATAAAAATATTTTCTGCTACACTTAGATCTGGATAGCAAGTTACATGTTGGTATATTGCAGCTATACCTAATTTCTGAGCATCTTTTGGATTTTTCATATTTATTTTGCTTCCATCCAAATAGATTTCTCCTTCTTCCGGAATCAAAACACCTGTGATTATCTTTATAAATGTAGATTTACCAGCACCATTTTCTCCCATTATGGCATGGATTTGACCTCTTCTTAATCTAAATTCAACATTATCTAATGCCTTAACTCCCGGAAAGATCTTCGTAATTCCCTTTAATTCAAGTACAAAGTCCGACATCCGCTGATCTCCTTATACAATATATTTAAGTTAATAAAGGCAACCTATAATCCTTTTTACATCAAACAATTAATGATAGAACTCAAAATTCATTAATCAATGCATATCTCATCATATTAACAAAACCAAACATGCGTATATGTTAGTATTTGTTCTAATTTGTTAACGCAAGCCACTGTCATATACTCTCTTTCAGTATAATCAATATTTTTTTCATCAATATCCTCGGCTATTTGTTTATATTATACTAAAAAACCCTTTTTGCGTCAATAGGTAAATGTTGTTTTATGTTTATTTGTGTTTTTTTCAATCAAATAATGTTGTTATTCCTAATAGATAATGCAAATACAAACTATAAATACATAAAAAAAACAGGTATGCTATCTCTGAGATAACTACCTATTCTATACATTCATATACATCAATATTTTTCTATTGAATATCTTCTGGAGGATATTATTAGATTGTTTCATCTATCATTATTTGAGGCTATATACCTCATGATTTTTTCTTCACTAGCATCATATCCTTCTATATCTGCTACCATTTTCCCTTGATCCATTACAAGTATTCTATCACTCATACCAATTAATTCATCAAAATCATTAGTAATCATGATTATAGCCGCGCCCGAACTTACTAAATCCATAAAAATGTTATAAATATCTATTTTGGATGCTGTGTCTATATTTGCTGTAGGTTTGTTGAATATAAATATCTTTGAATTACTGAACAACCATTTTGACAGCATCACTTTCTTCTTATTACCAGCACTTAGATATTTTAATCTTACACTTATATCTTTTGGCGTTATATTAAGCATTTCCACATAATGTCCTGTTATAAGTTTCTTAGATGAACGATTCAAAGCTCGTACTTTTTTTATGTTAGCGGATGTTATATTCTCATATATACTATTATCAAAGAATACTCCTTCATTCTTGTCTCCTATATAACATATACCATTAGTTACAGCTTGATGTGTTGAGTTCACCTTAACTTTTTTACCATCTATATATATATTTCCGTTATAATCCATGACACCGAATAGGGCTAATCCAATACTTGATTTATGAGATCCTCTCAATCCTGTAATACCAAGTATTTCTCCCTCTTTGACATCAAAATTAATATCTGAAATAACATTAGTCGATATATTCTCAACTCTCAACATTTCTCTGCCTATCCTTATGTTCCGCTTAGGATATCTTTCTCTTTTCTTGATACCTACCATATATTTAATCAACTGTCCCTTATCATATTTCTCTTTCACATCGTCTTGAATAATCTTCCCTTTGTTAAGCACTGTAATATGATCAGCTATTTCCAAGATTTCATCCATTCTATGAGAAATATAAATAACAGTAATATTTCTTTTTTTTATTTTTTTAATAAGTCTATTGATTATTTCGATTTCGTTTTTATCTAATAACGCTAGAGGTTCATCAATAATAATTATCTTACTTTCCATAGCTAGCGCTACAACTATTTCTATTATTTTTTGAGAAGCTACTGATAAATATTTGACTTTGGTATCTATATCAATATCAATTTCATATTCATGTAGAATATGTTGTGTTCTTTCTCTTATCTTCTTCCAGTCCACTACTCCCAATTTTTTAATACCGATCTTTGGCTCATCATTCATGAACATGTTTTCATATACCCTTAATTCCTGAAACAGACTGGTTTCATGATGTATCATATATGTTTTGTTATCATAAGTTAACTCAACAACTCCTGAATCGCAACTTTCCAGTCCCGAAAGAATTTTCATCATAGTTGTTTTCCCCGAACCATTAGAACCTATCAAAGCATATATTTTACCTTCATATACTTCAAAAGATTCAATGTCAGCAGCAACAATGCTTCCATATTTTTTAGTAACTCTTTTCATGCTTGCAAGTAACTCACCCATAAGTTTCACCCTACCCGCTGTTAAGTTTTTATAAGATTATAAACCGTTATTATCAACCATAGAAGCATATAATTTGATATCATTATTGAAATAATATTCCTTAAACATATCTGGTATGTTCTTGTCAGCAACTATTTCCTTTATCTCATCTAACTGTGCAATACGTTTCAAACCTCTTTTACCATATTGTTTATGCTCTGCAACTAGTACTACTCTGTTTGATATTTTCTTAATTACTTCGTATAGTTCCAAATACTCCTTAGTATTAGTTGTGTATCCTAATTCACTATCTATTCCATCCACACTAACGAATGCTTTTTCAATCAAAATATTATCTAACGAATGAATAGTTTCATAACCGAAAATATCACCTGTGGCTGGATCTATTTCTCCTGCTGTTATAATCACTTTTACAGTCTTATAACTCATTATTTTCATAGCAATATTTATATTGTTGGTTACAACAACTAGTCCTTTCTTTTCCTTTAGATAATCTAATAGCTCATAGAGAATCGAGCCTCCTCCGATAAAGACAACTTCATTATCTTCAATCAATTGACTAGCCATCTTAGCTATTTTCAAATGAAGCTTATTTTTTTCATTTTTATCATCAAGAGAATTTTCTTCGGTTTTATCTTTTTTCAGAATAGCTCCTCCATATGTCTTAACAATCAGTCCTTCTTTTTCTAATTTATCTAAGTCTCTTCTTATAGTCATTTCAGACACAGATAACATTTTACTCAAGTTGACTACTTCAACAGAACCATTCTTATATAAACTTTCTCTTATCGCTTGAAGTCTTTCCATTCCAAACATACTCTTCACTCACCTGTAATCTTTTTATCTTTTTGTAAATAATAATTAATGAATAAGACTATCAATAATATAAGCCCCATCAAGAAATCTATTAAATATGTATTCATTTCCAATATACCCAAAACTCTAGATAATACACTCAATGTACAAACAGAAATCATTACGCCAATGACACTTCCTTTTCCTCCATTGACATTTACTCCGCCTAATATTACGGCCACAATACTTTTTAACAAATATGATGTTCCATAATCAGCTCTTATGGAGTTATATCTGGATGTCATAATAATTGCTGCAATACCTGTTAAAATTCCTGCATAACAATATGCGAAGAATATTATTTTCTTAACATCTATACCTGAATAATTAGCAGCTGACTTGTCCTCTCCCACTTTATAAATTAGATTGCCAGTCTGAGTTTTTTTCAGTATATACCAAGTTACCCAACCAAATATTAGAAATATAATCATTGGTACCGGTACAAAAGCTATGCTCTCATTCCCAATCCACAAAAAAGTTGAAGGAAATTTGGATACAGCACCTCCATGAGTAATATCAAGTGCTACACCTTCAAAAAGAAGCATCATGGCAAGGGTAGCAATTATTGATTTTACACCTACAAAAGATACTAACGCTCCGTTTAATACACCACAGGCCAATCCTATAATAATCATAATTATTATACCTGATATCACCAATATACTTTCAGGTAATTTAACGCTTATCATAAATAATCCACCAACAATACCCGCCAATTTTGTCATTGCTATAACTGAGAGATTAATATCTCCTAATAACATTATAACCATTACAGCTAATGCGATAAGACCAAATTCAGGTATTTGGTGCAGCATAATCATTAAATTGTTGCTAGACAGAAATTGTTCTTTACTTATTATTGCTGCAAGAATTATTGTCACTAATAAAATCATTACTTGAATAACTATTTCTTTCTTTTTACCCACAATTTCACACCCTTAGTCATATTCTACAAATTGTTTTTTATCTGTTTTTTTATTATGCCTAACATTATAACTAACCAGAACAATAAAAATTACTGCTATTAGAATTTTATGTAGAAAAACAGAAATATGAATATAGGTAAATCCATTTTTTAATATAATAATAAATATTACTCCAAATATAGTACCTTTTATAGAGCCATACCCTCCAACAATACTAACTCCTCCAAGAACCAGCATAATAATAAAAGTTATTTCATATCCACTATATCCTTCTATATATGCTTCACCAATTAAAGTAAGATGGATAAAAGCACTAATTCCAGCCATCAAACCGCAATATGCATAAGTAAATACTGTTATCCTATGCTTGTCATATCCTCTTCTTATCGCCTGCTTTTCATTTCCTCCTATTGCATATATGCCTCTTCCAATAGTAGTATATTTCAAAATGAAATAAGTAATCAAACCGATAATGATAATAAATATAATCTGAATCGGTATTCCAGCAATAGTCAGTCTACCAAACGATGTAATCTTTTGTGGTAATCCAAGTATATATCTTTTTTTTATAAAATATTTAATCATACCCCTATATATAGTCATTGTAGCTATAGTGATAATGACCGAAGATACATTTAGTTTTGACACTAACATACCATTAATCCATCCCAAAACCATACCTAAAACACAAGCGATAATAAAAGCCTGCCATACGTTGATACTATACATTTTTAGAAGCTGTGCCACTATCACAGCAACAGAAGCTATCATAGAACCAATAGATAAATCTATACCACCTAGTATCATGACTAACAATACTCCAAATGCACCAATAAAATAAACAGCATTACTCTTAAACAGATAAGACAACTCCGAAATTTTAATAAAATTAGGATTAATGGAGGAAATCAATAAAACGAATAAAACAGATATTATTGCCAAGTAATACTCTTGAGCTATTTTATGTTTCTTCTTCATAGTATAGATATACACCTCCAAAGACAATGCTTATTAATTTAGTATCATATACTTTGCAAAAAATGTCAATACTTTATCTCTTCCATTTGGTAGTTTTAGTTAGAAAATCACAAAAAACATCATTTTATATATAATTCAACTATCAAACCTTCAATTTTATGGGGAAATAAAGAATTATTGTTTTGGTTTACAGAATAAAACAAATGTAAGTTTAGATAGAAAATATCAATGAAATAATAATCATACATATATTAATACGCACTAATATCAAAAAAGATCAGCAATATCTAACTTATTGCTGATCTTTTATAATTTTTATAAATCATAATACATCTCAAATTCTATTGGATTAGGCATAATATTAACTTTTGTTGCATCTCTCCTAATACGCTTCAATTGATCCTTGACTATACCTTCAGTAAACACTCCACCGTTAAGTAGGAATTCATAATCCTTTTCTAGTTCATCTGCAGCCTCTTCAAGAGATTTTGGCAATCCTTTTATCTTAGCTTTTTCTTCATCTGGAAGATCAAAAATATTAACATCATAAGGTCCATAACCTTCTTTTGTAGGATCTATCTTGTTAATAATTCCATCCAACATAGCCATCATCAAAGCCGAGAAAGCTATATATGGATTACATGTTGCGTCAGATGGTCTAAATTCAAAACGTTTCGCTCCTGGTTTCTTAGCATATCCTGGTATCCTGATTACAGAACTTCTATTAGCAGTTGCAAAACAAACACTAACTGGAGCTTCATAGCCAGGTACAAGACGTTTATAAGAATTAGTACTAGGATTAGTAAAAGCCATAAGTGCTGGTGAATGTTTTAGAATACCTCCTATAGCATATAAAGCTGTATCACTCAAACCAGAGTATCCATTCTCATCATAAAAAACTGGCTTCTCATCTTTAAATAATTGGAAATGAACATGCATTCCATTCCCTGCTTCACCAAATATTGGTTTAGGCATGAAAGTAACTGTCTTACCATTTCTAACAGCTTCATTTTTCAAGACATACTTAGTAAGCATTGTTCTATCAGCCATTTCCAATAAACCACTGAAACTCAATTCAAATTCAAGTTGTCCAGGTCCACCTACTTCTGGATGATGATATTTAACGGGTACGCCAAGTTCCTCAAGCATTATCATCATTTTATTTCTAAGATTATAATTGACATCATTAGGAATATCTACATGATATCCATCATGATGGCTAACTTTGAATCCCAGATTCTTAGTATCCCTGTTTCCCATATTCCAATCTGCTTGATCTGAATCCAAATAAACTTCCATATGGTTAGGAGTAGTTTTATATGAGATGTGGTCAAGGATGTAAAATTCAAATTCTGGTCCATATAAAGTTTTATCTGCTATACCAGTTTCCACCATATATTTCTCTGCCTTTTCGGCAACATATCTTGGGTCACCTTCAAACCTCTCAATTTTATCTCCTATTGCATAAATATTGCCAATCATAGTAATCGTAGGTACTTCATTAAAAGGATCTACAAATGCACTGCTTAAATCAGGAATAAAAACCATATCTGATTTTTCAACTGTTAAAAATCCATAACTTGAACCATCGAACCCAATACCATCTTCTAAAGTTTTTTCTGTGAATCTTGCTGTAGGAATTGTTAAATGATGCCATTTTCCCGCTAGATCAATTACTTTGAAATCAATTACTTTTATTTCGTGTATTTTGCAATAATTTTTCAGCTCACCTAAATTTTTAAACATATAGCATCCCCCTAAATCATAAGTTTTGGTAACTGCATTTTAAAACATATTATGTCTTATTACAACACGAAATAGCTTATATAATTATTAAATGAAATATTCCTTATTAAATTAATTTTATAGTGGAAATACTTGCTATAAAAAGCCAATTGGCTTCCAATACTAGTGATATATTTTAAAAACATTCACATCTCTCTCATCCGTTAAAACCAACCTATGGCGGGTAAACAAAAAGAGCATTTACTCCAAAGTAAATACTCTTTTCTTCAAATCATGTTTGTGGAAAATTTCACACCCCAAGGGGGGTCAGTGAAGATACGTCGTGGTAACCCAACTTCCTATTTTACAGTTACACTTACTGTATCCGTTACAACTTCATCAACACCACTAGCATCAATAACATCTGTTACAACTTCTACACCTAAAACATAATCATCTTCATCAACTAAAGTATTTTCAGCTATTTTAATCCTGTTTGCATTTGTAGTTAAAGCATTATCAAATGTAACTACTACTTGCCCACCTGTTATCTCTACAATGTCATTACTATCTAAAGGTTCGAAATTATTACCATCTGTTGCTATTTCTATATTTGATTTAAAATCATATATAAAATTAGTATACTCATTAATTTTTTTACTAAATGTTAACGTAACTATTTTATTAGTTTCATCGATTTCTGCACTTTGCAATTCTGGTATTAATTTCCATTCTCCAACTCCTGCGTCAATATCATTTTTAATAATATCTGAATCAATATTTTTTATTAGAATTTCCCCACTAGATGGATTGTTGCCAGATGTTTCATTTCCCTTATAAAATACCATTTTTCTTGTACCAGCATTTATCATCATATATTCCTCTCTTATGCATTCTTTAGAAAATGATTCTAACTGCTCATTATTTTCGTTATAACAATATAAGCCTGAAACGTCACTAATATTTTTAAGATTCATTTCATTTTCAACATAAATTGTATTAGAGCCACCACTTATATTTGCATACCAACCATCTTCTGCTACTATACTATCATTATCGTTATATTGTATAGTATTATTACCATAGTCATCAAGCTTCTTTATTGCTTCAGCATCTTCGGTCGTTAATTCTATGCAAATAGTAGTATTAGCGCTACTTTGTGAATAGCAATATTTCCCCGGTTCTAAGTCATTCGTATGTCCAACTTTTTGGTAATTGCTTTGTAATTTATAAGCTACATCTGATGATGTTGTATATGTTAATTTGTTTATATTAACTTCTTGTGTTAAGTTTCCTATTATGTCAATATCTAATCGGTTATTATTTTCTATGAATTGTGAATATCTATTAGGATACGTAAAACTAATTTTTTCATCAATACTGCAATCAAAAACATTTATTATTACATCATGTATTGCTACTTCATCTTTATCCTTTAACGTACTTCTATATATTTTAATTTTATCATTATTTGTTAATGGATTTTTAAATGTTATTATTAATTTTTCACCTACAATTATTACTTCGTCATCATCACTTAAATTAACAAATTCACCATTATCTTTAGAAATATTTATATCTTGTTTAATATATTCTACATCATTAAATCCAATATTTTTATTAAATTTTAATGTTAGTATCTTATGAGTTGCATCAATTGTTTTATGTGTAAGCTTTGGTGCATCTATCCAATCCTTATCATCTATTACAATACCATTATTTATTATATCTTCTGTAACTTTAATTATCTTAATTTCTCCACTTAATTTAAAATTATACTCATCTTTAGTAAATATAAGCTTATCTGTTCCTTCATCTATCCAAAGAACATCATCATACTGGTCTATAGAACTAGATGAAAAATTATAATTATTTTTGTTATAAGAAAATACTCCCTTTGGTATTGTATTCTCAAATGTAATTTTTATTTTATTGCCAATATTAACGAACTTAGTTCCACCTTTTACATCCGAATACCAACCATCATCAGCTACTAATATATCTCCTTGTCCTACATAACAATTAGGATTACCAAGTCCTTCTAGTTTTTGTATTTTATTTGCATCTTCTTCGTTTAACTTAAGATATATTTGTGTTAATCCAATTTCTTTTCCATCAATATGTGTTACCATTTCTATATAACTATAACTACCTGCTACTAATTTAGATGTATCATCAACTTTTACATATTTTTGTAATGTATGAAAATTTGCATTAATATCTTCTGAGTCTAAATACTTAAATTTAGTTGTATCAATATCTTCAGTTAAATTACCTTTTACAGTAAATCTTATTTCATTTGTGTTATATGCAAAGTCAACCAATATATCTTGTTCAGTATTAAAGCCAATCTCATCAATAATTGTAGTTTTAATAGTAAAGCTAATCTTTGTTATATTCCCAGCATTATCAGTCACAGTTAAAATATATTCTCCTGCTTCTGTAATATCTGTTCCTAATTTATAACTTAATGCTATATTACCTTTAGTTAGTGTTACAGTTTTAATATCTGTATCAGTTGATACTGGTGTTACCTTTGTTTGATATTCTTTATTATTTTCTACTCCTGTGATTATAGGTGCTGTTGTATCTTCTTTCCCAAAATTATCTTCGGTAACTGGTATCCAGTTACTATCATCTACTGTAATACCGTTTTCAATAAAATCATCTTTATATTTTATTATCTTCATCTCTCCACTAGTTGGATCTACAGTAGGATCATACTCTCCTTTATAAAAAACAATCTTTTTTGTATGTGTATTTACTAATATTGTCTCATTACTATTTTCATTGCCTGATAAGCGTCTAGTATCAGTTAAAATTCCATCACTACCATATACAAATACTCCACCTTGTATAGAAGTTTTTAAATTAACCTTGATATCATTACTTATTTGCATTGATTTAATACCAGCTTTTGCGTTACTATACCATCCTTCACTTGCTTCTAATCTATCATTATCGTTGTTTGGAAAATCACTAACATTACCATATCCATCAAGACTTTTAATTGCTTTAGCATCTTTGCTAAATAATTTCATATTAATATAAGTATCATCACCAATATCTAAATAACAATATTCTCCTTGTTTTAGATCTGATTTTAAATCAACGAGAACATATTTATCAGATAGCCCGTATCCATATATTGCATCTTTTGAAGTCTTGTAAATTAATTTACTTGTATCTATTGATGCTGTTATGATTCCATGTGTATTAAATCTAATTTCGTCATTATTTTCTATAAATGAAGCCACTACAATAGGATTAAAATCAATTTCATCACTAATTATCGTTTTAATAGCAAAGTTAATCTTTGTTATATTCCCAGCATTATCAGTCACAGTTAAAATATATTCTCCTGCTTCTGTAATATCTGTTCCTAATTTATAACTTACTGCTGTATCACCTTTAGTTAGTGTTACAGTTTTGATATCTGTATCAGTTGATACAGGTGTTACCTTTGTTTGATATTCTTTATTATTTTCTACTCCTGTGATTACAGGTGCTGTTGTATCTTCTTCCCCAGTATTATAATCTACTGCTGTAAATGTTGCTACAACTGCTGTTGCTGAATTACCTGCTGTATCTGATACAGTGTAAGTTACTATTACTGTATTTCCTACTGTTTTTAAGTGTTCTCTTGCTGATGTTAAATTTGTTACATTAGCTTCACTATCATCACTTGTATATGCTATTTTAATTTTAGATGTTATATCACCATCTTTATTATCACTTGCTTTTGTAGCTGGTGCTTCCCATGTTGAAGTAGCTGATACTTCTACATTTGAACTAGCTACATTTTCTATTACAGGTTTTGTTGTATCAGATGTTGATGTAGATGAACTTCCACCTGATGAATGATGGCTACTGCTTGAACTGCTTGATTTCGTAGATGTACTTACGTTACTGCCTTTTTTTATTGTTTTTCCGTTTGCTTTTACATCTGTTGCATCATTAGCTACTTTTTTGACTTTACCATCTATGTCTATGTCTGTTCCCTTAGCATCCTTATCTATTGATAGTTTTCCTACCTCTGCACCTCTATCTACTGATAAATCTGTTTTTTCTTCTAATGCAATGCTTTCAACCTTAGTTCCTTTTTTCATTTCTATTTTTGCACCTTCAGCTTTTGATACTAAGCTCTTAACTGTAGCTTTTAGCATTTTTACTGTTGGTATTTTTCTATCATCATTACCTTTGATTTCTACTTGCTCTATATCACAATCATCAAAAGTCAATTCATTTGATGAACTGATTGTTACACCTTCAAAATCTCCACTAAACTCTGCATCTTGCTCACATGGAACTTTTTCTGATACTTCTACATCTTTAAAACCATTGTATTTCTTAGCAATACTTTCCTCTTCTAATTTAGCTCCCGATTCTAGTATTACATTTTTGATGTTTGATTCTCCTTTTGATACTAAACGTACTTTACCATTTGCTTTGTTGACTATTACATCTTCAATTGTAGAATCAATAAAATAAACGCTGTTTTCTCCACCACCGTTTATATATGTCTTACCTGATACTTCTACATTTTGCAATGTAACTTCTCCTTCTTCGATACCCTCTGTTAAATATAAGTCTCCTTGTATTTCAACATCTTTTAAAGTTACACCTGATGTATTAATTATTGCAGACCCTTTTAATTTTTGATTTGAATATGTACCTTTTTTGTTAAAATATCCTTTGATTACGTTATCTACCATTTTTAATGCTTCTGAACGCTTTATAACATTACTTGGCTTGAAGCTTCCATCTGGATAACCATTTATAAAACCTTTGGAATACAATACCTTAACTGGCTCTGACGCATACTCTGATATTTCATATGTATCGGTAAAAGTCTTACTTTCACTGCTTTTAGTTGTTTGCATCTGTAATACATTGTATAGTATTGTTGCCGCTTGCTCTCTATTTAATTCCTTTGTTGGAAGTGCCTTAGCATCTACAAAATCCTTTAAATAGCCTGCTTGCTTAGCTTTTGCAAAGTTATCTGTGTACCATTGACCACTCTTCACATCGCTGTAGTTCTTACTTGCTTTCTCTGTAAAATTAAAAATCTTGTTTATTATTTTTACAAACTCTGCTCTTGTTATGTCATCATTTGGATGAACAGTTCCATCATTGAAGCCATTAATAACTCCATTACCTGCCCATTTATTTATGCAATCTTTAGCCCAATGTCCCTGTAGGTCGCTAAAATCTGCATAAGCAAACGATCCCGTAAATAGAAACGTTAGGATGAATATAAATATTAATTTTGAATTTCTAAAATTATTGTTCATTTTTTTCCTCCTAAAATATATTATAGTCTTTATAGTAATATATAGACATATAAATATTAGTGTAGCCCCATATATAGAACTTGTCAATTAAAATTTGTATTATTATGTAATTAATTGACGTATTTAGAAATATATTGACAAATAAAATATTTATTTTATTACAATGTGTAATCTATAATTACTTTTTTCTAAATACAATAATTATTTTTCTGAATAATTTTCTTTAACTAAAAAAATCAGAAAAGCATATTATATATAGCTCCTCTGATTAGTTAACTATCTTTAATTATGATATGTTTTTAATTATATAACACAATATATTAAATCATTCATCCGACATATGCATTTTTTAATAGATTGACATTTAATTCAAGGCTACTGCCTATAAATTAACAATGTCAAAAAGATATGTAACATAACTAATTTCACAGTCAATACTAGATCGTCCAGTTTCCTTACTTTATGTAGATTCTACAATAGGTTAATATTCGCACATTTACGCAAAAATAACTCCCCTTAATGTATCACAAATCCAAAAATCAATTACTCAATCTTCAGCATCATGAACTTTCTACAAATAAAAAGAGTTATATCTATGTCTATATTTATTTAATTAATGTATCCCAAATCATTGGGTCTGGACTAGCTATTATAGAATGGCTTACAAGCTTATCCTTCTCAGTAACATATTTTATCGCAGCCTTAGAGGAAGCTTCTACCGCCGCTACTTCACCAGCAAAAAATACTAAAGCCTTTCCACCTAATTCTCTAGCCATCTTTATCTTAAGTATATAACATCTAGCTGTCTTAGCTATCATATCAGCTGCCTCAATAAGACATGGCACATTAGAAGTTTCTATTATTCCCATCGCTTCATCTTTATTTATCTCATACTTACCATTGAAGGCATCAAATACGCTATCGTGAGGATTACCTAATATAAAATAATCACTTACAATCTCTTCATACTCTATACTCTTCTCAATAGCCGCATTGATTGAACTTAACTTACCACGAATAATAACCATATATTTTCCAGGACATGTTATAATAGATTTAACAATAATTACATTAGCTGCTTTCACCATCAAATCAGTTACGCTTATACCCATTGCAATATTCTTAAACTCCACCATACCTAAAGCATACTCCATCATTACCACCTCTATTACCTAAAAAGTATCTAAAATATCATTCTCATCATCTATAATACCAACAACTGCCGCATCAATAGAAGCCTCTTTCAACGCTCCTATCCTAGCTGCACTCCCTAGTGCCACCAACACAAAATCACCTATACCAGCACCAACCTGATCAACCGCAACAATCCTCTTATCAGTTCCCATATTAGAAGCACTTTCAATAACTAAGAATTTACTTCCAACCAGATTATTAAGCTTCCTAGTCGATACCAAAGTCCCTATCACTTTACCAATAATCATATTATTTTTTCACCTACCTACACCTACTCATATTTAATCCCATTATTAAATTAATCTATAATAAAATTTCTCATATTATTCAATTATCCAAATTACCAATACTATCTAACTATCTAAACTACATATCCGTCTTAGAACAAAGAGGCTACGCCTCATAAAAGATTTCAAGGATAATAGAAAGTAGAACTTTCCTATTTAACAAGAAAAAGGGGTGTAAAGTGTTAGAATCACGCAAACCGACTACTCCTCAGGGTAAGGCAAGTGATTCTAACACTTTACACCCCGCTAACAAAACTACATCTTACACCAATATCTCTACACTATCATTACACTTAATACCAAGAGCATTCGCCTCATCAGTATCAATATGCATCTCTAACCTATAACTTTCATGAACACGAACTAGTACATTAGTCAATATGCCACCTCTGTCACTAGAAACTCTAACTTTCACAATCTGTTTATCTTTTACACCATATTCTCTAGCATCCTCTGACGACATATGTATATGTCTCATTGCTATAATACACCCATTATCAAGTGATATAGCACCTTTTGGTCCAACCAATGTAATAGGTGCCGTATTATCAAGATCACCCGATGGTTTTACAGGAGGATTAAGCCCAAGTCTGACAGCATCAGTTTTAGAAACTTCAACTTGAGTTCTCTCACGTATAGGTCCAAGAACTCTGACATTTTCAATAGGTCTAAGTTTCGTTCCAACAATAGTTACTGTTTCCTTTGCAGCATACTGGCCACCCATTAACTCCTTGATAGGTGTCAATTCATACCCTTTTCCGAATATTTTATCAACATCTTCTCTGCATAGATGAACATGCCTAGCAGAAACACCTATAGGTATAACGCTTTTTTTTGAATTAATCTGTTCTAATACTTTTTTTGATATCAAATCAACTAATGCTGATTGGTCCACGCTGCATCAATCCTTTCGCTTTCATTAGATACTATAATGAAAGTTAAAATATATACCATTCTAGTTCATTATTATCAACATCATCTATCTAAGAATAAGCCACAAACTTATATGGCTTACTTAGTCCTATTAAAGAGAAATATTAATTAGTATATATCTTATTTAATACATGGTAATATCTTTTCAATATCTGAATGAGGTCTTGGTATTACATGAACTGCAACTAATTCTCCAAGTCTTGATGCTGCTTCAGAACCTGTTTCAGTTGCAGCCTTTACTGCTCCTACATCTCCTCTTACCATAACACTTACAAGTCCTGAACCTATTTTCTCAGTTCCTATCAAAGTTACATTAGCTGCCTTAACCATTGCATCTGCTGCCTCTATCGCCGCTACTAATCCTCTTGTTTCTATCATACCTAAAGCTTCCATTCTCTTTTCCTCCTTATTTTTCTTAATAATATTTTCATTTATTTTCTTATTATCTTTAGTTTCTTCTGATACTGTATTCTTCTTGCTTTTCTTAGATTTCGTAGTATTCTTTATATTTTTATCTTCTGTGTTTTCCAATTTCTTTTCTTCATTTTCGTCTACAGCTTTAATTTCTTTTTTCATAATTCTGGCATATTCACCACCATCTTAGAATTTATATTTCTCAGAACTCATCTTTATCAATTTATCTAATTCTTGATGAGGTCTTGGAATCACTGCGTGAGCTACTAGCTTAATATTTCTCATATCTCTCACATAATTAACAGCTTCTGTTACAGATGAAACTGTTCCTGTCACAATAATAGTTACAAGCCTTCCACCTAATTTCTTTTCCCATGTCACAAATTCTACATCAGCAGTTTTTAACATACCATCTAATGCATTTATTGCTGGCACTAATCCTGATATTTCAACTAAGCCTAAAGCCTTCACTATTTTTCTTCCTTTCTATATATAACTTAACAAATTACTTTTTTGCTAAAATTATATATCTATCTGTATTTCTAATACAATCAGTCAATACATCAATTAACTACCAATTACATAGAAGTTCCTTCAATTTTGCAGACAACAGATTATATTATCTCGGATAAGATCATCAGTTCAATCTTAGAGCATAGAACTAAAATCCATTGTCTGCAATAAATATAGAGGAGTAAAAATCTAATGATTATTTTATGCTTGGTAATATCTTCTCAATATCTGTGTGAGGTCTTGGAATTACATGAACTGCAACCAATTCACCAAGTCTTGATGCTGCTGAAGAACCAACTTCAGTAGCTGCCTTTACTGCTCCAACATCTCCTCTTACCATAACACTTACAAGTCCTGAACCAATCTTTTCAGTTCCTATCAAAACAACATCCGCTGCCTTTACCATTGCATCTGCCGCCTCTATAGCTGCTACTAATCCTCTTGTTTCTATCATACCTAAAGCTTCTTGCATAATTATTTCCTCCTTGAATTTTATTTTAATCTGATTATTTTATATTTCATATAACTATTTATATAAATTAATAGCTATCCTTTCAAACAATTAAGATTTAACATCTTCTCTGTCTCTTCTGTAGGTCTTGCTATCAGATGCTTTGAATATACACCAGATATGTTATTTGCAGCGTTTTCTGCTGCTTCTATTGCAACTTTCACATCGTCTATTCCACCACGAATTTTCAAGCACACTAACAATGGAACAGGTAATTTATCTGCATTTAGAGGTTTATTCTTGTCAAATGATTCAATAGTAACATCTCCTGCTTTACATGCTGCATCAGCCGCAACAAAACCTGCAACTAATCCAAAAACCTCCAAAAGTCCAACTGCCTGATTCATAAATAACATCCTTTCTCAGCATCAACTAAAAGTAACTCATTTGTTAACATATGCTATCTTAATTCCTGTTTGTTTCATATTAGTATCCATTGCTTCATTAAGCTCATCTAATGGATATTCATGTGTGATAAGGTCATTAACAGGTAAATTAATACCTTTTGCCCTTCTCAAGAAATCTAAAGTAATAGGATAATCTGATACTTTATATACCCATGAACCTACTGCTGTAATTTCTTTATTACACATATCAAAGTGAGGATTTATTGAACAATTTCCATTATCAACGAAGAAACCAACCTCACATAATCCTCCACCACGTTTAACAAAGCCCCATATATTAGCTGCTGCTTGTGGAACACCTGTACATTGGAAAGCGAAATCTGCACCAACTTTAGTAATTTCTTTTATTCTTAATTTCAATTGTTCATTATCTTTATAATGTCTGAAATTAACAGTATGCTTAGCTCCTAATTTCTTAGCCATTTCCAGACGATTGATATCACCATCTACGGCAATGATATTTTCAACACCCATAGTACGTACAACAGCCATAACCATTAATCCTATAGGTCCACAACCTTGAATGATTACATTACTGTTAAATGAAAGTAATCCTGTTGATTTAGCTCTCTCTACAGCATGAACTGCAACTGCAGCAGGCTCAATTAACATTCTAGTCTTCAGATCCATATCATTAACTTTGAAATATGTAGATCCTTTTCTAATAATCAAATATTCACTAAACCATCCATTAAATTTCTTATCATCATCAGCAATCAACCCATATATGCCGGAATTCTCGCAAAGATTATCCCTATCAGACATAGTAAGGCAGTTATGACATTCTCCACATGGAATGGTACAAGTAACAATCTTATCCCCAATTCCAATAGAATTACCAACAGTATCTTGATTAATATTTTTACCAATCTTAACTATCTCTCCAGTTCCCTCGTGTCCCAAAACAACAGGAATCAATGAAAAAGGATCATTCTTATACTCATGTACGTCAGTCCCACATATACCGCAGCCTTCAACCTTAATCAACATCTCATCATCACTAATATCAGGGATTTCAAACTCTTTAACTTCAATCTTCCTTTTTTCAGTCAACATAGCTACCTTAGCTCTCTTAGGAACTACTGGACTTGAAACTCTATCAATCCCTTTAACTTCCTGTCCCTTATCACCTGATACTTCACTAATAACTTGCTTAACAATCGACTCAATATCAATACTATTCAATTCCATATCTATTCTCGTTCTCCTCTCCATTTTTATATGATTCTTGTAATCAGTTGTCTGTTGTTCCACATCATTATACTCTCCGGTCTTTCAAACCGAAGGGTGACCCTTACCTTATACATAAACTCTCTGCCATGACACATCTTCTCTTCTTAGTAAATGAACTTGCTGAAGTAAGTCCTTCACCTGTCCTGCTGGCAATTGTAAAAGTACAATATCCTTCACCACCAAAACCTAATGCCGCATATGAAGGAGCGTTCTTAACAAATATAGCTGTATCAATCAACTTCCCATACTTAGTCAAATTATCAATGTTCTTAGAATGCATATGAGCCGAATGCCTATTACCATGTTCAAGATCAACTGCTAAATCAATCGCCGTATCTACATCACTAACTCTTACGATTCCTAATATAGGCATCATTAATTCCTCAGTAACTAACGGATGATTACCTTCTGCTTCAAAAATGATACACTTGATGTTTTCATCCACTGTGATTCCTATAGCATTTAAAATATAACTAGCATCTTTTCCTACATATTCTCTGTTCAAAACAACTTTACCATTTTTATTAAGTAAAACAGTATTAGTTAACTTATCAATATACTTTCCTTCAATCTTATAGCTTCCTGCTTCTTCCATATAATAAATCAACTCATCAGCAACTTCTTCTACCACAACAACTTCTTTCTCCGCGATACATGGTAGATTATTATCAAATGTAGCTCCATTAAATATGTCATAAGCAGCTTTCTTAATATCTGCTGTCTCATCAACGACTACTGGTGGATTACCTGCTCCAGCTCCTATGGCTCTTTTTCCAGAAGACAATACCGCTGTTACAACTCCCGGTCCTCCTGTAGCAACCAAAAGTCCAATACTCTTATGTTTAAACATTACATCTGCACTTTGAAGAGTTGGTTTCTTAACAGAACCAGCAATGAAATTAGGTCCTCCCACTTCTACAGATGCTTTATTAACTAACTCAACAGCATAATTAGAAACATTCAATGCTCCAGGATGAGGATTAAATACCACAGTATTACCTCCTGCAAGCATTCCTATAGTATTACAAATAACAGTCTCACTAGAATTAGTAGATGGTGTGATAGCTCCTATAACACCAAAAGGTCCTTGTTCAACTAAAGTCAAACCTCTATCACCAGACCAAGCAACAGTGTTAATATCTTCAGTACCAGGTGTTTTCTCAGCAACTAACTTATGCTTCAATATCTTATCACCTACACGACCCATTCCAGTTTCTTCGACACCCATTTTTGCGAGGGTTTCTGCATTCTCAATAGTCTTTTTCCTTATATTAGCTATAATTTTCTCTCTGAATTCAAAAGGCAAATCCCTAACTTTTCTCTGAGTCTTAATACTAGCGTTAATAGCCTCTTCCATGGTATCAAAAATACCATAATTAGAAGTGACACTATCCTGGTCTACATCCGTATTATTCATACTAGCAATAACACTCTTAACAATTGATTCAATATCAACATTACTAACCATTAATCCACACTCCTTCAAAAGTATCATCACATGTCATCATAATTGCTCTTGTCCATCTAACATACCGACCGCATCTCAGGATAAGGCAAGTTATCGCAACACTTTACCCTTCCTCTAACCATCAATGTACCAATGTTCCTCCATAATCAGCAAGCATAGTATCCTCTTTGGCACTACCTCCGCTAACACCGAGTCCACCAATAATTTCCCCATTATTATTCATTAGTGGTATTCCTCCACCAAATATAACAATCCTTCCATTATTGGTAAATTGTATTCCATATAAAGCTTCATTTGGCTGTGCCAATTTACTCAGCTCATATGTACTCATCTTCAAACTAACCGAAGTAAAAGCTTTATTAAGAGCAATATCATAACTTGCTATATACGCATCATCCATCACATTAATTCCAACAGGATTTCCTTCCTTATTGACTACAGCTATTACAACTTTCAAATCCAAATCTTCAGCCTTGTCCCTGACTTTATCTATTACTCTCTTAGCCTGCTCAAGATTAATACTATTCCCTGCAACCTTAACTTTACTATTCATATCGCCTAAAACATCCTTAACTCTATCTATAATCAACTGATTAAACTCTTGATATCTAGCTACTACATATAAATAATCTGACAACCTGTTAATATATTTTGGATAACTGTTATTAATATTTCTTTCCCTGCAACATCTAACTAAACTTCTCTCAGCTCTCCTGCAAACAGTCCTAGCCACATCAATCAATGCCGAAACTTTAGTTACACCAGCTAAAATGAATTTTTTTTGTATTGGATACTTACTCTCATACTCTATAATCCATTTCTCTAATTCATTTACTTCATCTTCAACTAATTTGTTATCATTATCTAATCCAGCAATAACACCCATAAGCTTAATCAGACTAGTCTGCACTTTCTCCAATTGTTCAATCATTATCTTATCATTCAAATAAGCTTTAACAAGACCAATACTAGATGTTAATTCATCAAAATTACCATTAGTTTCTATGAATATACTATCTTTATCCACAGAAGTACCATTAAATAACTTCGTATATCCACTATCTCCTGTTTTTGTAAACACATGATTTTTACTTCCCATGCTGATCTTTTCCTTTCACCAAAGAATAAAATATCAAACCAGAGAATCTAAAACAACAATAATCTCTTTTAACAACCTACAATCTAAAAGGTATCCCCTTAACATATCTAGCCGCATTGCTCCCCAATCCCCTATAATCAGAAAGATCAGTTATATTCATCTTCAAAAGAGGCTCATCACTCTTGAGATTGCTAACATGCAAAACCACATGATTACCAACAGCACTCACACCAACTCCTAATAATGAACTCTCCGCAGCCCTATAAGCAGTCACAATAGGATCAAACTCTCTAGTCTCATAACAATAACTAAACAATCCCTCTTCTTCTATTCCTGCCAATATATCCTTGACATATCTTTTATTCTGCTTCGAATAACACACATGTATCTCAGGTCTTCTATTCTCCATACAATCACCTTAAAATCTTATAATAATTAATTAACCAAACTATCATCAACTAACTCTATTCACTACCCACTTGCACACTCCCTTTATCCCGCAGGGATAAAGTGCAAAATCCATTACTCTCACTACTTCCATACCTACACAACTAATATCTTTCACACCGAAGGGTAAAGTGTTATAATCACGCAGACCGACCGCTTCTCTGGGTAAGGCAAGTGATTATAACACTTTACCCTGACCTTTGTAGGACATCAAAAGCCCCGTCGCCACTGCATTCCTAGGTCCTTCACAATTTCTGATATTCCCTCTCCCCGAAACTATCTTATGCTTAGATAATTCCTCTAAAATAAGATCCGGAATCTCAAAATCCAATGCACTACCACCAACCAGAACGATATTAGGTATATTCCTCAGTCTGTTATCAGGTGCTATCATATTAAGTGCACGTACAGCATTTTGTACAAAAACTTTCTTTTTGATACTTTTCCTTATTTCCACAATCTTTTCCATAGTAATATTACTATTTATAGGAATCATTTTTTCTTTATCCATAACAATAACTTTACCGAATAGTTTTGGCGATAAAGGTTTTTCGTAGAATTTTATATCCTTATTTTCCATTCTTATATGAAACAAACTTTCCACCTTAGCTAAAGGGTTCCTTTTGATATGCTCACATAAATTCAAATCATTAAGCCCTAACTCAGTATTAATCAAAAGAGTAATCAACTGTCCTGCTCCAGCCAAATGAACAGATTTCACTAATCCATTTTCATCTAATATAGCAGCATCTGTTGAACCTCCACCAAGATCTAGTATAGCCAAAGGAAGTGTTGTACCTGGTGTAGTCCAAGCACCCAAAGATGCCATTACTGCTTCTACACCTGCAATCTTCACATACACACCCGTTTCATTCTGTAATTTATCAGCTATCTTCTCCATGGGTAAATGTTCCGTCTTAACCATAGCCGCTATTCCAACAGCATTTTCCATAGAAACCTCTCCAGCTAAAGCACCTTTTACATCCATAGGAATCAAAGTATCCACTGCGAGAATATCTTGTATCTTAACTGAATTATCATTACCTGTTAAATCTTGCATACTCTTTTTAATATTATCTATCATGATTCCAATATTAGTACCTGATTCGCCTTCAATATCAACTATAGGAGCTGCTTTATTACTCGCTCTCATGATTTCATCTGCACCTAGATCAACTTGAACTCTCTCCAAGGACTTCTCACCATATATAGACAATTCACCAGCTTGAATGGCTTGTTCTTTTACAGAACCCTTAGGAGTTCTAATAAAAATTGCGGACCTGCTACCAACGAAACTCTTAGCAATAGGTACTACATGTTTTGTCTCTTCCGCATTAAGACTAAATATAGAAGCAATACCGTAAGGATTAGACAACTTAATAATGCTATGACCTTCAGGTGCAACCTCTACAGCCGCTTTCATTCCTATCTCAATCTTATCAATATACTTGACTTCATCTACTATTGGAATTTTCTTATTTAACCTATTATATATAAGTACCGCTTCATCTTTCTGGACTACCACAGCACTTATCTCATATGTCCTCATTAATTCATTAATCATTGAAGCAGCTTTTTCATAATCGATATGTTCATTAACTAAACAAATATACGCTCTATCAACTTGTAACCTATCTATCTCATCAACAGGATATATATACCCAGTCCCTAACCCTGCACCAGCAGGTGTGTCAGGATTATGTCCAATCATAGTTGACTCTGTAATGATTGTCTCAGTAATCGTTTCCATAGCAGTATCACCAATAACAGGAGCCGCTTCATTGATTCTTATAACAGACAGGTCTTCAATCTTTCTATGAATCTTACCTAAAGCATCTGTTAAAGCTCTGGTGATCCCTTTAACATTACTAGGAGTCCCTTTAGTACCAGTCGTCTCCACACTTGCACTAGACAAGAACTTAAGCATTCCTTTATCATCAATCTGCCCAACACATACTTCAGTTGTTGAATTTCCGATATCAACCCCTGTAATATACTTCATCATCCATCACCCTTATTTCAATCAACCTATATCCAATTAGCCTATCATATCTTTCTTAGAATTCCTCTACGCTCATAGACCTTAACTGCATCCCTAATGAAATCGGCACACATTACAGCCCTATACTTCTTCTCTAGAGTATCAGCATAATCTAACAATTCATTTTTGGTAGCCCTATTAGGTCTCAACTTATCATAAATCTCAAGTATCAATTCATCCTCAACATCAGTAAGCTCACTGGCTCTATCAAAATTCTGCTGTAACTGTTTCTTACCAGCTTCATTAGCTATTTCACCTTGCAATTTTAGAGTCTCTCTGGATATCTTTATATCTTCAGATGTGACACTACCATCTAAAACACTTTTCATGTTAATACTATCTAATTTTTTACCGGTATGGCTTTTAACCATATCCTTAGGCAAAGGGTATTTAATCATATAATCTCATTCCTTTCCCCACTAACAGACACCAGACAATCTAATGTCTATTGATTTTTTCATATTATCCACATATTCAGTCTCTCTGGTATGCATTAAAGCTGCTTTCACCTGATATTTAGCCCTGACAGTAAAATCGTTTTTACTCTCAATAGGTTTGACCTGTACTCCTTTAGCATATCTTGCAGCATTTTTTCCTATCTGCCTGTATATGTCAAGAGTCAAAAGTGGTGCTTGTGGGAATAATTCTAAATTAGTTAGGGGATATAGATCTTTTTGGTGAATTAAAGCTGTTCCTTTGGATTGAATACCTACTGATACTCCTGATCCAGACATATTAGCGGCTTCTTTTCCTATAAAGGCTACATCAGAAGTCTTATATACTTTTATTACCCTAGGCACCATTCCTTCTTCTTCAACTCCAGCCATAATTTCTTTTATAACTTTCTCATGCTCCAGATTATTAATCGTATTCTTGATTACACTACCAAAAGCTGGACCTACACCTATTACAACTTCTTTTCTATTCATTCCACGATTAGATTTCTGAATATGTTCAAAAATCGAACTATGAATATCTTTGCTGTCTTCTTTATCTACAATTCTTTTGTTGCTAAGCTCTTTTACAACCAACTTGGTAATCTGTTCAATCAATTCATTAGTTACTTCCACATTTTCACCACCTCTATAAATCATCAAGATTAATAATGTGTGGAATCTCTTTTATTTCTTGCCATCTTTCACCTGATACTCTATAACCTGTACCTGGTCCCATATAATCATTTTTCATATTAACAGCACTCATTACATTGAAATCTTTATCCAATATGGCAGCAGTATGTAAATAATCACCGCTTATTCTTTGTTTCAACATATTCAACAAATTTTCAGCCAATTGGGTATATGATGCTTTATGGAGCGCTTTCACAATATCAAGTCCATTGATTCCTTTGTTCATCATATCATCAATTGCAGCAAGGTCAGCAACTATATCCCTATCGGGCATATCTTTACTTCCATGTGCATAAGCTGCTGCTTCCACTTCATCATCTGTAATAGCAGGTAACTCCAATTCTCTAAATACACCTTGCAAGGCTTTTGCAGCTTTTCTTCTTACACTGATTACTTCTTCTTCTTTAACAGGTCTGAGCCCACCGTCAACCTTCAAATCTCTTTGAAGTACATTGTAATCATCGAAATCTTCTGCATCAAAGTTAGAACCGGCAAACATGTTATCATAATTAGGAGTTCCACTGTAACCTGAAAATATAAAATCTGTTCCTGGTAAGAACTGCATCATGGTTCTTGCTGTTCTTCTCTGGTCTGAGTGAGTGAAACTTTGATCATTAGAAGATGCTACTTCAAGGTCTAACATTGCAGCAATCAAGTTTTCAGCAAGTACAGCTCTTATTCCTGATGGAACAGAGGCTGGAATACCGATACAGCTTACAGAACCATTCTGTAACCCTTGAACTCCTGCACCTTTTGTAACTAGAATACATCTTGTTTCCAGATACAACATGGATTTGCTCTCTGCATTTCCCATAAGTACTTCTGAACCAGTACCTGATGTAAATCTCATCTTCAATCCTCTTGACGCATAAGCAGATGCTAAAAATGCCTTAGAATATGGTGTATCATCACCATCAATGAATACAGATTCTGTTCCATACACTGAAATGGTCTCTGCATAAGTAGTGAATCCTCTAATCCCAAGGTCAAGTTCGATAGCTTCTTCAACTGCACATTGGGTAAGTACGCCTTTTCTTCCAACTTGAGCTCCTATCAAAAGGGCTATAGCATTAAATGGCGCATATCTTGCTACTGCAACTGTTGTTTCTTCTTCTGCAAAACCTCTTAGAGCTCCTTCGGCTGCATCAGCTGCTATTTGTACAGGATTATCCTTAAGATTGGTTATATGTGCTTGATTAGAAGGCATCTTCCTAGATCTCATTTTCTGCATTGCCATCATCATTTCTACTACATTGAGATGACCTACTACTTCACATATCTTCGCAGGTGTTAATCCTGAAACGATTTCAATGATTTCTTCTCTTTTTATATGTATATCAACTAATTTCCTGGCTATATCCAGAGAATCCATTGCCATCATTTTTTCTGTCACAGCTCTATCAATAGTGTAATCTGCAATGAATTGGTCTATGAAATCAAATTCTTCTCTTGGTTTTCCATCCATTGAAGTTATTATATTTTCTTTAACTTCAACTGATGGTTTTGGGTCAAGAGGACTGTTCATTGCAATAAATCCTTTTTCAGGCCATTCGTTGATATATCCATCTTGGTTAACTGGTCTTTTATCAAGTATTTCAAATCTTTTTGAACGCTTCATACTAATCTCTCCTTAAGAGATATTATCTTAACTGTTCTATAACTCTTTTGGTTACTTCTGCAACGATTGCACTTACATCATTATCTTCTACTTGTTGTGTTTTTTCTTCTTTTTTACTTACACCGCATGTATTTGAAGCTGATTGACATAAATTAGCAGGGTGTTTACCTGTTAAATTGAACTTACTTCTTAGATCATATAATGTTTGAACTTGACTATCAGATAATTCTTTTGGTCCTCCTAGTTGCTTAGATATAAATAGTAATTGTGCATAGAATTCTAAGGATTCCATCTTATAATAAGCAGTTATCAAACTGTCACCATAGCTTAATGCACCATGATTCTCTAATAATACTGCGTCATAATTTTGAAGATATTTTTCAACTGCATCTGGTATTTCATCTGTTGAAGGTGTACCGTATTCAGCGATTGGTACACAACCTAAAGAGATTACTGCTTCTGGCATGATTGGTTGAGTAAGTGGAATACCCGCAATAGCAAAGGCAGTACCATACATTGGATGAGCGTGAACTACAGATTTAACATCTGGTCTTTGCTTATATACTCTAAGGTGCATCTTAATCTCTGATGAAGGTCTATAACCTTTGTTGGCTTGAAGTATATTTCCGTCAATATCAACTTTACATATCATATCCGGTGTCATGAACCCTTTACTTGTACCTGTTGGAGTACATAAATATTCGTTATCAGATATCTTTACACTGATATTACCGTCATTAGCAGCAACCATACCTCTATCATAAATTCTCTTACCGATTTCACAGATTTGTTTCTTTACATCATATTCACCTATCATTATTGTTTCCTCCTAACAATATGTTAAAATTCTTTGTTGTTGTTTGTTTTTCTTTTATTATCTTTGTTTAATATAATAATAGCAGAACAACAAACATTAGTCAAGTAGGATTGCAACAAAAAAACAGTCCAATTTTTACATGTTTGGACTGTTTTTTTGTTTGTTTTTATGTTTTTGTTTATTATGGTCTTCTTTTATTAATAAAATATCATCTATTGTATAAGTCTGGTACCGCTTTGCAAAAAATCTTTTACTTCATTTAACCATTTTGATGTGGATATGACTTGTCTTTGTTCAATAAGATTCTTTAGATTTTTATGTAATTGAACATAGTATTCTTTTAGTGGCATCTGAGCAATATTAATATCTTCGTTATATAGTTTTTCTACTCTGCCATCTAAATTGGCTTTAAGCTCCTGGGACCTTAGTGTTATATCTTTACCATCCAATTTATATGGAAAATCATTTTCAATATCTACACATATTTCATATATCCTAATATGTTTAGTCTTTATATCATACTGACTTTCTTCTGATAGAAATGAGTCATCAATATTACTCATATTTACAAATGTATCTTCTTCCATCTGTTCTAATTGACTAGTAATGCTTCTGGCATAAGCTTCTATAAATACCTTATATTTGTATGTAGAATAAATACATAAGGATAATAAAACAACCAAAAAAATAATATAAATATATTTCTTCTTCATATTATTGCAATAATACCTCCCTAAATAATATTATGCTGTTTGCATAGGATTAGTCACTAGTTTGTATTTGTTCTTGGTCTAAATCGAGTCATTTGAAGGCACACCAAAAATTATTGTTAGCTGATAGCTAATTTATTATATACTTCTAAGTTTTCTAATCATTAACTTTTATATATTCCACATTATTATCTCTAAGTATTTCCATCCATTTATCAGATACATCATTATCGGTAACCATAGTATCTATCTCATCAAAGTTATACGCTTTGATAAATGATTTTCTGTCAAATTTACTGCTGTCGACTGCGAGGATAACCTGTTCTGAAGTTTTTATCATCCTCTTTTTGACTTCCGTTTCAAGTTGATGAGGCTCCATGATTCCATGCTCAAGATTTATTGCTTTACAACTTATTATCGTCTTATTAACATAATATTTTTCAACAGCTGATTCTGCCCAATGTCCTACAAATGATAGTGATGTGCTTTTTAATGTTCCACCTGTTGATATAACCTGAATGTTGGAGTGTCCCGCTAGAACCATAGGTATTTTTAACGCATTAGTTATTATAGTTATATTCTTGTTGGTAAGATATTTTGCTACACATAGAGCAGTTGTGCTTGAATCCATCATGATGGTATCTCCATCTTGTATCAGATCTGCCACTTTCTTACCTATAAGATTCTTCCCTTCCTTATTGGTAGCCTCTCTTATATTTATAGAAAGATCTTCATTGGTACTTTGATTAAGCACAGCTCCCCCATAACTTCTCTTTATGTAACCTTCGTTTTCCAGTTTTTCTAGGTCTCTTCTAATCGTCTCTAATGTCACATTGAATTGTTGGCTGAGATCTACTACTTTAACGCTTTCCTGCTTGTTGATTATTTCTAATATTGTCTTTCTTCTATCAATTGCTAACATAAAACCACCTATTCCCACTGTTTGTTGTAGTTGTTTTTTCTTGTTTTTATTATAAACATTATTAATAATAATAGCAAGGGAAATATTAGATGATATATTTTGTTTTAAAATTCCTTATAATACTGTTTAACTGTCTCTTAAAACACTCATGGTGTCATAATATAGTTATTATCAATTATCCCCTTTATTGATTCTATTCTATGTTATTAAATCATTTTGAATTAATAAATCTCCAACCTAATTTATTAAATCTTAATCAGGTTGGAGATTTTTACACTTTTTAAATAGCATACTCAGTGAATTTTTAGAAATTTATACACCTATTTTAGATTCACTTAATATAATAAATCATTTTTCTGATATCCATGTATGACACTTTAAAAATAAATTGATTTCAGTATTCTCATATTATATAAGGTCATTTTATAACATTATTGAATAATTAGTTGTCCATAATATCACTATTTTCATTTAAACCATTAATGATTTCTTCTAACTTATTAGTAGTATCTTGGTCAACAGTATATCCTACATTTTTATCTTCATCCAATACATAAATAGAATTCTTCTCTTCGTCACTTTTATATAGATATACAACTTCCTCCCTATTATCTGAATAACTTATTGATATTTGGTACGGTGCAGGTATAATATAATCACTTATCCCTTCTTGTTTTTTACCAGCTTCTATATACTCCTTGATAACATTAAGTGAATCAGAATCATCAATTATATATTCATCTTCATCCTCCCCAATACATATAGTGGCACTTTCATATTCCTTTTCACCAGTATTACTACATCCTAACCCTAATATAATAGTAGTAATAAGGACTACAAGTAAAATTAATAATTTAAATTTATTATTTAATAATATCATCTTTAATATCAATTTCCTTTCCATCAACGGAAATTCGTAATCCATCAACATAATAATCTATTTCAACATCAATACCGTATTATTTCTTACATCATTAACAATTTAAATCTACCATATCTCACCTCCTACACAAAAGATTTATTCTTCTGTATTTGCAAATAATTTACTGTTATACATAAAATGTAAAAAGTTACTAAGTTGATATTTTATAAAACTGTTATACAAAATAATTTTAATAAATAAAACATATACAATTGGGAAGTAATCCCAATCTACTTAAGGTAAAATACTAATTTTACATTACTTAGAAATATTTCAGCTTCTAATATATTTAATATGATGTTCATTTTGTTTGATCATGTCCACTTGATAGTTACTATATTTTTTTACATTAATAAATCTTATATTAAATTATTTATATTTATTTATTATGCAATTAATTATTTATAATCATTTTTAGATTAGTTCTAATAATAAATTTTATATATAAATTTAAATAAAATTAATATATATATTATAATACAAAAATCATCAAATTTTAAATTATTTTATTTAATTTTCTTTTTATTTATTATAATCATATAAATATTTATATAATTAAGTCAATTATGCAAAGTGATATTTTTAATAAAAAAATCAATTTATAAACTATTGTTACTATTTATATGTGTAATTTATTAATGCTAAAGTAAAGTTCTAAAGAATATATGTATTTATATTATTTTTTATATATAATATTGAAAAATCTCCTTCCTAATCATTTAAGTTGGAGATTTTTATTTTACCTAGCAAATAATTATACTAAATATATTAAAATTTTTATTTATCTATCTTCATTTTTTTTATCACATGCTTCATCTCTAATTTCATTTCTCATACTGTTTAGAGATTCTTCTCTTCTTTTATTCTTCTCCTCAAGTGTCTTCTTCATCTTTTCATCATCTGTTTTTTCTATCATCTCATCTGCTAAATGAATATTTTGTATTGTTTTATCAATATTGTATTGAATTCTATCTACATTATCACTTCTATCATCTGGTTTATGTTCCATATAATTATCTTATCTCCTTCTCTTTTTTTAATGTATAAATAACGCCATATTTTTATTATGGCAATAACTTTATATGATATTCATAAAATGATTGTAAACTTCTTATAGAGAATAAAAGTGGAAAATTAAGTAAATGAACAATTGTATTTATACAATTTTAATATTATAATATGATTTAGCAATAATTAATTATACGATACTGTAAATAGAAGACTATACATATAGATAGTCTTTAGTTTTCTACATGAATCAATTAAAGAAATCTATTTAGGCGGTGAGCAAATGATAAAAAAGAAAAGAGTCATGAAAATTTTAGTTTTACTTGTTAGCATATTAACAATTAATATTGCATTTGCTGGATGTGATAAATATACTTCCGTAAAAGATGAGCTTCAAAATAAGCAACTTAATACAAATAAAAATAATAGTAACAACATAAATTCAGAAAAAAATATAGCCGATAAAGAAGAACCTGCAAAAATTCTAGAAGACACCAAAGAAGATAATAGCAATATTATAACAATTACAGCAATAGGAGATTGTACATTAGGTAGTTTTCCAGAGGTCACAGAAGGTAAATCTTTTGAGGATGTTCTACAAGCTAATAATAACGATTATGGATATCCATTCAAAAACGCTTATAATTGGACTAAATCAGATGATCTTACATTAATAAATTTTGAAGGAACTTTAACTGATGCAACAGAACTCGCTAATAAGAAGTGGAGATTCAAAGGTCCAAAAGAATATACTAACTTTCTTACTGCATCTAGCATTGAAGTTGTAAATATAGCCAACAATCATAGTTTTGACTATCTGGAAGAAGGATATAATGACACTGTTAAGAATATGAACAATGCTGATATTGGTGTATCAGGTAATGAATATATTTGTACAAAAAATATTAATGGTACAAAAATAGCTTTCATAGGACATGAAGTCATATATGAACCACAGGATATTTATGACAAATTAAAGCATGAAATATCTACAGCTCGTGAAGAAGGAGCTGATATAATTGTCTGTTCTTTCCACTGGGGTATAGAATACAATAATATGCCTACTCCATACCAACAAAAGCTAGGACATTATGCAATAGATACCGGTGCTGACTTGGTCATCGGTCATCATCCACATATTTTACAAGGTATAGAGTTATATAATGGCAAATACATAGCTTACAGCCTTGGTAATTTTGTTTTTGGTGGAAATGAGATATTGTATGATAAAAAACATAAAGACGTTGATACCATATTACTAAGACATGAAATAAATTTACAAGACAAAAAAATCTCGGATATCCAACTTTCCATTGTTCCTTTTAGATTATCTGGAGATAAAGAATATAATAATTATCAACCCATTGTTCTCAATGGAGAAGAAGGTATTCGTATTAAAGACAAACTAATTAACCTAAGTAAGGATTTGAAATATGGAATTAAATCTTTGGAAATAGAAAATTAATACTCAATATACATAGTAAAATTCATTTTACTTATTATTCTATCTACCCCATCTACTTTTGATGCATTTCTTTCATATATATGAACCTGATTATTTAAAAATAATTTAAAGTTGGGTTCATATATTTGAATAAAGAATATCTCCAATTACTATCTTAATCATTAATGCTATATCAATTAATAAAACTAATTAAATAATTAATGATTCTTTTTTTAATTAATGTTTCTATATATATTACTAAATTTATGAAATAGCAAAAATATG
Organism: Vallitalea longa; assembly: GCF_027923465.1. Classification (NCBI taxonomy): domain Bacteria; kingdom Bacillati; phylum Bacillota; class Clostridia; order Lachnospirales; family Vallitaleaceae; genus Vallitalea; species Vallitalea longa. The sequence continues at coordinate 756,017 of NZ_BRLB01000001.1, forward strand.
TCAATCAATAATAGTACTATCAACAAATTGTTTTGTTAAATAAAGTTAATATCATAATTTGACAAAATATTGTAATCTGCTATAATTTTTTTATAGGTAAAATTCATTTTTGGGGGAATGCTATGAAAAATCTAGGTAAAAGAAAAGTATATGTTAGTGATGTTGATACTGTTTCAAAATGGGTATTTTCTTCAACAGGGATAGGAAGAGATGCTGCATTCAACTTAGTTTCATTATTTTTGCTGACTTACATACAATTCACTATGGGACTTACTGTTGCTCAATTTAGTGCATTAACTGCAATAATTGTATTATGTAGAATATGGGATGGAATTAATGACCCATTAATGGGTATGATAATCGAGAATACTCATACTAGATGGGGTAAGTTCAAACCATGGATTTTAATTGGTGCTATACTTAATGGTTTTATTATTATATCTTTATTTTTTATTAGACCTGAAGGTTGGAATTTTGTTATCTTTTTTGGTATTGCTTATTTACTTTGGGGAATGACATTTACAATGAATGATATCGCTTATTGGTCAATGTTACCATCTCTTTCAAGTGAGCCAAGAACAAGAGATCAACTTACAACATTAGTCGCTTTATTTGCAAACGTAGGTGCTTTTTTAGTTGGTGGACTAGTTCCAATATTGACAACTGGAAATATGGTAGCAGCTTATAGGAACATTGCAATTTTGGTTGGGATATTATTTATCATATGTCAAGTTTTATGTGTACTATTAGTAAAAGAGAAACCAGACAAAATTATTAATGATAAACCAAAAGTTTCATTTACTAAAATGTTTAAACTCATTAAGAGAAATGATCAATTATTATGGATTACAATCGCTCTATTCTTACATTATCTATTGCAATCAATCATTAATGCACTTGGTATAAATATGTTCTATTTTGAATTCGGTTATGATGGAACTAATATGACAATTTTCATTGCAGTCTACGCAATTATTTCCCTTATTTCGACAGCTGTATATCCTCTATTAACTAAAAAGTTAACTAGAATGCAAATTGTAACATACGCTTTTTGGTTAAGTATAGTAGGTTTTATAATATTCTTCCTAACAGGATATGTACCTTTCATTCCACATAATATAATTTCCTTCTGTATAGCTGGCGTATTTATTTTTGCAGGTTATGGATTAATTTATTTAGTGATCCTAGTTCAATTCTCTAATACTATTGAATACGACGAATATCTTACTGGTGAAAGAAATGAATCTGTTACCTTTTCCTTAAGACCTTTAACTGCAAAAATCTCAGGTGCTTTTCAGCAAGCTATTGTAACTATTGTTTTGATATCAAGTGGTATATATGGTTTATCCCGCAAAATTTCTCAATTGGAGTTTGTTAAAGATCTTACTATTAATGCAAGGCAGGAACAAGCTGATGCAATTATTGGTACTGCAACAAACGATATGTTATTGGTGTTACGAATAGGAATAGCAATTGTACCACTTATTTTGGAAATATTTGTTTACTATATCATTAGAAAAAAATACTTGATCAATGAAAACGTATATGAATCAATGATGAATGAATTGGAACTAAGAAAGCAAGATCCTAATCATTTTGATAATAAGTCAATATTGGAATCAGTAGACAAAAAAACTTCATAATGTATATACACTATTAATATTGTACATACTTATATTTAATTTTAATTATTTTAAATAAATAATTGTATTAATATGTACTAAATCAAGTTATTTTTAGTAAATAGAAAATTTTATAAATAATTTTTAAAAAATATTGATTTTATGTATAATAAGTTATATAATATATAAAAGTAATAATTAAACAGTATTTATACTAATATTTATAATTATTAAACTCATTTTATTTCCCATCATATACCACTTAGTAATCCGCATAAATTCGACATTTTACTACTTATTTATACAACACAATAAATATTTTAATAAAAAAATATTGCATTTTTATTATTTTTTTGTAACCTTTTGAGGAATTTACACCTTATATATATGAAGGGGTTTTAAAATAAATAAAATAAAAAAACTAAAGAAAAGGAATGATTAAAAGATGAGAAAAATTAGATTATTAGTATTGACTGTTTTATTGACATCTATATTATCAATTGGAGTTAACGCACAAGAAGGCCCAGTAGAAACAAATGAATTTAAGTTAGGTAATACAATTTATAAAGCTGTTGATTCAGATGAAGATGATCCTCTAGCATATTTATCAGATAGTATAACAGATTCAGACGGATATGTTAGTATTTCAAGTAAAACTTATTCAACAATGACATGTGATAGTTTGAAACTTGTTGTAAATATTCAAGAAAAAGTAAACGGTTCTTGGAAAACTGTAAAAACTTTCGAATTTATAAAATATGATACTAGCAGAATAAGCAAACTTGAAACTTACGATGATATTAATTCAGGATCACAATATAGAATTAAAACTTTCCATCACGCGACTGTTGATGATATAAATTATGTTGACATTAATACCTCTTCATCAATAACAGTTAAGTAATATATATTCATGTATAATATTACTAAAATAAAAAATAAAGAACTACCCTTAATTGTTAAAATTAATTGTAGTTCTTTTTGTTTACTAAATTTTCAACACCAAATATATTATAAAATGTTTTGGTTTGGTAGTTTTATCATTTACTATCATCTATATATTTATTTTGCAATGACACAACAGTCTCTACTACATCCATATATTTTTCACCAACTATTTCAAGTTCAATATCATCAATAACAAATATACCTATTATTAAATCATTATTTTCAACTAAGCGATACTCTATACCTTCATTATTATAAACATTAATACCAAATAATTTGTCATTATATTTTACCATTGCAGATGAATTACCATCCCCGATATATTTTTGAGATATTTCAATATAATTATCATTATCACCTGATAAATATATCATTAAATTAGAACCATTTTGAACTACATCTTCTACATTATAAGTATCTACTAAAGCAGGCGAAATAAAATTATATCCACCTTCATCATTAATTTTTTTAACTTTTTCATCTAAATCTTTATCTCTTCTAGTTTTATTGTCTATTTTTGAATCTCTAGTAATAGATTGAATCGTATTCCCACTGACACTAGTCAACAACCGTCTAAACAAACTAGCATTACTGGATAAATCCACTGAAACCAAAGCAATTATGACTACACAAACGGTAACAGCGACTTTGAATGTCCTTCTTGTTCTATATTTCCTCTTCATTTCTTTTTCATGGACTTCCATACTTATGTTTTTCCATATCTTATCTTTAGCTTGTTCGTCAATCTGTACATCATTTACACTGTTTTCCAGATAAGAGTTTAATTTCTTATTCAGTTCTTCATACGCTTTGTCTTTTTTCATAAATCAACTCCCCCTCCATATTCTGCATTAGTAACTTTCTTGTCCTATGCAATTTGATTTTTGCATTTGGTACAGATATGCCTAATAGTTGAGCTATTTCTCTAACTTTATACCCCTGTATACTTAGTAACATAACTTCTCTGTCAATGTCAGGTAATTTATCCATTATCTGTTTGAAATAAATATCTTCAAATACTTCTCCTATAATATCTTTATCGCTACTTATATCTTCATTAACAGTTGTGGGAAATAAATTGTATCTAGCATTATTTTTCTTGGCTCTATTTATAGATAAGTTATAAGCGACTTTTAATATATAATTTTTAAAATGATCAAAATTTTTGATCTTACTCATATTTTTAAAACCAATGCTAAAAGCATCTTGTGTTATTTCCTCACAGTCTTCTTTATTCTTCACGATTCTATATGCAGTTGTATAAACAAGTCTATAATATTTATCAAACAAGTATTGATACAAATCATCATTCTCATTCTCTATTTTGTACATAGTGCCACTCCCTTGCAGTAAATATTACGTTATCCTATCAATTAAAGACTATGTATAATTATTTTCTCATTAATTACCATGATTTGTCAAGTACTGTCTTAATCTACGCATCCTTTTTAACTAAAACTATTATTCCGACTTTTTCTATGAAATAATTAATTATTATATATTTTAAATACTTAAACTATATAAAATTTTATTTTCATACTATAACCGTATGTATGTTTTAGTAATTAATACCTATTTTACTGCAACTAATTTAGCACTTATTACTTTATTAATACTATATCATTTTATTATATTATATCAATAATTATAATTCACAACAATAGCTATTAAATTATATTAATATATGATTCATAAACCTTAATTTATATTATCTATAAGTCGATTAACTAATTAATTCAAAGTAATCCCTAGTAAAATCTAATGGTAAATGCTAAAAAAGGATGTTTCAAAAAACGAAACATCCTTTTATATAATATCATTGTTCTCTTCATAATTTGAATCCGTAAATACTTCTTATTTACACTCTTTTTATCAAACATATTATCTTCTTACTTATAATTAATAATATATAACCCCTCTGTAAAGCTTATTTAGTAGAATTATCTTCTAGATTAGTTATAAAATCATAGAGTAATTTTATTGCTTCTCCTCTTGATAGGTCTTCGGTAATATCAGTATCACTATCTATTATTTTATAATATCTAGCTAAGCCAACATACCCTTTATCATTTTCTAATGCATTTTCTTCATCTGCAAATATTTGTATGAAATTAGCTAATTCTTTATCTCCCATACCATTAATTATCCATTCTATCATATCCATTAATGATACTTTATGATTCTTGTTGAAATATTTTGCATTATCAATGATATTCATTTCAACAGCATCAACCACATATCTATAATATTCATCGTCTTTGTCTATATCAACAAAACTAATTTCATCGTTTTTCATATAATTACGATTACCATCTGGAATATATCTATATTGTCTGTTGAGAGTTAATACAATCCATTTTATAGCATCCTTCTTAGTTAAAGTTGTATTAGGAGTAAATTCTTCATTTGTTTCTTTAATGAATCCCATTTTATTCATTAACTCAATTATTTGTTTATGCTCATAATCTTTTAGATCAGTAAATTCTTCTATCTCAACTGTATTTTTATATTCTTCACCACTATAATCAAGTAGTTTACCATCTTCCATATCAATATATGAGAAATTGAATGATTTTAATTTATAGATAAGTGCTAAATCTTTTAATGGTACAATTATATCTTCATTCTCTTCTTTTTCTTTATCTTTTATTAAAACTAATTCTTTTAAAAAACCTACTTCATCATACAATATTTTACTAGCTTCTTCTTTAGTAATCATATTCTTAGGTTTCTTAATTTCTATATTATTAAACCATTCAAATGAGAATCTTGTAAAATCCTGTTTCTCTGTATTATATGCTAATGTAAAACCATTTCTATTATACTCTATACCATCTATGATTCTTGTACCCTTAACATAGATTACTTTACTATCTTCTTCATTTTCTTCAGTTTCAATAATATAATCTTTTTCAGTTATATCAGGGAACATTTTGTTAATAATATCTTCTGCTTGCTTTTCAATCTGATTACTATCTTTATCTGCATTTTCTTTCAGTCTATTTTCATATTGTGTATTGCTTATTTCACCTGCTGCAAGCATTGTTTTAGCTTTTGCTTCAAATTCCTCTTCTGTTATTTCTCCAGCTGCTAAAGCTAGTTTTAATCTATCTAACCCATTATCAGAATTATTAGCATACTGATTGTAGCAATTGTAGTTAATATCTAATACATCACCTGAAACAGCATCTATAGTACCGTATAGATAAGTCTCTTCATTTTCATCTTCTAGGTTTATTGTCCAATATTTACCTTTGATTCCATTATACCAAGTTTGATAATTGCTATTTCTGACTTTGAGATTCTTAATATCTGTAAGTTTTGATATTTTTTCTTTAATTATCTTTTCAACTTTTTCCCTTGATATAGAACCTTTTTCTGGTACCATTTCTTCTCCATAACCAAATCCAGCTTCTTTATCGCAACAATTCTCATTATAATATAACCTATCATCATCATATGAATATAGATCCTCTATATCATAGAATTTCTTTGATACTGCATCTAGTAAACCAGAATTATCCATATCATAATAATAGATAGGTTTTAGAGTAAGTATATTTTTTTCTTCCTCATTATTATCTATTTCAATGTATTTTGACTTAAGATTATCTTCTTTCTCAAATATTTTTCTTGCTTCGTCCATGGATATTTTTTTATTATTTTTATTGTATTTACAATCATTCCATACCATCTTAAAACTAATTACTTTTCCAGTTATTCCTGATACATTGATGCTTATGTAATTACTTGTCAATATTTCATTATTCATTTTTCTTGCATAAACAAATAAGTAACTATCTCTGTCATAATGACGATATACATCATTGACAATACTCATGTCTTCTAATTCCACTAACTCATCTTTTAATTCTGGATAATTATCATCAATATATTTTTGAGCAGTTTTTCTTACTTGTTTCTTAGTCAATTTTAATACTCTTTTATTATTTCCTTCTGATTTTTCAAATGATAATATTTTCCCATTCTCAGCATCTGCACTTACCTGAACAAATTTATCATTGGCTTCAAAAAACAAATTCCATACTCTTTTTTGATAAGTTTCGTCAGTTGATAAATCAGAATCATTCAACTCAAATTCTTTACTTAATTTTAATTCTTTCTTGACCTTATCAGATATATCTTCTATTTTATAGATACTACTATCTGATTTGTCTTCACTTGCTGATATTAACCCAATATCTTTCGCATAAATGCCTTGTGACATAATGATGACACATAATGCAGTTATCATCATTCTTCTTAATATTTTACTCATATTCATCCTCCTTAGATTTGTTCATGATAGAAAAATTAAACACGTAGAATTACTATCTTTACTTAGACGAAATCTAATGGTAAAAAGTTCCATGTTTATATAATATTTTTTCTAACAATATAATAATACCATAACATTGCTAGTTTTAGATATTTTTCAATGATATTTATAGCTTTAGATATGTGCAATAACTATTATTATCTATAATTTTTATAAAATCATAAATTAATTTAATTGCTTGTCCTCTTGTTAAATTCTCACTAAGGTTTGTTTCATTATTTATTATCTTATAATATTTAGCCAAAGCAACATACCCTTTGTTAATTTCTTTTATACCTTCCTCATCAGCAAATAATGCTGTAGAAGTAGCTAATTTCTTTCCTCCCATACCATTGATAATTAATTTTATCATATCCATTAATGTTACTTCTTGATCTTTATTTAATCTTTTAGTATTTTCTATTATATTCATTTTGACTGCATCAACCATGTATGTATAATAATCATCGTTTTCGTCCATATTGATAAAATCGATTTCATTATTATTGATATTATTATGATTAGCATTCGGTAGTCTTTCACATTGACTTCCAATTGTTAATACAGTCCATTTTATGGCATCTTTTTTAGTTAAAATTGCATCTGGTGAGAATTTTTCATTAGTCTCCTTAATGAATCCCATTTTATTCATCAATTTTATAGTTAGTTCATTTTCATTTCCTTTTATATCAGTAAAATTTTCTATTTCATGTGTATTCTTGTATTCTTTCCCATCTTCATCTAGAAGTTTTCCATTTTCCATATCAATATATGAAAATTCGTATGGATTCAATCTATACACAAGCTTTAGATCTTTTGAAGGCACTCCTGTATTTTCTTTTTCTGTATCTAACAATTGTACTAGTTCTTTAGAAAAACCCACTTCTTTATAAAATATATCGCTAGCTTCTTCTTTAGTAATTTTATTTTGAAGATCTATAATATCTATCTGAAACCAGTCAAAATCAAAAATAGTAAAGGCATTTTTTCCTATATCATATACCAAAATGAAACCATTTTTACCATACATCCTATCTTTTATTACTCTTGTACAATTAAAATGTATTTTATTACTCTCAAAACTTTCTTTAGTTTCTATAATATAATCTTTATCTGTTATTTTAGGAAACATTTTGCTTATAATATTTTGTGCTTGTTTTTTTATGTTAGTGATATCTATATCATTGTCTGTATTTGAACTATCTAATTCATCAGAAGCAATATAATGAATATTTGATACTTCTCCAGTAACTGCGTCTACTGTTGCATTTACATATAATTTATCATCTTTCGCACTTATAACCCAGTATTTCCCTTTAATTCCATTATATTTGTCATTATAATTTATACTATCAATATTAAGACTTTTGATATTAGTTAGATATTTTATTTTATCTAAAATTATTTGCTCTACTTTTTCTTTTGATATTGTACCTTTCTCAGGTAATATCTCTTCTTCATCAATTACACCTCCAAAAGCTATATACTCTTCATCATCTTCATAGATTAATTCGTAAAATTCTGAATATAAATCTCCTAAGTAATAAAATTCTTTTGATACTGCATCTATAAAATTTGTACTATTCATATTATAATAATAAACTGGTTTTAAAGTAACTTTATTATCTTCTTCTTTTTCTGTATCATTTACTTCTATATATTCTGTTTCTATACTATTTGTTTTTTTAAATGTTTCCAAAACTTCTTCTTGTGAAATTTCTTTATTGTCTTTAGTATAATTATAATCATCCCAGTACTTTTCAAACATAATAATTTCTCCAGTTATTCCAGATATAATGACACTTATGTAATTACTTATTAATATTTCATTATTTATCTTTCTTGCATACATGACGGAATAATTTTCTCTATCGCAATCAATATCAACTTTCCGTAAAATATTACTTATATTTATTTCAGTTAACTGATTTTTCAAATCTGGATAATTGTCATCAATATATTGTTGAGATATTTTTCTAACTTGTTCTCTCGTTATTTTTACTACTTTAGATTCTGATTCTCCAAATTTTTCAAACCTAATTACTCTTCCAGTTTCAGCATCTGCTATTACTTCAATTGACTTGTCTTCACAATAAAATGTTAGTTTCCATACATTTTTGTGAAAATAAGTATCATTAGTTATTAGATCAAAATAATTTAATTTATAGTCATCACTTATATTGATTTCTTCTTTGACCATATTACAAATATCTTCTTCACGAATGCTGTTCTCTGTTTCCGGACTTAATGTTATTAGGTCCACATCATTAGCATAGATACCTTGTGACATCATGATAATACATATTGTAACGGTTATTATTTTCTTTAGTGTTTTTTTCATATTCATTCTCATACTCCTTCTTCTCCTCGTAAATTATAATATTAATTAAAAAAACGTAAATATACATATTTATTAGACGAAACATATTTTTTAAAAGTTCCCTATTATATTTTATTTTTCTAATAATATTTATATATAAATACATTTTTGTGCTTTTTATTACAGATTATGTCATTAGTTAATATAAATTATTGTATATTTAAAATGGTTTAAGTTCTATTTACAATAAATCTTACAAAATTATTATAGTATGCTTCTTATATTATAATATAATTAGGAATCAAGGTGAAATATGGATGAATAAAGTTATGAACCTCGTGTGAATTTGGATGAAATATTAGAACAGGAGGTGTTCATTACCGGTTTGAATATTAATACTATCAATGAACTAAAAAAAATAAATGATCTATATATGTAATCAACTATGAATAAATATTAAGATATGAGTATGGTATTTTCATAGCTCTTTCTATATTCATACTAATAAGAAAAAGCCATATGAAAATTATTCATATGACTGATGTTACTTTTACTTATTATATTTTAATAACATTATTGGTCTAAGCACAAATCTCATCTATATCATTGTTGTTGATTGTTTCTTTTTCAATAAGCATATGGGCGATTTTATTAAGATAATCAATATTGTTTTTTAAGATATCCAAAGCGCTGTCATAAGCCTTTTTTATTTCATTTCTACATTGATTAACAATCGATGTATCATTCATATCTGCTGACTCAAAATTAAATAAACCAAAATCTTCATCCATACCATATTTGACAATATAATCTTTTATAAGGTTTGAAGCTTTTTTGATATCATTACTTGCTCCTGTCGTTACACCATCAGACCCGAAAATAATTTCTTCAGATGCTCGTCCTGCAAGAAGTACTTTTATATTACTAATAATCTCTTTTTTGGTATTGTACATCTTATCCTTAGGAATATTCATACTAAAGCCACCTGCACCTTTAGTACTTGGTATAATTGTAACTTTTGATATGATATTATCAGGTAGTAGTAATTTTGTCATAAGAGCATGCCCTGCTTCATGATAAGCTGTTATTTGTTTATCTTTAAATGTTATGCCACTTCTATCTTTCTTCTGAGCACCAGCAATAACAGTATAAAAAGCTTTGTCTATATGCTCTTTTTTTATAACCCTTTGATTTTCATTTGCTGTTATGATAGCTGCCTCGTTCATAAGATTTTCTAGCATAGCTCCACTGAAATAGACTGTATCTTTTGCTATATAATCAACATCTACTGTATCATGCAATGGCTTATTCTTAACATGCAGGGATATTATAGCTCGTCTAGCATTGTAATCCGGTAATCCTATTTCAATCTGTCTATCGAATCTACCTGGTCTAAGCAATGCAGGGTCAAGGGTGTCTATACGATTAGTCGCCGCGATAACAACTATTCCCTCATTATCATTAAAACCTGACATCTCTGTTAGTAATGCGTTCAATGTTTGATCTCTTTCATCATTACTAGCTGTAGCTTTACCTGCTCTTGTTTTACCAATTGCATCTATCTCATCTATAAAAATAACTGCTTTTTCTGTCTTTTTTGCTTTTTTGAATAGTTGTCTTATCCTACTGGCACCAACCCCTACATACATTTGTATAAAATCAGAACCACTTACTGCATAATAAGGTACATCTGCTTCTCCAGCAACTGCTTTTGCCATAAGTGTTTTACCTGTTCCAGGTGGACCATATAATAATACACCTCTTGGCATTCTAGCTCCCATTTCAGCATATTTTTCAGGGGTTTTAATAAAATCTATAATATCTTTCACTAAATCTTTAGCTTCGTCGTTACCAGCCACATTACTGAAATTCACTATATTGTTATTGCTTATTTTATTTTTATTTGCATCTACAATAACCTGCTTGTTATTATTGGAACCTTTTCTTATATACCAGAAAACACCGAATAAAAGCAATCCAATACCTACAGTCTGAAAAGTTTTTTGTAGCATATTACTGCTTCCTGTTCCTATTTTTACATCTTGTAGTAGCAAATATTCTTTAAAATCGTCTTTAAGAGGATTGGGAACTTTATATTGTGTTTTTCCATCGTTTTTTAATGTAACATATAATGTATTATCGTCAATTATCTTTACTTCACTAACTGAACTACCTTCTATGTTATTGATGAATTCATTATATGTCATATCTTCATAATCTTTTTTTGTTAAAAACCAGGTAGTTACAGCTACTATAATAGTAATAATACTAACAGCGATAATCATTAACTTTTTGTTTTTCAATTCTTTCACCCCTAGTTTACATAATATAATAATTATACACTTTTTCAGTATAATAATCCATTATAAGTATTTAGAAATACTGTATATTGTTGGATATAGATATATTATATAATTCACATATTATAACAATATATTTCTTGGTCAATAAAAAGAAATTAATTAATATTTACCAAGATACATTTCATTTATGTAAACTAGACGAGCAAGTTATATTTATAACCTAAAAATTATATTAAATAGATTTGACTGAATCTCTAATAATTATTTCTGATGGTATACTAATCTTGGATATACCATTTTCTCTACATTCTGCTTCCACTACTTTTCTCACCATCAATTCTCCAGCTTTTTTGCCAATCAATACCGAATTTTGAGATATTATAGTTAATCTTGGTTCCACTAATTCAGGTATATTAATATCTCCAAAAGATACTAAGGATATATCATCAGGTATCTTGAGATTCATTTCTTTTAATGCAATCATTGCACCTTCAGCCATATCATTATTGGCTGCAAATAAAGCTGTTGGTAGATTGCTCATATTTTTTTGCAACATCAACTTAACCTCTTCATATGCTTTTTTTCTATCATAATAACCATTTACTACATATGATTCTTCTAAAGGAATATCATGATCTTCTAATGCATGAAGGAATCCATTATAACGCTCTTTTGCAGTACTTACACCCATAAACCCATTAATAGCACCAATACGTCTATGTCCTTGGTCTATAACATAAGAAATAAGCTTATATGTGGCATTAAAATTATCCTCAACGACAATATCTGTCTCCAGATCTTTTATGCTTGTATCAATCAAAATGATATTCATACCTTGATTAATAAATTTTTTTAGTTTATCGCTCTGTTGGGTACTTGAAGCTAATAAAACAAAATCAACTCTTTTATCATTAAGTGCATTGAGAAGTTTTAATTCCTTTTCCGTATTTTCATCTGTGCTACAAAAAATGAGGCTATAACCTAAAGGACTGATAACACTTTCTACACCTCTAGCTATATCCATAAAATAATTATTAGATATATCCGGAACTACCATCCCTACCATATACGTTTTATTGCATTTAAGGCTTCTTGCAATTGAGTTAGGTCTATATCCTAATTCTTTTATCGTTTCCACAACCTTTTTTCTGGCTTTTTCACTAACTGGATAGTTTCCGTTAATAACTCTTGAAACTGTTGCAGTGGACACATCTGCTTTTTCCGCTACTTGTTTTATAGTAACCATATTATCATCCTATCATTTTATTACTGTAGATTCTTAATGGTAATCGTTTACTACATTATATAAAAAATTTTTATATTCATCAAGTACAAATCCTATTATGTACAATAGCTTTTTCATATATAGTATTTATATGTAAAGATAAAGTCGATATTGAAGAAATATACTACTACTTCAATATCGACTTCATGGATGTATAGTGGAAATTTTTATCTCCAGGTATATAATTCAAGCATCTTACCTTATAAAAGTAAGATGCTTGAATTATAATCTCTCTACAGTATTGTTGATACCATCATGAACTTCAATCACATTCTTATCCATGTTACCTCTAACGAAACTATGTGACTGATGAATATATCCAACATACTCATTATGCATAATAGTCATTAATTTTCCTATTCTTCCACTATCAATGATCTTTTTAATATCCCCTTGCTAACTTATTTTAGTATTTTTTTGATTAATCCATCTAGGTAAGGATTGTTTCCCAATAGTCTATCAAGCTTAATGGTAGAAAGGTAGAGAGTACCCTTTCCATATTTCTTTTCACTCAATATACCTACCTTATCTTTAGGTCCTTTGAGATTTACACCGAAATCTGGAGTCTTATATGTAAATAGTATATGTTCGTCAGTCTCTCCTACTACTCCATCTTCACAGATGAATCCGAAGCTATCACTTACACTATCGTACATGAAGGAATAATCTTTCGGTTCATTATCTTTGGTATAATCATTATCTTTGTTTCTGGCTACGAAAAATAATCCTTTACCTGTCTGAGAATCTGCTCCTTTTTCTCCTAGAGTTTTTATACTGTATTCTTGACCGTCAATATTGCAATCTTTTATGTCATATAATGATATCAATGCTTTACCACCATTTTTTACTTTCAGAAGAACTTCATTCTTATTATCTAGGAATGATTTGTCATCAATTATCACATATCTATCATTGACAGTTTGTTTATAGTCTATATTCAATTTATCGAAACTTTTCTCTAATGATTCGTCACTACCTATTAAGACCACTTGTGTCTTTGCATCATCTCTATTCATAGCTGTAAGGTCGAGTCGTTCACTATTAATAATCTCACCTTTATTATCTGATAGTATAGCATCTATATGTATAATCTCTTTATCAGCATCTATACTAGGTATTACGAATTTAATGCTTCCGCAGTACTTGGCTATGGTTTCAGATACATCAAGATATTTTTCAAAAGAACATATATCTTCATTATCTGTCCTTACTGTTATCATAATTTTAGCATCCACTAATTTTTCAGGCAAGTCATTCATGGTATAGCATTCGACTTCAACCTCTTCTTCTGTATAGATAGTGAACTTATCACTTCTAAGATTTACTCTAACTGGCTCTAATGTCTCTTTGAATGTAAAATACCCTGGTTTTGGTTTTCTTCTATAGTCTACAAGAGTTTTCATCCATCCTGAAGGCCACGCATCAATTAATAGATGGACTGCTGTTGATATTAGAATATCACTTCTTCTTCTGAAGGCATCATTCATCATTTTAGTAGCGAAAGCTTGATGTATCTGACTCTCTAATATCCAGTCCTTGATATTGTCCTGCTCTTCATACCAATCCCCATGCATTGTATATGTCTGTGAATTGACTACATCTTGTGGAGTCCAATCATCTTCAATAGATTTCGGTACCCAACTTTCCGGATAATCCTCCATCATGATTTCTAATGGGTCGAGTCCTTCTGTACCATATTCTCCACAGCCCGTTTTCCATCCTTTTTTTATGGCTGGCAAGTACCCTTTATGTAACTTACCGATAGGCAATGCATGATTGGTATACCACATGTTGTAACAATGGAAATCGGACAAACCATATCTTGTTGGTGGATCATAATCTCCTTCAACATTCTTAATCACTCTATCTGGATTGTTAAGAAGTATAGCTTTACTTGCTGCTTCAAAGAAATCCTCCATTTCATTTCTAAGAAGACTCCTATGACCTCTAAATCCCCATGTTGCTGGGAATGGCTCATTGATATATGTTACCATTATACTTGATGGATGACTTCTTATTAATCTTTCCATTTCTTCTGATTGCTTGATAGCTTCACAGAATTTGTTTCTTCTGATCCATCCGAAGAATGGAAGGTCTGTCTGAAGCATCATACCTAAGCAGTCACAATACTCATATATCTCTTCTTGTACTGGACGTTGAGTAAGTCTATAGTAATTCATGTTGCAGTATTTAGCTATCAATATGTCTTCTATCAATAACTTAAAATCTCCTTTGTAAACACACTGCTGCATATGCCCCATGGTATTGGCACCTCTAAGAATTACTTTATCATTATTCAGATACAATGTACCTTTTAATTCCTCTTTATCATCCATATGGAATTTTCTCATACCGAAATGTCTATCTTTTTGGTCGACCAACACTTCCTCTTTATATAGATTGATTCTAACATTATACAAATAAGGACTTTCTGGCTCCCATAACTTGATATCATCCATATCAACAATAGTTCTATAATAATTGATGTAAGGTCCGCTTTTCTCTATACTGAACTCAATATCTTCTTGACTATAGCCTGTAAAGTTCTTGGAATAAATAGACATGTCTACATTAAGTTGTACATTAGCAAAATCCGAGTTATATATTTCAACCCAAATTTCTGCTTTCTTATTATCTATATCTGGTCTTACGAATATATCATTAATATAATATTTGTTTCTTTTTTCAACCAATATTCTGTTACAGATACCTGCTCCTGGTGGACAGTGATGCCACCCTTTCTCGCTATCGTCCCATCCGTATCCAGTGGCTGCATATATTTTATCTCCGTCCAGTCTACCGTCTCCTAGATCAATACCCAAAGTTGGCGCATCATTAAGGACTTCGACTACTAGAACATTTTTCTTGTCAGTGTATATATAATCCGTAATATCAAATTCGAATGGTGCGAAAAATCCTTCGTGGTTTCCTATGAATTTATTGTTCAGATATACATTAGCGATATAATCTACACCTAAGAATTTTATGTATATCCTTTCGTCTGAATCAATCTCATAATCACAGTCGAATTCTTTTCTGTAATATCCTGTCCATTTTCCTATAGGTCCTTTATAGTCAGGAATCGTTACTGTATCAAAATCCCCTTCACCTCTAAGAACTCTGCTGAAATCATTTTTATCTTCTTCAATTTCATATCTGAATTGAAAATCATTCAACTCGAATTGTTCTCTCTCAATTTTTAGGTTTGGAGTATAATCTTCTAGATAAGGAAGAAACTTCTTTTTCAATTCATCTATATCTTTATGGAAATCTTCTAGTTTTTCTTCGTAACTTTTTTCAACTACTGGACTAGCACTTTTATCACTAGCTTGGAAGTAGTTTTTTATTAGACTCTCTGGTACAATTTCTTCTAATTCATCTTTGTTATTATCTATCCCATTTATTGCAATTCTAGCAAATCCGTCAACTTTAGCCATGATAATTCCTCCATACTAACTTATTCTATATTTTAGTTATAATAATCAATAGGTGCTAAATGTAATATCTATTTTCAATTCTCCCTTTTTCCCTGGTTTTCTTATAGATATCCTTTTTTGAATAGATTCATCATCAAAAAGTCTTAATCTATTTATTTCAACACTCACATCATCAGGTAATGCAATAATAGCTTTCCCTTTCTCTCCTTTTATGACTATCTGTTTTTCTTCTATCACTATATCAAGTTCTGTACTTAATCCGAAATCAATTCCTTCTCCCTGTTTGAGATCATATTTTTCTACGATAGTCAACTTATTTGGCTCAGATGATATTAATTCCCTATTATATTCATTATAATATTCTTTGAAAGTATAGCTCAAATCAACTTTTGCATTAAATTTTGTATCATCACCACTAGCGATTACTTTGACATCTTTTGTATTAGGTCTTTCAGGTTGAGGTCTATCATCAAAGTCACCATAAGGTACTGAAAGGTTATGTCTGTAAACTTGTTTAACCAGATTAGAAACTTCACTGGAATAATCCCCGCTTCCAGGATCCATTGCAAAAGTTTCATTGCAGAATTCTATTACAAAACTTCCTTTGTCTTCATGTGCATGGTCGACATTGGCCTTATTACCAAATACAAATATTTTTAATAGTTCATTATCAATTTTCCTAAGAGAACTTACACAGCCCATTTCTTTCAAAGAAATGAAACTCCTATTTTTTATATTTTTATTTTTTAATAAAGATAACATGAATTTGAACGCAAGTATATCACTTGGTATTTTTTCATCCCTATTGAGAGATTTATGCAAAATAGTTCTCCAATGACTTTCTGGCAGTAGATAAGCCATGTAAGCCAAGGTCGGTTGTTTGAAAATAGGGTTACCATCACATATTGGAATAACATCCATAGTTGGTACAGTTGATTGTAGACACTCGATAAAATCAGAAGTTTTCTTAATCTTATCTGGTACCAGTTCCTCAAATGGTAATTTCCTGAGTTTTGAATAAATATATATTGCAAAATTAGCATTGTTTCCTATGCAGTTATAATAACTAGGTCCTTCCCCATATCCTCCATCTTCAAAAATTATATTGTTGATGTTTTCTACAAGTTCTTTATATGCAATATCAGTATATGGTTTTACATGATTGAAATGCTGCTCTAGTACTCCATATGCCAACATTCTTCCATAAGTAAACCATACTAACTGGTTATTCTCAAATATATAGTCATGCTTCCAAGTGACAAAATTAATACCGCCTATTGCTTCTTCACTTAATCTTCTAAGTATCAGATCTCTTCCTAATTCAGTAAACATTTCTCCTGCTAAATCAAGAACCATACATATCTCATAGCATACGATTGCTTTTACAAATCCTCTATGTTCCCAATGTCCTGCACTGAATTCTGTGATAAAAGAATCATTCCAGTTGGTACTCATAGCTAATGACATCGCATATCTGGCTGCAAGTCTCAATAACTTCTTATCTTTTAATATAAGTCCTGCTGAGGCTAACAAAGGTCCTTTTAGCGATAGTCTTTTCATCCAATCTCTTTTTCTCGCGAATCTTCTATCAGTCCAGAATATTACATAATCATGTATCATATCTTCTGGAATTTCATTTCTAAGTTCTTTTACATATTCCCTATAAACATTCACCCCTGTTGATTTCTCGTATTCATTATGGTAATTTCTCAATTCGACTAATTCTTTTTCATCAACTAATAAGTTATATGATGGTCTAAAAACAGGATCATAATCTTCACTTTTAAGATATGAAGTCCATTTACTGTCATATTGTTTATATTGCTCTAGATATTTATCCAGTAAAAGTGAATTCTTGAGCATTATCCACTTCAAGTGTCCTCCCTGATACCCATCTTCATTACTATGGATTTCAATAACTATTTTCTTGATTACCTTACTCTCATGTAGGTCTAATTCAATTTCATCTGGTAAGTCATTGAACTCCTTAGATGTCATTTGTAAATCACCTTTATCAGTTGTAGCTATTATTTTAACTCTTGTATTAGAAGGTGAACTGATTGCTAAAATCAATTTATCGTAATCCTTACATATTATTTCATCATATTCTTTTGAAATCCTTACAGCTACACCATCCTTGGGTCTCTGTGTCCAGCTAAAAGCTTCTGCACACCATGTATCCTCGAAGTTCAAACCTTTCGTTTTAGTATCATCTATTTTCCAGTCCTGAAAATTTCTGAGATCTGGATCCCAGAATGCTTCAACAACAGTTTCCGCTACATTAACACTAACAGGTTTCATGATTAATACCTCCAAACAATATGTTATATTATTATCTAAGTAGGAAAATGGCTTTAGAAAATCATTATTGATGATATTTCTAAAGCCTGTCATTTATCTTTTTATGTTCAAATATTTATTATTTATTCTTCTCAGCTAAGAATTCATCAATCTGCTTTTGGAATCCTTCTATTACTTCATCAATTCCAGCTTTTTTTAGTTTAGTAATAAACTCTTCATATTTAGCTTCTACATCAGAACCTAATGCACCCATTTCTAACGCATTTTGATACTCTTTGATAATCGCATCAATTTGCTGTAACTTAGTAGAATATGGCTCGGTATCTATCTTGAATCCCATTAAATATGATTGTCTAGCTTCTCTATGCATTTTATCTAAGTATTCTGACCAACCTTTTATTCCACCTTCGATTTCATAACCAAGTAAAGTATTTCCTGTTGCCCAGTTAGCTAAACCATAAGAGTCTTTATCGATGATTTTGATTGTATTATCATCAATTTTCTCGTAGTTAGTTCCTTCAAATCCATAAACCATTAGATTATAGAATTCTTTATCAGTATTAAAGAGATTAATTAATTTTATAGCTTCATCTGGATATTTAGCTGTAAAAGGTATAGCATAATTAGTAGAAGTTCCGTAAGGTGATAAATACTGATAGTCAACAGTTGGTACAACAGTTAACTCAACATCATTACCCATATCATTTGCTCTCTTAGTTTCTTTTTTATCTTGATCTTTCAATGTCTCATGTACCCATGAAATATTACCATCTTTTACATATTCATCTGCACGTGGTTTGTCAGATGATTCAACAGCGAGGACATCTTCTCTTATGTATCCTTTTTCATACCAATCTGCCATAGTTTTTATCATAGTCTTGTACTGAGGAGTTTCATATCTATTTATTACAGTACAACTTTCATCACCAATCCTAATGACTGCTGCCATGTTTTGGTTAGCTATTGGTTCAAACCCATTTTTATATAACCAGCTAATTGAAGGTGATGGTCCTTTTTGTAGAGTACCATTTTCTTTAGCTTTTTTGAAATAAACTTCTAATGCATCCCAGTCTTCTTGATCGAATGTTAGATCCTTAGTGAATTGTGCTTCTAAAGCTTCAGCATCTATATATTCATCAGCTAGATCTTTGTAAAATCTAACTCCTGTTCTCATTTCAACCATTTGTTGATAATTAGGAACAGCATAAATATTTCCATCTACAGTAGCTTTGTCAAAAACAAATTGTGGTATAGTATCTTTAATTTCAGGACAATTTTTATCAATTAGATCTCCTAATGGTGTTAACATTCCTTCTCTGGATATTGTATCAAAGTTCAACATCCAACCAATCCATGCCACATCCATCTGATCTCCAGCAGCAGTCAGAAGTTTCCATCTTTCTGTCCAATTACCGTAAGGAATTACTTCAATATCCATTTGAACTCCTGGTAATTTCGTTTTTAACATTTCATTTGCAGCTGCAAAAACTTCCTCTTGTTTTTCTTTTTCGTCTCCACCCAAATACACTTTTAATACCTTGACATCTTGTTCTTTTGCGGCACCATCTTTAGAACTATCTGTTTCTTTAGTTGTATCTTTACTCTTGCAACCCATTAGTGTAATACTTAATACAAATACTACGACTAATAAAAAACTAATACCTTTTTTTAAATTTTTAAACATATTAATTCCCCTTTCCTTTTACAATACTTTTTTTGTATGTTACTCTCTATAATCATAGGAAAACCTACAACTAACCATTTAACCTTTTACAGAACCTACAGTTAGACCTTTTGCAAAATATTTCTGGAAGAATGGAAACACTAATAACATAGGTCCTGCTGCAATAATACACATAGCAAATTTCAATGTTTCTACAGGCGTGTCTTCCACAAAGTTAATATCTATACCCGCCGGAGTATTATTAGCCATGAGCCTCAGGAATTCAACTTCCTGCAATATTCTTTTCAATAGATACTGTAACGTATATAATTTAGAATCTGTTATATAAATCAGACTTGTATACCAGTCATTCCATTTTGTTAAAAGAGTAAGTAATGCTACTGTTGCTAGAACTGGCTTTGACAATGGTAGAATTATCTGAAAGAAAATTCTTATTTCACTTGCTCCATCAAGTTTAGCTGATTCAACCAATGAAATAGGAAGCCCTTGGAAGAACGTTCTAAAAATGATAATATAAAATGCTGAACATAATGTTGGTAATATATATATCCAGATAGTATTACCTAGATGTAGATACTTGTAATTAAGTAAATATGTTGGAATCAATCCTCCATTGAACAACATTGTAAAGAATACAAAAAAACTAATTGGTTTACGGAATTTAAAATCTTTTCTTGATAATGGATACGCACATAAAGTCATAACCAAAACAGATAAAAATGTTCCAAAGAAAGCTTGAAAAGTTGTAACAACATATGCTCTCACTATTTCTGATGAATTACGAAAAACAAATTTATATCCTGTTAAATCTATAAAAGGAGGTATTATCTTAAAACCTTCCTTGACCAATACATCTTCACTTGTTAATGATGCTGTAACAATTAACAAGAAAGGCAATATAAACGTGACAGACATAATTATAAAATATAGATTAATCCATGTTTTATAAGTGATTATTTTCTTTTTTTTCATTGCAGACATATTATTCACTCCATTTCCCTATTATACTTAGAACAATGATGATTCAGGCTCTACCTTCCTCACGATACCATTCATAGTTACAATCATCACAAAACCAACTAATGATTGGAATAGTCCAACAGCGGCAGTAGTACCTAAATTACCAGTTCTTAAACCACGATAAACATATGTATCAATTATATCCGTTGCTGGATATAGAACACCTACATCTCTTGGAATTACATAGAACAGACCAAAATCTCCTCTGAATATATTTCCAAAAGCCAACAATGTAAGTACAATCATAAGTGGTTTAATACTAGGTATTGATATATGAATAATCTGTTGCAATCTATTAGCTCCGTCTATCTGTGCAGCTTCAAAATACGCTTTGTCCACACCCATCAAAGCAGCATAATACATGATACAGTTCAATCCTATTACCTTCCATGTATTAGTTATTACTAATATCCATGGCCAAGCTGAGACTTTGGAATACCAATCAATAGATTGTCCACCAAAGAACTGTATTACCTGATTTATAATACCCATAGTAGGACTTAAGAACGTATATGTTATGTATCCTACAATTACCCATGATAAAAATCTAGGTAACATCATCGAAGTTTGATAAAACTTCAAAGCTTTTTTGCTTCTTACCTCATATAGTAAAAGAGCTACAAAAACACCTGCAATAAGATTAATTGCTATAAATATCAATGCGTATCCTACAGTATTTCTTGTAATTCTCCAAGCATCCTGTGAAGTAAAGAAAAACTTGAAATTTTCAATACCATTCCATGCACTCCCTAAAATACCTTTTGGTGCTTTATAATCTTTAAATGCAATGATTACTCCGAACATGGGAATGTATGAAAAGATGAAATAAACTATTATAGCGGGTAATGTCAACAATAATAACTCCATATTTTTTTTTAATGAATTCTTTGATATTTTCTTCTTTCTTTTCTTCATTTAATCTCACCTTCTTTTTGTCTTTTTTAACCATTTTCTTTCGATGTAATAATGATAACATCTTAATAATAACTTTGAAATTCTAAATAATTAATTAAAAGACATACATTTTTACTAGTTAAAAAGAAGGCTGGTTCATTATTTTTACAGGGGTATACTATTTATATGAAATTATACCGCTTAATCAAAATTCATACTTGATTAATAGCAGAAAAATCAATCATTATTTTAATACAAAAGCCTCTACATTATGAAAGCTCTTATAACGAGAGGTTTTTGCACTATTTTTCATATGGGAGAATTATAGTAATGTTTGTACCAACATCTTTTTGGCTATTTACATAAATACCATATTCATCACCAAATAAAATTTTAATACGTTGATTCACATTATATAGTCCTATTCCTTTATTTCTTAATAAATACTTGTCATTGATTTTAAAATTCAAATTAGTCTCTTCTATTTCACTCATTCCTACACCATCATCTGATACTCTCATAACAATTTTGTCATCAACACTCTTACAACTTATTGTTATCATTCCTTTGTCTCTCTTTGGCTTTATTCCATGATAAATGGCATTTTCAATAATAGGCTGCAAAGTCAATTTCATGATTTTTTTGTCATCGATATTATCTTCAATTTCCCAAATAACATTTAATTTATTTTTATATCTCTTTTTCATGATATTTATATAAACTTTGCAATATTTCACTTCATCTCTAATAAAGCTGAATTGCTCACCGTCCAGAGAATATCTCAACATCTCTGATAAATTAGAAATCATATCTGAAGCTTCATTGTATCCATCAAATAATTCTATTGCTGTCCAATTTATCGCTTCTAGTGTATTAAATAAAAAATGAGGGTTCATCTGAGATTGAAGAGCTTTATTCTGTGCTCTATCTAGTTGAATAATTTTGTTTCTCAACTTATCTTCTAATGTTTCATTAGATAATATGATCTTGAATATATTATCTGATATATATTTTATTTCATTTTTATTACTATTCTTATTTTTATCACATATATTTGGATTGTCAATAATCCTCATGATCGTACTTACAGGTTTATATGTTTTTATAGTTAGAAAATAACTTAATACTAGACTTATAAGCATATATATCAATAAAATATTTTTAACGAGTTGATATATTTTACTTACATCTTTACTATAGCTTGTTAATGGAAGAACAGATAAATATGTCCAATCTTGATACTTGGATTTTACATTAGTAGTGATATACTTTTCATTATTGACTGTTATTATATCTGATTTCTTAATATTAGAATAATCCATTGAATTAAATATCTCTATTTCGCTGAGATCTTTTAAAAAATCGTCAGTATCCTTACTTATAATGACTTTATTGCTCTTGTTATCCAATACGATTGTTTTTACATCTAAATCTGAAAAAAGCATATCTGACATTTTGGCAAGGTAATTTACCTTAAGATTAATTGTGACCGATCCTAATATATTAGCTCGTCTTTTTCTTACATAATGTATAACTGAAAGAAAATTACTGGTTACTTCACTATCTCTAGTTTCTCGCCAAGCAAAGTACCTGTTTATTACGTTATTATCTTGTTTATCATTTAGATACCATTTCGAATCTGATAGAGTAGTATTATATATACCTGTGTCTTCTATTGCTTCATCTATTGAGTCATATAGAATTCCTAAACCTTCGGATTCTAAGTATATACTATGAATATAATCATATATACTTATATATTCACCCGTCCTATCAGATATCGTATCTATAATATTATAATAATCTCCATAGGATTTATCCGTTATAAAAAACATATCATATACTGAAGATATTGATAGATGAGTTGCCAACCTTGTAGAATCTTCCATAACTCTATCTATTGTTTCCCTAGTTTTTAAAGCAGCATTATAATTAGCTGTTTTTATTTCTTCTACTACCACAGCATTATATTTAGAACGAACCGCTAGTGTAATAATAGTTACTGGTATACATACAATTAAAAATATAAGTAAAAAGTTCTTAATAAGAATCGATTGAAATTTATAAGATTTAATGTACTTCCACATATTTGTATTTTTCATAATCTCATAACCTTTTACATCTTTCCATATTCACTAGGTGATAATCCAGTAAATTGTTTAAATACTCTTGAAAAATATTTACTGCTTTTATAACCTACCCTACTACTTATTTCATATGTCTTATATTTCCCTTTTTGGATAAGTTTAATTGCTTCTTCCATTCTTACCTTAGTTAAGTAATCTGTGAAAGTTTCTCCTGTTTTTTGCTTGAAATATCTGCAAAAGTAAACAGAGTTAAGGAATACGTGATTAGCTACATCTTCAAGTGAGATATCTATATAGAATTTTTCATCTATATAAGCTATAGCCTTTTCTATTACTTTTTCAGCAGATTGATTCTTATTGATCGTAATATATTCAACTAGATCCTTAAAAATTGATAAACAGTATTCACTAAGTTTATCTATATCATTTATTTGTAAAATATAATTATAATTCACTTTTCCATTTGTAATATTTATTATATCTAAATCTAATAGGCTAAATTTATTCGACAGATTGGCAAATAAATCAATTATGACTTTTTGTGAGAATTGTATAGATTGATTAGAAAGTTGTTCAAACAATGTTTGATTCAATCCTTCTAATTCACTAATATTACCTTCATTTATTTTACTAAAAAACAGTTTATATTTTCTAACTATTTTTTTATATTCTCCTACGTTTATGTTGAGATTATTACTTCCGTCCCCTCTTTCTTCAATGATATGTTTTTTTTCATTCAACTTAGATAATTCAAAGAAATTATTGAAATTCTTAATTTCTATAAGCTCAAGTCTTAAATCCATAAACCCTTTTATAGATTTACAAATATCATCTACCTCGTTTTTTAAAAAGTGTAAGAAATTAGTTCCATCTTCATTTTTAGAATAAGCAAAAATAACAAAATTATCATCTTCTGAGAGAATGGGACAATATATTATCTTATCATTATTAGAAACAAAAAAATTATTAATTGCTGTATTTAATCTCTCTTTTCCATAATTCCAATTATTGTCAAGAAAAGATTGATTATTAATAATATTAAACTCAAGATAAGCACATTCATAATATAATTTATCAGTAAGATCAAGTAATTTAGCTCTACTTAATATATCTTTTTCTTTCTTAACTGCTCCATATATCAAATCATTTATGAATTGTGTTCTTAATAGTGGTAATTGTTTTTGAAACCTTCGTTCCTTGTTAAGTTTTTGAACAACTTCTCTAAATACTTCATTAACCTGTTGAAAATTAGTGGGTTTTAATATGTAGTTTTCTACGTTTAACTCTATAGCTTTTTTTGCATATTCGAATTCTTTGTAACCACTTATCAATACGGTTTTTATATAAGGTTTTCTATTATATAAGAACTTAGCAATATCCAACCCTGTTTTATCAGCCATCTTGATGTCGGTTAAAACAATATCAACATCATTATTGGTTAAATAATCTATGGCTTCTTTTCCATCTTCGAACAGCTCAACTACCCTAATATCCAAACTATCCCAATCAATGAATTTTTTTAATCCATTCCTTATTATTTCTTCGTCATCGACAATAATAAGATCATACACTTTACCAACTCCTTTAGTTTAAGCCATATGTAATTTATATCTACTGATTTTTTATTATATCATCTTATTATTTTAATGTAAAATCAGTTTTAGACTTAATAATTCGATATCAAAACCCCGCAATACTAATTATATGATTGTATTAAGTAAAGTGATACTTATAATATGTTATTGATTTTTCCAAAATAATATTGGCCAATATACTAATAGTTAACAATACAATACTTATCTTATACATTGACATTCTCTCCTTTTACAATAATTCATATATATACTCGGTTATATATTTTACTTATACTAATAATTTTATAAGGATTAAAATATTCCTACAAGGATAATATCTTTTATAAAGTTCAATAAATTAACTCTCTTCTATTATTGAGGTATCTAATATTAACAACAACTCATTATATTAACTTCATATTAGATTTCAAGGGAAATAGAAAGCATAATTTTCCTATTTGATAAAAAAGATGATTCCAAAAATGAAAATCATCTTTTTTAAATTTATTTCTTGGTATCTTTTTATTTTACTATTATCATATACATCCATAGATTACTTCCATGGGCACCTAAAGAAACTGTTGACCCTGATACATATTCTTTTTTATATAAACTAAATACTTTTGAATAATTATTGGTTATGTCTTCATCCGTATCTATCCATGTGGATAACCATGTAGGGGTTGGTGCTTCATCTGGATATCCTACATATACTTCGGCATCTGAATTTACTGTAAAGTTCACAAGTGAATCACCTATATATGCATAAGATTCTATAGCTGTTTTAATCCATTCACTTCCAGCAATACTGGTTGGGAGTGATGAAATAGTATATATTCTATCACCAAATTGTTCATCCCCTGATTGTATATTCGACATAATGGACCAATGGGATTCATTTTCAGTATCTTCAATATTAAGGTTTGATATCAGGTTAGAATTATGTACATTCTCAGGTAATTCTTCAATAACTCCAAAATCATCCACATATGCATAATATTCTCCATCTGGCTTATAAGCATATATTGTAGCTGTTGTATCATCTATACCTGTTGTAAATTGGAATTTATTTTCAGCACTACCCCAATTAATAGAATCTACTGTTGTACTTAGTTCATCACCGCCATAATTTTTAACACCTAATTGTACATCATCCGTCATATTAGAATTATAGAGTTTAAAGCTATCCATTAACCCTATATCACCATTTGCACTGTTCTTAAATACAAGATATAGATCATGAACACCTGTTACAGAATTTATTGATGTGCTTTTAAATGCCCAAGATGCACTGAATGTATCTAAATCAAGGGTTCCTATTAATGTACCTGTTACACTATCAAGTCTTACTTCTATAGAACCTGTATCTATAGTTTTATTTCTACCAATCGCAAAAGTATCATATTTGCTAGAGCCAAAATCTATATTATCAAATGCAACCCAATCCTCATCCCTTACAGGCCCTACATATTGTACATCTCTATAATATGCATGTTTTCCATCTGCATAATTCCAATGACTTGAACTAGAAGAATTATCATAATCTGTTACTTTTCTATGATATCCATTTATCTTAGCCCATGCTGAGAACACATATGTTGTTGATGGCTTGAGTCCTGTTACATCTTGTTCAATTCCATCTCCTCCTCCAAGTACAGCAGAAGTGATTTGACCTCTTGACATTGAATTAGCAGAATGGTAATCCCAATTACAGCTTGTTGTTAATCTTGCACCAAGATTACCTGTCTTAGTCCATGAAGACAAATCATAATATTCAAATCCTCCATTTAGTACTTTGTTCATATATGGAACTTCAATTTTTTGGAATAAAGGATATGGCGGATTATCAAAATCATGACCCACTATCCAATTATCTCCATATTCATATGCACCTGCATCTGGTGCATCTCCTATATAATTGTCAGTAATATTCGGAAGAATCATTCCAGCATCAATTGCAACTGAATTAGATTCAATATGAAGATCACCGTTTGATGGATTCACGAAATTAGGGTCTTGATTAATTATATTGTTTTTGACTTCACAACCATTTCTTGGAGATATTCCATTACGAAAAATATTGTTAAATAACTTATCTCCATACATATCATTTCCATATAATGTACTCTGACCCCATGAAAATTCACTTCCACTGTTATAAAATGAATTGTTATATGCCAGAACAAAATTGTTAGGTGTATTCAATAATAAACCTACAGCTGAATTGTTCCATACCACATTACGATACATAATTAAATTCCTTGTATCACAATCTGCATATAATCCACCATCTGAATAATTAGCTGCATTATCATGAACATAATTATGATGAATCTGTGTATTCTGATAGTCCATACTACCAAGTGCTAAAACACCTGAATCTTCAGTAAGCATATTCGCATAAGAAAAATCATTGTATTCTATGATACTATCTTGAATACTTCCTCTCATACTACCTCTACCAAGTCTATAGACTGTATTATGGCTTATTAAATGTCTTCTACCATAAACATCAATACCACCAGCATTACTAGCTTCTGAAGAAACATCATGTATATAACAATTAATTACTTGATTATCTGTTCCCGAAACCTTTATGCCTCTACCAAAAGTATAAGCTATCTCAGAATCTCTAAGGACATTATCAGTTCCACCTAATTCTAAACCTTTAGTCAATGTATCTGCATCTTTTCCTGTATCTAGATTCTGGTCGATATATTTAAAAACTCCATTAGATATGGTACAATGATCAGCTTCAACAGTTGTAATTGAACCCAGAATCGTGTCTATTCCCTTAATATTGATATATGAACGATTTCTTAGGTCAAATGTATATGTTCTTTTCTTAGCTTCCACTACATGATTAGCTGGATTATCTCCACCAGGCATCCATATGTATAAATTTTGATTTTGTCCATCTACATACCACTCATTTTCTGTATCAAGAGCATTTAGATGCCTAGTTATATAATACTTATTACCTCTTTTACTGTTATAGCCAGAATTGGTTCTTGCCCATGGCTTAAAATGTAATGTTGAAGAACTAAAATCAGTAATTATACTAGCTGAAGCATAATATTCTGGACCATTCAGACACCAGATTAATCCCCCATTCCAATAATCTGCTGGAAATGATGAAAGATCATGATCTGTAATAGTGTACTCATTTAATGGGTCATTTGTTGCAGAATCAACTGTAGCCAATACAGATTTTGTATGTAAATCTGTCCCTACATTAGGCCATCTAGCTTCATTAGATAGATTACCATCTACAGCCACAATGTTTTGTCCCCCAAGGTCCCAATCCATATCTCCTTTATAAATAGAACCTGAGTGTTGTGTCCAATTTGTTATAATATCACCACCACTGATAACAACCTTTTCGTTATTATATGCCTCAAAAGTAATTGGATTATCTGATGAACCAGAATTCGATGGGATCACAGTTTCTCTATACACACCACCTTTAATATAGCATGTATCTCCTTCAATCATGATACTAGCTGCCTTCTGTATCGTTCTAAAAGGTTCCATCAAAGTTCCATGATTAGTATCATCTCCTGTTTCAGAAACATAGTAGATATTACTAGATGCATTTACCACATCTGAATTAAATCCTATTCCAATTAATGAACATGCTAAAAGTATCCCCATACAAATAGATATAATTTTTACTTTTTTTCCCATATTATTATCTCCTTTAAGTATAATACTTTAATATTAACACTTGGATATTACTATCTAAATGTATTAAATTAACTTTTATTAGTAGAAAATTAAGATTCTAAAAGAAAATAATGTAGGAAGTTAATTATATACATAATAAAGGCTGTTATATACATTTAGTTTTATTTTAAATTTGCTAGAATAAACCTAAGTAAATAATAATCAATGAGGTGATATTTTGAAAAATAAAACTTATTTTGGGATCAATGATTTTAGAGGTTATTGGCATGAAGATAAAAAGATTATCTATACTAAACGTCCCAAAGAAAGCTGGCAATGTATGCCTATTGGTACTGGCAAAACCGGAGCAGTTGTTTTTGTACCAGATGAAGGTATATGTTTGCAGATAAACCATGGTGAAAGCTTTGACAGTAATGGTAATCTTCCATCTCTATTAAGGTTAAATATAGAAATAGATGGTAAACCATTCGTTCATTCAAACAATTATGAGCAGGTACTATCATTAGAAAAAGGCATGGTAACTATATATGCAGATACACCAGATGGTAAAATCAAAGCGGAATTCATAGCACATCAAGAGTTGGATGTTATCTCTATTTATATAGAAGATATGAGAAATAGTATTGGTCAAGTAACTGTATGTCCCCTATATTGGAGGCAAGGCGTCTCACAAACTCTAATAAATAATATGATGTTTTTTACAGAAACCAATACCTGCTCTGCTTTTAACGAGATCAACTTTCAATCTGGTGTGATGAATGATAATTTGTCGGACCCTTTAAAAGGTTTGTCTTATGGTACAGCAGTATGGGTGGATAAGGCAACTCCAAATAATCTACCTATGAAAAAGGTTATGTCACGAAAAATCAGAATTTTGATAGCAGCAGATTCAGGCAAATATACAAAAAATATGTTAATAAATAATTTAAGACAAAAGATAGATATAGCTTCTAAGGTTTCGTTAAATAATTTTAGAAATTCACATTTCTCTTGGTGGGAAAAATTTTGGTCTAAGAGTAAATTTGAATTAAAATCAGATTCGAAATTGCAACCAGTCAGAGCTATATGGCACCTAAATCGCTACTTTACGGCATCATCTATGTCGGGTAAACTGCCATCAAAACATAATGGTTCTATTTTTCTCTTTGATTATGACCGAAGACACTGGGGAGGAGCCTATTGGTTTCAAAATACAAGACTTCAATACTGGCCTTTATTCAAATGCGGTGACTTAGAATATATTATGCCTTTCTTTGATATGTATATAAATGCATTGGAATATGCCAAGGAAAGAACACTATCATTATATGGACATGAAGGAGCTATATATCTGGAAACAATGCATTCTTGGGGTGGAAGCAGGATTGGCGATAGCAGTAATAGTGAAGGAGTTGTAAATAATTATATTAAAAATTACTTTACTGGTTCATTGGAATTAATAATGATGATGCTTGAATATTACCGTTACACAAAAGACAATAATTTTGCACTTAATAAAATGTTACCTGTAGCAGATGAGATATTACTATTTTTCTTTACCCATTATCCAATTAAATCTGGCAAATTGTTTTTAAAAAAAGCTGCTTCTCTAGAAACTTGGTGGGAAGCTGATAATCCAAGCGATCAAATAGCTGGTTTGAAATCAGTTCTTCCTAAGCTTATTAATACAGCAGTTAAACTTGGATACAATAATTCTTCTATCAATAGATGGAAAAACAATGTTGAATCAATACCAAAACTTCCTAGAGGAACCAATTGGTTTAAAAAGAGCAATACTAAGTTTACTTATCAAGGATATGAAGGAACATGGCAAGAAGCTAAAAAAGGTAATGCACTGATACCTGCCCAAAATGTTCATTGCCTCAAAAAGAAAAACTTTGAAGATCCTGAATTATATGCTGTTTGGCCTTTCGGTCTCTTTGGCATCCATTTACCTGATTATTCCTCTGCTCTTCTTACATTTAATAATCGTATACATAAAGAACCATCCAACGGATGGTCACAGACTGCTGTCTGGGCTGCACGCCTGGGATTAGCTGATGAAGCAACTGAATTATTATTAAAGCAGTATAGGTGTTCTTCTGTATTTCCTAGTGGAATGATGTTTTCACCAGGTAATATAGTTCCTAATAGACCCGAAATACCTGAATGTGGTTATTTTGATACTAGTGGTGTAATGACAACCGCTGTTAATGAAATGCTTATACAAGACTACACAGATAATTTGGAAATACTACCCGCTTGGCCAAAAGATGAATGTGTATATTTTAAATTACATACTGCATTTGGTAAGATTGTTGAAAAAACCTATGAACCTAAATAAGTAATAAATCTAAAATAGACTCTATAATACAAGGTAAGATGCAATAGAGTCTATTTATTGTTCATTTAGTGGACATAAATACTTATATTATTAACGTTATTTATTTCGAAATTCAGAAGGTGTAAATCCCGTATTTTTTTTAAAATACTTAGAAAAATAAGAAGAATCAGCATAACCAACTTCTTTTGATATCTCAGTAACACTTAATTTTGATACAATAAGTAATTTCTTAGCTTTCTCTATTCTTAATTTATTAATATAATTTTTTGGAGAATTTCCTATATACTTTTTAAAATATCTTATAAAATAATTAGGGTGTAAATAAACTAATTCAGCTAAAACATTGATATTAATGTTTTTGGATAAGTTATTATTTATATAATTAATTACAGTAGATAATATTTCTGTTGATTTAGTATCTGATATTTCAATTTGCTCAATTTCAACATGCTCAAGATAATATATTATTATTTGTAACATAACTGTATTTTCTTTCAATACTGCCATATAATCACAACTCATAAAATTACTTATTAACTTCTCAAATAATTTTATTAGATTAGTTACGTTTTTTATATTTACTGAATATGGTACTTTGAAAAAATCAAATAATTCCAAATCCCCAGTTTTAGATTTGAAATGGCAAAAGTACTTTTGTATATTATCGTTTTCATAACTATGAAACGAATGAATACTGTTTGAAGGTATCAAAATTAATTGACCAGGATAAACATGGAATTCCATATTATTGATTTTACCGTATCCATGTCCCTTAATAATAAAATATAATTTATTAAAATTGTTTATTTGATTAGTAAATCCCCAACTTTTTGTACAATAATAATATTCTGCATGAATTACCTCTACAACTACTTTAGAAAGGATTTCTCTAGCTAATGTAATATTATTTATCATCAAATTTTCACCAACCAATCTAAAATGATAGATAGACTCATATCTGATTATTAAGCCTATCTTCATCACATCATCATAATTTATTATATAATATTCTACCAAAATATCTCTATATCATTTAATCTTTTATAAATTGCTTCCATATAGAAATAGTCACCACATATCCAATATACGTCACGGCCATTAGACTGCTTTAGCATGCCGGGGCAATTGATATCTTCATTTAAATATTCTTGTTCTGATAGTTTTTCTATTATCCTATCTGCCCAGATAAGCATTTTACCGTTATCTGTTAGTTTAGCTATTTCTATAAACCCACAAGCCGCAACTGCTGCTGCTGAAGTATCTTTATTTGGTTTCTCATTCTCTGGCAATCTAAAATCCCATATAGGTACTATCGTTTCTTTGATATTTTCAATAAATTCATTGGCTAATTTATTAGCCGCTTCTATGTATTCTGCTTTATGGGTATATCTATAAGCTATTGCAAATCCGTATATTGCCCATGCTGCACCTCTTGCCCAATATGATTCATCTGAATAACCGCAATAATTAGTTCCACCTATTGGTTCTCCAGTCTTCTCATCAAATCTATATGCATGATATACTGAATAATCATCTCTAATGAAATATTTCAATGTCATATGTGCATGAGCATTAGCAATATCAGCAAAATAACTATTGCCTGTCACCTCTGTAGCCCAATACAATAATGGTATATTCATCATACTATCGATAATTGCCAAACCTTTACTTTCTGTAAAAAAGTGGTTTTTGGATAGTTCTTCTGATACATATTCAGGTATTTTGTCATCTAGTCTTCCCCACGCTCTAATATAGTTGCCTTTTACCATGAATCTTTTAGCTAATTCCTCAGCTGCTTTAATAGCTACTTTTTTTTGATTAACATCACCAGTCAATTTATATAATGCTACTGAATAAGGTGAATATAAGAATCCAAGATCATGCATTGTATTCATAGGTGTATCAAATATTTTATGATAATATTTATCATAGAAGCAATTAAGCCATTTCAGATACATTGGCTTATTAGTCTCATTATAAGCTAAACAAGCCATACCAGTAAAAAATGAGGGTGTCCATACAAATATATGAGATAAATCTAAAGATATATTTTTATGTTTTTCATTGGTTAATTCTTCAAAATAATTTCCTTCTTTACAACTTGAATATTCTCTAAGGTTTGTTTTGATTCCATTCATATTGTTTAATGTTTTATCAATACATAGCTTTTTTAATTGTTCCATACTTTTCTTACTCATATAGGAAACTCCTTCCTTTTTCACTTTTTTATAGGTGTTCTTATAATAGAATCAACATCTAATTCTCTATTATCATTGTTAATAATCAATATTCCTTTACTAGTCTTAACAAATACAGGTACACCTTCGAATTTATACTTTTCATCTAAACTTCTATTTCCAGGAACCCAACCCATATCAACTCCAAATTTATTACAATCTTTTCTTCCCAAAACCATATAGATTTCGCTGGAATAGTAATCCTTAATAGCCCAATGGGTATTATCCTCAACCCATATACAATTGTCACCTAATAGTGCTGATGTCTTATTATATTCTTTATTGAATTCATTCCAGAATTCATCATCAATAGTCTCTAATCTTTCCACTAAATATAAGAAATCATGAGAATGCCACGCTGTACAAGGAGCAATGTCTTGTTCTGCTTTCCAACCTGTAGCTGATACAAAGTATCCTCTTTTTGATTGATAGAAAGCATATGTTTCATTACACTCATCAATGAATTTTTTTAATTCTTCGCTTTCATGATGTTCTAAACATTTTGCAATCCCCAATATGCTCATTCCCATTCCCGCTATCAACATGGGTTCATCTAATTTTTCCCATTTTCCATTAACCTTGAAGTACATCTTATGTAGTCTTCTCATTCCGTTTTCATCTACCCAAGACGACCTGATAACTTGCTTACATATTCCTATGGCTTGTTCTAGAAATCTTTTTTCATTGTATTGCTCATAAGCTTCAATAAGTGGACATATCATTAATCCATAATATTCAGTTGGTTCAACAACATCATTTTGTTCAAAACATATATTTCTATATGTGGCTACACTTTCTTCATCTGGAAATCCGGTTCTATGAAAATTAGCTATCATAAAATCTATATCTTCAGGTATTTCTTTTTCAAAACGTTTGTCATCGAATGCTTTCTGGAATATCAACTTACTCCATATTCTTGCATAATCTTGATTACAACAACTATCTTTTGATGGTCTACCTTTTCCCCATCCATATGTACCTATTAAGTTTTTCAGAATTGCTCCTTTTATAAGATCTAATTTTTCACTACTTAAAAAATCTTTACCATAATAAGCTGTCAATCCTAATGCGATATTAGGAACAGCATTGTGAATCAAACCACTTTGGAGTGTTTCTCCAACTTGAAATCCTACATGCTTGTATTGATTGTTCTCTTGAAAAGATGTAGCTTGATATTGTATAAGAGTATCTAGTAAATCTTTTGCCTCATCGTTCATTTTCTTTGATAGAGCACAAGCTATTCCTGCTAGAAATGGAGATGCAAAAGTACTATGACCACAAGTGAAGTCTTGTAATCTGTACGGATTACTTCCCCATACTGAATGATTATGAAAACCGTATATGGCTCCATCATCCCTAACCCATGATTTAATCCAATTACCAAGAAAACCTACATTAATTTTATTATTTTTTTCCATAATATTCTCCTCTGCAATCTAATGCATATTTTTATGATATCTAAATTATAAATCATGGTAAAAAAAATAAAACCCTAAAAAATTGACATTATGGGTCTTATTTTTAGAGTTTAATGCTTATGCTTATATATTTGATTTTCTTTTCAATTTAGACCAGCGTAATTCTCCTTTGATACTTTTTTGTGCATTAATCATGTTCTCCCCCTGTTTAATTACATGGAGGTTAACGTTATTATTGAACTGCATTGTATTAGAATCTACTATATCTCCAAGTGATTTAATCCATGATTCTATCTTATTCATATATTTTTCTTTTACATGAGAATATTTTTCATCATCAAATAAATTGTCAAGTTCCTCTGGATCTTTTTCCATATCATATAGTTCTCCTAGAACTGAATCTTCATTAAACATATTTGACATTCTTAGATGATGATCGTTAAGCATCATATTCTCAAGTTTATTTCCTTCAGGATATGATGTCAACTTCCATTTTTCATCTCTGACAACTAAGGCTGATTCATTTTGTAATGACCCACAATAGTATTGTCCATATACCTCTTGTTTATGACAGTCACAAATACCTTTCATATATGGTACTAAACTCTTTCCTTGTACAGACTTAGGAATATCTATTCCAAGAATTTCAAATATAGTAGGCGTTAAATCCACTGACTCAACAAAGCTGTCAAGTCTCTTTCCACTATATATATTATTAGGTAATTTTATCATTAACGGTATTCTCATAACGGGTTCATACATATATCCCCATTTTTCTATGAATCCATGTTCACCCATCATACTACCATGGTCAGCAATAAATATAATTAAACTTTCATCATATAGATTCTTCTCTTTCAGTTCATCAATTACTTTTCCAACTCTTTCATCTACATGAGACACAAGTCCGTAATAAGATGCCTTACTTTTTCTGAAATCATTTTCATCAAGATATTCAAACCCTCTTACTTTACGAAAATACCTCTGTAAAACGGGTTTGTCATCAAGATTTTCATTATAACTATCAGGTACTTTTACATCAACATCATTATACATAGAAGCAAAAGGCTCTGATGGAATATATGGTGTATGGGGGTCCATAATTGATAATCTTGCAAAAACAGGTTGTTTATGTAATTCTAATTCATCTAATTCTTTTATGTAATTCTTGGTTACAATGCTATCCATCGTCTCATCTTTATGAGTAGGTCTAGTACCAGAAATAATAAGAGGTATTTCCCCATAGTTTCTTTTATGATCTGTTTTCTTCCTTGTTTCTCTATCTGTTATACCAAAACAGGTTATATATTTTTCAGGAGCTTGAGTATCTTGTCCTCCTCCTCTTGATTTATCCATACCGAATTTATCAGGACTAATGTTACAATGCCATTTTCCATAGTTAAAAGTTCTATATCCTGACTTCTGTAAAATACTATAAAATGATATTTCATCATCTAAAGGACTTAACATATTATCCAGCGCACCATGGCTATGAGCATATCTTCCTGTTGCGATACTCACTCTTGAAGGAACACACATTGGTGTATTACAATAAGCATTTTCAAATACAACTGCATCCTTACTGAAATCATCCAGATTAGGAGTTTTTATTATTTTATTTCCCATAAAGCCAAGTGAATCTGCTCTTAATTCATCACACATAATCATAAATACATTTGTCATCTTCTTCACCTCATTTATAAATTTAGTATAATAAGATTAATACTCTAGTTCAATTTTTTATCTAACTTGCCAATTAAATTAAAGCTAATTTTATATGTTTAATATTTTAAGAAAATTTTTTTCTATATTCTCCAGGAGTAATTTCTTCCCATTGTTTAAATCTTCGGATGAAACTTGTTGTATTACTATATCCAACTGCTTTTGATAATTTATTTAAAGTTATATTCGTAGTTATTAATAATTCCTTAGCTTTATCAATTTTCATTCTTGTTATATAATTTAATATTGTCTGACCTGTTTTATCTTTGAAATACATACTAAGACTAGATTGAGACATATTAAAATAGTCCGCCATACCCAATAGCGAAAAATTAAGATCCACATAATTGTTTTTTATGTATATAACCATTTCATGAATTAACGATAATTCTTCTTTATCCTTTTGCTCAATGATTTTCGTACACAAATCATGAGTTAAATCTTTAATAATGTTTATTAATTCATCCATGGTATCACATTGTGATAATGTAAATACATCTGGAATATCTATATTACTATTATCAAAATCAGTGATTATATTATTACCTGTTTGAAATATCATATTTATTATGTCAAAACATAATCCTCTTGCAATAAATATTGGAGAATTGTTCTCTTTTATATAACTTACTATCATATCTATTTCATCTTCAATAGCTTTTATATTACCAACTTTTAATAGAGAAGTGATATTTTTCAAGTTCTCAGTCGGATATGATTTCAAAGCGATCTCTTGCTCAATAATATCACTAAAAAAAATAACACATCCATGACCTTTTACTAATCTATAATCAACAGCTGTTGATGCTTCTATATATAACTTTGGAATAAATTCCTTATCATTATAGCAATCGCTAATCCCAATTGTTGTAGATATATTCCATACATCTTTTATAGATTTTTGAACTTTTATGAATTTCTCTTTAATCATTAGATAATCATGCTTTTCCAGCGATAATATCATTATTATTTTCCTGCAGTCAATATGTTCACATGTATATATAATACCGTAGTCACTAAAATCTTCTTTTACTTTCTCTATAATATCTCCTCTAGCAGTAGCATATTGTTCTTTACTACTTACGTATATGATTGCCACAGTAAAATAATTATTTAATGTTACCCCATATCTATCAGCTTTTTCATGTAGCTTTTTATCATATGGTTTTGCACCTCTCAATAACTGTAATGTTATATATTGTTTGTTCGCCTCGTTAGAATACTCTACTTCATTTGTCAGTTGTTCATTCATATCTGATAAATAATCAATTGCTTCTCTTACAAGTTCTAATTCTCCTGTTGTTTTTTTTACATTATGGATAAAATTTTCAGAATAATTTTTAAGTTTTCTTATAGGATTATAATTAATATGCATAGATAAATTAATGAATAAGAGCCCAAGAATAGCAATCAAAAGTATACCGATTAAAAAACCTAATCTGACATCTCGAATTTTTTCATAAATACATGACTTCGGTGTTAATGTTAAATATTTCCACCCAGTTTTTTTTGTTTGTATGTATGTTTTAATATATACTTTACCATCTAATTTAATTTCATTTTGACTTGATTTTAATTTAATGACTTTGCTTAAGCTTTCATCATTTAGAACGTGTTCCATTTTTGACGTTATTATTATATTGTCTTCATTATCTATAATAACCGTAATTTTTTCCTTATTGTTAACTATATCATTAATTCTTATGTCAAAGACTTCTCTTGGTACAACAAAAGCTACTATTGCATATGGTTTTTTTGAATTAACACTTAAAGGATATATCATTGTCACATATTCTTTCACAAAATCATTTGGTAAACTAACCTTTTCAGCTGGACGATAGATTGGCTTTTCTATCTTATTAATAGAAGTATAAATATCTTGGCTATCCCAATTTTCATAATGAAATATCTCGTCAGCAAATATTTTAATTGGACATGTACCAGAAGCATTGTATATATATTTATCCCCACAGAAATATAAAAGCACATCTTCAACAAACGGATTGGTTACTTGATAACTTTTAAGCTGTTTTATTAATTCTAATCCTCTTAATGGATCATCTTTAAAGAAGAATGGTTTCTTACAAGTTTCTAGATAAATCTCCTGCTTGATTTTTTGCATGTTATCATGATAAGATTCTATATTATTTTTGACTTGATACAGAGAATTAACATCATTAGCTATGACTTCTTTTTCCAATGTTTTAAAAATACTACCATTTACGTATAAAGCTATAAACAGAATAGGAATAATTAAAATGATAATATAAGAAATTAAGTATTTATGATAATAGCTTATATTGTTATGCCTGATTTTCAAAGTTTTCACCTCATAAAAAATAAAAGCATACAATAGAGATATCGTTTCAAATATCTCCATCGTATAATCAAGTTAATAAGTTATCATAACTATTATTTCTTTATCTCGTCATACCTATTTTGATAGATTGCTATATATTCATCAGCTCCCATTTTTTTCAACTGTTTAACAAAATGATCCCACTCTTCTTCAATTCCACCGTTCATAAGCCATTTTGAAGTATTCTCTTCAACAAATGATCCAATATCCGCTTGAATTTCAGCTGCTCTGGATGCATCCTCAGGACTTAAAAAGAAAGGTGGTAATGGCATATTAGTAGCATATTTCTTATATTCCTTTTCAAAGTTTTGTTTTTCAGCTATATTCATTGAAGGAACTACGTTTTCGAGAAATGATGCTGGAATCATATGAAAGCTTAATGCACCTGGAGTATTCATATGTCTGAATTCGTCATGACTCATACCTTCTGGGTCAGGAACTGCTTCTAACATACCATCTTCATTCTCAACATAAGATTCTCCAATAGGACCTTGTGATAATTGGAAGCTAATCTCAGGATCACACATATAATCAGCCCATCTTATAGCTACTTCTGGATGTTCACAAGTTGTAGTAACAGCAAATGAACCTTTACCGCAAAGTTCACTAGCAGGTAAATATAAGTATCCTCTATCTCCATTAGGACCTTCTAATGGTTCCATGAATGTGTAATCTGATTCATTGTATATAGATCCAAATAGCCATGATAATGACCACATATCACATACGCCAACATTACCATTACTGATTTTGGATTTGTAAACAGGTACATCTTGTGAAAAAGATTCCACATCAATTAATTCCTCTTCAAATAATTTATGGAAATATATAATCGCATCTTTATATTGTGACTCCATTGGAGTATATAATACTTTGTCATTGACTATGGTTAATTTATCAGTATTATCAACTAGACCAAAAGCACCAAACATTCCGTTTATACCCATTATGTTGTTCTCAAATCTGAAAGTAAAAGGTATCTGATCATCTCCTATATGATTTTTGAATGCTTTTAATGTTTCATAGAAATCATCTGTTGTCTTAGGTATATCTCTTCCTACTTCATCTAACCATTTTTTATTAATAAATTGAGCACTAGGTGCTGGACTTTGATATGCATTAATTGTTGGTAATGAATAAATATGTCCATCTGGTGCAGTCATATAATCTCTAAACTCTGGATATTCCTCAAATACCTTTTTAATATTAGGTGCATAATTATCAATTAGATTTTCTAATGGCATAAGTACTCCATCCGCCGCTAATTTCATTACCTCTTTATTTTCAATAACATAGTTTCCAAGGAAAACATCTGGCCAGTCTCCACTGGCTATAATCAAATTCTTTCTTTCAGGCCATGAAGCTTGAGGAGTTACATCCCAATCAATAGTAACATTAGTAGCATCTGCTATTTCTTCTAAGACTCTTAGCTCTTCGAATGGTTTCTTAATTGAATCTCTTTTTTTGGCTGCCACTTTTAATGTTATAGATTCATTAACTATTGGAAGACCTTCTTTATTAAAATTATCTGCTCCCTTTGAATCTTTTGAACTATCATCTGCTTTATCAGTTGAAGTTTCTTTAACTTTGTTGTCTCCTTTATCAGCTGTTATTTTGCTGTCTTTTCCACATCCACTTAAAGTCATTGTGAATACTAAAGTAAACATTAATACTATTGCTACTATTTTTTTCTTCATTTTATTCATTCTCCTTATGTATGATTTTATTTGTAATTAGCTTCTGTATTTATCCTTTAACAGAACCTATCATTACCCCTTGAACAAAATATTTTTGTAAGAAAGGATACAATATTAATACTGGTAAACTAGAGACTATGATAACCCCATATTTTATTAATTCTGCAACATCTTGATGTTGTATCATATCAACATCGCTTACCATTGAATCCTGCATTTGATTTTCAATTAATATTGAACGTAGTACTAATTGAAGCGGATATAATTTTTCATCTCTAAGATAAATCAAAGCCGTAAAATATTCGTTCCAATGGAAAACACCATAAAACAAAACTAAAACTGCAATAATCGCTTTTGATAATGGCAATACAATTTTCAATAAAAATTTTATGTGCGTACATCCATCTATAACTGCCGCTTCGTATAACCCTTCTGGAATGGTATTCTTCAGAAAAGTCCTTGCAATTATAACATTAAAAACGTTAACTGCATTAACTAAAACCATTACCTGCCATGTATCTAGAAGATTTAACTTTTTAACTATTAGATATCTTGGAATAAGCCCCCCGTTAAAATACATTGTTATTAATAAGAAAATCATAATATATTTTCCAAGCCTGAAGTTTTTTCTTGATAATGGATATGCTAAACTCATAGTTAGTAATATATTAATCATTGTACCCACAATGGTATATAAGAAAGTATTAGCATAACCTTTCCAAATTAATTCATCCTGAAAAATCCTTTTGAATCCTTCAAAATTAATACCTATCGGCT
The DNA here is from genome assembly GCF_027923465.1 of Vallitalea longa. Taxonomy (NCBI): domain Bacteria; kingdom Bacillati; phylum Bacillota; class Clostridia; order Lachnospirales; family Vallitaleaceae; genus Vallitalea; species Vallitalea longa. The sequence continues at coordinate 798,030 of NZ_BRLB01000001.1, forward strand.
TCCACCATACTCTTCCGGAATTTATTGCTGCCGGATCAGAAATTGATGCTATAACAATAAAATACAGTGGATACAATACCGCAATTAATGAAAGTATAAGTACTGAATATTTAACAATCTCAAAAACGAGATCTCCTTTTGATGTTTTCATCTTAACCATATTTACTATCCTCCTTTTCTACCATAAACTACTATCAGAGAATTTCTTCGATAGTTTATTAGCAGTTACCAGTAAAATAACATTAATCACTGTATTAAATAAGCTTATGGCGGTTGAATACTCAAATTCCATTTGTAATATACCGATTTTGTACATATATGTCTGTATGATTTCGGAGCTTGGTGCATTCAAAGAGTTCTGTAGCAAATATGCTTTCTGGAAACCGATATTCATTATTCTTCCTAGATTCATAATCAATAAAATCATTATGGTCGGCAATATACCTGGCAGATCAATATTTTTTATTATCTGAAATTTAGAAGCACCATCAACTTTTGCCGCTTCATATAATTCAGGATTTATCCCAGACAAAGCAGCAAGATATATTATAGAACCCCAGCCTGCATTCTGCCATACTCCAGATAAAACAAATATACTTTTGAAATATTCTGGTTTGCCTAAAAAATAGATTGGTTTAATATCAAACAATCCTAAAAAAGTATTAATAATTCCAGAAGAAGGAGATAAAAATATATTTAACATACCTACTAAAACTACTACTGAAATAAAATGAGGGATATATGTAACTGTCTGTACTAATTTTTTAAATCTTTTTTGTTTTACCTGATTTAACAACAATGCAAGTATTATTGGTATTGGAAAACCTGCAACTAATTGAAATAAGCTTATCCCTAATGTATTTTTCAATAATCTCCAGAACTGATAGTTATTAAAAAATCTCTCAAAATGTTTGAATCCTATCCATGGACTATTAGTGAACCCATCTAGCACATGATAATCTTTAAATGCAATCTGCAATCCGTACATAGGTGCATAATGAAATATTAAAAAATAAATGATTGCTGGTAAAACCAATAAATAAAGTTGATAATCTCTTTTAATAGCTCTTACTGCATTAACTTTTCTCTTCTTTAGTGGTTTAGCTGTATTCATCTTTTTGCTTCCTTTCCTGCTTATAGTTTTTACCATAATGAATAATGATGATATATTCCAAGATCACATTCCACATGCTTTTGAAACAGTTTAGCCCTAAAATCACTACATATTTTATTTATACAAGTATCAGAGTTATTAGCTAGATTATTCAATTCTTTATAATCTTTTTTATGGTTATATAATTCTTCTTCTTTTGTTTCTAAATAGTATGTATATCTATAGGTATCATCATAGATAGAAATGTTTCTATACTCTGTTGTCACACCAAAACATGTAACCATCGGTGTGTTGTTCCTATTGTTTTCATCAAATATGTCAATACCTTGTATATAATCATCTTTATCAATATTGAGCATACTCAATAAAGTAGGCATAACATCAACATTACTCATTGGAATATCCATAACAGAAGGAAGTTTGTTATTTTTTACATCTTTTATAATAAAAGGAACATGGAGCAGATTATGAAATGCTATATCATTTTTCATTAACATATCAAAATCACCTAAATAATCGCCATGATCCGAAGTAAAAATAATTATAGTATCATCATATAATCCCTTTTCTTTCAAATGATTAATGATTTTACCTACAGCAATATCTATAAGATGTACTGAAGCCATGGTATTTCTATATGCCGCAGCACAATCTTCTTTCTCAACAAATCTAGACTTCATTGTTTTTACTACTTTTGATGGCTTATCATTTACTATATCCTCAACCCTTGCAAAATCTGGTAAAGGAATGTCCATAAATTCTTTTGCTATATCTTCTGGTGGAGTAAATGGATGATGTGGATCAGGAAATCCTACAAACATAAACATTGGTTTATTAATATTCCTATCCTTGTCTATATAATTACATACTTCATCAGCTAACCACATGGTATTATGTAACTCTGATGGTAATTTGGATAAATAGATATCTTTTCTAGTACTAGGAACAACAGTTTTTGCTGTTCCTGATATTATACTTCTTGCCAACTCTTTGTGATTTTTATTAAGCCATCTGCCGTAATGTCCAAAATTATAGTTACAAGGCTGTTCCCCGTGCCCCATAATCAGTTTTTTAGTTTGGAATCCGTAATATGGCTTATTATCTTTTTCAATTTCTTCATCTTCCCAAGCCTTATATGATTCATAGAAATTATATGCTTTTGGTGATAAATGAGGTTCTAGATGAAGTTTTCCGAATAAGGCTGTTTGATAACCATATTCACTTAACTTATCTGCAATAGTTGGAATCTTATCCTCAACTGTCTGTCCAAAAAGATTTTTACTGATTTTATCACTAATTGGATCATCTTCCTTCATTCTTCTCCATAAAGGAATACCATTAGAACAGACTCCATGACCCGGTACATATAATCCAGTTAAAAGACTTGACCTTGAAGGCATACAAGTCGTATTTGCTGCTATATGTCTTGTGAATCTACATCCATCTTTTGCTAACTTATCTATATTTTCAGTTCTCGCAAATTTATTTCCGTTACAGCCGAGACTATCATATCGCTGTTGATCTGTATGAAGAATCATTACATTTTTATTCTTCATTTCATAACCTCCTAACTATAGTTGCTTCTTGGTAATGTCTATGATTTGTTTTTTTCTTTTGTGAATTTCACTTATACTTATTCAAAAAATGTATTTATTGGTGAAACTACCTATATCATAAACAAGAGGTCATGTGAAAGTAAATATACACTTTTTTTATTATCATTACATTTTTTCAAGTATGCTATGTTAAAGGGTTTTGACCTTCATTTACAGGTATAATGCTGAATATAAAATTGGTCATATTAGGTTTCAATTTGTATCTATCCAAGACCCAAGTTTCAGGTCCGCAACTTCCATTACCGATGCCAGTCTGTCCATAATCAATATTAATAATCGTTTCTTCCTTATGTTTTAATTCATATGGATGAGTAGCTTTGTAAATATTATTTGTAGTATAATGGCTGACACTATAATCAAACAACTTCTTACTGGTAATCATGAATCCTATACCTTCATCATTGATTACTTTAACCCATAATGTATCTGTTTTATTACCATTTTCCTGTGGGATTATATAATTCACAAACAAATCGTCAACTTTAGATTTATAGTGACCAATAAGAGCACTTTCTTTTCTATCTACGTAGTTTTCATGTTCTCCCCTACCTAACCATTCCACATATTCGAATCCCTTATTCATAGTAAAAGTCATACCCAATCTAGGTATGCAATCATTAATATCTACAGGCAGATAATCAACCTCAACTGTAATAACACCATTGCTTGTAACTCTATATGTAGATACAGTCTCATAAGCAACAAACATTGATGGTTTTCCGTGTCTGGCTTTTACAGTGAATATAAATTCATTTTTATTGCTATACCAAGATATATCAATAACATTTTTCCATAACATATCAAGTCCATATTTACGCCAATTACCTGCTGTACAATCCTCTCTTAATATCCAACCTCTTTCATCGTTATCAGTTGGCGCTCGAAAGAAATTTTCTCTAGGTCCTTCGCTAATTATAGATACTCCTCCATATATGTATTTAGAAAAATTTCCATGAATCTTATCAAAAGTAATATTAAAACTTTTCCCTGATACAATAATTTCATTTTCTGTTTCCTTAACTAATAATTCATCATTGCATCTTTTTACCTCAACTGGTACTAACTCATTTAAGGGATATTGGCACTTATGAATATAGTCAACAGCTCTTTCCCAATTTTTGGGGCTTTTATATTTGAAATACAGGTTAAGATGATAATTATAACCTTCCTTAACAGCACATAATATTTTTTCAGGTAATTTGAAACATGCTTTACTATGAGGCATAATTTGTGGCATTTCGATTAAACCCTCCATTATTGTATTCCCGTTTTCAAGTATTTTGTATTGGAGATTAAGATGAGATAAATCAATAAAATCGTATCTATTATGAATAGTAATCTCTCCACTTTCTTTATTAAATCCTGTAACTTGTACCGGTGCTATAACTTCTCTCAATTCAATAAGTCCAGTATGTGGCATTCTATCAGGGAAAACCATTCCATCAATACAGAATTTATAATCATTGGGTTCATCACCAAAATCTCCACCATATGCATAGAACTCTTTACCATCTTCATTTTGTGTTAATATACCATGGTCAGCCCATTCCCATATACAACCTCCTATTAGTCTATTATCTTCATGCATAATATCCCAATATTCTCTAGGATTACCCATACTATTTCCCATGGCATGCATAAATTCACATACAAAAAAAGGTCTATTTTCATCAGTTCTTGTTGCCTCTTTTTTAACAAGTTCTACTGAAGGATACATATAGCTGACTACATCAACATAATCTAATTCTCCAGCACTTTCATAATGGATGAACCTAGATTTATCTCTGTTTCTAACCCACTCAGCCATTTTTACATGATTACTTCCAGACCCTGATTCGTTACCTAATGACCATGAAATTATACATGGATGGTTTTTATCTCTTTCTACCATTCTCTTAGCACGGTCAATAAACATATGCTCCCATCGGTCATCATTATTCATGGCAATACTTTGTTCTTTTCCATTAAATTTCAGCTTATTTATTAATATGTAACCATGCATTTCAAGATCAGCTTCATCCATAACATATATACCCAGCCTGTCACATAACTCATAGATATAAGGATCGTTAGGATAATGGGAAGTCCTTAGCATGTTAAAATTATACTTCTTCATCATTAATATATCTTTCATCATATCCGCACGGTTAACAGCATAACCTTTTGTAGGATGCATATCATGCCTGTTTACCCCTTTTAACACAACACTCTGTCCATTAATCAATAATCTTGATTCTTTTATTTCTATTTTCCTGAAACCAACTCTATAGCAAGATGTTTCAATTACTCTATTATCTTCCATCAATTCTATTACCAATGAATATAGTGAGGGCATCTCTGCATTCCATTTCTCTACATCTTCAATTATTGTCTGGAAATAAGATTTTCCATTTTCTATTGTCCCAGAATTGTCATATACAGATATGTTATTTTTATCATATAAATATATATTGTAATTAAGTGAATCTACCTTCGTTTCTGTCTCTATCTCAACTGCCAGAATACCATTTCTATAGTCATCTGATAAACTTGACTTGATGAATACATCTTTTGAATATCTTTCAGCTGTACTATATAAATATACCTCTCGAAAAATTCCATTTAACCTCCAAAAATCCTGGTCTTCTATATAAGAGGAAGTTGACCATTTATATACTTTTACAATTAAGCGATTATCCTTCTTCTTAACTAATTTAGTTATATCAAATTCTGATGGCATATGGCTTCCTTCACTATAGCCTACTTGTACGCCGTTCAGGTAAACCAAAAAAGCTGCACATACTCCTCCAAAATGAATTACTGTTCTCCTTTTATTCCAATCATTAGGAATATCAAATATTGTCCTATAACAGCCAACAGGATTTTCACTTGGTATGTATGGTTCATCTACCGGAAAAGGATATTTAACATTAGAATAAACAGGCTTATCATAACCTTGCATCTGCCAGCATGATGGAACTTCAGTCATATCCCAATCTTCATCATTATAGGCTTCTGATACTATATTTTCAGGAATTAATCCTTCATGTTTGTAATAGCGAAAACCCCAATCACCATTTAAAGACTTATAAAAACATGATTTTTGCCTATCTGAAGTAAGAGCAGTATTGATATCCTGATAAGGTATCCATGTGTTTCTTGGGGGTAATGTGTTAACTGTAATTGTATTAAGGTCATTACAAAATTTTGTTTCCATAGTGTTCCTCCTATTAATATTAATATTTATGAATTATATATAATTGAAACTCCTAATTGACTGAACATCATTAGGAGCTTATATATTCTTTAAATATTTTGTTTATCTTCTTTCATTATTCTTATATTATCTATATAAAATTCTGTTGGTAATCCTGTTTTGGGATATATAAACTTTAACTGAAGATCTTTAGTAATTTCATTTATCTCTGTTCCATCTACTGCTTTCAGAACTGTTGATTTCACTTTTACCCATTTACCTTTTTCAGCTACAGTTGAACATGAAAGTTTTGCATTCATGACTCCTTTACCTTTTCTTACATAAGAAATATCAATATTGGACATATAATCTTCCTCAAGAAAAATCATAGCTTCTATATAGTATTTATCAGCAGGTAATTCTGGTTTGTCTTTGTCTCCCATTGCATTTGGAGTAGTAGCAAAAAATACACCTGTTGAAGATAAAGCAGGATCTCCATTAAACAATATAGATTGTTCTTTTCCTGTTTTAGTATAACTCTTATCAGTTGTCACACTCATGATACTGGAATCATTTATCCACCACTTACCTTGTGTACCTTTGGGTTTTGTCAAATTATTAGATTTATATGTATCAAAAGAAAAATAATTCTCTTGAACATGTGTAAGTACAGATTTTAATGGTATCTCAGGTATTGGAATCATCTCTGCTTTTGGTATTGCTTTTACCATATATGCTGTGTTTTTATCACTTTCCAATCCATCTTGAACAGAAGTTACAATAAATGTATATTCTTTTCCATTAACAAGGGGAGAGATAACTGTTGAGTCAGTAACTATTCCTTCTTTTACAAGTTTGTAATTATTAGAGTCTTTTAAATAAACTTTGTATTTTTCTGCATCATCAACTGGATTCCAGCTTAATCTGATACCTGAATCAAGTGCTTCTGCTTTAATATAAGTAGGATTATCAGGTACTTTCTTAGCTACAGGTATCACTTTTAATTTTACTGCTTCTTCTATATCACTTTCCCCTTCCTCATTTTCGGCTGTTACTATATATGTATATTCCACATTATTTAATAAATCTGTTATTTGGTAACAAGTATCATTAATATCTTTTTCCAACAACTCATAATTATTATTATTAACTGAATATACCTTATAACTATCTGCATTATCTGTTGGTAGCCAGTTGAGTGTTATAAATTCATCAAAAGCTGATGCTACAGCTACTGGATTCCTTAATTCATGGTTAGTGTCTGGTCTAGCCCAAGGTACCTTACTTCCCACATTCAAGAATAATACTCCTTCAGAAGGCAATGTTATTGAATCTGACATCTCTTTACCAGTTAACATATCAATGATTACAGCATTAGGATTATCTTTATTTGTTATATCAAGTTGCGCAGTACTCTTTCCTACATTTATTATCGTAACAAGCTTGTTATCAGCACCATCACCATCTACAACTCTCCATATACATCCCTTTTTCTGTGAACCATTTATCTCTTCAACATTTACTAAAGGCTTCTTATCATCAATGAGGTCAAATGCTTTAGTACTTATATTGGAAATACCATTATTAACTTTTATAAGTTTCCCCTTACTTTTATTAAGTTTAAGTGTACGAAACTGATTATACTCATTTTTAATTAGGCTTTTATTATCTACGATTATTGTTCCACCATTATCAAGATATTCCTGTAATGCCAAAAACTCATCATCGGTTACACATGGAGTATCATAAATAACTATTTCGTCAAAGTCTTCTTTCTTATTACGTATTATATCTTTAGTTGCAAAACCTATTGGTAACCCGTTAAAATACATAGATTCATATAAATTGAATAATCTATTAATCTGTTCTTCATCATTTATATTTGCTGTCTCTGAATAATAGATTCTTATAGGTTTTTCCTGTCTCTGAAATTTAACAATATCAGTAGAGAATGCATTAAGATCCATCATAGTCTGAGTATATTCATTAGCAACTCTAGGCATCTGCGCACAAGACCCAGGATAACCTTTAGCCAAATTCCCTGAATCTGCAAGAATCCTAGGTTCTATAGAACCATCTCCATATCTACCCCAATACCAAGTTAAATTAGCATTCATACCTAAAATAGTTGCAAGCCAGTACGTTGAGCGAACATATTCTGGTTCCATCTTATTATCTCGAAATCTTGTTGTTGATATAAAATGTGATTCTGAATTAACATTAATCTTGTCAGGTCCCATAGAGCTTAAAATATCATATGTCATAGCAATTTCTCTCCAATAGTATGCATAATCTTTTTCCCAGTCTTCTTTTTCTCTACTATTAAAATACTGCTTGCGTATCGTTGCATCATTCCCTATATATTCTGTAAGATTAGTTAGTGCTTCTACATCTATTCCATGGTCACGGCTTCCACTATTATCAGTAAATATCTTAGGCATAATTTTAAGATGTGTATAGGCGTCTTCATCATATTTCTTAATATTATCATGTAGGAAAGTAAACCAATCTGTAACACGTTCCATATTAAAACGGCTATAGTCATACATTTTTGGAGTACCTCTTAGTGCTGAAACATCTATTGGAATACTAATTGTTATTTCATCAAAATTGTTATAATCTGTTTCCCATAATTGATTCAACTCATTAATATCATTGTTATGTTTTTTTTGCAACCAACTTCTAAACCTACTCAAAGTTTCATCACTTATTCCATTTTTCACAACAAAATATGAATCTTTATCTGCATACCAATGAGGTTCATTACTAAGAATATATCCTAATTGAAGATAATTTTTGTCTTTTATTTTAGGGACTAGGTCTTCAATAACTTTTGACCAAACATTTCTTATGTTAGGATTATCAATATCGTATTGTGTGTATTTTGGTATTCCATGTGTAACATTCTCTTTTCCGTATTTATTGATAAACCATTCAGGAATAACTTTTCCAGAATGCCACAGCATCATATATCCTATATTATCTTTCATGGGCAAATACTTATTTTCATACTCTATGATATCTGAATACGCTTTATCTGTAAGTCCTCCATTTTCTTTTTTAGATAAGTATGCACTCATACATAGTGGATGAGCAATATTACCAAGATAATCATTATATAGATTTGGATCGTCTTGATCTGCACCATGTGCCTTAGAAAAATAATCATATAAAAATACTGGTTTCCCATTACTGTTATAGAATTGGTCATCTTTTACCATAATGTTATCCCAATCTACTTTATTTACAGTTTTTCTTACATTTTTCCCAGAAATAACATCCTGTAGATCATTAATAGATTTTTCTAGCATTTTTAATACTTCACTACGTTCGTAATTTGGAAGTTCATTTGCTAATTTTTTAGTATCTTCTGTTTTGTACATAGGTGCACAATCAAACAAATATTTATTTTCTTTAATATGCAGATCATCATAATCCGCAAATTCAAGAAATTGTTCTGACATCCATATTGTACAATTTTCTCTTTCAGTATCATAACCCTCATCTTCTGCCTGCTTAGCTAGTTCTTTTAAAAGTAATAATTTCACTCTTGCTTCTGATTCAATACTTTTTCCATTACTTTCATACTTATCCTTCACTTCCCCAGCAAAAATATCTGATGGTCTTATCACACTGAATAATGTAAAGACACAAAGTAATACCCCAATAAAACTTTTTGCTCTTCTCATAATCATCCTCCATAAATTTAATTTTATATGAACTAATGATAATATGTAGCATGACCAAAATATATATACATTTTTTTAGAACACCTTACATTTTTTCATATGATTAGCCATGCAAAACTCTGTTATGCTATATAAAACAAGGCTTCACGAATATATTATATGTTGATTTCTCAGTCTATTACATTGTTGTAAACGAATTTTATATATGATAACATGTTTTTTACCATACTAAATATTAAGAACAAAAGGAGTGTATACTATGAGTAATCTAAGTAATTTTAATCCACCTAGAACAGGAGAAGCAAAACTTACTTCTGGTTTCTTTGCAAAGAGAGTCGATAATTATGTAGAAATCATCAAAAACATGGAGAATGCTCTCTTAGAAGAAAATAATGCTGCTAGACTACTTAACTTCGGTATAGCCGCAGGTAAAATTAAAGGTAAATTCTATATGAATGAATGGTCAGACGGTGACTGCTACAAATTTATCGAAGGATGTTCTAATCAATACGCAGTTACAAAAGATAAAAAAATACTTGATATTATTAATAAATATATTCCATGGATTGAAGCCACTCAAGAAGAAGATGGTTATATCTGTACTCAAGTCCAATTAACAGACCTTAAAAGATGGGCTAAACCTGCGAATCATGAACTTTATAATTTCGGGCATCTATTTACTGCTTCATGTGTCCATTATGAAGCCACTAATGATGATAGATTATTAAATGTGGCAAAAAAAGCTGCAGATTATCTATGCACAATATTTATACCTATGAATACTGAACTTGGAAATTTTGGTTTTAACCCAAGTCAGATAATGGGATTAGTAGAGTTATATAACATAACAAAAAATGATAATTATCTAAAACTTGCTGATATATTCGTTACCATGAGAGGTACTAAGATTGGTAATGGTGACCAAAATCAAAATCGTGTACCACTACGTGATGAATATAAACCTGTTGGTCATGCAGTTACTGCATCGTATTTATACGCAGGGGCAGCTGATGTTTACGCTCATACGAAAGATAAGCGACTTCTTACAGCCCTCGAACGTATATGGAATGACATGATAGATAGAAGAATCTATATTACTGGAGGTGCATCTCCTGTCTATGTTGGTATATCAGAACGTGGAGATAGAATTCAAGAAGCCTTTAGCGATGAGTTCAATCTTCCTAATAGAATTTCATATAATGAAACATGTGCTAATATTGCAGTTGCCATGTGGGCACTACGAATGTATAATCTCACAAGTAAAGCTACATATGGAGATTGGATGGAAAACATTTTATTGAACTCAGGTATATCTGGAGCAAGTCTTGATATGACTAGATATTTCTATGCTAACCCTTTATCTCACCGCGTCAATGAACGTATCAAACCAACATTTGAGCAGTACACTCATGTACCCAATAAGCGTTTTTATACTTTTGACTGTTGGTGCTGTCCACCTCAACTATGGCGTACATTCACAGGAATGCCTAAATGGATTTATTCAATAACCGACAATGGAATTTCAATAAATCTATTTGCAGGAAGTTCCCTTAACACTCATTTATCCAATAATGAACCTGTTAAAATTAATATTAATACTAATTACCCTTGGGAAGAAGAAGTAAAAATAGATATCATAGAAGCACCTTGTAATGGTATGAATCTTACATTCCGTATTCCTTCATGGTGCAACAACGCAACATTTAACCATAAGCCTATTGAAAGTGGTATACATAATGTTATTGTCAAAACTGGTGAGATATTAAATATCGTCCTTCCTATGAAACCTACTCTATACACTGCAAATCCATTCATTGAACAGGCAAACGGTATGTTAGCAGTTAAAAGAGGACCCGTAGTATACTGTCTCGAAGGTTGTGATATAGATAATGAAATTTCCATAGATGAACTTGCGATACCTGTTCAAGCTGAATTTACTGAAGAAATCATTACTGAATTGCCATATAATATGGTTGGTTTAAAATCTGAACTTATACACAGACCAAAAGGAAATAAAATATATTATCCAGTTATAGAGGATGACGTCCAAAAAGTTTCTGTAAGATTTATCCCCTATTTTGCATGGGCTAACAGACAAGAAAGTGATATGAGCGTCTGGTTGCCAAGAGCTTAAAACATTAATTCTATTATTACTAACTCAGCTTTCCCACTCTATGTAGACAAGCTAATCAGAAGGCTATACAGAATAAACATTTATCTACCTGAATTAATTTAAATTATAGATATGATTATATAGATTAAGGACTATAATCTATTCTTAGATATGATTATAGTCCTTATATTACTTATCATCTAATTTTTACAGTTCTGTTAAGAAGTTCATTAATTCTTATATTTATCTAGAGGTATATGACAATACCCCTTAGGATTCTTCTTCAAATATTTTTGATGGTACTCTTCTCCATTAAAAAAACATTTCAATGGTTCAATAGCTGTAACAATAGGGGCTCTATACTTAACTTGTTGCCTTTCCTTGGACTCTTCTATTACTTTCCTATCATCCTCATTAGTATAAAAAATCCCCGTACTATATTGTGACCCTATATCCGGTCCCTGACGATTTAAGGCAGTGGGATCAACAATCTCCCAATAAGCATCTAATAACTTCTCCAAACTAATAACACAATCATCATATTCAACATATACCGCTTCATAATGACCAGTAGCAGAAGTACATACTTGTTCATAAGTTGGACTTATCACATTACCATTAGCATACCCTACCTTAGTAAAAGTAACCCCTTTTAATAAATTAAAATACTCCTCAACACCCCAGAAACAACCACCTGCAAATACAATAGTTTTCATAATAATAATCCCTTCATTAATTTATTATAATATAACTCACCAATACAACATTGTTAACTAAATTCACTCTCATATTTATTATTATAATTGTATCCACTAATTATTATTCCGTCAATGTAATATTTCTTACCTATACTACCTCCAATCATCAACGAGTAGATAAATGGGTATAGAATAACAGTGACCAGGCCTGTTATCTATACCCATCTATCTACGATTGTCTTACACTATAATTCTATTTTTATTTCAATCCAAACATTTTCTCCTTCAGATCCAAATAATACAAATAATCCTCTTCCTTAACATTAGGAGGACATCTATGATCACAGAATGGTACATACCCTCCCTTTTCTACATAAGGAACCAAACTTTCCATATACACCTTAATAGCTTCTTTACCTGCACCCAACTGCATCTTATCGAATCCACCCATTATACGTAATTGTCCCTCATACTGATCTAACAACTCTCCGGGATGAGAACACCCATTAACTTCAAATGGGAATAGACAGTTGATTCCTCCTTCCAATAAATAAGGAAGAATAGGTCTTACATCTCCATCACAATCCGTATACCATATATCAATATCATATTCCATCAACTTCTTCTTGATTCTCTTATATCTTGGCATCACAACATCCCTAAAAAATGGAGCTGACACTATAGGACCATTTTTGAAGCAGATATCTTCCCAACCACACGCAAAATCAAAATCAAAATGAGGTAATACCTGATCCAAGAAATCTTCAACCATCAAGCAGCAAGTTTCAACCATATCCTCAACCATATCCGGATAATCATAACATGCATAAGCTAACCCTTCAAAAGTCAACATATCTCTGATCTTACCGATCATAGAACCACAATCAACTCCAAGAGGATAATCTCTATCATTAGGATGTAACTTTTTCAATGCTTCTATATCAACAATTCTATCTGGATCATCTCTTCTGAATCTCTCTTCTTTACATTTCTTCCAATCATCAGGAGTTACTATAGAAGCTTTTATGAAATGCGGTATAGTATCATGAGCATCTTTTGGTGTTTCTGCCAATAATCCATCCTCATTAATTAATATATTAGTATCCTCTCTCTCTTCAACAACCTTACATTCAAAAGAAGGACTCATCCATATATTTCCTCTAATATAAGCTAATTTATCAAAATTAAAAAATATATCTGCTTGTTCATTATTAGTAATATTATTATCTCTAAACAACTTCCACTGTTCAAAGTTTTCATCCCAATATCCAAATTCCATGTTGAAACATCTGTCTACTGGCTTATAATGCATCTGATTAATAAACCTTTCTCTATCAGTCATAGTACCTTTCCATTTATCCCTTATGGGCTTAAGTTGCATAATATTCCCTCCAATATATAAATAGTTTACAATTCTCTATAACATTGATTATAATATAATTATCACTATAAATCATGATATAATATAATATAAAAATATAATAATATTGAACAATATAATCAAATCATAGAATCTGTTAGTTTTTCTAACAAATTCATATTATAAAAGGAGATCTCTAAATGGAAAGCGTATATGGATTGAAAAATACTTCTTGGTCAAAACATCATTATATAAGTCGTAAAGCTTCTTCGATATTTTATGAACTCCAATCAGGAGGACAATTTGACTGTACAAGTAAATACAGAACCAATAGAACTAACTATAATACTATGCTTCTCTTATTAACAATTGATGGTGTTGGATATCTAAATTATAGAAATAAAGAATATAAAATTTCTAAAGACACTGGTTTCTTGATTGACTGCTCTGAACATCAATTATACTACTCAGATAAAAACGACTTATGGAATATGCTATGGATTCATTTTAATGGTTGTCAAAGTAAAGCTTACGTACAAGAAATACTACATAGAATGGGACCTATCTTTGAAGATAAGAACCATAATATTAAAAATATGGTTTTATCTGTCCATAGACTTCTTAAAAGTGAAAATAGAAATATTGACATACTTTTTTCAAAATACATTGTTGATATAATGAGTGATATTTTGATGACTGGAATAACAGAAGGTTACGATACATTAAAAGAAGATATTATTGATGAAGCAATATTATATATTAATATGAATCTTACCAAAAATATTCAGCTGGAAGACCTATGCAAACATGTTGGTGTAAGTAAATCTTATTTAATAAGGAAATTCAGAAGTGTCACAGACTACAGCCCCTATGAATACATACTACTCCAAAAATTATCGGAAGCCAAAATTTTATTGATTCATTCTAATAAAAGGATTCATGAAATAAGTTTATCCGTAGGTTTTGAAAGTGTAAGCCATTTCATAAAATACTTCAAAAAAATAGAGGGGATAACCCCTCTGAAATATAGACAAATCTGGTCTTAATTATTTACCATAGATTGGTCCTAAGTTTTTACATGCTCTATAATCCGCACCTTGTAGATCATCAAGTCCGAATGCTCCCCAAGTCTTAGGTCTGAAGATTCTTTCTTCAGGTACATTGTGCATAGCTACAGGTATTCTTAGCATAGATGCAAGTGTGATGAGATCTCCACCGATATGTCCATAACTTATTGCACCATGATTAGCTCCCCAATTATTCATTACAGAATATACATCCTTGAAAGCACCTTTACCTGTTAAGTTTGGTGTAAACCAAGTTGTTGGCCAAGTTGGATCAGTTCTCATATTAAGTACATCGTGTATATCTTTGTCAAGGTCAACAGTATAACCTTCAGCTATCTGAAGAACAGGTCCAAGCCCCCTAACAATATTTACTCTTGCCATTGTTACAGGCATTTCACCTTCTGTCTTGAATGTAGAAGAATATCCTCCACCTCTAAAATATCCTAAACTTGCAGGTCCCCATGTAGTAGCTTCAAGACACTTCTTGGATTCTTCTTCAGTAATTTCCCAGAATGGCTTCATAGCAGGTTTTCCATCTCTTGATTGTTGTCCTGTAGCATCAAGAGTTGTAGAACCTGAATTGATTAAGTGGATTATTCCATTAGCTGCTTTTCCTGTCAATTCTTTCCCTGTAACACGTTTTACTGATTCTTTACTCCAATAAGTTCTTACATCTGAGAATATCTGAGCTGTTCCAGTAAGTAAATGTCCAAATAACATTGGTACAGCATTAAGAGAATCATTCTCTGTAGCGAATACAAACGCTTCTCTAATACCATTCCAATCAAAAGATGAATTAAGAATAGTTTCCATAAAGTCACCATTAGGCATAAAATCTGTCCATTGTCTTTGACCTTGGAATCCACCAACAATAGCATTGTGTCCACATGATTCTTCTACGTATCCAAGCTCTGCAAGACGAGGATTACCTACCATTAAGTCTTTTGCGATAAGAGTCATCTTAACAACTGTTTCCCACTCTTTATCCTTCTGCTCTCTGGTATGTATCAATTCTTTATCATTTCGGTCTTCGCCTTCCACGCAATTTTCTTTTACCCAATTAAGAGCTTTCTTATATTCTTCTGGGTCATATATTTCATTATCGATACGTCTAATGAATTCTGACATATCAACATATTCGTTTCTCATTCCTAGATATTCTTGGAAAAATTGTGGATTAACAATAGAACCAGCAATACCCATTGCTGTATTACCAAGTGATAAATATGATTTACCTTTCATGGTAGCAACTGCTAAACCTGCTTTTGTAAATTGTAATAATTTTTCTTGTACATCTTCTGGAATAGATGTATCATCTGCATCTTGAACATCTTTACCATAGATTCCAAATGCTGGGATACCTATTTGGTCATGACCTGCTAATGCTGCTGCAAGATATACTGCTCCTGGACGTTCAGTTCCGTTAAAACCCCAGATAGCTTTTGGAGTTGATGGGTCCATATCAAGTGTTTCAGTTCCATAACACCAACAACGAGTTACTGTTATAGAAACACCAACACCTTCTTTTGCAAATTTATCAGCACACTTAGCTGATTCTGCAACACCACCTATAGTTGTATCTGCAATAACACATTCAACAGGCATACCATTAGGATGTGTAAGATTTCCTTCTAAAAACTCTTTAACTTTAATAGCCATTCCCATAGTTTGCTCTTCAAGTGATTCACGAACACCATTTCTTCTACCATCAATTGTTGGTCTTATACCTACTTTTGGCATTCTACCTTGTAATCTGTTTTTACCTGACATAATTTTTCCTCCTTAAAATTTATTAACCTTAACCCCTTATATTAGGGATAGTCTACTAATTTAAACAATATAGTAATCGTTTACTATAAATACAAAAAATATAAAAATATACATCTTCAATTTATACTTTATTTCGTTATATGACATAAAAATATATGTTATACGCTAGTTAATATAAAAATAAAAGAAATCAATTACGCAATATATAGTAATCGTTTTCTTTTATTATATAATCTTTTTATTTTTTAATCAAGTCATTTATCAACTTATTTTGAATATCCTATAGAAATTTTTTACATTACTCCAAAAGCTTTCATCCATTGTCTTGCTATTAATGCATGTCCTGCTTGTGTTGGATGAACTCCATCCAAAGTCCATTTTTCCATAGGTTGAACTGTTGCTGCTTTTGCAAATATACCATCAAGTGGAATAAACGTAGCATGAAACTCTCTTGCTAGCGATCTTACTACATGAATCTTAGGATCTAAGTCTTCTCTCCATTTACTCTGTCCTGCAGACCAACCTTCTGCTTCTTCGATTACAGGTAATAGAAAAGGCTCCATAATAATTATCTTGGCATCTGATTTCTGTTTTATATTAGTAAGAATTTCTCTATATGTAGCTTCAAAGCTACCAGCAGAAGTAGGATCGTTGCCATCATATCTTCGCCAGCAATCATTGATTCCTATTAATATGGAAACTACCTCTGGTCTTAGGTCTATACAATCTTCTTGCCACCTTTTTTTCAGGTCTGATACTCTATTGCCGCTTATTCCTCTATTAAGAAATCGTAATTGTTTTTCTGGTTGTAATGCTGTTATCCATGAAGCAACCATATTAGCATAACCAAAACCAAGTTCTAAGTTTTCATTACTTGTTCTTCCACAATCAGTAACACTATCTCCTTGAAATAGAATTAACGAATTATCTTTGACATCATTTATCATATATACTGCTCCTTTCATTAATCTGTCTATGAATGTAATAATAAAGATGATAGTATCATTATAACATGCTTATACTATTTTTAATCAAATAAACTTCTAATTGTAGAATATTATACTTATGATTAGCCCAAGATAAATATGAAGAAACCATAAAAAACAATATTAAGGAGGATGTATATATGGATAACGCTATGTTTTGTTATCAATGCGAACAAACAGCTGGCGGTAAAGGATGTACCAAAATGGGAATTTGCACCAAAGACCCAGATGTAGCTAAAATGCAAGACGTTCTCATCTTTCTATTAAAGGGATTAGGATACTACGCTACACAATTAATTGAAAATGGTCAAGATATATCTAGAGAATTAGGAGAGTTCTGTTCAGAGTGTGTTTTCGCAACACTTACTAATGTTAATTTTTCACCTGAAAGATTCGTTGAATATATCAAGAAAACCAATCACTATAAAAAAGACTTAATGAGTAAATCTTCAACTTCTGATGCACCTGAAGGAGCAGACTATATTGCTCCAGAAACGAAAGAAGAAATTCTCAGTATTCCTAATATGAAGAACTTAGGTGTTATGGATGATGAAAACTTAGATATGGATATCCGTTCATTAAGAGAGTTATTAATATACGGTATAAAAGGTATGGGAGCATATTTTCATCATGCATATGTATTTGGAAAATATGATGCTGAAATAACAAATTTCATATTCAAAGCTCTTGGTTCTACTCTTAATAAAAATCTAACTATAGAAGACTATTTTAATCTGAACATGGAACTTGGTAAAATAAATTTCAGATGTATGGAACTACTTGATGAAGCAAATACTGGTGCTTTTGGTAACCCAGAGCCCACTGAAATGTTGATAACCAAGAAGAAAGGACCTTTCATTGTCGTATCAGGTCATGACCTGAATGACTTAGGAGATCTACTTGAACAATCTGAAGGAAAAGGCATCAATATATATACCCATGGAGAAATGCTTCCTTGTAATGCTTATCCTGGTTTAAAGAAATACAAGCATCTAATAGGAAACTTTGGTGGGGCTTGGCAAGATCAACAGAAAGAGTTTGATAACTTACCTGGAGCTATATTAATGACCAGTAATTGTTTAATGAAACCAAGAGAAAGCTATAAAGACAGATTGTTCACTTCAAGCATTGTCGGCTGGCCTGATGTAACCCATATCTCTACTGTTGATGGTCATAAGGATTTCACCCCAGTAATTGAGAAAGCTCTAGAACTAGAGGGATTTACTGAAGATGAACCTGAAAAAAGAATACCTATGGGGTTTGCGAGAAATGCTGTACTTAGCAATGCTGATGCCATTATTGATGCAGTCAAAGCAGGAAAAATAAGACACTTCTTCTTAATAGGAGGCTGTGACGGAGCAAGACCTGGAAGAAATTATTATACAGAATTTGCTGAGAAAACTCCGAAAGATACTATTATACTAACTTTAGCATGTGGTAAATATCGTTTTAATAAATTGGATCTTGGTTCTATTGGACCGTTTCCTAGGATATTAGATGTAGGACAATGTAACGATGCATACTCAGCTATAAAAATAGCTTTGGCTTTAGCTGATACTTTCAAATGTGATGTAAACGACCTACCTCTATCTTATATAATTTCATGGTATGAACAAAAAGCTGTAGCAGTATTATTGACAATGTTGTACCTAGGATTAAAAGACATTTATCTAGGACCTACATTACCTGCATTTATCACTCCTAATGTTCTTCAAGTATTGGTTGACAAATTCAACCTTCAATCCATTTCAACCCCTGATAATGATTTACAAACCATTCTAGGATAGACACATTCTGTATGATAAAAATAAAAGCACAAAATCTGTGCTTTTATTTTTATCACCTATTTATACATATATCATATCAGGAATATAGTTTTCTACTTCCATACCATAGAGTCTACCTCTACCTCTGCCTCTGCCTCTTCCCCTATAATATGGTCTGTAATAAGGATATCTTCCGTAATAGTAAGGTCTTCTATTATAGTAATAGGGATATCTCCTATAGTATGGATTTCTCCTATAATAATAAGGATATCTCATGTAAGATGGATAATAGGGATATTGGTATTGATAAGGACGTCTTCTTCTTCCGAATCTTGTGGCTTCAATTTCGTTATACATATATTATCCTTTTCAGCTTTTTTAATATTATATGCATCAGCCATTATTAAAGTGATAGAGCTAACATATATACAATACCATATGAGATATATATGATTTAATACGAATTTATATTAAGTACTCAAAATATAAGGTTAGTTTATAGAAATTTCAATTTTAATAGTATACAACTATCTTAAATATTCATATAATTAATTCTAAGAGAATATTTCTAAAAATTAGTGGTTATCTATAGCAAAAAAATTTTTTATTTGTTACAATAAAATTAGTAAAAATTGAAGATCAATAAGCTTAGAAAGGATGTATGAAAATGGCAGAAATTACAGTAAATGAACGAATAGAACTTTTACGAAAAGAAATGAAGAAGAATGGGTTGACTGCATATATTATTCCTAGTGCCGACCCTCATCAAAGCGAATATGTAGCTGAACATTACAAAAGTAGAGCTTATATATCTGGCTTCACCGGATCATTAGGTACAGTTATCGTAACTTTGACAGAAAGCTGTTTATGGACTGACGGACGTTACTTCATACAAGCTGCTAAACAAATAAGTGACAGCGAAGTTGTTCTATACAAGATGTTAGAACCTGGAGTACCTACTTACCAAGAGTGGCTAAAAGAAAATATAGAACATGGTGAGAAAATAGGATTTGACCAAAGATTATTTTCTGTGAATGACATAAAAATGCTAAAAAACATTATTGGAGATAAAATAGAGTTAGTTGGAAATATAGACCTTATATCCAATATATGGACTAACAGACCCCCACTACCAATGGATCAAGTATTCTATCATGATATAGAATATACAGGACAGACAGCTCTTGAAAAAATCAATACTGTTCGTGCAGAAATGAAGAAGAAAGAAGCACAAGTTTATTTGATGAGTTCTCTTAATGATATTGCATGGCTATTCAATATAAGAGGTAATGACATAATCTATACTCCTATTACGTATGCATATTCAATAATTACACTGACACAAGCTATTTTATATATACAATTAAGCAAAGTTCCAGATAAAGTAAGAAAAACCCTGGAAGAACAGAACATCATAATAAAACCATATACAGATATTTTTGCTGACATAGAAACCATAACTAAGGATTCTTCAGTCATTTATGATCCTGCTATACTTAATTATGGATTAAAGTCCATGATTGCTCCTTCAAGCCGTATAATAGAATCAATAGAACCAACTGCCTTGATAAAAGCTAAGTTATCTAAAAAAGAAATTGAAAATCTAAAACAATGTGAAATAAATGATGGAGCAGCTTTAGTAAAATTCTTATACTGGCTAGAAAAGAATGTACCTAATGGTAATGTAACGGAGTTCTCAGCTTCTGAGAAGCTTACAAACTTCAGACAAGAATTACCTCTATATATTGAAGACAGTTTTGCAACTATAGCAGCTTATAAAGGAAATGCAGCTATGATGCATTATAAACCAGAGGAATCAACTGCTAAAACTTTGAAACCAGAAGGATTATTATTAGTTGATTCTGGTGGACAATATTATAATGGTACAACAGACATAACCCGTACTATAGTTTTAGGTGATATAACTGAAGAAGAACGACATGATTTCACATTAGTATTAAAATCACATATCGCTCTTGCAAAACTTATATTCCTACATGGCTCTACCGGTAGTAATCTTGATGCTATTGCAAGACAGCCAATATGGCAAGAATATATGGATTATAAATGTGGAACTGGTCATTCAGTTGGCTATTTACTAGGAGTTCATGAAGGACCATCTCGCTTACGAAAAGAACACAATAACGTAGTTATTGAAGCAGGTATGTACCTAACCAATGAACCTGGTATCTATAAAGAAAACAAACATGGTATTCGTACAGAAAATTCCATACTATCAAAAGATATCCTGAATAATAGTGATGGCTACTTTATGGGATTCGATGTAATCTCTTATTGTCCTATCGATTTAAAAGGTATTGACGAGTCAATGCTTACCAATGATGAAAAGAAATGGCTAAACAACTATCACCAAGAAGTATATGATAAGCTATCTCCTTACCTAAAAGAAGAGGAATGCTTATGGCTGAAAACACAAACAAAAAGCATATAATCTTTTGGTAGTATTACCAACATATACTTGTAGAATTTAAAATATTATTCATTTATAATAAGCCTATCTTAATAATTGGGGAGGAATTATAAATGAAAAAAATCAAAAAAATAATTCTTATAACAGTTTTTTCTTTCATTCTTATTAATACTGTAGCATATGCAGCAAACTTTGATTTATACGGAAGTATTTTGAACTCAATTGAAGCTATCAAAGATGCAGTATTGAAGAAAGATTCAGGTTTAGGAAGAAACACAAATGATGCTATAAAAAGATTAGACAATTATATTAAAGAGTATAATACAGATCTTAAAAGCGACTTGGAATCTTACAAACAAGCAAAATCTGAAGATGCTAAAAAAGTTGTAAATTCAAAAGTTGATGAAGCCATCAAAAAATTAGACAAAGAAAAATCTAAACTAATATCTGATTATCAAAAGGAAATTGATAAACAAATAGATTCTGAACTTGAAAGAGAACTTGATAGATTACAAAAACATTATTCCATAGACTAAAGCCCTAGGCTTTAGTCTTGTTTTTTATTTCATCAATCTACCTACATTAAATTAAAGGTGAAAAAGTTGGATTACTTATTTATAAGAGTTAATACATTTTCATAAATTGGCATCGCAGATTGTGCTCCCATACCTGTTGTCGCAAGTCCTCCAACAGCGTTCGCAATCTCAACACATTTATCTAAATCGTATCCTTTACTTAATGCGAATGCAAATCCTGCATTAAAAGAATCCCCAGCCGCAGTTGTATCGATAGCATCTACTTTATAACCTTCTACATGGATAATATCATTCTCGTCAATTATATAAGCTCCATTTTTACCTGCCTTGTGAATTACTTTTCCAACACCACTATCTAATAATATAGAAACTGCCTGTCTCAAATCATCCTGTGAATTAATCTTTGTCCCTGTAACTATTTCAAGTTCCGTTTCATTAGGTGTTAGATAATCTGTACACTCCAACAACTCTTTTGGTAATTTAACTGCTGGTGCAGGATCTACAATAACAACTTTATCATGCTCTTTTAATTTTTTTGCAGCATATACTACGGTTGACATAGGTATCTCTAACTGAAATAAGAATATGTCATATTCAAGAAGAGTTTTCATATTGTTATCTATATATTCCTTATCAACTTCGTTATTTGCACCTGGTATAATGATAATTTTATTTTCGCTGGATTCCTCTACTTCAATTATCGCTGTTCCAGTAGAAACATTTTCTTCATTTTGTATATACTTGTATTCCACATTACTGTTTTTCAGATTTTCAATATATTCTTTACCGTACATGTCATTACCTATCTTACCAAACATAGCTACTGTAGCTCCTAACTTTCCAGCTGCAACTGCCTGATTACCACCTTTACCTCCGCAATATAGATTAAAATCATTTCCTAAAACAGTTTCTCCTGATTTAGGGAAATTTTTAACAGTGGTTACTAAATCCATATTAATACTACCGATTACACATATTTTTTTCATATTACTCCTCCATATTAATAAATTTAATAGTAATCAATTTCTATACATAATATATTAATTTACTATATAAATAAAGAATTGTATAGTAAATAATTGTCATTTTTAAGTAAAATCAATAAATACATATATTTAACACCCAACTAATAATATGATTACCTAGTTGATATACTATATGTATATATTTATAATATTAATTAAAAAGTAACTCCAGCTACTAAAATAATATTGGCAAAAGATATAATTTCACCAGTCCTTATGATTGCTTCACAATCCCCTGATAGTTTCTTAAAATCATTATGTGAAATATATTCTACAGGAATATTGTCAAATCTTTCCAAAATTTTCTCTAATAACTCCGGACTCCTAGATTTGATTTCTTCTGCTAAAATCACTTTCTCTACACATAACTCTTCTAATACAGAGTCAAGTCCTTGTAAAAATGTTGGTATCTTATTAGTTAAGGCTATATCAATTTTTCTTGTTGTCCTAGGTACCGGAAATCCAGAGTCAGATATGCATAACATTTGAGTATGTCCGATTTTTGAAATTTCGTAACTGATTTCACTGTTGATCAATTTTGTTTTTTTCATTATTACTCAATCCTTTATATAAGTTCATATGATTAGTCTATTTAAAAGTTCTTTTTACTAATTCTATAAATTGTTGTAGATGTTTTGGTGTATTATCACAAGTTCTAATGTCCTTTAATATTATTTCAACATTACAATCTTTTGTAATTTGTGCAGTTTCTTTTAACATTCTAGTCATCTCTGGTTCGTTAATGCCAGTACATACTTTTGCTGGGTTCGGTTTCCATGAATATATTGCTCTATTTTTAATGTTTTCAGCAGCTATCCTTACATCTGACCAAGGACTGACACTTAATCTTCTGATATTAGGCAACTCTCTAAAAATCAAATCAAATTTTGTATCAAGTGGCTCACAGCATCCATAACATGCTAAACCAAATTTTGATAATCCTCTTATTTGATATTTAAGAGCAAATTTTTCGTACATATCATTAGAAACATTACTGAATTCTTGAGAATCAGCAAATCCCCACATATCACTGAGCATTACTTTATTATTGTCTTTAACTGGTACATTACTATATCCTAATCCACCAGAACCTGTATAAATGTTGGATTTATTATCAAACAACATATTATTCTTTTCTAGCTTCTCTAGCAATCTTACCTTACTATCTGACATATGTCCTATAATACTTTCTATTAAATCAGCATGGTCATAAAGGTCAAACATTAATTCTTCCAAACCCTTCAGATGTACTAATTCTATTAAAAGACTCTGAACTAATACCGTGTATGGAATATTGAATTCTATATCAATGGTATTATCTATTGCTTCTTCATATTTATCTTTCAGCCTTGTATACTCAATTATATCTGGAATAAAATCAACTTCATGATTCAGAAGAGCCTCAACATTAGCTTCATCTTTAAGGTAGTTGTTAAGATGATATGCATCTTTGGAGATACCATAGGAATCAATATTGATTCCCCAAGCTGTCTTTTGATTAGAATCACCATACATAAAACCTGTGTATTCTCCCGGCATATCAAATCTTACAACTGGTTCAAAAGCAAAATCATCCTCAAAATGATGAAAATGATAAATATATCTTCTTAATCTTACTTCTAATTCTCTTAAATCCTTATCTTCAGTTTGCAATGTTTCATTAGGCACTAATTCTACCCAACCGCCGTCATCATCAGGACAAATCCATAATAATGGTTCAGTATTACCTTTTAAATCATTATGATCCGCCCATTTCTGAGCTTTTAGTCTGTTTTTAGGTAAGCTTGATATTTCTTTCAGTTGTTTTGCTAATTCTCTTATGACTTTAACTTGTTCTTTATAATCCATTTCATCACCCTATTTAATTATTTTAGTGTATTGCATATTATAGTAACTTAATAGGTATATTTCTTAGCTTCATTTGCAAATTTTTTCAATCTATCCACAGGTGTTTCAAAGAAATGATCACTTGTCGACAATATATATCCACCATCTTGTCCATATATGTTAAATAATCTCTGTACTTCATTTTCAATAGCAGTATCATTTCCGTTCTCTAATATATTCAATTGATCCATTCCACCAATTAATGCCAGATCATTATGAAGAGTATTATATAGTTGTATGCCATCTTGGTCAGTACCTATATCACCACCCATACCTGTTGGAGATAAAGTTTCTGATACATCACAATGATTAATTTTTATAAGATCTAATATTTTCATCATTCCACCACAAGTATGATATACTACAGGATAATTAAGTGTATGAAGTGCATCATGTATTTTTATGTCATAAGGTGTACAGAATTCTTCATGTAAACTAGGAGAAATAACAGTATTAGAAGATGCTCCACCACCTGTTTCTATTAAATCAAAAGACAGACCTTTTAGATTCTGTTCTATATATTTTAGTTTCTGTTCTAACAGAATATCCAAGAATTCATGAACCCATGTAGGATTATCAAATGTTGCCATAATAAGTTTTTCTACTCCAAATAACTCACAAGCATCTTGCCAACATCCTCCTTGTTTACCCATAAGAAAGGTCCTTAGTATTCCATCATCACCTAATTGGTCATAGACTTTTTTCACTTTGTCTCTTCTTAATTTTGGTATGGGCTGATATTTTTTCAGAAGGTAAATATCCTCTTCTTTTTTAACGATGGGATCTACAACCCATGTGGTCATAGCATTAGTTCCTTCAGAAGTAGTAAGTATACCCTCTGGAGTATTGATCTTATAGTGTTTCACATAATAATTTTCTTTGTACTCCATAGTTGTAGTAACTTGCCATTTTTTTGATATAGGTTCTTCAACTTCAAAAAAAGTAATTGATGCATCTAAACCACATAATTTATTAGCCTCAATATCACTAATATCATTCATATATTTCTTTAAATGATAAGGCTGCCATTGATGTATAGTAACTGGTAATCTATCAGGTTTTTCTCTTTTAATAGCCAACATTAATCTTTCTTTTGAAGTCATATGTTTTACCTCCACTTACAAATATAGTTTATAATCATCTGGTATCTGGGCTTGATTATTTCTAATAAATACAGGCATATATTCAAGCTCAGCACATATTGTAATCCATTTGTTTCCTTCATATTGTGTACCTCTTAGAACATCCTGCCATTTGCCCTCTGGTAAATAGATTTTTCTTACCGCATTATCTCCACCAAAAACAGGGGCAACCATTATATCATTACCAAAGTAGTATTGGTCGTAAATGTTATATACTGTAGGGTCATCCTCATGTTCTAATACTAATGGTCTGATAAATGGAACTCCTTCTTTAACACATTCTTCGGCTGTTTCGTGAATATAAGGCATTAATCTATAACGAAGTTTTATAAATTCAGAGACAATATTATTAGCTCTATCACTATATGCCCAAGGCTGCCTTGTTGATGTTCCATGTAATCTACTGTGGGAACAGAATAGTCCAAACTGAGCCCATCTAACAAAAACTTCATCTTCTACTTTACCATAGAAACCACCAATATCATTACTCCAAAATGGTACACCTGATACACCTATTGAAAGTCCTGACCTTAATGTAGAACTCATTCCTTCATAAGATGATCTTGGGTCACCTGACCAACATACTGGATACTTTTGCATTCCTGTAAAACCGCTTCTTCCCCAAACTAAAGCACTAGATTTTCCTTTTACTTTTTTTGTAGTTTCATATACTGCTTTGTTATATAATAAAGCATATAAATTTCGTATTTCTTCGCCTGTTCTACCGTTATAAAATACTGAATCATAAGGTATATTTTCACCGAAATCAGTTTTTAGTACATCTACTCCTTCTTCCAATAAAGAAGCGACCTTACCTTGAAACCAAGTTATCGCATTAGGATTAGTAAAATCAACCATTGCACATAATGATAATAAACCGTGCCATAAATCAGCTGTATAAGGATTACCATCTTTATCTTTAATGAAGTACCCTAACTCTTTACCTGCTTTATACATATCAGTCTTTATAGTTACATATGGATTAATCCATAAACATATCTTGTAACCTTCTTTTTTTAGATTCTGTAACATTTCTTTGCGATTCGGATACATTTCGTTATCCCATACAAAATCACACCATTTATCTTCTCTTAGCCAATAACAATCAAAATGGAATACGTCACAAGGAACCTTTGTATCTCTAAAATGTTTTGCATCTTTTTCCACTAATTCTTGAGATGAATCTTTGAAACCTGTTGAATACCATAAACCGAATGACCATTTTGGAGGTAACGTAGCAGGACCAGTCAAATTCATAAATTTGCTGGTAATCTCTTTTAGTGATTCTCCTAGAATAATAAAATATTCAACATCTTTATTAGGCACATGAGCACTAATTGTTGAAGTAGATTCAGAACCTACATTGAATTCACTCATAAGATGAGAATTTACATACATACCATATTTATATGTACTAACGTAGAATGGAATATTCTTATACGCAGTTTCGTCTCTACATCCTAGAGTATCAAAATTTCTAATTAATACTTTTTGACCTCTCTTGTCAAAATCAGTAAATTTTTCTCCGAAACCATATATATGCTCATCTTGTCTTAGTTTCAAACCAATATTACTGCCTAAGACATCTTTATCTTTAGAGAGAGTGTAACCAACTGGGGAAATTCTATCAAAACCATCACCTACTGGGTTTACATCATCTACACTATCTTCTAAAACAACCACTTTATCTTCTAATATAGTCATGCGATATGGATCTTTATTAAAACTGATTGTATATTTACCCTGAGATACAACTATACTTTTATCTTTATCAGATACAGTTACCTTTTTATCTAATTGTCTATATTTTTCATTAACGAAATCATATTCTATATGAAATTCATTATCGCTGGAAACTCTTACAGCGATAATATTATTTATATAAAAGTTGATATCTATGATTAATTCATTATCTTCACTATCTATAGTATTAAGCTTAAGATTACCTTTTTCAAAAGTATAGCTTTCTAAGCTTACTGGATAAACATGTTGTTCATAACGATAATTATTATCTATCATACGCAATTACTCCTTACTGTTATTTTCTACATATTTAACTATATCCTTAGCTTCCTGTTCATTTTCCGCTTCCGTATGGATATATAAACCTTTAGCAGATAAATTCTCTAGTAATGGTTTCACATCACTTTTTGGTGACATAATGATTAGACTTTTACCCGCATTTTGAATTTGCTTTAGAGTATCTATATAATGGGATGCACTAAGTTGTCCTGCTACATGTGTCCATTGGATAGCCTTTAGTTTGTCCAAACTTAATATATATTTAAGATGTTTTGTTTGTTCGATACCGTCAAAATGGTAAACGGGATAGTCAATCCATTTTATTTGCTGCTGTAACTCTGGTAAAACAAATTCTTCATACATATCAGCTGATATCATTACTGATAAGTCACATTGCATTTGAGCTACCCTACCAGGTGCTAACACATGCATCCATGCATGTGCTCCACCACAGTTGACTTCTTTTGATATCTGATAAAATTTTTCGTTAGATATTGCCCATCCCTTGTTTATCACTTTAATAACATCTTTTAAAGCCTGTGGATTCATAGCCATGTCCATCAATACTTTAGATGACCCATATAGATGAGCGATAGCATCTATAGTACCGCAACTATCAGGCATACCAACAAAATATTTATCTCCTGCATAATCTGTCAAATACTTAGCTATTGCCAAATGTTTATTTAATACTTCTTCATTATAAGTATTTTGTTTGTTTTCTAAGTTATCCCATACAGGATCAAACCAAATAGTATCATTCCCATATGTTGGTTTTGTACCAAAGTAATTGCAATGACCTGATGTTCCATAATTCTGATAAACTATTGGAAGAGTCTCTCCTCCTAAGTATGTTTTTTCAAGTCTTTTTATATTATTGTCATATATGACTTCTGGATTTTCCCAGTAATCTATTAATGCTTCTTTATCATTAGTCATATCCCTGTCATTGTGAAACATTGATATGTTGGCTCCTTCATATTTTGGAGCAACCACAGATATACAAGCTCTTCCTGTGTATTCTTGTTCCCAGAATCCGTATAATCTTTCCCTAACTTTATCAATATCAGGTTTAAATATCATAATTTAACTCCTCTCTAAAGTTCAAGCAAGACTGTGACTATCTGAGCAGGTTTTATACTAAGTTTAATATTATTACCCTCTAGTTTAATCTGCTCTAGTTTTGTTTCTTTTAAGTCTGTCAAATGTACTTCATGTATATTTTTAGGTAATTCCAAATCAAAATCTTCTTTCTTATCTAATATACTGTATACCCTAAAAACAATCCCTTTTTGGTCTTCACTTATCTTTACTGTAGACAATCTTATATTTTTAGGTAGGTTAGATAAAAATTCAAACAAATCATTATTAAGAACTAAATTACCATCACTTGCTCTTAACTGTGATAAAATAATACTATGTATTTTTCTATCCGATTGCATATAAGCATTACTGTTTCGCCAATCTTTAATATGGTAAGTAATACCATAGTTGAATTCATGCCTACCTATGCATTGTGAATCTTTCGTTTCTATTGTCCAGCCTCCATTACCTTTCCTTGTTAGAAGGTCTGTTCTGGAAAGCCATCCTACACATCTTAATAATGTAAGTCTAACATATGTTTGATTATTACTGTTGACAGCTTCATATTCTGTTAATCCAAGGTTAGACATACTTAAGCCATATTCATCAGTTGATACATCTACGAATCCATGATTAGGATTGGTTGTTTGAGGATATTCAGCCCAATCTTCTGGAACTACTATATCCGTATTTCTTTTGGTTACTGCAAATGCTGTACTAGAACTGTTTTCCTTGGATAACACACCTGTTGGAAATTCAACTTGTATACGGTGATCTTTTGAATTATTATCTATAACAGTATTAAAATCTATTCTATCAATACCTTTGTATAATGTAACTTCAACTGCTATTTTCGATTGAGTCAATATAGAATCCCTTGTTTTTCTATCTTCTGTTAATTGCTCCGGCAAATTAAGCGTTCCATTAATTATAAAAGATTGTTTTATATCTCCTTTTCTATCTATAGCAACCTGAATGTCATTACTATCAAGTGAATATATTTTATCTTCTACAGGCCATGAGTATGTATATTCATCACCCGCGTCACCTTTATCAATTAATTTGTGAACACCTTTATGAACTTTATTGTTTTTCTTATCTAGTACTATTAAACTACAATCATTATAGTCAAACTCAATTCTGTAAAATTCATTCTCTATATGATTGTTATGTATTATTTCTATATTATTTTCTTTATTATTACTTTTATATACGTTCAGTAAATGTATTCCATAATTAAATTTTGGTAAATATATTCCAACTCTTACTCTGTTGACTTTATAGATTTCCGGTAGTTTATCATCATTAAGATATTGGTAATACTCTTTCTTCTTATCTAAAATTACATTATCCATCTTACGTCCATAATCATCTTTAATCATAAGAGATTCTGGTAGGTCAGGATGTACTATGGAATCTTCATAATCATCAATTATGGATTTTGCATAGTTCACTTCTTGAACTAGCATAGAATCCAAGTCTATATCTATTTCAACATAATCATTCAATCTATCTTGGCTAGGTTCAAATAGCATTAATTGTGCATCAGCTTTTTTATTATCTATACTTTTATCAAGCATTAATTTGATTTCAATAAATGATTGATTAATAAGCTGATCTTCTAGTTGTTCTACACAATTAAATCTTGTTTCCATCTCAGTATGTACTTCATCTATACTACAACCACATATACTATCATGAGGATGATTTTCCAAGATTTTTTTCCATAAATAATTACTATATCCCTCAAAATTTTCTTTATTACCCATTAACTTCTGTATAGCTTTAATAGGTTCTAGATATCTTTCCATTTTCTTTTGTACTACATGATTTCTCTGCTTTAATCTGATTCTTGTGGATAAAGTTCCTCCTAGTATGTATGATCTATCACCGTATCTTAATTCTCCTGAATATGTTTTCATTTCATTAAGATTAGACTTTATTTCATTTACACATTCTTCCATAGTAGATAATTTTATTTCAATATCTTTATCTGTTTTTCTATTGAAATTATTCACTATTTCTACTATGTCACTCTGAGCAGATATATGATCTGAACCGTTCATTAAAAGAACTACATCTGTCAAAGATTTTTCATGAAGATTTTCTACCATTTCTTCTATTCTGGATATAGTCTCATCTGTATTCAATAATCTGGCACTATTACCATATCCACATGGTAGATGAACACATAGAACCTTACAATCTTTATAAGGAGACTGAAAGTAGAACTCTGAGTCCTTCATAGCATTAGATGTACCTCTCCAGAATACCATTGTATCCATTCCCAAACCTTTTATAATCTGAGGCATTTGTTCTGGATGTCCAAAAGAATCTGGAAGATATCCCACATTCATTCTTCGGCCATATCTATCTGCGACTTTTGAACCTATGATATAATTTCTTATATGAGATTCACCACTAATCAATAATTCATCAGGAAGTATATACCATGGACCTGATAATATTTTTCCTGATTTTATTGCTTTCATTAATCGTTCTTGATTCTCTGGTCTGATTTCTACATAATCTTCTATTGCTATAGTTTGACCATCAAGCATAAAAGATACGTACTCTGGGGAATTGTCGATTATATCTAATATCTTATCTATCAATCTCACAAGTTTAATTCGAAAAGCTTCTCTAGTCAAGTACCATTCCCTATCCCAATGGGTATGGCATATTACATGTCCTTTAACCATATATATTCACCGCTTTCAATTCAATTATAATGTTATCTAGCCAATTAATTCTTATGTATATAATTTATTTTCGATCAATTAATCTTCTACTTTAGGTATTCTATCAATCATTGGATCAGTAAATATATCAAGCTCATCTCTGCTTGTCGTTGAGAATTCGGATACTATACAGCCTTGTTCTCCTGCTTGAAACCAATGTAAAGTATTAGGTCTTAAAGTATATTGTTCACCTGGACGTAATACTATTTCGCTAAAAACTGTAAAAACGTCTTCTTTATCTTGTGGAATTCTTGCTTTAATTACAACTGTTTTATCTCCTTCAACATATAAATAGACTTCACCGTATCTGCAACGGAATGTTTCTTCTTTTCCACTACAACCGTTTACTGATGGATGGCGATGTTCAGGACATATCTGCCATGGAGTCAAAACAAGTTCTTTGGCACAACAACGATCAGTATTAACATATGTAATTACTTGCAGACCCATTTCATCTATTCGGTCTAATCCAAAATCTGCAACTTCTACATGTTTTTTTTCTTCTTGACTTAGTGCTATTTTACAATCACTAAGCATTTCTAATGTAACATTCCTTAATTTATTATATTTTTCCTTTGATATCATAATAAATACACCTCATACATCTCTTAATCTATATAAAATTAGTATTAACTCAATTTTACAGCTTCAATAATCACTCTTCTTTTTTCTTCTCCCAAGGATTTCTCCTTGGTAATCTTTGTTCTAATGGCAATAGCTCAGAAAAAGCTTTATGCGGCTCTGTCTGATACCAATAAGCTGTACTGGAATAATCATTTGATAATTTATTTCCATGTCCATGCTCTATAGTGACTTTAATTGATTCATTGAAATAAATAGGGTCATTAACATGTAATCTGTACATACTGTTCTTACCACCCCATTTAAATCCTGCTTCATCACCGCTATAGACTGTTAACCCATGCCAAGGTGTGCAAAATTCTTGAGTTGGGCAAAACGCTGTATTGAAATAATCTTCTGTTCCTGTACCATGTAATGAAGGTGGCCAAGGTTCTCCATCTATAAATATCATGTCATCGCCTTCACCGTACCAATCGTTAGCTTGATGTTCAAAAACATCTATATTAAGATTACAACCTACGAATTTTCCTTTACCTTCAGCTTCAAGTATCACATAATTATCTTTTCCGTCTGTATTTTTCTTTAACCAAGCTGCTGGAACCCATTTAGGTTCTTCTGGAACATTAGCTTTTTCTCTATCCAGTAAACCTGGTTCTATCGGTGCCCAGCCATAAGTATTGTATTCTCTATTCCATTTTGCATGGAAATATGCTATTTCAGCCTCATCAGGCAACTTATCATACTCTTCATAATCTATATAAAAATAAAAATTACAGTGATTAATACAATTACTTTCAATGGTAATTTTTGCTCCTTTAGCAAATGGCATTGGAAAGAAACAATTCAATGCTCTTCCATCTTGTGGACTCATTGATAATGCCATTGAAGAATAATTCTTGGATACAGAATGTCCTATACCAAAAAGATCTCCCAAAGGTACTTCAACACTCGGGTGTTCTTCAGAATCCCAGTACATTCTTAATACAAGTTTTCTTAATACATATTCTTCTTCTACCCAATTTTCATTACCAACCCATGCAGTACACCAAACATGTCTAATGATTCCAGCACCTTTGATCTGTGCAACTATCTTGGTTTCTCCAGATTCAAGATCCATCCAATCATGATTTCCACCAGTTTTATCATAACTAGATACTCTTTTGCTCCTACAATTATTCAAGTAGAATAATGATTCAATCGAATTACCTCTGTTCATCATATATAACCTCTCTTATTCACCAATACTCTAAACACAATCGTTGTATATAACATAAGCAACTATTAATCTTCTAAATACTTAATGACAGAATCTATTAGATACCTAGAGAATCTATTATTATTAACAAACATAGGCTGTTTACCCATACCACCTTCTAATCTTAATGTAGTTGCAATAACTTTACCTTTACCCATTTTTATCTCAGTCATATAATCCGTTGCAATCCATTCACGAGTATCATATCTTCTAATGATAGGAGTAAATTCAGTTATACCCATTTTATCGAATTCAAATACATCAAGAGCAGTATCAGTAGATACGCTAAAGAATCTTAGATCATCTAAATAAGATTCATATTTAATACCACCTAAAGCCTCATGATTATAACAGCGAATTAAACTCTCTCTCCAAAAAGCTGTTTTACTGCTTGGAAGATATCCTTTCCCTCTCTGTATAAAAAGTGCTTTACCGCCTTTTTCAATGTATTCCTTAATCTTAGGGGTTAGCCTTGTTGTTATAACAAAATCAACATCAAGAACTTCTTGTTCATCTTGTATCTCTACAATTTCATATAAATCTTCTATACCTGTTAATATACTGCCTGTATCATAAACCCCTATACCTTTTTGTGTTCTTTCTATGTTAGGATATAAGAAAACCGGCCATTCATTAGTTACTTTCATATCATTACATATCATATTTGCAGTTAGTATATATGTTTTAGGTTTATCCGTTTCAGGCAATGTAATACTTATATATCCTAATTCTTTTACATCTGATGTTTCAAATATTTTATCAGTTGTAATCTCTCCACTTAACTCTGTATTACCTTCATAGGATAACTCCCATTTCAATATTGGATTAACTAATTCTTCATTATGATAATTGGACATAACTATATGTAGTCCATAATAATCTCCTGAAAAGAAATTGTATCTTTCTTTACTCATCACTCTATCTGCATTCAACCATATTCTAGTTAAATCCCATGCTGGTATTAAAACGATATCGGAGTTGAATTTTTTGAACTCCTCATTATCAAATTTAGGTTTCATCAAATCATTGAAGAGTCCACTTGTAGCAATAGATACATCTCTTATTGATGTTATATTGTATCCGCTTATTGCAGGAAAAGATCTTGTAGATTCAAGATTTATTTTTCTATGTACCATTGCATGATTGTATGATAATTCTTTTATTAAATCATATTCCTGCCTGATACCATATTTTTTCATATTAGAATCATGTTTACCTGCGAAAAAATCAGGTTTCAATTTTGAAACCGGATTAAGGGAAGGTTCATCAATTTCCCACATTAATCTATCTACGCCTTTTTCTTTTCTGATCTCTTCTAAATCTCTCATGGTATCAATATCACAGAATTCTCCAAACAGCCAAGGTCGATAATTACGCCACTCTGGAGTAAAAGTCTCTAATAGATTTTCCATATTCTGAAGATCAGCATAAAAATGGTAGTCAAAAAAGTCTGCAAAATCTATTGGTAATCCGTCATAGCACTCTCCTGAACCTGAATTGTCACGTACCAATGCTTGACTAGATTCTTTTGCTAGATGATACATATTTTCCAAAATTGAACTATCAATACTAGCATCCAGTTCACATCCTAGACTTATCAATATAATTGATGAATATCCTGCTATCTGTTCTAGTATTCTAGGATATTCTCTTTTTATCCTATTTGCTAATTCATCTGTAACATCTTGTAACCAAAGAGGTAATTCTACCCATAAGAGAACTCCATATTTATCTGCCAACTCAAAATATTCTTTTCTAGGTATATAAAGGCAATGTTTTATCATATTGAACCCGTGTTCTTTCACTACTTTTATTTCTTCTTTAATTACTTCTTTTGAAGGGTTAGGAATTATTTCATCATCATAATATCCCCACTGTAATATACCTCTAGTATATATTGGTTTACCGTTCAATAGTATTTTTGATCCATCTGATTTTATTTCTCTGATACCAAAGTTTTTAGTAATCGTTTGTTCGCTCGAATCAGTACTTATAGTTAAATCATATGTATATAGATTAGGATTTTTGGTATCCCATAATAATGGATCATCTATTTTACATTCTAATTCGATTTTCTGTTGTCCAACCTCATTCATTACTAAATCATTGTTAAGCTCTTTAACTATTTTACCTTCTGGAGAAATAATAGTACCAGCTATTTTCATTTCGTCTTTATCAAATACATCTAAGTTGATATTAAATAGTAATGTTCCATCAATCTTAGCATTAACATAATGGGTTTGTACATAAAATGAATTATACATTTCTAGTGAAATATCATCCCATATACCTCCAAATGTACATAATACATCAGGAATAAAACCTGATAATACCTCTCTTACTTTAAATTTATCATTATCATTATAGCCTGGTTTTATAATCTCAAGCTCAATAATGTTTTTTCCTACATTTAGATAATCTGTTGCTTCTATTCGAAATTCGTCCCACATTCCCTCGTGCGAACCGATTTTTTGACCATTTACATAAATATCACAATAGTAACTTACACCACCAAAATACAAAAAGCTTTTTTCATGATCTAATTTTTCTATTTCTACACACTTCTTAAAACGTACAGGAGTACCTATGTCTTTTTTCTCTGTATATTTATCAAAACAACTTGGTACCATCACATCTATAGTTTTATCTAGTAAGGTACATTCCCAATAACCGTTTAGTTCTATTATGTTCATTAAGTAATTACTCCTTTCTAGTATTGTATATTTTGTCAGATTTCAAGAAATTTCAGCCTATCCTTTAATACCAGATGATGCGAGACTTTCCTGAACTTGTTCTTGGGCTATGGAATATATAATTATACCTGGTAAAGCTACAATAACTAATGCTGCAAAAGTTAAAGTATAATCATAAGAGAACGCCTCATTAAATAGCAACATTACTACAGGTAAAGTCCTATTCTGAGTTGAAGTCGTCAATAAACTAGCATAATAATATTCGTTCCAGTTAGCTAAAAACATTAACACACCTGCGGTTAATAATCCGTTTTTGGCAAGTGGTAAATTAATCTTATAAAATACTTTAAAAAATCCTGCCCCTTCTATTGAAGCTGCTTCATCAAAAGATTTTGGTATGGCCATAAATGTTGATTTTAGTATGAACATGGACATTGCCATTCCACCTGAAAGATATACCAACATTAATGCTTCCCTTGTGTTATAAAGGTTCAACTTCATTATTAAAGAGAATATAGGTTGAGTTCTTGAATGAGCTGGTACTAACAATGTTAAGGTAAATAATACATAAAACAAGTTTTTACCTGGAAAATCATATTTAGCTATAACATAAGCACCGAGGGCATATATTATCAATGATCCTAATGTCGCAACACTTGTAATCAATATTGAATTTATAGCATATGTAAGGAAATCATATTTTTCAAACAAATACATGTACGCATCAAAATTAATAGATGAAGGTAGTGAAAATGGACTTGAAAGTATTTCTCCATTCGTTTTGAAAGATGATATTATTACCCAGATAATTGGAAAAGTCGATACAATAATAGTGAAAACAATTACTACATATGTAAATATTTTAGATAGTATTTTTTTAGTTTTATTCATAATTTTCACTCCCCTTCATTAATATATACTGTCATTCATTCTGAATACTTTATTAACAATTAGCAATGTTATCATTCCAATAACAAACATTATTACACCACTTGTATTAGCATAACCATATCTATAGTCTAGTAATGAATTAACTAATATTACAGGTATGTTCATAGTATCATCACCAGGGCCTCCTGCTGTAGTTAGTATGATAGATT
The DNA here is from genome assembly GCF_027923465.1 of Vallitalea longa. Classification (NCBI taxonomy): domain Bacteria; kingdom Bacillati; phylum Bacillota; class Clostridia; order Lachnospirales; family Vallitaleaceae; genus Vallitalea; species Vallitalea longa. Next base: position 835,881 of record NZ_BRLB01000001.1, read on the forward strand.
CATACATAGCAATACGTGCTGTTACTGAACAGATTACACCAGTACCTATAGCATTTCTGCAAAGTGGTAAATTAATTTTTAACGTTGTCTGCCAACTGCTTGCACCATCTATCTTAGCTGCTTCATGGATATCAGATGGAATAGCCATAAGGTCTCCTAACACAATTAATGTTACAACTACTGCATAAAATACCCAAGTAAGTGTGATTGCCCAGAATGCATATGGTGATTGGTAAAACCATTTAACATTAAATGATGGATTAACAAATCTAATTAAGTTATTTAATATACCAATGTCATTGTGAAAGAAAAATTTGTAAATCATTGCCCATGCAGCTACTGATATGACATTAGGTATCATAAATACGGTTCTAGTAAATTTCCAACCAAAAGGTTTCTTATAAAGTATAAATGCTACTAGAGTACCAAAACCAACATGAACCGTCATAGCTAATACAGACCAAGCAATTAAATTCTTAAGTGATATTAAAAATGCATCGTTTTTAAATAATTTTATGTAATTTTTAATTCCAACAAATTGAGGAGAATTAAATCCATCCCACTTAGTAAAAGATGTAAAGAATACTGTAATTATAGGAACTAAATAAAATGTAATAAATATTATTAAGCTAGGTAATATAAAAAGATATATCCAAAACAATTTCTTTTTGCTATTTATCTTTTTAATTTTATGTGTTTTTTCTTTTTTAGAAATTACCATATGTTTAGTTTCCTCCAATGCAGGTTAGTAAATAGTAATTATATATTTAAATAGCCTGCCATTTTTAATGACAAGCTATTAGGATTATTCAATTAGAATTAATCTAAGTTCTCTTGAGCTTTCTTAGTGAATTCAGCACAGAATTGTTCTGGTGTATAAGAACCATCAAATAATTTTGGTAATAATTTTGAAAACTCATTCATAGTAGCTTCAGAAATTACATCAATAAAATGAGGAACTAATATAGTTTCACTATTGATAGATTCTGATAATTGATTTAACAATTTATTTTCTGCTAACTTAGATTTATATTCTTCTGAATACTCTAGCATTGGTGATGAACCACCTTCTGCTAACATGTATGCTTCAATTTCTTCTGGTGTTGAAATGAATTCTAAGAATGCAAGTGCACATTCTCTTTCATCTTCTGGTGTATCAATAGGAATAAACCAGTCATATACACTCGAATTAGCTAAAGCTATATTATTAGGATAAATGTCGCAATCAATATTAGCACCATCAAATCCATTACTCCAGTTGTCTTTGTTGTTAATGCTAAAGTCAGATACCATCCAAGTACCATTAGGAATTAATGCAGTTTTGCCACTCATAAAAGAGTTAGCTGCATCTGGATAAGAAGCACCGATAGTTCCCTCAAATCCATAATCATCATACCATTTCTTCAAGTCAGTAAAAGCTTTTACCCATAAATCAGTATTGAAATCATTTAATTTATTTTCAACACCTGCTTTAAGTACTTCGGCTCCTCCTTCTTCTGAAGCAATCATTGCATCTAGCCAAAGACTAATTGTCCAAGCTCCTTCAGTTGTTTGGAAGGCAAGTTTGTTACCTTTGAATTCTTCTGCGAACTCATCAAAATTCATTTCAGAAATTTTCTTGCTTGGTTTGAACATATCCGTATTATAGTATAAACCAATAGGTCTAACAACTGTTAAAGGAAGAGAAACTATTGAACCGTCTTCTTGTGTATTATACTCTAGTGATTCTGGTACTAATAATTTCTTGACTTCTGGTTTTGATTCTAACCATGAAGATAAATCATAGTATTTCTTATTCTTAACAATAAATTCTTCGATCCAAACATTATCAGACATTTGAACTAATGCTGGTAATTTATTTGATAAAGCCAATTGCTTAATTTTATCATTATGAGTATCGGATGGTGACTCTTCAATATTGATTTTATATTGACCTTTATACTCCTCATTAAATCTTTGAACTTGTGGTTCAAAGAATAAAGCACCGACATTTTCACCAGAACGATATGTAGGAACAGTAATTTCAACTAAATTATCTTCTGTTGAAGTCTCATTAGTTGTAACTTTTTCATTATCAGTATCTTTTTTGTTGCCATTAGAACATGCAGCTAAACTAAAAATCATGGTTACTGTCAATAATAATGTTATAATCTTCTTCATATAAGACCCTCCATTTTGTGATGTAACAGTTAATTATAACAAATAAACTGTCAAATTATTATGTACTCTTATATAATATACTGGATTATAAGATTGATAATACGTTTTACCATATTTACATGCTACCTACCAATATATTATATTAAACATATTACATAGATTTTTATCTTTTGTCAATAGTTTTTTAGTAAATAATAGTTACTTTTCTATATTAAAAGACTGATTTTTCTATTTATTATTTTTGTTTTCTATCCAAAACATATAATTTTTTATGTAGTTTGTTGAATTATTGTTCAATGTACTTGACTTACTATTCTATTTTACTTTATAATATGGTTAGATAAAACAATTTACCATACTACACTTAGTGTAAATATAATGTAAAAAGGTGTTGAAACAGAATAATGAAATGTACAATTAAAGATATAGCAAAAGAAGCTGGCGTTTCCATAACTACAGTTTCGCTAGTACTTAATAATAAACCTTGTAGAGTCGCAGTACAAACAAGAGAAAACATTATAAAAATATCTAAGAGATTGCATTACAAGCCCAATTCTACAGCAAAAGCATTAGTTACAAAAAAAACTCAAACCCTTGGATTAATAATACCTGATATAAGTAACCCTTTCTTCTCAGAATTAGCAAAAGGCGTTGAAATGGAAGCTCAGAAAAATAATTATCATATAATCTTTTGTAACTCCAATCAAAATGGAAAAAAAGACTTAACTAATCTGGAATTACTTATCAGCAAACAAATTGACGGACTTATTATATCAACATCTTTGAATAACTCAGATACAAAATACATAAACCAATTTAATAGATTGATATTTGAAAACGAACTTCCTGTTGTAGCTGTGGATAGAAAAATACCTAATAAAAACTACGATACTGTATCTCTTGATCATAGAGAAGGGGGATTTCTTGCAACAATGCATCTCTTAGAATTAGGTCATAGAAAAATAGGTTGCATCACAGGTCCAACTGATTCAGATAGTGCCAATGAGAGATACAAAGGCTATATTGATGCTCTATCACTATATGATGTTCCCCACGATAAGTCTCTAGTATATCATGGTGATTATCAAATAAATTCTGGTATCGAAGGTTGTGAAGAATTAATTAAAAAAGGTGTCAGCGCTATTTTTGCATGTAATGATATGATGGCATGTGGTGCTATAAGACAGGCCAGATTGATGGATAAAATTATAGGTAAAGATATTTCCATCATAGGATTTGATAATATCTCTATTTGTGAAATTTTAGACCAACCATTGACAACAATTCATCAGCCTGTATACGAAATGGGTAAAAATGCATGCGAACTCATTATTACTCTCATAAATGAGCCTCGTTCCAAAAACCAATTGATTAAATTTCTACCTACCCTTATAAAACGTGCTACGACAAATACTTATATAGAAGATTAAATAAATACTCAACTTCCTACCTTTAATTTGATACAGGTTAATAAAGGGTTGTATTCTTATTCTGCAAAGTCTTTTAATTAGCCTACCAATATAGAATATTAAAGTGAGCAAGTTGAGTATGTAATCTGTTATAAATACATAATGTACTACATCATAGTCTTATTGATATATCTTTTTACCCATTAGAACACCTGCAATAATAGCAGTAATCGGTGCCACTATTATAAGTCCTATACTACCAATAAGAGTCCTCATAATCTCAGCTGCAATTATTTTCATATTAATGATTCTAGTGAAACTTGAATCTCTTATCTGAAACAGCATAAGTAATGTGAGATAACCTCCTGAATAAGCAAGGAGTAATGTTGTAGTCATTGTACCAATAACATCTCTTCCAACGTTAAACCCTGATTTGATTAATTCTTTCTGTGTAATTTCTTCTTTTTTGGTTTTAATTTCTTGACATGCAGATGATACATCCATTGCTATATCCATTGCAGCGCCAGAAGAACCTATAATTATTGATACATAAAATATATACAGCATATTAAGATCAAAATAACCACTGAATACAATTGTTTCCGCATAAGGCGATGTCATTCCCATAAGTCCTAATTTATCCCCAACTATTATAGTCAATACTAGAGTTATCAACAAACCTGATATAGTACCTAAAAATGCAGATATGCCTTTTTTGTTAAGTCCTGCTACAGTAAATAATATAATCCCTGATAATACAAAAAGTGTTACGAATGCAATCAATAACGGATTTCTTCCTTGCAACAAATTAGGAATTAAAAATTTCCATAAAACAAATAAAGTACATAAAAAAGAGAGTAATGCTTTAATACCTATACTCCTAGCATATATAATAAGTAGAATAACAAAAACCAAAAAAATAATTAGTAAATAATTTTGTCTATATAGTTCTACTGCCTTGGCATCAATGATTTTATTATCTTCTACCTTAACAGCAGCTATTATTTTATCACCAACTTTATAATAATTATCATAATCTAATTTTCCAAGTAATTGATTTTGAACAGTTATACTTTTCCCTTTATATTCACTGTTAATTGCCACAACCTCTAATTCTTGAAATCCAATAGCTGAAACACCTGCTTTTACTACATTGCTATCATCAACTTTTGTAACTTTTGCTTTTATTTCTTTTACATCTTTATTATATTTAGATGAAGTATCATTAGAATATACGAAAAGCATAAAAATTATGACACAAAAAATTCCATATATAAAAGATACTCTTAGTTTTTTATTCATTTTAATGGCTCCTCAAAAATCTATAATATAACTTAATTCAGGCTAATTAATTTAATTCTATATGCGCTATTTTAGCAGTTATTTCAGCTATATCTGTATTATCTAAGAAACCATTATATTTTTGGGCGCCTACTCCTATTGCTGACATAGGTATCTGAGTCGCTGTGTGAGCATATGATGTCCAATAGACACCAGCTCTTTCAGATAAAACATGTGTTACTGCCATCGCTGCCTCATCATATTTATATGCATTACCTGGATCTATAATCTCTTTATCAACCATATCCATTCCTTTATCAATAATAGTTTTCTCTTCTTTTGTTAAATCAGTAAGCCCGAATTTTTCTTCGATTAATCTATAATACGTTTCTCTATTACCAGTATAACTTCCTTGAAATTCTTCTATTGACATTTTCGCATTTTCCAGTACTTGTAGATTCAAGAAGTAATCAGTATTAACTCCCATACCAAGACCACCAGTCTCATGATCACCTACCACAACAATTAATGTATCATGCGGATTTTTTTCATAGAACTTGTAAGCTTCTTCTATTGCTTTATCAAATGCTAGAGTATCCATAATTGTTCCTGAAGGGTCGTTAGGATGACATGCATGGTCGATACGACCTCCTTCTATCATGAAAAAGAATCCATCCTCATCTTTTGATAATAATTCAATTCCTTTATCAGTAATGTCTGCTAAAGAAGGTACATAAAATTGTGTATCATTATCATCATCTATGGTATAAGGTAAATGTGATGTTGTGAAAAGATTAAGGTATTTATCCCCTTTTTTTAAAGTTTCCCCTCTGAATTCTTCTGCTCCCTTAAGTCCATACCTTACTTTATAACCTGCTTTTATAAATTCTGCTAATATATTTCTGTCATCTTTCCTTTTAGAACTGATTTTTCCTCCAAAAGCATCTGTCTGAATATCTGTAAAGTTAGTAGGTAAAAAATGTCTTACTCCACCACCTACAATATAATCTATTCCACTGTCTAAATAATCGGCTGCTATATCGTTTTCATTTCCTCTGCTTTCATTATGTGAAGCAAAAACAGCAGGTGTTGCATGAGTAATACGTGTAGTTGTAACCAAACCTGTTGCCATTCCTTTTTCTTCTGCACCTTCAATAAGTGTTTTCAAATTATTTCCTTCAGCATCCTTAGCAATTACTCCATTGTTAGTTTTATGCCCTGTAGCAAGTGCTGTACCTGCTGCTGCAGAGTCTGTTATTAAAGTATCTAAAGAATGTGTAGTGTTTATGGCAGAATGAGGAAATATATTCATAGTTAATTTTCTAGTTTTATCACCTGTCGTTTCTTGTAGATAATATTCAGCAATTTGTCTTTGCGAAGTACCTAAACCATCTCCGATAAAATAAAATATGTACTTTGGCGTTGTAGAATTTGTACTAGCTAATACAGTACCATTATCTTCCTTTAATATAGTATTTGTTTGTAAAGTCAATACTAATACCATTGCAATCATTAAAACAGCACCTATTATTTTCTTTTTCATTAATCTTCCTCCTTAATTTAATTGCATATATAATTTAACTTATTTATATAAAATGTTAATTATAAATTTGTTAAATATAAGTTAAATTATTCCATAGAAAAGTTAAGTTATGTAATTAGAATAGGGACATCAACAATATAAGAAATTGATTAATACCATTAAAACATGCAAATAAAAAGAAGCTATCTTCAAAAGATAACCTCTTGATATGGGTAGGATTATAATGAAAAAATTTAGGTATATAGCATTTCTAATGCTATACTAAATTGTATCTAGCAAGTTTAATCTATTACTTTAATCGACATTACATCTTTATATATAACTGCTTTGTCTATCCAAAGTTTATTAAGTTTCATAACATAATCATAAACTCCTTGTTTCTCTATATTATCTATAAAAAACTTTCTCTTGGCATTACCCTTATTCTCATAATGCAATACTACTTTAGTATCATTCAAAAATATTGTTAACTCAAAATTTTGGAATGGGATATTCTTAGCTGGCTGTATCCATATTCCTTCATATTCAGGCTGAAAACCAAATATATATTTTATAAATATTTTCAACAATACATTAGAACTTCCTGTTTGCCAATCATGCATAGATTCTCCATCAATGAATTTCTGTTTATTATAACCATAGGAATTAGGCATGATATATGGTGAACACGATATTTTTTCATGAGTTATAGGTAGAGATTTAATCAATTGCTCGAAGGCCAACTCACTGCAACCCATCCTAAATAGTGCCATTATTCCAAACATGGAAGCATGAATATATGGTGCTCCATTTTCTGCTGTACCAGCTGGTAGATTAGGTATTCTCCCCACTCCCTTTATACCTTTTTCGAAATAAGGTTCAAATGTTTTTAATCCATATTTTGAATCAAGCCTAGCAAAGGCTCTGATAATTGAACTTTCAATACTTGTATCTTGATCATAAAGACCAGAAAGTACCCAAAAAGCATTAGACGTAAGTCCATCTCTTTCTACTCCATCAGGATCATCAAAACTACCTACATAATAACTTTTATCATCGCCCCATCCATGAACAATTTTCTTGACATCATCTTTTGTAATGATTGCATGATCTTTTAATCCCTGTTCTATTTCTTCCTTTGCCTTTTTATATTCTTGAATTTTATCTGTATATTTATTCTTGTCTATGAACTGTAATAACTCAATCATCTCATTTAGATTCTGATAAACTTGTAGACTCGCCATTACAGAAACACCTGTTCCATATTCTTTAGTATCATCCATACTTACACCAAGTCCATCTAAGGCATCATTCCAGTCACCATATAGAGCACATACACATTTCGTATTATTATAATCCCTATTTATCAATAGATAGTTCATTATATCAAATAAATGCTGTAATACATTACTTTCTTTATGGCTTTTCTGTACAATGTGAGTTTTATCATTTATAAAATTATAATAACCACAACGTTCATTCAAGAAATCAAAGTCCCCAGTGAATTTTAAATAACTTACAATAGTAGATATAACCCAGACTCCTTGGTCAATAAAAGGCCTTAAATCCATTGCTGGCTGTTCATCATCTGTCTTTGGAAGAGAATATTGTCTAGGACATCTTCCGTTAGGTGCAATAAAATTAAGCGCCTCCAGCATTTTGTTTCTCGCTACCTTTGGTTGCCAATATAATAGACCTTCAACAGCTTGAAATACATCCCTAATACCTATTAAAGAAAAACTAGATAGTTGGATATATCCCTTTATTACAGAACAAAATTCTACTTGTTTTTTCAAATGAACCAAAAAGGAATTAACTACATTAGGCTTCAACATTGAATCTTTGGTTTCATGACTAAATGATAATTTCAGTCTTGCCTGTTTATCTTTTTCTTCTTTTTCTATACTATACAATATATTGTCAACAGCAGAACTCCATATATCCTCAGATAGCAGTTCATCTTTTTCTTCATTAGTAAAACAATACCCCAGTGTCAAATCAATTCTTGCCTTTTGATTAACATTAATTTTTACAATGTCACCTGCTATTGCAGTCTCCGTAAAAGTACAAACCGGCTGCTGTATCCCAAAAGTACCATTGTATAATGCCGAAGGTGTATGCAAACTTCTTCTTACCCCTCCTACATATCTGTATCTGGAAGTTGTAATTTCCGACTTTATTAGATTAGAATTCTCATCCAGCTTAATGTATCTGTTAATTATTCCATAATTAGCTTTCATAGATGACCTGTCCAGTTCTTCATATGTTTCTATAACAAAACTGCCTAATTTATTAACTTTATCTGCACCAATATAACTCACTTGTCTAAACCATCTGTCTGTTGAATTTTCCATGATGGCATTTTTCAAAAATGGGTTAAGGTATGATGAGATAAATATCTCTCTAAGATTATTGTTATCATTAATCACTACAATAGTAAAATAAATCTTGTTGTTCTTATCCACAAAGGCTCTGACTGCAAATAGAATATCATCATATTCGGTTATGTAATAGGTAGCTCCCATAGTGAATATTGTATACCTAATAATGGCTAAATGTTCATTTTCTTCAATAACAGGTACAGATAACAATGGAATAACTATATTCTTATTTTTGTCGTTAATGCCTGCAAAAAAAGCAATCTTAGGTTCAGCTCCTTCAGCGGCTCTTATGAATGGTGAAAATAGCCCTTCATTGCAATGCATATATCCAGAAGAATAAGTCCAGAAATTAAAGCCATCTTCCCCATATGGATATCTACACTCTCCATCATCCCTTGGCATAACCAATATATTGTTATTATTGATGAAATAACTATTTCCAGGCATTTTATTATTATCATAATCCGACTTATTGTCTATAATATCATGATATTGCTTTGAAAACTCTCTAACAATTACAGTAATATCTTTCATTGCTTTCCTTTCTTATAAGTTATTTACTCAACTTTCCCACTTCAATATTCTATGTAGATAAGCTAATTAAAAGGCTTTGCAGAATAAAAATATAGGTGTTTCTTCTATCTTGTTATTCTGCAAACCGAACCTATAGTCCTTTATTATCTCGCATTAAATTAAAGGTGTGAAAGTTGAGTTATTTACAAAAGAATTCTTTGGCTTTGTTGAATTCAATTTTCTCTTTGCCAAATATCACATTAGCTACACCTTCTAGAATACTTGGTGTCAAACCACCTGTTATAATCACATAATCTGAATACTCAGCCAAAATCTTTGCATCCATTGGACTTCTGGTTGCAATAGATATAACCTTTTTAGTAGGGCAACTCTTCCTGAATTCTTTTAATACTTCAATTTGTCTTTGAAAATTATAAGCATTGACAGTAGTGAATATTAATACTTCAGATATAATTCCTACATCCGCTAATGATATGATCTCTTCATCAGTAGGATGCCAAGGCATTATTGCCTCTTTTATATTTTTATGATACCCCTTGCTCATTATAATATCTTTAAAAGATATGTCATATAAATTAGTCGCATCTGACATAACAAGTCTAGCTGGATTAGCGAATATAATCCCCAATTTATCTTTTTCTTCCATTTTGATAGCTAACTCGTCTTCATCACCTTTATATAATATTAGTCCTTTTGATGCAATCTTAGCTGATAATTCTTGTCCATATGTACTGTCAAATGTTTTTTGGTCAGGTATATTACCTGCATCAGATTTATTTTTATAATTCAATATCCTTCTTACAGATTCGTCAATTCTTAATTGTTCTATTTCTCCTCTTATAACACATCCATAAACATAATCGATGAACCAGTTACCTGCACACGTTGATATAATTAGATCAACACCAGCATTGATTGCTAACTTAATGGATTCTTTTTCACCATATTCATTAAGTATTGCTTTCATTATCAAGTCATCACTTACTATCAGACCTTCAAACCCTAAATCTTTTCTTAGATATGTTAATATTTTTTTGGATAATGATGCTGGATAATCTTTATCAAGGGCCTCAAAAATACCATGATGAGTCATAATACAGCTTACACCTTTTTCGATGGCTTTTTTGAAAGGGAGTATCTCAACATTTTCTAGTCTTTTCTTATCGTATGGATTTCTATCTACTTGAAAATGGGTATCCACTTTAGTTATTCTCATTCCAGGAAAATGTTTACCACAAGCCAATATACCCTCATCTTCAAGTCCTCTTATAAAAGCTGAACCCATATTTGCCACTACTTCCGGATCAGTTGAAAATCTCCTGTTATCTACAACATAGGAACCATTTTTCACATCATAATCTACATCTAGTACGGGTGCATAACATATATTAATACCTGCATATTTTAATTCTCTACCAACATGCTTACCTTGTAGATAAGCCAAATTTTCATCATTTGCAAATCCCATACTCATATTTCCTGGGAAAATTGTCGTTCCATTAAAAATTGCAGTCAACTGACCGCCTTCTTGGTCAATAGTTAATAAAAATGGTAAGTTATATTTATTTTCTTTTGCATATGATTGTATTTTTTTAGTCATATCATGTAGTTGATCTATGTCTCTAACATTATTGCCTGAAAAAAATATTAGTCCCCCAAGTAGATTTTTTCTATTAAGTTCTCTTAGGTTCTGTGGCAAATCATCATATCCTTGATAATACTGCAAATACATCTGAGCTATTTTTTCTTTCAATGTCATTTCTACAAGTATCTTTTCTACATCTATCATTTTTCTCACCTTCTATTATTCTATTATTAACCCATTATCCCCAGAAATTGTTTCATTTGATTTACTATATCTTCTGCTTTTGATTTATCGTCCATTTCAGCAAATATACGTATCAAAGGCTCTGTTCCTGAAAATCTAGCTATTATCCAGCCTCCATTTTTGAAATAAACTTTTACTCCATCTAAATAACTTACTTTCTCTATTTCTAAATCAAAAGCCGGAAGTTTCTTCTTAATATATAATATATCCACTAACCGCTCTTTTTCTTTGTTAGTGAATTTGCAGTCAAATTCAACCATCTCAAATTTACCGAATTCTTTATCAAGATCATCTAACATTTTAGCTAACCTTTTTCCTGTTACGCTTATCATTTCTACTAGTAAACCTGCTGCAAATACACCGTCTTTTCCTTTTATATGACCTTTTATCGTTAGTCCTCCACTACTTTCCCCTCCGATTACAGCATCTATTTCTTCCATTTTTGAACTAACATATTTAAATCCTACTGGAACTTCATAACATTTTTGTCCATATTTATTTGCTATACAATCTAATAAATGTGTTGTAGCTACATTTCTTACAACTGGTCCTTCCCATCCCTTATATCTTAATAAATAGTAATATAAGAGAGACATGACTTTATTGGGATGTATGAAGCTTCCATTTTCATCAATAATACCTAATCTATCTGCATCTCCATCTGTTCCTATACCAAGATCATAATGTCTATCCACTACCATTTCACGCAATCTCTTTAATGTTACTGCACTTGGAGAAGGTAATCGTCCACCGAACATAGTATCATGTCTATCGTGTATTACATCCACTTCACATCGTGCTGTAACCAATATCAGCTGTAAAGCTGTCTTTGAAACCCCAAACATTGGATCTAATAATATTTTTAGATTTTTACTTCTTATAGCTTTGGTGTTCAGTTTTTTCAATATGGTATCTACATAGTCATTTATAGGATTAATCTCTTGTATTAAACCTGTTTCACGTGCTCTTCCAAAATCAACAGACAAAATATCTTCCTGTTTTATTTTATTAGCTAATAATTCAAGTTCATTAGTTGTTTCTACAGATGCATCTTTTCCACCTTTTGTAAATATTTTTATACCATTATATTCGGCTGGATTATGACTAGCTGTTACAGCTAATCCATAATCTAAGTTAAGAGTTTTTACACTATACATAATCATAGGTGTTGGAGCAATTTTATTTATAAAATATACCTTGATGTTATTTCCTGCAAAAATCTCAGCCAGCCACTTAGCAGATATGTCAGATATGAATCTTCTGTCATATCCTATAACTATACTTTTGTTTATACAGCTTTCTTTGATTATATTAGATATCGCTTGACCTACTTTTACTATATTGCTTTTGATAAATTCGTCTCCTATTATAGCTCTCCATCCACCAGTACCAAAGTGAATCATATCCTAACACTCCTTTTTATGTATATTTTCAACTCATTCATTATGCCTATCCTTTTATGGCCCCTGCTGTCATACCCTCAACTATTTGATTTTGTGCTAACATGTATACTGTCAATACTGGAATTATTATTAGTACTATTACTGCACAGAGTAAACCGTAATCTGTTCCATACTGACTGCTTATTTCATTTAATAATCTATTTATTGGAAATTTTCCCTTTGATCTTATTATTATTAATGAAGTAAACAGATCATTATAGGACCATAAGAATGCGAATGTGGCTGTAGTAGCTACTGCAGGTTTTGAGATAGGCATAATTATTCTTGAGAATACTTGCCAAGTATTCCCTCCCTCTACTATAGCCGCTTCTTCAAGTTCTAGTGGTATTGTTTCCATGAAACTGGTCAACAGCATAATTGTAAATGGTAAATTGTTTGCAATCTGCGGTAAAATAACACCTCTATGAGTATCTATCATCTTCCAAGATAGAAGCATTCTGAATACTGGTAATATTGTTGCGAATATAGGTATCAATAAACTTCCTATAACTAGAGTCTTAATAAATTTTTGACCCCTGAAATGAAATCTTGCTAGTATATAAGATGCCAAAGAACCAAAAAATACTGCAAATAAAACAACCGAACCAGAAATTATTAAGCTATTGGCATAACCCTTAAATATATTCATCTTCACTATGGCAGTCTTAAAATTATCCCATAGTAGAGTTGTTGGAAGTGCAAATGAATTACTCATTATATCGTTAGATGTCTTAAATGAATTTTGCACCACCCAAAGCATAGGATATATGGTTGTTATTGCAAACAAAATCAAAAATATATAAATGAGAAGCGTCCAGATGGTAAATTTCTTCTTCATGCCTACAGATTTATTCTTGCTCATTTTACTACTCCTTTCTTTATAATTAATAAAATACTAATATGTTATAGTTTCTTTCTTAAATATTTTATTAACTATAAAAATAGTTAATAAACCTAAAACTACGATTAGTACTGAAATACTTGCTGCATATCCAAAAGCGTTATCCGCAAATGCTTTTTTGTACATATATAATCCCAATATCTGAGACTGATTCAGTGGACCACCTTCAGTTATTACAAGAACCATATCAAATACTTTTAGAACACCATTTATAGCAAGAATTAGACAAGTTATAATTACATTTCTGATTAAAGGTAATGTAATATATATTGTTTTCGTAAAACCATTTATACCATCTAAATATGCTGATTCATATAAGTCTTTTGGAATCTGTTTTATTGCTGTAAGGATGATTATGAAATAAAATCCTATGTATTGCCAGACTATAGGTATGGAAACCATCTTAACTGCCGATTTTACTGTTATCCAATTTCTTCTTTCCTGCCCTAAGGATTCCATTAGGGTATTGAGTAGTCCTACATCATATGAATAGACTAATTTGAACATCATACCTATTGCTGTTGCAGATATTACAATTGGAAAGAAATAAACTGTCCTGAAGAATTTCTGTCCTTTGGTGATACTATCAACCATCGTTGCAAGTATGATAGCAATTCCTACTTCAAACAGACATACGTATAGCATAATTTCATATGTATTCTTTACTGCTATTTTTATTGTATCGTCATTGATTAATCTCCTATAGTTATCCAGTCCTATAAAAGTTGATTCTATGAATCCATCTGATTTATAAAAACTGTTGATGAAATTCATTATAAATGGATAAAACATGAATACTACTAAAAAAATTAATGCAGGAGATAAGAATAAAATAATTATTAGTAATTTACTTCTTTTACTGCCTCTCATTAATGCATCCTCCTTACAAATTAATGCCTCATATGTTGTGATAATTTACCTTTTAGTTATATTTTCTTTAACTTTCTGGAGTTTTTTTGCAAATAATAACAGTTGAATATGTTCAACTGTTATTATTAACTTTATTACTTCTTTAGTAACGCTGACATACATTTAAAGGGAAATCATTTATCTTTCATTAGTTTCCTTTACGGTTTCTAGAACTTCTTCTGGAGTTTTTTGACCTTCAACTATAAAAGGAACACCATCTTTAACAAGTACATTAAATGCTTCAGGAGTTAATCTTGAGTCAATAGGCATATTCAATGTTTTCGCATTAGCTACCATTTTGTGTCCCTCTATGTACAATGGGTGTAATCCTTCGATTTCAACATTAGCTGATGGTGAACCTCCATTAGCTGTTGCTATCGCTTTTATCTGGTCAGCTGAAGTTAAATATGATATTAAATCAATTACCGCTTGTTGTTTGTCTTCATCTTCATAAGAACTTCTACTTACATAATACCCACTAGAGAATCCTGCAACAATAGAAGTTGGATCCATTTTATCACTAGCTGCTGGCATAGGAATTATAGCCATTTTATCTTTTAATTCATCTTCACATCCGCCAATGAACCATGAACCTTCAAGAATCATAGCAGCTTTTTCTTGTTTGAATAGGTTTTGAGCCATTTCGATATCCATAACCAATGAGTCTTTTGCAAAAGCATCTTTCTCATATAAGTCTTTTATATTGTTGAATGCTGTTACCCATTCTTCTGGAATACCGTCTTCAAAAACATCAAGATGTCCTTCTGCACCAGCTTGTGATAATACAAAGTGTTCTATCATATAATGTGATTGAGCTATTGGTCCTGCAAAAGGTACAATATCATTTTCTTTTAATACTTCTACAGCTGTTTGGAACTTTTCCCAAGTTGTAGGAAGCTCAAGATCATATTCTTCAAACATTGATTTGTTCACGAATAATCCTTCATAAAAACCAGTAAGTGGCAATGCATATAATTTTCCATCAAATTCTTTTACTGAATTTTTGATACCATCAGTTATATCTTTTCCTACTTCAGGATATTTTTCCCATATTTCTTCATATGGCATCACTTTATTACTGTTTATGATCGCTTTTACATCTGCACCAGTATAGAAGAAAGTAATATCAGCTTCATTACCTGATGAGAAATCTGTTTTTACTTTTGTTCTGAATTCATCTCCTACTGATGTCATTGATTCATTTTTGATTTTTACATTTGGATGGTCATTCATGAAATCTTCTAGAGACTGTTCAAAAGTTTCTGTTGAAGGGTCGGTTCCACCAAACATAGTTGCAATCCTTAATTCTACTTTTTTATCTGCTTTTGTATTATTATCCTGTTGTTTTTCTGTGTCATTATTATTTTCTACATTTGCGGTATTTTCATTAGCAGGTTCTTTGCCACCACATCCCACAGCCAATACACATATTAATGAAACTGCTAATATCAACGCCATAATTTTAGAACTTGTTTTCATAATGTAACTCCTCCCTGATAGTTAATTTTATATTTATTATTTATTACAATATTATGATATCATGCATATTAAACAATTCCTAGAAGTCAATCTTGCTCTTTATTGTATAATTTTGTTTAGAATTATTTAAATGTACAATTTTCCTTAACTAAATCAATAAAAGCACACCCTCACAGGCATGCTTTTATATAAAAAATGTAATTTGTGTAATAAAAAATCAATTAGCCTCTTTATTATTCCAATTTTTATTTCTGTATTGATTTGGAGTTATACCAACGTGTTTTTTGAAAGTTTTAGAAAAATAAGGTGTATCTGAATAACCTACCATCTCAGTTATTTCATATACTTTATAATTAGTAGAGGTCAATAGATTTTTGGCTTCTTGTATTCTAACCTCATTTAATAATTCTACGAAACTATTGCCCACTTCTTTTTTTAATATTTTACATAAATACCAAGAGCTTATGTACAAATGATCTGCTACTGTTTGTAAGTCCAGTTTGTTTTCGTAGTTATCCTTTATGTATTTTATTGCTTGTCCCGTTAGAAAAGTTACCTTGTCAGCTTCATTATCTGTATTGTTATTATCATTGTCATTGAGGGCATTGAACTTGTTTAATTTTTTTCTTAGATTTTCTATATCTTTTACTTTTGTTCTCTCATCATCTATTACGTTAATAGCTTCTAGAATTGCATTTTTTATATCTTCAAGATTGGTGGGTTTCAACAAGAATCTTGTAACCCCTAGAGTTATCGCTTCTCTAGCATATTCAAATTCCCTATATCCTGTAAGTATAATGAATTTTGTATATCTGCTTTTTTCTTTCAATTTCTTTATCATCTGAAGTCCTGATAATCTGGGCATCTGAATATCAGATATAATTATATCCGGCTTCAGTTTCTGTGCAAGTTCTAAACCTTCTAGACCATCTTCTGCAACACCTGCTACTTCACATTCAATTTCTTCCCAAGGGACAAGTTTTTTTAATCCTTCAATTATTATTGTTTCGTCATCAATCAGTAATATTTTATACATAAGAACTCCTCCTTTTTAGCTTTTTGGAATTGAAAGTGTAACTTTTGTACCTTCAGAGTATTTACTTTCTATGGAAATTTTTGCTTCTTTTCCATATATAAGTAATAATCTTTTGTAAACATTTTTAAGTCCAATACTCTTAGATGTACTTTTATCTTCTGGTATATATTTGTTATTAGCAATTTCATCATTAATTGATTTTAATTTCGGTGTTTCTATACCAGCCCCACTATCTTCTACCTGAATTATTAATTTTCCATTTTCCTTATAAATATGTATTGTTATCCTTCCTCTTCCTACAGGTTCAATACCATGTTTTATAGCATTTTCTATTATTGGTTGAATAATCAGTTTTGGTAGATTTTCTTTTAATGTTTCTTCTTCTATAATCTTAGTGTATGCTATTTTATTGCCAAATCTTTTTTGTATAAGTAGAAGATAGCTATCCATATACTGTATTTCTTCCTCTACAGTAGAGTATTTTTTCCCGTTTCTATTCATGTTGGCATCCATAAGTTTTGATAATGCTTGTACCATTTCTGCTATATCCTGTTCTCCAGACAATTGTGCTGTCCAATTAATGGTTTCTAATGTATTGTATAGAAAATGAGGATTAATCTGAGATTGAAGTGCTGATATTTCCGCATTTTTTCGAGCTATTTCTTCTTCATAAACATATTCAACAAGATATTTAATTCTTTTAGCCATACTGTTGAATGAGTTATACAAATATCCTATTTCATTTTTTCTAATGATATCAATGCTTGCACTAAGTTCTCCTTTTTCAATATCCTTCATTTTAGTTACCAATAAATTAAATGGGGATATAATCTCACTGTATATCATATTGGCTATAATAATATATATAGGCATGCTAACAATACATAGGATTATAATTAAGTCAAATACTTTTCTAGTATCTGAAATTAACATATCCGTTGTTATTACACTGATAATTTTCAAATTAATATCTTCAATCGTTTCTACTATCACATAATAATCATTGCCATCTATTGTATGAGTATAAGTACCTTTTTCTTCTAAATATATTTTATTATCCTCTATAAGGTCATTATTGTAATTGGCTCCTGCATATACGATTCTATCACCTTCATAAGTATATAGATAAGTAGATTCAGCTGGTTCTCTATATGTATATCTCAATATTTCTTGTAAATAATTATTGTCTATCCTAAATGACATGATACCTATTTTTTCAAATGTATTGATATCATAGATTGAGCGTACCAAGTATATATTCTGATAATCATCTTTTTTATCAAAGTAATAAACCACTTGATTTTTATCTTTAGTTACTTCTTTAAATTTTTCTTTTGGGATATTTCCTACTATACCTCTTTCTTTAGCAGCATAATAGACGCTATCATCATTAAGGAACTGCATAGTAACCAAATCAAATTCTTGTTTGGCGAAAATAGTGGATTTCAGATATTTATCCATATCTTTTTGGAAATTATAACTTAGGATAGTATTGTTCGCTTCTTCTCCTTTTGGTTTTGAATTGAAGAGATCATAAGCATCAATGTTATATAAAACTTCTTGAAAAATCTGTTCCATGAAATCAAGATCATTTGTCATCCTATTCTTGGCATTCATGACATCATTTTCAACATAACTTACAAATCTATCCTTTATTATTTTTTCATTATTATACATACCAAATATAATAACTAATATTATTGGATATATAAGCATAATTAGACCAAGTACTATTATTTTTTTCTTAATAGCTATATTATGAAAACTTTCAATAATGTTCTTCACAAATATTCTCCTACCCCTATATTCAAACATAATATTATAATTTTTTATCTTTTAACTTACTTTATTATAATAACAACCATTATAAAAAATCAAGTAAATAACATATAAACTTATTAAACACACAAACATTAAGCTCTATTCTTAAGTTTATCCTAAGTATAGAGCTCAATATTTTTAACCATTTTTATTGTTTTGTAATTCTTCTATTAGTTGAATTGAGTGTTCAGCCCATTCTAAATACATCTTGTAAAGTCTTAAACCATAATCAATCGTTAACTTCCAATAAAATGTTTCGCTTTCATCTATATCCGCAAAATGTTCATAATCCTTTATGTTATCCGCATCATGCTCTAATCTTTTCATTTTCTCGGTAGTAAGTTCTATTACTCTTTCAAACGTTTTTTGAAGATTTTCAGTGGGTACTTTTGAAGAAAAGAATATTTTCATCATTAGTGGTAGTTTCTGAGCGAAATGCTTTTCTTCATTAAAATTCAATAACCACTTTTCTAATTCTTTACTTCCATCTTCTGTAATTGAGTATAGTTTTTTATTTGGTTTATCATCTTGGTATAATAATCTAACACTAAGTAATCCTTTTTTTTCTAAAGTATTTAATTCTCTATATACTTGACTCTGCTGGGCTGAAAAAAAATATTTTAGACTGCTATCAAAAAATTTTGATATATCATATCCAGATAGCTCCTTATAACTTGCCAATCCTAATATAGCTGTTTTTAATGACATTATACAATCTCCTAAAGAATTATTTTTCTTTTTATTATATCATTGGAGCTATGTAAAATCCACCGCACTACTACTATTTAATTATAATTCATCCTAATATTAGAATATTCGTTTAATTATTTAGTTCTTAAGCTATCTAGTGTATCTTTAAATTTCTTTTTATAAGCAGTTGGAGCTAAATCTTCTTCAGCCTCAAATAAAATATCTTCTGTGACAACTAGAATCTCTCTCTTATCTAACCATTTTCCAATCATATTCTTTAAACCTATCTGAGCTATAAATGGTACTTCGGATACCATATATTCATACATCTTTCTTGAGTTTCCTTCCCATTTATACTTATCTGCATTAAAGGCCATAACTTATTATTCCCCTTTCATTTTTTAATTTTTAATCTTCTCTTACTAATCCATCAAAAAAAGCTTTTTTAAATTCAACACTTGTGTTCATGTTATCAATAAATTCATTCATGACTTCTGGACTTTCCAACATACCCTCTGCAAGCTTAGTTGTTTTATACATATCTCCATATTTTTTATCCCAGTCAACACTATAACGTTTAAGGACATCACAAGAGAAATCATTTTTGTTCAGTGCTTCTTGTGCTACCTCGGCAGCTAGTTTAGCACTATCACTTGCAGCTCCTACACCTTCATCAAGAAATGGTACAACTACACTACCTGCATCTCCAATTAACATAACTCCGTTATCATAGTTTTTCATTCTTTGAATTCCTGTTGGAACTCTCCATCCCTTCCAAGGGGCAACCTGCTTACATGGATTATCTTTTGATGGTATGAATCGTTTTCCATATGGACTTGTTCTTGCCCATTCCCAGAATTTTTCTTCAAATGTGAAACCTTGGTAATCTGCCATATTACATCCCAAACCAACATTACATATATTACCCTTTTTATCAGCGGGACAAATCCATAAATAACCTACAATCCCTACAGGTCCATAATGAAATTCTAGGTATCCATCTTTCAAGAGAGGAACGTTCTCAAAATATGTCCTTAATGCTATGGATAGATTATCAGGCTCGTCTGGAAATTGACCAATTTTCTGAGCGACAATTGAATGAGAGCCATCAGCACCTATAACAATTTTTGATCTAAGTTCTATTTTTTCCCCGTTATATTTAGCTTTTACACCTCTTACATATCCATCTTCTTTTATAACATTATAGACCCAACAGTTCTCTATTACTTCTGCTCCAAGCCTCTCTGCATTTTTTCTCATAATATTATCAAAATACCATCTAGGAGTGATGTAACCATCTGGTACATCAATATAACATTTATTACTGTCAGGAGAAATAAATATAAGTCCATCTTTCAATAATCCATATTTAGCAAGCTCTTCTTCTGCCCCTAACTCTTTGATATGTTTCAATGAAGTACGACTCTGGCAATCAGCACAAGGTTTATCTCTAGGAAAAGTCTCTTTATCAATAAGAAGGACATCCACACCTGCTTTTGCAAGATATGAAGCACAAACTGAACCTCCTGGTCCTGCTCCTACAACTATTACATCATGTTCAATAACTTTCATTATTTTATGTCTCCTTCCATGTTAACACTTCTAAAAGATATAGCATTTTCAGGACAAACAGTTTCACAAGCTCCGCATCCTATGCACTTATCTTTATCAACTTTTTCAAATCCACACTTCATACATCTTCGTGCTTCCATAACTGCTTGAGCTTTTGTATATCCTAATTCTACAGGTAAAAAGCTCTTTCTTTTATCCATATCTGTTTTAGGCATATTAATTGGAGATAGCTTTTCTAATCTAATAGGGAATATCTTTTCTTCATTACATGCCAAATCAATTTTATGTTCTTTCGTTCTATCGACCTGTTTTTTATTATTTATGTAATCGTCAATTTTCATTGCAGCCACTCTTCCCGATTCCATTGCAGTTATAACTGAACCTCGTGAGTTTATTATATCTCCAGCTGCAAATACTTTTTCTTTTGCAGTCATTAAATTATCTTTATCAACTATTAATCCACCTCTATGATCTAATTCCAAGCCTGCTTTTCTGGCTAATAATTTGATATCTGGCCTCTGACCGACTGCAAATATAACTGTATCTGCTTCTATAGAAAATTCTGAGTCATCTACTATGATTGGTTTAAGTCTTCCATTCTCATCTTTTTCTATTGAGGAAACCTTTTTGAATCTTACACCTTTCACTGTTATGAAATTTGATTCAATTTCTACTGGTGATACTGATGTTATAAATTCAACTCCCTCTTCTACAGCTTCCAATACTTCGTCTTTTGGAGCAAGTAATTCTCCTTCTGCCTCCAAGCATGCACAAATTGCTTTTTCAGCTCCTAACCTTACAGCTGTTCTAGCTGTATCAAGCGCGACTGAACCTGAACCAATAATTACTACTTTATTCATTTCTGCTGCTTTTACAGGATTTTTCCAATTGTTTACCGGTTCTTTACTATTAACTCTTTGCATAAATGTAACGGCATTATATACTTTATCTGATAAAGACCCTTTAATAGGTAAATCTATTCCTTTTGAAGCACCAGTCGCTAATAAAACAGCTGCATAACCATTAGTTATTAAATCATTTATTGTAGGTTTAGAACCCACTGGTGAATTGTATTGGATTTCTATACCAGCTTCTTCAAGAATTTTAACATCATTAAGGAACATATTTTTATCTAATCTGAAATCAGGTATTCCCATCCTAACCATTCCGCCTGGCTGAGGATTCTTTTCAAATATTTTAACTTTATAACCTTTTTTAGCTAAATAAAATGCAGCTGTTATTCCTGCTGGTCCCGCACCAACAATTGCAATACGCTTATCAATATTCTGTTTGAATACTGGTCTCGCTTTTACCGAGACATTTTCAACTGCTGCCCTTTTTAACCCCCTGATGTTTATCGATGTATCGATTAATGTACCCCTTTTACACTCATCCATACAAGGATGTGAACAAATCATAGCACATAGTGATGGAAGAGGATTTAATTCTGATATTAAGTCATAGGCATCCTGCCATCTTTCTTCCGCAACAAGGTTAACAAATCCTTCAGGTGTTGTGCCTAATGGACATCCAAGACTACATGCATGACTGACAGCATATTCATTTTGTTCCTCTTTCAGCATAACATCTCCTTGTGCACAATCAGGGCAAAATCTACATATAGCTCTTTGCATCTCAGTTATGGCTTCTACAGGACATAATCTTCTACACTTACCGCAATTGATACATAAATCAGTATCAATATGTGCTACACAAGTTCTCTGTATTGTGTATTCCCCTGTGTTTCCCAGTCTGATATTAACTGCATTTGTTACATCATCCATTTTATAAATACCTCCTTAATTTGTTTTATACTATACAATTATAGTATTATACTTGTATAGTACACCTTATTTCGTATTTATTCAACATATTTTCCCCAAAGAATTTTTCAAAAAAAACTGATAAGATAATAACTATCCTATCAGCCTCATGAATTACTCTATTACATTATTTTACTTATTGTTTACAAATGCTACTCCTGAACTTGTCCCTATTCTGTCAGCTCCTGCTTCAATCATAGCTACAGCCTTATCATAATCTCTTATCCCGCCTGAAGCCTTAACTTTTGCTTTGTTGCCAACAGTTCTTTTCATTAATCTTACATCTTCTATTGTCGCTCCACCTGTACTGAATCCAGTTGAAGTTTTTACAAAATCCGCTCCTGCTGCTACAGATAATTCACAAGCTTTTACTTTTTCATCATCTGTCAAAAGACATGTTTCAATAATAACCTTTACATGAGCTTTACCTTTAGCAGTATCAACTACAGCTTTTATATCTTCTTCTACCTCATTATATTTTTTGCTTTTCAAGTAACCTACGTTGATTACCATATCCACTTCTTCTGCACCATTTTGTATAGCATTTGATGCCTCATATGCTTTTACTTCTTTTGGTGTCGCCCCTAAAGGGAAACCTATAACAGCACAAGTCATTATATCTGTTCCTTTTAATAAACTAGAAACATATTTTACATAGGATGGATTAACGCATACGGAAGCAAAATTGTATTTTTTAGCTTCATCGCATATTTTTTTCACATCATCTTCACTAGCATTTGGTTTTAATATTGTATGATCGATATATTTTGATAAATTCATTATAATCTCCTTTTAGCACTTGATATAATCTAAGACATAAGTACTTTTAATCTATTTATTGTTATTCTTCTTTAGTTACTATAGTATCAACATTTTCTTTAGTTACCAATGTTGAATCTAATATAATATTTTCATCAATTTCTTCTCCATTAAGATAATCTAATCCCATTAAAACAGCATTTTTTCCTAAGAAGAAAGGTGGTTCAGCAATTGTTGCTTCTATCTTATCTGCTCTGATAGCTTCTAATGAAGGATCAATAGCATCACAACCAATTAATACTATTTCATCTAATCTTCCAGATGCTTCAATAGCTTCTAGAGCACCTAAAGCCATTTCATCATTAGCTGCGTAGACTCCATCAATCTCAGCATTAGCTTGTAATATATTTTCCATGACTTTCATAGCCTCAGCTCTATCAAAATTAGCACTTTGAGTAGCAACAACTTCAAATCCTTCTGTCTTATCAACTATTTCATTAAATCCTTTACTTCTGTCTTGAGCAACGTTAGTACCCATTATACCCATAATTTCTACTATTTTACCTTTTCCTTTAAGTACATCAACTAAGAATTCTCCTGCAATATTTCCTGAATGTACCGCATCAAATCCCATATGTGCAATAACTTCTCCGCCTTTTGCAGCTCTATCAATTGTAATAACAGGTACTTCTTTTTCATTAGCTGTTTCAATTGCAGCTACTATTGCATCACTATCACATGGATCAATAATAAGTAAGTCCAAATCTTTTTGTAATAGATTCTCTACATCAGTTTGTTGTTTACTTGGCTGATTCTGAGCATCTGTAACAAATAATTCAACATCGTTATCTTTCGCACCTTTTTTAGCACCATTTGAAACATCAACAAAGAATGGATTGTTCAATGTATTCATGGATAAACCAATCTTAATTTGTTTAGTTTCAGTATCTTTTGAACTATCCTTCTCCTTACTAGTATCATTTGGTTTTTGTCCACATCCTACCATTGATAAAATAAGAGTTAAAGCTAAAATACCTACTAAAAATTTTTTCATTTTAATGTCCTCCTTAAAGTTTTATTATTCATCTAATTTTGATGAAACTGATTTAAATTTACTGTCTGCTAAAACAGCCAGCAAAATAACAAATCCTTTAACAATATCTGATGCAAATGGATTCACATCAATTAGTACCAATATGTTATCTAATACTCCTAATATTAAGGCTCCAAATACGGTAGGAATAATTGCTCCTTGTCCGCCTGAAAGACTAGTACCACCCAAGATTACTGCTGCTATTGCATCTAACTCATAACCTTTACCGGCTGTAGGTTGTGCAGAACCTAATCTAGCAGTTAATATTAATCCAGTTAAGCCTGCCAATAATCCACTTATTGTATATACTAAAGTTTCTACCTTCTTAACATTAATT
The DNA here is from genome assembly GCF_027923465.1 of Vallitalea longa. Classification (NCBI taxonomy): domain Bacteria; kingdom Bacillati; phylum Bacillota; class Clostridia; order Lachnospirales; family Vallitaleaceae; genus Vallitalea; species Vallitalea longa. The sequence goes on from NZ_BRLB01000001.1 coordinate 860,858, forward strand.
CCAGATAATCTAGTAGCTTCTCTGTTACCGCCTATACTGAATACACTTCTTCCAAAAGCAGTATACTTAAGTATAAAAAAACCAATTGCAAATATAACTATTAAAATAATAATTGGAAAAGGTATACCAAATAGATAACCCTTACCTATAAAATTGTAAGCTTTTAATCTTGCTGCTATAGGAGAACCATTAGTGAATACTAATACAAATCCCCTTACAAAAGTCATAACCGCTAAAGTTGCTATAAATGGGGGTAAATTCCCTTTAGTTATTATAATACCATTAAAAGTTCCACATATACTTCCCACTACTAATGCAACAATTATAGCTAGTATTACACTATTTGTGTTTATTAATGTATAAGCTGATAATGCTCCAGATATAGCCACTATTGAACCTACTGACAAATCAATTCCACCTGTCAGAATTACAAATGTCATACCTGATGCAATAATTGCAATAATGGAAACTTGTCTTATTATATTTAATAAATTATTAAATGTTAGAAATGAATTAGATAAACATGTTGCAATTATTAAAATCAAAACTAATACTGATACAGTTCTATATTTTGTTAATAACTTTAATCCTATTTTTTTCAAATTCATTTAGTAAACCCCTCCTGCTCCAGCTGCATATGATAATACATTCTCTTGTGTTAATTTCTCTTTACTAATCGATGCTACAACTTCACCTTCTCGCATAACTAATCCTCTGTCACTCATTCCTATAAGTTCAGGTAGATCAGATGTGATTAAGACAATGCTAATCCCTTGTTTAGTAAGTTCATGCATTATATTATATATTTCTGCTTTTGCTCCAATATCAATACCTCTTGTAGGTTCATTTAAAAATATTATTTCAGGATTAGTTTCAAGCATCTTCCCAAATACTACTTTTTGCTGATTTCCACCGCTTAAATTCCCTACTATTTGATGTGGTGATGAAACTTTTATGTTTAATTTACTAATCTCTTTTTTTGACATTTCTAAATCTTTTTTATCTGATAAAAGTCCATTTGACATTATAGATTTTAAGGAAGCCAGTGAAATATTTTCTTTTACATTTCTAACTAAAACCAGCCCTTCATTTTTTCTATCATCTGATACAACAAAAATTCCTTTTGAGAGGGCTTGTGCAGGATTTTTTATCTTAACTCTTTTTCCTTTTATAAAGACTTCACCATCATAGTCTCCATAATATCCTGCTAAAAGTTTTGATAATAATATATTACCTGACCCTAATAATCCGGCTATTCCTAAGATTTCACCTTCATATAATTTAAATGAAACATCTTTTATACTATTTTTATATCTAATATTTTTTGCTTCAAATACTACTTCTTTTGACCTGACATAATCTCTCTTAGGGTATAAGTTGGTTAAATCACTTCCAACCATCAAACGGACTATTTCATCATGATTAGTATCTTTGGTCAACATACTATTGATGAATTTACCATCTCTAAAAACAGTAACTCTATTTGTAATCCGAAATATCTCATTCATTCTATGTGAGATGTAAATAATTGCAATGTTCTCTTTTTTGAGATTCTCAATTATATCAAATAAACATTCTATTTCTTCGTCTGTTAATGCAGCTGTAGGCTCATCCATAATAATTACTTTTGAATTTATTGATAGACATTTGGAAATCTCAATCATCTGGGCTTCAGCAACAGATAAATTTTTTACAAGTTTCTTAGGACTTATATTTAATCCAACTTTTGCAATTAACTCTTTAGCATCTTGATTCATTTTTTTCCAATCAATGATACCTTTTCTACTCACAGGATACCTTCCAAGAAAAATATTTTCTGCTACAGTTAAATGAGGTATTAGATTGAATTCTTGATAAATCATTGATATACCTAATTCCTGTGCTTCTTTTGTTGAAGAAAATTTCACATTTTCACCTTGATAACGCATATTACCAGAAGTATATTCCTGAGCACCAGATATTATTTTCATTAATGTAGATTTACCAGCTCCATTTTCTCCACATAAAGCATGTACTTCTCCTTCATATATCTCTAATTTAACATTATCTAATGCTTTTACACCTGGAAATATTTTAGTGATATTCTCTAACTCTAAAATTAGTTTCTTATCAGCCATCTTCTGCCCCTTTCAATATATATTTATGTAACCCCTTACATTCACCTCATTAATGCAATCTAATAAGCACATCCACTCACCAATATAATACTTGGATATGGTGTAAATTCACCAGTTCTTATTATTCCTCTTGCCCCTTTTGTCTTTTCTTTAAACATAACATGTGGAACATATTCTACTTCCATATCTTCTGGAAATAAATCAATAATCTCTTTATGCATATCTGGGCTGACAGTTTTTAACTCTTCTGCCAATATTATTTTCTCCACAACTAGAGATTTTAACACTTCTTTTAATACATCTAGATATCTTGGTTCATTAGGTTTCCATGCTAAATCTATTCTTTCTACATCTTTTGGCATAGGTAATCCTGCATCACTTACTACAATTGTATCTTTGTGCCCCATTTGAGCAAATAAATTTACCATCTGAGGATTAAGAATTCCACCTTTTAACATTTTATGTCCTCCTTTTTAGTTAGTTGAATTGTCTATTATAAAATTGTTAATAGTCTCTCTTGTTGGCATTGCAGGCGCTGTACCTATTTTTGTAACGGATAAAGCTCCTACCGCATTTCCAAATTTTGCAGCTTCAAAAATACCTTTACCTTCTCCTAATGCTGTTACGAAACCACCATTGAACGCATCACCTGCTCCTGTGGTATCAATTGCATCTACGTTATATCTGGGAATTATTCTTTCTTCATCTTTACATCTCACATATGCTCCTTGATTCCCCATAGTAATAATGACATTAGTAACACCTTTTTCAATAAAAATATCTGCTGATTTTCTTGCATCATCCATGTCTTTAATCTCAACTCCTGTGAGAATTGAAGCTTCTACCTCATTAGGTGTAATAATATCTATTTTTGATAAAAGTTCATCAGATATAGGCTGAATAGGTGCTGGATTAAGGACAGTTGTTATATTGTTTTTCTTAGCGATATCTATTGCAAACTCAACAGCATCTAAGTTAGTTTCCAACTGTGTTAAAAATACTTTTGCTTCTTTAATTTTGTCTTCGCATTTTAATATTTCTTCATTCTTGATATTACCACATGCTCCTGATGTAACTAAAATACTGTTTTGGCTAGTATTTTCATCTACTAATATTAAAGCTGTTCCTGTTTCTATTTCTTTATCCTGAAACACATAGCTTGTGTCCATACCTTCTTTTTCAAAAAAATCAGTTGCGACTTTTCCAAATAAATCATTTCCTATCTTTGTAACCATAGTTACATTTGCTCCTGCCCTATTGGCTGCTACTCCTTGATTAGAACCTTTTCCTCCTGGACCCAACTTGAACATTGAACCTTTTACAGTTTCACCCGGCTTTGGTAAATGGTGTGCTCTTCCCATCAAATCAACAACAAAGCTGCCTAGAATAACAATGTTTGGTTGCATAAAACTCCTCCTTTTAGTGGTACCGCTTACATTTCATTCTAAAAAAAATTATTTTATTTTTCTTTCTGAACCTCTAAGTATTAATTTTGGTAATAAGATAATTCTTTTAGTGTCATGATTATCAACATTCTTCTCATTTAATCTATCTAATAATATTTGCATTGCAACTTCACCCATTTGTGCCGTAGGCCTTGATACAACGCTTATATACATATTCATAATACTTAATAATTCTATTTCGTCAAACCCTATTAATGCCATATCCTCCGGAATCTTAACATTAGCTTCTGTCAATGCTTTTATGCATCCTAGATTCATCATGTTATTGGATACAAATATTGCTGTAGGAGGATCATCCATTTTTAAGATTTGTTTAGTTAATTCATAACCGCTTTTTAATTTAAAATCTCCATAAAATATATATCTTTCATCTATTTCAATTCCATTCATTGATAAAGACTTTTTGTACCCTCTTAATCTATCTCTACCTGGTTTAGAACTCAATGGTCCTGAAATAATAGCTATTTTTCTATGTCCTTCTTTAATAAAACACTCAATAGCATCATAAGTTCCTGAAATACTATCTAAAAATACACCATCGAATTTCGAATACTTAACATCTCTATCTAATAAAACTACAGGAACATTAAGATTCTCTAAAATACTCAAATATTTAGCATTAAATTTATCATTATCTGCTGTTGGAGTAATTATCAATCCTCTAATTCTTTGACGCTTAAGCATTTCAATAAATTTCATTTCCTTTTGTTCATTTTCATCTGTATCGCATAAAAGCATATATAAGTCATTCTTGTCAGTTACAGAACTAATTCCTTTTATAACTTGTCCAAAGAATGGGTTATTAATATCAGGAACAACAACTCCAATTGTATTAGTAATGTTCCTAGATAAACTTCTTGCAATATCACTGGGCGCATAATTTAATTCTTTTATAGCTTTTAGAACTTTTTCTTTAGTTTGTTCTTTAACTTTATCAGAATCATTAAGCACCCTAGATACTGTTGCAACTGATACTTTCGATTTTTTAGCTATATCGCTAATTGTTATCGGTGCTATAATTATCACCCCTCTTATTAATGTAATCGCTTACACTTTCTTTTTTTAATTATATTATCATATTCTTATTCTGTCAAGCCTTTTTTATTGCATAATTTCAGATTTTAAGAAATCTTTAGTAATTGCTTCATGAATAATAGCTAAAAAAAGTCATTTATAACATTCATTCATCATACAATATAATGAACAAAAAAGGCTATGCCTCGTTCCACAAAGCGGATTTGTCCGTTATGAAAGTTTCCTTAGCGCATATGAAAACGCTCATATTTCATATGCTTAAAAAGTAGAACTTCCTATAAGATAAAAAACAAGTATCCACAAATGACACTTGTTTTTTATTGCATATATTATTTAATTATCTAGTCCTGATTTAATTATCTCATACACTCTATCAATTAATTTATTCTCATCCTCTTTTGTCATATCATCCATATATATAGGAGGATGAACTGTTATATTCACATTTGATTTTCTTATTCTTTTTTTCTCTTCTAATATCTTATATGAGCCATTAATTGTAACAGGTACAATAGGTACACCTGATTTAGTAGCCAATTTCAAACTGCCTTTTTTGAATTCTCCGATTGTACTACTTTTGCTTCTTGTTCCTTCTGGAAAAATTACTAATGTATTACCCTCCTTAAGATAGCTTATTCCCTTCAATATCACCTTCAAGGATTGTCTTGGATTTTGTCTATCTAGAAACAGACATCCCAACTTTTTCATCCACCCACTTACAATTGGAAGATTCTCAAGTTCTACTTTTGCAACGAATCCTTTTAATTTTGGTACATACCCCATTAATATAGGAATATCAAAGTTACCTTGGTGATTAGAAACAAACAACACATTTCTATCAGGAATATTTTCAACCCCTGCTACAGATATTTTACTTCCTGTAAGTCTAATCATTAATTTTGCCCATTTTGTTGTTGTTTTGCATAGAACTTTTTGCTGCTTTTCCTCATTACCCCTTTTCCCATAAAACCAATATCTTAATTTTGCTATTAAACTAAATAATTGGTATAACCAAAATGCAATGAACCAATAAATTGTGCGTATCATATAGTTCCTCCTCGTAGGTCAGTACCGAATATTATATCATAATTCGAGCAGTAAAACTACTTACTATATTAATAATACTATATTCCTAGTACCAACCTTATATTCGGAACCCACTATAAAATACAGGTTCAATTAAATTTTTACAACATCATTTATACGTATGCAATTAATTAAAGATGGAAACCTAATTACTCTCTAATAAGCTTCAAATATTTTTTTACAGTTATTATATAATATAAGAAGAATATTAATGATACTAGAGCTATACTAATAATAATTGGGGTATTAAGTAATATACCTATTAGGTTTTCTAATACTTTTATAGCCACTACCGTATGAACTATAGAAACCAGTAACGGTAATATGAATGCCATAGCTACTTGGGTACGGATAACCTTTCTTATTGTGGAATCTTCCATTCCTATTTTACTCAAAATCGCATACTTATCTTTATCTTCCATAGCCTCTGTGATTATCTTGAAATATATGATACTTCCAGTTGCCATAATAAATACTAATGCTAAAAATGCTCCTAATATATACACAACTTTAATGACATTGTTCTTAGTCTGGGAATCCTTTTTACCATTTTTAAAAAATGTATATCCCTCGTCAGTGAGAGCTGACATTTTTGTTTCTAATTCTTTGTTGAAAACTGTATCATCTTTAAATTTATAACCATGAAAATAGTATTTTTCTCCAAGTTCTTCAAATGCTTTATAGGTATCTTCATTAACTATAATAGCATCTAAAGGTATTCCTACTCCATATAAAGGTGCTCTGAACATTTTTCTTATACTCAACTTCTGTCCATCAATGTCCATTTCCTTTATTGTAAATAAACTGAACATAGTGTGAGAATTTTGATTGAATAAAGCTTCAAAATCATTCAATGGTTTATCTGCTAATATTCTATCATCAAATTTATACTGAACATTATCTATAACTTTCTTATAATCTTCATATCTAATCATAGTAGGACATACATAACCGAACTCTTTTGTTTTTGCTTCCTCAATCATTAAAAATTCTATTTGATTTTCATAATCCATTTCTATCTGTTTGTCATTTAATATTTCATCTATTTCTTTATCTTTTGGCTGACCTTGTGACATTAGAGTAAATGAAAATGGGTAATCTATATCTGTAATACTGTTATTGGTATAGTTAAGTGACATAACTGTACCTAGAGCTGTAATAGTACAAGTAAGAAGTATTGCTATAGTCGCATATACTTTATAATTTCTTCTAATACGATAACATAGATTGGAAATAGTCATTATATTAGTTTTTCTATAAAGTATTCTTTTATTGTTAATCAATCTTTTCAATATGATTGTTGTTGTACTTCTGAATAACATATAAGTACCTATTATAACAAGTATAGTAGTTACTAGGATATAAAGAGGAAAATTGACTCCCATAGCTAATTTAGTACAATAATAACCAGCTCCTATAACTACTATAGATAAGATTCCTGTAATAATACTTGCTTTTGGAACAGATTCTTCTTTTTTCATGGCATTTATCAATGATAGAAGACTGCTTCTTATTATGTTGATATATCCTTTTATTGAAAAGAATAAACTTATGATACCAAAAATTGCTGCTGTTTCCAAAATAGCTTTGCCAGATATGAAGAATTCTATATCTGCTCCTAAGTTGCAGTAGCTTGAAAGGATCATCATAAAAAATTTACCGAACAATGCACCTACTACACATCCACCAGCAATAGCTAAGATGCTCATAAATAAGTTTTCCATAGCATAAATCAAAGCTACCTTATAATTGCTGACTCCCATTAAAGTGTATAACCCAATTTCTTTCTTTCTCTGTTGTAGAAAAAAAGAACTTGAAAACCATGAGAAATATATCAAGAATACTATTAAAAATATAGCTGTAACTTGACCTAGTGAACCTACCATCTCTTGCTCAGAAACTGTCAACACTTCAGGATTATATTTCATAGCACAAAATTGATAATATGCCATTACAGAAAAAACTAATGCCAAAAAATGTAGTTTATATAATGAAAGATTACTTTTCATGTTTTTATAAGCAATACTAATGGAGTTCATGGTTAATACCTCCCATGCAGGCTAATTGTTCTAATATTTTTTTGTATAGATCTTTTTTATCACTTTCTTTTTCTAATTGAGTCAAGACTGTACCATCCTTAATGAAAATTATCCTATCACAATAACTTGCTGTGAAGGCATCATGGGTAACCATAACAATAGTTGAACCAAATTTTTCATTAGTTTTTCTTAGGTTTTCCAATAATTCCGACGCTGCTTTGGAATCGAGTGCACCTGTTGGTTCATCTGCAAGAATAACAGAAGGTTTTGTTATCAATGCTCTTGTGGCTGCAACTCTCTGTTTTTGCCCTCCAGATAATTGATATGGATACTTATATAGATGTTTCTCCAAACCAAAAAAAGAAACCAATTCATTAATTTTCTTTTTAACGATTGATGCTTTAACCCCAGATAGTACCAATGGTAAAGCTATATTATCCATTATGCTGAGATTATTGAGCAAGTTGAAATCTTGGAATAAAAATCCTATGTTTTTCCTACGGAATTCTGCTAATTTCTTCCCTTTCATTGTTGCGATATTAACTCCATTGAAAAATACTTCTCCTTCTGTAGGCATATCTATAGTTGACAGAAGATTTAATAATGTAGTTTTCCCTGATCCTGATGGACCCATTATTCCTAGAAATTCACCTTCTTCTATTGAAATGTTCACTCCGTTAACAGCATATGTTTCTATCCCTTTAGCTTTATATATTTTCTTTATTCCTTTTGTTTCTATTACTTTTGCCATGGTAATTCCTCCTAAAATACAAATTTATCGATATTGCGTACCTTTTAAGTGTATTTTACATTTATTAGAAATTAATATCCATTTTAAAAGCTTACAATATAACATGTAACCTTACATTTTTGTCATAAAGCTACTATCACAGATTATTTTTCAGATTATCTTCTGGATAATCGTTACATATGATATTTCCTTATTCAATTAAAAAACTGCTTATTCATTAAGCAGTTTTTAGAGTAATACAACTATATATGATTTATGTAACTAACCATAATTATTATTATTAAAGAAAAATATTATTATAGCTATTGATTGCTTATATAACTTACTGAAAAATAACTTGTAGTTTCCTTTACCTTCTTTTCATCTAATATATTTGCTGAATTATCATGTCCATTTATCTTGCACTCATATTCAATGTTCATTTGATCTAGTAATTCTATCAATAACGCATATGATGATGGAGAATCTATATGGTCATTGCTTAAAGGTAACATCTTAGTCACATCTGAATCTTCAATTATTTTTTTAGTTATCTCATCTTTTTCATTAGCTTCTTCAAGGGTAAGATAATGAGAAAAATCTATAGAAGCCATTATAATATAATTCTTATTTTCTATTTCTTTCGCAATTGCCTCAGCTACTTCAGTTATACCATCATTATTTCTTGTTTCACCTATAGTTATTGGCACAACTTTTGCATTATCAAAATAGTGCTTAATATAATTCATATGAATTCCAACTGAATGCTCTTTTTCAAATACCTCTTGTATCGCAAATGAAATATTGTCTTTGCTAGCTAGTTTCTTGATTATATTAGATTCGCTTTCAATGATTCCTTCTCTGGTTTGAAAATCAAAATTACCCACCTGAAATCTAGGACCTGTTCCCGGATGATTAGGTCCAATTAATATAACTATATCTGGCTGTTTATTTTCTGCAATGGTTTTGTATAATGAAGCAATATAGTTGCAAGCTACACCATGATGAGGTAGTATGCCAGCAATAATATCATCATCTCCATCATTAATCAACTTACTTTCATTAATTGATTGGATAAAAGATATTTCATCAATAAAATCACTACTATCTAGTGAAGGAGGTCTTTTAACATCAACCGTTTTTTGAGGTATCACTATATCAATTGCTTCTGCATTACTATTAATTACATCATCTGAACTCTCTATTCCACTATTACAAGCAGACAAATTCATTATTGTTATTAATATTATAATACTAATTATTGTTCGTTTCATCTTTTCATTCCTTTAGAAAAGCTGTCTCAAATATATATTATTATTTGCTACAAAAACTTATTTAAGACAGCTATTACAATTTATTTTATTTTGATAGAACCTTTTTCACCACAAGTTATATTATTATTCATATTATCCCTGATTATCACTGGTTCTGCAATATATTCTCCTGCTAGAATAGCTTTCGCTTTATAAGTAATCTCAAATTCATAAGTATCAGATACTCTATAAGAAGAATGAGTATACACGTTTATTTTAGTACGCCTAACTTCATTATCTTCCCATAAATAGATGTCATCATTATTATATGACTTGACTTCACCTAAATAAGTTAGTCCTGTAGGTAGAATATCTTCTATTACGAAAGAAGATAAGCGATTGTCCAGTACATTTACTTTCAGATGGACTGTAACAATCTGACCCTGTTTTATGTCTTCTGAACCACTATCTTCAGTATAGAATCTTTCTATACTATACTTATCAGTCTTATCTACATCCTTAACAGTTCCAATAAAATCTTTTATAACTCTGATGTTTCCATCAATATTAGAGAACTTAATATCTTCTGCTTGTTCTGGAGTTAGGTTCAATGAATAATGATCTTCTTGTCCGAGGGATATAGCCTTGGTTTTTCCATTCAAACTATATTGGAATGATACATTATCCATCTTAGGTTTTACATTTTGTAGATAATAGAGTCTCTCAGTAATGGTAGTATATTTTATATCATTGATGGATTCCACATAGTCATACATTCCTTTTGCATCTTCCAAATAACCTAATTTTACAGCAGCTACCATCATCATGGCAGTATATTTATTGCCTGCATCATCAGTATCTATATATAATGATTCATGTTTACTTTTTAGATATTTTCCCTTAATATTTTGATATATTTGTTTTCCTTTCTGCAATTCTCCGTTTTCTATTAATGTAAGCATCATATACATTGTTTCAAAACTAACTGATTCAAAAGTTTTTGATGTTTGATTGTAAATATCATTAGTTTCAAGCAAAACAGGTTCTCCTAGCAATGATAATGCCCATAATGCGGCAATATTTTCTGACAAACTAATATTTTCGTCTCTTGCTGCCTGTAATAAACCGTTTGTTTGCTTTTCTTTATCGTCTATATATCCTACTGATATTAGATTTGCTGTTATTCGTGCATCATTATTGCCGTAGACAAAATCATTATATAATCCATCATAGTTTACATAATCTTTACATCTTTGCTCATCAACTTGAAATTCTTTATTGAAGTTATCATTTAGTTCAAGTCCTGCAAGATATGGTACAATTACATATTCACATCTATCACTATAGCTAGAATAATATAAATTCAATAAACTATAGAAATAATCACATAAATCTTGGTTAAGGAATGTAAGATTTACATACTGATTATTGCTGATTATATCCATATCTTCTTTTAGATTTTCTTGCTTGATAACATCAAAATAATGTAGAGAATCTTTTATTTCAATATCATATTGTTCACCATCTTTATATTTACCTGTATCAGCCATAATAGTAATCTTATATTTACCTTTTTCAAGCTTCCCTATTGGAATATTAGCATATTCATGCCCTTTACAAGCTGTACTAGTCTCTTTAATTTTGCCTTTCTCATTCTCAATTGTACAAGTGAATTTTATTTGATCATCTTTACTCAATTTTGTTCCACCTGTGTTGACAGTGGCTTTTATATCATCACCTTCCATATAGGTATCATATACTATAGATGATATGAAAAATGGTAACTTAGCATTTATATTGAACTTTTCTTTGCCTGCTTTCAAATCATTATATATAGCTGTACAGGTTATTCTCCAGCTAGTTAAATTATCAGGTAATTGTAATTCTTTGTATCCTATTCCCTTTTCATCTGTTTTTATTACATCAAAATCAGCAGTATTCTTGAATTTACTTCTGATTATATCAGTATAACCTTCTCCACCACATTCTGCATGACACATATCAAGATAAGTATTGTAAGTCGCAGTGAATTGACCTAATATTCCTGAACCAAAAGCATCTCTATAAAGTCTACTTAATGCATCTGTACTATCTTCACATATAGCGAAAAATGCTTCATCTACAACACTTATATTGACATCAGTTGATATTGGTTCCCCATTTTTATCAGCCACACTGACTTTCACCTTAACCTTATCCCCTGGCTTATAATCTTTTTTGTCAGTTTCTATGTTAATGTTTAATTCTTCATCTTCGTAATCATATCGGATCCAATTTATCATATTATGATCATTGTGTAATGATTTACCATCAAAATATATGACATAAATACTAGCATTAGGTATATATTTTTCTAAATATGTTATATCCATAACAGTATCATCACTAATATAATAATCAATAATACCTTCTTTACATATTAAGATTAAAGCTTTATCATTATCCCTCTCTGGTATTGGTGAATACCCTTGTTTAATGGTTAGTTCCATTTTATCATCTTTCTTGTACGTTCTATCATAATATTCTTTTTCTAGGAACAATGAATATCTTGAGATACTATTACTATAGTTGCTATCTTCATAATATGCTTTAGAATAATCATGTTCATGAACGATTTTTCTACCGTCACTATCTTTAGTTCTTATAATAAATTCATATCTTCTTTTATCTTTTACTCGGTCAAAATTAAATTTTGCAATACCTTGGTCATCAGTAGTAACTTTTATTGTATCTATAGTATCTTCATGGTATTTATAATCAAAAATATCATAACTTCTTTTATTTATATAATCATATTCCTTGCCCATATATTTCTTTTCATAGTAATGTTCTACTATTTCAACTGTAATCTCTTTTGAAGGAACTCCTTTCCCCCTAAAAGAATCATAATCATTTAATTTTCCATCGAAACTAGTTAAATCAACATTAGAGATATTAGCTGTTATCTCAATTTCCTCATCAGATATTTTCTTGTTTTTTGTTTCTATCATAATATCTCTTGGAAATAAAATGAAACTTGCCATATCGCTAACATAATCACTCTGTAATCCATTATACGACGTATTGATGTATGTAATTCCAGGCTGCCAATCATCAGTTTCTTTATATGGATTTAATTTTAATTCTTTTTCACCCTTATCATTACATTTGAGTTCTTCACCTTCAGATGTTCCTTTACCATGTAATGAACATCCATAAGCATTAATAACGATTTCTGCCTCAGGAGCTGGTGTCCCTTCATAGAAACTAACCCCTGCATTATAGGTAATTGAATCTCCCATCATTATAAAATCCTTATCGACAGAAGTATCTATTTTGTATGTAGGCTTTTTAAATTTTGCGATGTTAACATATTCCTTTTCAATAATATACTCATCATCCACTACAACATGAATCCTAACATAATCATAAAGATAATCATTAATATTGAACTTAGTCTCATAAGTACCTATCTTACTAAGTCTGACATTTTTTTCATCCATAAGGGTATTTTTGTCATTGTACATCTGCACTTTTACGTTATTAATATTTTTTCCTTCTCTATGTTGTACAAATCCAAATATATTTATTTCGTCTGTAGGTAGATACAAACCTCTATCAAAATATAGATACGACCAATAAATACAGTTAGGATCCTTTTCGCTATCATCAACTGATAAAGGAATGATTAATGGGTTGCCAGATTCTGTTTTTAATTCAATCAATACATCTTCATCATATTCTTTCTTATTTTTATCTATGAAAGCTAATCCATTTTCATCTGTTGTACCAACTTTTTCATTATCTATCAAGACATCAGCACCATTGACTAGATTACTGTTCTTACCATCTACCATCCATACCATAAATTTATCATGATCCATTGATGTATATGCATTGTATGGTGATACTTCTATAAACATACAATCTGATGAACCCTCAATATCAGCCCTAAGGAAATAATAACCTTCTTCTAAAGTCTGTAATTCAATGACTTTTTGACTATTAACATGCAATAGTTCAACATCATACTTATATTTTTGACTTTTAGATAAAACCTTAGTGTATTCATCAATATCTATATTATCTCTATCTTGATAACCATTAATGAACTCATCTTTGTCATTATATTTATATATTGTCAAATTAATTTTTCCATTTTCTTCACAATATTCATTTCTGAAATAGCAACCAACAAATTGTAATTCGTCTGGTTTTAGATATATAAGATCTTCTGTTGTTCCGTGTAAATTAACATAGCTACTATCACTATATCGTTCTGTCATAAATGAATACATATAATCTTCCTGTATAGTTTCAATACTATTGCTGTAACCTTTTTTTATTGTGACTTCATATGTTGTTCCTTTTCGTAATTTTTTCTCTGGAACAAATATAATTTTATCTTTCTCATATCGGAACTTACCTTTTACAAAAGGTTTGATTTCAAAATAATCATCTAGTTTTTCTTCTCCTATTTCTTTGGTAAATTGTATCTCTATACCTGAATCAATAGGCACCTCATTACTCTCACTAGATGGATGAGTCGAAGCGATATTGAATTTTTTTATAGTCTGGAATGCCCAACCTAATTTTTCTTCTTCTTTATTGTATGTGACCCTTACTATTTCATTATTCTCAAAAGGCGTATTAGTTGATAAGATATATTCTTTGTCACTGACCTTTTTGATATCATAGCTTTTATTAGGGCTGAAATTTAAGTTTTTCTTGATATTTTCTTCTTTTATAGGTTTAGTAGAACTTAATTTCAATTTTGAATCAGGTTTAATACCATATGGAGTATTGGAAAGTGGTTCTATACTTATATCCCCATTTTCAATATTTTTTTTATCAATGTCATCTGCTATGTAATTATTATTTTCTGGAGCTACGTTCATAACACTTTTTGTCTTATCATTACTTTTTTTGGTATCAGCAGATATTAATATCACGCTTGCTGCGACTAAAGAAATTATAGTTAATGTTAAGATACATGTAATTATTTTCTGTTTTTTAGTTATTTTTTTCAGTTTACCATTAATATTATTTTTTCTCATTATAGACTCCTTATAATTATTTTATACTCATTTCAACTAAACCTTAGAGTAATTATATATTTATACACCCGTATATCTGTACTTATAATGTTATCAGTCTAGTAAATATATGCCGCTATATTATAGTTAAGAATCTAGTAATATTTAGGACTATCTTGGATTATATTAGCTCCCCTTTCAACTTTGACCTCTTTCCATTGTGACTCAGTATCATATGACTCCCCTTTAAACCTTATTATATTATCTTTCACTTCATAAGTTATTTTTTCTGCATCCACTAAGGAGTTCAGTCTTTTTGTATGATTATTATATAGTAGTAAATGTGAATAATAATGTGTTTCATTATATATTAAATAGTAATCTATAGACTTGCTCTCATCTTCAAATTCATAGGATTCATCTATAGGGATTACTCCTAAAGCCGCTGGTCCATCATAACAAGCTAAATAATATAGATTATTATTGTGTATTCCTTCAACAGAAGGATATGTGATATTTGCCATAATGATAGTTTGTTTATTTAGTGGATCATATTTACATAGGTAACCCTTACAATCATAATACAATATATCATTATCCCATTTGAAATCAGCACCAACGATATTGTCTATTATCTGAAATTCATCTAAATCTATAATATATATTGTAGTATCATCTTTTGAAGCGATCGCAATATAATTTCTAGATGAATCAAAATACAAACTAGATTCCTTTACATCTAAAGTTTCAAGTGTTTTGTTTTGAAGTTCAATCCTTTTTAATTGTGAGCTATCAACAGTTTTAAAATAGGCATATCCATCTATCAATGCTAAATCATTTACATAAGAATCACTATACAATTTTTCAATAGTTTTTGTGTTTAAATCATAATAGTATAAATATGCTTTTTCTTCATATCCTGTATATAGAATTCCCTCATCTGACAAACTATATAATCTTACAGGATCATCTATTACTTGATTACATTCTTTTTCAGTCATATGGTATAATCGATTACTTTTATATTCTTTAAAAACTTTATGTTGTTTTGATAGCTTTAATTCAGTTAACATATATTTTCCATGAGTAGTTTCAAATGGTACATATTCAGAATTGAAGGATATATGATTAGTATCATCTTCGCACATATCATATTCATTAAACATATTAACATATAATATGTCGTCAATAACCATTGTATTATATATATCCTTTCGGTTTATGAAATAAGGCTCAAAAGCATATGTATCAGTATTTAATTTATTAGTGATACCTTGATAATTATATATGTAACCATAATTCACTATAAAGTTAATTTCTTCTTCTGTTTTTATGGTATGCCAATTCTTGTCTGAAAAGCTATAATAATATAAAATGTGATATCCAATAATACCTATTCCTTCTTCATCATATCCCATTTTCAAATTGTTATTATACTGTTCTTCATAAGCAGTTTCCCAAATATCATCTGGAATTTTTGCTAGCACTTTTTTTTCTCCATCTTTTGTTATTGTATTAATGGTTTTCTCTTCTTTATTTATATAAGTTGTACTTCCATCAGATTTATTGAAAAAAACATTTCTAAAAGACATCTTTTCACCAATAAATTTTTCATTGATACATTTATGTTCATAATCTTTATCTATATAACAAATCTCATCATTACTGTTAAGACCTACATAGTAATCATCTATATTCATAAATCTTACTACATCATTATATGGTTTTTCTAATATATGACATGCCGTATATTCTGAATTACTTTTTACAATATCACCATTAACTAATTTGAAATAATTAATTCCTTTATAATTGCCATCCAGTAGTTCATCTTCTTCTACATTGATTCCATTATCGAATATCCAATATCCATCATTAATTATATAGTGATGTTCATATTTTTTATTATAAGTGGAATCTTCGTCAACTAGAACTGTATATGGATGAATTTTAGAATAATTATTATTAATGGGCATTGTACTCTGAAATAATTTACCATCTATTTTTGCTATAAACAATAGATTACATTTTTCTCTATCCATTTTATAATCAAATGACTCTACATTTATGTTATTATCAATTTGAATAACATCCATAACTGCAAATGATTTATCACAGATTGCTATGAAGTGATTGTTATTGTCTATATACTCAACAAATATTGTGTTCTCATCTTCATATATATTAACAACATCATCTTTTAATTGTTGCCTTTTAGTTAATGATATACCTTTTTCACCAAAAGAATATGTATCAACCATTTTCTTATCATCTTTATCATACATCAAGTAAAAAGAAGACATATCCGCAGAAACTATTTTGAAATTATCCGCATTACTATAGTTTTTGAACTGATAATTACATATTGGTTCACCATAATAATCATAACAATCATAACTAATTTCACCGAATTGTTTATTATATGATAACAATACAATATGGTTATCCCAGTCTAAGTAACCTGTCTGTAGATTGTATTTACTGTCAAGGAAGATACTTTCATCTTCTTTTGCATTTTCTAATGCCCCATTACCAAATGAAAATACACCTTGGCTTTCTCCGATTATCAATTGAAATGAACATATATAACTAGAGTAATTCCAATCTATACCAGCATATTTCTTAATTACAACATCTTCTATTTCAAAATTATCAGGTAAATCCATACCACTGAATATAAGTTTGTCTGGTAATTCTGTTATTGGAGTAAAATCATCTATATCATATTTTTTAATAGCAATTTTTAATTTCTGATCACATATTTTAATGATCTCTTTTTGGTCTGCTTCTGAATTTATATCTGTACCTATTGACTCTATCCCATTTGAATCTTCCATGCTTTTATTAGATTCTGTTGAAAGATTAGTATTTTCCCCCTTGCATCCTGTTAAGCATATAGTTACAACAGCTAATAATATTGCTATTTTTATTGTATGTTTCATGATGTTCCTCCATTATCTTATTTTATTACTTTTAATCTCAATATGTTATAACAAACATTTTATCAATAAGTTATTAAAATTGTATTGTACAATTCTTTAAATTATTATTACTAAATATTTACAATTAATTTAATATATTAAATTTTTAATATCTAATTCAATTAAAAAGGATAACTTTATATTAAAAAAACACATCCATATACAACTACTATATGAGTGTGTTTTACTTTTACTTACCTTCATTATGCTAATTTATATTTTGTATTGTGAAATCTCATCTTTGAAATCTACTGTTATTTCTTTAAAAGTATTCAAACTGTCTGTAATACCTTTTATATGTACAGTATAGTCCGTTACATTAGCGCTGACTTGTTCAGCTGATGCTGAATTTTCTTCTGCTATAGCCGCTAAGGATTCTATGTTTTGGAACACTTTTGACATTGAATTAGCTTCACTTTCAAGTCTTTGGGATGTATCAATCATCTTTTCAGCTACTTCTTTTATATTGATGTTAGCTGTACTTGAAGATTCAACAGCTTCTCCTAGGCTTGAATTCTCTTTAACTAATACGTTGTATTGTGATGCTACATCTTCTACTAGTTTTTCAATATCTTGAACAAATTCATTCAGATTGTTTTTAATCTTTTCAACTGCATCATCAGTTTCCTCTGATAGATTTCTTACTTCATCAGCTACTACAGCAAATCCTTTACCAGCCTCTC
Organism: Vallitalea longa; assembly: GCF_027923465.1. NCBI lineage: Bacteria > Bacillati > Bacillota > Clostridia > Lachnospirales > Vallitaleaceae > Vallitalea > Vallitalea longa. The sequence goes on from NZ_BRLB01000001.1 coordinate 879,263, forward strand.
CTGCTCTAGCAGCTTCTATTGATGCGTTAAGGGCAAGAAGATTAGTCTGTCCAGAAATCGCAGATACGATAGAAACAATTTCCGTAATCTGTTCTGCTCTGGTTTTTAACTTCAATCCGTTTTCTTGAACTTGCTTAAATCTATTAAGCAACATATTTATTTCTGTTGCAGTCGATTCGACTTCTTTGAAACTATTGTCAATTTGGTCAACTGAAACTTCTAAATCTTTTTTATTGGTTTGTTCTTCTTTTGCTATATTGTTTATCTGACCTACATTATCATTTAATGTATATATTGAATGTTCAGTTTCTTCTGCCTGACTAACCGCAGCTGTTGCTAACTGTTCAACTACGTCTGATATTTCATCAGATGTATTGTTCATATTATTAGCAATACCTGAAATACTCTTGCTGAAAGTATTCATTTCATCAACTAATCCTTTGAAACCAACAAAATCCCTTGTAATATTTTTTTTGTATGTATTTATTACTTTGAATATTTCTTCAAATTGGTCTTTTGTTCTTATATCTGTTAAAACAGTATAGTTTTTATTACTGAAATTTTTAACTTCCTTTATAATTTCTTTATAGGGTCTATATAATATTTTGGAAGACAAATATACTGATAAAAGACTAATCAATACTATACTAACAGTAGTCAATACTTGTGATTCTCGTACATTTAGAAATAGAAATACTAATTGTAAAAATAATCCACTTAATAAAGCTGTTAATATTGATATTTTCAAATGCACATCTTTAATGAATCCAAATGATAATAGTTTATTAATGAAATATGTTTTTTTATATTGCAGATCTTGCTGAAATGTTAATTTTAGTTTAAGTTCATCATCTTTTTTTTCGAGTTGTTCAATTTCAATTTGTTCATTAAAATAATCTGCAGCCCCTTCAATCAGCCCCATAAAATAATCGAACATACCTCTATGGGAGTTATATGTGAAGACAACTTCTCTAGGGGATACTACTTCAAACTCTAATTTAGGTGGTTTTGCACCTTTTATTCTTTTCATAACTACACTATGGACATCATCCATAGATTTAAGAAAATGATATAAATTATCATGATGGAAAAATCCAGGATAATCATGGGAAAAAGTAATGATATTATCCTTACCTATATGTCTCCATAATTTATCTTCGCCCACATTTACCTTTGAAGCTATAATAGAAAAAAGTTTGAACACTTTTGTATCCTCTATATCTGCTAATGGTGAAAATGTTTGGTTGGCTTTCCATCCTACATTTTCTAGTGCTGCGTTAACTACTTGTTCTGAATATTGCTTTCTACATGTTTTTATCCATGTTGATACCACTGTTCCTTTCATCATTTTCACCTCATATCTATTTTATTTAATACTTTATTATGTAAATATTTCCAGATAGTCAATTTAATTTTATAACATATATTGACAAATTACAATATAATCTTAATAATATTTTTCTAATTGTAACAAATATATAGTATTTATCAATTATTTATGATATTCATTATACAATATAACCCAATTAACTCCTTTATCCTTCTCAGCTTCAAAATTATTGAATTTGATGTACAATTGTCCTTTCTTAACCCATGCTTTATACTCTAATGTTTTATTTCCATCAAGTGGTGTCAAGATGATTTTATTTATAAGATTAGGTGTAAAACTAATCTTGTGACTTAGAACTGGGAATATATATACTCCATCTATATATTTATGTTCACTTAGATATTCCCTACCCATTATTTGCTTTGTCATAGCTAAATCTTCTAGCATATTTGACGTAAGTTTATCACGCTCTTTATTAATGAAACTCCTTAAATATCTTTTGATTGTAGTATACGATATAACTGAAAACAGAGCTATCAATAAACTGATTACTATAAAAAAAGAATTATAGATAAATTTTATTGCATCATATATTATGTTTATCTCTCCATACATTTCTTTTACTTGTTCAGATAGATTAATCATATTGAAAAATACACACATAAAAAAATCCCCCTTGTCCTTATAAATATATACAGTAACAAAAGGGATTAGAACTATAGATTATCAAAGGCTTTGCTCCTTATTTCATCTATACAAGATTTATTTAATTTTATATAATCTTCATTATTTTTCAGATGCAGGTCTTTTTTTAATTCTTGTGGTGTATTATTTATGAACTCATCATTACAACCATGACATCTTATTGCTTGTTTTGTCCTCATATCATATATAAGAAACATATTTTCACCTTCTTGTAGCTTGTTTCTTATATTCTAGCCAAAAAGACTATTATCTAAACACCTATCACTTGTTCATCTATTAACATCAAATAATTCAACCTTATAAGAAGCATTAATTATATTAGGATAATTACTTATTTTTATGGTTATAGGATCAACAAATTCAGATTCTTTAGGTATTTCATAAATAAGCGTTGTTTCTGGTTCCCTATGTATCACACTCATACCTTGTGTCTCAAAAATCGTACCCTCTGAATCTGTAAAAGTCTGGTCTAATGAAAAATTATTACCATTATATTTAAATATTATCTCCAATTGATCTTCGTTTTTAACATCATCTATCTTCAAGTTGTCATCTGGTGCTTTAAGGATGGTTTTATTATCTACATCGACGATAATATTTTCTTTATTTTTATCAATACCTTTAAAACCACTACCTTCAATATTCAATTTTTCATTATCATTAAAATAATTACTCTCAAAATATAATCTACTATTATATTCATCTTTAATAGAACTTGTTAATCCATCAATACCATTAGTATATTCCCTTCCATTTGAAACTATCTTAATATCTTGTAACCCTAGGATACTCATGGTATTATTTTTATCATAATTTATATCTAAAACAGAAGTTATAGGATATACTGTCAATTTATCTATAACAATTTTTTGTCCTTTGATATCAATAATTTCATTTGCATCATATGTTTTTTTTCTATTATTGAATATCTCTTTGTCAACAGGTATCTCCACACTCCAGATATATGGTAATTCCATCTGTTTATTGTTATTATTTGCTTCTGAAGTATACAAGGTGACATCTAATCGTAGATTTGAAGGAATATCAATCTCTGATGACATTACCATATCATAACTGCTATACATTTTTTTCTTGCTATTTAAATCAAAGTCATAATCAGGTAAGGATGCAATAGCTGGAATTTCTGTATCATTTTCATCGTTAACATTAAATGTTCCTCTACTTAAATATTGAAATGAGTCTCTATGCTTAGTGTTCTCTATATTATAGAGAATGAATATTCTTCTATTATCAACTATGATATTATCAACAGTAAGTATTATCCCATCATGTTCATCAGATATATTTACATTTTGTATATAATTATTTTCAATAGCTTCTTGAACACCTTTATCCGTTATATCATATTTTTCTGTCAGACTTTTCTCTTTATTGGTAACAAAAACTACAATGGCTATCAATATAATTATAACTATCATTATCACTGGAATCAGTTTCTTATATTTCATATTATTTATATCCTCCCTTACAAAAATTTCAAATATTATTTATTATAACATATAACGTTGTTATTAAAAAGAAATTCAAATATTACATATTGTATAGAATGTGAAACTAAAAAGCAGAACTTTCATGTTCAATTTAAAATCGAATATATAATGATTTACCTTACACCAACCAAGATAACTGCCTATCAGACTATGATAATTATATCATACTCCAATAGTTCATTACCCTAGCTGATGGTCCGTTCAACCATATATAATACACTATGAACTACATATAACCTCTCGGCCATATATAATCCAGTAAGCACTACATATGATTATCGCTTGACCCTATATGATCATTTCAAACCTCATTACAATCTATAATAGACTATAATAAAACTTTTAGTAACCACATAAAATCTTACTGAAGATAGTGTATCAATATACACTATCTTCAGCTAGAGCTGTACTAAGACAGCTCCTAGCTCAATCATCATATATTCGATATTATTATATTTGCCATTTAATATAGAAAATATATTAGTAATTATTTCTTATTACACTTTCCTATAAGGTAAAAAATAGATTTTATCTATCAAATTTAAATAAATCCAATTCATCTCTTTTATTGTTTAAGTATAGGTCTTTTATTAACTGTCCACATAATATGCCATTTACAATCCCATTGGAACCATATGCCAAAGCAAAGTAACAATTAGGCATCTTAGAATATTCTCCTATATATGGCAACCCATCCTTAGTAACCCCGAACAAACCACTGAACTTATATTCTACTTCTATATCTTTTATATCAGGGAAAAAATCTTTCAATTTTTTTAATAAGATGTCATATTTCTTAATAGATACTAGATCTTCATTTGTTAGATTGGACATTTTACTAGTTTCCTTACCTACTTTTTCATCCTCTCCTCCCACAATAATCCTATTATCAGCAGTAGTCCTAAAATATATATATGGGTCGTTATCATCACGTATAATACATTTATTATGCCAGCCATTAAATTCTTTTATTGGTTTTGTTACTAGGTTGAATGTTCTTGTGATATTCAATATACCCCTATCTATATATTTCTTACTTTCATACCCAGCAGCCATAATGACTTTCTTTGCTTTTATACTGAAATCATTAGGTGTTTTCAGGTATACATGATTACTTTCCGACTGTATAATATTGATTTCAGTATTTTCATAGACCTTTAGACCATTTTTTATAGACTTCTTAATAAGTGCTCTTGTGAATTTATATGGATCAATTAACGCCCCTCCTGATTTTGAATAAATTCCTGCTTCTATAGGAAAAGAGAACTTATCTTTTGCATTGTTCTTATCTATGAATTCTACATTGAAACCATGTTTCTTTCTTAAGTCGAATTCTTTTTTCAATAATGATATATGTGAACTATTAGATGTATAGTAAAAGCATTCTTTCAACATAAAATCACAATCATCATCAAGTTCATTAACGATATCTCTTATATCAAATACTGCTTTTTCACTTAGTTCAAAGCATTTGGCAGCTTTTTCTTCACCAATCATATGGGATAATCCGTATAGATCAGTATCAACTTCGTATTGTAGTATTGCTGTTGATGCTCTTGTGCTTCCATATCCAATGATGTTTTTATCCACTAAAACAGTATCAATGCCCTCCTTAGTAAGATAATAAGCAATTATAGCTCCAGTTACTCCACCACCAATTATTAAAGCGTCACATTCTATATCATTGCTTAGATAAGTATATTTGTCTGGTATTTTATTGATATTAGTCCAAAGCATATCTCCTGCTACTAATTTCATTTTTTCATCTCCATAAATTACTTTTATTAACATTATCTTCATTATGTTTTTTAATTATACATGCTAATATAAGTATCCGAACTTAGCAGGAATATATATACTTTTATCTATCAAATCTTCTACGTCTGTATATCATAACGAATATTATAAAAGAAATCAAAATCCAAGCTATCAAAGCAATAAAATTTCGTCCATAGTCTATATCAATGTTATGATTATTAACCATTTTATTGAGCAGCATCTGTGAATGATATGTAGGTAGAAAAACAGCTATATGTGATAGAGTAATGTTAAACTGAGCTAGATATGGAAATATATAAAATATTAATAATATAGGAAGACTATTAGTTCCTGTTGACATTACCGTTTTAGATATAATACCTATTATAGCACCTATAAATATCATTATTGTGGATGTAAATAATGATGTAATTATATATATCAATAAGTATTCTTTTGGAGAACTGATGATCAAATATATAGCTATATTAGTGATATTAGCGTAAAGCCAAGTAACAATTCCTTTTCCAGTCAGAAATTCAGTGGGAGTTACAGTTGATAACATAAGTGTCCTAAGAGTATTTTTTTCTTTTTCTTCTGATATAATCATTGCCATAATCATTGGTGTCAGAAGTGCTGAGTTCATAAGAAAGAGCACCGGTAATAACTGCATCTTAATCACTTCATCTGTAACCATGATACTAATAAAAATAGCCCCTATGAGAGGTATTAGTCCAACTACTGTGATATTTGGATTCCTTACTATATCTTTCATTTCTTTTCTAACTAATGCATTAACTCTTCTCATGGAAAAATCCATCTTATAAGTCCCTCCCTGTTAATCTTAAAAATATTTCTTCTAAATTAGGTTCTTTGGAATGAATTGACAATACTTTGCCTTCTTGCATCCATTTCAGAATATCATTTAAGCCTTCAACATCTTTACTAACGTTCATTTTTTGATCATTTTCCAATAATACTTCAATAATATTTTCTGCATATTGAAGTTTCAGTTTTTCTGGATTTCCTGTCAAAACGATTTCCCCATTATTCAGAAATGCTACTCTGTCACACAACTTATCTGCTTCTTCCATTCTGTGAGTCGTCAGAAAGATAGTCGTTCCTTCTTGCTTCAATTCATTAAGTAATTTATGTATTTCATTAGATGTTCCAGGATCCAATGATGATGTTGGCTCGTCTAGAAAAAGTAATTTTGGTTTATGAATTAGAGTTCTTGCAAGAATCAATCTCTGTTTCATTCCCCTTGAAAGTTTTTTTACTATCTTTTTTTTATGATCAATTAAATCAACTTTTTTTAGTAGAATATCAATCTCTTTTTTATTGATATTATGAATATCTGCAAACACTTTTAGATTTTCATATACGGATATTCTTTCATATACACCGCTATTATCAGATAATATACCTATACCCTTGAATATCTTATTTTTCAATAATCTGATATTCTTGCCAAATAACTTGATTTCTCCATCTGAAGGTAATAGTTGGTTAGTCAATATTTTAATGGTAGTAGTTTTCCCCGCCCCATTTGGACCAAGGAATCCAAAAATTTCTCCTTCATCAACAGAAAAATCAATTCCCTTAAGAACATGATTTTCTTTAAAATGTTTATCAACATTTTTTACTTCTATAATTTTTTTCATTATTAAAACTCCTTTCTGGATTACAAATATATTATGCCAAAATATAATAGATTGAACTATCAATTTGCTTTGAAAGGAGTATATTCAATGTTAAAAGATGCTTTTTCGGAGGTAAAAATAAAGTTATTTTGCCTGAGTGAAGTATATATAACCCCCAATAGTACATAATTATATGTTAAGAATCTGCTTAAGTTCTTCCATTCTTCCTTTTGAAAGAGGTATTGAACTCTTGTTTTTATCATCAAGTATCAAACTATAACTATTCCTTGTCCATGTAATAACTTCTCTCACTCTTTGTAGATTTACCAGATATGATCTGTGGCATCTAAAAAAACCAATGTGTTTTAATCTTTTCTCAAGACTACTTAGGGTAAGAGAACATTGAAATTTTTCTGTACCCACATTAAGGTAACACGAACCGTCTATGGTTTCTATATAATCGATTTCCATAGGATTGAATAAAATGATTTTGTCATCTATTTTAGTTGGTATTTTCTCTATTTTTATATTAGGTAATTCAGTTTCATCATTTTCATTTGAGATATCTATTTGGGTAATAGAATCATTATCCGTATCATTTTCTTTTTGGTTTTCAAGTTCATTCTCTATAATATTCAGTCCTTTTTCATTCAATATGTATGAATCTCCATCAATAAGTATAGTATCTTCAAGAGTAACAGAAAAAGCTAATATGCTTATTCCTATAGATTTCATATGAACTATGTTTTCTCTAATGATACGACTACTTTGTCTGTCAAGATTCAAAGTGGGTTCTTGTATCAATAATAGATCTGGCTTATTTATAAGAGCTCTTGCCAAACTGATTCTCTTCTTTTCTGAGTAACTTAAGGAATTTATCCTTGAATCAGCGATATCTAGTAATGCAAATCTAGTCAAGACATCTTTCATCTTTTGTTTATAATTAAACAGCCTATTGAAAAATGTGAGATAATCATTAACTGTAAGTCTATCATAGAAACCTTCTTCTTTATATATTACTCCTATGTTCTTGTTATTTTTCTTAAAATAATCTTCTGGAGATTTCTCATCTATTATAATTTCCCCTTTTGTAGGCATAATCTTTGAGGTAATCATATTCATCATTGTTAAAGACATTTCCTCTGTACATTTAATAGACATGCACTGTCCTCTATCTATGGTAAAAGATATATCATCAATCAGTACTGTATTTCCATCTTCTCTAGATACATTTTCAAATCTTAATATACTCATTTATGTACTCCTTCTTGAATAGGATGCATTTTCATAGTCTTAGTTTGTAGAATTCATTGCAACTTGAACAACTCCATCTGTCTATTAATCCTATCAATAATCTTCTTTTTAAAACTTTCTGGTCCTACTACCTTCAAGATTGGACCGAAAGCAATTAATTGTATTATTAACTCTGTTTCATCAAAATCATAGTAATGTATTTTAATTCTACATGTATTAGTTTCTTCATCATATTCAGAGTCTCTCTCATAATTTGAAAGATGCACAAATACACGTTCAAACCCATTTCTTTTGTTTTTTATTATTATTTCTATAGGCTCAGACATTCTATGAGCATATATAAACTCAGCTATTTCGGAAGGATACTTTGATTTTTCTAGAATTGCTACTTTTATTATTCTAGCTACGTTTATCTTACTATGAAAAACTATTTTACTTCTATTAATCAAAACAGCATTCAAACGGAATTTATCATCTTTTACGGAATATTCTAGCCTATAGCCTGCATAACTTGCTTTTTTTATTACACCTTGGGAATTCTTATATATTATGGTCATACATTTTTTGTTATTTACGCAATATAATAGTCTTCTGAAATTATCTATATAATTTGGATCATCATATGGATCTCCATCATTTGCTTGGTTTATTGAAATTATATCATCTGGGTTAAATAATTCATCAACATCTGATAGTCGATTTTCCATGATTTTCATTTCTTCTTCATTAAAAAATAATTTTATTCTTTTATCAATCAATATTGTTTTCAACCATCTCAATTCTAATGTTGTCAATACTACCTTTTGCTTCTTTTTAAGAATTGACTTGTATCCTTCTTGAGTCTCATATAACAGATTATAACTGTCTTTATCATCATTTATTATTTTAGGGGCAAGTGCAAGAGCAGTATCCCCGAATCCTTTTTCTTGTAATAGATTATATATGTGAACTGTTGAAATAGGTTTCTTATGAGCTTCATGTAATAATTCATTAAGTAATTGATAATATCTACCGTATATCTCGCTAAATACACTCATTCTCTTCCTCCTTATACATTTCATACATTGCATAAATATCACTTAGAAATCTTTTTTCTATAATTTTATTACTGCAATTGAAAGAAATAATCCTTCCTATTAAGGTTCTAAGCCAAGGAACCATTTCATTAGCATCAATTACTTCAATAGTATATAAGAAAGTATTTTCAGTTACTCTATTAAGTATCCCATGTTTTCCTTCTCTTTTAATTCTCTTTATCATATAGTCTTCATATTTTTCATCTATATATAGTTTTACTTCGATTTTATCCAAGTTCTTTTTATTGAATACAGTAATGCCCCAGCTTTTTTTCAAGAGAATTTCTAAACAATGAACATAATTGTCATACTCATATTCATTATTTGCTTCATCTAATTTTACATCTTTAATATTATCTATCCTAAATGTTGAAATACGAGCATACTTAATGTTATATGCCGCAAGATATCTTCTTCCAGTACTAACATTATCTAATATTTTAAGTGGTATAGCTTTTATACAATTATTTATGCTTTTTCTATAGCCACTTGTAAATTCTATGGTTCTGTATTCATTTATAGCTTTTAGAATATTAAGCAGTACCTCATCATCTAATGTATTAGCTAGATAAACATGACGAAATGAAAAAAGAGGATTATCAATTATAGAACTATCTACTCTATTACGTATGTAATTGCCAACAACACCCATAGGTAATATATTTTGATAATATCCACACACATGTAACAATTTATCAGTAATCTCATGAGTTAATTGTGGATATCCCTGTGTATTAATATAATACTGTAATTTCTTTCCATTTCTTATACTATACAATATTCCTACATCCGTATATTCTTTCAACTTATTTCTTACAGTCATATTATCGGGTATCTTAACATTTTGAAATCTACTTAGGTAGTCGTTAAGAATTTTATCAATGATTTCATTAAGTGTTAGTCCATCATGCATGTTCAATATATCTAATATAATAAAGTGAAGCATAATATCGTTTTTAGTAAATGTTTTTGTATGCCATGTTGCAAAAAGAGGATTCTCTTCCATATCAATAGTATCAGCTGTAATATATAACCTCTTCCCTCTGGAAGAATTACTGTATCTTATATATTCCGATAAATAATTCTCTATCCTTCTCTTCTCATTATCATAACTTCTACTACTCTTTATATCAAAGTCATTCCGACATTTATAACCATATACATGAAATTCTCTTAAATAATCCCTAATCTTTTCATAGTTCTTAATCAGCTCATTAAATTCAGCCATCATATCACCTTCATTTCTACTATTAACCCATATAAAAAAAACTATGTTTTTTTTACTCTACTTCAAACTCAATTATCCTTTATACATATTATAAAATACTATCATTATGTAAATACACTGTCAATTTGGTATTAACAAATTTAATATTATAGTAACATGTTTTCGAGTTCGCAACTTTTTTTTAATGATATGAAAAAAGAAAAATGATAACATATGTTCATGATGAGGAACACGATAACGAGTATACATAATTAATAAGGAGTTAAAAAATGTTTGTAATATACGATAAAAATAAAAATAAGTTTCCTATAAAAGTATGGCTAGAAGATGTTAATAAAATTGAAGATGACTGTATGCAACAAGCTACCAATTTATCTAATTTACCTTTTTTACATAAATGGGTCTGTCTTATGCCTGATACACATACAGGTAAGGGAATGCCTATCGGTGGTGTCATTGCAACTGATAATGTGATAATACCTAATGCTGTAGGTTCTGATATCGGATGTGGCATGGCTTATATACAAACTAATATACCTGCTGCATTACTAACAAATATCGAAACACCTAACGGTATATTGATTAAGGGAATAATAGGTGATATCCTTCGAAATATCCCTGTTGGCTTCTCACATCATAAAGAAAAACAAAAAAGTGAAATATTGGATAAAGCTCTTGATAATATAGAATTATACCAAGATGCAGAAGAACTCATTCCTGAAATAGAGGATGGATATTACCAACTAGGAACTCTAGGTGGAGGTAATCATTTTATTGAACTTCAAAAAGACGAAGAGGGTTTTGTTTGTATTATGCTTCACTCAGGTAGTCGCCATTTTGGATACAAAATATGTAATCATTTTCACAAAATAGCAAGAGACCTTAATTCAAAATGGTTTTCAACAGTTCCTGATAAATATAAATTAGCTTTTTTGCCTGTTGATACTAAAGAAGGTCGATCTTATATCAATTGGATGAATCTAGCTCTTGATTTTGCAAGAGAAAACAGAAATAGATTACTTGATTCAGTAGTTACGATTGTTGATAAATGGTTGAATAAGCATTGTAATTATAACCCGGAATATACTAATCTGATTAATTGCCATCATAATTATGCTGCTATTGAACATCATTATGGCAAAAATGTTTGGGTACATAGAAAAGGTGCAATACGCGCAAGAGAAAATGATCTTGGAATTATTCCTGGTGCAATGGGTTCTTACAGCTATATTGTAAGAGGCAAAGGTAATCTGGACAGTTTTCATTCTTGTTCACATGGTGCTGGAAGATTGATGTCCAGAAAAAAAGCTATAGAAACCTTTAGTGTCAACGAGGTAATCAATGATTTAAAAGAATGTGATGTTGTCATTGGCAAGCAATCCAAACAGGATATTGCCGAAGAATCACGATTCGCTTATAAAAATATAGATACAGTTATTAACAATGAACTTGATTTAATAGAACCAATAAAAAAATTAAAGACTATTGGTGTTGTAAAAGGTTAATTACGGAAGTTAGTTCTTCCTTAATTATATATTGTATTTCTTCTATGCTAAGACTTTCAATGTCTTGCGGTGCCTATATGTTATTGACGGTATGCCGAAGTCATACAAAGAAATAGAGACAACCATCTCTACTGCTCAAGAAAGAGCATTTGGTAAAAACATCTTAAAAATGTTTGGGGTTCGAATCCCTATAGTTACTATTAATAAAAATAAAATGATGTTTGTTGATTTTACTACTTCCCTAGCGATATACGATAATAATCATTTGATACTCTCATATAATTATTAATTGTATAATCACAGCAAAAACAGTACCTTGCAGTTGATGGGATACCGTTATAACTTGATTATATCCATAATATGTATAGATAGCTTAGGCTTTTTAGAATATTACCGATATATGATACTTATAACTTAACATTAACTCCGTACATGTTTTTGTGGGAATTATTATATTAACGCAATCAAAAAAATGGAAGGTGATATTTATGAAATATTATATTAAAAAAAATGAAAGAGGCTTACTATTTAAAAATGGAGATTATGTGGAATCAATCCAACCTGGAGAACACTCATACTCATCCTTTTTGAAATATGAGGTTATTGTTTTAGATATTAACCAACCATTTGCTTGTAAAGATTATAGTTTAGATACATTTATGGATGATAAAGTTTTATTGGAAGAGTTAGATATCTTGGACGTAAAAGATAATGAACTTGCATTTCATTATATAGATGGTAAATTCTCAGATATATATGAATCAGGTAAATTTGTATTCTGGAATATAAATAAAAAAAATGATTTTAAGATAGTTGATATTACAAAACCAGAAATCAGTCAAGATATAGTTAATGATATATTCAACATAACTAACATCTTCAATTCAAAACTTAATGATAAATATCTTGAAATAAATGTACGTTCTTATGAAAAAGCACTCCTTTTTTATAACAACAATTTTCAAAGGATACTAGAACCAGGGAAATACTTCTACTGGACTAAATACATAGATATAACCGTAAAAACAGTTGACATGAGACAGCAACAATTAGATATGATCGGTCAAGAGATAATGACTGCTGATAAAGTTAATCTAAGAATTAATTTTTCTTGTCAATACAAGATTATAGATATACTAAAGACAACACTAGAAATCAAAGATTATGCTAATCAATTATATATATTAGTCCAACTTATATTACGTGAATACATAGGTGGCGTCAAACTAGACGATTTACTAATATCAAAACAAGATATCGCTGATTATGTGTTATCTAAGTTAAAAGCCAAAGAAGATGAAATGGGAATAAAATTCATCTTTGCAGGTATAAAAGATGTGGTTCTTCCTGGTGAAATAAAGAGAATATTCAATACAGTTCTATTGGCTGAGAAAAAAGCCCAAGCCAATGTTATAACTAGGCGAGAAGAAATCGCTTCTACAAGAAGTCTACTTAATACTGCAAAACTCATGGATGAAAATAAGACTCTATATAAATTGAAAGAATTAGAACACATAGAAAAAATCTGTGAGAAAGTCGGTAATATTTCACTTGATAGTGGAAGTAATGTTTTGAATAATCTAGGAAATCTGTTTAGAGGTATATAGAACATAGAATACCCTGTAGCTTAATAATCCAACAGCTACAGGGTTATTTAATTATTCTAGTTTTCTTGCTTATATTCTATATCACTACAGTTATGAATTTCTGGTTCAAAAATTTTCTCTTCTCCTTCAAAAGGATAGATATCAATATTAAGTTTATCATCTCGATAATTAATAATATATATCTTGTCTTTTATCGGAAAGATATATTGGCCATTATAGATCTCTTTATCTATGGGAACTTCTAAATATTTATTGAGATTATTGGTATCAAATATTCTTAGATGATTATATGGTTTGTCTTTGAATATACTTAAAGTGTGTGTATCAGGATTATAAGTATATTCGAAACTCATATCTTGCTCTTTAACTAAATACCAATAATTATATTTATCAATGTCTATTATTGCTAAATAAGGTCCTCCAAAAAAATTCTCTATCATTAATTGATTATCGCTTAGCCAACACAAATTACATATTTCTAAGTTACAATTCAATAATGTATTCCCCTTAGAGTCGATTATAGTTGGTCCGGAACTTGACTCATACTCACCAATTAGATATGCCATATAATTATCATCTGTGGACCATCTGGGAGATTGTGGAATATAGACATAATATCCACAACCAGCTCCTATAGTTTCATCAATATAATCCCCTTCCTCAATTAATTTTTCACCTAACTTTTTGCTATTAATATATATATTATAATTATCTTTTGTATAACTTTCTGTTTTTCCATCATGTGATAATCTATAATCAATTATGTCTGATTCAATATCTTCACTTCTAATGACTTCATGAGAAACAGGATCTATATAAATAAGCTGTTGTTGTAAGTTACATACTACTTCATTATCTTTAGATTTATAGAAGCAACCTGTGTAACCAGTAGAATAGTTCTTTTCTCCATTACCCTCATATATTTTTTTTAATGGATTATTCTCTAAGTCAGTAACATCAATTCCATATATCTGAACCATTTTATCATCATAATTATCTCTTGCTATGTAGACATAGTCATCAATCACATTCATACTCAGATAGCCATAGGGGTCATCCTTCAAATCTATAGAATATGATGTATAAGTTTTGTCTCCAGCAAATGTGTGTGTACTTTTTTCTATATTAGTAGTTGTATTTTGTATATCTTTCTGGTCTTCCAATTCTTCTGATTCTTGATTATTGTTAGTAGTTGATATACTATCTTCATCAAGATTCTCTTTCTTGTCATCAACTGGAATTGATTGCTCATCAATATCCTCTAAATAGTCGTTCTGCAATACAACATCGTCAACAATATTATCTGGTGCATCTGCCTTATTTTCACACCCACATACAGATATAATCAATATAAATAACACAATTAATACTTTAATTAGTTTCATGTTTTCCCCTTAATAATCATTTAGATTTAACAACGTACAATATTAAAGTCAAAGTTTCAACTTCTTATAAATTTATATATACAAAGTTATTACAAATATGATATCAATAAAATATTAAAGCTATGTTATAAATTTTTGAATTTATTATTAATTAAGATTAACATAAAAAAATATTTATTACTAAATTGTTACGCTTGATAGATATTAATCAGTCTTGTTAAGATTCAACCAGTAACTAAAATATGTAGGTATGGGGTTAACGGAAATTCACTACAGATCTTGTTAATGTTTAACGAAAACAATAAAGATGTTAATAAACCTAAAAGTAAAAAGACCAAAACCGCATCCAAGGTTTGATACACCTCTTAGTTTCCAGTTACAGTTAGCAAGATACATATTATATATATGTAATCAAAAAATGTATTTTATCCCATAAATCATGTCGTTCGTCAGGATTTGTAGAAATTATATTGTAAAAGATATAGTATTTAATAAGAGAAAGGAGTATTGTTATGGGGTATACAAAATATGATTTAGATAGGTTGAATGATACAGAAAAAGATTTAAAAAGAATAACAGAAAATATAGACAGTAAATTTGATGAATTCAAAGAGATTAATAATACCATTGACATTGATATTAAATTAAGAGACAATATATATGATCAATTTAAAGATTTGATGAAAGACTTTGAATATCTTGTTGAACGAACATACAACGCAGATAAACTTATTAATTCCGCTATATTTGAATATAGTAACGGTGAACAGAAAATCAGTACTCTATTTAATGGATTTGTAGATATAGCCAATATGTTTCATGATGAAAATAAAGCTCAAACCCAATCTGCTAAAACAAGTATAACTGGTATCAATATTATACAAAAATGGTTTAAAGGACTTAAAGATTATTTCAAAAGTAAAATAAATCATATAAAGAACTTTTTGGATGTAAAAGAAGTTTATGTAAACAATAAAGATTATTTTAAAACAAAAAATAATAAAAAAAATAGTGATATCAAAATAGGTTATTTATCAATATCCGGGAACAACTTTGAATATACTAGCCAAGAGAGAATTAAACAAATACAGCAGTTTATTAAAAATAAAGGGATAAACATTGACGTAACAGGAGAATTGGATAGAGCTACATTACAAGCTTCACTGATGGTTGGAATTGATGAATTAAAAGATAATGGGTTTATTCAAGAAGATAATTTTTTTAGATATGATATGCTTAATTTTCACTCATACATACAGAATAATCGTATTATGTATGTTAACCCTAGTGGACATGATAATGATAGAGTTAGCAATGAGGGTTCTAGTGAAGATGGATTTGATTTATTTAACATTGACCCTAAAGATGTAACAAGAAATGTTTCAAAATGGTTAATAGGAAATCCAGTCAATGTATTTATAACTCAGCACCCATACTTAATGGAATCCCTTACAAAAGTACCAGTCACAGATATATTTTATGCAGCAGGATTTGTCATGGATGATAATGGTGTTTACCATGCACGACAAGATGCTTTACAGCAAATTGGTGGATACAATGATTTTTATGACATAGTTTTCGATTATGCAACTAGCATGAAAAAAGAAAGATTTGAGTTTAGTTCAGGAAAAAGAGACTATGTTATTTGGACCTGGAAAGGTGATTACTTAAACTTAGGTTCAGGAGCAGAATTAGGTATATATTCACATGATTCAGGTATTGCTAGCATAGTTGATGTTACAAGCCCTATTGATGATCATTGGTTAGTAGATACAAGTCTTGCAATGCCTATGACATTAACTTTAAAAGATAAGAATGACAATATTATTGCTGATTACAATCCTGGAAAAGATAATCCGCAATGGTGGATAACAGCCTTTAATCCGTATGAGCAAAATGTTAACGCTAGTAATTTGACTGTCACGTATACTATTGATTTTACAGGTAATAAGACTATGTTCGATGATTTTATTACATCTGATGATTATTTACAGCATAGTGATTCTTGGTCAAGTGCAGAGAATAACAAATATTTAATGACGTATGAATTCAAATAAAATGGTATAGTAGTATAATTTTGTCATGAATAATAAGTGAGGTAAAAATTATGAAGAGATATATTCGTTTACTCTTTTTAGTAGTAATTGTCTTTATTTTAAGTTCGTGTTTTGGCGGTTCAAGAACTAAAATGCTTAATAAATCATCTGATGAAGAAATTGCAAATGAAAAACTGATCAACATAATTAATTATATTGAAAACAAGGATGAAGAAGCACTAAAAGCTATGTTTTCTAAAAGAGCAATAGATGAATCAGGAGATTTTAGTGAGAATGCAGATTTACTTTTTGACTTCTATGAAGGTGTAATGATTTCATGGGAAAAAAGTAGTGGTCCTCACGTTAGTGAATCTACTAATTATGGTGAAGTTATTAAAGAAGTGGATTCATACTACCATGTCGAAACGGATAAGGAGACATACTTTTTCTTAATAAATGATTTCCCAATAGATGATTCTAATGTTGACAATGAAGGTGTGAATATGCTATTAGTCGTATTAGCTGAGGATCGTTTAGATATCTATGATAAAGAGAATGAAATATTATTTAAAGATGGTAAAGCAATAACACCACCAGGTATATATTTACCAATAAGGTAAATTATAAGATTTTTTTCTAAAATTTTAGGGTTGAACAATCCTACCCAGTGCCTAACAAATCAAACCCATTATTATAAGTAAACATAAGGACAGGTAATTTGTCCCAATAAGCCTATATTCAAACATAAGTAACGGTTCATTTTATATATAATCATACAAAAATATATTAACCCTAAAGATGTAGTGGTCAAGCTTTTTTGTAACATTAATGGATTTTTAATAACTTCTTTTAAAAAAAGTTAATTCATTGTTATAAGAGTGTGGGCATTTATAACTATAAAATAAATATGGCTAATTACCACTTGTTTAAGATAGGGATAAATTCTCTCTTTTTTCCTATATATGGTAATTATTGTTAGTGTGTTTTATAAAATAAAAGGAATCTCTTCTTATCCAATCGCTAAGAAGAGATTCCCTTCTAAATATATATGTTCAATTATTGAAGGAAATTACCTTATTGTCCAATCAACCCATCATATAATAAGTTAACCAACTCTCCAGTACCACCTTTATTAGTCCCCGTAGACGGTACATAATCTCCCGAAGCTTCCCAGAACATGATACCTCCATAATTATTATTAATTACATAATCAATTTTTTCCTGTAGAGATATGAGATCTTCATAAGTATACATTTCACCTTTAGTCTCACTATACAGATATGGAACTTTTGAAACTGGGTCACGATATTTCTGGAATGAACTATCCTGCTCTTTTGATTTCACATTATAATATGGATTATTTCCAGCCCATCTGCCTCCATCCCATATACCATGAGCTCCATAGGTATCTGTATGATTCTTGCCCGAACATGTTGCATACAATCCTGGCAAACTACTTATTGGACCATTATTCTGCACTTTAGCCCATCCTCTAGAATAAAAAGGTGAACTCAAAACCAATTTATCTGATTCTACACCATATGATTTCAGACACTCTAGTGCTTGATGAATAGAATATTTTTTCATCAACTCCACATTGGCTTCTACTTCTACAGGATCAGTATATAATGACTGGAAATACGCTCTGTATGCATTCTCTGAATCTTGATTGAAATATAAGGGTGATTGATGACCTGTAATTCCTTCAAATGCACCATGCATATCAAAAGTCATTACATTAATGAAATCAACATATTGCGAATATAGATTAGGCTCTGTCTGCTGTATTTTATCCACTCCCGCTCCAACAGCGGTTGTAAGATAATAATATCTATCATCTGCTGCACCAGCTTGGTCAAGTGTCTCCCTCATTTGCTGTAAAAGCAGAGTAAATGTCTGTTTTTCATCTGGTGTAGCATAAGGTGTACCTAGATCATTAGGATTATCAACTGTATCACCTAAGCGATAAAAAGCAGGATACTCCCAATCGATATCAACACCATCAAAATTCCACTCTCTCAAAAAATCCACTACACTATTAGCAAACTTAACCCTCGATGCAGATGTAGCTGCTATATTATGAAATTCAGCAGACCTAGACCATCCTCCTACAGAGATTAGAATGTTGGTATTGGGATGCTGTTGTTTCAATTTCTTAAATTGACCTAAACACCCCTTAAAAGGTGAATCCCATGGTTCGCCAAAAGAAATGCCTGTTGCTGCCCATTCGTCAAATAAGGCTATTTCACCATTTTTGATATCTGCAAAAGCATAATTGATATGAGTCACTTTATCCCAAGGCAAATCAGATGGTGCATATTGGTTATGACCCGAATAAGCTGCCCATTCTGGATAATAGGCAATTATCCTCTTCCCTGCTGGAGGTGGTGTTGGTGTAGGATTAATAATTCCTAGAGCACCAAAATAATTAGAATAGAATGTAGAGAAATCATAATTATTATAAGCATCCCAGTTGATAGACCAAGTCATTATACCTCTCAAATCAGGATAACCATCTACCTTTTGAAGCTGATATTGTCCATTAAACGACTGACCTTTAATGATATAATCAAGAGCTTTTTCCATTTCAGTAGTATTAATGTATCCTCCACCTGCCGCATTACTACATGCAGGAAGGCCAATAGCTATCTGGTCTTGTCTTAATGGTGGAAATACACTATCAGGATTGTTGCCTACTGGGAAACCTCTTAATAACATTTCAGCCATAGCTACTTGAAAATCAGCAGTTCCTTGAGTATATGACATACCATCAAGTGCAACCATAGAACCCGAATTATAATGTTGTACATGAATATAATCAAGTTCATTCCTAAGAGCATATATAACTGGTAGATATGCTCCCCAAGATCCGCCATAAGTACTGTAACCACCTTGAACATAAGCTGTCTCAGGAGCCATAGTCAAAACAAAATCATTACCAAAATGATTTCTTATTTCTGTAATAGCATCAATTAGATTAACTACTTTAGCAGTTGTTGGATTAGTAAAATCCGTATCACCTGAATCTAGAGATAGAGAACTACCCTCTAGGTCAATATCAATGCCATCAAATCCATAAGTTTCAATAATATTAATCATAGTTGTTACAAAAGTTTGCTTAGCATTATTATCAGATAGAATAACTGTACCGTTACTTCCTCCTATGGAAATCAGTACTTTAGTTCCCCTCGCCTTCAATTTTTCTATATCTGATATAAACTCTGCATCAGTAGCATTAAACGGTGAAAAAGCCATTGTATATGTATCCCCTACTGGTTCTGCAAATGCTACATTGACTACATTAAAATCCGCAGATACATCTTTTAACCTTATCACTGTTGAACCATTATCAAAATTATGCCAATATCCTACAACAACTCTCTCTAAATCATTAGGTCCCTGACCTGGATCGGGATCTGGACCAGGACCTGGACCTGGATCTGTAGTTGGTAACCAAAGTGCCAAAACATTAGGTGGTTCCCATCCTGCTAGAGAGGTATGAGGTTGCCTGCACTCATAAACAGTACCGTCATAAGTAACTAAATCTCCCGTGTTATAACTAACCCCAACCTGCCATTCATTAATTTCTTGCGCTTGTAAACTAGTAAATGAAATTGTAGTAACAAGTAATACTGCTGTCAAAATCAACGTTAGAAAATGGTGTTTCTTCATGATAAATCATCCTCCTCTTTTTTTTGATTATGTTTATTAAAATGTCTGTATATAAGCCCGTTATGTTATATTGACATGTTTTAATATAAGCATTTTTTAATAGATGATTACCAAAAAACAAAAGGAATATATGTTGGATAAACTAACATAAATAATAAAATATTATTATGATTAATAAGATAATATCTAGATGAGTAAATTTTTTCCAATTTCGTTATATAAATATTATCATAGCATGTATATAAATACTATAAGATAATCTTGTTCTTTCTTGAACAATATTGTCCATCTTATCAACTTCACTTATTTAGATATTATTCCATTTATACATAAGAATAAAAGAGGCTACGCCTTATTAGATTTTGAAGGAAAATGGTAATTTAATTTAATAAAAAAAGGTAGAATAATGTTTTATTTATTAAAACAATCCTACCTAATATAATGATTCTACTGTGATTTATCTATTTTTGTTTATTTCCAGCTTCTTAAAATATTCTTTAGTTTCATAAGTTATGACACCGCTTAATCCAATAATACCAATAAGGTTAGGAATAGCCATTAATCCATTAACAATATCAGCTATTACCCATATCAAATCTAATTTAAGGAATGCACCAACAGCAACCAAACATATGAAAATCAATTTATAAGGCACAATACCTTTTACTCCGAAAAGATATTCTGTACATCTTTCTCCATAATAATTCCATCCTAATATTGTTGTAAAAGCAAAGAAAATAAGTCCAATAGTTAAAATGAATTCTCCTCCTGCTATAGGCAGACCTTGTTCAAATGCCAGATTAGTCATCTCTGCTCCTTCAAACTCAGACTTAAACGCACCTGTCATAACCAAAGATATACCTGTCATTGTACATATTATTATAGTATCAAAGAAAGTACCTGTCATAGAGATTAATCCTTGCTTGACACAAGAGTCAGTTTTGGCAGCAGCCGCTGCTATAGGAGCGGAACCAAGTCCTGATTCATTGGAAAATACTCCTCTTGATATACCGTTTTGTATTGCTTTCTTCACTGTTGCACCCAAAAAGCCACCCATTGCAGCCACAGGCGTAAAAGCACTCTTAATGATTAGTGAAACCGCATCAGGTACCGCCTGTATATTAAATACGATTATTGAAAGAGATGCAACGATGTATAGAACAGCCATAAAAGGAACAACAAATTCACATACACCAGATATGCTTTTGATTCCACCTAGAGTAACAAGAGTTACAAGTATAGTTAATATTACAGCCGTTACTGCTATAGGTACATTAAATGTTAACTTTACAGCAGTAGTTATAGAATTGATCTGTGTAAAAGTACCTATACCGAAAAAAGCAACTCCAATACCGAATATAGCAAACATCTTAGCTAGAAATTTACTCCCGAGTCCTTTTTCTATGTAATACATAGGTCCACCAGACATTTGACCATTTTTATCTACCACTCTGTATTTAACAGCTAATAAAGATTCCGAGTATTTAGTAGCCATACCAAAAAAAGCAGCAATCCACATCCAGAAAAGTGCTCCTGGTCCACCTGCTTTCATTGCAGTGGCGACACCAACAATATTACCAGTACCTATTGTTGCAGCTAAAGCAGTACACAGAGCCGCAAAACTTGAAATATCTCCTTTGGCTTTATTGTCCTTATCCTTTTTAAATAAATATTTTAAAGCAAGAGGCAACTTGAAAATCTGTATAAGTCGTAGTCTAATAGTTAGGTAAATTCCTGTTCCAACTAGTAATATAAGTAATGGTGGTCCCCATACCACATCATCAATTTTTTTAAATATCTCAATCATCGTATCCATCCATATTATCCTCCGTCCATATAATTTATGTCTTGATATAGTAAAATATAGTTGTTTCTTCTATCTTTTTATTTTGCAAACCTATAACCCTTCAATTAATTGTACTAAATAAAAGGTTAGAAAGTTGAGCTAATAAAAAAATAAGCTGTACCATTATGGATCTACCTATTGACTAGTCATAACTTTCAATAACCTATTGAAATTTCTTTAGAATAGATTTCTAAAAATAAATGACTAATAAATAAGTAAATGCATCATAGGACAGCAAAAATAAATAAATATCAAAAAAGTCAAATCATATGATTTGACCTCTGGTTTGTAAATATATTCTATAATGAATATATCCTCTGTCCTTTTACCTGAGAGTTTCACTAATTGTATCAATTAGTTTTCCCCTTCGGTGCTCTTTTAGAGTCTCTCCAGAGGTTCGTCCAAATGCGGTTGATTAACTTCCGCAATCTTCATCCGAACATATTAAATTTTTCGTACTAGTATATTATAACAGTATTTATGAATTTGTAAATAATTAATTTTTAACAATTATTTCATTAACTAACTATTAGTTTTTATATATGTCATTAATATCTGTACACAAACAGCCAATACGAAAGAACATACTGCTGTTACTGGTTTGATGAAAGATCCTTTTATATTAATTGTTTTGCCATTCTTTTCAGCTCTTACTACTAACATTATAATTACCGCATTAATTAGGTTATTTATTATTAAGAAATTAAGTATGTATTCTTTTGGTCCTTTTTCAATCA
The DNA here is from genome assembly GCF_027923465.1 of Vallitalea longa. Classification (NCBI taxonomy): domain Bacteria; kingdom Bacillati; phylum Bacillota; class Clostridia; order Lachnospirales; family Vallitaleaceae; genus Vallitalea; species Vallitalea longa. Next base: position 902,556 of record NZ_BRLB01000001.1, read on the forward strand.
TTCTTGCTGGAATATTAATATTATATAGTATTACTGCATCTATAAAATATATAATTCTCCAAGAAAAACCTGTTATAAGTGCACTAGTAAATCCTATCTCCCTATTTTTCTTAACACTCCATGATACTAAAGCCATAACACTAAGTCCTTCAAGAACTATTGCAAATGCTGGATTAATAACTTTCACAGGATGAGAAATAGGCATAAATAAATTGACTAATTTTATAGTACCCGCTATCAAGCTTGAATAAAAAATTACAGAAACATTGTTGCTCTGCTTATACGCCTTACGCAAAATAACATATCCTATGGGAAACATAATGCATCCACTTATACCAATGGTACTTAAATTCAACAAGTATCCTAGCGTCGCTTCAGCAATACCCCATATTCCTCCAAAAAATAAAGCATAGATTAATGTGCTTTTTGCTCGGCTTTTCATAATTAACACCCTCCAATAATTCATAATATAATACTAATTATAACACTTATATGTATATTATTCAATTTTTCAAATATACTAAATATATTAATTGTTTTGTTTTGAAATTACATTATTTTATTAATTTTAATATTATATATGCTTTTTTTAATAAATAAATCTATCAATACTACAAAAAAATATATACTATACCCATTAATTTTTATACTTATATCGTATACATATTACGTAATATACTATATAATGTAGATTATTATTTAACTCTATTCGGTATGTGAAAGGAATGTATTATTTATGAACAAACTCGATTTTATATATAATAGACATAGTGTGAGAAAATTTACTGATGAAAAAGTTGATATGGAAGATTTAAAGAATATATTGGATGCTTCTACACATTGTCCTTCTGCAAAGAATGTTCAGAATTGGCATTTTGTCATTGTTAAGAATATAGCTAAAATAAAAGAAATGGCAAAAGCTATAGAAAATAAGAACAAACTAATAGCTGATAAATTACAAGATGAACAACAAAAAGTTAGTTTTACTAAATTTGTTAGATTCGCTACTCTTTTTCAGAATGCTCCTGTTGTAATACTTGTATATGCAAGTTCGTATAAACCTAATGGTCTTGATGAATTAAGAGAAGCAAATGTATCGGAACAAGAAATTTACAATTTAATAGATATGTCACCTCAAATGCAAAGTATAGGTGCATTAATTGAAAATCTATCACTAGCTGCTACAGCAATGGGATATGGAACTTGCTGGATGACAAGCGGTAATTATGCGGCAAAAGAAATTTCTGATGCAATTGATTTCCAAAAAGAAGGATTCTCCCTTGCAGCTATTGTTCCTATTGGAGTACCTAGTCTTCCAATTAAAAGTCCAAGAAGAAAACCTGTTGAAGAGGTTCTATCAATAATTGAATAAAACAAATAAATAATTATCATCATATTTTCCCCTCGTATTAGACAGATGAATAGTTGTCTGTCTATTAAACGAAGGGACATAGATTTTAGTCTAACGTTCAATATTATTATCTACACCATATACTTCACTATACAATTTATCCCTGACATTAAAAAATTCCTCTTCGCTAATTGCCAAAGGATAGGACATAATCAATAAAGGTACACTTTTTTTGTTATCATCAAATGCAGGTTGATAATATTCATAGTCGTTAAGATTAAATCCTTTTTTTGAATAGAATTCTATTCTTTTCTCAGCTTCATGTGTGTTTGGTTGTTCAACTTCTAGTATTATATTATTTTGTTCATACTTATCTTGTATCTGTTGCACTAATTTACTTCCAAGGCCCATGCCCCTGTATCTCTTATGGACTGCTAAGTGATCTATGTATATAAAATCATATAAATTCCACGAAGTATAGAACCCAATAATCTTATTATCATCATAATAGGGATTAACACTATATTTGCTATCTTTCATAATTTCCATCTGTTGCTTAAGTGTTCTTTGTTCATCTATAGGAAATGATTCACAATATATATCCCATATCATCTCAAATTCCTTCATCTAATATCTCTCCTAACAACATTTACAAACAACTATATTTCAAACACTAAAATTAATGGTACCATCTAAGATGATACCATATAATACATTCTTTCTCCAGCTATTTATTAAATCAACTCTCCCCTTCATCATCCTGTGCAATTCAAATAATTAACCTGTATGATGAAAATTCCTACTAACTTCTTATTATAAAGTCTTCTACCATTGATTACACCTTCAATAAAGGTAAGTGAATCATATTATAATGATTATTCTTTTATTATAGGAATCCATATTTCAGTTACGAAATCCTCCCTACTTGTATCTCTACCACAATATACTTCAAACTCTGGTAAGTCAGCATGTTGAAAACTAGTTGATGGAAACCATTCAGAGAAAATACGTTTCCAAGTATCCTGTAACTTATTTCCAAGTGGACCTCTTACTTCAAAGACAGCCCAATCTGCTTCTGGTACAGTGTGAAAATCATAACCTTCTACCTTTTCATCACTAAAAATACCTATTACATAATCAAAACTTTCTCCCGTATGAGGATTCATAGGCATACATACTCCTAGAGACCTCTCGTCTTTTGCATGCAAAAACATTTCTTGTAATTTTCCATTAGCACAAACTTCTGTCCAGAATTTAGGTATGTTAATAAAATTAGCACCATTTTGTGTTGAGAAATTTCTAGTAATACCACTGAAGCTAAAAGATTTCTTTCTTTCAATCCTGTAATCCATAGGTACATCTCCTTTTAAATTTATTTGGATAACTAATTTAGGAAATGCTTTAATGTTAGGCTTATTCTTCTTGACATAAGAAGGATTGGCACCATGTAATTTCTTAAAAGCTCTGGAAAATGCTTCTGAAGATTCATAACCATATTTCATCGCCAGATCAATGACTTTGATATTAGTTGTAGTAATTTCCATAGCAGCCATAGAAAGTCTTCTGTTTCTGATATATTCTTGTACAGTGAATCCTGTAAGCATGTAAAACATTCTCTGATAATGATACGGTGAGGCCATTGCAGTTTTTGCAATATCCTCTATATTCAGTGACCCTGTCAGATTATCTTCCATATAATCAATAGAATCTGCTAGTGCTTTGACCCAATTCATAAAATCATCTCCTACATATTATTATAGTTATTTCCATATGAATTACATGATTTATTGTGCTGTCTAATGTCAGTTATCTTATTAGATTGTTACCTCTTCTATCTTTCATTCTACAAACCAAAGCTATAACCCTTTATCTAACTGGATTAGATAGGAATCACTTACCTTGAAAAATTGTTCAATCCACTTATAATATTCTTTACTAATTGATTTCTCACATTATTGTAGTATTATACTCTTCTCTTCTTACTTCTCCATCATCATTTATTATGCTGATAACTAACTTATTATCTTCAATATAGAAGCTGATATAACTAACGTTTGAATCTACATCTAATTTTATATCTGAGAGCTTGTCTTTTTCAATATCATACAAATATATAGTATCCAATATTTCCAATCTACTTTCTTTTTTTTCTTTTGTAAAAGCTATTATATTGTTCTTACATACATGGTTAGATACGTTTTCAGCTATAATTTTCTTATCGTTATCAACCTTGACTATATTATTATCAATATCTACATATATTACTGATATATCAGTAACATCATCTGCTGAAACAGCAATTATATCTTCATAATTCATGTGTGTTATATCATTGCATATAGATTTTGTAGTGTTATCTCTATTATCTAGCATAAATAGATCATTATTATCTTTAAAAATTATGTAATTGTCGTATGTAGCTCTATAACTTGTAGCAAAGGTACCTGTACTAATTTTATCAGTATTTATTCCATTAGAGAAATCCATAGCCACTAAACTTTCATCTTGTTCCTGATAGTATACATAATTACCCATTGCATATAGTAATTTACCTGATTCTATAAGAGTTTCATTCTCTGGCTTTTCTAAGTCTATAATTGTTATTCCTGTGTGCTTTCCATCTTCCTGTTCTATATCATTATTATTGCCTATGACACAATATCTATTGTTGATAACATAGAAATCCAGTGGATCACTGAGTGGTTCATATTCATGATAATATCTATAAAATTCTTCAACACTTAGGGATTCCAGGTCTATCTTATATATTATTGAATTACTATTGCTGATATAAAAAGCATCATCAATAACTGCAGTACAATTACTTTCATAGAACTTATATATTACACTTTTTATATCTTTTTCTTTCTTATCATAAATATATACTGCATCTGAAACTTCTTCATAAGCAGATAAAGTAACAGAATAGACAATACTATTTTCATCTTCATACATTATCTTATCAGGTTTCTTGTATTCTGTATCCAACTTATATATTTCCGTACAAGCAGCCCCAGCAGATCCTATATATAGATTATTGTCATGATAGAATAATATTGTAAGCCACGCCAACGGCGCATTATTAATAAAATCTTTTTGTCCATCCTTCACTTTGTATATTAATTTATCTTTTATATAATATAATATATCCGAATCATCTGTCATGATATCTATCTGTTCATCTATAGTCTTAATATCCTTAGTTGATTTATTCATACATTTTAATACTGAATTATATGCAGTATTATAATAAATGTTATTATCAGTAACATTATAATCAGAAACTATAGTCTTATCAATTAAGTTGTTTTTACCATCTGCATAACAATAAAATCCCAATTCGTCATCATACCTTGTATAGTATACTTCTCCATCATGTGCTTTGATATATGATACAGGGTAATCACTGGTATATATTTCTTTATTGTTTTTCATATCCATAATAACTAAATGATTATCAGCTTTTCTTATGTAAGCTATTACCTTATTAGAAAATGTGAATTCAGTATATTCCTCTTCTATTTTGTCTTTGATTCTATTGATGTCTGATTCTAAATAAGTTCTGTTATCCTTAACTATATAAGGATTCTTATAGTCCGCATCATTTTTCTGTACTCCATCTAAGAAGTAAGAATCCTCAGATGACTTAATCATTGAATAATTACCCTCATACATTTTATCGTCTTCTAATCTTAATGAATTCTCTGTACGATCAGACAATTTATTTATTGCACTTTCATTCCAATTGAGTATTTCAATGACGTCTAATGAATTCTTATCTAGTTTGATAACATTGTTTTCAACAGTCAATATATATATATAATCATTAATCATTATATCTTCAACTGATTTAAAATCTGTAACTTTCATATAGTTATCATTACTTATTGAATATAAAGATACTGTAGGATCTTCTGAAAACTTAACTAGAATTCTATTATCGCTTTCGTTTTGTTTATTATAGGGTTGTTCCTTCAATTTAATGATTTTATTCTCATCGAAATCATATTTACTTAAACCAGTTTCCTCTAATATGTAAAGATCTTTATTTTCGCTTATTTCTATGTTACTCTTATATTCATTATCTATATCATACACCTTATTCAACTCTTCAGTTCCAATATCATATTTATATACATAACCATTATCGTTTCCACGGTCATATACCTTAATATACACGATATTATCTCTGTAAACTACTTTATTAAGATCGAAATCCTCTATTAGTAGTTTTTTATCTTTACTGTCAAGATTTTGTATGTATATACCCTCATTACCAATAAAAAGATTATTACCTGCATATCTAATTGTATATCGCGTGTTTTCATCGCTATCAAAATGTTCTATCAATGATATATCAAATGTATCTCCGTCTAATAGGTATAAATTATTATCTGAAATGAAGTAGTTTTCTTTCTCCATTTCTTTAATATTCGTATTTAATAGTTTTACGTCTTGGTCATCAATTACTTTACATTCTTTAGTTTTCTTATTCAATAGATACAAATTCAATAGATATTTTTCGTCTTTATGAGTGAACAACATATAGTCTGAATACTTGTTGTCAGTTTCTGTTTGTTCTTGGTTATCAACTTCTACTTTACCTTTGATTTCACCATCAGTACTTTGTTCAGTTGATTTTGTCTCACTTGTTTTGCTCTTACAGCTTATTAAGACCATACTGATGATTATTGTTAAAATTATACTTACTTTCATATACTTTTTATACATTTTGTTTCTCCTTATAATATATAACCGCTAACAGTAGCTCAATATATTTTTACCTTATCAATATTTACTAGTATCTATACTATTGATTTGATATTTACATTGTCATTAATTACCTCCCTAAAAATTTCAATAGTAAATATATTAACACTTAAGTATTAAGAATATACATCTTTTATATTACAACTTTGTAACATAAACAGTATTTTTTAATACAAAAATATCCTTAAATCAATGATACAAATATAGTTTTATGCTGTTTTTCAATATTCTACTTTATATATTCTAATAAAATATTTATTGTAGCACTTCTTTTTCACATTTAATCTATTGCTGGTAAATAGCTAATCTTGTATTAATTTCCCCTCAGGCGAAAAATAATATTTTACTTTTTCTCTATTAGGATTGGATAATTTTACAACTACTTTATTATCCAATATATAATAATCAAAATTATAGTCATCAGGTATATCTACATCTATGATTGATAACGTCTCCTTATTTATATCATAAGTATATATCTCATTTTTCCCATCTTCATTTTTCTTGTGGAATATCAATATATCATTTTTCAATCTATAATTATGTATGTTCTCACCTAGTATAGATTTGCCTTTATCAAATTTAATTAAATTGTGGTTGTAATCTAGATATATCAAAACCAAATCAGTATTGTCTCTTGATGATACGCTTACTATATCATGATAGTTACCATCACAAACAACTTCTGATATGTTGTTTGTGTTATCTACCATAATTAAATCATTATATCCTTGAAAGAAAATATACTGATTATAAGTTGCTCTGTAATCTGTGATATGATTGCATACTACATTCCCTTTTGTATTGATTCCATTACTCAAATCAAGAGTCATCAACGTATCTTCTTCATCTCTGTAATAAGCATAATCCCCTTGTGCATATAATAACTCTACATCTTCCATGCACTTTACGTTTACAGTATCTTGTAAGTCAAGGATTGTTATACCTTTTAATTCATCTATACCTGCGTTATTGCAATCCCCTATTACACAATATCTTTCATTTATAATGAAAAATTTTATTGATTCACCATAATCGTAGTAATTATCGGTTCTATAGATTTCTTGCAAATCCAAAGTTTCTAAGTCTATTTTATATATAGTTTTATCACTACCACTGATAAAAACTGCATCCTTAATGATTGATGTATTAGTCTTATCATAGGAATATATTATATCTTTAATCTGTTTATCTTCTTTATCATATACATATACCCCATAAGAAGCTTCTCTATAATATACAGGAACAGGATAGATTATGGTTCTATCATCTTCATATATAGTGCAGTATGGTTTTTTATAATCAATATCATATGAATTGATATTGATATCATCTATTGTAATACCAAAATACCCAGTAAATATATTATTCTCATGCAGAAATAGATATGATATAAAATCAGATGGTAAAATATTGATTAATTCCTTATTATCTTCATGGTCCTTTCTTTTATAGAGCATATCATCTATTACAAAATAAAACGTATCAGAATTACTGACCATATATGATATTTTTTCGTTAATATCTTTCAAACCTTCATCATTACTTCTGTATGTTGTAAGGAACTTTATATCCTCATTCATCTCAGTTTGTTTGTTCTTACATCTTAATTCATTATTGTATATGGTATTATAATATATATTTTCATTGGTAATTACATAATCTGAGACGATAGTTTTATCAATCAATGTGTTTTCCCCATCATAATAGTAGTAAAAACCAGATTCATTGATATACCTTATATAATAAACCTCATTATCAAATACCTGTATGTTAGAAACTGGGTAATCACTAGTATATATTTTTTCATTAGTCTTCCTATCAAGTATAACCAAATGCTTATCATTCTTTGTTGTATATGCTATCAGTTCATCAGAAAAAGAATATTCATTAAATTCTTCTTTTATACTCTCTTCTATCTCATTAATATCTGATTGTAAGTAAGTCTTTTTATCTTTAACAACGTATGGATTACCTATATTGGTCTCATGTTCCCCATTTTCAATATAATAGTAATGAGTTGATCCATTTTGTTCTTCTTGGTCTTCAGCCATACTATCAGTCAAAAACTGGTCATTGAAATATACATTGTCATCTTCTATTTTAATCAATTCATTCTGATTATTATAATTATTGCTTGTTATATGGTTCAGATATAGAACATCTGTAAGTTCTAATGTATTGGTATCCAACTCAACGATATCCGTATCGTTAGTCATTAAATATATACCATTATCAATTGATGCAGCAGATATTAATTCTCTATCTACTATCTTTCTGAAACTATCTTCATAAGTAACATATAATGAATTATCAAGGTAAATGATAGTACCATCACAATCATCCGAAGTATCATTTTTATCTTCCTTCAATTGTAATATTCTATTACTTGATATATCATATTTTGTTATTATTGAATCTTTTTCATCTACTTGAAGTTCCATAACATATATGTTTCTATTATCATCTATCGCCATTTTACAATAAGAATCTTTCAAGTCATATATTTTATCCATCTTTTCAGCTTCCATATCGTATTTATAGATATAATAGCTGTTCACATCTCTAATTTTCATGTACACTAATCCATCTTTATACACTATATCTACGAATTCCATATTGCTTAACAACATTTTCTGCTTATGATTTTCAATGTTTTTAAGATAGATATTACCTTCAACATTAATAAAAATATTATTGGTTGCATATTCTCCATGTTCATATTCCATTACATTGGTGATTTTGAATGTATCTCCATCCAAAGCTAATAGATTACCATTTGCCAAGAAATAATTGGTTTTTTCTAATTTTTTTAAGGTATAACTAACACTTCCCATAATACTTACTACATTATCATATATCTTACTGCACTCTTTGCTTTTCTTGTTCAGTAAGTATAGACTACGATTATCTTTATTGTTAATGAATAACAAAAAGTCATCATACTCACTTTCCCGATTATCTGTTACAACTTCTGTTGTTACATCAGTTCCTAAATCTGATGGTTTTTTATTCACTTCTACCTGTGTTGTATTAGTCTTGCTATTACAACTTATTAAAGTCAAACTAACAGTTATTATCATAATAATAATTAACTTCATATACCTTTTCTTAGTAGTAATTACATTTGAATATGTTTCAACCACAATACTCTCTCCTTAGTTTTTATTGAACTCCCCATTATAAAAATCCATAACAATGTTAACATATAATTATTTAATTTTGTAATCATATATTTTAAATTTCTATTATTTAATTATTAAGTTTTATATTATTTATTACATATTTATTCTAATTATACTAAAATAACATATCTGGTCTATAAAGTTCCATATTAAAATTATATCAACTAATTATTCACATTGATTCAGCTCTATCATATATTTTTTTAATCTCATCTTTATTGATTACCAAGTTAAGTATATATGCAATAATTATTATTCCAGGTATATCAATAAGTAATCTTGTAACAGCAAATTTAGCACCAAGTGCTGATAGTTCAAATAAAAACATAGGTATCTTAGTGGTAGACCATGCCCCTATGAATATAAGTATATTGCTAAACTTAACACCTTTTTTCATGAATACAGCTGCAACAGGAAATGCACCATATAGAGGTCCTGCTGCTGCCGAACCAAGTATAATAGCTAGAACTATCCCTTTTATGCCTGATTTATCTCCCATATATTTCATCATAGTTTCTTTTGGAACCCATACATCAAGTAATCCCAATAGAACAAATACAGGAGGTATGACAAGTAGCATTTCTTTTAGATTACTACCAGTAATATTAACAGCCTTAAGTCCTATTTCTCTGGAAAATATTAATAATAATATGATTATAACAACAACAATGAATGCAAAAGCATATCTCTTTAAATTCTTCATAGGGAAATAACCACCTTTCCTATTATATATGCGACTACGAAACAGAATAAAAATGATAATATATTTCTTATTATAGTAAGTCTCTTACCAAAATATTTCATTTCAACAGGCGCAGTAATTACTCCAACCATCATAAGAGCAGATATAAAAGCTCCTATTTGCATATATCCTGCTCCACTATCCAATAACATAGCAGCAGTAGGGAAAGCTACGAATCCAGGAATTAAGGTGACAGCTCCTATAACAGCTGATACAACTACTCCCAGCCATCCAGAACTAGAACCTATTATCTTAGATATGAAATCAGCGTCAAAAACCGCCAACAGTATCCCAACAAATAATATTATCCCTAGAAACTCAGGCAATATATTATTGAACGACTTCCATGCTTTTTTCAGTGCTTTTTTAGTTTTCTTTTTGTCATTTCTATAAGATATAATCAACAAGACAATAGTTACAATATACATTATATAACTGGACATACCTTAATCCCCCTACCTATCATTCTTCTTATATTTTTCAAACTTAAGCATATTTCCATCTATCATATCCATATAATCTTTTCTTACTATAATCCATCCATGCTTTTCATAAAATTCTACAGTAGGTATATTACCTTCAAATGTCTGGAGTGTTATAGTATCATATTTTGTAAACATCCTTTTCTCCGCAAGTTCAAGTAATGAACTCCCTATTCCAAGCCCTTGATGACTATGTTTTACCATGAGAAGATGTAATAAATCATCAATCACAACCACTATTCCTAATATATTTCCATCATGTTCAGCAACTACCATATTATCAATATCATCTTCTATTTCTTTGTCAGATTGTCCACTGTCAACATAGTTTTTAGTGATATCTATCCCCATGAAACGAGTATAATTGTTGATAACTACTTCCCCTGCAAGTTTTTTTATCTCTTGTAAATCTGTAGTAACTGCCACTCTATACTTAATTAATGAAATATCTAATGCCATAGTTTATATCTCCTCTACTTATTATGAATCAATATTGGTTAATACATATCTCTTATTGTTTTCTTTCATTATACTAAAAATCAACAATTTTTCATATACCTATTCTATCTATTCATATCTACCTACTTGACATGAAAATCAATTATTATTATATTGATAGTGTAAGAATAAATATTTTCTAATAATAGTTGACTATAAAACGCAAAATACTATTTTAAGTAAATTAAACATCCATATAAGGGGTAAATTAAATGTATAGAATATTAATAATTGAAGACGATATTAAAATTAGACAGGAACTGTGCAAGTTATTAGGAAATTATGGTTATGAACCTAAGTACATTAAAGATTTTAGAAATATACTTGAAGAATGTCTTGACTTAAAAGCTGACTTGATCCTTCTTGATATCAATCTCCCTTATTATGACGGATTTTACATTTGTAGAGAAATAAGGAAACAATCTGATGTACCAATTATAGTTGTCACCAGTCGAAATACAGATATGGATGAGCTTATGTCACTTAATCTAGGCGCAGATGATTTTATCAATAAACCATATAATTCAAATATACTTATAGCTCATATAACTGCTATTCTTAAAAGGACAACTGTAAAGAATAATACTCAAACCCTACATCACAAGGATTTGATACTTAATATTTCTAATAGTACTGCTATCTATAAGAATAGCAAAACAGAATTAACCAAAAATGAATTAAATATATTATCCTTATTAATTAGAAATAAAGAAACCATAGTAAGCAGAGATGAAATAATAAATGAATTATGGCAATCAGATGAATTTATAGATGATAACACTTTAACTGTCAATGTTAATAGATTAAGGAAAAAGCTCGAAATCATAGGATTAACAAATTTCATTGAAACCAAGAGAGGTCAAGGTTATATAATATGAAAATACCTACATTCATCAAAAATAAAATATGGTCTATAATCACACATCTTTTTTTGATAACATTCATAAGTGTTATGCTTTCCATATTTGATGTCAATAAATCAATAATTATTTTCATATGCATACTAATAATTATTACAGAGATAGTAATTCTCTTAATAGAATATATACCCAAACGTATTTATTATAATAAACTTAATAAAATTCTAAATAATCTAGATAAAAAATTTTTCATTCACGAATTAATAGATGAACCCTCTTTCCAAGAGGGTATCATATTACATGACGTCATCTATCAAGCTGCTAAATCTATGAATGATGAAATAGCTAAATATAAGATATCACAAAATGAGTATAAAGAATATATCGAAACTTGGATACATGAAATAAAGACTCCTATCTTCTGTATTGATCTTATATGTGAAAATAACAAGAATAAAATGACTGAAAGTATATCAGAGGAAATCAATAAAATAAACTATTTCGTTGAACAGGCTCTATACTATGCTAGAAGTACGACACTAGAAAAAGATTACGTCATCTCTAATACCAACCTAAAAGAAACTATTAAAAAATTAGTAAAAGCTCACGCTAAAGAACTTATAAAATATAAAGCAGAAATTAAATTTGACAATTTAGATAAAAATGTTTACTGTGATTCTAAATGGACCTCTTTTATCTTAGGACAGATAATAACCAATAGTATAAAATATAGGAAAGAAACACTAACAATAACTTTTTCATCAATCGAAAACCCTAATAACATTATACTTATCATTCGTGATAATGGCATAGGGATTCCTAAGAAAGATATTGGAAGAGTTTTTAATAAAGGATTTACTGGTGAAAATGGAAGAATATATGCTAAATCAACTGGTATAGGATTGTATCTATGTAAAAATCTTTGCAATAAAATGGGACTTTCATTAGAAATAGAATCTCAAGTAGATAAAGGCACTATAGTGAGAATAATATTCCCAAAGGATAAGACAATTCTATTTGAGTCATAATATAATTACTCATTTTTGTTTGTTACATAATTGTAAGCTATATGTAAGCCTATTCTAAGGTAGATAAGTGATATATTCTATATAGTAACTATATATCTTTATATAATATTAATAATGCAGAAAATAGAATCAATATATTACATGCCATACTACATTTATAATGTAATGCTGAATCCATGATAATGATACATCATAAAAAGGAGAATACTGTGAGAACAATCCTAAGAGTTGAAAATATAGAAAAATACTACGGAAATAAAGGTAATGTGACTCATGCTATCAACAATATAAGTTTTGAAGTACAAGAAGGAGAATACATCGGTATAATGGGAGCATCAGGAAGTGGTAAAACTACTCTTCTTAATTGTATATCAACAATAGATACTGTCACTTCCGGTAAAATATTTATAGAGGATAAAGATATCACAACACTCAATTCAAAACAAGTATCTACGTTCAGACGTAAGAATCTAGGATTCATATTTCAGGATTTCAACCTTCTTGATACACTTACTGGATATGAAAATATTGCAATAGCTTTAACAATAATGAAAGAAAATCCTAAAAAGATTAATGGCATGATTAAAGATATTTCCAACAAATTAAGTATTACAGAAATACTTAATAAATATCCTTATCAGATGTCAGGAGGACAGAAACAACGAGTAGCTAGTGCAAGAGCTATAGTTACCAACCCTTCCTTAGTTCTAGCTGATGAACCTACAGGTTCACTTGACAGTAAATCTTCAAAAATGTTGCTAGACAGTCTTGATAAGTTGAATAATGAGTTAAATACTACTATCCTTATGGTGACACATGATGTCTTTACTGCCAGTTATTGTAATAGAATTCTATTTATAAAAGATGGTAAGATATTCAATGAAATAATTAAAGGTGATGATTCCAGAAAAGACTTTTTTGATAGGATTATCGAGATCATATCCTTACTTGGAGGCGATACTGACAATGTTTATTAAGCTCTCATATAAAAATGCATCCCGGAGTATAAAAGATTATGGTATCTATTTCCTGACTCTAGTATTCGGGGTATGTATATTCTATATGTTTAATTCTATAGATGCCCAAAAAGGAATAATGGCTCTTACTCAAACTGAGAATCAAGCAATAAAATCCTTGACATCAATATTAGATATCATATCTTTTTTTATTTCTATAGTATTAGGTTTTCTGATTGTTTATGCTAATGGATATCTTATAAAAAGGCGTAAAAAAGAATTAGGAATCTACCTGACTCTCGGAATGGAGAAACGTCAAATATCAATGATACTTGTATTTGAAACTATTGTACTGGCAATAGTTGCATTATTGGTAGGTCTGACTATTGGAATATTAGGCTCTCATATAATGTCAATATTTACAGCAAAAATGTTTGAAGTCAATATGGCTTCTTTCAAGTTCATATTTTCACCTAATGCTGCTCTTAAGAGTGTTATCTATTTTTCTGTAATATTTGTTGTAGTAACATTGTTTAATACTATTACCGTATCCAAATGTAGATTAATTGATTTATTATATGCCAATAAAAAGAATCAAGAATTAAGATTGAGGAATACTTCAAAATCAATATTTTTATTTATCATATCACTCATATGTCTTGCATCTGCTTACTACTTAATTCTTACAAACGGTATTATCAATATATCAACTGGATTCTTTTTAACATTACTATTAGGTATACTCGGAACATATTTGTTTTTCTTATCAATAGCATCTATATTAACTAAAACAATGATGAGAACTAAAAAACTGTATCTCAAAAACCTTAATATGTTTGTTGTCCGTCAGATAAGCAGTATGGTAAACACTAACGTAATTTCAATGACAATCGTTTGTATCACTTTATTGCTAGCAATCGGTACTCTTTCATCAGGAGTTAGTATGGCTAATTTTTTTTCATCAGACCTTACAAGTAAAACTCCTTTTGATATATCATTTTTCTATCATGATGATTTTGACATTAAAGAAGATAAATTAAGTCACGATCTAGAACAGTATACTGATATAAGCAAATATACTTCATCAATTAATATTTTTTCTACTTACAGTGATAAGAATCTATCATACGAAGATATAATAATAGATAAAACCATTCAGTTAACAGGATATTTCTATAGATACCCTGTAGATATAATTTCATTAAGCGATTATAATAAAAACGCTGAATCACAAGGTCATAAAACATTAAGTTTATCAAATGATGAATTTGCAGTTATTAATACATGGGATAAATTAGATAACAATTTTAAATTGATCGAAAATAACAATATCACTATAGATATAAATAAAAAAGATTTATACTTAAGCAAGATTATTAAAACTCAAATGTACAGCAATGATAGAGTTGTACTATCACCCACTTTAATTGTTAATGATAGTTTAGTAAAAAATATGATAAAAACCCAAATAACACTTAATGCTAATTTTAATAATAAAGAGGATGAAAACAACTTTTTGTCACAATACAGAAATTCACCTCACAGATATCCTTATTTTTCTAAGGATAATATATATACACAAGCTGTAGAAGGTAAAACAATTTCTGCATTTCTTGCAATTTATCTGGGATTTGTATTTCTAATAACTTGTGCAGCCATATTATCTATACAGCAATTATCACAATCAAGCGATAATAAATATAGATATGAGTTGTTAAAGAACTTAGGTACAGATGAAAACATGCTTAATAGAACATTGTTCTATCAGATATTAATATATTTCTTAATGCCTCTATCATTAGCTATCGTTCATTCCATTGTTGGACTTACAGCAGTCAATGCATTTATTATTGAATTCAGCAATGTAAATATTATTAGAAATATCGTAATCTCAGCATTATTCCTTATAATAATATACGGATCTTATTTTGTAGCAACATATATAGGAAGTAAAAATGTTATAAGAAGCAAGAAAATGATATGAGAAATAATTTATAATTGTCTTTACTAATATCATTAATTATTAATATATAAACAACACACCAATTAAAAGAAAACTCCTCTATGTATAGTAAATATTACATTTGCTATATACAGTGGGTATGTTTCAACTATAAATCAATCTTTGCAGCAAGCTCCCCTTCAAAGACTTCACCAGTCTTTACGAATCCTACACTTTCATATAGTTTATCTGCTATTATATTTTCTGGTTCAAAACTAGTGTAAAAAGGTGTTTTTCCATATTTCTCTTTTACAAAATCCAGTAGTTTTAACACTGTGGCTCTTCCATATCCTTTTTTCTGATATTTCCTGTCAACCATTAATCTACACATTCCCATACTATTGTCTTCTTCATCTATTTCATACATAGTAAATCCAACCATTGTATCACCATCGTATACAGCTAGAGGAAATAGATTCTTTTCATATATAGACTGCAATATAGAATATGAATTATCTGCTACAAATTCTTCTTGATCCTTGAAAACCTTTAATTTAATACATTCTTCCCAATTATCACCATTGATCTCTTTAAATATTAGATTCATAATACCCTCCCGATTCTCTTATTCTTATAAATACCTTAATTTACTTGAAATAGCTATCTTATTATAATCCTGGCTAATTTCTAGTCATATTTTTAGAAATAACTAGTTAAATATAATATTATATTATTACATTTTCTTTGTCAAAATTAATTTAGTTCATTTTTATATATGATATAAGAAGTAGTCTCTATATTATTCTCTTACATATACCTTCATTAATAAACCAAATATACTAAAATATAATATGTACATTATCATCATATGCAAGTCCCATAAACTCTTCATTAGTAATGTTTTTATCAATTTCTTCTATGGAATTATCATCTTTAGAAATTGTTAATTTAATTCTTTTTTGTTTTCTGTATTTATTAATATTATCTATGTTATTGTCCATTTTATCATTATTTATAAGTTCCCATAGAACCAAATTGTTAGTTTTAAATGTTATTGTACCTTGCTTCATTTGAGATAATATTTCATCTTTATATAATTTCTTGCACTCTGCTTTACTTTTAATAGCATATACGTCTTTATCATAAGTTAGAATTGTAATATTAGAGACACAACCATTATAATGATACGCTAGAAGATATGATAATACTAGAATTGAAATCTATCCAGCATTTTTTCTTTTAATTCTTCCATTTGCTAAATAATCTCCTTTAAACCCATTTTCATAAATGTTTTTCAACCATACATTATATTCTATTTCTATATCTTCTAGCTCTTTCCCTTTAATTATATTCTTCTGTATAAAACTATTAACCTCAGCTATAGGAAAACAACAAGAAAAAAATATCTTCATCAATAATAAATCTCTTGAATCAACTAATTCTAGATAATCATTCTCATCTATATAATAGATATCTATATCTAATAATTCATTTATAGAATCTATGAACTTTTGCCTTTTATCACTATCGTTAATTTCAAGTCTAACCCATTCAGGTATAAATATAATATGATAATTTTTAAAAATTACCAGTAATTGTTCGTCATTTAAATATGTTAAAAACTCCACCATCTTATTATCCAGTATACCTATATTAAGAGAACTATTAGAACCCAAGTATTTTTTCAAAGATAATATATCAGTTATCATTTGTAATTTCCTCTTTAATCTTTTGTGCTTTTTCTCTTAATTTTTTTAGGAATACTAAATTATCTTTATGGTATGTTTCATCTGGATTTTCTTCTATTTGTCTTTCTATTATTTTATCTAATCCTCCGAAATTAATAACATATGATGGTTTAACTAATTCAACATCTAATTCAAGTCTTTCAAACTCTTCAATTAAATTTAAATCCAAATCGAAATGTTCTAAAATACTTTTTTGCAATTTAATATTATTATATTTTATTTTACTATCTTGATACAGTTGTATCAGAACTGCTTTATAAGGTGCTTTATATGCATTCATACATTTAATTATCTTATCTATAAAATTTTCATCCTCTATTGAAAAAAAATATTCATAAATATTACCTAACATCATACAAGCAGCAAAATAATCTGCTTTTCTTTCGTTATAGTTCAGATCAATATTTATATTGTGATTATAATCCATTTGTTCTTCATCGTAGAATAAGTGATATATTTCATGCCACGCTACAAAATATTGATATACTCTAGGTTGAGCAGTATTAATAATTGGGATTTTCAACTTATCTTTTGTAATTATTACTCCACCAAAATGTTTATCATCAAAAACTGTCTGTATTAAATTATTCCTATTTAATATATCAAAGGATAACTTTTCATGACTTGATAATCCCGATTTATTATGTCTTCTAGTAATATCTAAAGCAAAGATATCTATTTCATTAGAAATAATTATATTCATATTAATTACTTCATCTAGATTATTAGAACCTATTTTCTTAAACATTCACTCACCAATCCTTTTATCTAAGAATATATTTCATACAAACTAATAATATCTTCAATTATTCCTACCATTTCTTTTGAATTATTGTTCATCTCATAATCTTCTGGTGCATGGTTAGAAAATGAATATTGTAGATTATTTGTTTTAGTATATTCACTTTCTATTAAATCATCTATTGTGATTTTTTGGTTTGCAATAATTTTTCTTATGTGTGTCTCAAAAGTTGTAATACTATTAATTTCACCATTTATCAGCCTATTTAGTGTAGGTCGTGATATGTCAACTAATGTTGAAAAAGTTGATTTAGTAAAACCTTTCTTCTTGATATACTGTAAAATATTTTTTCCCATTTGCTTTCTTTCAATAAATAATGTGTTAATATCCATAATACCACCTCCTATTTTATATTATTATACCCTTATATAATAATATTATATCATATTAGTTATTAAAATGCACATAATTGTAAAAAATATTTTTACAATTTTATATAGATACTTATTTATTGTTTCATTAAATGCTTTATAAATCTCTGTGTAGGATATCCATATTCCATTGTTAATTCATCTTCTATGAATCCTAGACTTTTATATAATCTGCGAGGAGCTATACCTTTGGAGTCATCTTCTCTGTATGTGGTTACTGTAATGGTAGATTGTGGATTAAATAGTTGGAAAGAGAATTTTAATAATTCTGAAGCTATACCTTTTTTCCTATAGTTTGGGTGTACAGCCAAGAAACATATTTCAGATTTCTTCTTACTGATAATAAGCAGTCCTACTATCCTTATCATCATATCTAGCTAATATTCCTGTTTTTCGTTTGATGGTTTTCTTCATCCCTTCTCTATAATCATCTATATCTAATCCTGGAAAATCATCTTTGACCAGTTCCACCAAGTCCATCCATTCGTCTAAATCATTATATTCGGCGTAAGAAATCTTGTATTGGTAATTAGTCTTCATGTAATCTCACCTCTTTAAATAAAATATATATTTTTATTTAGTAATCTATTTCACATAAGTGTTTATATTATACACATAAACTGTTATGTTTTACTAGATATTTCTATTTTATATTGTATTATGTCATATAGAGTAAAATAAAAAGGAATAATAAAATCAAAGTTTATCAAAATTATATTGATATTATTCCTACTATAAAATATAATATATTTATAAAATATATATAGGGTGATGTATAATGAATTATATAAAAGTTGTACAAGCTGCTAAAAAATGGGGACTTACACCTCGTAGAGTAAGAGTTTTGTGCTCAGAAAACAAGATAAAAGGAGTAAAGAAAGATGGGAACATATATCTAATTCCTGAAAACTCTCCAAGACCTGTAGATGGAAGAATTCTTAGATGTAAAATTATTGACAGTGCTTTTGTTCCGGAATTCCACCATTTAGAATCATTAAAAAAAGAATTAGACAGCAAGAGACCTTTGACAGCTGGAGAAATTGAGAGACTTAGGAATGATTTCCTAATAAATTTCACATACAATTCTAATGCCATTGAAGGAAACACATTAACAATAAAAGAAACCGCTATGGTACTAGAAGGATTAACTATTGACAAGAAACCATTAAAAGATCACTTGGAAGCTGTGGGTCACCGTGATGCTTTCTTATTTATTGAAGACTTGGCTAAGAAAGGTGTTCCTATTAACGAAAAAACTATTAAAGATATACATTCATTAGTTTTAATGAATAAACCCGAAGATAAAGGAGTTTTTAGACGAATACCTGTTACAATCATGGGAGCATATACTAATCCTGTCCAACCATACATGATTGAACCTAAGATAACTGAGCTTATATTAAATAATGAACAACGAATAAAATCTATGTATATAGTTGAACGTATTGCAAGATTTCACTTGGAATTTGAGGGTATTCATCCTTTTATTGACGGCAATGGAAGAACTGGTAGATTGATTCTTAATTTGGATTTGATACAGAACGGATTTCCACCAATCAATATTAAATTTTCAGATAGAAAAAGATATTACGAAGCTTTTGATAGTTTTTATCGTGATGAAGACGCAAGTGTTATGATTAACCTTATATCTGAATATCTGGAAGAACGGTTAAATGAATATCTTAATATTTTATGATTAGTAACTAGAGTTAATATATATTAATAATTATTATTCATACCTAGTCGAATAATAATAATAAGATGAGTGCATCCTTTGGGATGGGTTACCTAGGTAACTCCCCCAAAGAGTATAGCACTCTTTTATTACATAAAAAGACTAAATTGATCATAAAATTTACTATTAATAGAGTTTAATCCCATCATTTCAAGAACGTGAATACGGTTTCTTAACATCCGTTAACCCTAAAATATAGTCTATACTAGTTTTATAATGTAGAGCAAGTTTAATTAATATATGAGTAGGTATATCTCTTTGCCCTAGCTCGTATTTTCCATATCCTGTTTGGCTACAATTTAATATTTTTGCAATTTCCTTTTGAGTAAAATCATTATCCTCTCTTAAACTTTTTATTCTATCATACATTTTATTAATCACCTCATGAAACCATTTTATACTAATACATATTGGCTTATTGACTTTTAAGACAAATTGGCTTAAAATATTTATATATAGCATACACATCTATAAAATTTATTATGTATGGAGGAATAAATATGATAGAAACTTACTCTTCACTATTTAACGTTCTAATTCAAGAAATAGTAGACGATAGATTAAAGAATTCACTAACCAATAATATTGACATACAAAAAGAAAAGTCCTTTCAACCTAATTTTGAAGAAGATTTCAGAACAGTTTTTGAAAGATTAGAGGAAAAAGATAAGAAAGCTATAGACGATTATCTGTGCATGAATAATGCTATCAACAGCATCATCTTCTGTGATATGTATAGATATGGTTTTTATGATTGCATTAAACTGTTAAAGGAGTTAAAAGTATTATAATCGCTAACTATGATAACCCCTTTCTTACACATAAATAGAGATACAATTTAGCACTTTTACTATGCTAAGTTGTATCTCTATTCATAATTAATAAACATATTTATTATTGAAGATAAGGGGGTGGCGCCCATGTCAATTTATGAGTGTTTATCTCTAATGATATTATTTGCAATGCTTGTCATTGCAATTTTAGATACGACTAAAACGACAAAAAAATAATCACCCCTGCCCGCAAAGTAGGATTGTGATTATTTTTTATTAGTTTAAAAATGATCGCCAATTGCTCGGCTAATTACTTACTTTTTATAGTTTTATAATACTCATTGTAAATGTCCTGTCAACACTTCAGTAATTCATTATTTATTATTTCCTTCATAACTTTTTATATACAAACAAAATGATAAGACTAAGAGAATTTTTATCTTATTTAATTACGTTCATGATTTTTTGTATAATAATATTATTTATTTAACCTAATGAGTATAAATCGAATGAGTCAATATTCTTCTACCAATTCATAAACTCTAGTAGCTGGTACCATTACATCTCTACAATTGTTCTGCTAATTCTTTAAAAATATTAACTGTAAAACTGTTAAAGTGGTCAGGACTCTTGATGAAATTATCCCACTTGCTATCATAATCACTCGAATCATTTTGAAAGACATAGTCTAACATTTTTTCAGTATCTATACCCGTTAAATTCTCCCAAAACTGTCTATTAGTTTTAATCTCACCTGGTAATGGGTAATAACCATTTGATGCTAAGTTAAATTTTCCTTTTGATGGCTCTGTAAGCAATCCACCTGCCCCTAGGACATTTAGAATAGCTGTACAAAAGCCACAATTAGGTATATCTGTCTCAAAACTAATCTCAGAGTTGGCTGTTAGTGTCCCATCAGTATTTAACTCTAATTTACCATTTTTAAGCAGATCTTCTAAAGCTCTCATTTCAGCGTGTTTTTGATCTTTTGTTGAGTATTCTCCCATTTTCACTCCATCAACTTCAACTGTTGTCTTAGCAATTTGCTGTCCTTCAGCGTTATAAGGATAAATTCTTAACCCATTGTATAGACCTTCAAAGTTTAATTGTAATTGACCCATAGCTTTATCAAATTCTTCAGGTGGTTTAACTATTTTTCTTTGTCTTCTGCGACTTGTTGTTGTAACCTTAAATATTTCATTTGCATTAATACATGTTCCTTGTATCTTTTGGAGACTTCTTGCTTCTCCCAAAATGCCTTTTTCTATAGTAGCTTTAGTAGCTTTTTTTCTAGGGTTTTCTCCTTCCAATTTATACCCATTGTCATTTGCTTTCCTTTTCCTTTTTTTCCCCATATCAAACACCTCTTATACTTTTTATTCATTATATATCTTAGCCATTACCTAATCAATGCTTTAGGACAGATACAGTAATAACTCCGTACTGATATTGGAATCCTAACATAATTTCTGCTACTTAGCATAAGATATATTATAGTCTATGTCCATAAAAGAAGTGTTTGCATAAATCAGACAATCCATTGATAATAAAGATACAATAGATTTACCACAATTTATTACTCAAAAACTTTATACGTACTTGGTGGATAAACCCTATCCAATAAGATTATTCCATCATACTGATCTCTTGGAACGAATTTCTGTACATTTGATCTAACGACTTCATCTGTCAAACCATCTTCACTTGCATATAACTCAGTAAACATCCATTCATTAGACTCATCCTGTTTCTCATGGCTAGAAAAGTCAACGAAAGAAGTTTCATATCCGCTTCTACCTATTATCTCTTCTAGACTTCCATCTGGAACATTTGGTATATCAAAAACCTGTTGTGTTGTAATTGCTGATGCCTTACCCCCTTGCATGTATAAACCTATTACATACATATCTTTTCCATACTCTTTATTCAATAGTTCTCCCATACTCTCAAAACTATTAATCCATTCATCGTTATCAAGCGCAAGCATCTGTGATGTATTCTTTGCTATATGATCGTTATGACCCCATATGATGATTTTCTTATCTGGGTTGGCTGTCATATACCATTTCACGTTATCTGCCATGATGACATCTCTAAAAGCATATCCTTCAACATTATCTGCCATCATCATTTTCACTATGTTTATTCTATTTTCTATAGTACGGAGTGCACTATCTACCAATGAAGTATTGTCAGGGTATACAGCTTCTAATTTACTACGATTATCTTTTATGTATTTAACCATTTCATCATACTTACTTTTATAATTATCAATAAGCTGTTGATATTCTTCTGCATGTCCAGTTTCAAATGCATATTTATTGACTAATGCGTAATAATCCTGAAGGAATCCAATATCCAGATTATAATAATCTTCTCCAACTTTTTCATCCACTTTCTCCAACCATTGAGCCATGTATTCTATAAAATACATACTAGTGAACTGCATATCAAAACCGAAAAGTTCCATTGGATTGTCAGTATCTTTCTGTTCTTTTATGTAATCAAACAATTCTAGGGTTTCTTTAGAATGCCAAACTGGTAGGATACTGTATTTCATCATATCTTTTGATGATAGGTCTTCGCTATTCATGACCATTGCAGACTCACCTAACCCTGATTCGAATCCAACTGCATCAAATCCAAGTTCCTCATGTAGATACTTGATTAATCTTGTTTTTATTGTTCTATAATCTCCTACACTATGGAAATTTTCTCCTAGAGACACGATCTTTTTATCCTTCAATAAGTCTTTCAAGAATTCCAAGTCACTATAATCCTTAGAATCCAGAGACTTGATTTCATTAACGTTCTCTTTATACCATTTTTCGGTAATATCAACTTTACTACATGCTACCGAACTAGCAGCCATTATTATTATCAACAACACACACACATTTTTTTTAATCATAACTTATTCCTCCTAATAAAATCCATCTACAGCTATAAAATATTGTGTTTTAGATTAAATATATCAAATTTCTTAATATATTATAGCTAAGTGTAGTTACATGTTCCATTGGTATAACTTACATATAATGTATTAATCTTACATTTTTGTAAGCTATTAATTGTATTGAAGAAGAACTCATATGAAACGCTTCTATTTCATATGCTTAGAAAGGACTTTCTTATGAGGTAAAAAACAATTTAAGCATCGTTTATAGTAACTACTATAGACGATGCTTAAATCTTATGTTTATATGAATTATATTTAATGAGCTTTATTAAAAAATATATAACATAATATTTTCGAACTTACAATCTTTATCCTTTTACAGCTCCCGCTGTCATACCTTGGATAAATTGTTTTTGTAAAATTATATATATCACTAATATAGGTATTGTGGCAATTACTATACCTGCGAAAACAGCTGGATAATCTGACATATACTCGCCCTTCATAGAATATATTGCTAAAGGTAATGGCTTGATTGAATCACCTCTAGTAAATAATAAAGGATAAGTGAAATCATTCCAGATAAGTACACTATTATAAATGACAGTGGTACTTACAGCTGCCTTGCTTAAAGGCATAACGATCTTACTGTATATCTGCATTTCCTTACATCCATCAATATACGCAGCTTCAAGTATTGAGTTTGGTAATGAACTAAAGAAACCGACAAAAATGAAAATCGATATTGGTGTAGACATTGCTATATAACTTAAAATCAATCCAAAATAGTTATTATATAGATTTAATGATTTTACAGTCAAAAATAATGGTACCATACCAACTTGAGTCGGAATCATTAATCCTAGAACAAATAGGAAGTAAGTTGCTTTTGTGATTTTCCATTTGGATCTAGAAATTGCAAATGCAGCTAAAGAACTTAATAGTACTGTAATAACAATTGATACGAAAGTTATAATTACACTGTTTTTCATATAATGCAATACATCGATTTCTTCCCACACCCTAGTTAAATTTGCAAAAGAGAATGATTTGGGTAAACCTAATATATTACTGAACAATTCTCCTGATGTTTTGAAAGGTGTCAAAAATATTACATACAAAGGTATCAGCCAAATGATGGCAATAATGATTATAGTTATATAAAGCGATATGTTCTTTTTAGTTTTCAATTGTCATTACCCCCTAGTTGTTCATTTCTTTTTTACGCAAATAAATCAACTGACCAAATCCTATAAAAGCAATTACAATTAATAGAATTACAGAAATCGCTGATGCAAAACCCATTCGTTGATACTTAAATGCATAATCATATGTTAATTTAGCCAATACTTCTGTAGATTGAGATGGACCACCATCCGTCATAATATATATCATGTCAAATACTTTAAAGCATCCGATAGTAGTCAAAACAACTGCTATAGTAGTAGCTGGGGCAATTGACGGAAGAATAACATGTCTTAACTCTTGCCAACGTGAAGCTCCTTCGATTTTACTTACTTCAAACATCTCTTTTGGAATATTGTTCATTGCTGCAAGGAATATAATCATCTCAAATCCTACCCATTGCCATATCTGAACAATAGCTACTGAATATAGAGCTATATCACCATTTCCTAACCAGTTCTGTGCTAAAGCTCCTAATCCTAGAGTCTCTAATAATTTATTTAAAATACCTATATTAGGGTCATACATAAAATCCCAAGTAAAACTTATCGCTACTGAAGACATTACTACTGGCATAAAGAAGTATGTCTTGAAAAATCCTTTTCCTCTAATATTTTTGCTGATTACATAAGCTAGTGTAAATGAAATCAATGTCTGGAATACCAATACAAAGAAAGAATAGATTACATTGTTTTTCAGAGCTATCCAGAATACTGGTGTGTTCGTAAATAATTCTTTGAAATTAGCAAAACCAACAAAATCCATTGGAGCACCAGGATATGGTAATTTGAAAAAACTATAGAATGAAGAACTTATTATCGGAAATAGGAAAAATACACAGTAGACTAATAATGAAGGTACTATAATCAGTATATAGAACCATTCTTGCTTATATTTTTTCTTTTTTGAAATCACAACAATAACAACCTCCTATTTGACATTTATATGGGAGGTCTATAAATCAACCTCCCAAAAAACAATATCTTATTTATTAGCAGCTAGATTTTTATCAATTTCCTTTTGCCATTTTTCCATAAGTTGATCCAAATCAGCTCCTGGATTACTTAATACTTCAACAATAAGATTTGACATAACATCTTGATTCTGGCTACTAACTTGATGGAACATAAGTGCATAGTATCCATCATCACCATTAAGTAATTCTTCTGCAGTTTTTAAATCTTCATTATCATAATTAACATCTTTAACAACTGTCAATTGACCTGTTTCATTACTAATAATATTCATAGCTTCTGGAGAACACATGTATTCAGCAAATTTCAAACTTGCTTCTTTATGCTTAGTTTCAGCATTCACACCTAGTAATAATCCTGGAACATTAACACCTCTGACTGCTGTTCCACCTTGTGCTGGAATATTGAAAACACCAAAGTCTATATCCGGATTAAGATCTCTAACCGTACTCATTGACCATGTACCTGTTGGTATCATTGCAGCTTGTTCTTGTCCGAATGCACCAACCATTGCATCATATTTCGTACCAGTTATATTATCTTGGAAATATCCAGAATCTCTTAATTTCACTAACATCTCTAAAGTAGCTTTTATACTTGGTATGTCAGATATTTTCTTATCTCCTGCTTCAACACTTTCCATAATGAATGGATCTTCTTCTACATTTGCCATTAGACTTATAAAGAAAAGTTGTGGCACCCATAATTCCCCTACTGAATAATTGATAGGAGTAATACCAGCATTCTTTAAAGTTTCACATACATTAAGGAAATCTTCCCATGTAGTTGGCACTTCTAGGTTATTTTCTGCAAACATTGTCTTATTATAATACATAGCTGTTGGATTTGTTGTTTGTACTAGAGCATATTGTTTTCCATCTACTTGTCCTGCTGCTAATCCGTCATCATCAAAATGTGATAATATATCTGACTGATCAGATAGATCCATATATGCACCTGCATTTGCGATGTTTATAAGTTCTCCACCTGGATGTACTGCAAATACATCTCCAGATTCTCCACCGAAAACACGCATTGTCAATGTTGTATAATAATCATTAGTTGGTATGATTTCCATTTCAACATTAATATTCGGATTCTTCTCTTCAAACATATCAATTACTTTTTCATAAGAAGTCTTGTCTTCATTTCTCCAATGAAAGAAAGAAATAGTTACTTTCTCATCACCCTTTGTTCCAGAACCATCATTTGTATCTTCTTTTTCAGATTTTGCACAGCCTGTAAAAACTGAGCCTAACATAACTAAAGTTAATAACATTACAACCATTTTTTTTAACATTTAATCTTCCTCCTTTAATATATAATGCTTTCTAGGTATTTCTAAATCTTATTGATTAATGAGATTATATTATTATAAAAAATTACCTACTTATTTGTAAAACCCTTGACTAATAGTCAAAATCTTGCTTATAAATATAATAAGTTTGAAGGTAATTTTTATTACTACCTATTTATTCTAGTGGACACTGGACATATGAACATAATTGATTATTAAACATTAATTTTTCTTATTAACAATAGTTATACTAATTTTTCGAACCCCTACCCAACACATTTTAACTCTATTTGATAATGATTTTATCGGTTTTATACGTTTTCTTCCAATCACTAGTAAACTGTTGAACACTCCAATCTGTTAATGGGTGTTCTATAGATTTATCTAATAATTCAAGTGGTACAGTTATTGAATCAACACCTAGATTGCTTACATCAGCTATCTGTTGTACATTTTTAAAAGAAGCTGCCAAAACTTTTGTATCTAAATTATATAATTCAAATTGATTCAATATATCATTAACTACATTAACACCACTTCCACTTATATTATCTATACGATTAACATAAGGCGCTACGAAATCCGCTCCCGCTACAGCTGCCATAAGTGCTTGATTAGCTGTTATTACTGCAGTTGCAGTTATTTTGAATCCTTCTTTTTTCAATTGTTTTATTGCTTTTATTCCCTCTGCGATAACAGGAACCTTGATATATAATTCACCTTCAACGTTATCTCTTATATAGTGAGCTTCCTCAACTATTCCTTCACAAGTCGTACTAAGAGTTTGAACATGAAGCATTGTTTCTTTACCAATTACTCCTTTGATATCTTTTAGGATATCAAGAAAATCTCTGTTCTCTTTTGAAATGATTGATGGATTAGTTGTTACACCGCTCAATGGATAAATATCCATTGCTTTTTTAATATCATTGATATTTGCTGTATCTAGTATATAAATCATGTTATCACCTTTCTCTTTTATATTTTTTATTATATCCATAATAAGTATATTCTACCATCTATTGTAAATATAGAATATTAGTCTTATCTACCTTGGAAAAATAACTTATTTATTATCTATTAGTCCTAAATTACCATAATATATTGCTCCTACAGCTTGTGCAAATTGTGCAACTGTGAAATGAGCATCATCTTCAAGTTGTTTCATCAATCTAGTATATGCCATTCCTCCATCTGCTACTTCAAATACAATATCTTCTTTTCTTTGTTTTGCACCTTCACACATTAGTCTGAAGCAATAGTCATTTTTAACTAATCTACCAAATAAAATTCTTGATTTAGCTCTAGGTAACATGATTTTCTCAGTTTCAAACCATGTTATTGCCAGAGACTCTCCTATTTCTCTAAATATTCTTTTACATGTTTCATCGTTTTCTCTTTCTGGTAGGGACATTAAGTGTTCTAAAAATGGTTTTCTCATATCTACTGGTTCTGTAGGTACATAAAATCCTTTTTCACCATCTACTTCCCTTTCAACAACAAAACCTTTATCAAACATTTCTTGGTATAGATCAGGTCTCTTTTCAGGGAAATATTTCATAGCAAGTCTGAATACACCACTTTGGCTTGTAAATTTTTGTAGCGTACCAGAAAGTTCGGTATTGAAGTTATTTATACTTCTTAGATCGTCAGGCTCGAATTCTTTTTCATGATAACTTCCCAAATCAATTATGAAATTGTAATTTTCTAATGGAATTTCAGGAATTTTACCTTCACTATCTATCCAGCCTGTTCCAAGTTCTGTTCCTAACGTATGGGCATAAACACCATTTTCAACGACATCCTCTTTTCCACCTGCTACCATTTCTACCGCAGCTGTGAAAGAAGCCATCGGTCCATCATTTGTAATTTTTACTGCTCCGCCATCTTTACAAATTTCTTCAAGTCTCTTATTGAGATGAGTAAGTTTCAAGAAATCTTCTTCATAATTAATGTTAGAATTATTTCTTATACCTCTCGTTTTGTATACTTCTCCACCAACAATCTTATCTTTTACTACTACATCGGGAAAGCATACTCCTATTGCATCTAGTTCTACTAAATCTTTGTTTACGGATTTTTCAACTTTCTCAACTACTTCTTTCATGAATTCATATGAAGCATCTTTTTCCATTGCTTTTTCAATTAGTTGTGATAACTCTTCTTTGACATTAGAATCTAAAGAAGTATCTATATCAAAAGCTGATTTGATTTTTACTAATCTTACTAATAAACAAATAGGTTCTATCAATTGGCTTGACTCAATAAAACTTGCAGGGAACCAATCATATTCTTTGAAACATGTTATATCACCATCTGATACCATTGCAACTTTTATATCAGTACCACCAATATCCATACCACATATTATCTTACCATCTAAGTCTTCTTCTACTTTTTTGAAGATATCAACATTTAAAGTTTGTTTATCTTCTTTATCATCTTGTTTTGGAAGGTCTTTTATATCTTCAACCATAAATCTGAAATCGTCTTTATATAAGGAAGCCCCTAACATTCTGTCAATTACATTAATACATCTTCCATAACCTTTTCTATCTTTTCTAGTTTCATTAATCTGAAATACTTCGTTAAGACTTGAAGCCAGATCCATAAGTTTTTTATTAGTCTTGTCTACATATACTTTAATGTATTTTCCGCCTAATGATGATAAAATATTGTAGATTTCTGCATATACATACGAGTTAACAAAATTCTTATCTTCTTTTTTCATATCTTCATCGCTTGGAATATATAACTTGAATTGTTGGTCAATATCTTTATCCAGACGTCTAAGCAATAACACAAACTCAAGTCTATTATTTTTGTCTAACTCTTGAAAACCATTTCTAACATCTGTTATATATACTGGTTCACCTTTTTTTGCTTTTTCAATAAAATTATCTAATAACATAAATTTCCCCTATTCTTTAATAACTTTGATTCCTTTATCGCTTATTATCTTTCTGAATTCATTCATCTGTTTATCAGAAAATGGTTGTATATCTTTATTGAATTCGTATTCTTTATTCATTATTCTATACTTGCCAACAGGAAGTGGATTGTAATTTATTAGTTCAATACAAATATCCTCTCTTACACTCTTTACGTATTCAGCTATATTAGCAAGATTATCATTTTCTACTGTATAACCAGGTATCAATGGTATTCTGACCAATAATTTTACTCCTTTTTTAGCAAGAAATTCAAAATTCCCTTTTATCAGTTTGTTGCTTACTCCGATTGTTTTTTGATGAGTCTCCTCATCGAAAATTTTGATGTCTGTAATAAATAAATCAACTACATCAATAAACTTTTCAATTATCTCATTATCAGCATAAAGAGATGTCTCAATAGTTGTATGAATTCCCTTTTCTTTTAATGTTCTCAATACTTCGTAATTGAATTCATGTTGCATCAATGGTTCTCCGCCTGAAATGGTGACACCTCCATCAGATGTATCATAGAACTCTTTATCTTTCATTAGTGCTTCTACTACTTGGCTAACTGTCATTATCCTACCATCAAAAGTAAGAGCCTTAGACGGACATCCTTTAACACAAACCTCACATTGAAGTGAATCACCTACAAAAGTATCACGTGTATTCATATCAGATATGTTATTACACTTAGCATGATCTATCAATATAAAAGGACCTTCTGCATTATCATTCACTGTTATAGCTCCATTAGGGCAGCTCTTTACACATGATTCACATCTAATGCATTTATTTTCGAAGTACCATAATCTTAATCGTTTTTCCAGACCTTCTGGATTTTGGCACCAAGGACATCTCAAAGGACATCCTTTGGTGAATAAAGTGCTTCTTATACCTGGACCATCGTGCATGGAAAACCTTTTGATATCAAATACCATACCTTTAATATTAGAATCCATAATTAATTCCTTTCAATAAAACTTAAACCTATTGGTTTAAATGTCTCCATAACTTGTTCTAGCGATAATCTCATCTTGGAGATCACTAGCTAACTCTGTAAAATATGCTGTATAACCTGCTACACGTATGGTTAGACCCCTATATTTTTCAGGATTTCCCTTGGCAGCGATGAGATCCTCTTTTCTTACTACATTAAATTGTACGTGGTTGATTTTCAGGTTCACAAATGTTTTTAGCATCGCTGAGAATTTCTTTATTCCTTCTTTTGTTGAGAAGAATTCCGGTAGAAACTTCATATTTAATAAAGTTCCATTACTTCCTAGTATCGAATCAATTCTTGATACTGATTTCAGAAGGGCTGTAGGACCAGCTTGATCTCTTCCATATACAGCTGACATTCCTCCATCTGCTAAAGGTTCTAAAGAAAATCTTCCGTCGGCTGAAGCTCCAACATTCTGTCCCATAGGTACATGTGCCGATACTGTGTATAAACCAGTATGGTATGGGCCTCCTCTAACATTTGTGAATCTAGTTAATCTATCAGCAAAGAATTTAACCCATTTGTGTCCTATTTCATCTACCCATTCTATGTCGTTACCGTATTTTGGTGCAGCATTGAGTAATCTTTGTCTTAGTATCTCTCTACCTTCATAGTTATCTCTTAGTGCTTGTAATAATTCTTCTTTACTTATTTTTCTTTCGTCATATACAAGCTTCTTAATAGCTGCTAAACTATCTGCTACGTTAGCAACTTGAATCGCTTGTATTCCTGATAGGTTATAGTGTGCTCCACCTTCAGTTACGTCTATTCCTTTTTCTATACAATCGTCAATAACTGTTGAAAGGAATGGAGAAGGTAATATTTTCGCATGGAGTTTTTCTACTACTTCACATGCTTCTATCATTTTATCTATGAAATATTTCATTTGTTCACTATAAGCTTCTTCTAGAGCATCATAGCTGTCATAATCTTTTAATTCTCCAGTTTCCAGACCTATTTTTTTGCCTGTCAATAGACATGTTCCATTATTTAGAGTAAGCTCAAGAGCTTTAACCATATTGAACATAGCCGCATCACTCCAACCTAGGCTATTGCCGTGGGTTGTAAGTTCTACACATCCGACTATTGCATAATTCTTGGCATCTCTTTCGCTTATACCTTGTTTAATTAGTGCTGGGATTATTGATTCGTCATTGAATATCTGTGGCATTCCACTACCGTGTCCGATAACTGTACTACATTCATCTAGTAATGAATCTGGAGTATCTTTGAAAAGCCTTGCAGATAAATTAGGCTGTGGCAATCCAATATGTTCTTGAGCTTTTAAGAATAAGTATGATAATTCATTGGAGGCATCTTTTCCATCTTCTGTTTGTCCTCCTAATGCAACATTGAATCCTATAGGAAAACCTGTAAAATACTTCGCACTATTAGAATTTCTCAAATATACGATTTGGTTGAATTTCAGCCAAAGTGCTTCTATCAACTCTAGAGCTCCATCAAGATTCAATACCCCTTTGTCTAAGTCATTTCTTAAATAAGGATATAGATATTGGTCCATTCTACCAGGTGAGAATGAAGAAGCATTAGATTCCATTTGTAATATTACATATAAAAACCATACTGATTGCACTGCTTCATGGAAACTCTCAGGAACATCTTCAATAAGTTTATTACATATTCTGCTTACTTCTAATAGATCTTCCTTATATGAAGAATTGGAATCATCTTCAGCCATTCTTACTGCTAACTCAGCATATCTCTTCATAAAGTCTTGTGACGCTTCTAAAACGATGACAAGTCCTTCGTAGAAATCTTTTTTGTTGTCATCTGCAGCTTCTAACTTTTCAATTGCTTGTTTTTTCAAACCAGCAGGTCCAAGTTTCAACCATTTTTCAGTATTAGGACAGATATGTCCTTGGGCATGGTCTTTTTGGTTTATTTTTACTACTTTGGCTATTTCATTAACCAAAGGTCCTATTTCTTTTTTTATTTCATCTTCTAATGAGTTCCCTTTCCAGTAAGGTAGGATTTCTTCAAAGAATATATTGATGTCTTCTTCTTTTACATTGAATTTGTCATGAGTTCTTGTTGGGAGGTGTCTGATTTCTTTATCAATCCATGATATGCCAGATTCAGGAAATACTACGCCACCTCTTACCCCAGGAGTTCTATTTCCCACTATAAGTTCTTTTTCATCTATTTTTATAGTGATATTATTTAAAGCACTTGCTAATGCTTTTGCTCTTTTGATGTTTGTTGGGTCGTTTTCGTTTTCTTTATATACATCTGTAATTATTTTGGCTTGTTCAACAGACATATATCTAGGTTCAGATAGCATATCTTCTTTAAGATCTTTTATTCTTCTAGTCATGTCTAAAGTTTTTATTTCTTTTACATATGACATTTTCATAACCTCCAATAACATATGTAGCTACTATGCACTACAAAAACTAATATTTTATTCTGCCTGCACTTAGAAGTTCTATTATCTCTTCTAAGTTCCATTTTTTGATTCTTCCAATGTTTCCGTCGTAAATCTTCCATGCAGTTTTTGCTACATGATTTAGTTGTTCGTCATTAAATTCCTTGTTTCCTATATCAAAATATGTGTTTGGTGCACCTACTTGTTTCAACCAAGCTTTGTACTTCGCTACTCCGAGCTTAGCTGCTTCAAGGTCATCATCTTCTTCGATACCCATTACATTTCTTGCGAATCTTGCAAATATTTCAGGTGCTTCTTTGTATGTCATTTCCATCCATCTTGGAGTCATTACACCAAGACAAGCTCCATGATGTGTATCTAAATAGCCACTGAAGCAAACTTCTATACTATGACAAGCCATATCAGGATCTTCACGACCTATTTTAGTTAATCCTCCCCATGCCATAACAGCACACCACATGAGTTCTCCTCTTGCTTCAATATCTTTTTCATCTTTTACTAATCTTTCGATACATTCCATAGTAGCTAGTAATATTGATTCTGAGAATCTGCTTTGGAATATTGAACCTGTATATCCATTGAAATAGAATTCAAAAGTGTGACTTAATATATCCATAGCTCCCCATAGAGTAAGTCTTAATGGTGCTGAAGCAAATATTTCTGGATCCATTAGAGCTATAGTAGGGAAAGCTATCTGACAATCTCCCTTTTCTTTTGTATCATCATCAACTATAACTGCCCAGTTATTGACTTCCGTACCAGTAGCGGCAATAGTTGGGATTGTAATAACATCTAATGAGTCTTTCATCTCTACTTTGTCACCCCATAAAAAGTTGTATGGATTAACATCTGTCTTAGCAGCTGCAGCTATAACCTTGGAACAGTCCATAGCAGAACCGCCACCTAGAGCGATAACACATTCAATATCATTTTCCTTACAGATCTCAGCTCCTTCTACAACAGAACTCAAACGAGGATTTGAATCGATATCTCCCATTTCAAATACTTGGATGCCTTGTTTTTCAAGACTGTCCTTTATATCTTTAAAAGTTCCATTTTCTCTAAAAGGACCTTTACTTACAGCAAGTAGCACTCTTTTATATTTATCTTTAATTTCTTCACCTAAGCTATGTCTTTTGCCTTGTCCAAATAGTATCTTAACAGGGCTATAGTATTCAAAATTCTTCATATTTACCTCCATATTAATTACATTATTTATTATTATTTTAGCACTCTCAAAAACTCATGCAAACTTATAATACTGCAAATAAAGTGGATAAATCTGAACTCTTGATTTTTCCAGTAATTTATTGCCAATATAATATCTTATTCCATAAAAAAACTTCCTATTTATATTTGTATTATCTTTCACAAAAGGAAGTTCTTTTATTCTATTCATTTATAGAAGCTTAGCAATAACAGCTATTGTATCACTTAGCTTCTTTTCCCATATATTGTACATATACGTAATAAACACCCCAGTCTCTATAAACAGGATTACAATCATTACGATACTATAATAATGAATCCTTCATATCTATAACAATATCTTTGACACGTATATTCAATATCCTGATTATATAAATATATGTGCCAAGAGATTCATAGTATATGAAGGATTTATCTTTAACCTATTATTCAAATTTATATATTAGATTAGCTGTTATACACAATTATTAAATATATTTTTTATTTGATAGAATATATATATCCATCAGAGCTTAATACATACAATTTATTCTTATATATACATGGTGTTGGTTCTTCTAATTTATTTTCCATTCTGAATCTCCAATAACATGTTGTTGTTCCATCTGAGTTACCATCTTCATCAACACAGTATACATAAGGAGTAGAAACTGAACCAAAGTATACTTTTTTACCTGCTCCTATAACAGGACCAGCGAGGCCACCACCTTCATGTTTCCAGATAAGTTCACCTGTATTGGCATCCAAACAATATATCATAGCTATTAAACATATACCACCAATTCCTAGACCATGCCATGATGATAAGAATACTTTGCCCTCATGATATGCTGCAGTAATGTTGAATATCATACCAGGCTCACCGAATTCCCATAATACTTTACCAGTCTTTCCATCTAAGCATCTGAATTTATCTCCACCTATAGGAAGATAGATTTTGCCTTCATATGCAACAGGTGCTCCTGAGTCGGAACCTCCACTTAATTGGAATTTCCATCTGAGTTTTCCGTTTGTTTTATCGAATGCATATAAATAATGATCCCAACCTCCGAAATATACGAAATCCCCATCAATAACTGGTTCTGTACATGTTGATCTCTGTGTTCTGTATCTCCATATGATATTTCCAGTTTCAGCATCTAAACAATTAACGAAACCGTCTATTCCTGGAATATATATTCTTCCTTCATCCGCATTGCATGATCCCCATACCCAACCTATTGATTGAGTCCAAACCAAATCACCTGTTTTGGCATCAAAGCAGTAATATTCATCTTCGCCGCCTTGTTGTCCTATATATATTTTCCCGTTGTAGCAAACAGGGCTTGCGGATATAGCACCACCTATTTCATTCTTCCAGATAGTTTCTCCTGTCTCAGCATCTACTGCATATAAGAATCTTGATGGCGTACCAAAGAATAATTTACCATCTGCTGCAGTCGGTTTGGACTGATAATATGCTCCTCCTGCAATTTGCTCAGTATAGATTCTATAACCGTCTTTATCAATAAATGAACCTATCAAGCTTTGCTTGAATACTTCATTTCCATCTTTATCATATACATTCAGATATAAACTAGAATCGTTAACAAGTATTTTGTCTTCATATTTAGTTAAATCAGCATATATTGGATGTGTACTTATTTTTTTAGTAAATAGTAAGTTTCCGTTATTATCTGCACAATATAAGTTTCCTGAAAAATCAGTGAAGTATATATTTGAATCAATAATAACCGGTTTTGATCTTAGCGAATCTTTACCTTTTACAGTATCTACTAAATCACCGTTTGATAAATCAAGGCAGTATAACTTACTATTAGCACAAGGTATATACACCTTTTCATTTTCAATAAGTGGACTACCGAAATATCTGAAAACATTTTCCCTTTTTTCATCAGTCTCATATTTCCAAATCAAAGAACCATCTTTTGCATCTAAACAATAAACAAGTCCAGCATTATCTCCGAATATAATTTTATTATCATATGCAGTCACTTTTCTATTTACTTCTCCGCTTGCTTTGAATTCCCATTTGATTCTTTCTGCTGATGCTGGTGGATAATTTCCATTTAATTTTAATGCATATACGTATCCTGATCTTGTTGTAGCGATAACTACGTTTTCATATATTAATGGTTCTGAGAAAGTCTCACCAATATTGAATGACCATCTTTTTTTACCTGTTTTGAATTCCTTACATACAATTGTATTCAATTGTTGATTGACAGGTGGTGTATCTTCTATATCATGTATACCATGAGGGTATACTATAAATTTTTCATTTGCGTCGAATTGAGCATATCCATATCTGTAATCTATATGGCTGGCTTCTATTTTTCTATCAATGTCACCAGTCTTTTTATTAATTACACTTATATATTTTGTATCGCCTGAATTACCTCGACTACCCATATCTCTAATCAATATATGGTCATTAATGATTTTAGGAGTAGATGAATTACAAGGTGTTCCATATAGTTGGTCACCTTTTAGACTAGTTATCTGATTAGCCCGAAATACTTCTTTTCCTGAATTGATATCATACCCATATAAAATATTTCTCATACCAGGTGATGATACATAAACAACTCCATCTTCTACTACTGGTTGTGATTCCCACCCTAAACCAACAGGAAGTCTAAAATTCAACTCTCCTTCGGATGGTCCATATGCACCTGTAGAACCTGTATGATGTATATTACCATGATATAGAGCCCATTCGATATCTTCTTTTGGTCCACCTTTAAAAGGTATTTTTGTCATATCTGGTTGATAGTCTGATAAATTATTTTGTATATTTTCTAGAATTGTGTATCCTTCATCTATTACAGAAAATAGTTCATTTTCTTCCTCTTTACTTAATGACGTATCTATTGAATCATCAAATAGGAAACTATAGTTTGATAATCTAGCCAAATCTTCATCAACATGTAAATATTCTTCCATATTCGCACCTTGCTGTTGAAGCATGCATACCCATAATTTTAATAATATTGCTCTTTTTTCATAATTTTCTTTGTTTGTCTTCACAGTTTTGATATTTTGTCTTATTTGATCAATCTCTATATCGTTACATTTAACAAAATTATCCATTATTTACCTCCACAAAAATATATAATCTTTTTATCATTTTATCATCAATAAATATGTATGCAAACTTATAATCCTATCAATTAAGTGGATAAAACTGAACCCTATTTTTTAGTTTCCAGAATATTTTTTCAGTCATTAGTCTTACCAGTATCCTGTGACATGCTCCCCCACTAAACCTATAAAACGGTTTTGAGGGGGCTTCTTGGGATGTAGTAACCTAATGGTTACTATTATTACCAAGCTCTACGGGTAAGCCCTACCCTGTAATATTTTAATATTGCAACAACAATTCACCTTGATTTTTAATGTTTATACTTGCATTTAGGTCTCTATCTATTGAATTGCCACACTCACAAGTATATACTCTTTCTGATAGTTTCAAATCTTTTTTTACTGCACCACAAATTGAACAGGTTTTACTTGATGGATAGAATCTGTCTATCTTCACAAGTTGTTTTCCTCTTAATTCAGCTTTATATTTAAGCATTGCAATGAACATTCCCCAACCATTATCAGATACGCTTTTACCAAATTTCAATGTTTGGCTCATACCTTTCATATTTAGGTCTTCTATCGCTATAGCATTGTATTTATTTACTAATTGAGTAGATAGTTTATGTAAAAAATCCGATCTTGAATTTTTGATTTTATAGCTTCTAACATACGAAAAAATCTAGGATACTTGGCTCTTTGGTTTTCAGAGCTAACAAACAGTTCTTTCATTGAAAAATCTAAACCTACTATGTTTCCGTTACTTGGAACTTGAATTATTTCTTTTTCAAATTCAGTTGTAATACTTACAAAATAAGCACCTGTAGGTACTTGACTTATAGTAGCAGATAATATTTTATGATTCCTAGGTATTTCTCTATGAAATTTAGTTTTTAGCAATCCTAATTTTGGAAACTTCAACATACTTCCTTCTATTCTTTTCTTTTAGATTTGAATCTAGGATATTTAGCTCTCTTTTGAAAGAAATTCTTAAAAGCAGTATCTAAATTCCTAAGTGCAGATTGAAGAGAAACACTATCCACTTCTTTAAGCCAAGTTAAATCTTTTTTTAAAGCTGTTAACTCTTTAGCTTGATTAACATAAGTAGTTGATTTTTCTTCATTCTTGTATAATTCAATTCTTTGATTAAGAAAACGATTGAATACAAATCTAGTACAGCCGAAGGTTTTATGAATCAAAGTCAGTTGTTCCTTATTAGGATATATTCTATATTTGAAAGCTTTATTGATTTTCATAGATTTTCCCACTTCCTTATGTTATAATTATATCGTAATTTAATTTAGTTGTAAAGGAGTTTTTTAGATGAATGATAGTGAATTTAAAAGCAATAGACATTCAATATACAATCTAAAATGTCATTTGGTTGTAATAACTAAATATAGACACAAATGTATTAACAAAGAACTTACTATTTGAAACACCTCCCCAAGTGGAATTAGCAAAATTAGTTAATACTTTGAAGACTGTTTCTTCAAGACTGATTAGGAAAAAACATAGTGAATATTTAAAAGAATATTACTGTAAACCCGTATTTTGGAGTAGAAGTTATTGCATTTTAACAACTGGAGAAGCAACAATAGAAATGATTGAGAAATATATTCGCTCTCAAGCAGGAGTTAAAGATTAAAAACCGTTCCGATTCATCTCCCTCCTAGTTAGAGGAGGGAGTTTTCTCGAAATATCTAGATAAATTTATTATTATATTTCAATACTAATGTTTATAGAATTTTTCCTTAATATCTTTTATGATATAATTCCATAGTGTCTATTCCAC
Source organism: Vallitalea longa (assembly GCF_027923465.1). Lineage (NCBI taxonomy): Bacteria > Bacillati > Bacillota > Clostridia > Lachnospirales > Vallitaleaceae > Vallitalea > Vallitalea longa. The sequence continues at coordinate 942,585 of NZ_BRLB01000001.1, forward strand.
ATCTGGTACAGTAAAAAAAGCGGATAGCATTTTCTACTATCCTTTTTTCATTCCTTATATATTAATACAAAATATTTTTCATATCAGGTTACTATTTCATATGTGTCAGTGGTGAAACATTATCAAATAATATTATACCATCATACTGGTCTTTTGGAACTAATTGCTGCACATTTGATCTTATTTCTATTTCATATGTAAGCCCATCGTCACTGGCATATTGGTTAGTGAACATCCATTTATTGAATTTATTCTTTGATCTGTTCTTGGACAAATCAACAAATGTTGTTTCATATCCCCTTCTACTTATAATCTCCTCTAGACTTCCTGTTGGTACTGGTGGTATATCAATTATCTCATTTGTTATTGGGTGTAAGGCTTTACCCCCTTGCATATATAATCCCATAACATATACCTGACGTGGAAACTTTTGACTTAATATCTCTCCCATACTTACAAAACTATTACTCCACTCATCATTTTCTAGTGTCAACATCTTTGACGTATTCTTAGTTATGTTATCATTATGTCCCCATATAATGATCTTCTTATCCGGATTAGCATCCATATACCACTTAACATTATCAGCCATTATTTCATTTCTCAACTCATATCTCTTGACTGTACCAACCATACTCATCCTAACAATGTTCATTCTGTTTCCAAGCGTACGGAGTGCACTGTCTACAAGCAAATCATTTTGACGATATATAGCTTCTAGTTCTTCACGATTATCTTTAATGAATTTTATTACATCATCATAATCAGCTGAATATCTATCTATTACTTTCTGATACTTTTCAAGATAACCAGTAGATTCATAACCATATTTATTTAGTAATTCAGAATAATCCCTTAAAAAATTTATTTCAAGTTCGTAATAATCTTCAGCTACTTCTTTATCAACTTTTTCTATCCATTGTTTCAAATATTCAGCAAAATATATACTGGTGAATTCCATATCGAATCCAAATAAATCTAAAGGATCCTCCGTATCTTTCTGTTCTTTTATATATGTAAATAGATCCAATGCTTCTTCTGAATACGATGTAGGCATTATGCTATATTCCATCATTTGCTTGGCAGAGAGATTATTGTTGTTCAATGACATAATACATTCTCCCAATCCTGATTCTAGTCCTATTGCATTGAATCCAAGTTCTTCATGTAGATATTTGACCAATCTTGTTTTTAATTCTATGTAATCTCCTACTCCTTGAAAATTCTCTCCTATAGCAACTACTCTTTTATCTTTTAATAACGGTTTGAGAAATTCCAGATCACTATAATCATCTGAATCCAATGATTTGATTTCACTGACATTGATCTCATACCATTCTTCTAATGTCTTAATTTTTCCACAACCAGCTGTTCCTAATACCATTAATACTACTAATAAATAACTTATTTCCTTTCTTAACATTTTTTTATTCCTCCAATTGCTCATTTCCAATTCACTACTTTGAATACCGTCAAACATTTATTTAACTATTACGATTACATTCTATAATAAAAGAAATTTGTATACCATTGTTGTACCTTACATTATACAAAATAATTCTTACATTTTTGTCATACTACATTATTATCATATCATAGCCTATTATATGATAGAATCTAGGGTTTTACAACCAAAAAACCAATAATTTGCACATATTTTATTAATTTTGGTTATTGACAAATTGTATTGATATCAATTATAATTATACAGGATATAAAAGAGGAGAATCATAAGCAAATAATGGAAATTTTTTACAAGTGTTGAACCCCCACTTCAAAAAAACTCAAAGTGGCAGTTCTTTTTTTTTGTGAAATTATCTGCCGCAATAAACATAAAGAAAGGAGTCTTTACATGTCACTTAATTTGATAAAAGACTATAAAAAAGACAAAATGTTTTATAAAAATTTGTTCATCCTAACATTACCTATCGTTCTACAGAGTCTAATTACTTCTTCATTGAATATGCTGGATACAATGATGATAGGGAAAGTAGGAGAAGTAGAACTTGCTTCTGTTGGAATTGCTAATCAATATTACTTTTTATTTACCCTCTTCGTTCTTGGCGTTGCAGGAGGCGGTGGTGTCTTAATTGCTCAGTTATGGGGAAAAAACGATAAGGATAATATTAAGAAAGTACTTAGTAAAACACTAGCAGTCGGTTTTATCATAATATCAATATTTGTTATTCTCGGTCTTGTGATACCAGGTAAAATAATATCTATATTTAATTCAGATGCATCTGTTGTTACTATAGGAAGTCAATATCTTACTATAACAGTTATAAGTTATATTTTTACAGGTATATCATTTGTTTTTGCTTCTTCACTTAGAAGTATAGGAAACACTAAACTTCCTATGTTAGCAAGTTTACTTGGACTTACAGTTAACGGTTTTCTGAATTATTGTCTTATTTTCGGACATTTCGGAATGCCTGAATTAAAAACACAGGGAGCTGCTATTGCAACACTTATCGCTAGAATCTGTGAATGTGGTCTTATCCTATTTGTTGTATATTTCAAGGATAAGATATTAAATATAAGATTTCGTGATTTAAGGGGATTGTCTCATAAATTAACAAGAACCTTAACTAATGTTACTGTTCCAATTGTTCTTAATGAAGCTACATGGGGTATAGGTAATGTAACTTATATGGCTATTTATTCCCAGTTGGGTACAGGTGCAACAGCTTCTGTTCAGATATGTTCCACCATAATGAATTTATTCATGATATTTGCTTTTGGTCTTTCATATGCAGCAGTAGTTGTCGTAGGTAATGAAATCGGAGCTAATAAAGAAGATGTTGCAAAAGAATCTTCTAAAAAGATTGCCAAGATATCTGTAATATTAGCTTTATTTCTAAGCATAATACTTTTTGCTCTTGCAAGACCTATAGTATCATTTTTCAATATTTCTGTTGAAGTCAAGTTATCAGCAACTTACATTTTATATGTATATGCTACTATATTAACTATGAGAGTGTTCAATATGGTCATGATAGTAGGAATTCTTAGAGGTGGTGGAGATGCAACTTACGGTACAATGCTTCAAGGTTGTACACTATGGTTGATTGGTATACCTTTAGCTGCCTTAGGTGTTTTTGTTTTTCATCTTCCAGTACATGTTGTTGTTAGTTTTACAGCTATAGAAGAGATCATTAAATTCATTTTTATGATGAGAAGGTTCAAGTCATATAAATGGATCAGGAACATGGTAAAAGACCATGATATTCACTCCAAAGATACTGTCAGTGTAGCAGTTTAGAAAAACAGATACCCGCTTAACCGTATGGCTAAGCGGGTATCTGTCATTTAACCCCTTGTTGCTAAGAGAAAACCAGCGATGTAAATAGCAACATGAAATGTATCACTAAGCAAATCTATGTTATTCATTGCTATACCTCTTTTTTTGTTATTTATACTTTGTACCTATTAGTAAATATATGTTATTTTATTGAGTTATTCTTAAAATCTACAGCATCTATCTTTTTAGTTTCTTCCGTTTTAATATAAGTAATTTCAACTTGGTCACCATTTTCAGTAAGAGCTATAGTTGGATACTGATCGGCTGATACCACAAATAGAGTTTCAACATTTTCTAGTTTTATTAGAAAATACCCTTCTTTGAATACTCCAACTCTTGAAACTGTCCCAGAACTTTTATCAAATGAATCGAATTGGTCACTTATTGAATTAATATTACTTCCCTCAGTAATTAGAATTCTATTATATTCTGTTTGAGCTTCTCTTAGTGTCTTTCCCCATGCAACTGCTCTATAGTTTTTAACTGAGCATAATGCATATCCAACTACATTACCACTGTTACCTTTTAGAGTTGAAAGATACGTCGGTTCACCATTAATATTAATTAGATATGGATATTTTGCTGTATATCCAGCATTTTGAACCAGTTCTTCCATTAAACCTATCGCTTTTTGCTCTGTCGATCCAGATATCCTATTATAATATGCTTTACTAGTACGAGGATTAAATATTAAGAAACCTGTAGTAGCTTCGTCTCCTCCATATGATGTTATTCCTGTATAGAAGTATACATTGCCCTCTTTGAAAACATATCCAATGTTCTCTGTACACTTAAGTTTTCCTGTATCTGAAGGATTCCACCATCCATTAATATATTTTCCCCAAGCATTGAGATGTTCATTGAATATCTCAGCTGAAGTTACTCTATCTACCCATTCGGGCTGTTCATTTTTATCAAAGAATTCAACATCTTTTGTTGTTGGGTCTACGATTATTACACCTTCCACTTCTTTAGTTGTAAATCCTGTTTTGTGTGAGTATGCTGTAATCACCCATTTGGGATTTCCTTCTTCATCTTCTTCGAATGAATAATCAGTTAACCCGAAATTTTTATATTTTGAATATACTACCCTCTTAAGATCATTTCCAAAAAATGCTGATGGTGCAACACTGAACTTGGTGTCTACAAATTCTGCTTTACCTGTTGTAGCATTGACTTTAATGTATCCAGGTATTGATTTGTTTTTAATGTATTTAAAAAAGCTTGAGTGTTCAAGTGGGAATAACCAATATGGTTTACCCTCTACTACAGAAAGTGTTCCGTATTCTTCCGAAATAGAATACATAGATCCTAGAGAAGGATCTTTTTCCGTAATTAATTTTTCACCAAACCTTATTGCATCTGTTTCGTCCCATATGATAAGATTATCCATATCTACATTGGGAACTGTTTCATCAAATACAACTTCTTCAACATCTAACATTTTCTGCTTAGTACCAGAATTAAATATTGCCGAAGATGCAATCCCACCGATTACTAAATAACCTACTGCAAGTATAAGTATTATTCCACCAATCTTAACTGGAAGTTTACTTGTTTTCTTCTGATATAGTCCAACGGAACCTACTATAATGATAATTCCTGCAAAAACTATAACTAAGAATATTGAGCCAGCAAATTTCAAACTAAGCACCGGCAGGGCTAAAATGCTAATTAAAAATACTACTATAGCACCCAGTACTGCGCCTATTATTGTGTGTTTCATGTAATTGTGCCTCCTAAAGAATTTATAGTATAAATACACATAAAATATTTTATTGTGATACTAATATCGTTTATACTATTATTATAGGTTAGTTGCAAATAAGTCTCAATAACAAAAATGCTACATTATCTAATATGTGCACTCATAATTGATATCTCTATTAGATTAATCTAGCATTGGTATAATTTTGTGGTGTTTATTTTATTTTCCATCAATGTCATACTTCAATGAATGTTTTTCTATTTCTATCTCTATGTCGCTTAACAATTTCTGTATATTTTTAATACGTGGAATCATTTGTCTTAGTCTTATTATTTCATTCTTATCGACAATTCCATCAGCAAGGACTTCAAAGAGTTCATTCTTGAATGTATCTAGCACTCTGTTTGCATTTATTAGACCGTATCCTGATTCAAATAGTGTTTTTGGTGCTGTATATGGGTGATCCTCTTTACCTATAAGGCAGCATTCTGAACAATGTTTACGCCTTAGCACTGGATTCTCATATACTTTACTCATAGCATATACTATTTCTGGACTTGGTTGGTTTTCTCCTGTCTCATACCTTCCTAGTGTAGCCGCACTGACATGTAATCTATCAGCTGCTTCTTCTCTATTAAGGGGACATGGACTGTTCTCATTGAATTTCTCTCTTGCTTCTCGATATATATTTACTTTTTTCATTTTTTTGTTCCTTTCCCACATTTGCCTTATTCTTCATACATTTATTAACCTAATCCAAATATCAATACATAGTTATAGTAATATTGGATAGTGATTATCTTTTATACTAAGTTAATTATACAAATAGAGTATGGGTTTGTCTATGGTTTTGAAGAGAAAAGATTTTCCTTTGTTCTTATTACAAGTTTTGGAATCTTTCCTATCACCAATTAAAAACTTAGAGTTGTGAAAAACAAAGATATATATTAGGTAGAAAAAAAATAGAGCAAGATTAATAATCTTACTCCATAAGGGAAATGACATGATAAATTAGTTAAAAACTAACTGAATTATAGGTTTAATTATTTGGATATGCATATAGATTATAATAGTTACAATTAGCATTCCATGAACGGAATCCCATCCCCCCACCATTAGTATACGAACTATCGTATATCTCTCCGATATATTCGTCGTTTACATATACTGTGATTCTCGAATTACTTCTTATTACTTTTAGATATATGTAATCGCCTCTTTTGATGTCATCACCAATATTGAACTCTTTTAGATTAGTCCATTTGTAATTAGATTTTCCTATCATCAATTTATTCTTATAGAGGTCTATCCCTACATAATAGCCTCTATAATTATCATTACCAGGGCTTATGCTTTCTACATTAAATATAATTCCTGAGTTTCCATTATCTTTTTCATCAGACATTATTTGCATTAGACATTCATAAACTGCATCATTTTGATAATCTCTTAATTCATGGTTTTCTACTGAAGCATACATTGTAGGACCACCTTTATCTTTTGCAGCTGTAGCCATACTACTGCTGTAGCCCCATTCTTTACCTTTAGTGTAAGTCCAAGATAAACCATAATCTGCATTTGCAACAATTGTTCCATCCATTACCATTTTCAGTCCTGTAGTGAAATATGCATCAAGGTTATCCCATATTACAGATTCGTCAAATGCAAAGATTTGATTGGTTTCAAAAGCACCATATATATTATAAACATCATATATTTTTTTGCCTGTATCAACTACTATAAATTCATTATTATATTCTACTATCTTATAATCTTTGACATCTACACTCATTTCACCGATTTGACCATATTCCTTTTGATCAAAATCATAATAGCACAAGCTATTAGGTTTGATAAAATCTAGATTTTGTCTTGCAATAAAAAATATTCTAGAATAATCCTTTGAAGTCTTAGCATTAAATCCATTAGAGATAGGGTTTGGTGCTCTGTATTCTCCCTCTTCAGAAGTAACTATTTCTTGTGTATTACCATTATTATTAAAAGTGACTGATATATTACCGTAGCCATCATCATTAACAGTATAACCTTGTTTATAATCATTTGGCGCATTCAACTTACTGTCAATCAAACTATTTGCATTCTCTGCTGTAACCATACCTTCAAGTACACAGATTGCTTCTAATTCTTGATTATAAACATAAACAGTATCTTCATAAGGATATACCAAAAGATAGCCTTTATATTTACCTTTGTCAACAAGTGCAACATTTGATACTTTATAGCCAAAATAATCATCTAAACATGTAATTTCATTAGTTGCAACATCATATCTATATGTATTAAGCCCTTGTTCATCAATTGCATCATCATATGTTTCTGAATAATATATCTTAGTATTTTCTGAATCGTTTATAGTAACATCTAGACTTGTATATTCATTTGCCTTTACTATATTTGATTTTCCATTTGCTTTAAATGTAACTGTAAAATTATTACCATATTTTTCTTGTTTGTATACATATCCTTTTGATAAGTCAATAAATCGTGTACCTTTTATAAGGTCTAATTCATCTTCGTATACCCTTTTTACTACGACAATTGCTTGTTCTATAGGTGCATTATCTAATGGGTTAAAATTACCATTACTACCCTTCATGATATTATTTTCATTTATGTAATCAACTTCTTTTGTACACCAGCTGGCAACTAAGTCTTTATCTTTAGCTGTTAGTATACCATCAGTAGCTTCAATTTCTTCTCCAAAGTAATTATAGACTTTGTCAAGAGTTCTGTAATACATGGTAGCCATTTCTTGTCTTGTCACTAAATTATTAGGATTGGCTTTCCCGTTAGAGCCTTTCATGATACCAAGAGTATTTGCTTTTAGAACATCTTCATCTTCTGAATCTTCAAAAGTATCAAAAGGCGCTTGTTCAACATATTCACCTGTCATGCTTTCATACATTTTTACAACAAGTGCTGCAAATTCTGCTCGTGTTATTTTATCTTTTAAATTACTCATAACTAATTTGTAAGGCATAAGATCATACATATATGCATCTTCAATTTCCGACTGTGCCCAAGTATCTGCTGTAGATACATCCCATCCTCCTGCTAGACTTGTTATACCTAACATCATAAATAATGTTACGATAGTAATTGTTTTTATACATTTTTTCAACATCTGCTTCTCCTCTCGAATATATGATGTGATTACGCTTTTAAGCTGTTTGATAATATGCTATACTAAATTTAAAATAACTTTATTCAAAATGCCTTACATTTGTAATCACTTTTAATATATTTTATCATATGTTATTCATTTGGTAAATACATTTTTATAAATTTTTGGTAAAATTTATTTTGCTATTTTCTCTTATACTAATACTCATTTACTTTCCTTTATTCTTTGGTAATACAATCATTTCATTTTTCATATAAAATTATTTCTGATTGGAAAAATCTTTCTTGAAATTCTACCAATGCTTCAATTTGATATTTATTATACTTATCTAATTGTTTACAAACCACTAATTTATCTTCTTTATCGTTCAGTCGTTTTATAACCGCAATAACATATCCCTCATAAGCGTTAACTGGTTCAAATTCGCCTATTACATAAGCATCTATCTCCATCCCATCTCCTGAAACTGTATTAGGGACATATCCATAGTTTATGGGATATATCATTTCACACTTTGGATGTCTAGAACCTAATGGCCTATCCATATTTACTTTAACTTTTTCACCTAGATATTGTTTTATTATTTTATCTCGTAAATTCAATAAAAGTCCTCCCAAATCGACTGATTCTGTTAATGATTACTTGGTTGTTGCTATAATATAATTTTTATTTATAGCTGGATCATCAACGTTTTACTAATCTAAAATATCTTTTTTATATAAAATAAATAATCTTCCTTCATCTAATACATCCTGAGATACTCCATTAAATCCTACCTTATGTAATAAAGAAATTGAATTAACATTTTGGTAATGAGTTTCTGCATATATTTTATCTTCATCACTTTTATTGAAAAAGGTTTTTATCAATACTTCTGCTGCTTCACTACAATAACCATTTCCCCAATAATCTGGTAGAAATCTATAACCTAATTCAATCTTCTGTTGTTCTTCTCTTCTAACAAGGAAAATCAATCCTATAGATTCATTTGTTTTTTTTAGAACTACGTTATACACATTCAGTAATTTATTACCAAAATTGTTGATCCAAGCATTAATGTAATCAATGCATTTTTCCATACTCATAGAATCATATGATAAATATTTATTTACTCTCTTATCATTATTTAACTCATAAAGGAAATTACTGTCCTCGATATTAAAAGTTCTTAACATAATTCTTTCTGTTTCTAACATATTGTCATCCTCCTGAGAATTTTATTTTTTTACTTCTAATTAGAAGCATCTACCAAAATGATTTTTCTACATATTTTCAACCCTGTAATTAATATTTGCCTTTCTAGCCTGTGAACATAAATATTTTTTCTGAATCCTATATGTCTTTTGGTCTTTAATGAATATGGAACCAACTTGTCGAAATTCAAAATTAACATCCTTCTTGATACATTGTTCTCTTATATCTAGAACCCAATCATAATGTAATGGTCTTACATTCCTTCCCGATTCTCCACCTACTACTACATACTCAATTGAATTATCTAGATAATCTAATAAATTTATTTTTTCCAGCATAGGTTGAATGGTTATCAATTTATGTTTAATAGGTAATTCCTTAAGAATAGAAATCCTTTCATCTGCTCTTAGTTGATTCTCTATAGTTGTACCTATTGTTATATTATCATATCCCTCTTCAAAATCATCTGGAAGACCTATCATAAATCGTTCTATTCGTTTTGTTAAGAACAAGAAATTCAAGTCATTACGTTCTTTTATCATTTCCCATGCTTCCTTACGCCATTGATCTGCTTCCTCAATCAAGAAATCACTGTTGAAACAAATATATACAGTTTGTCCACTCTTTATTTTGTAATTACCCTTTTTATCTTTTTTGATAGGTTTATAGAATTCTTCTGTCTTATATATTATGTCTGTGTTAATACCTTTTCTTGCATTAGCTCTATGAATATAGCAATTCTTACACCCTTCACTTTTCTTGTGGCATCCTCTCCATGGGTTCCATACAGCCATGTTATACCCTCCTTATTATTTTTTTACTTATCATTTTTATTTTTTAAGACATCAAAGATATTTTTTTTACGTTTTTTGGGTATAGGTGCAGACCTTTTGAGGCTATTTTCATAATCATTAATGTAATCTGGCAACCTTTTTTCTATACTGCATCCATCTAATGAATACCAAGTTATTCTTTCAATAACATCACATAAACTTTTTTCTCTAAATACTTTAGCATTTAGCATATCCTCTAGTTCAGTATAATCATATGCTTGTAAACCATCTGGGACTAATCCATACCAGTATAATTCTTTGCCGTTTTTATCTGGCATTTTCCCAAGCCAACAATCTTTATATTCTGTATCATCATCAATACAGAAGTTCATTTCAATACATGAATTATATTTTACTACATCACTATTCAATACTGTTATCAAGTCCTGCAATTTGATTTTTGACATTATTATCACCTCACAATAATTGTCTTCACATTATAATATTTCGTCATATTTTAATATTTGTATTATACCTTATTAATATGCCTTCTTTTATTTATCTCTCAAAGCTTACCAGTTGATCCATATATAATTTAATATGTTTAAAAAATATCACTTTCATATAAGGTAAAAAAGCCATGTCACAAATTTCATTTGTATACATGACTTTTTATTTCTTAATTGATAATATATCTTTCTATTATCACTTTTATGAGAGCTTTAATTTCCAAAACCATTAATCAAATGTCGTATATCTATATATATCGGTACACCGTTCTTGTAACCTATACTAGGTTCTCCAATGATTAAAGGACGAATATAATCTACTAACTCTTGGGTAATATCATTACCTTTATCATTAATCCATTCTCTAGGTATTTGTTTCTCTCTATTTGCGATTTCTTTAATATCACTATGAAATATTTTGTGTTCATATGGATCATTTTGGTATCTTATGATCGTCATCATCTCCCCAGATATACCATCAAGTGCATATTTTACAGCCTGTTCCCCAATAGAAAAAGCTTCATTTATATCTGTTAATGATGCAATATGCATTGCGCTTCGTTGGAGTACATTCAGTTCAATGGACCTTACCTTACATTTTAGTGTTCTTTCTATAATATGCCCTAAGGTTTTTGCTGTACCTTTCAATCTAGCATGACCAAAAGTATCTGTTGCTAGAGCTTCAGATGCAGCAATATAATTTTCATTTGCACTTCTAATACCTTCTGATACCGCAATAATAACATTTTTTTTATTTTTTAGTACAGTTCTTACATCATCCAAAAAAGTTGAAATAGAGAAAGTTACTTCTGGTAAGTAGATTAAGTCAGGAGAAGGGTTATACTCATTTCTTGATAGTGCCGATGCAGCAGTTAACCAACCAGCATTTCTACCCATGATTTCAACTATTGTTACACTTTCAACGTCATATATATACGCATCATGTGCAATTTCTAACATGGTGGTAGCTACATACTTCGCTGCAGAACCAAACCCAGGGGTATGATCGGTACCATATAAATCATTATCAATAGTCTTAGGGATTCCAATAATATTTATGTCTATATTTTTCAGTTGTGCATATTCATATAGCTTTAATACAGTATCCATTGAATCATTACCACCAATATAGAAAAAATATCTTATATCTAGTTTTTGTAATAAATCAAATATCCGTATGTATTCATCTTCATTTTCTTGATAGTGTGATAGTCTATATCGACAAGAACCTAAAAACATGGAAGGAGTCGTTTTTAATGTTTCTAAATAATCTTTATTATTTAAGAATATTGATGTCAAATTTATTAGATTCTCATTGAGTACACCTTGAATACCATTGATAGCACCATATATTATTTCAATATCAGTAGATTCCAGAGCCGTTGCAATAGCACCACTTAATGAAGCATTAATAACTGTTGTCGGTCCACCAGATTGAGCTATAAGACAATTAGACATTGTTGGCCTCCTTCAAAATATTATGATGGATGATTTGATATTATGTAATTAATTTTATAACCTATGGGTCGATGAATCAGAATTATAGAAAGAATATCTACAGTCTAGATTTGTGTGAAATATAATTAAATGAATTATGATATTATTATGTAGATAAGAAAACACCTTCCGTCATGTTTTAATAGTTTCCTTAGAATATATAAAGAACATATAATCATGACTTAGGTCTTTTCTTTTTGCTTTTTTTATCTCACATATTCATTTTACAAAATTGTTGACTTCAAGTCAAATATTCATTCTTAACAACCATTCCTGCATATAAAAATCACGTACCTAATATATGGATTATCATTCTTATATGCAGAAAAAGCTTAGCTGCCAAATGATTTATGTACCCACATAGGACTTTACAGATTATACTTAGCTGCAGATTCATCAAGTGCTTTACGACACTTTGCAACACCCGCATTAATTCCATCAGCATCACGGAATATAGCTGATGATAAAATAACAACATCAGGGTTACAGGCAATCAGTGGATCCATATTATCAAACCTCAATCCTCCATCAATTGCCAATTCACATCGTGGGTTCTTCTTGTCGATAAGTGTTCTAGCACGTTGTACAAGATCTATTGAGCTTTTTCTCCAGCCCCAATTGTCTTTACCATCTGTATCATCCACACCATGGGTAACAATATGAAGACGGTCAATATCATTTATTGATTCATCAACAAAACATAGCGGTGTATAACATCCTAATGTCAAACCTATCTTCATTCCAAATTCTCTACAGTAATTGATGATATAGGCAAGAGGTGCACCTATAAAATGTTCTGCTGGAAGAATCAGCATTGAACAACCTGCATTTGCTATTTTTTCAATAAAAAGGCGATCACATTCCCGAGTGTAGATATGACATTCTATAGGTTTAGTTATTTCTTCCCTTAAACCTTCAATGATTTGGTGACCACCCATAAGCTGTTGATTCTTAAGGTCATGCATATCTGCTGCATCAGAGTGAATATAATCAACTCCTGCTCTGTCTGCCTCAAGTGCTCTATCAAGAATACGTGCATAACTGACATGCGCTAAGCCTGCTGCTATTTTTATATGTTTCATATTATCAGTCTCCTTTATATTTTATAATTTGATTAGTTCCTATTACTCCACCCTATTATGGATAATCTCACCCTCAATCAACGTCAATACACATGTTGCATTAACTGACTCTACAGGATTTTCTGTAAAAACTGTAATATCTGCATCTTTACCAGCAGCAATACTACCTACACGATCATCAACCTTTAATATTTGTGCTGCATTAATTGTTATTGCCTTAATTGCCTCTAACATAGGCAATCCTTCACGTATACATGCCCCTGCTGCAATTAGTATATCTCTGGTATGCGTCGCAGGAAGATCAGACATTATGGCGAATTTCACTCCATTCTCATAGAGTATTCTCCCTGCCTTTGGTGATTGATTAGCTACCTCAAGTTTATGTGGAAATCCTATGAGCGGTCCTATTATCACACCATTCGCATATGCAAGTTGATCTGGAATAAGATGTCCTTCACTACAATGTTCTATGGACATATCCAAATCGAATTCTTTTGCAATACGCAGTGCCGTTAATATGTCATCAGCACGATGTGCATGCGCCTTTACAGGCAGTAGTCCCTCTACTACAGGCACAAGTGCTTCTAGTTTCATATCAAAAGCAGGTAATGGTTTCTTTTCTTTCTCTGCTTTCTGTTTTTCGAGTGCATAACGCTTTGCTTTAAATAATGCTTCTCTAATGATTGCAGCTGTACCCATACGTGTAACAGGTGCTGCACCATTGTGGGCACTCTTTGGATTTTCACCAAAGGCCATTTTCATTGCAGAAGGTTCCCTGACAATCATTTCATCAAATGTTTTACCATAGGTTTTCATAGTAACGAACTGACCGCAGATTGGATTTGCACTTCCTGGACCTGTGGAAACACAGGTTACCCCATTGATATATGAATGTTTGAATTCTACATCAAAAGGATTAATTCCATCAATACCCCTCAGCTCAGGGGTATTTGCGGATGTAGTTTCATTACCATCTACACCTCTTTCACCCATAGCAGAACCAAATACACCTATATGACAATGAGCGTCAATGAGACCTGGTAATACTACTTTTCCTGTACAGTCAATGACTCTTGCCCCTTCTTCCGTAAGATTCTTACCGATCTTAGAAATCTTCTTACCATTAATCAATACATCACATACATTAGGCACTTCATCATTTACCATTGTGTAAACTAATCCATTTGTCAAAAGAATATTCATATGCTCACCTATACCCTTAATCCTGAACTAAAATCAAGGACCTTATCACTTATTCTCTTTAATATTCCTTCCTCAAAAGGCGTAGAGAGTCCCGCGCGTTTTATTATTTCTGTAAAGGAATACTTACCACTATCTTTAATAAGTCGAATATATGCCTCCCATGATTTTTCATGGTCTTCTTCATCAAGTACCCAGAATTGAAGTGCACAAACTTGTGCTAATACATAATCAATATAGTAGAATGGCCACTTCATTACATGAATCTGATGTTGCCATGCACGTCCTTCAGAATAAAATAAACCTTCCTCATATTTACGCCAAGGAATGAACTCTTTCTCTAATTCCTTCCATAGAGAACGGCGTTCTTCTGGTGTCATTTCAGGATTATCATATACTTTTGTCTGAAAAACATCTATAGCTGTCCCATAAGGAATAAATGCAAGACTATCCTTGAGTTGACGATATTTATACTTATCAACATCTTCTGTAATGATCTCATCAATGTTTTGCCATACGAAAAACTCCATGCTCATTGAATGTGTTTCGCATATATCAGCAGATTGAACACACACTCCTGATGCAGGCTCACCACGATGCATAAATGAATTCAAACCATGTCCACACTCATGAGCGAATGTTTCAACTGCCCCTTCTGTAGCATTGTAGGTTTCAAATACGTAAGGCATGTTACATAGTGGCATATAATTAGAATACGCACCATTTGTCTTGCCCTTACGTAAATCCAGATCAAAGAATTCTCTTTCATATAATTCATCAAAGAATACCTTTGTTTCTGGAGACAACTTGGTAAAAATCTTCTTGAATGAAGGCAATAGATCTTTTGTTACAGTCGCCTGTCTGTTTGGAAACAAAGTTGATTCATCATAATTCTTAACCTCGTGACCAAGACGTTTTGCTTGCTCTTCAACCATCTTTGAAACTACTGGAACAATATATTTCTTCACATTATCTGCAAAAACAAGAAGTTCATCACGTCCATAACTTGTCCTTCCGAATTTATGCAAACAATAATCTGTATAACTTTCAAAACCTGTTTTATGTGCAATCTCAGTACGAATTTTCATCATTTCATCATAAATTCTATCAAACTCAGGAGCTTGTTTCATCATAGCACGTTCGCCTAGAACAGCATATTTTTTTCGAGTTTCACGATCTGCACTTTGACCGAGTTTGTTGATCTCAGGCATGGTAAGTGTTTTACCATCGACTTCAATCGATAAACGTGACCTTATGGTGGAATATTCTTGCGAGAGTTCATTTTCAGCTTCCATTAACGTTAAGACTTCTTCTGATACAGTACGTTTTTTCATGACTGCACTATTGAAGAATTCATTTCCAATTAATTTTCTTAACTCCTCACGAAATGGACTTTGAAGTATTGCATCATCCCTCTTTTGCATTAGGAGAGAAAACTCTGGTTTTATCTTGTTAAAGAAAGCTTCCTCCTCAAGATAAAACTTATCATAGGAATTATTTGTATTACCTGCTTCTGAAAGTGTTGCATAACTTACAAATACTTTTTCTAGATAATCAGTTTCGATTATCTGTAAATATGCTTCACCTACTGTTGTTGCCAACTCAAGTTTTTTTGTATGGTTTATGAACCTTTCAGATAATTCTTGAAAGTCCACTCTTTCATATGGAAATTCCTTAAACTTTATCATATCAAAATGCCTCCTTTAAGATATTCGTCAATTCTTCCTTACTACCAAAAGGCAGTACCCCTAATAAGAAGTGATTACTCATCTTTTCTTTTTCTTCTTCAGTGGTTCCAAGTTCTGTCAGTGATTTATTAAGTTCTAGAATCTCTAAAAAATCTTCTACTAACACTGGTAACTTGGATGCGGCTATATTATCATCTACATTCTCCAAATCGGTATTGAACAAACGTGCAACTTCAGCACATTTTTCAGGTGTCTTCGTTATTTGGAAACGAACAAAACCCGGATATAGAGAGGCAAGGGCCTGACCATGTGGAATATATGAAGCAATACCACCTATAATTTCACTTAAAGGGTGAGGAATAGTTGCAGCAGCATTTGAAAGTGAAATCCCAGCGAACATTTCGGCCTCACTCATCATCTCACGAAGCTTGATATTTCTAGAATCTTCCATGAGACGTGGTAACGCATATATTATATTCTGCAATGCTTGTCTACCGATAGTCTTAGTATAGACACTTGCTTCTTCACGCATATAACTTTCAAAGGCATGAGAGAATGCATCAAAACCTGTCATAGCTGTAAGATTCCTAGGCATTGTAACAGTTAGTTCTACATCTATAATTGCTTCCTTAGGGAATACCTGATTATGGAAAATACAAACCTTTTCGTCTGTAGTCTCATCACTGATAATCATCGCTTGGGTCAACTCACTACCAGTCCCAGCTGTTGTTGGAATGGTAATTAAAGGAAGTACTGGTGTAGAAACTGCCTCATAATCTGCAAAAGGACTAGTAAAACTGTCATATGCCTTGTTCCAATCAATCTTGTCAGGTTGATAGAATAATGAAATGGCTTTTGCTGTATCAATAGAACTTCCACCGCCTACTGCCACCACTACTTGTACATTTTTTGAATTTACAATGCCAATCGCCTTTTCTATACTCTGAACAGTAGGATTTGGTACGACTTCATCATAATGTATTGTCTCTATTTCTTTTCTAGATAGAAGTTCCTTAACTCTGTCATAAAGAGGATTTAGTACTTTCTCTTTCTTTGTAGTCGTAACTAGTAAACATTTTGTACCGTATTTTTTTACAATATCTCCAATATTATTCAATTGCCCTGCTCCGAAATGAATCTTTGTTGGATTATAAAATGTAAACTGTTCCATTAGTACCTCCCTATCTATAATTGATTATTGAATTTTAGTACCTTTTATCCAAACGTCTTTTGGTCCCTCAATAGCATTAAAATCCTCAAATGGTGATTTAGATAAAGCTATGAATGAGGCTTCTTTCCCTACAGCAATCATGCCCAACTGATCTTGATCAAGTAATATAGCGCCGTTCTTTGTTCCGATCTTCAGTACATCTGCTGTATCAATTCCTATGTTGTGAAGAAGTACCAATTCGTAAAAAGCTCTCTCATGAGGGTTAAATGGACATCCTGCATCAGTTCCCATTGCAAGAGGAATCCCCATTGAAAATGCCTTCAATGTCGCTTTGTTATGTATTTCTAGAATTGCTTTTGATTTTTTGTGGTCTGGATTATCTGGCTCCCTACGAATACCTTCCACTGTAGCATAATATGGTGCACATAATGTGGGTACGAGAAATGTACCTCGTTCAATCATCAACTTCATGATATCCTCACTATTGAAGACACCATGTTCAATAGAATCCACTCCAGCAAGAACACTACGTTTAATCGCTGTGTTGCCATGTGCATGCACTGCAACTTTTCGTCCACGTGCGTGTGCTTCTCTTACAGCTGCATCAATTTCTTCTTGATTGACCTCAGGAGGCCCTTGTTCCTCTCCTAAAGAGTTGACTCCACCTGACATCATGACCTTTACGATATCAGCACCTTCTTTTATAACTAGACGTGCACCTTTAGTGAATTCATCTACACCATCACATTCCACACCTATTTCATAGCCATGACCTCCTGTCGCTGTCAGTGCCTTTCCAGAACTTATTAATTTCGGTAAACCTTCTAGTTCACCACATTTTTGTGCATTACTGATACCAATAGTCACACCTTCACAAGATCCTAGATCTCTACATGCAACTACACCAGCAGTCATAAGTTTTTTTAGTTTATCAAGAGCATTAATAGTTGTCTGCGCCCACCCAATTGCATTAGTTGGTGCTCTATCAATTGATGCAAGATGTACATGACAATCAATTAATCCAGGCATAACAAAATTATCAGACATATCAATTGTCTCACTTATTGTGAATGTTGATATTTCGTCACTATCACTATCACCAGTCCAGATTATCTTCTCTCCATCTGTTATAATTGATTGATTGAACAAACGCTCTTCACCATTAAACAGTTCCTTAAATATATATAATTTCATATGTATCACTCCAAATTCTTATTAAGCTTATTGGCAACACTAGGAACAAATCTTCCATCCCTTATTATTACATGTTCCTCATTTAGTTTTGTATCAGTACCTACAAACAACCCCATCTCATTAAATGGAATAGTGATGTCCGTATGAAAATTCATATAACAATCTGGGTTCTCCTTACGTTTCATCGTAATTTCATTTTCACGTGCTATCATTTCTTTACCACTGTATATATTATATACAGGGCTGTCCTCTCCACGGGCAAAACATGGGTCACCAACGGCAATGTGAGGACCCATTTTTTCTGCCAGTAGGATTGGTAATCGAGAGAACAGATTAAAATCTAAAGCCATACGGTAGGCTAATGTATTAGTACCTATTGAAAGTTCACCTATGGGAACATTCTCTGTACTATTCAACAGATTCTCGAATATATATTGTCTATTCTCTTCTTCATCTGAAAAATTATCGCAATCATAATCTGTCACAAGTCCATCTCTAAAAGTTAGTCTAAGATTTTTATAATATTTATTCTTTAGAAATATTTCTTTTACATTAAGTACACCATTCGTCTCAGCTAGTATTGGTGTAGTAAACATTTCACCATGAGGTACATTAATATCTCCACCACAGTTTAAAAACTTTGTCTGAGTCCCTTTATTTTTCAACTGCGACATAGATACATTTAAATCCGTTACATTACCATTCATACCAACAAGATGCACTCTATCACACTTATCTAAGATACCAATAAGTTTTTCTTGTATCAGTTCATATGGTTCTGATTCCTCAGTATTAAGTTTGGAAAATCCATCAAAGATTTCTTGAAAATCATAACCTACACGTTTATCTGGAAATACTACACTGCAAAAGGACAAAGTATCAGGTTTTAGTAAATTTGATTCAATACCTCTATTCTCTGCAATCATAGAATTATATATCTTCAATGTATCAGTAGATGGATGATATGCATATTTGCTTAGCGTATCTGGCTCAACCTCATTACCGAAAGTACCTACACGAATGAAACCACAAGTGTTTTTGATATATTCGTGGTAACGTTCTATTGCAATACTATAAGCATGTTTCTGAGCCTCATAACATTCCAAACTCGAATATATAGCATAATCATAACTATGGTCCATAATACACTGTCCTTGATAAGCAATTGATGACGGCATAAGAATAATTGGTTCCATACCACGTCTTCTTAGTATCTCAACAATGCCCTGTGCCAATGCTTCCTGCCCGATAGCATACATTATTCGTATGTTTGTACGATTACCTATTGTACGAGATTGGCTTAGAAAGCCATGGAAAAATGCATCAACAATATGATTAGCCATCTTATCAATCGTAACCTGTGGTAATGCATACCAATATTGGCACATTTCTTGCTCTAGTTTAGTAATATATACTCCGTATCCTGACATCCAATCAAGATTAGAAGGATTCGCACTCTCAAGTACACGATTAAAACAATTGATTGTTGTTGACCTTTCCAACATTAGAGTATCTTCTATATGTATTCGTGTCTTACAGAACTGCTTATCAAACTCCCCTTGAAGTTTTTCTCTATCTAAATCCATAAAGTATTTACGAAGAGCTATGAGAAGATCACTTTTATTCCATACGAATATAGGACGATTAAGCATAACATTTCGTAACGATCGGTCAAAAGCATAGTAGATAACACTAAGAATATCTGCATCTGCAAATCCAAGTTCATGAAGATACCTAGGGTTAGCAAAATTATGAGCATAATCTAACCCCATTCCTCCAAAAAGTAGTTTATTCTGCTCCAAAGTTCTGTGTTTGCCAATATTTTGTCTTATCCTTTGAGCTGTATTCAATTTCTCATTGCATGATTCAAGAAACAAATCATAATAATATCTCAATTCATTATCTACCACTTTACATATCTCCTTCATATTTCTCTTCTTATAAGTTGGATGCCATTAATTGGAGCTATTGAATGATGTCTACATATTTATAATCATACTCTAGACCGACACTGAACATACGTAGACCCGTCACATTTTCTCTTTGAACATAATTGACATATTTGAACGTCATAGGAATGTACAAATAAGCATCACAAGCCATTTTTTCACATTCTTTGATTAGTTTGATTCTTTCATCCCCTGTAGCTACCAATGTTTTTTCCCAAAGTGCATTGTATTCTTCACTTTCCCATTGTTTCTCATTATAGATGAATCCAAGGAATTCTCCTGCATCGTAAGTTGAACCTGTTGGTCCACCACCAATCAAACATTGATACGTACCACCAATAATATATGGCATTAGATTAGCCATCTCTAGAGGTTTCATAAGAACATTGACCCCAAGGTATTGTTTCCACATGGCTTGCATTGCTTGAACATTGGTTATAACACCTGGTGCATTCGGTAAAACAAATTCAGCTTCTTGTTCAAATTGTTCCTTTGTCTTACCACATTCAGCTAACCCTTCTGCAAATAGATCTTTTGCACGATCAATAGCACCTTCTTTACCTGAAGCATAAGTTTTTCCGTCAATTGATCCACCAGGGAAGTTATGCATGTCATATACTAAATCTCCTTGTTGCTCTCTGAAATCTCCACCATTCTCACCACGCATTCCATAAGGTACTAAGCCATATGCTGCTCCTTTAGGTTGCTTGACAACATCATTAACAAATGCTTGACGGTCAAATGTGAGTCCTAGTGCTTCACGAATCTTTTCATTCTGGAAATAGTTAAAAGCGACACCTTCTATTTCTTTATGACTGTTGAATTGAATGATCTGAGTTGATAGTTTACGTACCTCGGATACATTGTCATATTTACCAGCATCTGCAACTTCTTGACTGATTGTCATGAAGTCAATAGCCTCTGTATCATACAAACTTTGAATAGTGTTTGCATCTTTAGCCAAAGTGATTTCTACTCTAGAAAGTTTCACATTATCTGCATCCCAATAATTAGGATTTTTCTCTAGGGTCATAGAGACTTCTTGATCCCAACTAGTAAGAGTAAATGGACCTGAACAAACGATTTTATCTAAGTCAGTACCATAAAGCGCTCCATATTCTTCAGCTGCTTTCTTTTGGACAGGTGCGAATGAAGCTGTTCTAACATAATCAATAAAGTAATCTGTTGGTTTTTCAAGAGTAAATATAATTTTATTGCCCTCTGCTCTAACACCCATATCCTCATATGGTAAATCTTCAATAGGATCTGCATCTTCAGATTCAGTTCTACTTGAATAAATGGCTTCAGCATTTTTAAATATAAAAAAATCATTTACATTTGGTGAATTCATTTCAGGATTAAGTGGACGTTGAAATGAATAAACTATATCTTCTGTTGTAACAGGTGTACCATCTGACCACATAGCACCTTCACGTAATGTGAATGTCCATACAGTTGCATCCTCATTATGTTCAACTTTTTCAGCCAAACCAGGCTCATAACCCATACCACTTTCATCAAAACGAACAAGAGGTTCATGTGTCGCATTGATAATTGAATTGGCATTAGCATCACGGAAAATAATTGGGTCAAGACTTGTTGGGTTACCACCTAGGATTGTATTGAACACTTTCTCTACTGCTTTTCCCTTATTATCATTTGTTGAATCATTTGTAGTCGGTTCTCCATCTTTCTTTGTACATGAACTGAACACCATTATTAATAACAAGATCATTACCAGCAGTACACTAACCTTTACATTAATTTTTTTCATTGATTCTCCTCCTTAATAATTTTGGTTTAGAGCATTTTACAACATACATCATATACTTTATTCAAGATTTTCAAGTATAGGAAAGTGACACGCACAAAAATGACCTGGTGCAACTTCCTTTGTTTCAGGGCGAATCGTTTTGCACTTCTCCTTGGCATATGCACAACGAGTACAGAACTTACAGCCCTTTGGCACATTAATGGGAGATGGAATCTCTCCTTTTAGCATGATACGTTGATGTTCTTCATTCATATCAGGATCAGGAACAGGAATAGCAGAAAATAACGCTTGAGTATAAGGATGTACAGAATGATGATAGATATCTGCACTAGGTCCTAGTTCCATTTGTGAACCAAGATACATAACCATAATATTGGTGGAAATATATCTCACCATGGATAAATCATGAGCAATGAATATATAGGTTAAATTATTTTCTTTTTGTAACTCAATCAATAAGTTCATAACTTGTGCCTGAATAGATACGTCCAAAGCACTGATAGGCTCATCACAAATAATGATATCAGGATTCATGGATAAAGCACGAGCAATACCTATACGTTGACGCTGTCCACCTGAAAATTCATGTGGAAATCGATTTGAATGTTCTTCATTTAATCCTACGATTCTTAAAAGTTCTACTGCTTTTTCGTGACGTTCTTTTTTGTTATACAATTTACGGTATGCCCAACCTTCTGACACTATCTCACCCACTGTCATTCGTGGATTAAGAGATGCAAAAGGGTCTTGAAAAATCATCTGCATACAGTTAGAAAAATTCTTTCTATGTTTACGATTCTTGGTGTCGAGAATTTCTCCAGCAAGCTTGATTTCACCTGCTGTCGACTCATAGATGTTCATTAAAGTTCTTCCCAATGTGGTTTTGCCACATCCAGATTCTCCAACTACACCTAGAGTTTCACCACGATTCAATTCAAAACTTATATCATCTACTGCTTTTAGATATTTATTTCTGCCGATATTGAACTCTTTGCTCAGGTGGCTGACTTTCATCAAAACTTCTCTCATAGAAAAACCTCCTGTTTCGTAATCGGATTAATTGTCTTAGGTGCCATTTCATGGTATAGCCAACAAGATACCATGTGTTTATCATTCACGTTATATGTAGGTGGCTCAGCTTTCCTGCAAACCTCTAAAGCATGGGAACATCTAGCAGCAAATGCACAGCCTTTCGGCGGGTTGAATAAATCTGGTGGCGTACCTGGAATCGGAACAAGAGGTATAGACATATCTGCATCAGGTTTAGGAACCGATTGCAATATCCCCCATGTATATGGGTGCTTACAATTGTAGAATATATCCCTTGATGAACCGTATTCCACAATCTTCCCCGCATACATAACAGCAATATTCTTAGCGATATTAGCAACAACACCAAGATCATGAGTAATAAATATTATAGCTGTATCATATGCTTTCTGTAGATTCTTTATAAGATCCAATATCTGAGCCTGCAGTGTCACATCCAAAGCAGTCGTTGGTTCATCACATATTAACAATTTCGGATTAACCGCAAGTGCGAGAGCAATCATAGCACGTTGTCTCATGCCTCCAGAAAACTGATGTGGATATTGTTCGTATCTCTTATCAGGATTTGGGATACCTGTATTTTTTAATGCTTCAATTGCTATTTTTTTCGCTTCATTAGTTTTCATTTTAGGGTGTGCGTTCAGAATTCCTTCTGTTATTTGTTTTCCCACTTTCATTGTGGGATTGAGACTTGTCATAGGATCCTGAAATATCATACGAATATCATTGGCCCTTATCCGTAATAACTCATTCTTTTTTAGAGTGAGTATATCCTTTCCATCAAATTGTATAGAACCACTCTTACAATAACCATTTGAATTAGGATTCAACCGTAAAATAGATTTTGCTGTCACACTTTTACCACAACCAGACTCACCAACAATACCAAGTGATTCTCCTTTATTTAAACTTAGATCTACACCACGTACCGCTTGTACTTCACCCGCATATGTGTGAAAATAGAAACATAAATCTTCAATTTTTAAAATCATTTCATCCATAACATTGCTCCTCCTAATTAAGACCTCATACGTGGATCAAGTGCATCTCTTAATGCATCTCCTATTACAGTAAAACAAAGCATGGTGATACAAATCAAAAGCGCAGGGAACAATAGTTGATATGGATAAGTTAGGAATACATCCGCACCATTACTTGCTAAATTACCCCAACTTGCAAGTGGAAGTGGTAATCCTAAACCGATATAACTCAAGAACGCTTCTGCAAAAATAGCACCAGGGATTGCGAAAGCCATACTAGTTATTATTGGACTCATGGCATTTGGCACAAGGTGCTTGAATATAATCCAAACGCTACCAGTTCCTAAAGCTTTACTAGCCATTACGTATTCTGATTCTTTGATTTGAAATACCTGTCCACGGAACAGACGAGCCATTCCAATCCATCCTGTGGCTGATAAGGCTATAACAATCGGCATGAATCCAGGTTTCAATATAATGACCAAAATAGTGACCCACAACATCTGTGGAACTGCCCCAATAACTTCACATATTCTCATCATTATGTTATCTGCTGCTTTACCTATCAAACCTGCTAGTCCACCATAAAGAATACCAATAGTAGCATTAACAATTGCAACTAACACACCAATCGTCAAACTGACACGTGCTCCCTCCCAGCAACGAACCCAAAGATCTCGTCCAAGATTGTCTGTACCAAAAATATGCTTAAGAGATGGTCCATTATTTGAAATTGCCCAATTATTTTCATCATATGTATAGGGACTAATAATTGGTGCAAAAATTGCGAACAGGATAATTATAATAAGTAAAATTGTCGCAACCATCGCAATAGGATTCTTACGAAATCTTCGTGCAGCATCCTTCCAATAACTGAGTGATGGTCTTGATAATTCATCTGCTTTTAGTACACCCTCTCTAATAGGAACAAAAAGTTCCTGTGTTATAGCCACGTCTTCGTCAGTGACTACATCACTATCATGTGTAAGCGAATTATTAGTCTTAATCATAATGCCCTCCTTAACTTATTCGAATACGCGGATCTACGATACCATATAAAATATCTACAACGAAATACATTACAACTGTAATGAAACTGAACATAATTGTTAGACCCATAATCATCATGTAGTCAGATCCCTGTATCGCCATAATCATTGCATTACCTATACCCGGTATACCAAATATCTTTTCTAAAACGAAATTACCTGTTAAAACCCCTGCAAGCATAGGTCCAAAAGATGTTACCAATGGTAACAAGCTATTTCTAAGGGTATGGTGAATTATGATGCTCTTACGAGAGAGACCTTTACTTTCGGCTGTCATAATATAGTCCTGATTCATGACATCAAGCATGCTAGAACGCAACATACGTGCGTAAAAAGCAATATTCTGCATTGCAGCAGCAAATATTGGTAGTATTAAAAAAGAAAACCCTTTGTATCCAAAAATAGGCAATATTTTCAAGTTCACACCGAACAGCCGCTGAAATAGAGTTGCAAAAACAAAATTTGGTACACTTACACCTATAATGGCTATTATGATTACTAGATAATCAAATGTTTTGCCATTGTTCATGGCAGCTATAATTCCGAATATCACACCTATGATTACACCTAACAGAACACCACCTAATCCCACTTTTGCTGATACGGGCATGGCTTTCGCTACCTTATCAACAACGGATTGCCCTTTTAACTTCATACTCATACCAAAATCTCCTCTTATGAGATTCCCCATATATATTATGTAGCGTTCCAAAACAGGCTTGTCCAAACCATATTGATGATTCAGTGATTCACGTATTACCTGAGGTGTGTCACGGTCCAGTGAAAACGGATCGCCAGGCACAGCGTTCATAAGAAAAAAAGTTAAGGTTGTAATCAGAAATAATGTAATAATCATAGACACAAATCTTTTTAATGTATACTTAACCATACAATACCCTCCATATCTAAATTTTGTCATCTCCTTACAATAAAATTCTTATTTTTTTAACTATACCTTTTTTCCTTTACTATGTTGTTATAAATTAAATATATCAAATACATATATGAAAGTCAATAAAAAATAATAATATTTTATTATAATTACATTTTTTTTGCATTTTGATATTTTTTTATTTTTTAGCAATATTTTCCTTAATACCTCATAGTTATAACTTTTATTACACTATCACCACCTTCTAATACAGATACACATATAATCAGTAGATAAGTATAAAAGTATAATATTTTATACTTATTATATTTTTTTTGCATGTTGACAATTTTTTCTCATATGTTATTATGATATATATAAATGATACATAACAATATGTTAGGAGGATATATCAAATGAAATACATGACTGCTGAACCATTTAGAATTAAGATGGTGGAACCTATTAAAAAAAGTACAAAAGCCGAACGACAACAATGGTTAAAAGAAGCTCAATATAATGCTTTCAGACTCAAAGCCGATGATGTATATGTTGATTGTATAACTGATAGTGGTACATCCGCTATGAGCACACATCAATGGTCTGCTATGATGTTAGGAGACGAATCATATGCTGGTTGTAGAAGTTTCTACGAATTAGAAAAATCTGTACGAGATATTTTTGGTATGCCAATGGTACAACCTACACATCAAGGCCGAGCTGCTGATTATATTATGGCTCAAATCTATTGCAAACCTAAAAAATATGCTATTGGTAATATGCACTTCGATACATTTAGAGGTAATGCTGAAGTAATGGGTACTTATCCAGTTGACCTTGTTATTGATGAAGGTCTTGATTCAGCCAGTCCATCTCATCCTTTTAAAGGTAATCTTGACATTAATAAAATGCAATCATTGGTAGATGAAAAAGGTGCTGATCAAATATGTGTCATCATCATAACAGTTACTTGCAATAACAATGGTGGACAACCTGTTTCTATGCAAAACATTAGAGAAGTCAGTGAATTCGCTAAGAAATACAATATACCACTAGTCATGGACTCAGCAAGATTAGCTGAGAATGCTTACTTCATCAAAACAAGAGAAGAAGGATATGCAGATAAGAGTATCAAAGAAATTACCAGAGAGATGTTCTCTTATTGCGAAACCGCTACTATGAGTTCCAAAAAAGATGGGCTCGTTAATATTGGTGGTTTATTTGTTACTAGAAATAAGGATGTATTCGTTCAAGCTAATCAACTAGCTATCGTACATGAAGGCTTTATTACATACGGCGGTATGTCTGGAAGAGATATGGAAGCTCTTGCTGTCGGTCTTCAAGAAGCCTGTGATGAACAGTACCTAGAATATAGAATCAAACAAGTCAAATACCTTGGAGATAAATTAAAAGCTGCCGGTATACCTATCATTGAACCAACTGGTGGACATGGTGTATATGTTGATGGACGTAGGTTCTTCCCTCAGATTCCTCAACACGAATTCCCTTCACAACGATTGGTTGTCGCTCTATATGAAGAATCAGGTGTCAGAGCAGTTGAACTTGGTGCATGCGCTTTTGGCTCGAAAGATGAAGAAGGTAATCCTATATGGCCTGAACTAGAAACCATGCGAATCTGTGTTTCAAGAAGGGTGTATACCAATAACCATTTGGACGTAATCGTCAACGCATTGTCTGATATATATAAAAATAGAGATTCATATAAAGGTATGAAAATCGTTCATGAAGGTCCAATTTTAGCCCTAAGACATTTCACTGCTGGTTTCGAACTATTGAAATAAAGTGTATATCTTTTTTACTATAATCAGTATTCAAAAAACGTAGTTACATTATTCACTTAATGTAACTCGTTATTTTTAACTAACAATTTTTCTACGTAGAATTCTATGCATCTGGTTATATATATGTTATAATTCAATGTAATAAAATGAATTGGAGTTTTTATATGTATAATAATATTGAAACAATACTTACTCTTGCCAATATGTTGTCCAAAACCCTTGGTAAGTTTATGCAAATTACAGTAAACGATACAAAAAAATATATATTTGCAGAAAATGTCATCGAAAATGAAGCTGTTGTTGGAGAAGCGATATGCGACAATGAGCAATATTTTTTAGAGAATAATGAGATAAGGCAACTACCTTTTGTAGCTAATTACAAATCCCTATCCCATAATATGATTAAGCTACGTTCATCAACCATTTTCTTCAAAGATGAAGAAGGCAACATTGAATATATGCTCAGCATAACAACAAATGTGGATAAATTCTTGTATGTAAGGGAAATCCTTGACATATTTACGAACGGTAATCCATCTCCAGCAATCACTGAAGAGGATTCATCCAAATCACAATCTATTGATCGAGTACCGAAACTGAATTTATCTATTTCCGACATTATCGATTTGGTTATTTCTGAAGGGCAAGAACGTTATGGCACAGTTGTAAGCCGTATGACAAAATTGGAAAAGCAAAGCTTGATTCGTGAACTGCATTCTAGAGGTGCTTTTCTAATCAAAGGTGCCGTAACTGAAACCGCAACCAAACTTAATTATTCAGAAGCGACCATTTATCGTTATCTGCAAAAATTAGAGGAGGAATAGTAATGCAATCTATTTCTGAAGAGACTATACGTAACGCACTTACTGCAAATGGTTTTTTAATCCGCCATCTAAAAAAATTATCTGGTGGTTCCAACCATTTTGTATTTGCTGCCAAAATGTTAGACGACTCAGAACTAATTATAAAATTCCCACGCATACGTGAGACAGAACTGACCTTTTCTGAAGGTAATAAAGATACGTTATTCGGAGGTAAACTATCGTTAGAACGTGAAGCTTATCTCTTTGATCTTATAAGAAACGCTTCATTACCATCACCAAAGGTTTTTGGCATTTATCCAACAGCACAGGGAAATTGTATCGTTGTAGAACGTTCACCCGGCTGTAATCTTAATGATTATATGAATAATCACTCTCATTCACTTGATATTTTTCTTGATATAATGAAAAATTTAGGTTCCGACTTCAGAAAGCTACATAAAACAAGATTCACATCTTTTGGTAATATAATGAATAACTCAGAAATAGAACCTTCTGGTATAATGAACTTCGCCGACAGATATCTTCCTATTAATGATATGCTTCTAAAAAAGTGTCGTACCAAAGGTGGAATTAATGATGAAGAATATACTCAATTGAAGTTATTTTTCGACTCAAGATTTGAATCATTCCGAACACGACTTGATATTAAACAATCCCCTGCTACACTTGTTATTACAGATATGCATGGTGATAATTTCTTTGTTGAGAATAATAAAAGTAGTGGTTACTTTGATGTAGAAAGCAGTCAAGCTGCTCCATTGGAATTTGAATTATATGCACTTAGATTTTTTGTATTCAATTATTATGGTATAGAGGAATTCAAGCTTGCAGAGAGAGCTTTCTGGAAATCATATACTAAAGGAAAATCAGAATATCCTGATACTGAAACTAATGACCTCATAGACTTTTTTTCAGCCTGTCGCCTACTTGAGATTTTTCAATCTTATTGGGGATACGTGGATGGTATACGGGATTCATGGGGTCTTAGAATAAAGAATATACTATTTGACTACATCAATACAGGTTGTATTGATTATAACAGTCTTGGTGCGATTTGGAGAGAACGTGATAAACAACCACTGCACGCAAACAAGACTACACCAATTTAAAATAAGAAGGGAACTTATTATGATTACAAAAAGAGAAAATCTTTCTACTGTTGTAAAAAAACAACTTAAAGATGGTATAGGTAACACAACCATATTAAATATAACTGACCAAGAAGGGTTAAATGATAAAGGTCGATTATTTGCTTCCTTTTCTTTAGAACCAGGTTCATCAATTGGTAAACACACTCATGTTGATGAAAGCGAAATTTATTTTATTCTTGAGGGTAAGGGTCTAGTTTATGATAACGGCAAAGAAGAAACTGTAACATCTGGGGATGTGGTTATAACTAAATCTGGTGAAACCCATTCTATAAAGAATGTGGGAGAAACTACGCTTAATTTTATTGCTCTTATTGTTCTTGATTAAATAAAAACAAGGAAATAATAAAATAGAACAATCTATTTATAAAATATTCACCATTTGAATTAGACAATTCATGATGGTGAATATTTTTTATATTATCAATATTAATTCAGTTAATTATATATATAATTCCTGTGACTCCCTCCATCATCTGGCGATCAAAAAAATCATTATCATATAAATTACTATTTCTAGAGCTTAATAAATAAAGCCCTGCAATCTAGACATTTTCATCAATAAATCATAATTGCAATTTGAAAACCTTACACGAGAAATTTTTGATACTTACTTCTATATTTCAAGATAAATGTACCTGAAATGATTAGTGTAAGAAATTCAGCAATTGGTACGGCAATCCAGACACCCAGAACATTTAACATTTTTGGTAATACCAAAAGTCCCACTGCAATAAACACAAAGGTTCTTAAAAAAGAAATAATAGCAGATATCTTTCCGTTTGACAATGCAGTAAACATAGCGGAAGAAAAAATATTAAAACCACATAACAAAAAAGAATATTTAAAGATAGGAAATCCTTTATTTGTTATTTCAAACACCTTAGTACCTTGTGGACTGAAAATACTAATTAATGAAGAACCACCAAATAATGATACTAACCAAACTAAAATAGACATTATAGATATGCATATCATACAATTCTTAAATATCTTTTTTAACCTTTGATAATTTTTAGCTCCATAGTTATAACTAATTATTGGCGCAACGCCCATAGAAAACCCAATATAAAGGGCTGTTAACATAAACTGCGTATAGATAATAATAGTAATCGCAGCAACACCATTCTCTCCTAATAAATTCATCATAATCAGGTTGAACAAAAATGTTGTAATCGCTGTTGAAATTTGACTAACCATTTCTGAAAAACCATTGTAGCTACTTTCAATTAGTACACCTATGTCTAAAATTGGTTTTACAAATTTCAACATACCTTTACCTTTAAGAAAAATTATGATACCAACTACAGTTGGAACTATGTATCCGATACCAGTACCCAGAGCAGAACCGGCGATTCCCATTTTAAATGTAACCATGAAAATGTAATCAAATATAATATTGATGACACCTGCTCCAACAGATAATATCAATCCTAATGTTGGCTTTCCTGCCGTTATAATCAAATTTTGAAAAAGGACTTGCAAAATACTGGCAGGGGTAAAAATCAATATGACTAATAAATAGCTTCTACAATATGGATATAGTATTTCACTTGAACCCAATCCCCATATAATTTCATCTATAAATATGACTCCCAGTATTGTTATAACCAAACCCAGTAAAGCTCCGAAAATAATCAATAATGTGAAGTCTTGATTTGCCCTTTTTCTATTATTGGCTCCCATTTTTCTTGCAACAATAGCATTTCCACCAGTAGCAATCATAGATGCTAACCCAATAATGATATTTATTACAGGACACACGATATTTACTGCTGATAGTGCATTCGTATTAATCAGTCTTGATACAAATATCGTATCAATTATAGTATATAATCCCATAAATATCATCATTACTATAGACGGAAAGGCAAATCTTAATAAAGAAAACAAAGTGAAATCTTGTGATAAAGGGTTTTCTGACTTATTCATTGTCTTTTCCCTTCTCAGAAGATAACACAAACTTCTGTGTAGGATATCCAAATTCCATCAATAATTCTGCTTCTGCAAAACCTAACTCTTTTAGCATTTTTCTTTGTCCTGTATCTGCTTTATCTCCCTCACGAAAAGTAGTTATTGAAACAGCTGTATTTATCAAATAATCATTAATAACTTTTTCAAGAAATGCATGTGCTATTTCTGAATTACGATATTGTGGATGTATTCCAAAGAAATCAATACTTCCTGTTTCTTGATTGAATATCATATTTCCAATAGCAATATTATCAGATTTCAATATCAAAGCTCTTCTTTCAATAATGCACTGTTTCAGTTGAACTACATATTCTTCCTCCTGCAAATTAGGGAAACCGTCTATGACTAGTCTCACTAAGTCCATCCATAATGAAATATCCAATAAAGTTGCAAGGGTTATTTCTTTTTGCAATTTGGGAATGGTTTCTAAATTTATGCTTATTTTCTTCAAAACAAATCTTAGCTGCAAAGGATAAAATTCCTGTTCTCTTCGATATTGATTAGGAGATTTCTTATACATCGCTTTAAAAATAGAAGTAAACGCTTGTTGACTTTCATATCCTGCTACCAATGCAATTTCAATAATAGGCTTATTAGAAAATACCAACAATTTTGCGGCTTCCGTCAACTTTCTTCGTTGTATGTAATCATGGATTGTCAAACCAACGGAAGTAGTAAATGTTCTGTGCAAATAATATTTTGAATAGTGTACAGCACTTGCTACCATATCTAAATCCAACCTTTCAGATAAATGCTCCTCTATATAGTCAATTGCATTTATAACATTCATTACTCTACAAAACATTGCAGCTTTCCTCCTTTCTTATAGGATTATAACAAATTGCTAATAAGCATATTTAATGATTCTTGCTTTTTCTAGCCCCAATGCAAAAGAGTCACGTAATTTTGGGCATTTTTAGCCAAAAATCACATGACTTTTATCACAACTTCATTATCTTAGCGCCTTTATTTTTTCAGACGAGTTTATTCTATTCAGACATCTTTCTTACTTTAAAATCATATTCCAACTACTCCACCGTAACACTCTTCGCCAAATTCCTAGGCTTATCAACATCATGTCCAAGCCCCACTGAAATATAATAAGCAAATATCTGTTGTGGAATATTTTCAAGAATTGATGTAAACATCCAATGTGTTCTAGGAATATAGATAACATCATCAGCTGTCTTGCTTATCTCTTCATTGCCTTCTAGAGCTATAGCTAATACATTAGCCCCTCTAGCCTTAACTTCTTTTATATTGCTTACTGTTTTTTCATATAATTCTTCATGAGCTGTTAGTCCAACTAACAATGATTTATCTTCAATAAGTGCAATAGGTCCATGCTTCAATTCTCCAGCAGCGTATGGTTCTGCATGAAGATATGCGATTTCTTTTAATTTCAATGCACCTTCCATGGATACTGCATAATCGAGTCCTCTACCGATATAAAATACATTTTTGGAATTAATGTACTTATTGGCTAGATTTTTTATTGTATCTGCTTGCTCTAATACCTTTGATACCTTTTCAGGTAGAGCGTATAACTCTTTTCTAAGTTCCACGAATTCATCTTTGGATATTTTACCTAATTCCATAGCTATCTTAATTGATAAAAGATACATTGCACATAACTGAGCTGAATATGCTTTTGTTGATGCAACGGCTATTTCTGGTCCTGCCCATGTATATAGGACATCATCTGCATCTCTCGATATTGTTGAACCTACTACATTGACGATACCGATAACATAAGCTCCAGCTTTCTTAGCTAGTCTAAGCGCTGCTAATGTATCTGCTGTTTCTCCTGATTGTGAAACAACAATCATTAGAGTGTTTTCATCAAGAATAGGTTCTCTATATCTGAATTCAGATGCGACTTCTGCTACTACTGGTATTCTTGCTACTCTTTCAATGAGATATTTTCCTACTAGACCAGTATAAGAAGCTGTACCACATGCGACAATATATATTTTATTAATCTTCTCAAGAACTTCTTTTGACATATTGATATCGTCAAGGACTATATCATCTACGTCAAGAGGTAATCTTGGAGTCAATGTCTCTTTTACGACTTTTGGCTGTTCGAATATCTCTTTTAACATATAATGGTCAAAGCCTTCTTTTCTAGCTGCTTTGATATCCCAAGTAACATTGAATACATCTCTATCGATAATGTTCTTGTCAGTATCCATTATAGTAACACCATCTTTAGTTACTACTGCTACTTCTTTATCTTCTAGAAGATAAACGTCTCTTGTATGTTCTAAAATGGCTGGAATATCAGATGCTATATAGTTTTCACCCTTACCGATACCTATAATAAGTGGACTGTCTTTTCTAACTGCAATTATTTTATCAGGTTCATCATTACAGATGACACCAAATGCATAAGAACCTTCAATTTTGTCCATTGATTTTAGAACAGAATCAAGAAGATCATTTGATTCCTTGTAATAATAGTCGATCAGTTGAACTGCTACTTCTGTATCTGTTTCAGATAAGAATTCTTGACCATCTTCTTGTAGTTTCTCTTTCAAATTCATATAATTCTCTATAATACCATTATGGACTAATGATATTGTTTTAGTATTATTCATATGAGGATGGGAGTTAACGTCTGATGGTTCACCATGAGTAGCCCAGCGTGTATGACCTATTCCTAAGTTACCATGTAACATGTGGTGATTCAACTTTTCCTCTAAGTTCGCTAGTCTACCTTTTGTTTTCACACAATTAATTTCATGATCATATATTGAGACTCCCGCTGAGTCGTATCCTCTATATTCTAAACTTTTCAACCCATCAATTAATATTGGGGCTGCTTCTTTATTACCAATGTAACCGACAATACCGCACAAAACGAATTCCTCCTAAATATTAAGTCTGTTTTCAATCAATGTAGCTAAAGAATTAGCTTCTTTTGTTAATACTTCCTTGTCTTTTCCTTCTATCATTACTCTTATCAATGGTTCTGTACCAGAAGGTCTTATCAATACTCTACCTTCACCATGGAATTTATCTTCAAGTTTTTTGATCTCTTCTTCAATTACTTTATCTTCTAGGTAATTGTATTTATTTTCATTACTTACTTTTGCATTCACTAATACCTGAGGTAGAACTTCCATTACATTAGCTAGTTCTGATAATTTCTTGTCAGAATGCTTAAGAGCATCTAATAAATGGATTGCTGTAAGAAGTCCATCACCTGTTGTATTTTCATCTAAGAAAATTATATGTCCTGATTGTTCTCCACCTAGATTGTATCCTTTTTCTATCATCTTTTCCAAGACATATCTATCTCCGACTTTTGTCTGTTCGATATTTACGTCTTTTTCTTTTCCCATTATGAATAATCCTAGATTACTCATGACAGTCGCAACGATAGTATCTTGCTTCAATAATCCTTTGTTTTTCATATATAAACCACAGACAGCCATAATCTGATCGCCATCTACCATATTACCTTGTTCATCGACTGCAAGGCATCTATCAGCATCACCATCAAAAGCTAACCCGATATCTGCACCGACTTGTTTAACGAATTGCTGTAGGTCTTCCATATGTGTTGAACCGCATTTCTTATTGATATTAGTACCATCTGGTTCATTATGGATTATAAAGATTTCTGCACCCAATTGTCTTAATGTCTCTGGGGCAGATACATAAGATGCACCATTAGCACAGTCTATGACTATTTTCATTCCTTCCAGATTGATATCAATTACACTCTTGGCATATTCAATATAATCTGTAATACTTTCTTTCTTATGTTTTACTCTTCCAATTTTAGTTCCTATAGGAAATTCTAGTTTCTCACTATCATTTAGTATTATATCTTCGATTTCTTCTTCAAGTTGGTCTGATAATTTGTACCCTTTATTATTAAAGAATTTTATTCCATTGTATTCTACTGGATTATGGGAAGCAGATATGACAACTCCTGCATCTGCATTATATAATCTAGTTAAGTATGCTACAGCAGGTGTAGGTACTATTCCAATACTAACTGCATTAGCTCCAACTGAACATATTCCTGAGATAAGTGCTGCTTCTAGCATTTCTCCGGATATCCTTGTATCCCTACCTATGAGAATAGTAGGTTTGTGTTTCTTTTCCTTTGTAAGTACATATGCTCCTGCCTGACCTAACTTATAGGACATTTCTATAGTAAGTTCTTGATTGGCTATACCTCTAACACCATCTGTTCCAAATAATTTACCCATTATTAAGTTTCCTTTCATATATTATAAGTTTTAACTTTTTTCAGGTTTATCTATTGTAAAAATTTTTATTATTAGTTACTATGAAGTCTTTACAATTATATCACTAGATATTTGTACCTTCAATGAATTCCAGCAATAAATAGCTCTTTGTTTTGATCTGGTATATACCACTTTTATAAGTGGTATATATTATACTAATATGTATAATACTTATTTTTTGTTCCTAACAAAAGAGGTTAGGAAAATTTCCTTAGCGTATATGAAAACGCTCCTATTTCATATGCTTAAAGCAAAAAAAGTGTGCTTTCGCACACTTTCCATTCCAATATCATTCTTCATCCAGTAATGTTTCACCAACATTATCTTGTGGATTTTGATTACCAGCACTATTTTGAAGAGTCTCTGTGACATCTCCTGGTTCTTGTTTAGTCAACTCAATAATTACCTTAGGTATCTCAGTAATCAGCTCAACATTTCTAGGATATGTAAGAGTCAAAGCAACTTCATGTCGCCCTTCCTCTAAGTTATTAAGATTTATCTTAGGATTTAAACTAGCTATACTTATTTTAGCTAGATCTTCTTGTATACCACTGAATTTGATTTTAATGTCTTCAGTATTAACTATAGATACGTTATAATTTTCAGGTAATCTTTCTATACTGATATCATGAGTTAATATGGCAACCTCTTTTTCTTGAACTTTATTTATTTTTAATTTCACATTAACAATATTCGAATCTTGATATCTTGATACTCCTTCTGGTAATACATTACTTAAGTCAATCTCTTTATTAACATCAGCATTAACATTATTGAGTGGTATATCTATTGTAACATTATTGATTTTATCTATTTCTTTTTCTGTTCCTATAAGGGTTATCTTATTAGGAATAACTTCTGTACCTACAAGTTTGTATCCTGGAGGTAGAGTTCCTGTAGTTTTGACAATAAGATTAACTTCCTTCAATTTCCTTATTGGAACTTGATATTTAACTTCATCATTTCTTTTTTCTACATTATCAACAACATTACCATCATCATCCAGAAGTCTGACTTTCCCTACTGAAATGACATCACTGGTTGCACCATCAATACCAAGTGTTACCAGAACTTTTGTTACTTGTTTGACTTTTGACTCAGGTCCTTCTATTTCAATTTTGTTAGGCGTAATGATAGGGTCTAGATGAATATAAGACTCCTTAGGACTACCTACAAATTCATAAACGATACTTCTTATCTCAGCTTTTACATTTTCCCTAGAGATACGCATGTTATATGGTTTCTTTCTAACCACTTTTACACTATCATAATCAGTATCTATTTCGATTACTAATGTATCTGTAAAAGATAAGTACTGCATGTCAACAGTAGCTCTTATATCATCATTTTTTAGAGATTCTATTGTACGTCGATTTCCACCAAGTGTTACATCTACAGATTCCCCTTCAATAAAATTGATATATTGGTTCTTAGATGTAATTATAGTCTCATTAAGAACCTTAACAGGAATGTTTTTAAACTCTTTTGTCATATAAGGATCTTCAACTCGTACAATAGCAAACCATATAAAAAATGCTATTACGATTGATGCAATTTTCCATCCTATATTTTTTGTAAATACATTACCCATTTTTCTGTCTACCTTTCCAAATTTTAAATTTCTTTATATCAGTTGTCTTTTTCTGATAGACCAATTTGTTTTTCAAATAATCACTATCTACATTTCTTATTATATTACCACCTAGAGCCATTGATACTTTTCCGGTTTCTTCTGATACTATGATGACAATACAATCAGATACTTCACTAATACCTACAGCAGCCCTATGTCTTGTTCCTAATTCTTTACTTAAACTCATATTATCTGATAGTGGCAAATAACAAGTTGCCGCAACTATTTCATTGTTTCTTATGATTATCGCACCATCATGTAAAGGTGTATTATGTTCAAATATATTTATTAATAACTGGCTAGTTATTGATGCATTAAGAGGTATACCAGTTCTTTCATACTCACCAAGTTTTACTTCTCTTTCTATTACAATCAAAGCTCCTGTCTTGAATTTAGCCATTTCTTCTGTAGCTGTAACTATTTCATCAATAGCCTCTATTGTAATTTTTTCTTTCTTTTCTTTCTGTTCATCAAATATCAAGAATGTTGAAAAAAACTTTCTACGACCAAGCTGTTCTAACGCACTTCGAAGTTCGGGTTGAAATACAATTAATAATGCTATAATCCCAGTATTTATAGCTTTTACAAAAATAAAAGTTATAGTGTTTAATTCAAGAATCATCGAGATGAATGCAACAATACATATTATTAATAAACCTTTAAATAAAGTCCAAGCTCTTGTACCTCTAACCCATTTTAAAAGTTGATATATTGCAAATGCAATTAAAGCTATCTCTATAATATCTTTAATTCCAATTATTGGTAAACTTAATTGTATTAATTTTAAATTTTCCCAGAAATTATTTAAACTCTCCAACATTACACCCTCTTCAACCATACTTTATATCAATTACCTTCAAAATTTATCTATCATAAATTTTATTTTTACCTTATTATTCTACAAATATTATAAAAAGAGATTTATAATTTTCTATTATTTATAAGGTCAACGAGTGCATATAATTGATATTTTTACAACTCAAATAGTTTTCTAGTTTATTATATCATTAATTACGTGTTATAAAAATATATTTTTCATAAAATTTTAATTAAATTTATTTAATTATTCAATATATAAAAATAATATATCTTTAGAAAAAAACGAAGAGTCACTAGACCGCTTCGTTGTATTTTCATTATTTTTTTACAGTGTTTATTCGTTTTATTTTCTTAACTTGCTTACCAATCTTGATTTTAGGTATCGCTTTTACATAATATATATAATCGTCATCCTCGAATTGAACTTTTTCAGCTCTAGTATAATGCAAACATACTTTTAAAAACTGACAGGCAGATACCACTATAATTGCCAATATGGAGCCAAGCACCACTCCTAATATACTGATGTCTGTTTTTAATATTATGTTACCTATAGTAAATCCAAGCATATTAGTTATACTACCAGCTACTATTGCTATATACCATACATAATCTATTTCTAATCTGCTTATAAAATATGTAATCAGAATAACTCCTATAAATATAATTATTGTCAACATCATAGCTTTATCATTGAATAATGAATCCATGATTGATTTATACATGTTCATTATTATATCTGGCAAATCAGTATAACTTCCAGTTTTTATTGAAAGAATTGTTGCCATGTGTCCTGAAAAATAGTAAACCGCTACTCCTATACACACAGGAACTATTGCTATAGGACCTACAAATAATCCAGCAAATATCGGTATAATATAAGGTATTCCTAATGAAAATAATAATGGAACAGCTATTATAAAATGACCCATCTTAGGAAAAATTCTAATAAACAATAGATAAATAATTATCATTAACATAAAAATTATTCCTAATGCTTCAAGTGAAGCATAAAACAAATGAGTACTTATTACAAAAATCAATATCAATACTAACCAATTTCCAGGAATAACACTTGCTATAGCAGCGAATAGTATATTTACTAAAGGGTTATTTAGTACTTTTGCAAAATTCAAAAATCCGTTTAATTTAAAGAACACCAATAATGCAACTATAAATTTGGTAATAGGTACTATGTACCTTTCATATCTTTTGAACAGTGTTATGAGCACTTCCCTTATCTCATAAAGTTTAGTCATAACTAAATTATCCTCCTTGATTAAGTTCTACACTACTTAAAAGTATCAAGTTTATTAAGTAGCTTTTTATATTTATTAATTCTTATTTCAGCACTTTTATATCTCTTCTTATAAATAATTGTTGAAATAATTGTATAAATCACAAGTACGATGGCTAATATTATAAGATACTTAATGCCTATACTAACATAATCTATCTCCACAACACTATTGAAATCTGTACTAACTCTTGATAATATATCTCCACCAAAGATTATCATCATCGCAATGATAACTCCTAATCTTGTTTTGAAATTATTGTATGATATATAATTGGATTTAAAGTGTTCATTAATAGCAAAATCTTCTTGACCTAAATTCTTTTCGTATATAGCCATATTAGTCATAATCTTAACTTTCTCTTTATTCACATTCACCAATACTCACCCCATTTCAATAAGCAATATTCTATTATATCTATCATCTATTGTTCTTTTAACAATCCATCCGTAGTATAACTACAACCGGCATGCCATAATATCCATTCCTCAAGTCCCGCATCATATACTCCTTGTATCTGCTCTCTAATTTCTTTTCCACCATATGGCTTGTAATTTCCACGTCCTAAGTATTTAGCAGTAAAAGCTTGAAGCCATGGTCTGACTACAGCAGCTTTGGTTTCACCTAATTCTTTATATTTATCATTAGAGGCATTCATGGAACCTAATATTGTTTCGTATGGATATAGATCTGAATGCTTATCTCTTGGTATACCAAAGTAACCTTTTCCGTAATGAGAAGGATACACCATGGGACAAATAACATCTAGTTTTCGGGCCATCTCCAGATAATCTTGGCCTATTGCCTTTGCATCTATTTTACTCGTTATAATGGTTCCAAAAACATCAGCGGATACTTTTACATTATAAGGTTCTAATTCTTTCATTGCATAATCAACAAATTCAGCAATGACTTCCATTCTTGTCTTGTCTCCATCTACTCCAAAGTCCGCATCCTGTAATTTTCTTGTTGCTTCAAATCTTATATAATCAAATTGAATCTCTTTGAATCCCACCTCAGCAGCTTTCTTGGCTATGTCTAGGACATAATTCCATGCATCTTTATTATATGGATTGAGCCATGATACATCTTTGTACATCCACAGACTTCCGTCCTTGTTCTTAATTGCATAATCCTGAATCTTCTTTGAAGCCCAAGGATCTTTGAATGCCACTATACGAGCTATAGGATATATATCGTTTTCATATAATTTATCTAATACATCATTAATGTCTTTTATATAATTGACTTCTGCATTTATTTCATCTGATTCTGAATTGTCTATGTTAAAAGTAATCCTTCCTGAATCATCTTTTACATCTATAACAAATGTATTTATTTCAGTAGTATTGGCAATATCAATTAATCTGTTCATACTTTCTGCATTATTAGCAGTTGGCGCACTTACGTATAATCCTTTAACTTTTGGAGCTTTACTATATAACTTATAATTAACATCGGGTGCTTTTAAATAATCATCCAATCCGACTTCTAATGTTTTAGCAGTTGATTCATTTGGTGTTATTATACTACTCATGAAGTTGTTACCAATGCTTTCCTTATCAGTAACAGACTTATATATAACTGGTATACCAATTATTACGGCAATTATTAAAATAAAAAACAAGATTTTATTTTTATTACGTCGTCTCCTATGGTAGGACATCAATTCATTCCTCTTTTCAATTATAATATTTATATTCCTGTTGAACCATAGTCTATAATTATTATATCATATAAATTATAGCACATAAAAAATTTAATTTCGACACTTTTTTGATAGTTGTAAAAAACAAATAATAATTATTATACAACCATTAACTTATTTTTTTGCTACATCTGTTATTTATATTATAACACTCATTGGATATCTTAATCATATTTATTTCTTTAACTTCCAATTAATATTGATAATATCAATATAACGGTTTTTATATGAAAAATAATAGCTAATACAGTATACCATATACTATTTATCAATGTAAATAAATGAGGTTCAATTGGTAAAAAATTAATAGAGTATTAATATACATAATTAAAAAAACCTCATAATAGAGGTTTTTTCTAATATATATCTACTCTTTATTTTTCATTGTTGGGAATAGAAGTACGTCTCTTATGGAATATGAATCAGTCAATAACATCACTAATCTATCGATACCTATTCCAAGCCCACCTGTTGGAGGCATTCCATATTCTAATGCAGTAAGGAAATCTTCATCAATCATACCTGCTTCTTCATCACCAGCAGCACGAAGTTCCTCTTGTCTTTCAAATCTTTGTCTTTGGTCAATTGGATCATTCAACTCGGAGAAAGCATTAGCGAATTCTCTCTTAGTGATGAATAGCTCAAATCTCTCAGTATAGTCTGGTTTTTCAGGCTTCCTCTTAGCAAGAGGTGAGATCTCAACTGGATGATCTGTAATGAATGTTGGTTGAACCAAGTGTTCTTCAACATACTCTTCAAAGAAAAGATTAAGTATATCACCTTTTTTGTGATGTTTTTCAAATTCTATTTCATGTTTTTCAGCTAATTCTTTAGCTTCTTCATCTGTCTTTATTTCATCAAAATCAACATTAGCATATTTCTTGACTGCATCTAACATTGAAAGTCTTTCAAATGGTTTACCTAAATCAATTTCTATCTCATCGTATGTAACAGTTGTAGTTCCTAATACATTCTGAGCTACAGTACGAATAAGTTCTTCAGTTATATCCATCATACCATGATAGTCTGTATAAGCTTCATATAATTCAAGTAAAGTAAATTCTGGATTATGTCTTACGGATAATCCTTCATTTCTGAATACTCTTCCTATTTCATATACTCTTTCGAACCCACCAACGATTAATC
Organism: Vallitalea longa; assembly: GCF_027923465.1. NCBI lineage: Bacteria > Bacillati > Bacillota > Clostridia > Lachnospirales > Vallitaleaceae > Vallitalea > Vallitalea longa. The sequence goes on from NZ_BRLB01000001.1 coordinate 985,337, forward strand.
TCTTAAGTGGTAATTCAAGAGCTATTCTCATATATAATTCCATATCAAGTGCATTGTGATGCGTAATGAATGGTTTTGCAGAAGCACCTCCTGATATGGTATTAAGTACTGGTGTTTCTACTTCTAGATAACCTTTATTATCAAGAACGTTTCTAATTTCTTTTATGATATTTGATCTAGTTATAAAAGTATTTTTTACTTCTGGATTAACAATTAAATCTAAATATCTTTGACGATATCTGGTATCTGTATCTTTTAATCCATGAAATTTCTCTGGTAATATCTGTAAACTCTTAGAAAGTAAAGTTACTTCATGAGCTTTTACTGATATCTCACCTTTTTGGGTTCTGAAAACTTCACCTTTAATACCAACTATATCCCCTAAATCATAATGTTTGAATTCGGCATAATCTTCTTCACCAATTGCATCTTTTCTGACATAAGATTGAATTTGTCCATTTCTATCAGCTACATGACAGAAGGAAGCTTTTCCCATAATACGTTTAGTCATAATTCTTCCTGCAATTGTAACTTCTTTTCCTTCTAACTCCTCGAAATTATCAATAATATCATTACTATGATAATTCACATTAAATTTAGTTAATTCAAAAGGGTCTCTACCCTTTTCTTGTAATTCTACTAATTTTTCTCTTCTAATTTTTAGGAGTTCATTAAGGTCTTGTTCTTTTCCTTGATGAGCACTATTATTTTTTGACACTTACAAGTCCTCCTTGTATATATTTGTTTTATTCATTTGTTATTTATGTTATATATCATGTTTAACTTAGCTTGTATTTATCTATGGATATCTAATACTTTTACTCTAATAACTCCATTAGGAGTCTCAACTTCTACTAAATCTCCAACTTTTGAACCAATTAATGCACTTCCAACTGGTGACTCATTAGAAATTTTATAATTCAAAGGATCTGCTTCTGTTGAGCCTACGATTGCATAATCGATCTCTTCTTCAAATTCTAGGTCATATATCTTTACTTTACATCCTACACTTATTATATCTAATGATATTTCTTCCTCGTCTACTACTTCTGCATTTTTAAGTATTTTTTCAATTTCTACAATCCTTGTTTCAATTTCGCCTTGTTCTTCTTTAGCTGCATCGTATTCTGCATTTTCTGACAAATCACCTTGTGCACGAGCATCTTTAATCTTTTCTGCCACATCTTTTCTTCTGAACACTTTTAGATTCTGTAATTCATCTTCTAATTCCCTTAATCCACCATATGTTAGTATTACTTTTTTGTCAGGCATCTTGCTACACCCTTCCTCTTAATATATTTTATATAATAATAAAAATAAAACTAGTATAACTCAACAATACCACTTCTTATGATAAATACGATTATCAATGCTTCTGAAAGCTTATAGGTGGATAAGTCGAGTAATTATATGAACTTATTTTTATTCTCTGTCTATGTTTAATAATATCTTGTCTATCAAGATAAAAACACTTAATTAATATATACGAATAAATCAATTAATTAATTATTATATCAAAACCATTAATACAACATACAATCATAATGACTCCCCAATACTGTATTTATAATTTTTGTATTGTTATATTATTCATATTCAAGGTATTATAACTTAATAATAACCAGTTGTCAATATTAAAATAATTCTTGTCAATTATAGGATTGCAATTCTTCCCCCCTCTGATATATATTTCCAATTCTCACATGGTATTTGCTTTTAATTTTAGACAATCTATCGTACATAGTTGTTTTGTACCCATACAAGAACATGCTTCTGAGTAATCTGTTTTCATTAAGTAAAATACCATGAAAAAGTTCTTTGCTCATCAAATGACCATTAACATGCATATCTACATCTGTTATTATATTAATATCATTTCTTTTTATTAAAATATTTTTAATCTTGTCATCATCTGAAACAAAATCAATAATATATGAGCTTTCATCAAAGGAGTAAAATATTTTATCTCTATCCCTATTGCAGTTTATTATAATATCACTTGAAATTTCCTGATTAACATTATAATTAGTTATCCCAATAGCCAAACCTGTTTCTTTATAGATATCTTCAATCTTCTCTTCAAATATCTCAGGTTTCTTAGTGACTATTGTTAAAGAATTAATTCCTTCGTATATATGATCTATAATAAATCTAGTTTTACTATTATCTCCATCTATTATAACAAAATTCATATCTTTTAATTCTTTATTTTTCAAATTGATTATTTTTTTTATTATTCTATCCATGTACAAAAATTGAACAACTTTCTCGTCTGCCACTATCGACTCGAAATCTTCTCTGTAATTATCTAGTTCTCTTGGAATCACTAGGGTATTGATATTATGGATTAATAATCTTCTATTGAATTCCTCAATAATACACTTTACATAATCAGTATCATTGATCTCTTGTTCTAGAATAGGTAATCTAATATCTAATCCTACATTATCTAGATATTCTATTTCGGATATATTAAGAGGTAATTTATTGATTATATAATTCCTAACAATTTTCTGTGGAAACAATCTTATAAAAGGATTTCGGAAATTGATATCCCTTAATTCAGTGTTGCAACTAAGAACCGCATATTTCTTATACATATAAACTCACTTCAATTTATGTTTTAGTATAACTTATTAACATAATCAAGTTTTTATACATGTTTTTTGTAATTAGAGAAACTTTATCTCTGATATTTTTTCTTTTAATTCTTCCATAGATTCAATATTATTGATTTCATTTCTTATATAAGACGAACCATACAATCCTTTTGTATACCATCCAATATGTTTTCTTATCTCTCTAGTAGCTGTATATTCACCTTTACATTTTGATAGCATTTCTAAATGTCTATAGATTGTGTTAACTATTTCACTAGCACTTGGCTGAGGTAATATTTCACCAGATTCTAGATAATGAATTATCCTTCGAAATATCCAAGGATTACCTTGTGCTCCTCTTCCAATAAGTATGCCGTCACAGCCAGTTTGATTTATAAGCCTTTTTGCATCTTCTGGTGAGAACACATCACCATTACCTAGAACTGGTATTGCAACTGCATCTTTTACATCTTTTATTATGCTCCAATCAGCTTGTCCACTGTAATACTGTTGTCTAGTTCTACCATGAATTCCAATGGCTGAAGCACCGTTTTCTTCTGCTATCTTAGCAATTTCTACAGCATTGATATTACTTTCGTCGAATCCTTTACGTATCTTAATTGTTAATGGCTTATCAATTGCAGTAGAAACTCTTTTTACTATTTCTCCAATTAATCTAGGATTCTTCATAAGAGCTGAACCTTCCCCATTATTTATAATTTTTGGCACGGGACATCCCATATTAATATCTATTATATCGATAAGCGGATTTTCTTCTGTTATTTTTTTTGCCATATCAGCCAATAAATCTGGGTCAGAACCAAAAAGCTGAACAGCTACTGGACGCTCTTTTTCGTCTATCTGCAATAATATTTTTGTGTTTTTATTGTTGTAATATATTGCTTTTGCACTTACCATTTCTGTATAAACTAGAGCACAACCCTGTTCTTTGCACAAAAGTCTATATGGTAAGTCTGTAATTCCAGCCATAGGAGCAAGCATTACATTATTATCAAGAACTATATTACCTATTTTCATCTTCATAACATCAACTCAGCTTATATTTTTTTCGTGTATAATTTTTAGTCCCTTTAAAGTTAACATAGGGTCAAAGACGTCAATAGCGTCTGTTTCAGGATATATTATTTTTGCAAGACCACCTGTCGCAACTACTTTCATATCAGGTAGTTTCATTTCTTCTTTAACTTTCTTGACAATATATTCAACTTGTCCAATATATCCATAGACCAATCCTGCTTGCATACTGGTTATTGTATTCTTTGCAAGAATGGTTTTTGGTTTTTTAATTTCAATTTGTGGTAATTTTGCAGCTTTCTGCCATAGAGCATTGGCACTTATCTTTAATCCAGGAGAAGTTATCGCTGCATTAAATATCCCATCTCCAGTAACAATATCAAAAGTAGTAGCTGTTCCGAAATCTATAACAATTGCAGGACCTCCATATATATAATAGGCACTTACAATATTAACTATCCTATCAGCACCTACTTCTTTTGGATTATCTGTTCTTATGTTAATACCTGTTTTTACTCCTGGTCCCACTATAATTGGATTGGTATCAAAATATTTGATGATTCCATTTACAAGTGAATACATAATATTAGGAACTACAGAAGCAATAATCACATCTTCAACTTCTTTTATGTCTATTCCTTTATGTAAGAATAAATTACACATGAATATTCCATATTCATCTGATGTTCTAGGTGTTTTAGTTGTCATTCTCCAATTTGCTACTAATTTATCTCCTTCATAAACTCCTAATACAATGTTAGTATTACCGATATCAATAACTAATAACATTTAATCACTTCCTTATAAATTATCTATTGATTAAATAATAGTGGGTAACATTTGTTATCCTCACTATAAGTCTATATTATTTTCTATAATAAGCTTTTTTGAGTGCAATAACTACTCCTATAGATATTGCTGTAGCTATAACCGCTTCTGCCAAACCATTTGTTCCAGCCACATATAAAACAAAGGTTATTGCCGCTTGTCCCGCTTTATCCTCTAAAAAATCAGCATATAGTAAATATATCATACCTAATACACCTATAGTATTGGTAAAACTTCCAATAAAAGCTCCAAAACCTATTGCTATGGTATCTGATTTTTTCATTTTACTTAGTAGATTTTTTATTAACTGATATGCATAATATGATGTTATTCCTATCAATGCTCTAGGCAATACAGAAATAAGCGGATTCATGAATAATGGCTCTATGGGTGTAGCAGGCATAGTAAATGCTTTGATTAGAGTTGCAACACCAAACCCTATACCAACTATTAATCCCATGATAGGTCCTTCAACTATTGCAATTATTATTGTTGGAATATGTAATAGAGTTGGACTTATTGGTGGTATTGGAATCAAGCCTAAAGGTGTGTATGCTAGAATAACGGTAATGGCTACCATTACAGATGCTAATACAAGTTTTCTAGTGGTAACTTTCTTTTTCATTTTTTAACCTCCTGTTCTCATTCCCTAAGGATACAAGACATTTTATAAATTATTTTTACTAGATAAACTAAAAAATATCAGTCATATTATACCATAATTTCAATCAATAACAACTATTTTTTTCCCCGATTTCTGGCATTCTATATTCTATGATTAACGCAAGCTCCTGTTCTTTACATTTAGACATTACTACATGACGTACCATAATCTTATCTCTCGTTTATATTTTAGTCTTCACCTAAGTAAAATACTTTAAAATACGTTTCTAATGATTCCCATAATTCTTTTTTATCTACTTGCAACTGTTTTATTTTTAGAGCACTTCCTATATCATCAAATAATAGATCATTATCATCAGCTTCTACTTCCAAATACAAATCTCCGTTTTCTTCAAATCCTATGGTCAGTATTCCTCCAACATCCTCAGTATATAGAACTGAGAGTATTTTCAGCTCATCTTTGATTTGCTGTGGAAGTTGGTCAAAGTCTTTATTAAGAAAATATTTTTTATTGTAAACATTGGAAACTGAAAGTATTACTCTTTCATCAAACATATTACTCAAATCCTTTCGTTATTTTTAGCTTATACATATCCGTAAATTCCTCTTATGGATACTTCACCTGATGTAATTTCAATGTCTTCCCCTTGAGGATCGGTTATTATCAGTTCTCCTTTACGAGTAACTTCTTTTACTATTCCTTTCAAGTTTTGACTTCTACTTGTAACTTTAACATTTCTGCCTATATTGATACAGCATTCATTGTATTCTGCTATTATGTTCGTTAAATCTTCTGTCTCAAGATATTTTTTGTAATACACTTCAAATATTTCAAGAGTCTTATTTATTATTCTTTTTCGCTTATATATTTGATTTCCTTCTATCATTAACGATGTTGCCATTTTATCTAGTTCTGGAGGAAATTCTTCAATATTTACATTGATTCCGATTCCCACCACAACAAAATTAACATAATCTATCTCTGAATTCATTTCAGTTAATAACCCACATATCTTTTTCCCACTAACAACTATGTCGTTAGGCCATTTTATAGATGCTTCCAGACTAGTTATTTCTCTAATGGCTTTACATACAGCTAGTCCAGCAACTAATGTCAGCATTGATGCGTTTTCAGGCATAATATCAGGTCTTAATATTATAGACATCCAGATACCTGTCTTAGGTGGAGATACCCAATTTTTTCCCCTTCTACCTTTTCCAGCAGTCTGCTCTTCTGCAATTACAACAGTTCCTTCACCAGCACCTTCTAATGCTAATTTTTTGGCTTGTTGATTAGTCGAGTCCACACTATCATAGCTAATTATTTTATTGCCTATGACATTGGTATTTAGATTATAATGTAATTCTTCTTCATTAAGTATGTCAGGAGATGATACAAGTCTATAACCTTTTCTTGTTACAGATTCTATTTCGTAACCTTCTTCTCTCAAATGATTTATAACTTTCCACACTGCGGTTCTTGAAACTCCTAGATGTTTACTTATCTCTTCACCAGATATATAATCATCAGCTCTATTTAATAATTCTATTATTTTCTCTTTCAATTGACTTCCCTACTTTTTATTATCTTTTTTATGTATTATAACAAAACAGGATAATTAGTGCAATTAATTCTATATCAGCTTGCATGTGTAATATAAAGAAACAAGGTCAGAATGGAAGTAATTTGGGTTTTGAGGTAGACCTATAAAAATAGATCTTCAGTTAGTTACTTAAAATATGCTATTGAAACATATTTTTTATTTTTTTAATACTATGACAGGATCAGTTTTAAGTAATTTACTATTTAAAATAGTATTTGTTTGCCAAACAATAATAAAAGTACAACAGATTGCAAAGATAACTTGTAATAGTGAAATAATAGTCTTTGTAAAGATTATTTCAGAAAATACAGTTAGCAATGAAACCACAAAAATTGTCGTTATAGCTGAAAGTATTGATAATTTAATGCTTTCATATAAGAGCATTTTCCTAATTTGCACAATAGAATATCCAAGAGCCATCAATATTCCAATTTCTTTTGCTCGTATACCCGATATTTTCATTAAAAGTATAACACATATAAATATTGAAATCGAAACAATTAAAACTGTAACCATATTAAAAAGCATTTTTAATTTTTCAAATGTGATGCTTAAACTTTCTACTTGGTTTGATGCAGTTTTAGGTTCAAACTCATTCTCTAAAAGAAATTTTTCAACCTCCAACACTTTATGAAAGGTTTTGACTTTATAGATGACTGATACAGGATTTTCAATATTTTTTAATGTAGAATAGAATTTTTCCTCAACATTAGAACCAAGATAGTAATCATCTAAGCTATTGTTAAACAATCCACTTATAATCAATTTTTCAGTGAATTCACCCGAAGAAAAAATGATTTCCTGTCCAATAAGTGTGGTCATATCGAAAGCGAGTTTTTTTGCAAGACTTGGAGATATAGCAATTTCTCCATCTTTCGGCATTGTCCCCCTGTTAATTGTTTCTGTTGCAATGTTCCCAAAAGATTTTGATGGTAACTCAACTTTTGTGTCACCTAAAACAATCGTACTCTCTGGAACTGTATATTGTAAGTAATGATTTTCAATTTGAGGATTATTTTCAAGTAAAGATAGAAGCTTATCTGGTTTTCTCTCATTATTCAGATGTATTTGTCCCCATGCAAACGCTGTGTTTTTTTGTTCAAATTGATCTATTTTAGCATTAATAATATTTTGGGAAGAAAATGACATCAACACAGCAGAAATTACTATGGTGACTGCAAAGGCAACTCCAACAAACTTTTTAAAATGTGCTTTAAAGTTTAATGCAGCTCTTTTTTTCATGGAAGGAGTAATACTTCTTTTGTTAAATACTTTTTTATTTCCATCATTTTCTCTATCTTCTATTGATTTGATACATTTACATTTACCGTCTTCAATTGTGATTATTTCATCTGCAAAATCACAAATTTTATTATCATGAGTAATCATTATGACAGGTCTTTCTTTTGCGATTCCAGAAAAAATTCTCATTATTTCATTAGCTGTTTTCCTATCCAATGCCCCAGTTGGTTCATCCGCCAAAATGACAGATGGATTACCAACCAATGCTCTTGCTATTGCGACTCTCTGTTTTTGTCCACCAGAAAGATTTTCAATTTTTTCGTATGCCTTTTCTTTAATCCCCAAGATTTCTAAGAGATTTAAAGCTGATTTTCGATTTTCATTTTCATCGTTAAGATACAACTCAGCCGCAAGCATAATATTTTCTATAACGGTATATCCTAAAATTAGATTATATTCTTGAAATACAAATCCAATAGAATCTTTTCGATAATTAGACAATTGTATTTCTGAAAATTCTGAAATGTCTTTACTTTCAACTATAATTTCACCAGTATAATCTCTGTCAAATCCTGCAAGTAGATTGAATAATGTGCTCTTACCCGAACCAGATGCACCTAAGAGACAAGTAATACCATGATTTTTAAATTCATAAGAAAAACCTTCTAAAATATAGGTTTCTCCATATTTTTTTGAAATGTTTTTTAAATTTATCATTAACGATCCCCCGTTTTTAGAGCTTTTATAATATTTACATTGATAGCCAATAGACTATTTTCAATAAAGCAGAGCAATATAACGCTTAATACCATAAGAACTTCAAGTATAAGTGATATATTTAGCAGTAATGTTGCAATAATACAAACAGCACTACAAAGCAATAGCATAGCCATATATTCAATAAATGTAAGTCTTGTAATACTTGATTTTGTAAATCCGTTTAATTTATAAATAGCATATTGTTTTTTTCTTGTTAAGCTCAATACGAAACAAATAGATAACGAAGCAAACAATGAAATTGCAGCAATCAACGCATAAGAAATCTTCATCTGAACATCCGTTTCGTTTTGCAAACCAACCATATCACGAATGAACTCTATTTGTCCTAAAGGAACAATTCCTTGTGACATCAGTTCGTCATAAATCTCAATACATTCTTCTGGAGAATTTGGAGTAATCGTAAATGACATATTCATATCTGTGATTTCTGCTTGCTTATACATGTCTTCCATAACAACAAGAGAAAAAAATAAATCATCCTCATCTGCAAATGTTTCAAATCCATTATCTGTTTTTAATGTATAAGATGTGTCCGCAACTCCGCATACATTAACTGTAAAAGAAACAGGCATTAATACAGGGTTATTCTTTTCATGATTATACACTCCAGCATTAAAATGAAGTTCTTTACCAATAATACTTTCATTCGTATGTCCCATTTTTTCAACTAAAACTTCCGGTAGTACTACTTCATATTTACTGTTATCTACATTCTTGCCAGAAACAATTTTATTAAAAAGAGGAGTAGAACCCGAAGTATCAATAATAAAATCTTTCCCTTCCATAGTTACAACAGCATCACTAATGTTCGATAACGTAGTAATTCCTTTAACACGACTATCAAATTGATATTTTTCTAAAAAGCCAGATATATTTTGATCAACACCTTGTCCAGAAGAACCATTCACAAAAGAAGATAAAATCATCAAATTGTAAATAGAATTACCTTGTTTTGAAAGTATTTCAGATAAAGGATTATTACTATTATCAAGTTCTTTTTTATTTGTATCACCAAAAAATCCATCTACACTAACCGCAAGGCAAGACGATGTAATTACTATAGCAATTATCAGGGATAACATTTTTAATAACTGCCTTTTCAAACTAACTTTTGCCAAGTTATAACTTGACTTAATTGACAAATTAAGCCTTTGAGAGGTGTTTGAATGCGATTTTGATGTATAATTAATATTTTCGTTTCGACATAGTACACCTTTATCAAGTTCAAATACAGAACAATTATTTTTTATTAGCGATATATCATGAGTTACAATGATTACTGTTCTTTCCTTTGCAATTGCATGCAAAATGTCTGATATTTCTTTTGCCGTTTTTGCATCTAAAGCTGAGGTTGGTTCATCAGCAATTAGGACTTTTGGATTTTTCATTAATTCTCGAGCGATAGCCACCCTTTGTTTTTGTCCACCCGATAAGGTAGATACTTTTTGATGTGATATTTTTTTTAGATTGAACTTTTTTAGAATTAATTTTAGTTGTTTATCACAGTTTTTATTTTTAATATATGTTGGTATAAGAATATTTTCTTCAACTGAAAATTCATCAATCAAATTAAAATTTTGGGCAATAAATCCAAAATCATTACCATATAGCTTGGCTTTTTCATCTGTAGTAAAAGTTTTCAAGTTCTTCCCATTATAAAAAGCTTCTCCCGAATACTCAGAATTCATTGCAGATAAGATTCTGAGTAATGTGGTTTTTCCACTTCCTGAAGCACCAATAATATAATTCATACCACCTTCAATGTTTAAAGAAACATTAGATAGTGCTACTTCATTATCAAATTTTTTTGTAATATTTTTAATTTCAAACATAAAATTACTCCTTATCTAAACTTTTTTCTATTTTATCAAATTCTTCATTTATTAATACTTTCCATTGATTTTTACCAAGAGCACCTACATGGGCATCTGTAATGACATTTCCCTCATTATCTACAAAAAAGCTCTCTGGAAAGGCTTGAATACCTTTTAATCTTCCCAATAACAGTACATCGTCAGGAATAATATTAAGATATAAGACACCTGTCTTTTTAATAATTTCCTGTGCAATTTTAAAGTTATCATCATTGATATCATCGGTATTACCAATATCCATACAAATACCAATAATATTGATCTTTTTGCCTTCACTTTGAAACTCATCTCTAATGGTATTAAGTGGTAGCATCTCTTCTATACAATAAGAACAAGTGGTAGTCCAAAGATTAACCATAGTCAAATCATAATCCTTAAATATATCTTTTGTAAGAATGTTACCATCAAAATCTTGTACAGAAAAATCTCCTAATGGTATTGGTTCAAATGTATTTTCTTCTGTTGCTGATTGGCTTATATTTTCAGATGAATTCGTATTATCCGAGTTGTTTCCACTGGTACAAGCAGTGAATGCACAAAAAACAACTAATGTAGTTATTAAAATTAGTATTTTTTTCATATTATTTATTCTCCTTTGATTTGTTAAAATAAGTATATTCAATTGCTCCAGTTGGACAGGCTATTTTACATTTAGCACAGCGAATACATTCTAAGCTGTTAGCATTTATTACAGGATTGCATCCCATATCGCAAACTTCTTTGCAAATTCCACAATTAACACATTTTTTTGTATTCACCTTATATTTATAAGCTGCTATTGGATTAAACAGAGAGTATACTGCTCCAAGAGGGCAAACATATTTACAAAAAGGACGGTATACAATCATAGAAACAAGACATGTTATAATGAGTATAGCAACTTTCCAAGTGTATAGAAAGCCTAATGTAGAGTGAAATGTTTTATTTAGTAATACTAATGGAATTCCACCCTCTAATATTCCCACAGGACAAATAAGTTTACAAAAATAAGGTGTACCTTGACCTATAATATCCACTACAAACATTGGAATAATAATAACAAATATGGCAAAAATTAAATATTTTAACTTTCTTAAAACTTTATCACCTGAAAAAGTTTTTATTTTCCATTTTGAGGGCAAAGGAACCTTATGAAACAAATCTTGTATTAACCCAAATGGACACAAAAATCCACATACAAACCTTCCCATAAATGTACCAACTAAAATCAAAAATCCAGCAATGTAAAAACTTGCTTTATATTGATAACTTCCTACTACCGCTTGTAACGCACCGATTGGACATGAAGCAACTGCTCCAGGGCATGAATAACAATTTAATCCAGGTACACAAACATTTTTAATATTGCCTTGATAAATTTTTCCACGTACAAATCCAATCAGATAGCTATTTGTAATCAATAGCCAAAGCCCTTGGAAAATGTGCCTTTTTCTTTGAGATTTTTTAATCAATTTCTTTTTATCCAATACCAACACACTCCAGACATATATTGATTGCTTTTTGAAGAACAATAGAAATTTCATTCCTATAAATTCCTATAACAACACAAATTATACCAACTAATATTAATCCAAAAGTAATTAAATTGTTTATTGTTTTATTTCTAATCAATATTTCACCTCCATGTATGATTGTGTTTTTAGTAAAAAGACTTAATATAAATTTCGTGTTAAGAAAAAATATACTTTTATATAACAAAAAACTTCTTCTACTATCCATTTAGGATTGCAAAAGAAGTTTATCATGTTCAATATAAATTTCGTGTTAAGCTCAAAAACAAATTTCGAAAATAGTGCCGTTAGGCGAATTATTTGTTACAGATATTTTAGCGCCATGTTTTTGCAATATTTTTTTACAAATAGCAAGACCTAATCCGTTTCCCTCATTTTTTTTATTTCTGGATTTATTAATCCGATAAAAAGGTTCAAATATGACTGCCTTTTCAGTATCTTCAATACCAAATCCAGTATCCCATACAAGAACTGTTTTTCTTTTAGCGTTAAATGAAACTCCTACTTTTGAATTGTTTTCACTATATTTAATCCCATTTTGTAAAAGATTATAAAAGACTCGTTCTAAAAGAGCATCATTACCTGTTACAAGAAATGAAGCTTTCTCTATTTCTATTTCAATATTTTTTTCCTTAGCCAATGAATATAATTCCTCGGACACATCTTGAACTAATACAGACAAATCAATTTGCGAAATATTTTCTAAGGGGATGTCTTTACTAAACCAAAGCAAATCATTAATTAGATCAGCAAGACGATTTAGTTGTATTGATAAATCTCTTGTGAATTTACTGGTATCAATATTGTCTTCCATTTTAAAAACATCAACTTTTGCTTGCAAAACAGCAAGAGGGGTTCTTAATTCATGAGCTACATCACCACTGAATTGTTTTTGCAAAAGAAAAGATTTTTCTAAATTTTGGCTCATTTCGTTAAAGGCGATTGTTAATTCATATATTTCATCTTTTATCTTAGGCAAAGGCAATGTATCAGTCAAGTTAGTAACATTTTTCCCTTTTACACTCTTGGTTAACTTTTTCACTGATTTAAGAGCATGACCTGCCATAAAATATGTGCATGTCGAACCAATTACAATAACAATCAGCATATACCCTAAACTCTCGAGTTGAAAAGTTCTCTGTTTGTGCATAGCTTCATTTTCTGTGGCAGGAAAGCTTTCTATAAGTTCTATTTTATCAGAAAGATTTTCTGGATAAACTACGATGGATTTAACCATTCTATTTGCTGATAAATTTATTACAAATGTTAAGATAATACAGGCAACTGTTAACAATATACTGGAAAGTAGTGTTAGTCTAATTTGTAAATTTATTTTATTCATGGAAGTATATACCCTTCTCCAATTTTTGTAACAATAGGATCTTCTCTCATTACATTTTTTAATTTCTTACGCAGAGCTGACATGTGAACTCTAATACTATTACTGAAAATATCTACACTTTCATCCCATACATGTTCAATTAATTCTTGTTGCGAGATAAGTTTACCTTGATTCAAAAGGAAATATTCAAGTAGTGCAAGTTCTTTAGCTGTAAATTGAATGTCAGTTTTATTAAAAGTTACCTTTCTTGCAAATGTATCAAACCTCAATTCATTATAGCGCAGTATATTAGATTTTTGAACAAATTCACGATGCAAAAGCATACGAATTCGTACTTCCAATTCTTCAAAATGAAATGGTTTTGTCATATAGTCATTAGCACCTAAATTAAATCCTTTAAGTTTTGAAGAAAGCTCATTATTAGCAGAAAGAATTAATACTTTCGAATTTGGCTTTTCCTTCATTAATTCAGTTAAAAATTCAAATCCATCTAACCTTGGCAAATTTAAGTCTAAAACTATAAGATCGTATTGTTCATCTATAGCTTTTGAAAGTCCACTTTCGCCATCCTCAGCACAGTCTATACTAAACCCTTTTATCCTTAACCCTTTTGCTAAAGTTTCAAGTAAGTCTGTTTCGTCCTCTATAAGTAAAATTCTCATCTTGTTCCCCCTAAGAAATAATAAATAGATATACCTATTAATTATATCTCGTTTAATAAATTTATTCAATATAGGTAATGTAAAACTTATGCATGAATTCTTTTACTATTTGCACTTTTCTTAGGATATTTTCCCTTAGCATTACTATCCCTTTTATACCTTACCATTCTTTCTTTACTTCTTTCATCCATTCTATATCTGTTGACCAAGTATAACGTCTTTCTTCAATTCTCTCATGTCCTTTTTCTTTTCTACTTTTACCGTTATTTTCTTTTCAGATCCTATATCTAAGTTTCTTAGTTCATATTTTGATAGTCCCCACCATTACAGCTTTTATAGTATGCATTCTATTCTCAGCTTCATCAAATATTACCTGTGAAAACTCTTCAAATACCTCTTCTGTTATCTCATTTCCTTTTACCGCTGGTAAACAATGCATACATAGAGTTTCTTTTTTACCTGTTTTACTTAACAGTCCTTTATTCACCTGATAAGGCTTCAACATTTTAATTCTCTCTGCTGCTTTTTCCTCTTCTCCCATGGAACACCAAACATCAGTATATATAATATCAGCTTGTGCAACTTGATTTACGTCATCAGTTATAGTTATACTACTATCTGATTCTTGAGCATATATCTTGCACTCATCTATTAAATCATCTACAGGCCATAATATTTCTGGTGCGATTAAAGTAAAATTAATTCCCATTTTACTACATCCTATCATCAAGCTGTTAGCCATATTATTACGTCCGTCTCCTATGTATACGAAGTTAAGTCCTTCTAATTTTCCAAATCTTTCTTTTATTGTTAACAGATCAGCAAGGATTTGCGTTGGATGATATTCATCTGTCAATCCGTTCCATACTGGAACACCGCTATACTTAGCTAATTTTTCTACATGTTCTTGAGAAAATCCACGAAATTCAATACCATCAAATAGTCTTCCAAGAACTCTAGCTGTATCTTCTACTGATTCCTTATAACCTAATTGAATGTCATTTTTTCCTAAGTATTCAGGATGTCCCCCTTCATCTATACACGCTACTGTAAAGGCACATCTTGTTCTAGTTGAAGGTTTTTCAAAAATCAAAGCAATATTCTTTCCTTTTAGACCTTTTCCTTCAATTCCCATCATTTTCTTTCTTTTTAGATTTTCTGCTAAATCTAATAAATATTCAATTTCGACTTTCGTATAATCTTTCAGCGTCAATAAGCTTTTACCTTTTATATTAACTGGCATTGCGCTCACTCCTTTATGTATATTTATACACTATTTTTTATTATTATTCTATAAATATTCATTTTTGTCAAGTCTTTTATTGTATAAACGTAAATTATTGCTAACTACATATATAATTTCATAAGCAAAAACACCTTATTCACAACAGAATAAGGTGTTTCATAATAAAATTATGCTTATAATATATGCTTATATATATAACTACTTGCCAAATCTCTTAAAAATAAAATATACTCTTTATCAGCACCCTTGTTACTAATAATCAAAGTAGTTACAGTATTAATAAGATTATCCAACTTACTTTCACTGATACTATCCAAATCGTAACTTTTCCTAATCATTTTATCTATCTGTTCAGTATGTCTTTTATGAAAATTAGAATACGAAAAC
This sequence comes from Vallitalea longa, assembly GCF_027923465.1. Taxonomy (NCBI): domain Bacteria; kingdom Bacillati; phylum Bacillota; class Clostridia; order Lachnospirales; family Vallitaleaceae; genus Vallitalea; species Vallitalea longa. The sequence continues at coordinate 1,001,072 of NZ_BRLB01000001.1, forward strand.
AAATTTTCTTTTACTGATTTATCTTTGGCTTCAATTACTTCAAGTCTCAATAAATCAAATCCAATACCCTTTTTCTTTTCCATTTCTTCATATAAACAGAGTATATAATCAATAAATAACTCTTCATTTCCTATAGATGAGTCTATTAAGTTATCCAGTACATTCATAGATTCATACCATAATCTATTAAAAACTTCATACATAAGTTCTTTTTTATTAGGAAAATAATTATACAGTGTCCCTACAGCTATATGACAATCCTTAGCTATTTTTCTCATATCTATAGCATCAAATCCTTGTTCGTTAAATATATTTATAGCCGTTTTTATTATATTTTCCCTTAGGTCCTTAATTATTTTAGGCATTGATTTACCCCCTTAAGCTGCTTTTGAGATTTTTTTATCTCCATCATTCAATTTGTTTAACTCCTTATTAACAATTATACCAAGAATCATTGTTAAAATAAAGGTCATAACATCAGCTATAGGTTGTGCTGATAATACACCATTCAAATCAAATAACTTAGGTAAAATCAATAATAGTGGTATCAACATAATACCTTGCCTTGAAATAGATAGTAACGCTGCCTCCTTAGCTTTTCCAATCGCTTGAAACAACATATTAATTACCATCGAATATCCTAATACTGGCATCGATATAGCCCATATTCTTAATCCTTTTATTGCAATATCTGCCACAACTGGTTCCGGTCTAAAAATCATGACAATAGGTCTTGCAAAAATTGTGAATACCGCAAAAACAATTACACAATAAATAGTGCTCACTTTGTTGCTTACTTTAATGGCATCTAGTACTCTTTGATATTTTTTAGCTCCATAATTATATCCTGCAACAGGTAAAAACCCCTGTGTATATCCTAATAGAGCATAAAATCCCATCATAAATATTTTAGAAACGATACCTATCGCCGCAACTGCTTCCGTACTATAACCTGTAGCTGCTTTGTTCATCAGTCCTATTGAAATACTTGCAAGTAATTGTCTTATCAATGTAGGTAACCCAATCTTAAAAACCTCGCTATATATTTTTTTGGATGGTTTGAATCTACTTAATTTCATTCTTACAACACTTTTTTTTCTTATATAATAACTAAGTAAAAATAAAGTTGTTATCCCTTGGGCAATAATAGTTGCTAAGGCAGCTCCTCCTACTCCCATGTCAAAAACAAAAATGAAAATAGGATCTAGTATGATATTAAGTACCGCTCCAAGCATTAATCCACACATTGAAGCTATTGCACTTCCCTCAGCCCTTAACATGTTATTAAGAGCCATGTTGCCTAGTATGAATGGTGCTCCAACAAATAGAATTGAAGTATAAGCTAATGTGTAACTTAAATTATCACTGTTAGCACCGAACATATTGACAAGTGGATTCAGGAACACAAGACCACAAATTCCTAAAACAATACCCGATATCACTGTTGTTATATATACGACAGTAATTGTTTTACTAGCTTCTTCCTTTTTACTTTCTCCTAACAATCTAGAAGTATATGAAGAACCACCAATACCAAATAGTTGACCAAATGCTACTAATATCATAAACACTGGAAATCCTACTTGTGCAGCTGACATTGCATTAGTTCCTATCCAACTAACAAACATCGTATCTACAAAATTATATACTGCATTGACCAGCATACCAATTATTGCAGGAACCGCCAACTTAGTAATTACTTTTGATACTTTTCCGACTCCTAACATTTTACTTCTTGCATCTATTTGATCCATTTTTATCTGTCCTTTCTGTATCAATTAGTTATATGAACATGTTCATTTAATTTCCATTAATATTATTATATGAACTTGTTCATATAAAGTCAAGAGAATTTTTATAATTTCCTTGACTTTTTTTACATAAGTGTGTATTCTGTTTATATCAACTATATACAGCATAAAGTTTCTAGTATAAGAAAAAAACTTATGTATCTAATTGAAGAATTAATCTTAATTTGTGGCATACTATTACTGATGTCACAAAAGAAAAAATACAACAAGAGGTGAGTATAAATGTTAGAAGTTAAAAATTTAACCAAACAATTTGATAAAGTCAAAGCAGTCGATGATATTAGTTTTACAGTAAACGATGGTGAGATAGCTGTATTATTAGGTCCCAATGGTGCTGGAAAAAGTACCACCATTAAATCTATTGCTGGACTTCTTAGATATGAAGGAGATATAACAATCAATAATATGAATAACAAAACAGTGGAAGCCAAGAGAATATTTGGATATGTACCTGAAGCTCCTGCTGTATATGATACGCTTACAATATACGAACATATCAAATTCATAGCTTCAGCTTACAAAATAGAAAATTATGAAGAAAAAGCAAAAGAATTATTAACGACTTTTGATTTATGGGATAAAAAAGATAAGCTAGGTACGAGTTTATCAAAAGGAATGAAACAAAAAGTTAGTATCTGTTGTTCTTTATTATTAGATCCACAAGTTATCTTATTTGATGAACCTATGATCGGTCTAGATCCAAAAGCCATAAAAGAGTTAAAAGAATCTTTTGTCAAATTGAAAAAAATGAATAGGAGCATATTGATAAGCACACATATTATTGACAGTATCGAAGAAGTGTGGGATAAAGCGTTAATTATGAAAGCAGGCAGAATCGTTTTATCTAGAACCAGAAAAGAGATAGCAACAAATAATGAAACTCTAGAAGAAATTTTCTTTGACGTAACGGAGGCATAATCATGAAACCATTATTTTATATTATGAGAAGATCTTTCATAAACAGTATAAAACAAATAATCAGAAAACCTTCATATTTAATATTTTATTTATTTCTTATTATTTTTATAGGTGGATTTTTGGTTGTCAGTTTTATCATGCCTACACAGAATGTAACAACTACTCCAAAGATTTCATTTGAATTGATATCAGCTATGTTTGTATTGATAATAACTTATTTTCAATTGAATCAAGGTATAGAAAAAGGAAGTAGTTTTTTCAGACAGTCAGACGTTAATATGGTATTTACCGCTCCAATATCCAGTAAAAAAGTTTTAATATATGGATTCATCAAACAGATGCTTGCAACATTTTTAATGATATTATTTATAATATTCCAGATACCTAACTTAAAGAATTATTACCCTATATCGACAGTTGGAATTGTCATAATCATTTTCTCCGTATTTGCTTTGTTTTTCAGCATGTCCCTTATTTCTTTGATTATATATTCGTATACATCAAAAAGAAAAAGCTATAGAACATGGGCAAAAAGAATCATAAACGGTATCTATATCGCTTTTATCACTTGGTTCATAGTAGTCCTACTTAATGTTAAAGATGTATTAACCGCAGCGGGAAATGTTATGGAAAGCAAGTTATTTAATGCGATTCCTGTAGTAGGTTGGTTTAAGGTAGTCTTATCTTATTCAGCTAAAGAATTAGATAGAACTTTTTATCTTAATGTTATATTTATAGTATTAACAATAGTATTACTTATAGTATTATTATATAATCTTAACACTGATTATTATGAAGATGTACTTGGTGCTACTATAAGAAAAGAAAAATTATATGCTGCCAAGAAATCCGGTAAAGCAGTTAGAGAAATAAAAGCTGATAAAATCAAACAAGTTAATCAAGGATTCGGTTCAGGAGGAGCTAAAGCTATATTTTATAAGCACCTTATAGAATACCGTAAAAATGGTTTTTTCTTTATCGGTAAAGATACCATCGCTGTAGTAGTTTTCGGTATAGCTTCAAGATATTTTATGCCTGATTCAACTATGACAACTGTACTTTATTTCAGTATTTATATGCTTTTAATCTATTCTATGCAAGGTAAATGGATTGAAGAAATGAAGTTGCATTATATATATTTGATTCCTGCTAATTCCATTCAGAAGATATTCTATGGAACACTAGCCAATCATCTTAAAAACTTGGTTGATGGGATTATATTATTTGCTATTGCAGGATTCATGTTCAAAGCTGATATCATAACAATCATATTAAGTGCTCTGACATATACCACATTCGGTTCATTGTTCGTATATAATGAGGTATTGGCTAGAAGGCTTTTCGGAGCTAAACATAGCAAAGTATTTAAGCTCATAATGAAATTAATACTTATTGTAGTTATTATAACTCCAGGTATAGTTGCAGGTTCCGTAATAGGATTTATGTTCTTTAAAGGAACTGTATATTCTATATACGTTAATTATTTTATTATGATAGCCTATAACATTCTGATTTCATTTTTATTATTATTATCAGGTAAAAGAGTATTTGAAATTTCCGAAATCTAAAATAAGGGACATTATGTCCCTTATTTATTATCTTTTGTAATAGGAATGAATATATCATGTTCTTTCTCTACTGTATATTCTTTCATAGTATTTTGAGCTGTTTTAGCAAAGTATTCTTGTGAATTAAGGATTTTTTTACCTTTTTTATTTATTTTTACATATTCCCCTTGCCTGTCTTTTGTTTTAGCTTTCACATTATCTTTTAACATTATTTTCAGTATATCTATAATTCTTTCTTTAATTCGCTGATCTTCAATAGGAAACATCAACTCAACTCTTCTATTGAGGTTTCTAGGCATCCAATCTGCGCTGGATAGATATACTTCTTCATTTTTATCATTATAAAAATAGAATATCCTACTATGTTCTAGATATCTTCCTACGATACTTCTAACTGTAATATTATCACTTACTCCATCAATACAAGGTATTATATCACATATACCCCTAACAATAAGTTCTATTTCAACTCCCGCAGAAGATGCTTTATATAGAGCTTTCATGATACCGGGATCACATATCGAATTCATTTTAACAATTATTTTTGATTTTTTACCCAATATTGCGTTATTGGCTTCTCTTTCAATCAGCATCATGAATTTTTTTCTAAGTCCCGTTGGTGCCATTGTAAGCTTATTAAGTTTTGGTGGCTCAGAATATCCTGATAAAGTATTAAATACCGCAGAAGTATCGGCTCCTATTTTTTCATTACAAGTGAGTATTCCCATATCTGTATATAATTTAGCTGTTATATCATTATAATTACCTGTCCCAAGGTGTACGTATCTTCTTATGCCATCCTCTTCCATTCTAACTATCAACGTAATTTTACAATGGGTTTTTAATCCAACTAAGCCATATATGACATGACAACCTGACTTTTCAAGTCTCCTTGCCCATTGAATATTATTTTCCTCATCAAATCGAGCTTTCAGCTCAACTAAAACAGTTACTTGTTTACCAGATTCTGCTGCTTCAGCTAAAGCTTTGATAATTGGTGATTGTCCACTTACACGATATAGGGTTTGCTTTATAGCCAAAACCTTCTCATCTGCAGCTGCTTTTTTAATCAATGATACAACCGGTGTGAAAGATTCATATGGATGGTGTAGAAAAACGTCTCTTTTTCTTATTACTTCAAAAATGTCTTCTTCTCCTAGCAAATCCTTTGGAGTACTAGGTGTATAATTATCATATTTCAAATGATTAAATCCTTTCAGATCGTACAGCTTCATTAGAAATGTTAAATCTAAAGGACCATTTATATAATATATGTCTTTATTATGAATTGTCAAAGACTTTTTCAATATATTTATAAGTCGTTCATCCATGTCATCGGAAACTTCTAATCTTATAGCTTCTCCCCATTTTCTCTTCTTAACAGATTTTTCTATCTCTATCAATAGATCTTGTGTATCTTCTTCATCTATAGATAGGTCCGCATTTCTTGTTATTCTATAGGGATAAGTACATATTACTTTGAACCCGACGAATAATCTTTGCATAAACAGCTTCATGACATCTTCTAATAATATGAAATCAGTATATTTGTTTCCATTATTAGGTATTTCTATAAATCTTGACAGAACAGCTGGTACTTGCACAGTCGCAAATACTTCTTCTCCACTTCTTTTGATTAATATAGCAAGATTCAAACTTTTATTGAGTATTAATGGAAAAGGTCTACTTGAATCAACTGCCAAAGGAGTAAGTACAGGATATATAACTTCTGTAAAATATTCTTCTAGATAATTCTTTTGTTTGTCGTTTAAATCTTTTATATGTATAAGATTTATACCTTTTGTCTTAAGATGAGGGACAATTGAACGTTTGTAATGGCTATATTGTTCATCTACTAATTTATGTGTTCTAGCAGATATTCTTTTCAGTTGTTGCTTTTGTGTTAGTCCTGATATATCAGGTTTATTATAGCCTACATTCAACTGTTCCTTTAATGAGGCTACTCTTACCATAATGAATTCATCTAAATTAGAACTGACTATAGACATAAATTTAATTCTTTCAAATAATGGATTATCAGAATTTTTTGCCTCATCAAGTACTCTTTGATTGAACTCCAACCAACTTAATTCTCTATTTTCAAAATATAAAGGATTATCAAATGTATTTTCCACCATAACTAACTACATCCCTTTCATAACCTATATTCACGACCCTAATCTATGCTGAAAAGTAGTACTTTCTATTATATTAAATATTATCTCCAATAATCTATTAAATATCTATTATATTGTATTACTATTAACATTCACTTGTTCTTTATTATACCATATTATTTTAATTTATAAGTTCAGTAATTTATATTTATTTTTCTTTATTATATGATATAATAAATTTATCACAAATAACTATAACATTATTTCAGTTTATAGATCATCCAAATATATATATCTTAAGGAGCTTTTTATTATGAATAATGAAAATATAAATGAGTTTTTGTCTTTTATATTATCCCGGATCAAAAAATTAAATAATGAAAACTCCACTAAATCATCAAGACAGGAAAAAGATTTTTCTTATACTAATCCCGTTCTTGTTAATATGCTGAAGCATATGGACAACGGAATAATAGTGACGAATCATAATAATCATATATTGCTTATGAATTCTGAAGCCAAAAGAGCTTTCAACCTACATAATGGTGATTATGATATCAAAGATATCACTTCACTGATTCAACAGAAAAACATTACATCTATAAAGCAAACCAACGATAGTGAATATACTTTTACATATCCCAATAATAAAATCAAAACATATATTATAAAAATCAATAGTCTACCTGATTCCACTTTAATGATAACTCTAAAAAACAAGACTGATATTATAGATCTCATGCAACAATTAGAAGTATCCCAGTTAAAATACAATCTTCTTGTTAATAACACGCCCGATGTCTTGGTTCAGCTGAATAAAAAAGGTGATATTACATATCTAAATTGTGGGTTAACGAAAGATATCAAAATTGATTCTAATAAATATATCAATCAGAATATATTTGAGGTATTACCTATAGATTTTGCTAGACAAGCGAAAAAGACATTGACTAAAGTCTTATCCAGTTATAATCCGAGTTCATTCAAATCTAATATATCAATAGATGGAAAAGATTATTATTTTATAATCAGGATGTATCCTGATATAGATGAACATGTTATGTGCCTTGCAAGAGATATTTCTGAGAAAAAAACAATAGAGAGCAAATTGGAATATCTAAATATATATGATCCTCTTACAGAATTATTCAATAGGGCATATTTTGAAAACAAACTACAATATTATAATGACCCCGCTTTTTTACCTATGGGACTTGTCATATGCGATCTTAACAGCCTAAAGCTGGTTAATGATACCCTGGGACATTCTTTTGGAGACACCATAATAAAAGAATCAGCCAAAATAATTAAAGAACCTCTTAGTACGTATGAAGAAGCTTGTAGAATAGGTGGAGATGAATTCGCTATATTCTTCCCAAACTGTAGTAGATCTTTACTGGAAAAATACAAAACGACTCTTCTAGACAAACTAAACGCCTATAACTTATCTAATCCCCGATTACCTCTTAGTTTTTCAATAGGGTACAGCTTGAAGGAAACAGTAGATACTGATATGGAAACTATATTTATTGCCGCAGACAATAATATGTATCATGAGAAACTATTACAAGGCATAAAAAACAGAAACAACATGGTTCAAGGGTTAATTAAATCTCTATCCACTAAAGAATATAAAAATGAAGATGCCAAGAAATTCTTACTTGAAAATGTTTTAAAACTAGCAAGAGCTGTTAATTATCCTGAACATAATATTGATAATCTGAAATTATTTGTCAGTTTCCATGACCTAGGTCAAGTAAGCATACCAAATAATATATTATATAAAACCGAACCTTTAACTAATGAGGAATTAGAAATCATTAAAAGGCATAGTGAAGTTGGTTATAAGATATCTCTATCAATACCTAATCTCTTTCATATTGCTGATCTTATATTAAAACATCACGAATGGTATAATGGCGAAGGTTACCCCCTTAATATAAAAGGAGAAAACATACCTTTAGAATGCCGTATATTTTCAGTTGTAGAAAGTTATACTGCAATGATTACTGATAAACCTTATAGAAAAGCTATATCCATCGAAAAAGCTATCAGTGAATTAGAACATTGTGCAGGTAAACAATTTGATCCTTACATAGTTGATAAATTTATAGAGATAATTAAAGAGGAGCTGGATTCATAATATAACCACTAGCTCCTCTAATAAACTTTTAATCAACATTTCGTCTTCCTTGATTTCCAATCTTGTTCTTTTTAATTTATTCTTTATCAATGTAAAGAATTGTTCAAAAGTATATATTCTGAATCTCTCTAATTTCAACTTTTTACCAAAATGCTCCAGAAGATATATTACGAAATCACAATAATCCCATTTATCTTTTATACCAAGTCTTTTAGCTAATCTAGGGATTACGTCTTCCAGTATAGCCCTATTGACTGATTTGTTTCTTAGATTGCCTAATCTACAATATTTTTCTTTATCTTTTACTTGGATAATTTTTTCGATGAAATACGTCTCATCTTTATCAATATCAATATAGAAATGATTTCCCTTTAAACCTTTTACTCTTCTAATGGTATCAAAGTAGCCTAAATTAATATTATAATTGGCTTTATTATTATCAAATTCTAATATTCCTCCTAAATTCTCTGAAGGAGCTATTTCAAATACATTGATATCTTTTAGATCAGATTTTTTATCCAATCCGAATCCCTTGATTTTTATTACAATTATATTCTTGTATCCTCTATCTATCAACATACTCATAGGTGAATTATTATAAAACCCACCATCCAAGTATCTTATACCATGTAATCTTTCATTCTTGAATACAGGTAAATAAGAACTGGCTAATAGAAAATCATGTAACCTACCTTTTTCTATATCTGAAATAAATAATTCTAGAGGTTTCCTATCCGATAAAGAAATAGTAACTAAACCGAATTCAATTTCAGATGATCTAACTTTTTCTTCATCTACAGCTTCTGCTATCATTTTTTTTAATGGAGTCACATCAACTCCTCTATCAATAATTACTTGAATTATTCTATTAAATATCTTTTTGAAATCTAAATCTTTGAAATCTAATTTGGTTATTCTTTCTAATAAATCATCTTCAACATCAATAACATGTGAATATTTTATATTTTCCCAGAGTTCAACGGCTTTATCAAGGTCATCTTGTACTACAAAAACACCATTAAGTGCACCTACTGATGTACCAACTACTGCTTTTATATTGACATCTAATTCTTTTAAAGCTCTCAAAGCTCCTATCTGATAGGCACCTTTGGCTCCTCCACCTTCTAGTACGACTCCGTATTTTCTATTTACGTCTATTCTCAAGTTATCAACTCCAACACTATACGTATTTGTTTTTACGTTTAAAATATCCAAAAATCCTAACTATAAGCAATATCAATCCACTAAAAATCATATTTCCATAGTACGTAATGATTCTCCAAAGTGCCATAGCATATAGAAGTACGTCTCTTGTAAAGAATACTCTAAATAACAGGTAAAAGCTTCCTTCCGAAGCGCCAGCACCTCCAGGTGTAGGTATAAAACTTACTACTACATACACTATTGTTTGTATAGCTAATATATCTATATAATTAGCACCTGTTGAACCTAATGATAAATATATAAAATATGTTATAGAAAAATATATAGTCAATTGAACAAAAGTCATAATGATTAATGTAATCATAGTTTTTTTGTTATTTTTTATCTCTTCAATATTCTTTACATAGTCATCAATATGCTCAACAATAACATCTCTCTTGATTCTTTTTGCCAAATGTAGTTTTTTAGCAATTAGGATTATGAAATCAAGTATCTTGACAACTAGAACTTTTGAGTATGATAATAGAATAATCAATATTCCTCCAAAAAGATTAACACAAAGTCCTATAACTATAAAAACTATAAGTCCACTATATCTATTTACTATGAAATGGATCTTAGTAAAAAACATACTGATCGCATATAGTGAAACTACAACTTGAAATATTAAGAATTTCTTAACAGTAATAGTAGTTCCTACAGAAATGGGAATATTATATTTACTCTTCATCGCGAATATCTGAGCAGGTTGTCCACCTGCTGCAAAAGGAGTGATAAGACTATAATATTGTCCAACAAATGACAAATATACTGATTTCATAAATGTTATTTCTTTACTTATTTCTTTACCTATCACAAATATTATTGTTGAATTGATTAATAAATATAATAGCATCAATAATATTGCTATATACAAAAATTTCAGGTCTAATCTTTTAACTAGTTCAGGGAATTCAGCTATCTCTTCACTAGAAGATAGTAAATATAGCGTTATTATAGTAAAAACAACTACTATAATTATTCCTATAATTTTTTTCTTCATAATTATTTTTCTCCCAATTTATTAATGATTGCATCTCTAGACATCCATACTTCTTGCGGTTCTCTAAACTTTACTTTGTCTTTCTTAGTTGAAGAAAATACGATTTTTATAAGATTATCCCATATTTTCAGAAAACGTTTCATATAACCGCTCTTCATTTCAAATACATCAAAACCAAGTCTCTTGGTCAAGGGAGCCAAAACTGTTCTTCCAAAAATAGCTTTTATATCTTTAAATTCATCATTACTCTTAAGTTGTTTTGCCAAAGCTAGTGTTTCAGAATAAAATACTTTTATGACTTTTCTTACAGGGACTTCGTCAACAGTATCATTATTCACATGAATCTCTATTACCATATCGCCTTTTTTTATGCTCGTACCGTCAGACAATGTAACTGGTTTTCCTTTATATTTATCTATGTCTAAATAAATATAATTATATTCTGAACCAGGTATAAAAATCAAGTTATGAGTTTTTATATACCTTTTATTCATGTGAGTAAAGAATTTCTTCAATAATTTTTTCATTTTTTTCTCCTATATACAATATTATAACCAACTTAACCTTTTATCATTTCATCAATTGTAATAAAGTTGAAACCTAAGTCTTTTAATTTAGGGATTGTGGATTCTAATGCTCCTAGTGTATTATTTGGGGCACCTTCAGCTCCTCCACTATCATGTAGAACTATTATATCTTTATCTTTTATTCTCTTCAATAAAATATTTTCTATATTAGCTGAAGAATTACTTTTTCTCCAGTCATATGCTTCAACTGACCATAGAATTATCTTAAGATTGTTTTTTAATGCCTGTTTTAAAGTAAGTGCATTGAAAGTTCCCCATGGTGGTCTATAGTATGTAATATGGAGTCCAAGGCTTTTTAGAATATCAAGTCCATTTTTGAATTCATTAATTGTTTCCCACGGAAAACTTAGCCAAGCTGATTTATGGTACATTGTATGCATTCCTATTCCATGACCTTCTCTTTTCATTCTATCTACAATGTCTTTATTTTCTTCAGCTTTACGTGCTACTAAAAAAAATGTAGCTTTTATATTATTTTTCTCAAGTAAATCAAGTAATCTATTTGTATATAATGGGTCTGGCCCATCATCAAATGTCAATGCTATACTCTTTTTTGAATTTTTATTAATAGTTTTAATCACATCGTTTGATTTATTTCTTGCTATATAATTCGGTATAACCATATAAAGCATAAAAATAAGTAGCAATATCAAAAAAATATATAATACTATCATAATAAAATCACCTTACCTTACTGAAAATATTAATTCCTTGAGTATATTGTTATTATGTTTTCTGCTAGAGATTTCATATCAATGTTTTTTTTCTGAACATCTATATTTTCAATCATTTTATTTTTTAAATTTTCATCGTCCATTATTATACTTATTTTATCAACTAGTTCTTCTTCAGTATTTACTACGTATCCCAATCCTTTTTCTTTAACATATTTACAGTTTTCTAATTCTTGTCCCAAAACAGGCTTATATATTATAAATGGAAGACTGCTGGATATGGTTTCAAATAATGTGATTCCTCCAGGCTTAGTTATGAGCAGATCGGATACTGACATAATATCGGCAACTTTATCAGTATACTTAAGGATATTGATATTATCGTAACTGTCATATTTACTTATTTTATCATAAAGCTTCTTGTTTTTTCCAGTGATAATATATAGTTTTATACGCTTATTAGAAGCTATCCATTTATAAAAAGAAACTTCCTTTGGGATAAGACCTAGCCCACCGCCCATCATCAAAATAACGAAATCGTTATTATCTATGCCATACTGTTTCTTTAATCGTACATTGTTTTTTGATTCAAAAAATTGACGCCTAATAGGAATACCTGTCGTAATAACAGAATCTTTATTGATTCCCCTTTTTATAATACTGTCTCTAACGCTATCTGTAGCAACAAAGTACATATCGCACTCATAGTTTATCCATTCTGACCCTTTAACTATATCTGTTATACAAGTTATTAAAGGGATATCTTCATTATTATCCTTCTTATATTTTGCTACGTAAGCAGAACATGTGGGAAAAGTTGATATGATAATGGAAGGTTGCACATCTTCCAAATATCTAGCTAATCTTTTTGAGCTAGATCTAAAACAAGAGTGCAACTTACCAAAATTATCATTATTGTTTTTTTTGTAATAATCAAAATTATAGATAGGTAAGGCATACTTAATTAGCATCTTGAAAAATTTATATATATATTTATAAAGTTTTGGCCTTATTATTTTATACATGTCAACTATTTGTATTGTTATGCTACTATCTACATCTGTTATATAATTCTTAATAGCTTTTGATACTGATTTATGTCCACTTCCAAAATCAGCTGTAAGTATTAATATTTCACATTTGTTTTGCATTTCATATCCTCCGTGAAGGATTCATTTTTTTCCATTAGGTTTATACATAATTTTATCGTCTTATCTATAGAATGATCTTTACACATGTCTTTCATATTTTGTTTCAACCAATTGATTTTACTTGGATCATTCATTAGAACCGTTACGACTTCATCCAACTCTTTGACACTATCTATCTTTATGGCTGCCCCAGCATTAACAAGAACTTCTGCATTTTCTTCTTCTTGCCCTGGAATGAAATAAGGTATAATCATTGGTATATTCTTAGTTAAAGCTTCTGTTACTGTAAGTCCACCTGGTTTAGTGACGATTACATCAGATAATTCCATAAGTTCTGGTATCTTATCTGTAAATCCTAGAATCTGAATGAACTTATCTGGTATATATTCTCCATACTTATCGTCTAGTGAATTTTTTAACGTATCATTGTTACCACATACTACGATAATTTTTAACTTATCTTCAATATTCAATAGATTCTTAAGTGCTTTCTTGATTGAACTTACTCCCATACTTCCACCCATTAATAAGATGGTAAATATGTCTTCTTTTTTCTCAGTAACCACATCTTCTCTAAAAATCCTCTTAATAGGAATTCCATAGCTATAAACCTTATCAGGGCTTATTCCTCTAGCTACAATACCATTTTTCGTATAAGCGCTTCCAACTAAATAAGCGTCAACATGATCGCTTATATAGCTTTGATGTGGAAGAAAATCAGTTACTACTGATAGAAATGGTATATTAATTATTCCATCACCTTTTAGTGAAGATATTACATCTACTAGCAAAGGATGTGTACTTATAATTAAACTCGCATTTTCGAAGTTGACTATTTCCTCTATTTTATCAGTCAATGCTTTTATGAAAATCTTAGCTACAGGCTTATTCATAGTTTCATTATTACTGATCTTATAAATAGTTCCGTACATCTTAGGCATCAAAGTCGCAAGTATTTTGTAACCATCTGACACTAGAATATCTAGTGATTTACTAACTTCTTTTAATGGTTCAACTATTACAGCCTCATATCCTTTTTCTTCAAATTCTAATTTCAATGCACCAGCTACTTGATTATGTCCATAACCAGTAGATGCTGACACTATTACTATTGTCTTTTTCATATTTATCCCCCTAAATTAATTAAAGCTAAAAGCATTCAAATAAATCCTAGATCTACTTTTTTCTTATAATTTAGATGCATATAATTTTATACTATGAATTTTTATTACCTTGTTATCAGATCATTCTCAAGTATATACTTAGATGTATCTAATAACTCTAATGCTTTATCATAATATTTTTTATATTTCATATTATCCTCAATTTTTTCATCTGTTTTTAAATCTTTCGCTTCACTAGTACTGAATAATGATTCTCTCGACATCTCGAAAATCACATCATCATTTATGAATGAACCTCTTAACATATATGTTACTGACGCAACATATCCTTTTTCTGCATTAATGATATCATGACCTAATATATATTTGCTAGTGATTTCTACATCCATCAAGTTAGCAATTGTTGGTAAAAAGTCAACTTGACCTCCTACAGTAGATATAGTTTCGTTTACATTAGCACCAGGTACATTAATAATTAAAGGTATGTTAAGCATTTCATTATAGTCATAATCTTTGCCCAAATATCTTGTCATACATTCATAATTACTAGCATCTTTACAATTAAGTCCATGGTGGTCACCATATATAGCAATTATAGAGTCATCATATAACCCTTTTTCTTTTAATTCTTCTATAAACGTTCCTATTGCCATATCAGAATAATGAACTCCCTGTAAATAGTTACCAAATACTGTTCCTTTATCCTTTTGATTCAATTGGATAGTATTGTATTTGTCAGGAAATAGATAAGGATGATGGCATGATAATGTTATTAGGAAAGAATAAAAAGGTTTTTCCATTTTTTCTATGTGTTCAGCTGCTTGCTTAAACATACTTACATCTGATATACCAAAGCCTATTTTCTCATCCATATTCATATCTTCAAGACTTATGTAATCTTCAAACCCTTGATTAGGGTAAGCTGCTTCTCTATTCCAGAAATCTGCTTTATAGCCATGAAATACTGTTGTCTTGTATCCATTTTCTCTCATTATCCATGGTAAACCATAAAATGTGTTATTTTCATATAATCTATAACATTCACCATCAATTACTGGATATATAGAGTTCTGAGTTGAAAATTCTGCATCAGAGGTATTTCCTCTTCCAATATTCTGGTAATAATTTTCAAAGTATAATGAATCGCCTTTAATTAATTTATTAAGGTTTGGTGTCAATTCTTGTCCTTCATAATAAGCGTTAATTGGAAAATTCTGCATTGATTCAACTTGAATCACTATCAGATTTCTACCTTTAGCAATTCCATTAAATTTTTTCTCTGTCGATCTTTCTGATTCTAATTTACTAAGAACTGTATCAACATCTTCATTATTTTTTATGTCATTATCTTTGTAACCGAATACTTTTGTATATATATCATTTATATGATAAGTCAAAAATTCAGTATTACTCACTGCTTTTATTGCATCCACATTCATTGGATTCCATGACATCAATAACATTAAAGCCACTAGCAATGATGTAATAATTCTCTTATATGGTTTGAAATTAGTAATATTTCCTGTTACTAATTCTCTTTTTTTCTTGAAATAGATATAATAAAATGGTATATCTATAAATAATAAGATACTTATTGGTGGTGTTGTAAATTTAATACTTTCATCAACCACAATCAAGTTATTCATCTGAGCTACTTGATTTACTGATGGTAATTGATTGAAATAGCTATAATACAAACAATCTGCAAACATTAATAACGTAAGCAGGGAATAAACAATCAAAAATGATCTATTACAATGCTTACTATCACTAAATAAATATGCTATAAAAATTACTACAAAAAATACAAATGTGATTGCACCTATAATAATACTTGATTTCTGAAATCCGATTAGTAAATAAAAACATACTATCTTAGCTAAAAGTATAGCTACCATAATAAAATCTTTATACGATATTTTTTTTAATTCTTTCATTAATATTTCTCCTTTTGATACACTAAATTAGTTCATTTAATATGGGCTAACCATTATTATACCATAAGCTAGCCCATCATATCATTTAACTTAAATTAAATTTAACATATTTAATGCATCTACTAAGTTAAATAGTACATAATTTAGTCAACTGTATCATCTTTAGCAATTTCTACAACTGATTTAGCTAAACCTGCTAATCCTTGTATTTCTGATGGAATGATTATCTTAGTTGCTTTACCGTCAGCAGCTCTTTCAAATGCTTCTAAGCTCTTGATAGATATGACTTCTCTTGAAGGTTTTGATGCATTAATTTGTTTAATACCTTCTGCAGTTGCTGTTTGAACTTTCAATATAGCTTCCGCTTCACCTTCTGCTTCTCTGATTTGAGCTTCTTTCTTAGCTTCTGCTTTTAAGATAACTGCTGCTTTTTGTGCTTCTGCATCTAGTATCGCTGACTCTTTTCTACCTTCTGCTACTAATACTGCTGATTTTTTCTCTCCCTCAGCTCTAAGGATAGCTTCTCTTCTTCCTCTTTCTGCTTTCATCTGACGCTCCATAGCATCTTGAATCTCAGCAGGTGGTATAATATTTTTTAATTCAACACGATTAACTTTAATACCCCATGGGTCTGTTGCTTCATCTAGAATGCTTCTCATTTTTGTATTGATGATTTCTCTAGATGTCAATGTTTCATCAAGTTCCAAATCACCAATTATATTTCTTAGTGTTGTTGCTGTCAAGTTCTCAATTGCTGATAATGGATTAACTATTCCATAAGCATAAGCTTTTGGATCTGTTATTTGATAATATACAACTGTATCTATTCGCATTGTAACATTGTCTTTTGTTATAACTGGTTGTGGTGGAAAGTCTAGAACTTGTTCTTTTAGTGATACTCTTCTAGCAACTTTGTCAATTAGTGGTATCTTAATATGTAATCCCACTGACCAAGAAGTTTGAAAAGCGCCAAGTCTTTCAATTACATAAGCATGTGCTTGTGGTACCACTTTGATACTAGTCAAAATTAAGATAACTATTAATGCTATTAATCCAATTCCTACATATTCCATATTAGTTCCTCCTCATAATTTATAGAAACATTACACTTCTTCAACAATTAATTTTACACCTTTTACCTCTAGAACTTTAACTTTCTTACTCTTTTCTATTGTATCCCCATTGATAGAACGACAACTCCATGTCTGTCCATCAACCTTTACTTGTCCTTTGGCAGCAAGATTATTGATTTCATCTATAACTATTCCCACTTTGCCTATGATTGATTCATAATTAGTTTTTACATGCCCTATTTTCAATACTTTTACTGCTATAGGTCTTGTAAAATACAACAAACATAGCGAAACAACTATAAAGACTACTATCTGAATAAAAATTCCTACTCCAAATAAAGATATCAGTAAAGATGCTAAAGCTCCAAATGCAAACCAAATTGTTGTTAATCCTAAAGTCGCAGCTTCAAGTATTACACATATGATTAATACTCCAAGCCAAATTAAGTATGGTTCCGGCATATTCCGTGACCTCCTTTAATAAAAAAGTTGATATGTTATATCATAATCTTATGTTAAAACAATTATGCTTAATATTATGATAGCTACTTTATTATATTTTACAAAAAAATCTTACATAATGCAACTTTATTATTTTTTATGCTACTATTGGATTAATTTAATATCAAAAATATTGTTTTCAGAAGTCAAATATTAACTTTTTGATAAATTATGAGGTTTAATTTTATATGATATAGTAATTCTAATATATACAGATTAATATTTAATTAGAAAATGTTTAATTTACAATTATGTTTATAAAATCCATAATTAATTAATAAACAAATATTTATATATGTTGAAATGCTTATGCTTATGTAGTATCATTTATTAATAGCAATCAAAAGGAGATGAAGCAATTGGATTATTTAGGTAAGAAATGGAAATTTATTGCAATAATATATTTTATAGCCTGCTATATATTTGTTATCGTTATAAAGCATCTGCCACTTAGCACATTGTTACTATTTTATGGTGGTTTTATTTTATTGACAATACTTCTATTTTTAGGAAGTACAATAGGTATGATAGGTATTTTAGTTCAATCTGTTACTAAAAATGATAAAAAAGCTTTTAAATATTACAGAGCAGCATATAAACTACATACTAATAATATTAGTATAATAACTTCATACGGGTTAATTCTTTTAAAAGAAGATAAAATCGAACAAGCTATAGATATTTTCAAAAAGTCTCTAAGTCTAAATCCTCAGTTTCTTGCAAACAAAATAATTAAATGTAATATTGCAATTTGTCACTGGAAACTTGGTAAAATTGATGAAGCAATAGATATTTACGAAAAAATATTTAAGGATTTTGAACTTGCAACATATGATGATGAAGAAGATAATGATGAAGAAGACATCAAACAGATAGAAGAATCAATAGATAGTAATGAAGAAAAAGAATATGTCATAAAAACTAATTCTTATGTATATGCTCAAGATTATACCACTATAGGTTATCTGTATTTGTTAAAAAAAGATTACGACAAAGCAATAGAAAATAGTAAAAAAGCTTTGATGCTAAATGCAAAGCATGCACCTGCACTTGATAATCTTGGTCAAATATATTACGAGATGAAAGACTATGATAAAGCTTTCAAATATCTAAAATCAGCATTGGAAATTAATCCCAACATGCCTGATAGTAACTATTATATGGGATTGATATTCGAAAAGAAAAATGACATTGAAGAAGCAAGAAAATATTATAAGAAAACGGCTTCGTGTAATATTAATGCTCTTAACACTGTTACACGTGAGGATGTTAACAAGAAACTACAAAAATTCAATCCAAATCTATAGATGCCATTTAGATATTTAATTGATTCATGTTAACTTTTATTTATCACCAATGGCAAATAGCTTTGTAACCAAAAAAATTATAAAAGGCTTTATTATAAATAAAACTAATAAAGCCTTTTTAGATTATCTATGCATTTACAAGAGTTTTACCTAATTCTGTACAATTATCCAATTCTTCACCTTGTGGTTCAAGATTTACTATTAAACCATCAGCTACCAACTTAGCACCATATGATTCCATTCTATCTTTCCAATTTCTCATCCATTCACCATCGCCCCAATCATAAGAACCGAAAAGAGCTAATTTTTTATCTGACCAATCAATATTTTTGAGACTTTCTACAAAGGGTTCCATTTCATCTTCTTCTAGTGATTCTACTCCCATGGATGGGCATCCAAGAGCTACATAAGTAACTTCCTTTATCATGTCTTCATTTGCCGAATCAACAGGAACAATATCAACTTCTTTTCCCTCTGATTCTATACCTTTCGCAATAGCATTTGCCATTGCTTCTGTGTTACCAGTTCCACTCCAATAAACAATTAAAACTTTATCCATTTTATTTACCTCCATATTAACATATTAATAATTCAAAAACTTGTTGAGGTGTTTTATGTATAAGAAGTCTTTCTGTATGCTGTTTTACCTTTTGAATATTATCAAATAATTTGTCTGATATATTAGCATCACCATAAATTCTCCAATAATTAACTTTTGTCAAAGGTAGATTGACTACTCCCATGAATCCCATAACATCTTTAAGGGGATACCCTAAAAAAATACCTATCTCATCAGGAATCTGCCCTTTACTTATTTTCGTATAAAGTCCATTTAAGTAATCATTCAGAAGGTAATTAGTACTATATCCACACATCGCTAAAAAATTAACAATATTTTTTCTAAGCAGTATCTTTTCCAAAGAAATTTCATTATAAATAAATACCTTATAACTCTTGGTAGAATAATTTATTACTTTTCCTTTTATCTTATCGCATCTGTTGATAAGGCTAATCAATAATTTCAACTTACCTTTCATATTATCTTCATTCTTTGGTATACTGATTATCTCTGCTGGCTTTATCCCTTTTATTACTGGACTTATGGTTTTCAGTAATCTCTTTTCATAATCACTACATACATTATTAAATATACATTCTTTATTATTTATACAAGTTCTCATAAGACACCTCCATTATGATAATGACATTCATTATCATTTATATGATAACATAAAATTAAGAAGTTGTGAAGGTTTATTTTTAATTCTTCACAACTTCTTTTATATTCTAATCAATTCATAATATCTTTGCTGTTACATATATTTTCTTTGCCTTAATGCTTCATATGCTATTATACTTGTCGCAACTCCTGCATTTAGTGATTCTGACTTTCCAATCATAGGAATCTTAATATTTCTATTGGCTAGACCAACTACCTCATCAGTAAGTCCATTACCTTCATTACCTATTAAAACACCTATTCCCCGTGTTAAATTACATTTATATAGATTATCACTGCCTTGTAAATGTGAAGCTATGATTTCTATATTATTGCTTTTAAGTATTTTGATATCTTCTATTAAATCACTATCCGTAATTACCGGCACCCGGAATATAGATCCCATTGTCGCTCTTACGACCTTAGGATTATATAAGTCCACTGAGCCTTTTGATATTATAACACCACTTGCTTTTACTGCATCACAAGTTCTTATAATAGTTCCAAGATTACCAGGGTCTTGTATGTTCTCTAAAATGATGATTAATGGGTTACTATTAATCATTATATTCAATTTCATAGGTACGATTCTAATAATCCCAAGAATTCCTTGAGGTGTAACAGAATTAGATATATGTTTCATAACAGAATCATTAACTATCTCTATTTTAACTTTTTTCTCTATAAATCCCTTAACGAGATTTTGTTCTTTTTCAAAAAAAGTTTCTGTCATAAATATTTCATGAATGCGACTTACATCTATCTCATTTATTGTTTTTTTCCCTTCAACAATAAATGAGGCTTCTTTTTTTCTTGTCTTAGCCTTATTAAGTAACTGTACTACTGCTTTTATTTTAGGATTTTGTATACTTGTAATCATATAATTCATTCCTAATCTTTTATTATGTTAATCTTTTTGAGATCTTTGTTACTTCCAACTACAACCAGTACATCTCCTTCTTCTAATGTTACATCAGGTCCAGGAGTAATATTGATATTGGCTTCTTGTTTAATTGCCATTACATTCATTCCATATCTAGGTCTCATATCCAATTCTTTCAGGCTTTTACCTATCCACTCGTCCAATATGGAAACTTCTACTATACTATAGTCTTCTGACAATTCAATATAATCAACAAAATTATCCGATATCAGATTGTTGGCTATTCTGACACCAATCTCTCTCTCAGGGAAAACAACTTTATCTGCCCCAACTTTCTCAAGGACTTTTTTATGAACTTCATTCTGTGCTTTTGCAAGAACATATGGCACTCCCATATCCTTAACTAATATTGTTGCCATAATACTAGACTGCATATCATTGGAAATAGCAATTATAGCAGCATCAAAGTTTCTAACACCAAGAGCATTGAGGGCATCTTGATCAGTAACATCGGCTTGAACCGCATGTGTTACTGTAGATGCTATATCTTGAATAATTTCTTCATTTTTATCAATCGCAAGTACATCACAATCATACATACTTAATGTTTCTGCAACACTTTTTCCAAATTTCCCTAATCCAAATACTACGAAATCTCTTTTTTTTGCCATAAGTATTTTACCTTCCTTTCAATTATATAACCTATCCTACCATTACCTTTTCTTCAGGTTTCTTCATAGTAGCTTTTGATCTTGCTTTCATAGAAAGAGCAACTGCTATTGTAAGTGGTCCAAGTCTTCCTATAAACATGGTAATGCAGATAACTATCTTTCCGATAGTAGTTAAACTTCCAGTTATTCCAAGTGTAAGTCCTACTGTTGCAAAAGCTGATACTGTTTCAAATAATATCTCCATAAAAGTTCCTGATTCCGTAACAGATAGAATCATAGTTACTGTAACAATAACAGTAAATCCAATAGTTATCACAGCT
The DNA here is from genome assembly GCF_027923465.1 of Vallitalea longa. NCBI lineage: Bacteria > Bacillati > Bacillota > Clostridia > Lachnospirales > Vallitaleaceae > Vallitalea > Vallitalea longa. The sequence goes on from NZ_BRLB01000001.1 coordinate 1,023,282, forward strand.
AATGCTCTTTTTATAATATCTTCTGGTATTGTTCTCTCAAAAGCTTCAGTTCTTTCTTTCCCTCTAATACCAGATATGACAGTTAAAATAATAACTCCCATGGTAACGGTTTTAACACCACCTGCTGTACCTGCTGGCGAACCTCCAATAAACATCAAAATGATTGTCATGAACTTCGAACCATGTGTCATATTGGCAAGGGGCATTGTATTGAATCCTGCCGTCCTTGGTGTAACAGCTTGAAATAGTGAACCAAGGATTTTATCTTTCATAGATAGATTTCCTAGGGTATCTGGATTCGTTGTTTCCAATATAAAGAAAAATATAAATCCTATTAAAATCAATGCAAATGTTAGAACCAATACTATCTTAGTATGCAAAGTGAATTTTCTGAAGGTCCTTTTTAAATTCAACTTATCATTAAATTTTTGTTTCAACACTCTAAGTATATCAATCCAAACAGTAAATCCAAGTCCTCCTAATATAATGAGAAGCATTACCGTTATATTAATGATGATATCACCTATATAAGGGCTCAAACTACTATCACCTACTATATCAAACCCTGCATTACAAAAGGCTGATATTGAATGAAATATTGCTTTGAATATACCATACGCTCCATCTACAGGAACAAATCTTATAGATAAGAATGCTGCTCCGATTCCTTCTATTAATAATGTACCCAATAGTACATTTTTAGTTAATCTCACCATACCGGATAATGTATATTGATTAAGTGCCTCTTGGATGATAAGTCTTTCTTTCAACCTTATCTTTCTTCCTAAAATTATGAAGAAGGTTGTTGCAAAAGTCATAAAACCAAGTCCACCAATTTGAATCAAGACCAAAATAACTACTTTTCCAAACATACTCCAATAGTCAAGAGTATTAACTACAACAAGTCCTGTTACACATACTGCTGAAGTCGATGTAAATAAAGCATCTATAAATCCTATACTTTTTTTTGCATTAGTGGCTATAGGTAAATTCAATAATATTGCTCCAATAATTATAAGAAATAAAAACCCCAACACAAGTATCTGTGTAGGTTTCAAATCAATCTTTAGTTTCGCTAACCCTTTCTTATTCATTAGTTTATCCTCCGCTATGTTATTAAGATAAGATACCTCATGTGTTTCTTAATTAATTTATTATAACATAATATTTTATATGCACAAAGGGAATTTTACTTGATTGAGTTATTTATTCTAATCTTCACTTTAATAATCACATACTGTCAAAGTAATCAAGAATCTTCATAAACATAAGAATATAAGTGCTATTTCAATTTATTTCGGGACTATATTTACTTTCAAAACAACATTACTTTATGTTATATTCCATTCGGAAATTGACTATATTATATCAATATCATTGCTAACATAGATGGTCTATTCAATTAAATATTTTTTAATAATTATGGAATATTGACTTTATGAAAAAGCTGTGTTAATCTACTACTAGGTAATACTAATTATCATTTAGAATTATCCTATTTATTAAAAATTAAAGTATAACTTCTAAAAAGAGAAAAATACTATAATGTAAAATACATTACAGAACAATACGAAAGGAGATTATTATGAATAAAGCATTAGAAATTAACAAGGGAATCTATTGGGTTGGTGCACTTGATTATGATATACGTTTATTCGACGTTGTCATGTATACAGAATACGGCACTACATACAACTCCTATTTAGTGAAAGGCACTGAAAAAACGGCTTTGTTTGAAACGGTTAAAGTTAAATTCTTTGATGAATTTTTAGAAAGATTGAATGAAGTATCATCTGTAGACGAAATCGATTATATCGTAGTTAACCATACCGAACCTGACCACGCTGGTTCTATAGCTAAACTGTTAGATATGAATCCTAATATTACGATAGTGGGTACAAGCATGGCTATAAAATTCTTAAAAGAAATTACAAACAAGAACTTTGACTCCATCATTACTAAAGAAGGTTCAACTCTTGAACTTGGTAACAAAACTATAGAATTTATTATGGCTCCATTCCTTCATTGGCCTGATACTATGTATTCATATGTAAAAGAAGATAAAACACTAATCACTTGTGATTCTTTTGGCTGTCATTACTGTGATGAAAAAATATTTAATGATAAAATAGAAGGAGACTTCATAGATAGTTATAAATACTATTTCGATGTGATAATCGGACCTTTTAAATCTTATGTATTACAAGCTCTTAAAAAGATAAGCGATATTGATTTTGATATCATATGTCCAGGTCACGGTCCAATTCTACGAAAAGATATTGATAAATATATAGAATTATATCGTACTTGGGCTACTGAAGAAAAAAGAGAAAAACCAAGTGTTGTCATAGCTTACGTTTCAGCTTATGGATATACTCAAAAAATTGCTGAAAAAATATCCGAAGGTGTTAAATCAATAGGGGATATAGATGTATTACTCTATGATTTAGTTGAAACAAAAAAAGATGAAGTGATGAAAGAAGTCAATCTTGCAAAAGGATTGATACTTGGTTCTCCTACAATTGTATCCGACGCACTTCCACCTATATGGGATATTCTTACTTCCCTTAATCCTATTATTCATAAAGGTAAATTAGCTGGTGCTTTCGGATCATATGGTTGGAGCGGTGAAGCTGTTCCTAATATTGAAGGCCGTTTTAAACAACTTCGTTTCAAAATGCCTGTAGAAGGACTAAAAATCAAATTCAATCCGTCAGATGAACAATTAGATGAAGCCTATGGATTCGGGAAAAAATTTGCAGAAGCTGTTATAGGTTAATAATATATATCAAAATCATATATAAAAGATGGACTTTGTTTAGTATCCTAAACGAAGTCCATTTTTATTAATAAATTTCACTTTCAATTAATTATCACTAAACTCTCTTACCTCAAAACCATGATTGTTCAAACTTTTAATAACTTTTTGTATATCATTTGCTTTTACTCTTAATGTTATCTCTTGTAATCCCAATACTTCTGTATCAGCCTGAACTATATTCCTGATATTTCCTCCTGCTTTTGCAATAATATCAGTTATTTTAGCCAGTTTTCCTTTGAAATCATATATATAAATCACTAATCTTGGCTCATCCATACCATAAATGAATTTAAATCTTTCAAGTATAGCTTTTTTAGTAATAATACCAATCAATTCTTCTTCTCCATTAACCACTGGAATAAATCTTAACTTATTATTAGCAAAAAACATCGCCGCCGCTTCGTCTATTAACATATTTGAATTGTTTACAGAAGGAACCTTGGTCCTCATAAATTCTTCTACTTTTCTTTGTAGAAATTTCTCTTTATCCCCTCCATCTTCTTTGAAATACAATTCATATACATATTGCCTTGACAATACTCCTATGAATTTTTTCCCTTCTAGTACAGGTAAAGAAAGTAAATCATTATCTTCAATAACTCTAAGTCCTTTACCTAAATTATCATCGATAGAGATTGTCCTTAGTTCTTCTACTTTTTTCATTATTGAATTTATATTCATCCAATCACCTCTTTTTAATAATAGTTAATATTATTTTTCGTTTATACTTATTAAATTTTCATATATATTATTAGTTGAGATAATTACATAATCCTTAATTTAATTCGATACACACAATATGCAGATTATAATAGTAGTTCAAATCCAACATATTGTACTATATAAATCAGCAGAAGGTAATTATACAATTATCTTAGTTAAAATATTAACTTTCTATATACTATTATATTCTTTACTTCTTCATGTAAACCTTTTTTTATTAGAAATATTTAATTATTTCTTTATTAAATCCAAAATTTAATGCATTATAGTAAAATTTTATAATTATTATTGTAGCTGTTGACAAATCCAAAACAATGGTGTACTATCTAACTAGTGCACTAGTAATCAGATAATGTTCATGGAGGTGTGTGTGTGGATTTTGACAATAGTACTCCAATATATTTACAAATAATCACATTACTGAAAAAAGATATAGCAACTGGCAAGCTATCCCCTGGAGAAAAACTTCCTTCAACTAGGGAATTGGCTATTGAATATGGTATAAATCCTAATACTTCTGGCAGAATATATAAAGAGATGGAAAGAGATGAAATTACTTTTACCAAAAGAGGTTTAGGTACTTTTGTTACAGAATCCCAAACTAAAATAGATCACATACGAGACGATATGGCAAAAGATTTAATTAATAATTTCATAAATGGTATGATAGAACTTGGATATACCAAAGATATGTTAATAGCAATCATAAAAAAAGAAAGTGAGGCAAAATAATGTTACTAGAAATTAATAATCTTTCTAAAGGATATTTAACAAAAAAGGCAATAAAAAATATAAGCTTTTCAGTAAAAAAAGGTAAAATATATGGTTTCTTAGGACCTAACGGTAGTGGTAAAACAACTACAATGAAGATGGTTGCAGGTCTACTCAACCCTTCATCTGGGCAAATATCAATAGAAGGAAATAAAGTAGGTGTAAAAACCAAAAACGTAACTGCATATATGTCAACAGAAAACTTCATATATCCATATATGAAAATAAGAACTGTAGGAAAATACTATCAAGATTTTTATGAAGATTTTAATATGGAAAGATTTGAAGAACTTATAGATTTCATGGATCTAAAAATGGATCTCAGAGTTTCTTCCCTTTCATCAGGTATGGCATCAAAAATGAAAATTGCTGTTACTCTATCAAGAGATGCAAAATTAATAATGTTAGATGAACCACTCAATGGTATCGACCTTGTTGCAAGAGAAAAAATATTAAAATCCATTGTAAAATGTGCTAATGAAAATAATACAATAATCGTATCAAGCCATTTAGTTGATGAAATGGAGAAAATACTAGATGAAGTAATCTTCTTGAAAAACGGTGAATTAGTACTTATAGGCAGTGCAGAAACCGTAAGAGGAGAAAGAGGTAAATCTATCGTAGAACTTTACAAGGAGGTATACGCATAATGTTGAAATTAATTAAATACGAGTTTCTAAGAAAAATCAAAAATCTAGGAATCTGTATTGTTATATTTGCAATACTTGAAGGAATTAGTTTATATACTATATACAAAGGAAGTTCCTCACTTCCCTATACTTTAATTATAATGTTATTGTCAATCTTTGGCATGTTCATATTTTTACTGATTGACAGTATTACTATGTATTCCTCGGATTTATATAAAAAATCTGGATATATGTTATTTTTAACACCAAACAGTTCTTCAAAAATTATAGGTTCTAAATTATTAGTCAGCTTAATAGAAGCAACTGTTGGTCTATCATTACTTTTCGGATGTTTATATATAAACTATCAAATAGTATATGATAAATATTTAAACAATCCTCAAGCTCAAGAATTATTAGATATTTTGAAAAGTATATTCTCACAACCATCAACATCAGAAATAGTATTTATTGTTCTATCATTTGTAATAAGTTGGTTTAGTTTTATTACTACAATTTACTTGGCTATAACCATCAGAAAAACTTTATTAGCCAATGTAAAAGCTGGTGGATTATTTAGTTTTATTATTTTCTTAGTTCTTCAAGGAATAATAACTTATGTACAGACTTTAGTTACCACTTATGATTCTACTTCAATTATGATAAGCAATAATAATATGGCAATGCAATATTCAACATCCTCAATCATATATAGTTGTGTGGTTATGCTTATACTATATGTAACCTCATCTGTGCTTCTCTCTAAAGGAGTGGATCTATAATGACCGAATACTTCTTTAATTAAGTATGTATAAGAACAAAGAAAGCTATTTCTATATATCTATGGAAATAGCTTTCTTGAAATATCTTAAAACATTATTCTTTTTTTCTGTTTACCGCCATCATAGATAGCGCATATCATTTTCTGAGTTTTATAGGCTTCTTCACCAGTAATATCAGGCTTCGTACCATTCAATAAACTATTATAATAATTTTTGATTTGTTTTATATGGCTTACTCCCCAATAACTTTTTACATTTCCATAATCAAATGTCTCATTTGGATCTGCATCAGCTATAAATGTTCTGCCATCATTAAATTTAATAGTAGCCTTATCCGCTTTCATACTAGCGATTCCATTTTCACAATAAATCTCTATCTCTACAGGAGCATCATATCCATAATAATTAATAGCGTAAAATCCTGTAAATATACCGTTCTTGTATTTTATTACACCTTCTGCTGAATCTTCAACTTCGATGATTTCATGTGCTCTATTACTTATATTTGCGTCTATGTATTCAATTTCACTATCTATAAGCCAACGCATCAAATCCATAGTGTGGATAGCTTGGTCAATAATGACTCCGCCGCCTTCTTTGTCCCAAGTTCCCTTCCAATCGCTTTTTGTATAATATTCGTCTGACCTATCCCATGTTACTGATAGCTTACCAGATATTATTTTACCTAATTCGCCAGATTCCAAAGTACGTTTAATGAGCTGTGAACCTTTATTATATCTATTTTGGAATATGACACCAAGGGTAACATCATTATCTTTAGCTGTATCAATCATTTTCTTAGCGTCTTCCAATTTTATTGACATAGGTTTTTCAGTTAGAACATTAACTTTCTTCTGTGCTGCATAAATGGCTATTGGTGGATGCATATAATGAGGTGTACATATATGAATGACATCCAAATTCTCTTTATCAATCATTTCTTTATAATCCGTATAATACTTACATCCTAGTTCTTGTGATTTTGCCTTTGCTCTATCTTCCTTAATATCACATATTGCTACAACTTCAGTGCATTCAAGCTCATTTACAGGATAAGCATGCATTGGATAAATGTTTCCACATCCTACAATCCCAACTCTAAACATTGTTACTCATCTCCATCATTAATATAGTTTTTACTTTATATGTTAGCTCTATTATAACTATTTATTATACTACAAACTATTACATCATATCAACTAAATGATACTAGAAAGATTAATGTTTCTTATATGTTTATGCCCACCACATTCCACTAGTACTTTCAAAAGTCATGACTTCTTTTAAAAATGTTACTGCTTTTGTTAATCCTTCGTTAACAGACATTAATGAATCTTCATGCTCGATACTGATAGCGTAATCATAACCTACCATCCTAAGTGCACTGACTATATCTTTCCATGTAGAATAATCATTACCGTAACCAACTGTTCTGAATATCCAAGAACGATTTATTTCATCACCATAGTGTCTAGTATCAAGAACTCCATTTACCGCACAGTTGATTTTATCTATTTTTGTATCTTTTGCATGGAAATGGAAAATACAATCTCCTAATTCTCTTATGGCAGCTACAGGATCGATTCCTTGCCAGAATAGATGGCTTGGATCAAAGTTAGCTCCTATTTCTTCACCGACTGCATTACGAAGTTTCAATAGAGTATATGGATTATATACACAGAAACCAGGATGCATCTCAAATGCGATCTTATTGACACCATGCTCTTTTGCGAAAGCTACTGCCTTTTTCCAATAAGGTATCAATACTTCATTCCATTGATATTCTAAGATTCTAGAAAAATCATCTGGCCATGGACAAGTTACCCAGTTAGGTGTTTTGTCATCTTTGGAACCACCTGGACAACCTGAGAATGTATTTATTTGATTAATACCAAGTTTTTCAGCTAGTAATATAGTTTTCTCAAAATCATCATGGAATTTCTTAGCTACTTCTTTATCAGGGTGTACTGGGTTTCCATGACAGCTTAATGCACTTATTTCCATATCATATTTCTTGACAGTGTTCTTGAATTCTTCTAACTTGGCATCATCGTGAAGTAATATATCTGGGTTGGCATGAGCTGTACCTGGATATCCTCCTGCTCCTATTTCAACCATAGTAACGCCTAATTTATTTAGATATTTTAGTGCCTCATCTAGTGGTTGGCTATTTAATAATGGTGTAAATACTCCTAATTTCATAATATGTACTCCTTCCTTAATAATAATTTATTGTATTTGTTAATCTAATACTATTTCTTTTCCAATTTTTGCTGATTTATAGATAGCTTCTAATATCTTAGTGACTACTAAAGCTTCTTCAGGCTTAACTACTGGTTCTGTATCATTGATGATACAATCTATGAAACTTTTTGCTTCGACTTCAGCAGGATTACAGCTATCGCCTTCAAAGAAATCTACTCCATCAGCACTTAGCCCAGGTTTTTTCACATATAATTTACCAAGATCGGCCCCATTTATTCTAAGTCCATCTTTCATGTCAGCTCCTGCTTTTGTTCCACAAAGTGTTGTCTTAGCTTCTCCTGTTTCAAGAGTATTAAGTGCCCAACTTGATTCTAGAATTATTGTAGCACCATCTTCCATAGTTACAAATCCGAATGCTGAATCTTCTACAGTGAATTCATCTTGTTTCCAGTCTCCCCAAGCATTACCTGTATCTCTTTGGTCTCCTAATTTTTTATAAGTAGTACCTACTACTCTTACTGGTTTATAGTTATCCATACACCATAGAGTCAAATCAAGAGCGTGTGTTCCGATATCTATCAAAGGACCTCCACCTTGTTCTTCTTCGTTAAGGAATACACCCCATGTTGGTACTGCTCTTCTTCTTATGGCATGTGCCTTAGCGAAGTATACATCTCCTAGGTCCCCTCTTTGGCAAGCTTTCTTTAGATATTGTGAATCAGCTCTAAATCTATTTTGATAACCTATGGTAAGCTTTTTGCCTGTCCTCTTGGCTGCTTCTACCATTGCTTCTGCTTCTTTTACTGTCTTAGCCATTGGTTTTTCACACATTACATGACAACCTGCTTCAAGAGCATCTATAGTAATGAAACTATGTTCTCTATTAGGAGTACATACATATACTACATCCAAATTATTATCCGCTAACATTTTCTTATAGTCAGTATAGCATTTGGCATCAGATTTTCCAAAATCTTTACTAGCTTTCACTGCTCTTTCTTCCACAATGTCACAAAAAGCAATTAATTCAACTTGTTCAACTTTCTTGATACTTGGCATATGCTTTCCATTAGCTATACCTCCACAACCTATAATACCAGCTTTTAACTTATCACTCATTATTATGATTCCTCCTTGTGTTTTTCATATTTTATATAAATTTGTTTCATATATTATTTAATGTACAGATGGAAGTGTTGATTCTCTGACAATAAGTTCATGTTCAAGCTTTACTATATAACTACTATTCAGATTTCCTTTAATTCTTTCAAACATTATTTCCATTGTTTTCTTACCAATATCATATCTAGGTTGTGCTATAGTCGTGATGGATGGCTCATACATAGGTGCTATACTATTATTATCAAATCCCATAATAGCTACATCCTTGGGGACTTTCAGCCCTTGTCTTTTTAATTCTTTTATAGCACCCACTGCAACTAAATCTGATATACAAAAAACTGCTGTCGGTGGTTCTTCTAGTTCAAATAATTGTTTTATTCCTCTTATTCCACCTTTATAAGAAAAGTTTTGATAAACGATGTATTCATCATTAAGTTGCAATGAAGCATCTTTTAATGCTCTTCTGTAGCCATTCATCCTATCATAAGATGATCCTACATTATTGACTGTTATCATAGCTATTTTCCTATGACCTAGCTTGATTAAATGTGAAGTAGCATCATAACCTGCAACTTCATTATCTATAGTTATAATAGGAGCTTTTATGTCCTTATTATATTCATTACATAATACAACAGGATATTGTTCGGCTAACTTGTTAAATTCTTTAGTACCCATAGCAGTACAAGCGAAAATTACTCCGTCTACTAGTTTATTTCTAAGAAAATCAAGATAGACATTTTCCAGATTAATATCTGTATTGGTATTACAGATTAAAACATTATATCCATTTTCATGTGCTGTATCTTCCATTCCCTTTACGATCTTAGAATAAAATGGATTAGCTATATTTTCTAGTAACACTAATATCATTCTTGTTTCTGATCGTCTTAAGTTCCTTCCTAATAGATTTGGCTGATAGTTCAATTCATCAATAACAGATTGAACTTTATTTCTAGTATTCACTGAGACTGCTCCACTATTATTCAGTACTCTAGAAACAGTAGCAACAGATACGCCTGCTTGTTTAGCCACCTCTTGTATAGTTGGCATACTTAACCTCCTAATATTTTTGTAATTGTTTACATTAATTTACTATTATGCCTGATTTTTTACTAATATAGCTTATGTAATCCGTTACACTTAATTTACAACAAATATCTACTAATGTCAACAGTATTTTTATAATTATATTATATTATTCTCCAGTAATACCTGTCTTATCTATACTCTCTACAAACCATCTTTGTATGAACAGATACAATGCCGCCAACGGAATGATTGAAAGTATTGTTCCCGCAAATATTTTGGCTTCAGTAAAATTAAGATTAGGATTGACACTTGCATCTCCTTTAACACTTTGGGATATGACCTGCCCAAAATTATTTTGTAGATTACCCAACAACATAGGTACTGTCTTTAATTTTCCATCCAAGTATAGTGATGTGGAGAATGTTTCGTTCCAATATAATGAGAAACTATATACACATACTATAATCAATGCAGGTCCTGCCATAGGTACAGCTATTTTGATAAATGTCTTGAATGGTCCTGCTCCATCTATAAATGCGGCTTCCTCTAGAGACTTAGGTATCATTTTAAAGAACTGATAGAAAATCAGAATGAAAAGTGCTGCCTGTTCTCCCTGCCCTGTCAGTGCTGGAATCAATATGGCACCTAGATTACCCTTCAATCCTAATGCAGAATATATCTGGAATCTAGGTATGAAAAATAACGTCTTGGGTACTATGAACGTAAATAGCATTAACACAAGCACTAACTTCTTGCCTCTAAAATCGAATCTTGCCAATCCATAACCTATAACTCCTGATGAAATAGCTACACATAACATTGAAAGTCCTGCCAATAGAGCTGTCGTAAAATAAGAGTTAGGTAGATTAAGAGCTTTCCATGTCATTTTATAATTGAATGTATATAGTTTGGAAGGTATCCATTGTACTGTATTATCGACTAAGTCAATATTAGACATGAGACTTATGGATATCATATATATAAGTGGATATAGAAACACGAAACTGAATACAATCAGTATAAAATATACGCATAACTTATAAATGAAACCATCATTATTCTTCATACCGAACAGGAATTTTTTCATACCTGGTTTCTTCTTTCCAAGAAAATCTTTAGTCTCACTGTAATGCTGTTTTAATCTATCCATCGTCAAACCTCCTTACTATTCTTTCTGCTTCTAGTAATGAAATACAGAATACTGATTAAGATAATCTGAAGGAAGGAATACAGAATTGATAATGCGGATGCATACCCTTCTCTTCTTGAACCATCATATTTTGATTCCATTATTATATTATTGATAGTATTAGTTTCAAAATTAGCAAGAAAGACTACTATAAAAATAACCACAACACTTACAAGAGGATAAATATTAGGTAAGGTAATCTTCCAGAACGTACTCCATGAAGATGCTCCATCGATTGCTGAAGCTTCATAGACACTTCTATCTATCTTCTGCAATGCCGCAAGAAAAATAAGTATAGGTACAGCACTATACCATAATAATTCAACTACTGTATTGAAAATCAATACTATCCCTAAAGTTATCGTTTTATTGGGAACGACCATAGAGATGACATCGACAATAGCTTCATTGATATTTATGGACATACCTCCGTACTCGCTCATATTTTTCATTAGCTCACCATTCAAAATGATAATGGGCAAGAAGAACAATAATCGAAAAAAAGCTGTTCCTTTAACTTTTTGATTCAAAAGCATTGCAATAATAATGGATAAAGCTATAATTACTGGAACATATAATAGAGTAGTCATAAAGAAATTCTGAGCTTCAACTACAAAATCCACATCTTCAAATAATATACGTCTGAAATTATCCAAACCGATCCACTCATACTTCCACCCTGTTTCATTTCCATAAAAAACATTATTGAAACTCATATAGATTGTCTTATATAAGGGATAGGCTACAAAAGCAATGAAACCGACTATCCATGGACTGATGAAACACAGTCCTGTCAAACCTCTCTTGCGTTTTAAATTGAATCTATTTCTTTTACCAATCTTTTTTTGTTTTTTTATCATAAGACCACGAATCCTTTTCCCTTAATGGTTACATTATTATAGGTATAATCAAAATCATTATAATTGATGATTATCTTCTTATTGTTAGCATATTTCGTCATGACAACATTATCATCAATGTAAGTATGATCGATTAACTCACTTCCCATAACTTGACTTAATACTCCATTGATCTTCTCATAATAATCATCTATTCTTTCTCTTAGATATTTATACTGAGAGACATAAACATTGGATGAATCTGTGTGTTTGATACTGTATGTAGGTTCCCCAGTCAAGATAAATGAAGGATATACACCAAATTCTATTAATCTCAAAATTGATTCTTTATCATTAGATGAAAAATTCATATATGGTGAATACATATCCATCTTACCGCTTATTACAAGGGATACTAGAGGTATGGTTTTATCTATGAACATTAGGTTGGATGAATAAATCGGTGTTTCATAACTATCTGTCATATATGGATATAGATATGAATCAGCCTTGTATATATTGGTTTCTATACCATTATCGTCTAGATAACCCATAACATTCTTGATATATTCCATACTCTCATTACTATATCCGATAGTCCCTTTATCATAATGAGTAAACAGACTTCCTGTAAATCCGTCAAAAGCAATTGAGTCAATACCATATCTTTTTATTCTCTTCACATCACTCTTGGCGAAATCCATAAAATATTTCGGATCATTCAAATAATTATAGAATCCCAGTTCATCATTTTTTACATTAAGGTCTTGTCTGCTCATCTTGCTAGCAGTACATTTAGTTTTCTCATGGTTGGTTCTTGCATAGTTCATATAATAATTGAACTTGATATCATTATCATCATAATAATCAAGTACTTCCTTTAATTTCTTATCTCCACCTAATTTTTTGAGAACTCCAAATCTATAAGCTTCTTTGTCAGCAACATAAGTCTTGAATGATATGTTTAAGTTATTTTTTCCACTCTCTATCAATTCTTCTGCGATTTCTTTTGATTGTTCATAAGATGTTGCTTCTACATTTTCCACACTGAATGTACCCATTTCTGTTTCATTATTGATAAAATCTGTTTTTAATGGTATATTTAATTTTTTAGTATCATTTTTATTGCTGAATCCATATTTGTTGTCAAGGAAACAACTATATCCTTTTGCTACACCTACATAATCGGCTTTGTCACCGTTAAGAAAAACATAACGCTGTACCATATCGAATTTATTAGGTTCTCTCTGAAAACCTAAAACATGCTGTTCTTCATCAACTCTGCTCTGGAATTGAGAATAAGCAGTTCTATAATTATAAGAGAAATATGACTGATAATACTCTGTAGAAACATTTTTGGAAACATAATTATAAGTTGCATAACTAGCTCCGTTTTCTGCAATTACTAGAACACCTGCTTCATCTTCCTCATGTATTATTCCATATATGGGAAGTACAATATTCTCTAATGGTTTTACAGAAATATCTTCAAACTCTAATGTATTTTCATAGCCTAGGTCTTTACCATAAACAGGAGCCACATAGCCTGTTGCATACTTGGGAGTTTCGTCAAGTCTGATAGTTGCACCTGAACCGTCTGGTATTACTATATAACCGTTTTCCTGAACTTTGGTGGAACCGAAAAAAGGATAGAGCAGGATTTCATTGATAGATACGTCATTATTGCCAGGAGTCCATAACTTTTCGCTATATTCTTCTATACTCTCTCTAGGTATGGTTGCAATCAGGTCTCCACCTTGTATCTCAACAATGAGATTGAACTTAATCTGTGGTTTCGTGAAATCAATGGCAACTGAGAATCCATTATCAAGTTTCTCATAAGTCTTATCTACACCGTCATTCAGAACCGTCCTTTTTCCTGGAGTGAATTTATCATAAGTTATAACAGAAATACCTGATTTTATATAATTTAACATTTCTTTACTTATATTTTTTTCTTCAGCATTCATATCCACATCATAGGAATACCATGTGTAACCATTGATTTTATTTCTTACTGCTATGGCTATACAATCTTTATCCAGATATAATTCCAGCTGATCATTTTCAGCCATTTTTTCAAATGAATCAGGTATCAAGAAATTATAATCATCCTTTTCATCAATAGGTATATCATTATTAACAACAACACTGGTATAATCATACTTTTTCATAGAAATTCTTTCAGGAGCTTTGTCAAAATATTTCTTTACACCTATTACCAACAATACTGCCATGATTAAAAAAACAAATACATAAGTAGTTTTTTTGTTTTTCATCGGTTTATCACCTCTCTTATTATTTCATATAGGAAGCTGTATATCTGGTTTCCCAATGAATAGAGAATAAATAGGAACACTGCAATTATTAACATAGTGAATATGCTTTTGAATATAACCAGACAGGTTTCCCCGACTTCGAAATTATGTATATCTTTTATCATGAAGAACATTAGGAATGCTATCCATATAATCAATATGTCAATAGGTATGTTATAAAAAACAGCCTGTTCAAGTGTCAATCCATTACTGATTATGGTTACCAAAGGCATTATTATGATAATGGGAGTCAAAGCATACGCTGTAGCATTATATACATTACTTATACTCCCCTCACCGTCATTTATACTGCAAATCAGATAATTGGATATAACCCATAACACCGTAACAAAAACTATACTGAATAATTTGTATAAAATGAAATCTGTCCCGTCAGTTACAAATAATATATTGCTATATCTCTTATGTATAACGTATACTCCTATAGCTAATATATAGATTATGGTCGATGATATCTTAGATACTCTATTCTCCATCTTTATTTTATAAAATCCATCTAAAGGATGTTTCAAGAATTCAAAAATGAAGCAAAAGTCATCTATGAACTTTATCTTTTTCACGATAACCAATTTCTTATTGATTTTCTTGTATAATCCCGTTCTCTTATTCAATGACCTAAGAATCAGTCTAACCAATATCAATGAAAGTAATATTATCAATATGATATTAAGATTGTTTTCTAGCCATTTCTGACGTATTTCCCAAAATGCTTTTGATACTCCATCTTTATATTCTGCATCATAATATTCATCATATGCCTCTTCATATCTATCATTCCTCAGATAAGCATCACCAAGACCCACATGGGCATTATCGAATATTGAATTGTACTTGAGAGTATAAGTCCACAGGTCTTGACTTTCATTATAATTACCTTCCTGATATTCAAGCATGGCCTTATGAACCGCATTAGTGAATTCCGTTGCTTTGTATGTCTGGATTAATTTAGTACCCTGGTCGATTATTATTACATCGTCTGCTGAATTGGTTGCGATACTTACTGGTCTACTGAATAATCCTAAACGACTCGAACTGAAATCTTTTCCTCCATATAGAAATAATAGATTTCCTGTTGAGTCATATTCGAATACCCATCCTTCCGAGCTTACTGAAAAAACATTATTGTATTGTCCAACCCATACACTTTCCATGGAATATATACCTACCATATCATCTGGAAAATAATTGTTGCCAGAAATATTGAATTTCTTCACAGGATTGGATTTGATGGACGAAGTAACCGTATAAATGAATCCTTTATCATCTATAGCTAAATTACTAGGTACGTCAGGAAAAATTTTCTCCAATTTGTCTTCTTGATTTTCAGTCAAGAAATATGACCTTATCTGATCTACTATAGGTACTTTCAAAGGATTGGCACCAAAAAATGTCAGAAATTCTCCTTCCCTATTCAACATCATCAATCCATTGATGGAACCTGCACTTCTTACATAAATATTTCCTCTAATATCTACTGCAATATTAGTAGGTCGAAATTTATAACCTTCCTTGAATATAGGCGAATCCGGTTCTCCTATTTCTTGTATCAGATTAAGACTTTTTTTATCAAATACATATATTTTACTGTTATAGCTGTCGACTACATAGATCTTATCATCAGTAACAAATGTACTTTTTACCGCTTCGAATTCATCACTTTTCAATTCTTTATAGAAATTATAGTTATTGTCTAGAATATATATCTTATTATATCCACTGTCAGTTATGTAAACATAATCTTCCTTATCAACAAATACATGTTCAGGTACTTTCAATCTTTCACCATTGATTATGGAAATTTTATTAAGTGGTGAGTACGCTGTCTGTGTCCTGTTGATGTAACCGTCCTTATCACTGGTATAGGTATAATAAGGAGCTTCTGCATTTACCGTTAGAACATTAAAGAACATTACCATTATTATCATCATAAAAATATATTTTAGTTTTCTCAATTTTTTATCCCCGTATGAGCCATGGAATCCATGACCTTATTCTGTAATATAATAAATAATACTAGGTTAGGAACAAACATTATGAGTGCAGCCACAGCTGACATTCCTGCTCCTGCAACAATATTCCCTGAACCTGATACTAAAGTGTTCATATAAAATGGTAATGTTCTTAATGCTTCACGGTCAACAAATATATTAGAACCCTCAACGTTCCCCCAACTAGTTTGGAAAGTCAATATAGCAACAGTTACAAGAGGCGGTTTTATCAATGGAAGAATGATTGTAAGATATATTCTCCATTTGGAAGCCCCATCAATTTTCGCTGCTTCAATTAATTCATCTGGAAGTTGGTCTATAAACTGCTTCAACAGAAATATTCCTATAGGCATAGCTAACAAAGGTATTATGTGTGCCAAATATGTGTTAAATATTCCTAGATTGACTATAATCAAAAATCTTGGTATAGCTACAGCAACTGGTACGAACATCAAAGCTAGAGTATTTATCCTATTAAACGTCTTTTTCCCCTTGAACTCTAATTTCGATAGAGCGAAAGCTGCACTGGAACTAATTAATAGTGTAAGTACTATAACAATGATAGTTACCATGATACTGTTGAACAGATACCTTGATGCAGGTATTCCTGATTCAGCCGAAAAATTGAACAGCAGCTTGAAATTCTCCAGAGTAGGTTTTCTAACGAAAAATCTAGGTGGATATGCAAATAATTCCGTAAAAGGTTTGAATGCATTGTTAAAAATAAATATTATAGGCAGTGCCATGAAAATTGATAATATAGTTAAGAATATATGAAACTTCAATTGACTACGGTGGAACTTCTTAGGATTGAATTTGATTCCGATGTTCGTCATTTTACTCACCTCGCAGTTTTATATTGATTGATGCAATTGTCTCGATTAGTTATCTCCAAAGAGCTTATAACTTATCTTATTGAAAATCACAACAATTATTAGCAGTACAACAGTTATTGCAGATGCATATCCCATCTCATAACGAATGAATCCATAGTCATTAGCATGGTCTACAATCATCCACCCAGCATATTGTGGTGGTGGTGTTCCCCCACTTAATGTGGCAGCCATCCCAGATGCATTGAAAGTACCAATGATAGCCATGACAGCACCAAATAGCATTTGAGGTTTCATTGATGGTATGGTGATATAGAATACTTCTTGCCATCTATTGCGGATACCATCAATGTAAGCCGCTTCATATAAGGTCTTATCTATATTCAGAAGTCCAGCTAACATGGCAAGGAATCCAACACCCATACTTCCCCATAATCCGATGAAAATCATAATGGGCATTAGATGTTCTGGAGATTGTAACCATTGTATTGGTTCATTTATTAACTGCAATTTCATTAACCAGTAGTTCAGATATCCTGTTTGGTCACCACTGAATATGACTTTCCACACTACGGACATCATAATAGGTCCAGTTATTGATGGAGAATATATGATAACCGTATATATGGTTCTTATCCTATGGGGCACTTGTGAAAGCATCCAAGCCAATAGAAAAGCCAATAGATATCCTATAGGACCAACTATCAAGGAATACATGAGTGTATTAGATATTCCATGCTGTAGAAATACAGAATCTCCTGTTAACAGATCTATATAATTCTTGAATCCTACAAACTTAGGCATTTCTATGGTATTGAAATAAGTAAAGGATAATCCTATTGCTACTAATACGGGCAATACTATCAATATGACAAACAATACTCCATAAGGTAGAATAAAAATATATGGTGATTCTTTTATATTACTCAATTTCCTTTTGGACTTTCTTCTATTAATGGATCTATTCTTCATTCTGTCTCACCCACTTTTCTACATTATGTATGTCCGGAACAATATATTTCTTAACAAGTTTGTCATCCTCTATATAACCGAATTCTTTCAATTTTCTCTTGAATTCACGGTTGATGGTAGCAACAGCATCATCTAATGCTATTCTTGGATTCTCTCCATCAAAAACCACTTTGTTCCATGCATTGCTTATTTCTCTTTCAAGCATATAATCACCGGGTACCTTACCTGTTGTTTGAATCCATTTCCATTGTTCCAGAATTACTTTCTTGGAGTCCGTTGGCCATGCACTTCTTCTGAATCCTTCAATATTAGCAGTCATATATAGGAATTTATCTCCTAATGTAGATTGAATGGCATAAGAAAAATCACTCTGTATCTCAGCACTTGACCACCATTTAATAAATTCCCAGCTTGCCTCTTTCTTGGAACTGTTATTGAATATGATACTTGATGTTCCATAGGTAGGGTCCCATCTCTCAATTACTCCTTCTGAATTCTCAATACCAGGAATGGGCAGGATACCCCATTGACCAGAAAGTTCTGGAGCTGCATATTTCAACTGGATATATGTGTTAGCATCACCGATTCCCACAGGAGTTTTTCCATTTCTAAACTTCTGATAGAAATTTGATGTGGTTATTGGTACGTTATACACTGTAAATAAATCAGTCATGAATTCAAAAGCTTCATAAGAGTTTTTCTCGTTAATTATTGTTTTACTACCTGTACTATCGTAAAGTCTTCCTCCAAACTGGTAAATAAATGGTGTTGTAGTATCCAATCCTTTTAATGAAGAATCAGAACCTAGTGGTGTATAGAAATTCATATCATATTTCTTGAGTATAGGGATCAAGCTTGTGACATCTTCCCATGTTTGTGGAGGTTTCACCCCTAAGAAATCCAATATGTCTTTTCTATAAAACAAGAGTTTGACATCTTGTGTCTCAGGAATGGCATAAACTCCCTTATCATAGATAAAAGGTATGAAAGCACTCTTATCAAATTGTTCTGCAAGGTCAAAGAATTCTTCATAACCTCGCAAATCTTCCACAATACCACGAATGGCGAATTCGAATGGTTTGGTATGACTAATTCCAATAGCTGCATCAGGTGTATTCTGTGCTGAATTCGATAATATTATCTTATTTTCATCTGGCAATAATGATAGATTGACTTTTATTCCTGTTTCTGGTGTAAATTGCTCATCTATCATCCTTTGCATTATTTCAACATACAACCTTGATTTATTTACCCATATTTCAATAGTATCATCATCAACTTTATCTGATTTATTGTATTTGGGGTCCAAGAAAGAATAAAAAAATGATTTGACATTCTCTTTAGCCTTAGTAACAAATGGTGATTTTGCACCCGCTATTTTTTTGTCATTATGAATATAAATTTTATCCAAATGCATTGGATTATATATCAATGTGGGTAATATGGCATTAATACGTCCATAAGCAGATGATTCCCCATCATTGAATTTACTCATATAATGTGGTAGATCCTCAGGATCTTCAATAAAATCTTCTATATAGTTCATAGCAATGTTCAGTTCAGATATTATAGGAAGATCTTTATCACCTGTATACTCTATCAGTGCTGTTTTTTGGATATCTATCTTTTTATAAATCCCATCCAGATATGTACGTATTTCAGGTATATATTTACTTATCTTCCACTTTCTTTCTTTATCTACTAAGCCACCTGTCAATTTTTTAATTTCTTTTGATATAGCTTCAATGCTGTCAAGAGTATTTAACAATTCGTGATATATGTCACGCACTTTCGTATTATCGATTGATAAAGCTAGCATGTGCTCACCTTTTTCAAGATAGATATCATAAGGATTGCCTTCCTTATCAGAAAGTGTTTCATTTTTCCAATTACTTGTGTAACGAAAATCATAATAAGTCAACTCACCAAAAGGTACTTCTCCATCGATGCTAATTCTTCTATGAGTTGATAATCCGTTATTGGTATCTTGACTATATTTCATAGACAAATTATAGAAACCACTCTCTTCAATATTGAATCTATAGATAACCTTATCTCCACTATCACCAAATGAAGCACCATCAAGTACATTAAGAACTCTGTTTTTATAAGCATATGGAGTTATACTTGGATCTCTTATGTATTTAGCTCTAATACTCTGTCTACTCTTGATTGACATGTCTTCTGCCTCAATGATAACCATTTTATTCAACGGTTTTCTTTCTTTTTTTATATTGGAGATATATTGTTCATAAGTTGATATTTCCTTGATGGTATTTTTCATATTGATATCGCCCAATAATAGATAACCTTCATTAACTGTAATATCAATCTTGTTAATCCCTTTATCAAGCTTGAACTTTAAAGGTTCTATATAGAAAAAGTTAGGATCTTGGCAAGGTACATTATCCCACATCATCTTCTTAACGGATTTTGGAGTCAATTCATCTCCATAACGGTCATATTTTTCTTCATCGATTGGTTTGATTACCTGCCACTTCATTGGTAGTTCGATCTTATTGGCTTCATTGTATTGTTTTTTGTCGTTAACCGTTATTTGTATCTCTGGTCTAAGATAAGTATTATCCATGATATAATAATCCAACCAGATCTCATATAGACTTTCTTCAGGTATGTCAACTTCAAAACTGATATTATCACCTGGCTCTAGATATTTGACATCTGATCCATAATCGTAGTTATCGTTTTTGCTATATATATTACCCCCTCTTGTTTTTTTACTTTCTATCATATATTCTTTACTTGATACAGGTATCACATCAGCCGTCCACTTCTTATTGATATTATAATAATTGGTTTCACCTGTATAAGTATCAGTATATTCTTCAACAGCTTTTATACTGTTGCTGCTATCAATAGACGCTAACACGTCAACATCAGATTCATTTTCTTTAGTGTTGACAATAATAGTACAAACTACTATTAGAACACTACAAACTAACAATATCCATTTTTTCATAGTTACCTCACCTTACAGCTAATATAATGGGGCTATAAAGATAATATAGTCCCATTTTATTTTTGATATTATTTTTTCTTGTATTCTCTAAGGTACTCTTCCAAATAATTGTTCATCAGATCATCCCATTCTGTTGCAATATCACTGTACCTAACGCCTTGGTCTTTTATCTGATTCTTGATATCCCAGATCTGAAGTTCTGCATAAGCCCTTGCCACAGCAGGAATATTTCTTGGATAAGGCACTGGATTGGATAACATTTGTTGAAAATCTTTATTCTTGAATGCTTCAAAATTATATATTGCCAATTCACTGTCTTCAGGGAAACCTTTTACAAGAGGATGATATTTAAGTACTTCCTCATTAGTTGTTATTGGCCATCCTTGTACGAAATCCATTAAGTTGTCCTCTGCCCTAAGAGGTGCATCCTCTGGAAGATTACTGTATTCATCTATTAATGCCCAACGTGATTTCAGCCCTTCTTCTCCATATGTCAACCATTTCAATAATTGAAAAGCGGCTTCCGCTTTTACAGGATCATCTTCTAAGTCTTTGGATAGACTTAATGTATCGTAATAAGCTTGAATTGATGTAGTTCCTCCTTCAGGCGCTTTTGGCATTGGATAGATATCAATATCAAGCTCTCTATCTTTGTTGAGAGTCTGGATGTCAGTAGAAAAAGAATATAACCAAACATTACCTACTGCTTCTAATCCATCCCCCCATGGCCATCCGAAGTTACCACATTTGGCAGTTCTCTCTTCTTCTGATAAATCATAGAAATGCAATCCTTCTTTTCCTTCTTTGGCTACCAATTCAAACCACTCACCGAATTTTTCGCTATTAGTGAAATCGAATCTTCCTGTTTCAAAGTTATAACCTTTCCATCCATTAGGTATGCTGTCAAAGTAATTAGGTCCTATTTCTGAGAAATCAATAATACCTGGAAATATAGGGTTATTAGGTGTCAATTTTGCAACTTCTTTACGTAGATTTTCATAATCTTCATATGTCCAATCATAACTTGGTATTTCTATGTTATTCTCTCTTAACAATTTCAGATTAAGTGCTGGCAGTCGACCGACTGATTGATATGGTATACCATATACGATTTTTTTATCGTATGATTGCATAAATTCTTTTGCATTTTCAGAAATCATTGAAGCTTCTTCATCTGATTCAAGATATGGTGTTAAATCTAGGACCAACTCTCTGTCATACACTTCTGCTGACATAGGTGAATAGAAAATATCTGGTAATGTACTCTCTACTGATCTGGCTGTGAGCATTTCCAATTCTTCAAAATCGTCAATTTGCTCTTTGAATTGAGTATCTCTAGTTACCTTAATGTTAGGATATTTTTCCATGAATTTCTTTATATTCAAAAACATTGCATTTTGATTATCTTCTGTACCATAAAATCTCATTGCAAAAACTAATGCGATTTCTTTCTCTTGCCAATCTGGTATTTCATTATTATCTTCATCAATACCTACTATTCCATCGTATGATGATAGGTTATCCGTATCTTGCTCTTTTTCAGAAGTGATATCACCTTGTTCTGATTCAATATCACTACCTTCACTCTTTTGTGTAACTTCTTTACTGTTGCCACAACCAGTGATGGATACTATCAACACTAACATCAATAGAAAACTACTAAATTTCTTCATATAATGCTCCCTCCTATATTTTTGTAATAACCAAACTACTGTTACCTCAACTTTCCCTACTATAATTTATGTAGGTAGCTTACCTGCATAGGATATTGAAGTGGAAAGTGGAATTATTGAATTAATGACTATAACAACTTTCTATTAATTCAATATCCAATAATAGTGTAAATTCTCATAATATTATATACGAATCATCCAATACACAACTATCATTGTCCAAATAATTGTTTATATTTTTGAAATCGTTTACACTACAGTTAGAATTATATCTCTAATTTTAATAATTATGAATGTATAATCCCGACTTATTTTGTGTAAAACCGATAAATATATATTTTCTTTTAGTGATAAGTTATTGAACGTTATATGAATGTGGTATAATTAATTACTAATATCTTATACACGTTTAGTAAATAAATACCATTAATGGATGTGATGATTGTGCATTTCCAAATTAATTTAGATATAATGCCAAAAGTTAGATATATAGGATACATCAATTATGTTGAACCTTGGATTCATTTTTCTAGAGAATCAGATGAATTCATTTTATACATAATTGAGAATGGAACAATGTACCTAGAAGAAGATTACAAAGAGTACATACTCAAAAAAGGTGATTTCTTTCTATTGGAACCTAACAAATTTCATAAAGGTTATAAAAAAGCTTCTTGCAGCTATTATTATGTTCATTTCAAACATCCTGAATTGACATTAACTGATAAGAAATATATTGAAAGAATGATGCTCAAACGCAAATTAGCTCTAGAAAGCGATCCTTTTACTGAAGATATTTCTACGGAATCTATATCTTTTTTTGGAAAACACTTCAATATATCCAACAAATTGCTCCTAATAAATTTGTTCTATACCTTTAAAGATGCTATCAATGATTATTGTAAGAAATTAGAGGACTATAAGATATATACTTCATGTAAGCTACATGAAATCTTCATTAAAATCTGCAGAGAGTATTTGACTATTATAATGAACAATCAAAAAAAACCCTTACCTAGGGTTTATCATACTGTACAAAATATTATTGATTATATAAATGATGAATACCAGAAAAAATTGACTAGTACGGATATAGAAGAGATATTTGAATTGAATTATGATTATTTAAATAGAGCTTTCCAAAAAATCACAGGATATTCTATACTCAATTATCTGAACATCATAAGAATAAATAAGGCAAAGGAACTTATTTCTTCTACATCACTAAAAGTATCTGAAATAGGATATCTAGTAGGCGTAGAAGATCCCTACTATTTCAGTAGATTATTCAAAAAGTACGTTGGTGTTCCTCCTTCTAAATACAGAATATAGTTCATTATTTTTGTAGTCTATGCTTTTTTTGCAATAATGTACATTGCATGTGCCCATATTGATGGACAAACAATATCGCCATAGATTTCTTTCCATCTCTCTATATAGTCATAGTTCAGTACTTTATCTATTATTTGTTCGGGTAATTCTCCATTACCATTACTGCGATTTTCAACCCAGTTAATCAAAATATCTAGTTTACTGGTATTTCCTACTTTTTTGTAATACCAAGCTAACCAACACGTTAAATTTATCCATCTTCCACCACCAAAATATGAGTCGGAACCATATCTATGTAATCCGTTATCATTTAGTAGTGCTTTTTCGATTTCTGATACTGTTTTTATCATTCTATCATCTGTTAATTCTATAACATGAAATGGTAATGCCAAAAATAATAAACTTGAATCGATATCATCGTAAAATGCATATTTGGAAAATCTTCCTTCTATAACACAATTTCTTAATATATAAGTTTTTATCTCCATAGCTATTTTATTGTATTCATTTTTGGGGATTATATCATGTGCTTCTTGTAATCCTCCACAAATACATGCCAATGTGGAAGTATGAATTCTGTCGTCTTTTTCTTCCCAACATCCGAAACATGGTGATTTCCAGAAGCATTCCAAATATTTTGCGACAAGTTCAATGCTCTTAATATAAACATCCTTCTTTTGATTTGTCATTTTCATATGTTGACAAATTCCCCATAACCATACCCCATAACCATCAAGTTGGAAATTAGATCTTTGTTCATCTTCTATTCCATTATCATTGTAGATTGAGTAAAGATAATCACTGTTCAGAAGTTTTTCGTTGTTCTTATATCTTTTGATTGCATTTGCGATTTTGTATTCCAATTCTATAATTTTCTTACTTGACCAATCATAATACTTATCACCTACATTATAATCTCCCATTATATCCAAAGCATATACACTGAAACTGTTATCTTTTAAAAAGCAGTATTTATATGCCCAATGAGTATGACTCCCTATGATAATACCTGATTTTAGTTGACTACCTTTAATTAAATTAATACTTTTTTCAATTAAATCCATATTGCCTCACCTCACTACTACTAGAAGAAAATTTATGCAATAACCCCTTAACGCACATGAAAATGCTCATATTTCATCTGCTATAAAAGCAGGACTTTCCCAGAAGGTAAAAATAGCTGAATTCTGTCCACTACAGAAATCAGCCTTTTCTTACAAGCTATTATGAATTAAATAAATTATATTGATAATATTTTACTGAGTTCATATCTTTTATCACTAATGGATTTTTTCATTTTCAATGCTTCATTTATATCATAATCAAGATATCTGCCTTCCTTATATGCTACTACTCTATTGGTTTTCCCTTCACTTAGTAAATCAACTGCAATCGATCCCATCATGGATGCATGCATTCTATCTACAGCAGTAGGACTTCCTCCTCTTTGTAGATGTCCTAATATAGTAGCCCTTGTGGATATTCCTGTTACTTCTTCTATTTTCTTAGCTAATTTTACTGAATCTTCAGAAGATCCTTCTGCATTAATGATTAAGTTGTGTCTCTTTCCTTTATGTCTGTTCTCTATAATCATTTTTATCAATTTCTCTTGTTTTATATTTTGTTTTTCAGGTAAAAGCACTGCTTCTGCACCATTTGCGATACCTGTCCATAATGCTATATATCCTGCATCTCTACCCATAACTTCAACGACTGAACATCTTTCATGTGAAGTGGATGTATCTCTTATTTTATCTATTGCTTCCATTGCTGTATTGACTGCTGTGTCGAATCCGATAGTATAATCTGTACATGCTATATCCAAATCAATAGTACCAGGTACACCTATAGTATTGATTCCAAGTCCAGCTAGTTTTTCAGCTCCTTTGAAAGAACCGTCTCCACCAATAACTACCAATCCATCAATACCGAAGACTTTACACATTTCAGCTCCTCGTTTTTGTCCTTCAGGTTCAATAAATTCCAAACAACGTGCTGTATGAAGTATAGTTCCTCCTCTTTGGATAATATCTGATACATCTTTTGAACCCATTTCATGGATATCTCCAGAAATTAATCCATTATATCCTCTTTTAATACCAACAACTTTTTTCCCTTTTGCTAACGCAGTCCTAACAACAGCTCTGATTGCTGCATTCATTCCTGGAGCATCTCCACCGCTAGTAAGAACTCCAATAGTATTTATTTCTTTTGCCATATTTTCTTACCTCCGTGTCACATTTATTTGAAAGTTAATTAATTAACAATTATAATATTCTCTTTACTTTAACACATTCTTGTCCTAAAATCAATTTTAATTTTGACAATAATTCTCTATTTATGTTAACATTCAGGTTATTAGGTAAATGCTTGATATTTTTTTCTTTCTCCAAATATATGATTACTTTATTTTCACCTTTATATTCCCCAATCAGCTTAATAATTTCATCATATAATTTTTGGTATGTCATGTAATCTTTTATCTTAATATATAGATTACTACGTACATTATCGAATGGAATCATTTTCTGAAGTATGATTTTTGAATCTTGCTCTTCAACAATACTCACTCGTCCTTTTACAAATATCTTAGCATCTTCATTCAATATATTTTTATTCTTCTCATAATCTCTAGGAAATATTATGACTTCAACCATACCATATAAATCTTCCAAAGTTATAAATGCCATCATTTTATTATTCCTTGTGGATTTTACAGTTTTAGATGTTATCATTCCTCCAATAACTACTTCTTGTCCGTCATATAATCTACTGATTACTTCTTCATCTTCAGAATAAATGAAATCACTGCTTCGTACATTGGATATAGTGTTTATCATATCTTGATGTTTTTCTAGTGGATGACCGCTTAAATATATTCCCAGTACTTCTTTTTCATTAGCAAGAAGCGCTTCTTCTGGATATTCTCCCACATCAGGCATATGTTCTTCAAATTGAGTTTTTGTAGTATCTTCATCAGAAGCAAAATCAAACAAATTCAATTGTCCTTCTATACTCCTCTTCTTGGTCTGAACTATTCCATCCAATATTATTTTGTAAGAATGCATATATTGTTTTCTGGTTCCCTTTAATGAATCAAAAGCTCCTGCTTTAATCAAACTTTCAATCATTCTCTTATTGAGTTCATTTCCAGCTAATCTTTCACAGAAATTAGTTATACTGCTATATTTTCCATCCTTATTCCTCTCTGCAACGAGAGAATTTATAGCTGATTTTCCAACGCTTTTAATGGCAGCAAGACCATATCTTATTTTACCTTCTGATACTGAGAAATCACCATATCCTTCATTAATATCTGGAGGAAGTAAATTTATTCCCATATTTCTACACGTACCAATATACTCAGATACTTTTGAAGAATTATGCATAACTGATGTCAACAATGCAGCCATGAACTCCACTGGATAATATTTCTTCAACCATGCTGTTTGGTATGCCACAACAGCATAACATGCAGCATGAGATTTATTGAACGCATATTTCGCAAAATCAATCATTTCATCATATATGGTATTTGCTACTTTTTCAGGGATTCCATTATTGATGCACCCTTTTACGTTTTCTTCTTCATTACCATATATAAAATTATGTCTTTCTTTCTCCATGACTTTTACTTTTTTCTTAGACATAGCCCTTCGAACTAAATCACTTCTACCTAAAGTATATCCTGCTAGATCCCTAACAATCTGCATTACCTGTTCTTGATATACTATACACCCATATGTAGGTTGTAGAATCGGTTCAAGTTCTGGACATGTATATTCAATCTTTTCAGGACTGTTTTTACCTCTTACATATTTTGGTATAAAATCCATTGGTCCCGGTCTATATAGAGAAATTCCAGCAATTATATCTTCTAGGTTCTCAGGTCTCAATTCCTTCATGAAACTTTTCATACCAGCACTTTCAAGCTGAAAAATACCTTCTGTCTTTCCGGAACCTACAAGATGATAAACTTCTTCGTCATTATAATCAATATCATCTATAGTAACATTGATTCCATTGAATTTTATTTGTTTGAATGCATTTTGAATTACCGTAAGAGTCCTAAGCCCCAAGAAATCCATTTTCAATAGTCCAAGTTCTTCTAATGTCGTCATAGTGAATTGTGTTGTAATGGCACCATCGTTAGCATTAAGTGGTACATATTCCATTACAGGCTTTTGACATATTACTACACCTGCAGCATGAGTAGAACTATGTCTAGGTAATCCTTCCAACCTCTTAGACATATCTATCAGATATTTTGTTTCTTCATCTTCTTCATACAGAGTTCTAAGTTCACTATTGATCTTTAATGCTTTCTCAATATTGATTCCTAGCTCTGCCGGTATCATTTTAGCTACTTTATCTGCTTGTGCATAAGGTAAGTCTAGTGCTCTACCTACATCTCTAATAACCGCTCTAGCTGCCATAGTTCCAAAAGTAATAATCTGAGAAACCTTATCTTCTCCGTATTTTTCTACTACGTAATCAATTACTTCCTGTCTTCTTTCGTAGCAAAAATCTATATCTATATCAGGCATACTAACTCTCTCAGGGTTCAAAAATCTTTCAAATATCAAGTTATATTTGATAGGATCGATATCTGTTATCTTAAGTGTATATGATACTATACTACCTGCTGCTGAACCTCTACCTGGTCCTACCATTATATCATTATCTTTTGCATATTTTATGAAATCCCATACTATAAGGAAATAATCCACATACCCCATTTGTTCAATAACTGAAAGCTCGTAATCCAGTCTTTCTTGTAATTCATCTGACGCTTCAGGATATCTCTCTTCCAATCCTTCTTGACATAGTTTTCTAAGATATGTTTTAGCATCATAACCTTCTGGTACATCAAATCTTGGTAATTTAGTATTACCGAATTCAAATTCTACATTACATCTTTTTGCTATCTCACATGTATTGTTAATAGCTTCCTTAGCATAAGGAAAAAGCTCCGACATTTCTTCTGGAGATTTCAGGTAGAATTGTCCTCCTTTGTAACGCATTCTATCTTCGTCATTAACTTTTTTATTGGTCTGGATACATAATAATATATCATGGGCTTTGCTATCTTCTTTATATGTATAATGAACATCATTGCTGGCTATAAGAGGTATACCCGTTTCTTTACTTAATCTTATAAGTTCTTGATTTACTTGTTTTTGCTCCTTATATCCATGATCCTGCAATTCAAGATAAAAGTTACCTTGTCCAAATATATCATTGTATTTAAGTGCTATCTCTTTACCCTTGTCATATGATACATTCAATATAGTAGACTGGACTTGTCCACCAAGACAAGCACTTGTCCCTATTATACCCTCGCTATATTGTTCAAGTAATTCCAAATCTATTCTTGGTTTATAATAAAAACCTTCTACGAAAGCCTTTGATACTAATTTCATTAAGTTCTTATAACCTATTTGATTTTCTGCCAATAAAACCAGATGATAGATAGAAGAATCCAGATGTGAGTCTTTATCAGTTCTTTTTCTTGCAGCAACATAAACTTCACACCCTATTATAGGTTTGATTCCTTCTTTTTTACAGGCTCTATAAAAATCTATAACTCCATACATAACTCCATGGTCAGTAATAGCTATGCTATCCATTCCTAACTCTTTTGCTCTAGCAACAAGTTCTGTTATTTTACTAGAGCCATCTAATAGACTATACTCTGTATGGACATGTAAATGTGTAAAATTAATTTTATCTTGTACAGCCATTTCAAATCACGCCCTTACTAATCAAAATACATAATTAAAAGTAAATAATATTTTATCATTTAATATCTCTTGTTTACTAATTTTATCATATAATCTAGAAATCAACAATAATTTGATAAAATAAAAAGGAGCCCGTAGGCTCCAATAATTAATCTATTTTGAATTCATCCATACTTTTGTTCATTTTTTCAACGACATCCGCTAGATCACTAGACATTTTCACAAGCTGTTCTGCTGATGATGTCTGTTCTTCGCCAGTGGCCAGAACTTCTTCAATAGCTGCTGCTGATTCTTGAGCTATTGAAGCTATACTAGTTATTGATGTTATTGCCTCATCTTGTATAACATCAAAACCAGAAAGCATATCAAATACTTGGTCTACTTTAACTTTTATCTGATCCATATTTTTTACGATAATGTTGAAAGCTTTGTCTGTTTTGTCAACAGCGTCCTGCTGTCTTACAAAGATATTGCCTCCTTCTTCTATCATCTTAGCTGTTTCATTAGTCGCTTTATGTACTTTATTAACTATTAAGGAAATATCTTTCGCCGCATCTTTTGATTGAACAGCAAGTTTTCTAACTTCATCAGCTACAACCGCAAATCCTTTTCCTGCTTCACCAGCTCTTGCAGCTTCAATCGCTGCATTAAGAGCAAGAAGATTAGATTGCTCACTAATACCATCAATAAGTCCAATTATCTTTAATATTTCTTTGAATTTATCAACTAGATTAATTATATCTTTTTTGAAGTTATTGGATAATTCTGTAGCATCTACAGTACTTTCATTTAATTCTTTTATGACACCTGTAGCTTCTACACTTATTTCTTTAGTCTCTTCTGTAGCATCTACAACATTATTAAAGTAACTTTCTGTTTCATTAAATTTGTCAATGAACTTTTTAACTATGTTTGCTGCATTCTCAGCATCTTTTGCTTGTTCCATAGCACCCTGTGATACTGATTCTACTGCTACAGTAACTTCTCTTGAACCAGCTGCAGAATGTCTTGCTATCTCTGATACCTGATTAGAGTTATTTGATACTACTTTAGTTAAATCTCTATTATTGTTGATTAGTTTTTTAGTACTTTCTAACATCATATTATAACTGTGGGATAACTGTCCCATTTCATATTTACCTTTTATATGAGATACTGCTGTCAAATCTCCATCTTCTACTAGCTTCATTTTATTTCTTATATATTTTATTGGATAACTGATATTGAATGATATTATACTTGATAATATTATCGCTACCAAACTGATTACCACACATAAGATGAATATTATTCTTTTTGTGCTATTAACTGTACCCAAAAATACTTTATTAGGTATCTGTTCTATGAAGAACCAATTGTTGTCGCACTGAATATAAGATGTCATTTTATTATTAAGATCTAGGTTGCCCATAACAACTTCACTATTCTCAGATATATCATCACTAATATCTTGGAACTCTTCGAAAGGCTCCCCAATCTTTTGTTCATCTGCATTATATATTATTACGCCATTTTCATCTATTACAAATTCATCTGATTGGTCTTCAACATCTTCAAAAACTTCTGTTAAATATGATTTCTTTACTTCAATTATCAATACTCCTATTTCATGGGCTGTAGATATTCTAGTTAATTTTCTCATCAGATATACACTATTTGGATTATCATAGACATTACTAAACCAAACAGCTCTACCTTTAGCTTTAGAAACTTTATCATATATCTCGCTCTCGAAAAATCCATCTGATATTGTACCATTAGTCGATCTACATTCTATAGTCTCATCTTTTTTTACTATAATTATATTCTTGATGTTAGTATTAGAATATTGTATGGAGAACAACTTTTCATTTATTAATGAATCTCTTTCTTTTAACATATCGAATAGATTTTCATAATCATCTTTACTTCTTGATAAAGTCTTCACCAGAGAATCATCACTCATAATCACCATGGAGTTGTTTTCCATTTCGTTTATCTTCATGTTTATGTTCTCATTGATGCTAGTTACTAGTTTTTCATTACTATCTTTTACTTGATCAGTCATTGTTGCTTTTACTATGTTTACTAGAACTAATGAAACTATTAATAATGGTAATACTGCTGCAAGCGTATGTGAAATTGTCAATTTTAGTTTCAATGGAAATCTTTCAGTTATAGACTTGTTTCCATTTTTTATGCTTTTCACATTTTCTTTCCGCTTAATCTTTTTATCTTTAATTTTTGCATTAATAGATTTACTTTTATCTAACTTTGATCGTTTAGCTTTTTTAGAGAATTTAATTTTATTTTTGGTTCTCTTACGTTTCACTAAAATCACCCATCCCATCTAGTTTGTCATTTGTAAAATTTCCATATATTACATATTTTCGTATAATAATATTATACTATCTAAAAGTATATAATGCAATTATATTGTTATTTTAAAGTATATTTCATCTTTTTTTGTAACATATTGTATAATTTCTATTGAAATATTAATTAACTAATACCTAATGAATATATTAATTTTTATGTAGTTATAGTAATATTTACTATAAATTATTTATTTTTTTGACAAATTAGTTAAATTAATAAAGAGTTGTCTTAGTAATATAGATAAATCTTAAGCCCTAAGTACTATTAATATGAATTAAAATCACTATATGTATATATTACCATTTCATTATAATATTTATTAATTATTATTCTTTTTTTTGCATAAATTGTCATAATTATATTATCTGCAACAAAATTTGACAAATAATAGAATATATTATATAATAATATAATCCTTTAGTAGTTTATAAACAGTATTTTGCGATAGTTCCCCTTAGTTCTATCGTATTTTTTTGTAGCAAAAAAACCCAAACTTTTATGTTTGGATTTTCTCTTATAAGTGGTTTATTATAATCACCTATCTTATTAACCTATATTTCAATTTTTCAATTGACATCACTGCTCATCTTCCTATTAAAAAATATAACAGCAAGAATAAGTACTACAATAGCATATCCTATTACCCACCATAGATGAGGATAAATTTCTGAATAATTACCTGCCAGTGCTGCTTTACCTGCATCTACTGCATGAACAAAAGGTAATGCGTACGCAATACTTTTAAATGTTCCACCAACCAGATTGAGATTGAACCATGTTCCTGAAAGCCATGCGGCAACGTTGGTTAACAATGCACCACACACTCCCCCTACTTGTTTATCTGTAAGCAAACTTCCTGCTAAAAGTCCAATTCCTATAAATAGAATAGCTGTAGGTATAAGTACAAGAAATACTACCAATACATTAACAGTTATTGTTAATCCAAGAAAATAAGCTGTAATGAAACATACGATACTCTGCATTATTGCCATTGGTATGAATGGTAACATATATCCAAGTATGAAATTAGTTGCTGTAAGGGGAGATGAAAATAACCTTGTCAAAAAAGATGTCATCCTGTCTTTTGATATCAACATTCCCGAGAACAATGAAATAAATGATAATCCAAAAACAGTCATCCCTGGTGTAAGATTCTGTATCTCAAATACACTTTCAGGGATATTCGCTTGAATAGCTGAAAGCAATAATAGTATTATGACCGGAAATCCTATTCCGAATAATAGATTAGATGGTTCTCTAAAAATTTCTTTACAATTCCTTGATGTAAATGCTAATGTCTTCATTATATAACACCCTCCATCATACTTAATGCAATAAAAGCATCTTCAAATTTATCTTTATCAGTTTGTTTCATTAATTCCTGTGATGTTCCCACTGCTTTCAATTCCCCTTCTGACATGATTGCTATTCTATCTGAAAGAGCTTCTGCTTCTTCTAAGTAGTGAGTAGTCAGTATTATAGTTATATTCCCTTTCAATTTCTTTACCATGTTCCATAGCTCTCGTCTGGCTAAAACATCAAGTCCAAGAGTGGGCTCGTCAAGAAATAGTATTTCAGGCTCAGTTATAAGAGCCATAGCGATACTTAATCTTCTCTGCCATCCACCTGATAAAGTTTTTGCTCTGCTTTTTTCTATTTCCCCTAAACCAAATCTAATAATCATCTCTTCGGTTTTTTTGATAGCATCTTGTTTCTTATTACCATATAACTCTGCTATTGTCTGTAAATTTTCCCTGACAGTTAAATTAGGTGCAACAGCTGTTTCTTGTGGAGATACATTAATTTTTTCTTTTACCTTGAAAGGATCTTTTACAATACTATCTCCTAATAATATTGCATCTCCACTAGTAGGGCTACTTAAACAAGATAACATTTTTATTGTTGTTGTCTTTCCTGCTCCATTCACACCAAGAAGAGCAAATAACTCTCCTTGATCAATAGATAAATTAAGCTTATTGACAGCTATTTTATTTTTATACTTTTTGACTAAATCTATTGTTTTTACAGCAATCAATTCTCTTCCCCCTTTTGTTTTTGGACATCTTTTACTTCTTTAGCGAATCTATCAAGTTGACTTTTATCTTCTCCCTCAGCTGGTTTTACTTTTCCGCTGAAAATTCCATCAGCCATTTTATCAAAGAAATCTAATCTGTTTATGGCAATTCCTCTGTCTACATCAGCTAAAAGAAGTAATGTATCTCCAGGTTTTATATTAAACATATCCCTCGCTTCTTTAGGTATAACTATCTGACCTTTTGTTCCTACTTTTACAGAACTCATGTATTTTCCATCATTTGGTGACTTATTCTCTGTTCCCATTTCTAATCTCCTTATTAATATTTAGGTATTATAAGTATTACAAGTATAACTTGTTATACTTATAATACCATTACATGTTTAAAAAGTCAATATTGCTATATAATAATTTTTTTGTGACAAATAATGAGAAAATATAAAGCTATCTTACAATACAATATAACCCGTTGCGTATCATAAAATAGCTAGATTTCTCATTAATTATATTAATAATCAATTCTTATTTATTTTGATATCTTTATAATGACAATGGCTTCCATTTAATACAGTTAATCCAAATTGTCCATAATCATAACTACATTCTTTATCATCATAAAATATTACTTCTTCATTATCTATATATATTTTAAAAGTCGATCCTTTTATTTGTACTTTTATAGTATAATCCCTTTTGTTTACATAATTAAAATTTTGTTTTTCTAGGATTTCATAATTCTTATGTTTCTTCAATAGAGCAATTTGATTATCTCCATAAAAACCAAATGCATAACTTCTGGCTGCTCCCTGAACTCTAAAATTAATCAGATGATAATATCCTATTTGTGGATTTAACGTACATTCATATTCATAGTCTCTTAGATAATAATAGCCCGTATAGATTTGACCTTCATCACAACAACTACCACTTAGGTAATTTTTATCTAGTTCCCATAATCCATTAGAATATGTGAATTGACTTATCTCTTTGTGAAGGGTCGAGTGCCCAAATCCATAATTTTCAATACATTCTTTAGAAAAATCAATGTTATATTGTGGTGCTTGGGAAAACTCCAAATAATCCATATATACACACATGATTTTATCGTTTATCTTTGTATCAGCATCTTTATAAAGAATAATACCTGCTTCTTTTATAAGCCCTCCATCTATGATAGGAACCTGATACTCTATCTCGTGCCACTCAGAACCGATTTTAACACTATCTGATTTATAAATTTCATCATTATTACTATCATAAACATAAATCAAAGCATGTATATTGAATCCACTATCATTATATAGACAAGTCTTTACTGTTTGATTTGGATATAATATAGGTGTAAATGCTGGGTCATATCTTGAATCGTGTAAATCAGATGGTTTATAATAAGTTTTGTAATATATCCGTACTTCTGAGTCATTAGCTAGCCTATTAGCGAGAATTTTTAATGATCGTTTTCCTATATCGCTTTTATCGTTTGAATTCTGAACATTTACTTCTACCTTTGATTCATTAGCTTTGGCTCGCATAGCTTGTGTAGATTTTGGTAAATCAAAACGCAATAGATAATGATCTTTCCTAAAACGTTCTTTCCATAATTCCTCGGGTTCAATTCCAGCAATCATATATCCTAATTCACAAAATGTCTCTACACTTTTAGAAACAGTAGATATATTCAAGCTACCAATAATACTAGATGAGATCAATAAGTCATTAATGGGTTTAATCCATTTATCGTCTATATTATCAATACCTACTAAAACACCTAATATAGAACCTACATTACCTGCATTGCAATCCGTATCCCAACCACACATATTACATATGCATAAAGTTTTGCTGAAATCTCCCTCACCATATAACATTGACAATATCATGACTGCAATATTAGGAATTATATGACATACACCTTGGTACTTATCATAACCAAAATTATCATGTATATATTTATAACAGTCCCTCCAATTGTTACTATCAACATTATTGTAAAAATTCATAACTGCTTTAACTACTATTGAATATATAGAAGTCGTTGGAATAACATGAAGCCCTTGATTGATGATATCAATGACAGTATCTTCAGTATATGCAGCACTTACACATGCTGCTACGAACATAGCTCCATAAACACCTTCTCCAGCATGAGAGACTCTCGCCATCTTTCTAGCATAATCAGCAGCCAGTTGAGGATTACCAGGAGCAACGAATCCCCAAGAATCCACGAAGATCTGCCCACCAATTTGTTCTGCACAGATTAATCCATTCTGCTCTATGGAACCAGAACGAGGTGCATCTATACCATGTTTCAGATTTAAATATGCAGTATGTTCAGTTGATATACCATAACCACCCCACCAGAAGAAGCCGTGATTTTCAGGTGCATAGTTAAGCCAAGTATATCCCATTTCCTTCTCAGTAATTTCATCAATTCCATAAGGATAATCTATAATAGCTCTGATAAAAAAAAGTGGTCCATTACTATCATCATCGGCTGCATAATCTTTATAATCCACAAGATAATCTGAAATCTCACCATATGTTTTTTTAATCAATTCATAAGTCCATCCTTCTATTGGTGAGCCTAATCTGATTCCAATAATCTTACCCAACCATCCTGCATAAGTCTTTTCTATATAATTTTCAACCATATAATATTATCTCCTTTATTTAATACTACCTGAAGTCAATCCCTCTATGAAATAATTCTGCAAAGCTATAAATATAACAACTATAGGTAACATGGTAATAATTCCTGCTGTATAAACCATAGATAAATCAGATCCTCTATCACCTACAAATATTATATATTTTGTAGCAGCAGTTTTTATTAAAGCATCTTGTAAAAATGTATTGGCCATTGTGAACTCATTCCAAGTCGCAACAAAAACTATCAATATTATTGTTGTCACTACTGGTCTTGCCAATGGAAAGATTATTTTCCAAATAATATCAAAGACATTACAACCATCTATAACAGCCGCTTCACTCAATGCATTAGGTAACCCTAGAACGAAAGTTCTAGCTAACAGTATATTAAATGGTAAATTGATTGCTATAAATATCAATATTATTCCTAAGTGCGTATTCACTAAATCCAATTTAGAAAAAGAATAATATAAAGGAACTAAATATGCAAATACAGGTATTGATAGTGAAACACCAAAATATACTAGAAATGTATTTTTCAATCTCATTGTTGATTTAGCTAGAAAATATCCTACTAAAATAGATATGACTACCACTATTAATGTTGTTATTCCACTAATGATTATACTATTTAAAAAAGCTCTTGCATATCCTCCAATTTTCCAAGCTTTTAAAAAATTGTCTAGATTAAGTTGAGTTGGTATCCCAACTGGAAATTTCTTTATTTGAGTATTAGTCCTAAATGAATTAAGCAGCACAATAATAAGTGGTGCAATTTGAATGATTGCAAATAAAGTCAATACAACATATATAATATTTTTTTTATATTTTTTCCCTATATTCATTCCTAATCTTCACTCTTTCTTCTTATTAATGCGAATAAACCGAATATGATAAATGATACAGATACCTGAACTACAGCAATGGCACTAGCATACCCTGCCCTGTATTTAAACAAAGAATTTTTATATAACATTGTGGATAATAGTTCAGAACCTGGTCCACCTTTAGTCATGACCCATACATATTCAAATGTACCCATTGACCACACCATTGTTGTGACAATAATAAAGATAATTGTATTTTTTATTGATGGTATAGTAACATATCTCATTTTTTCTAGAGTAGTCGCTCCCTCTACTTCAGCCACTTCATATAGTGCTGGATCTATTTGCTGTAGAGCGCTCATGAATATAACTAAAACGAATCCCCACCAATGCCAATTATCTACTAGCGCAACTGAAACTAAAGCATTATTAGGTGCCAACCAGTCTCTAACTAAAAAATCCAAATTTAGATTTTTAAATATTACGTTTATACCGAAATACGGATTATAGAATGCAGCAAATATTTTACCAGCTATAGCAGCAGATATAACATAAGGTAAAAAATACATGGCTCTGTAGACAATTCTTCCTCTTTTGACTCTAGTAAGTAAATAACCAACTAGAAAGCCCAAAATTATTGGAAGTGTCAAAAATATGGCCATCCATTTGAGATTGTTAGTTAATGCATTCATAAAATTAGGATCATTGAATAGTTCTTTGAAATTGCTTAATCCAATAAATTCTTTTTTACCAATACCATTCCATTTAGTAAGTGCTGAATATAATGTATTAAGTGAAGGTAAAATTATTAGAGTGAAATGATATATCAAAACAGGTATGACGACGCAATAGGCTATTAAATTAGATCTTTTCTTATAATTTAATTTTCCATGATTTATATTACTTTTTGCCATAGCTTTCCTTTCTTTCTTATTAAAAATTAATTATGAGATTAAATGATTAGTTTTTATATCTCTACCCAATTTTTAATCAAAATGCTTTATGCAGGTATTAATAAGGCTTTTCAGAAATCAAATACTGTTGTAACTGATGTATTATCATTCTGAAAAGCTACTATATTATGGTAATATTGGTACAAATCCTTCTTGTCTTTCTTTTTCTGTCAACTTCTGCATTTCAGCTAAATAATCATCAATTGTAATATTACCTTCTAATACGTTAACAATACCTTCATATAAATATACCCTTGTTTCTGGTGGATAAAATGCCCATGTAGCATAACCATAATTACCTTGCTCTAATGCTCCGTTGACCATTTGCCACATTTCTTTAACTACACCTTCTAGATCTTCAAATTCACTGTCATCAATTGACATAGGGGCTACGTCTAACCCTGCTCCAATGAAATCACTCTGTATATCTTCTCTTAGCAATTGATTTATGATATATTCAACTACTTCTGGATGCTCTGTATCTTTAGAAACACACCACATTCCTCCTACAGCTAGAGGCATATGAGGTTTTTCAGTATCATTTATAGCTGGATGTAGCATAACTCCAACTTTTTCTCTGTCTTCTCCTTCAAGTGGTCCTACCCAATATGTTGCCCATGTACCTTCAACCTTAAATAAAGCTTTATCTGTTGTAAATGCATTAATGGCATCATCAGAAGTTAGGACGTATGATCTTTTATCTGCTAAATAGCCACGGTCATGCCATGATTTATATAATTCTACAGTTTTTTTGAATTCTTCGTTTTCCCAACTGGCATTGTCTTTTCCTTCAATAGTATTTTTAACTAATTCTTTACCTGTATAACTGAATAATATTGATAAATACCATTCTTGGGCCCAGGGCCAATCTTGAGAACCTAACATTATAGGTGTATAACCTTTTTCTGATGCTAATTTTAGTGCATTCTCAAATTCACTGAGTGTATCAATATCCTCAGCATTCAATTCAAGTTCTTTCATTATATTTTTGTTGTACCAGATTACCATACCTTCATAACCATAAGGTAATGTATATACTTTACCATCTGTTACAGATAAATCATAAGCCCAATCAAATAATTTTTCTGACCATTTATTTTTTTCTGCAGCACTCGTTAAATCGTATAGCAGATCATCTCTAACATATTGAGCTACGTCTGCTGGTGAATCAAGCATAAATATATCTGGTTTATCATTTGAGCTCATTCTAGTATTGGTTATGTCTTTTCCTTGACCTGAAACTATTTTTAATTTTATGTCTGTTTCATTTTCTGAATTATATTCATCTATAAATCCGTTAAATATTTTTTCATATACTGCTGCCTGGTCAGCTTCAGATGCTGTAAATGTTATTTCTACTTCGTTATTCTTGGAATCGTCTTTTTTGCATCCTACGATACTAAAAATTAAAACTAGTACCATACATAAAAATAATACTTTTTTCATTTTCTATTCATTCCTTTCAAAGTAATATATATACTTATTAATACCTACTGAATATTTACATTTACACATACCATAATTATAGTATTATATATATTTTGTCCCAACTATTCTAGTAGCGTCATATTAATTAATTATTATAATTAATTTAATATATATAATTATCGA
Source organism: Vallitalea longa (assembly GCF_027923465.1). Lineage (NCBI taxonomy): Bacteria > Bacillati > Bacillota > Clostridia > Lachnospirales > Vallitaleaceae > Vallitalea > Vallitalea longa. The sequence continues at coordinate 1,063,689 of NZ_BRLB01000001.1, forward strand.
TATGTGAAATAATAGCATTTATAGTATATCCTAGTATGCTTTTTAGTATTCTTAAAACGTAGGAAGTTAAATGAAAACACTCTTTGAAAGAATTTATTTTAATAGATATGTTAATAGAACAAAAGAGGCTACGCCTCATATAAGATTTCAAGGAAAATAGAAAGTAGAACTTTCTTATTTAATAAAAAATACCAAGTATAAATAATTGATACTTGGTTAGAAAACTAATATTATATTAATAATAAATTTGCGAACTAATATTCATGTATTATTTTGGATTAAATGTATATATCTTTATATTAATTATAAGTTAATCTTTATGTTCTGGAATCATAAGCCAATCTAGCTCCATATCAGGAAAACCATCTTTATCAACTTTTACAATATTAATCCAATTTGCCACTTTCTCTTGCTCATCATCAATAGTAATTGAATCTTCTTGTGAAATGATTACAGTAAAAGTATCTTCGTTATAAGTTAGTTCCTTGATATCAAAACTTCTAACAAATCCATTTGAACCTCTATTCACAACTATGTACAAAGATTCAGTTTCAAAATCTACTGAAGAAAAATCATCCAATTCATACAAGTAATCTTCTTTAAATGCTTTCCACTTAGTATCATTATCTATAAAGCGATATGATTTCATCCAAAAAGATGAATCATTCTCTTCAAGAAATATTGAGCCTTGATAAAAATTGTCAAAAGAAATAAACACATTCTCTGAAGTTATACCACTGAATTCAATCGGACAACTGCATCCTGTAATTCCTAAACATAAAATAAGACTCATTAACATACACTTCATTTTTATCACTTTTTAACCTCCAATGACTATATATATATAATTACTATATTTTTATATGAAAGAGTTAACTCAATCAAAATCCAAGGTACCACCCTAGTATCGTATTTAATAATATACACATTAACAAAATAAAATTTTAACCATCCTTAATATCTCTATATACATTAATAATCAATTCCATACTATTTGATAGACTATCTTCTCCGTTAATGCGAATCACTTTACAAGGCAATGAATTAGCCCATTGTTCATGTGTTCTCATAGAAGGTGAACCATCGGTATCATATCTAGCTGCACTAGCAAGGAATTTCTGATGATTCTCATACAAATCTCCACCTTCTAAAATACGTTTCCCAAATCTATCATATTCCCTTTTATTTATACGAGTTAATCTTACCTCAACTGGTACAGTAATATGTACAGCTAAATCAAATAACGGAACAAAAGGTGCGTTAAAACTATCCATCGAACCTGCCATAACAAAAAATTCACTTTGGGATATATCTGACATTAATCGATTAATCTTTTCTTCTCTCGTATACATAACCGTAAATGGTTTAACTGTATCTTTTCTCCATATATAGTCATCCAAATCATAATATGAAAAACTAAGTCTTTCAGCTACCATTTTTCCTAATGTTGTTTTTCCAGAACCCGCTGAGCCAAAAATAATAATTCCTCTCGACATTTTTACCTCCATTAATTCATACTTAACTTTATTATCCTTTAATCGTATTTTATCAGACAATTTAAATATAATCAATAAAAAAGAACCTCTCTTCATATAAAGAAAACAGGTCCTATACATGTCCTAAAGCTTTAATTTCTTATTATTTTTTTGTCACTTGTGTGTCACTTTTAAATATAATTTTGTACGATTTCATACAGATTTAAAAACAAATAAATCCCCCAAACATCGCTGTCTGAGGGATAATAATTTCTGAAATATTATCTTTTTGAGAATTGAGGTGCACGTCTTGCAGCCTTTAATCCATATTTCTTTCTTTCTTTCATTCTTGGGTCTCTTGTTAAGAAACCTGCTTTTTTAAGTGCTGGACGGAACTCATCATCAGCTTTTAATAAAGCTCTTGAAATTCCATGACGAATAGCACCTGCTTGTCCTGTGAATCCACCACCATGTACATTAACGATAACATCGAATTTATCTACTGTATGAGTTAATTCTAATGGTTGACGTACTGTAACTTTTAATGTTTCAAGTCCACAGTATTCATCTATATCTCTTTTATTGATTGTAATTTTTCCTGTTCCAGGTACTAAATATACTCTTGCAACACTATGCTTTCTACGACCTGTGCCATAATATTTTAATTCTGCCACTTCTATATCCTCCTTTCAGTACGAATCATTTAGTTTTTGATTTCTAATACTTCTGGTTTTTGAGCTTCATGCTTATGTTCTGAACCTCTATATACACGTAATTTCTTAAGCATTTTTCTTCCAAGTTTATTCTTTGGAAGCATACCTTTAACTGCATGCATAACTACTTCTTCAGGTTTATTTTTCATCATGTCTTTATATTTAATCTCTTTTAAACCACCTGGATGTCCAGTGTGATATCTGTATAATTTTTGGTCTAATTTTTTTCCTGTTAATACAACTTTATCTGCATTGATAACTACAACATTATCACCAGTATCAACATGTGGTGTATAGATAGGTTTATTTTTTCCAATAAGTACTCTTGCTATCTCAGATGATAAACGTCCTAAAGTTTGACCTTCAGCATCTACTATATACCATTTTCTCTCAACTGCTTCTGCTTTTGGCATAAAAGTTTTCATTGAGTTCCCTCCTTATTCAGTTCGATTTCTCATGTATTATCAAAACCCGGGGCTAATGGATTTTAATTTACAAACTCACGCTTCAATATTATAGTACATCCAGCCAAGTGTGTCAAGTGGTTTGTACTAATTATCCACATTTTTATTGGATTTTTTTATTTTATCCACATAATTTATTTATAACTCAATTTAATTGTGAATAACATTATATTTTTTCTATACTTTACTATAATCTCCTTTGGCTAACAACGATGCAACTATTGCTGTTATAGGGATTGATACAATAAGGCCAATAGTACCAGCTAATGCTCTTACTATCTCTGTAGATATCAATTCCATATTGACTATATCTACCAATGTCATTTTATTAACCATAAATAGTAACATTAAACACATTGAAGTACCTGCATAAGCTAATATTAAAGTATTTGACATGGTACCCATTACATCTTTACCGATATTCATACCTGATTTAAATAATTGGCCAACTGTCATTATGGGATTATTATCTTTTAATTCTTTAATAGATGAAGAAATAGACATACAAACATCCATAACAGCACCTAGAGTACCTAGCAAAATACTAGCAAATAATATTCCTTTGAAATCAAGTTTTACTGTACCTGTAGTATACAGTAACATCTGAGATTCTGACGTCTCCAAACCTGATAAATTCGCATAATAGCCAATTATTAGAGATATTGTTCCAGCAATGATTACGCCTGATAAAGTTCCTGCAATTGCAGCTATTGCCTTTTTGTTGAAACCTCCAATAACAAACATAGTTATAATAGTTACTACAAAAGAAACTATTATGGATATTACAACTGGATTCTGTCCACTAATAATTCCTTTCAACATAAAATATACTCCGACGATTGTTATTCCTAGAGTAAATAAAGTCTTAATTCCTTTAATTCCTCCTACAATAACTGTTAATAGCACAAATGCTATAACTAAATATATTAAATATCTATCTCTTTTGACTTCACTTATATATCCTTGTACGATATTTCCTTGATCATCTCGTTCGATACCACAGTATAATTCGTCTCCGACTTTTGCATCAAAACTATTGGCCATAATACCATCTACAGTATTATATACTTCTATTAGCTTTCCTTTTTCCTCACCTTTGGTAAGTTTTACTTTTAACACTTGAATTTTTTGTACATAATCTCCTCCCGACGTTTCGAGAGTTTCATAATCATCTTTAATTATGGCAATAACTTTACCAGGAATAATTTCTTCACTATAATCTTCTTCATTTATTTGATCTGTTGTATCCCCAGAAGCTTGAACACCACCCACAAATACTCCAAAACATAATATGACTGCCAAAAATAATAATATTTTCTGTTTCAAATTGCAACCTCCTTCATAAAAATTTTAATTATAATTAATCTTAACCAAAGTCAAACCCTTTGCCGGAGCAGTAACCCCTGCTCTTTTTCTGTCTAATGATTCAATAATATCTGAGATATCTTCTGGTTGCATTTTACCTCTTCCTACTTCAATTAATGTTCCAACAATTATTCTGACCATATTATATAAAAATCCGTTTCCGTTAATAGCGATAGTAATCATCTCATCTTCTATATCAACATCACAACTGTAAATTTCTCTTATAGTTGTTTTTGCACTACTTCCTGTTGAACAAAATGCTTTAAAATCATGTTTACCAATAAACCCTTTTGCTGCCTCATTCATTTTATCAACATCTAGAGTTTTATGATAAAAATATGCATATCTATTATATTGAGGTAGTGGAAAGTTACAATTATAAATTTTGTATTCATATGTTTTGTTTTTAGCATTATATCTGGGATGAAAATTGTTAGTAACTATTTTTGCATCTCTAACAACTATATCATCAGGCAAATAAGCATTTATTGCGTATGGTATTTTGTGTATAGGTATTGTTGTATCTACTTTTAACAACACAATTTGACCTAATGCATGTACACCTGTATCAGTTCTACTGGCACCGACTAATTTTATTTCCCGGGAAAACAATTTTTGACATGCTTCAATTATTTTTTGTTCTATGGTCGTCGCATTCTTTTGTATTTGCCATCCACAATATTCTGTACCATCGTAAGCTACTACCAGCATAATATTACACATAATTTCACCTTCATATTTTCTACCATTCATTATTATAAATCTATCTACAGTCTAAAGAATAATAAGTATAGTAATGTATACCACTAGTACAATTATTGCAATTAAATCATATTTAGAATATCTAAGCTGTTTCATTCTTGTTCTTCCTTCTCCACCTCTATAACATCTAGCTTCCATTGCTAATGCTAGATCATCTGCTCTTCTAAATGCGGATATAAATAAAGGTACAAGAAGAGGTATAAGACTTTTTGCTCTTTTTACTATTCCACCAGACTCAAAATCAGCTCCTCTTGCCATCTGAGCTTTCATTATTTTATCGGTTTCTTCTAATAATATTGGTATGAATCTAAGAGCTATAGTCATCATCATAGCTATTTCATGAGCTGGTACTTTTATTCTTTTTAATGGATTCAATGAATATTCTATCCCATCAGTTAACTGTATGGGAGATGTAGTCAAAGTAAGTATCGATGAACCAATGATAAGGAATATCAGTCTTATTGCCATCATTGTAGCGAAATATAAACCTTCCTCATATATCTCTATACTTCCTAATTTATATAACAGATTTTCGCCCTTCGTAAAAAATAGATTCAATACAACAGTTAAAATAATTATGATAAATATTGCTTTCAACCCTTTTAACATGAATCTAAGTGGAACTTTTGATATAATTATTATTGAACTTAAGTATACTAATGCTACAGCATATCCCCATATATTATTGGCAATAAATAGAGAGATAATAAATAATAGTGTCCCTAATAATTTCATTCTTGGATCTAATTTGTGTATATAAGAATTAGCAGGATAGTATTGACCGATTGTTATATCTCTTATCATAATCTCACATCCTTACTAACGATATTCAATATTTCATCATATGCTTCTTGTATTGTAGTAACTTCATTAGATACCATAAATCCTTTATCTTTTAATTCATGCATTAAATATGTCACCTGTGGAACACCAAGTCCCATAGACTCTAATTCTTTTATGTGATTGAATACTTTTTTAGGAGTATCATCATATTTTACTTTGCCTTTGTCCATAACTATTATACGTTCAACATATTTACCTACATCTTCCATACTATGAGAAACTAATATAACCGTTATACCTAACTCTTGATGAAGTTTCACTAACTCATCTAGTATTTCATCTCTACCCCTTGGATCAAGTCCAGCTGTAGGCTCGTCCAAAATAAGAACATCAGGTTCCATAGCTAAAACTCCAGCAATAGCTACTCTTCTTTTTTGCCCTCCTGATAATTCAAAAGGTGATTTTTCATATATTTCTTCATTTAATCCAACAGTACTTATTGCGTCTTTTACTCTTTTATCAATTTCTTTAGCATCTAATCCCATGTTGGTTGGTCCATAGGCTACATCTTTATAAACAGTCATTTCAAATAGTTGATGTTCCGGATATTGAAAAACAAGACCTACTTTTTGTCTAATTTCTTTTAAAGGCTTTTGTTTATTATGTATATTTATGTCATTAACATATACATCTCCACTTGTAGGCTTCAATAATCCATTGAATTGCTGAATTAATGTAGACTTTCCAGAACCAGTATGTCCTATAAGTCCTACAAATTCTCCATCATTTATTTCCAAAGTCACATCATCTAGAGCCTTTTTCTCAAAAGGTGTATTCGCACTATAAATGTATGTTAAATTATCTATTTTAATTGACATAAGGCATCAACCATTTCCTTTACATTAAGTATATTAGCAGGTATATTAATGTTATTTTTTCTAAGCTTATACGCTAGTTCTGTTACTTGAGGAACATCAAGTCCTAATTCCTTCATCTGTTCAACTTGTGTAAATACTTCATTGGGTGTACCGTGTAAGGATATCTTACCTTCATCCATCACAAAAACCTTATCAGCTTCTATTGCTTCTTCCATATAATGTGTGATTAATATAATTGTTATATTATCATTTTTATTCAATTCTCTTACTGTATTTATTACTTCTCTTCTACCTGAAGGGTCAAGCATTGCCGTTGGCTCATCCAAAATAATACACTCTGGTTTCATTGCAAGTACACCTGCAATAGCTATTCTTTGCTTCTGTCCTCCTGATAATTTATTAGGAGAGTGAGTACTATAAGCATTCATTCCCACAGTATCAAGAGCCTTATCTACTCTTTTTCTTATTTCATTTGCTTCTATTCCTAAATTCTCAGGACCAAAAGCTACATCTTCTTCTACTACTGTAGCTATTATTTGATTATCTGGATTCTGAAATACCATTCCAGCTGTCTGTCTTATATCCCATATATTATCTTCTTCTTTTGTATCCATACCTTTTACCCATAGAGTACCTTCTGATGGGGTTAAAAGGGCATTCAAATGCTTTGCCATAGTAGATTTTCCTGAGCCATTATGTCCAAGTATAGCTATGAATTCTCCTCTATCAATATCTATATCCACATGGTCAATTGCTCTATTCAGTTCTTCAATTTCCCCCATATCATTATGGGTATGATATTCATATACTAGACCTCTAGATTTTATCATTTCCATATATTACACCACCTGATAGTAATGATTTAAGTCAAGTAATATATACTATTATAAGTACTATATAACTATTTACTAAAACGAAATACTTATAATAGTATATATTATCAAACTCTAAAAAACAATATTTTTTTATATATTAAATATTTTTTTCTAACAACAAAAGAGGCTATCCTCGTTCCGCAAAGCGGATTAGTCGTTAGGAAAGTTTCCTTAGCTCATATGAAAACGCTCCTATTTCATATGCTTAAAAATAGGACTTTCCTATAAGATAAAAGAAGGGATTAAGTGCACATGTGCCTTAATCCCTATAATTCTTTACTCATGCAAAATTACACTAATTCTATGATTACTTCTTCTGCACCGTCACCTCTACGAGGTCCTATTTTAATAATTCTTGTATATCCGCCATTTCTATCTGAATACTTTGGAGCAATCTCATCAAATAACTTATCAACTAAGTTAACTTGTTTAGTATTTGCTTTTTTACCAGCATTCTTTACAGGCACTTCTTTTACTGGGTATAAAACCTTAAGCATTTGTCTACGTGCATGTAATCTAGAAGCGTTATCCTTTTTAATAGTTTTTTCAATTTTATCAAATTCAGTAACTTTTTTACCATCTACTTCATTTTTAACTCTTTTTCCATCAGCAGTTTTCTTAGGAACTTTTTGAGTTACAGTTACTGTTTCATAATTATCTTTTTCCTTTACGGATAATGCGATTAATTTTTCAGTAAGTTTGCGAACTTCTTTTGCTTTACTAACTGTAGTTCTAATTTGTCCGTGGTAAATTAGATTAGTCACTTGATTTCTTAGTAATGCTTTTCTTTGGGAAGAAGTTCTTCCAAGCTTTCTATATCCTGCCATTTCTGCTTAACCTCCTTTTTTCCAGATGTTATAATATATAAAGACTTAATTAGTATTACTCATCACTGGGTTTTAGAGATAATCCTAATTCTTTTAATTTCGCCAATACTTCCTCTAAAGACTTACGACCAAGATTACGTACTTTCATCATATCTTCAGATGTTCTATTGGTAAGTTCTTCAACAGTATTGATACCTGCTCTCTTCAAGCAGTTGTATGAACGAACAGATAGTTCTAATTCATCAATACTCATCTCTAGAACTTTTTCTTTTTCATCATCTTCCTTTTCAACCATTACTTCAGCATTTTTAGCGTTTTCTGATAGATCTATAAATAGATTAAGATGTTCGCTAAGTACTTTTGCTGCTAAACTAACTGATTCATCAGGAGATAATGTTCCATTTGTCCAAACTTCTAAAGTTAATTTATCATAATCAGTTATTTGACCTACACGAGTATTCTCAACTACAAGGTTAACCCTTTCTACTGGTGTGTAGATAGAATCAACTGGAATAACTCCTATTGGTTGTTCTTCTGATTTATTTTTATCAGCACTAATATAGCCTCTACCTTTTGTTATAGTAAGTTCCATGAACAATTTACTATCAGCTCCACCACTAAGTGTAGCAATAGGTAAATCAGGATTAACGATTTCGATATCAGGATCAGCTTGAATATCTGCCGCAGTTACGACACCTTCACCTTCGAATTCAATATAAGCCACTTTTGGCTCTGGACTATCACTATTATTTTTGATAGCTAAGTGCTTAAGATTCATAATAACTTCAGTAACATCTTCTTTAACACCTGGTATTGAGGAAAATTCATGCAATACCCCTTCAATCTTAACGCTACTTATAGAAGCACCAGGTAACGATGATAACATAATTCTACGTAATGAATTACCTAGAGTAGTTCCGAATCCTCTTTCAAGAGGTTCTATAACAAAACGTCCATATCTGTTATCCTCAGTTATTTCAACGATATCTATTTTTGGTTTTTCAAAATCAAACATATAATGACCCTCCTTTATTCTTTATTTGACCATAGGAATTTATATATTATATAAATACCTTTTTCCTATGTAGACTTGAAGCGCTAGTTAGCGCTGTGTCCATGCTCTGAGGGTAGTAACATCAAGTCAATTTTTGTGCACACATTTTACTTGACTTATAAATTAAATAAATTACTAATATAGATTCTATATGCCTATATATTATTATTTTGAATATAACTCGACAATTAGTGTTTCTTCAACATGAGTATCGATTTGTTCTCTAGTTGGAACAGATACAATCTTAATTGTCTTATTTTCTATATCAGCATCTATCCATTCTGGGACAATTCTTGAACTTGTAGTTTCTACAATATCCTTAAATCTTTGGATGCTTAATGATTTTTCTTTAACTTCAATAACATCTCCAACTTTTACTTGATATGAAGGAATGTTAACTTTTTTACCATTTACTGTAATATGATTATGTCTAACCACTTGTCTTGCTTCTGTTCTAGAACGACCAAGACCAGCTCTATATACAACATTATCTAATCTAGTTTCAAGGATTATAAGTAAGTTCTCACCTGTAATACCTTTTCTTTTATCAGCTGCTGCAAAATAGTTTCTAAATTGTGTTTCTAAAACACCATAGATTCTTTTTGCTTTTTGCTTTTGTCTTAATTGTAAACCATACTCAGAAACTTTAGTACGTCTCTTTCCATTTTCTCCTGGAGCATAAGGTCTACGATCCATAGCACATTTTCCTGTATAACATCTTTCACCCTTTAAGAAAAGTTTTTCACCTTCTCTACGGCAAAGTCTGCATACTGCACCTCTATATCTTGCCATTTTATATTACACCTCCTAGCCGATTCGATTATACTCTTCTACGTTTTGGTGGACGACAACCATTATGTGGTACTGGTGTCACGTCTTTTATACTTGTAACTTCTAGTCCAGCAGCTTGAAGTGCTCTGATAGCAGCTTCTCTTCCTGAACCTGGTCCTTTAACCATTACTTCAACTATTTTTAAACCATGTATCATTGCTGCTTTTGCAGCAGTGTCAGCTGCCATTTGAGCAGCATATGGTGTAGATTTTCTTGAACCTCTAAATCCAAGTCCTCCAGCGCTTGCCCATGAAATTGCATTTCCTTGAGAATCTGTCAACGTAACAATTGTATTATTAAATGTTGATTTGATATGCGCTTGTCCACGTTCAATATGCTTCTTCACACGCTTTTTGGTCCCTCTTTTGGACACTTTCTTTGCCATTAATCAAACCTCCCTTATGGGTTATTTTTTCTTATTAGCTACTGTTCTTTTTGGTCCTTTTCTTGTTCTTGCATTCGTTTTAGTCTTTTGTCCTCTAACAGGAAGACCTCTTCTATGACGAATACCACGATAACATCCTATTTCCATTAAACGTTTGATGTTTAATGCTCTTTCTCTTCTAAGATCTCCTTCAACTAATTGAGTATTGTTGTCGATGACTTCACGAATCTTTGCTGCTTCGTCGTCAGTTAAATCTCTTACTCTTGTATCCGGATTAATTCCTGCTTCTTTTAATATACGATTAGAGCTTGCTCTACCAATACCATAAATATATGTTAGACCAATTTCTACACGTTTTTCTCTTGGTAAATCAACACCAGCAATACGAGCCATGTGTATTTCACACCTCCGTTTTTTAAGATAAGGAATGAATAATAATCTAATGCGGTGAGATATTAGATAAATATTATTCCAACATATTTGTTTCGCAATATCAAATGATTTAGTGAGAATCATTTAATTAGTATTTTTAAATTTTCCGTAACAACTCTAGAACAACACATCCTGGTGAGTCATTACTCAGCCGCTTATATCTTACTTCCCAAGATTCATAATTACCTATAATTATTAGCCTTGAAAATGTAATTCATAATTGATCTCTAGAAAAATATGAATAAATTTTTCTAGATTTTTGCATAATATCACAATTAGTAATTATATACTATCTTATGGCTATATGCAATACTTTTTTAGATTTTTAACAAAACTTATATATTTTATACAGTACTGTTAATCTTTGGTTTTCTTCTTCATCTATAATTCTATTTTATTCTATATACGTATCACCGTTTATAGAATCTCAGTAAGGGAATCTAGAACATGTTAATATACTGCTCAACCTTGTTTTTGCTTATGTTTTGGGTTTTCACAGATAACACGAACTCTACCTTTTCTTTTAATTACCTTACATTTTTCACACATAGGTTTTACGGATGCTCTTACTTTCATCTGATTTTGCTCCTTCCTAAACAATTGAGTTTTGTTTGTGTCTATCAATGCTTAAGATTTTTGTGTTCAATATTGTATCATTATAATTAAACACTCTGTTAAATTGTTGACCTTATTAAGGCCATTCATTCAACTTGTATCAAACAATATCAATCGTTATTTTGCTAATTACTAAAGTTACCTCATTATTTGTCTCTCCAAATAATTCTTCCCTTAGTTAAATCATATGGAGAAAGTTCAACTGTTACTTTGTCACCAGGTAAAATCCTTATATAATTCATTCTTAACTTACCGCTTATGTGAGCTAAGATTTTATGTCCATTCTCAAGCTCAACTTGAAACATTGCATTAGGTAACTTCTCTAATACAGTTCCTTCTACTTCTATTACATCTTTTTTTGACATTTTATCAACCTCCTCCACCATTAACTTTGGTCGTTAACTTTGTAAACAGCTAAATTTCTTCTTATCTCAACATTTGTAACTTTTTTATCTCTTATCAATTTATCTTTGATCTCATGTATCACATGATTAGTAGGTTGTATATGCTTTACTTTCTTTTGCTTAGGTTTTTCAATACGTCTTAAATTACCATCCGCTAAATAAGCATATTCGCCTTGTATATTTATTATGACAAATATTTTGTCTTTATCTCTTCCGGCCTTCGATTTTACTACTTGACCATATTGTAATTCGTTCATAGTATAACACCTCAGCCTTATATGGTAAGAAGTTCATAACCATCTTTAGTTATATAGATAGTATTTTCATAGTGAGCTGATAGAGAACCATCCATAGTTACTACAGTCCAATCATCATCTAACCATCTAACTTCATACCTTCCAATATTAATCATTGGTTCTACTGCAATTACCATTCCTTTTAGAAGTTTAGGACCTCTTCCAATTATTTTATAATTTGGAACTTGAGGTTCTTCGTGTAGTTTACGTCCAACACCATGTCCAACTAAGTCTCTAACAACAGAATAGCCTCTTTCTTCAACATAGTTTTGAATAGCTGATGAAATCTGATGTAAATGATTACCTTCTTTTATAACTTTCAAACCTTCAAAAAAGCTTTGTTTAGTTACATCAATAAGGTTTCTAGCTTCTTCGCTTATTTCACCAACACCATGTGTTCTAGCAGCATCGCCGTGATACCCATTATAATAAGCTCCAATATCCAAACTTATTATATCGCCTTCTTTTAAAATTCTTTTCTTACATGGAATACCATGCACAACCTCTTCATTAATAGAGGCACAAATGCTAGCTGGATAACCGTTATAATTTTTAAAAGACGGAATGGCATTTTTGCTTAGAATATACTTTTCAGCAGCCCTATCCAGGTCAAGTGTAGATATTCCTGGTTTTATCATTGATTCTAGTAATTCATGAGTTTCAGCTACTATTTTACCTGCTTTTCTCATGATTGCTATTTCTTCGTCGGTTTTAATTGTTATTGACATATACTTACGCTCCTAAAATTTCTACAATACTCTTAGTAACATCATCAATGTCAACTGTTCCATCAACAGTTATTAAGATATTTTTTGCTTCATAATAGTCTATTAATGGACTAGTTTGTTTGTGATAAACATCTAGTCTTTTGAGTACTGTCTCTTCTTTATCATCATCTCTAAGTATCAGTTCTCTCGTACAGTTATCACAAATATTTTCCTTTTTTGGTGGATTATACTTTATATGATAAGTTGCACCGCAATTTAGACATGCCCTTCTACCAGACATTCTTCTTACTATATTTTCATCAGGCACATCAATATTGATTGCATAATTAATTTTAGTCTTCATAGATTTTAGTGCTTCATCTAAACTTTCAGCTTGAGGAATTGTTCTTGGAAAGCCATCTAATATGAAACCTTCTTTACAATCTTCTTGTAAAAGTCTATCAGCAACTATATCTACAACCAACTCATCTGGAACCAATAAGCCTTTGTCTATATATCCTTTAGCTTTTATTCCAAGATCAGTTTTGTTTTTTATATTATCTCTAAAGATATCACCTGTTGAAATGTGCGGAATATTATATTTCGCTGCTACCCTTTTTGCTTGTGTTCCTTTTCCAGCACCAGGAGCACCTAACATAATTAATCTCATTTTATAACCTCCAAAGTTTATGCAAGTCATAGATTATAGTTGTTTAGATTTAGAATGAAGATAGAATATTATTTTCTTACTTCATTCTTAATCTATTCATCTATGCATTTAAAAAACCTTTATAATGTCTCATAACCATTTGGGATTCAATTTGTTTAATTGTCTCAAGTGCAACACCTACAACGATAATAAGTGATGTACCACCAAATGTAACATTCATAGCGAATGCTTTTGATAATATTACTGGAAGTAAAGCTATAAGTGCTAAAGCTAAAGCTCCAATCAATACTATTTTATTAAGTACATTTGTCATATAATCAATAGTTGGCTTTCCTGGTCTGATACCTGGAACAAAGCCACCATTCTTTTTCATGTTATTAGCAACTTCAATTGGATTAAATATAATTGAAGTATAAAAATAAGCAAAGAATAGTATCAATACAAAATATAAAATAGCTCCGGACCAATTAGTGATATTGAGGAAATTAATTACAGAAGCCCAAAATCCTTCAGGTTCTCCAAAGAATCTTGTTATTGTTCCAGGAAACTGTAATAAAGATGAAGCAAAGATAACTGGAATAACTCCTGCCATATTTACTTTTAATGGTATATGTGTAGATTGTCCACCATATACTTTTCTTCCTTGCATTCTCTTAGCATATTGAACCGGAATTCTTCTTTCACCAAGTTGTATTAATACAACAAACGCAACCATTAGTACATATATGATTAATAATATAATTACAGGAATTAATTTGTTAGCATCTGTAGCATATTCATATAATGATTGAGTTCCATATGGTAATCTTGATATTATATTAATAAAGATAATTAATGAAATACCATTTCCTACACCTTTTACTGTTATTTGTTCTCCAACCCACATTAAGAAGGCAGTACCAGCAGTCATTGCAGTAACAGCTATAATGACTGATATTATATTATAATCGTAGAATAATGTTCTTCCAAGTCCAATTGAAATAGCAATTGATTGTAATAAAGCTAATATAATAGTACCGTATCTTGTAAGTTTTGCAATTTTCTTACGTCCTTCTTCTCCTTCTTTTTGCATTTCTTCAAGTTTTGGAACTGCAATAGTAAGAAGGTTCATGATGATTGATGATGTAATGTATGGAGTAATACCCATAGCAAACAATGTCATATCTTTGAACGCACCACCGGAAAATGCATTAAACATTTGGAATAGGCCACTATCATCTGCTTGATTAAACATTTGTTGAACAACTTCAGGATTAATTAATGGTATCCTAATATGTGCTCCTATACGGATAGCAAAAAACATTAACATAGTGTATATTATCTTTTTTCTTAAATCAGGTACTTTAAATGCATCACGAAGTGTTTTAAACATCTAAACCACCTCTGCTTTCCCGCCAGCGGCTTCGATTTTTTCAATTGCTGTTTTGCTAAATGCATTAGCTTTTACAGTAAGTTTCTTAGTTAAATCGCCATTGCCTAATATTTTAACACCGTCTCTAGGATTTTTAACAACGCCTTGTTCAATTAAAGTTTCAACAGATACTGTTGCATCTGCTTCGAATCTATTCAAGACATCAACATTAATTCCAACGATTTCTTTTGAGTTTCTACAAGTAAAACCTCTTTTTGGAAGTCTTCTATATAATGGCATTTGACCCCCTTCAAATCCAAGTCTTACGCCACCACCTGAACGAGATTTTTGTCCATTTTGTCCTCTTCCTGCAGTCTTACCGTTTCCAGAAGCATGACCTCTTCCTTTTCTGAAACTTGCTCTCTTTGAACCTTTTGCTGGTTTTAATTCTGTCAAATTCATGCTGTTACACCTCCTTGCTTATTTTAACCCGATTAAACTTCTTCTACTTTTACTAAATGTTGTATAGCATTGACCATACCTCTAATTGCTTCATTATCTTTTTGTTCAACAGTTTTATGAAGTTTAGTTAAGCCTAAAGCTTCTGCTGTTTTTCTATGTTTAGGAATGGCTCCAATTGTGGATTTAACTAAAGTAATTCTTAATTTATTTGCCATCTTGGTTCCCTCCTATCCTAAAAGCTCTTCAATTGATTTTCCACGAAGTTTTGCTACTTCTTCAGGAGTTTTAAGTCCGTCAAGTCCTGCAACAGTAGCTGTTACTACATTATTTTTATTATTTGATCCTAATGATTTTGTTCTGATATTCTTAATTCCTGCAAGTTCAAGTACGGCACGAGCAGGTCCACCAGCTATAACACCTGTTCCTTCTGGTGCTCTTTTCATTAAGACGGAAGCACTTCCGAATTTACCGATAAAATCGTGAGGAATACTACCATTTTCATCTATAGGAACTTCAATAAGTCTTTTCTTAGCGTCGTCGATACCTTTACGAATAGCATCAGGAATTTCTGTAGCTTTTCCTACACCTGCGCCTACATGCCCATTCTCATCTCCGACCACTACTAAAGCTGCAAAACGGAAGTTACGACCTCCCTTTACTACCTTAGTAACACGTCTTATTGATACTACTTTTTCTCTTAGATCTAGCTTACTAGCATCAATCATTGTACGCTTCATGCTTTTACCTCCTTACTTAGAATTTTAATCCAGCTTCTCTTGCTGAATCTGCTAATGCTTTTACTTTACCTTGATAAATGTATCCGCCTCTATCAAAAATTACTTCTTTGACACCTTTTTCTACAGCTCTTTTAGCAACAGTTTCTCCAACAAGAGTTGCTGCAGCTACATTATTAGTTTTTTCTAAATTACTTTTAATGTCTTTTTCTACTGTAGAAGCAGCTGCTAAAGTATGACCTGTTAAGTCATCAATAACTTGCGCATACATATGTTTGTCACTTCTAAAAACCACTAAACGAGGTCTTTCTGAAGTACCAGTAATATTATTACGTAATCTTCTATGCTTCTTAACACGGACTTTAGTTCGTGATGTTTTCTTTATCATGGATTTCACCCCTTTACTATTTTACTATTTACCAGTTTCTTTACGTCTAATAACTTCATTAGCGTATTTGATTCCTTTGCCTTTGTATGGCTCAGGTGGTCTCTTAAATCTTATTTCCGCTGCGTATTGACCTACTCTTGCTTTGTCAATTCCTTTTACGATAATAACATTTTGTCCTTCTACAACTGCTTCAAGACCTTCTGGATCTTCCATTTCAACTGGATGTGAATATCCTAAAGATAATACTAATTTCTTTCCTTTTTTCTGTGCTCTATAACCAACACCATTGATCTCTAATTTCTTTTCGTAACCTTTAGTTACTCCTTCAATCATGTTTGCAACTAGAGTTCTAGTTAAACCATGTAATGATTTCATTTTCTTTAAATCATTTGGTCTATTTACAACTACTTGGTTTTCTTCTTTAGAAATTAACATTTCTTTTGGTAATTGTTGTTCTAAAGTACCTTTTGCCCCTTTAACAGTGACATAGTTGCTCTCTGTAACACTTACTTCCACTCCTGCTGGGATCTCTACAGGTAATTTACCAATACGTGACATGCTTGCACCTCCTCGGATTAAATACCTTTGCTTATTATTATAAGCAAAGCTTCATCCATTTTATTATATTTTATAAGTCTATTTTTCCAGATTAATAATTACCAAATAAAAGCAATTACTTCTCCACCTACATTTTGTTTTCTAGCTTCTTTATCAGTAATGATTCCTTTATTAGTTGAGATGATAGCAGTTCCAAGTCCACCTAAAACTTTTGGTAACTCATCTTTGCCTGCATATACTCTAAGTCCAGGTTTAGAAATTTTCTTAATTCCTGCGATTACTTTTTCATTTTTATCTCTACCATATTTCATTTCAACACGGATTGTTTTAATTAAACCGTCTTCTATTAATTTATATCCTTTAACGTACCCTTCATTTACTAAAATATCAGCAACTGCTTGCTTCATTTTTGAAGCAGGTACATCTACAAAATCATGTTTAGCAGTATTTCCATTACGGATTCTTGTTAACATATCTGCGATTGGATCACTCATTGTCATAATTTGTGGCCTCCTTCCTATTACTAAATCTTACCAACTAGCTTTTTTAACACCTGGGATTTGTCCTTTGTACGCTAATTCACGGAAACAGATTCTACATATTCCATATTTTCTTAAATATCCGTGAGGTCTTCCACATATTCTACAACGATTATAAGCTCTTGATGAAAATTTTGGCTTACTTTGTTGTTTAATTTTCATTGATGTTTTTGCCATTTAATCGATTCCCTCCTTATTATTTTTTAAAAGGCATTCCGAATAATGTTAATAATTCACGAGCTTCTTCATCAGTCTTAGCTGTAGTAACGAAGATAATATCCATACCTCTAACTTTATCAACTTTATCATATTCGATCTCAGGAAAGATTAATTGCTCTTTTATACCTAAAGCATAGTTACCTCTACCATCAAACGCGTTAGGGTTAACACCTCTGAAGTCTCTAACTCTTGGTAGAGCTAAGTTAATTAGACGATCAGCAAAATCATACATTCTGCTTCCTCTAAGTGTAACTTTACATCCGATTGGCATACCTTCTCTTACTTTGAAAGCTGCAACAGATTTTTTAGCTTTTGTAATCACAGGCTTTTGACCAGCAATTATTGTTAAATCACTAACAGCAGAATCAAGGATCTTACGATTCTCTTTAGCTTCTCCAACGCCCATGTTTATAACTATTTTTTCTATCTTAGGTACAGCCATTTTATTTTTATAGTTAAATTTTTTCATCATAGCATCTACAATTTCATTATTGTAAATTTCTTTTATTCTACTCACGCTAGTTAGCCTCCTCTCTACTATTAATCTATAACTTCACCTGTTGATTTAGCTACTCTATATCTAACATTTTTAGTACGTCCATCTCTATCTTCTTTAACGATTTTAGTACCTAATCTTGTAGGTTTTCCTTTATGAACATACATTACTTTTGAAGCATTTAATGCAGATTCTTGGTGAATGATACCACCTTGTTGATTAGCAGCACTTGGTTTTGTATGTTTTGTAACCATGTTAACGCCTTCAACAATTACTTTACCATTTTTTCTATCTACAGTTAAAATCTTTCCTTCTTTTCCTTTGTCTTTTCCGGAAATAACTTTAACAGTATCACCTGATTTAAGTTTAGTCTTATACAATTACTACACCTCCCTATAGTACTTCTGGTGCTAATGATAGGATTTTCATGTATTTTTTCTCTCTTAACTCTCTAGCAACAGGTCCAAAAATACGAGTTCCTTTTGGTGTTTTATCATCTTTGATTATAACTGCTGCATTTTGATCAAATTTGATATATGAACCATCTTTACGACGTGCACCTTTTTTAGTTCTAACTACTACAGCTCTTACTACTTCACCTTTTTTAACAACGCCACCTGGTGTTGCATCTTTAACAGTAGCAACTATTACATCTCCAATGTTAGCATATCTTCTAGTTGATCCGCCTAATACTCTTATGCAAAGTATCTCTTTTGCACCTGTATTATCCGCAACCTTAAGTCTAGATTCTTGTTGGATCATTAGATGAACCTCCTTTCAGCAAATACAAAACTTATTTTGCTTTTTCTAATATTTCTATTAATCTCCATCTTTTATCTTTTGATAATGGTCTTGTTTCCATAACACGTACTCTATCGCCAATGCCGCATTCATTTTTTTCATCATGGGCTTTTAATTTGTAAGTTCTTTTTACAACTTTACCATATAATGGATGTTTTACATTATTCTCAACAGCTACAACTACTGTTTTATCCATTTTATCACTAACTACTCTACCAACACGAACTTTTCGTAGATTCCTTTCTTCAGCCAATTGAACTCCTCCTTTCAAGGTTATCTAGCAACCTTTAATTGCTCAGTTATAATTGTTTGAATTCTAGCTATATTTCTTCTAACCTCTTTTATTCTACCTGTATTATCTAATTGGTTAGTCGCATTTTGAAATCTTAGGTTAAATAATTCTTTTTTTGCAGTAACTAAATCTTCATTAAGTTCTGCTGCAGATTTATTTCTTAATTCTTCAATATATTTAGTTGACTTCACAATTATCACCGCCTTCTAGCTCTGCACGAGAATAAATTTTACATTTACATGGTAACTTGTGCATAGCAAGTCTTAATGCTTCTTTAGCCAATTCATCTTCAACTCCAGCAATTTCGAACATTACACGGCCTGGTTTTACTACTGCCACCCAATATTCAGGTGATCCTTTTCCTTTACCCATTCTTGTTTCAGCAGGTTTTGCTGTAACTGGTTTATCAGGGAAAATTTTAATCCATACTTTACCACCACGTTTGATATAACGAGTCATAGCAACACGGGCAGCTTCTATTTGATTAGATTTTATCCAACAAGGCTCTAATGCAACAATACCATATTCACCGTAGTTAATTTTATTTCCTCTTAACGCTTTACCTTTCATGTTACCACGAAATTGTTTACGGCGTTTAACTCTCTTTGGAATTAACATTACTTCCCTCTCCCTTCTTTCTTAGTAACTTGACCAGGAAGAACTTCGCCATTATAGATATATATCTTTACACCGATTTTTCCATATACTGTATTTGCTTCAGCAAATCCATAATCGATATCTGCACGAAGTGTTTGTAGAGGAATTGTTCCCTCATTATAAGATTCTGTACGAGCCATTTCTGCTCCACCTAAACGTCCTGAACAGATAGCTTTGATACCTTTTGCTCCTGCTTTCATTGTTCTACCCATTGATTGTTTCATAGCTCTACGGAAAGAAACACGATTTTCAAGTTGAAGAGCAATGTTTTCAGCTACTAATTGAGCGTCTTTTTCTGGTCTTTTTACTTCTACTATATTAACAATTACTTTGCTGGCTGTCATTTTTTGTAATTCAGTTCTTAATTTTTCAATTGATGAACCGCCTTTACCAATAACGATACCAGGTTTAGCTGTATGAATGTTGATTTTTACTCTTTCTGATGCTCTCTCGATTTCGATTCTAGATACACCAGCTGAATATAATTTCTTCTTGATATATGTTCTTAATTTATTGTCTTCTATTAAAAGGTCTGCAAAATCTTTTTCTGCGTACCACTTTGCATCCCAGTCTTTAATAATTCCGACTCTTAATCCATGTGGGTTAACTTTTTGTCCCATTCTTTCCCTCCTTATCTATCTTTCGTTAAGAATGATTGTGATGTGACTAGATTTCTTCTCTATTCTATACGCTCTACCTTGTGCTCTTGGTCTGATTCTCTTCATTGTAGGTCCCTTGTTAGCAAAAGCTTCTTCAACGTATAATTTAGCTGGATCTAATCCACTGTTGTTTTCCGCATTAGCTATAGCTGATTTCAATAATTTCTCTATAATTCTAGCACCATTTCTAGGTGTATAATTTAAAATACCTACGGCTGATCCTACATCTTTTCCTTTGATTGTATCAAGAACAATTTTAGCTTTTGTTGGTGATACTCTAGCATAAGATACTTTTGCTTTAGGTCTAGTATCTTTGTTAGCATTTCTTTCTCTTTTTATCTGACTTCTATGCCCTTTAGCCATTATAAATTAGCCTCCTTCCATACTGCATTAACGTACTTTTGATTTCTTTTCTTCTCTTCCGTGACCTCTATAAGTTCTTGTTAGCACGAATTCTCCTAATTTATGTCCTATCATATCTTCGCTTATATAAACAGGCACATGTCTTCTTCCATCATGAACTGCAATAGTATGACCTAGCATTTCAGGGAAAATAGTGGAACGTCTTGACCATGTTTTAATTACTTGTTTATCGCCTTTTTCATTTAATGCTCTTACTTTATTTAATAAGTGTGCATCTGCGAAAGGTCCCTTTTTAAGTGAACGAGCCATTAACTCAAACCTCCTTTTAGTGGTTATTATTTATTACTTCCACGTCTTCTTATAATATATTTATTAGAATGCTTATTTTTCTTTCTAGTTTTATAACCAATTGTTGGTTTACCCCAAGGTGTCATTGGACTTGGACGACCGATAGGAGCTCTACCTTCTCCACCACCATGTGGATGGTCATTAGGGTTCATAACAGAACCACGAACTGTAGGACGAATACCCATATGACGTTTACGTCCAGCTTTACCAACTGTTATAAGTTCATGATCAATATTTCCAACTTGACCTATTGTAGCTTTACAAAGTATAGGAACTACTCTCATTTCTCCTGATGGCAATCTAAGTGTAGCATATTTTCCTTCTTTTGCCATAAGTTGAGCAACATTACCAGCAGAACGAACTAATTGTCCACCTTTACCTGGTTTCATTTCAATGTTATGAATACTAGAACCAACTGGAATGTCTTTTAATTGTAATGCATTACCGATTCTAATCTCAGCTTCTGAACCACTCATTACTTTATGACCAACTTTTAATCCGTTTGGTGATAGGATGTAACGTTTTTCACCATCTGCATATTGGATTAAAGCAATATTAGCTGAACGGTTTGGATCATATTCAATAGCTATTACTTTACCTTGAATACCATCTTTGTTTCTTTTGAAATCTATCATTCTATATTTAATCTTAGACCCGCCACCACGGTGTCTTACTGTAATCTTACCTTGATTATTACGTCCAGAATGCTTTTTAAGACTTACTACCAATGATTTTTCTGGAGTTTTTTTAGTGATCTCCTCAAAAGTAGAACCTGTCATATGTCTTCTGGAAGGTGTATAAGGGTTATATTTTTTGATACCCATGAATTGCACTCCTTTCAAAAGTATATTCACACACGCTACCGTGTGTATCTTTTAACTATCTATGAACTAGATATTTATACTTTATTTGCTATTATTTATTACATTCCTTCAAAGAAATCTATTTCTTTACTACTTTCTGTTAATTTAACAATAGCTTTCTTTGTTTTAGCAGTTTTTCCAAAAGTCATACCTCTTCTTTTTACTTTACCGATGTTGTTCATAGTATTGACTCTTTCGACTTTTGTTCCTTCGAACATTTTTTCGACTGCTTCTTTTATTTGAGTTTTCGTTGCTTCTGGATTAACTAAGAAAGTGTATTTTTTCTCAGCCATAACTTCCATACTTTTCTCAGTAACAACAGGTTTTAATATTACATCATAATATCTTAACTCAGCCATTATGCATACACCTCCTGAATTGTAGCAACAGCATCTTTAGTTACCACAAAAGTATCATATTTAAGAATGTCGTATACATTAATTGTATTAGTTAATGCTGTTTTTACACCTCTAATATTACGAGTTGATAATATAACATTTTTGTCATTATCATTTAAAACTATTAAAGCTTTTTGTACATTTAGATTATCTAAAACTGTACTCATTTTTTTAGTTTTAATTTCATCAAATTTCAATTCATCAACAACAATTATTTTATTGTCATTTACTCTTGAAGTTAATGCTGATTTTAATGCCGCTCTTTTTTCTTTTTTGTTTAATTTAATTGAATAATCTCTTGGCTTTGGAGCAAATACAACTCCACCACCTGTCCATTGTGGTGCACGAATTGATCCTTGTCTCGCTCTACCTGTTCCTTTTTGTCTCCAAGGCTTAGCACCGCCACCTCTTACTTCTGAACGAGTTTTAGCACTTTGTGTGCCTTGGCGTTTATTTGCAAGCTGTCCTACAACTGACATATGCATTAAGTGTTCATTTATTTCTACACCAAATATATTGTCATTAAGTTCTATATCTCCAACTTGTTTACCTTCCATGTTGTAAACAGAAACTTTAGCCATGTTCGTTCCTCCTTCCTACGTATTAACTAAGCTTTTACGCTATTTACTATTGTTACTATTGATTTTTTAGGTCCTGGTACAGCACCTTTAATTAGAAGCAAGTTATTTTCTACATCAACTTTTACTACTTCTAAGTTTTGAACTGTTACATTTTCACTACCCATATGACCTGGTAATTTTTTACCCTTGAATACTTTTGATGGTGAAGAAGCTCCACCCATAGATCCGGATACTCTATGTGACTTAGAACCATGACCCATTGGTCCTCTTGATTGGTTATGTCTCTTAATTGATCCTTGGAATCCTTTACCTTTTGATACACCAGAAACATCTACTTTGTCGCCAATTTCAAATGCATCAGCCTTGATTTCATTTCCTACTTCAAATTCATCAGCATTATCAAGTCTAAACTCTTTTATATGCTTCTTAAAGCTAACACCTGCTTTGTCAAAATGACCTTTCATTGGCTTATTAGTAAGTTTTTCTTTCTTATCACCAAATCCAACTTGTACAGCTTTGTATCCATCATTTTCTACAGTTTTCACTTGAATAACTGTACATGGTCCTGCTTCTAGTACTGTTACAGGTACTAACTCTCCACTTTCTTCAAATATTTGAGTCATACCGATTTTTTTAGCTAATATAGCTTTTTTCATTTCCTTTGCACCTCCTAATAATCTACAGCGGATTACACTTATGTGTAATCATCCTAGATGGCTTATAGTCTTTATATAAACCTCTAAGGGATATTATACTATTTCGTATAATTATTTAACATCTACTTTGATATCTACCCCTGCAGGTAGTTCAAGTCTCATTAAAGCATCTACTGTCTTAGCTGTTGGCATAAGTATGTCAATTAATCTTTTATGAGTTCTTTGTTCGAATTGTTCTCTGGAATCTTTGTACTTGTGCACAGCTCTAAGAATAGTTACAACCTCTTTCTTAGTAGGTAATGGAATTGGTCCACTCACCTTAGCACCAGTTTTCTTAGCTGTTTCAATAATTTTCTTTGAAGATTGATCGATTAATTGATGATCGTATGCTTTTAAGCTAATTCTCATTTTTTGACTTGCCATAAAAAAAGTCGCCTCCTTTTCGTACTCTAGTACGACAAGTGGTGACTGTACATCGCTCCGTGTGTATCATATACTCAACACACTCAAATCAAGCCTACATCGCTTTGACTTTATATTGTACAGTGACCTTGCCGCCAGTTTCTTGAACATGACATTCGCTCCATGTGAATTACCCGCTTTTGCGGCAACCTCACATTTCAACGCTATCTTTGTCACAGCATTTAATAGTATACACTAAGAATGTCTATAATGCAAGGGTTTTTCGAGATTTTTTTATAGTTTTTTCATGTTTTAAAAAATCTCAAATAAGTAATGTAAAATTCAACTATTTTATTTGGTATATATTATAATTTTAACCAAAAAACAGTACCCATAGGCACTGCTTTTATAAATTCTCCATTTATTTTCTTTTAACCAATACCATTATATCCATTTCAGGTGGATTCTTGATAATATCTATAGGCGGTACCTGTACTTGCTGTGGATTGGGATGGTCTTTTAGACACCTATAATCATAATACTCTGCCGCAAAATCACCTATCATGACATAATCACTGTTAGGAAGCCAAGATTGCAAAAGATAAGCCATAGCCTTATCCAGTGCTGCATTAGTCAACTCAAAGAAATTCTCTGCCGAAAAAGTACATACTACATATAAACCTTTTGGTATGACATATTGATATAATCTGCTATCATTATCATCAAAATCATCAACTTGTACTGCCGCCAGATAATTGAACCAATCTTTCTTATTGGATGGAAACGATACACCGAACTCTACATTCTCATCACTCTGATTAAGTATATCCTTCTTGACTTCAACATACTCATTCCATGCAACTCCAGGATTATCTTGACCCGCAACCCCCATCTCACATTCTTTAACAATTCCCATTATCTTAATGTCTTCCTCTATCTTCTTAACGTTAAATTCTATAACAACTCCAGAAGCTACCAGAGGAACTCCAATATCCACTGATCTGTATTTCAAAGACAAATCAGGCTTGTAAAAATGTGCAAGAGGTATATCCTTCTTCTTATATTCAGTAGGTGTCATATCATATACCGCCTTAAAGGTCCTTGTAAAATTCTCTAAACTATTAAACCCATTCCTAAAAGCAATATCCGTAATCTTTCCACCATCTTTAATATCCTCAGAAGCCTTAGCCAATCTTCTTAACCTAACATACTCCATAACCGTAACACCAACAAGCTTATAAAACAGCCTCTGAAAATAAAACTTGGACAACATCCCCATCTCTGCCAACATATCAATACACAAATCTTCATCTAAATGCTCTTCAATATAATCAATAACTCCTTGCATCTCATTATACTCATACATTCTTTATCTCTCTCCTCCTTAGAATTATTAACTATATTATATCATCACATCATATTGATTTCTTGACCATAAATGCCCTATTCATCAAAAACCTAATAATCCTAACGTAATTATAATACTTCATCAACTTAACTTTTCTAAGTACATAACCCTTTAACTCAAATCCTATATACTTCTTCCTATCAAAACCATATAAAAATTATCATAACCTTTAGGTGAACTGTCTAATACCACTATGTTTTTCTTCTCTCATAGATATCAAAATATTATTAACCCCCTATCAACAAATAAAATATCTTATCCCCATACCAATCTATAAAATCAACCTCATACACCTCTACCAACCTCATAACAACAACATCTTATCCCCACACACTACCTTTAATAACTCCTCATAATTATTATAAAAAAACAAGGGAATCCAATTACATATCTCCCGTACAAGCTTACTAGCCCAAACTACAGGGGTATTAGTGGTAGGTTTAACGCAGACCGACCGCTTTTTGGGTAAGGCAAGTTAAACCTACCACTAATACCCCCTCCACCTAGCCCCCAACAATTCTAACCATAAAAAAAGCAGTGCATCAAGCACTGCTTTTTCAATATTAAATAAAATATATTATTCAATAATTTCTGCTACTGATCCAGCACCTACAGTTCTTCCACCCTCACGGATAGCGAAACGTAAACCTTTTTCCATAGCGATTGGAGCAATAAGTTCAATTTCCATTTCAATGTTATCACCAGGCATACACATTTCTACACCTTCTGCAAGGTTGATTACACCAGTAATATCAGTAGTTCTGAAATAGAATTGTGGTCTATAGTTTGAGAAGAATGGAGTATGACGTCCACCTTCTTCTTTTTTAAGAACGTAAACTTGTGCTTTAAATTTAGTATGAGGAGTAATTGTACCAGGTTTAGCTAATACTTGACCTCTTTCGATTTCATCTCTTTGAACACCACGAAGTAATGCACCGATGTTATCACCAGCTTGAGCTTCGTCTAATAATTTACGGAACATTTCTACTCCTGTACAAACAACTTTTCTTGATTCTCCAATTCCAACGATTTCAATTTCGTCAGATACGTGAAGTACTCCACGTTCAACTCTACCAGTTGCAACAGTACCACGACCAGTAATTGAGAATACGTCTTCTACAGGCATTAAGAAAGGTTTGTCAATATCTCTTTCTGGAGATGGAATATAAGCATCTACTTCTTTCATTAAGTCTAAGATCTTATCTCCCCATTCTGATGTTGGGTCTTCTAATGCTTTTAAAGCAGAACCCATAACGATAGGAATATCATCACCTGGGAAATCATATTCAGTTAATAACTCTCTGATTTCCATTTCTACTAATTCTAATAATTCTTCATCATCAACCATGTCACATTTGTTCATGAAAACAACAATATATTCAACACCAACTTGGCCTGATAATAAAATATGCTCACGGGTTTGAGGCATTGGACCATCTGCAGCTGAAACAACTAAGATAGCTCCATCCATTTGTGCTGCACCAGTAATCATATTTTTAACATAGTCAGCATGGCCTGGACAGTCTACGTGTGCGTAGTGTCTAGTTTCAGTTTCGTACTCAACGTGTGCTGTTGAGATAGTGATTCCACGTTCTCTCTCTTCTGGAGCTTTATCAATATTATCAAAAGCAACTGCTTCTCCAGTTCCTAATCTTTCATGTATAGTTTTTGTAATTGCAGCTGTTAATGTTGTTTTACCATGGTCAACGTGTCCAATAGTACCAATATTAACGTGTGGTTTGGTTCTTTCATATTTAGCTTTAGCCATTTAAAATCTTCCTCCTTTTATATCTAGGGCAAATCCCCTAATTTGTCCATTCATTTCTGAATTGGTCTTCTTTTTCAATTATATTTTATTAAATTAAATTTTGCAAGTTTTTTATTACTATTTCATATTACAATACGATTATTCGTCAAAGTGTACAAATTAATTTGTTTCTTTACCAGCAATAATCTTTTCTTGTATTGATTTTGGTAGTGGCTCAAAATGATCGAATTGCATTACATATGTTCCTCTACCTTGAGTTTTGGAACGTAAGTCAGTAGCATAACCGAACATCTGTGATAATGGTACAAATCCGTGGATTTGTTGAACACCATTACGAGGTTCCATACCTTCAATACGTCCTCTACGTGAGTTGATGTCACCAATAACATCACCCATGTAATCTTCTGGTACTGAAACGTCAACTCTCATGATTGGTTCACATAAAGTTGCTCCACCTTTTTTCATAGCTTCTTTAAATGCCATAGAACCAGCAATCTTAAATGCCATTTCAGATGAGTCAACATCATGATATGATCCATCATAACACTCTGCTTTAATACCAAGTACAGGATATCCTGCAAGTATACCAGTACTCATTGCATCTTGAATTCCATTATCTACTGCTGGTATATATTCTTTTGGAATAGATCCACCAACTATAGCATTAACAAATTCATAAGTTTCCTCACTGTTTACGTCCATTGGAGAGAATCTAACTTTACAATGTCCGTATTGTCCACGACCACCTGATTGACGTACGAATTTACCTTCAACTTCAACTTCTTTAGTGATTGTTTCTTTGTAAGCAACTTGAGGTTGACCTACATTAGCTTCTACTTTAAATTCTCTAAGTAGACGGTCTACAATGATTTCTAGATGAAGTTCACCCATACCAGATATAATTGTTTGACCAGTATCATGGTCTGTGTGAGTCTTGAATGTTGGGTCTTCTTCTGCTAATTTTGCAAGAGCGATACCCATCTTTTCTTGACCAGCTTTTGTCTTAGGCTCTATAGCTACGTGAATAACTGGTTCTGGGAAAATCATTGATTCAAGTATTACTGGATGCTTTTCATCACATAGAGTATCACCAGTTGAAGTAACTTTTAAACCTACTGCTGCTGCAATATCTCCTGAGTATACTTTACTGATTTCTTCTCTTTTATTAGCATGCATTTGAAGAATACGTCCCATACGTTCTTTTTTATTCTTAGTAGAGTTAAATATATAAGAACCTGAATTAGTTGTTCCTGAATAAACTCTAAAGAATGCAAGTTTTCCAACAAATGGGTCTGCCATAATCTTGAATGCTAATGCTGAGAAAGGTTCTTCGTCTGAAGATGGTCTTTCTACTTCTTCTTCTGTATCTGGGTCAATACCTTGAATAGCAGGTACATCTATTGGAGCTGGCATAAATTCAACAACTGCATCTAATAATTTTTGGACACCTTTGTTTCTATATGCTGTTCCACATAGAACAGGTATAATATCAACATTAATAACTGCTGCTCTAAGAGCTTTCTTTAATTCTTTAACAGTAACCTCTTCACCTTCAAGATATTTTTCCATTAAATCTTCATCAGTTTCAGCAATAGCTTCAACCATAGCTTCTCTGTATTCTTCTGCTTGTTCTAACATATCAGCTGGTATTTCTTCTTCTGATATTTCTTGACCTAAATCGTCTTTGTAAATATATGATTTCATATTCATCAAGTCAATAAGACCGACAAAATCATCTTCTGCTCCAATTGGTAATTGGATTGGTACTGCATTGGCACCAAGTCTATCTCTCATCATGTCAACAGCGTTATAGAAATCTGCACCCATAATATCCATTTTATTAACAAATGCCATTCTAGGTACTCTATATTTATCTGCTTGACGCCATACTGTCTCGGATTGTGGCTCAACTCCACCTTTTGCACAAAATACACCTACAGAACCATCTAAAACACGGAGTGAACGTTCTACTTCTACTGTAAAGTCAACGTGCCCCGGTGTATCAATAATATTAATCCTATGATTTAACCATTGACATGTTGTAGCTGCGGAAGTAATAGTTATTCCTCTTTCTTGTTCTTGTTCCATCCAGTCCATCTGAGCTGCACCTTCATGAGTTTCCCCAATCTTGTGAGTTCTTCCAGTATAGAATAAGATACGTTCTGTTAGTGTTGTTTTACCTGCATCAATATGAGCCATGATCCCAATATTTCTAGTTCTCTCTAGTGGGAATTGTCTTCCATCCAAAGTTTATTCCTCCTTTGGTAATCAACGGTTTCTTAGCTACAATTTATTGATTATTATGCGGAAAATAAAATTTCCGCATACCTTTTTTTTACAACACATTATTATATGCATTATTAGTAATTTGGTGTAACTATATACACTATATTAAAATAATATATAATTGTTTGCAATTACAATTAGAATCTGTAATGTGCAAATGCCTTGTTTGCTTCTGCCATTTTGTGAGTATCTTCTCTCTTCTTAACTGAAGCACCAGTATTGTTTGCTGCGTCCATAATTTCAGCAGCTAAACGATCAACCATAGTTCTTTCTCCACGCTTACGTGTGTAGATAGTTAACCAACGAAGTCCTAATGCTTGTCTTCTCTCTGGTCTAACTTCCATAGGAACTTGGTAAGTAGATCCACCAACACGTCTAGCTTTAACTTCAAGAACAGGCATAATATTGTTCATAGCTTCTTTAAAAACTTCTACTGCATCTTTTCCTGTTTTATCAGCTACTTTTTCAAATGCTCCGTATACAATTTTTTGTGCAACTCCCTTTTTACCATCTAACATGATGTTATTGATAAGTTTAGTTACAACTTTATCACTGTATATTGGATCAGCTAATACTTCTCTTTTTTGAATATGTCCTTTACGTGGCACGGCTCTTCCCTCCTTAATAATAATTAATTCTTCGGTACTCATGAATAAGTTATCCATGTTCGTGCTCGGTATATCGTAATATATATATAATCCTGCAACCTACAGGTAATATTCCGGTTTTACCTAGCACTAATTAGCATATTACTGGGGTTTTCCTCATATAAAATACTAATTATTGATTT
Organism: Vallitalea longa; assembly: GCF_027923465.1. Lineage (NCBI taxonomy): Bacteria > Bacillati > Bacillota > Clostridia > Lachnospirales > Vallitaleaceae > Vallitalea > Vallitalea longa. The sequence goes on from NZ_BRLB01000001.1 coordinate 1,094,244, forward strand.
TAGTAATCAATGACTTAAGAATTATTTTTTTGGTCTCTTTGCTCCATACTTGGAACGTGATTGTTTACGGTCAGCTACACCAGCTGTATCTAGTGTACCCCTAACAACATGATAACGTGTACCAGGTAAGTCTTTTACCCTTCCACCTCTTAGTAGAACAACACTATGTTCTTGTAGGTTATGTCCTTCACCAGGAATATAACCTGTTACTTCGATACCATTTGTTAAACGAACCCTTGCAATTTTACGAAGAGCTGAGTTTGGTTTTTTAGGAGTAGCTGTTTTTACTGCTGTACAAACACCTCTTTTTTGTGGTGAAGATATATTAGTAGTTCTTTTGTGTAATGAATTATAACCTTTTTGAAGAGCTGGCGCTGTTGATTTCTTAGTTGAAACCTCTCTACCTTTTCTTATTAATTGGTTAATAGTAGGCATCAATTTCACCTCCTGTAATTTTTTTAAGATGCCCTAACATCTTATTTAATTAGTGCTGCGGTTGCTGTTTTTACTTCTACATCGCAAACTGAACCTAATTCCACCATAGTATTAATATATACTACAGGAATTTGCTGACTCTTAGCTAACTCAATAGCTTTTATAGTAACCTTACTTTGCGCATCTTTCGCTACATAAAGCACTTTTACGTCTTGATTCTCAAGAGCTTTTAGAGTCTGTTTCATCCCAATTACTTTGGAATTAGTCTTTAATCGGTGCACATAGATCATCCCTTTCGGTCACTAATAAAAAATATTTCAATGCACACTGCTGAATTTTAACACTATTCTTTATAAATGTCAAGGATTTTAATAAAACACCCTAGATTTTATAAAAATCTAGGGCAAATTATACATTATAATTTTTTATTCTTCAAATAAAACGTCATCAATTAATGGTTCTTCTTCAACGAACTTCTCAATTCCTACACTTCTATATCGATGCATACCTGTTCCAGCAGGTATAAGCTTACCTATTATAACATTTTCTTTTAATCCTATAAGTGGATCTGATTTTCCTTTTATTGCGGCTTCTGTCAATACTTTTGTAGTTTCTTGGAAAGAAGCTGCTGATAGGAATGAATTAGTAGCTAGAGAAGCTTTTGTTATACCAAGCATAACTTGAGTTCCTTCCGCTGCTTCTAAACCATTACTTTGAAGTTCATCATTGATCTTCTCAAATTCTAGTCTGTCAACTAAACTTCCTGGTAAGAAGTCACTATCACCACTATTTTCTATTCTTAATTTCTTCAACATCTGTCTAACTATTACTTCTATATGCTTATCGTTAATTTCCACACCTTGAAGTCTATAGACACGTTGAACTTCTTGTAACATGTAGTCCTGAACACTTCTGATTCCTTTTATTTTCAAGATATCATGTGGATTAACACTACCTTCCGTTAATTCGTCACCAGCATTAATTACATCCCCATCCATTACCTTGATTCTTGAACCATAAGGTATTAGATAAGCTTTACTTTCACCAGTTTCATCATTTGATACTACAACTTCACGTTTTTTACGTGTATCGTTAATCTTAACTGTTCCACCAAATTCAGCAATTATTGCCAATCCTTTTGGCTTTCTAGCTTCAAAAAGTTCCTCTACACGAGGAAGACCTTGTGTAATATCGTCTCCAGCAATACCACCTGTATGGAAAGTACGCATTGTAAGCTGTGTACCTGGCTCACCGATTGATTGTGCAGCTATGATACCAACGGACTCCCCTACTTGAACAGGTAATCCAGTTGCCATATTGGCTCCATAACATTTAGCACATACTCCAATTTCTGATCTACAAGTAAGAACTGTTCTTATATGAACTTTATCTATACCTGCATCCACAACCGCTTTTGCTTTTATTGGTGTAATAAGTGTATCCGCTTCAACTATTACTTCACCTGTCTCTGGATTTTTTATTTCCTCAACAGACCATCTTCCAGTAATTCTTTCTTGTAGACTTTCAATTACTTCGTTACCATCTTTGAAAGCTTTTATCCACATTCCAGGAGCGTGATCTTTATCACAACAATCATGTTCTCTAATAATCAAATCTTGAGATACATCAACAAGTCTTCTTGTTAAATATCCTGAATCGGCTGTACGTAAAGCTGTATCAGCAAGACCTTTTCTAGCTCCATGGGCTGAGATAAAATACTCAAGAACGTCTAGACCTTCACGGAAGTTAGATTTGATAGGCAATTCAATTGTTTTACCTGATGTATCCGCCATAAGTCCACGCATACCACCTAACTGCTTAATCTGCTTATCGGAACCTCTGGCTCCAGAGTCAGCCATCATGAAGATATTATTATATTTTCCAAGTCCACCTAATAAGGCATCTGTAATATTATCATCTGCTTTTTTCCATGTTTCAATAACTTTTAGACGTCTTTCTTCGTTAGTCATGAATCCACGTTTGAATTGTTTAGTTATTTTTTCTACAGTCTGCTCTGCTTCCTTTAATATATCCTTTTTAACAGCAGGTACTTCCATATCTGATACAGATACAGTTAATGCACCTCTTGTTGAATATTTGTAACCGAGTTTCTTAATTCCATCAAGTACTTCTGATGTTTTAGTAGAACCATGAGTATTGATACATCTGTATAATATATCTTTTAACTGCTTTTTACCAACTAAGAAATCAATTTCATATTTGAAAATGTCCTCTGGTTTAACTCTAGTAGCAAAACCAAGATCTTGAGGTATAGCTTCGTTAAAAATAATTCTACCAACTGATGTTTTGACAAATTGCTTTTTCAATTCATCATTGACCATCATAACTCTTTGAACATATATCTTAGCATGTAAAGTTATCTGTTTATTCTCATAAGCCAACATTGCTTCATTTTCATCTTTAAAGTAACAACCTTCACCTTTTTCATTCTCTTTTTCAAGAGTTAGATAGTAAGTACCAAGTACCATATCCTGAGAAGGAACTGATACAGGAGCACCATCTGAAGGTTTTAATAAGTTATTTGGTGATAGAAGTAAAAATCTACATTCAGCTTGTGCTTCTACTGATAAAGGTACATGGACAGCCATTTGGTCACCATCAAAGTCAGCATTATATGCTGTACATACTAATGGGTGAAGTTTAATGGCTTTACCTTCTACTAGTACTGGTTCAAAAGCCTGAATACCTAGACGGTGAAGTGTAGGGGCACGGTTAAGCATAACAGGATGCTCTTTAATAACTTCTTCTAATACGTCCCATACATCTGATTCTAATCTCTCTACCATCTTTTTAGCTGATTTTATATTATGAGCTAAACCATCACTAACTAACTTTTTCATTACGAATGGTTTAAATAATTCTATTGCCATCTCTTTTGGTAAACCACATTGGAATATTTTAAGTTCTGGGCCTACTACGATAACCGAACGTCCTGAGTAGTCAACACGTTTACCCAATAAGTTCTGTCTAAAACGGCCTTGTTTACCTTTTAACATATCAGATAATGACTTCAATGGTCTATTACCTGGTCCTGTTACTGGTCTTCCTCTTCTACCGTTATCTATAAGTGCATCAACAGCTTCTTGCAACATTCTCTTTTCATTTCTTACGATAATGTCTGGTGCACCGAGGTCAAGTAATCTCTTAAGTCTGTTATTTCTATTGATAACTCTTCTGTACAGATCATTTAAGTCAGATGTAGCAAATCTTCCACCATCTAATTGAACCATTGGTCTAAGATCAGGTGGTATAACTGGAACAACCTCCAGTATCATCCATTCTGGCTTATTTTGTGATTTGAAGAAGGCATCTACTACTTCTAATCTTTTTATTATTCTAGCTCGTTTCTGTCCTGAAGATTCTTTTAAAGCTTTTCTAAGTTCTATTGATTCTTTTTCCAACTGAATATTAGCTAATACTTCTTTTATTGATTCAGCACCCATACCAGCTCTAAATTTATTGCCGTATTTTTCATAAGCATCCCTGTATTCTTTTTCTGTTAGAATCTGTTTATATTGTAGACCTGTTTCACCAGGATCAATAACAATATAAGATGCAAAATATAATACTTTTTCAAGGGTTCTTGGAGATAAATCAAGAATTAAACCCATTCTACTTGGTATTCCTTTAAAATACCATATATGAGAAACAGGGGCTGCTAATTCAATGTGTCCCATTCTCTCTCTACGAACTTTTGACTTAGTTACCTCAACACCGCAGCGATCACATACTACACCTTTATATCTTATTTTCTTGTATTTACCGCAATGACATTCCCAGTCTTTACTAGGTCCAAATATCTTTTCACAGAATAGACCGTCTCTTTCAGGTTTTAAAGTTCTGTAGTTGATTGTTTCAGGTTTCTTTACTTCTCCCCTTGACCATTCTCTAATTCTTTCAGGAGATGCTAAGCCAATCTTAATAGCATCAAAGCTCACTGATTGCTCTATATTTTCGTTTGGCACTCTTGGACACTCCCTTCTTACTTCTTATCATCAAATAATGTTTTTTCATCTGATATTATAAATTTATCTGCATCAAATTCTTCATAACTATCATCTTCTATATCATCAAAAAGCTCATTTGCTTCTGTAGTTTCTTTCTTACCAGGTGCATTATTAGCCATCTCAGGATTATATTCATCCTCTTTTCCTTCTAAGTTAATTGATAAGTCATCTACATCGTCCATATTTTCTTTGATTTCGATTTCTGTATCATCACTTCTAAGGATTTTTACATCAAGTGCTAATGATTGTAATTCTTTTAATAATACCTTAAATGATTCAGGTATTCCTGGTTCTGGTATGTTTTCTCCTTTGATTATTGCTTCGTAAGTTTTTACACGTCCAACTACATCATCAGATTTTACTGTTAATATTTCTTGAAGTGTATAAGCAGCACCATATGCTTCTAATGCCCATACCTCCATCTCACCAAATCTTTGTCCACCAAACTGTGCTTTACCACCTAATGGCTGTTGTGTTACTAATGAATAAGGTCCAGTTGATCTAGCATGAATTTTATCATCAACCAAATGGTGAAGTTTAAGGTAATGCATATAACCTACAGTAACAGGGTTATCAAAGAATTCACCTGTTCTACCATCTTTCAATAAAATCTTACCATCTCTAGAAATTGGTACACCAGCCCATTCTTCACGATGAGCTTTATGTTCATCCAAATACTGTAATACTTCTGGTTTTAATGATGCTGCATGCATTTCACAGAATGTATCCCAATCATTGTTAACGTAATCATTTGCAAGATCAAGTGTATCCATGATATCTTCTTCGTTTGCACCATCAAAAACAGGTGTTGCAATCTTAAATCCAAGTGCTTTGGCAGCTAGGCCAAGATGGACTTCAAGTACCTGTCCTATGTTCATACGGGATGGTACCCCTAATGGATTAAGAACGATATCTAATGGTCTACCATTTGGTAAAAATGGCATATCTTCTACTGGTAAAATTCTGGAGATAACACCTTTGTTTCCATGTCTACCAGCCATTTTATCTCCAACTGAAATCTTTCTTTTCTGAGCTATATAAGCTCTTACTGATTGATTAACTCCAGGTGGCAATTCGTCACCGTTTTCTCTTGTAAATACTTTTACATCTACGATTATACCAGTTTCTCCGTGAGGCACTCTAAGGGAAGTATCCCTAACTTCTCTAGCTTTTTCTCCAAAGATTGCTCTAAGAAGCCTTTCTTCTGCTGTAAGTTCAGTTTCACCTTTTGGTGTAACTTTTCCTACTAGAATATCATTAGCTCGCACTTCTGCACCTATTCTAATAATACCTCTTTCATCTAAGTCTTTTAGTGCATCTTCACCAACACCTGGTACATCTCTTGTAATTTCTTCTGGTCCAAGCTTAGTATCTCTTGCTTCTGCTTCGTATTCTTCTATATGAACAGATGTATATACATCTTCTTTTACTAGATTTTCACTTAACAAAATCGCATCCTCGAAGTTATAACCTTCCCAAGTCATAAAACCGATTAGTGGATTTTTACCTAATGCGATTTCACCATGATCTGTTGATGGTCCATCAGCAATAACTTCACCAACTTCAACTCTCTGACCTTTAGTGACAATAGGTCTTTGGTTTATACACGTACCTTGGTTACTTCGTGAAAACTTCTGTAATTTATAGATATCACGTTGGCCATCATCTGTTTTAATAACTACTTTTTTGGATGCAACTCTTTCTACAATACCTTTTCTTTTAGCTATTATTACTACACCTGAGTCAATAGCTGCTTTGTATTCCATACCAGTACCTACAATTGAAGAATCTGTCATAAGTAATGGTACAGCTTGTCGTTGCATGTTAGATCCCATTAATGCACGGTTAGCATCATCATTCTCTAAGAATGGAATCATTGATGTTGCCACTGAGAACAATTGTTTTGGTGATACGTCCATTAAATCAATTGCATTGGCATCCATCTCCAATATATCTTCTCTATGTCTTCCTGTAACGTACTTGTGCAAGAAATGTCCTTCTTCATCAAGTGGTTCGTTAGCTTGAGCTACTCTATAGTTTTCTTCTTCATCAGCAGTTACATATATAACTTCATCTGTAACTATAGGCTCTCCAGAAGATTTATCTAATTTTCTATAAGGTGCTTCAATAAATCCATATTCGTTAATTCTAGCATAGCATGCTAATGAGTTAATAAGTCCGATGTTAGGTCCCTCAGGTGTTTCGATAGGACACATTCTACCATAATGGGAATGATGGACGTCACGAACTTCAAAACCTGCACGCTCTCTTGATAGACCACCTGGTCCAAGAGCTGACAAACGTCTTTTATGAGTCAATTCTGCTAGAGGATTATTTTGGTCCATAAATTGTGACAGCTGTGAACTACCAAAGAATTCTTTAATAGCTGCTGTAACAGGTCTTATATTTATTAATGTTTGTGGTGATATACCATCACTATCTTGTATTGTCATTCTTTCTCTAACAACACGTTCTAGTCTTGATAAACCTATTCTAAATTGGTTTTGTAGTAATTCACCTACTGCACGAATTCTTCTATTTCCTAAATGGTCGATATCATCTTTGTTACCAATACCGTATTCCAATGCTATATTATAGTTGATTGAAGCTAGAATATCTTCTTTAGTGATGTGTTTTGGAACTAATTCATGTATGTTTCTTTTTATTGCTTGTTTTATGTCTTCTATGTCATCGTACTCTTCTAATATTTCTTGTAAAGCTTTATAATAAACTTTTTCATATATATCAAATTCTTTTGGATTAATATCTACATATTTAGTAATATCTACTGCTAAGTTAGATAATACTTTTACTTTTCGGTCTTCCACTGTAACCCAAACATATGGTATAGCTGCATCCTGAATTTCATCTGCCATTTCTTCAGTAATTACAGTTCCAGCTTCAGCTATGACTTCACCGGTTGAAGTATCAACAACTGATTCTGATAAAGGAAATCCTTTTACTCTATTTTTTAGAGCCAATTTCTTATTAAATTTATATCGTCCTACTTTAGCCAAGTCATATCTTCTAGGATCAAAAAACATTGTATTAATTAATGACTCAGCACTTTCAACTGTTGGTGGTTCTCCCGGTCTGATACGTTTATATATCTCAATTAAGCCTTCTTCATATGATGTTGTTCCATCTTTTTCAATACTTGCAAGTATTTTAGGCTCTTCCCCGAATAAATCCACAATAGCTGCATCTGTGCCGATACCTAATGTACGTATTAGTACTGTTATTGGTACTTTTCTTGTTCTATCAACACGCACGTAAAAAATATCGTTAGAATCAGTTTCATATTCTAACCAAGCCCCTCTATTAGGGATAACAGTTGCTGAAAATAATTTTTTACCAATCTTGTCAAAATTGATATTATAATATATACCAGGCGAACGAACTAATTGACTAACAATAACTCTCTCAGCACCATTAATAATAAAAGTACCTGTTTCAGTCATTACAGGTAAATCACCCATAAAGATTTCATGTTCATTGATTTCATCTTTTTCTTTATTGATAAGTCTAACTTTTACCTTTAACGGAGCCGCATAAGTGGCATCTCTTTCTTTGCATTCTTCAATTGTGTACTTTAATTCTTTATTAAGTGAGAAGTCTATAAGTTCTAGTACCAAATTCCCACTATAATCAGTAATAGGGGATATATCACGAAATACTTCCTTAAGTCCTTCTTTCAAAAACCATTGATAAGAGTTTTTTTGAACTTCTATTAGATTAGGCATGTCTAGGACTTCTTTTTTACGGGAGTAACTCATTCTAACGCCTCTCCCGATTTTCATAGGTCGAATTCTGTTTTTTTCCATGTACGTTTCACCCCTTGGCTAAATTTAAATTTATCTAAAAATACTATGATTTTTGGCAAAAAATAATATATTGCCAGTATCATCATGTATCATTAATCATCTTTTATATCATTGACATCTATTAAATTATTATTCATTTAGAATACTAAATGGTCTTATATCAGTAAAAATCAACTCTTTGGAGTTATTTTTCTTTATCTATTATTACCTAAGTTTTTTGTATACACGACTAATGAGCATACAACTCCACAATAATGCATTATCAAATGTTACCACACATTACAACTCGTGTCAATAATTTTTTGGAATTTTTTTAAGAATATTATTTTGTTTGATTTAAAATATATTTTTTGAACGATTTACCAAGTATTATTAGAAATTAATAAAAGCGACCATGAGCCGCATTCAATGAGATTAAGTTGTAGGATAATCTTTTTTATATGATATCCTATACTCTATCGAAATATTTACTTTTTATAAATTCAGCCTCTAGCACCTGCTAGAGGCTTATTGATAATATTATTTTAATGTTACAGATGCGCCAACTTCTTCTAATTTAGCTTTCATTTCTTCAGCTTGATCTTTAGCTACGCCTTCTTTAACATTTGTTGGAGCACCTTCAACTAATGATTTTGCTTCTTTTAATCCTAAACCAGTAATCTCTCTTACTGCTTTGATTACTTTGATTTTTTGTGATCCTGCTGCTGTTAATTCAACATCAAAATCAGTTTTTTCTTCTGCTGCTGCGCCTGCTGCTCCAGGAGCTGCCATTACGACACCTGCTGCTGCAGATACACCAAATTCTTCTTCACACGCTGTTACTAAATCGTTTAATTCTAAAACTGATAATTCTTTAATAGCATCAATTATTTCTGCTGTAGTTAATTTTGCCATTATTATACACCTCCGAAATTTTTATATTATTCTTCTGTTTTTTCTTGTACTTCTTCTTCTACTTTTGCACCTACTAATGAAGCAGCTGTTTCAGCTCCAGTTTCTTCTACCTTATCAGCGATAGCTTTAACTGTACGAGCAAATGTTGAAATAGGAGATTGGAAGCTTCCAAGTAATTTAGCAAGTAATTCATCTCTTGCAGGTATAGAAGCTACTTTCTTAATACCATCAACATCATAATAAACTCCTTCAACAACACCAGCTTTAAAAGCAAGCTTATCAAAGTCTTTTGCTACATTTTTAAGTATTCTTGGTCCAGCAGTAGGATCATCATAACTAATTGCAATAGCACTAGGACCTGCTAAGTGGTTTTTCAATTCTTCAAACTCAGTACCTTTGAAAGCAAAATTCATCATTGTGTTTTTATAAACTTTATAGATAACATTTCCTTCTCTAAGGTCTTTACGAAGTTTTGTATCTTGTTCAACAGATAAACCACGATAATCAACAAGCACTACAGATGATGCGCCATCAAGTCTTGATTTGATTTCATCTACTACTGTTTGCTTTAATTCTACATTTGGCATCCTGCACACCTCCTTAGATTCAAGTTGCCGACAGAAAACATACTCTGTATATTTTCTTAGTACGATTAAACATCGTATTATATAAGTAAAAACATAAAGTTTATTACTTAAGAACAAAGAGGCTACGCCTCATAAAAGATTTCAATGTAAATAGAAAGTAAACTTTCATATTTAATAAAATAAAACCTCTTTGCCAATAGACAAAGAGGTATATAAATCAATATAATCATAAATCAGATTGAATCTGTAATTAATATTGTTATTCCTCGGTAGGTGGTTTCCCTTTATACTAAATCAGTACCTACTGTCTACGGCATTATGGTAATTGAATCAATTACCTTTTATTTAATTTTCCAACGTATTATATCATCTATATAATAACTTGTCAACTACTTTTCAATAGCAGTTAATTTGTCTCCGTTGATTTTGATTCCAGGTCCCATTGTTGAAGTGATTGCAACACTTCTTAAATATTGACCTTTGGCAGCCGATGGCCTAGCCTTTATAATTGCGCTCATTAAAGTGTGGAAGTTGTCCGTAATCTTTTCTGTTCCAAATGATACTTTTCCGATTGGAACATGAATAATATTAGTTTTATCTAATCTATACTCAATTTTACCTGCTTTTATTTCCTTAATAGCTTTTGCAACATCCATTGTTACTGTTCCAGCTTTTGGATTTGGCATTAATCCTTTTGGACCAAGTATACGTCCAAGTCTACCTACAACTGCCATCATATCAGGTGTTGCTACTACAACATCAAAGTCTAACCAACCTTCGTTTTGAATCTTTGGAAGTAATTCATTTCCTCCAACGAAATCTGCTCCTGCTTCTTCTGCTTCTTTTACTTTATCGCCTTTTGCAAATACTAATACTCTAACTGTTTTACCTGTTCCGTGTGGAAGCACTACAGCTCCACGCACTTGTTGGTCAGCATGACGACTGTCTACACCTAATTTAATATGACATTCTATAGTTTCGTCAAATTTAGCACTAGCTGTTTTTACAACAATATCTGCTGCTTCTTTTGGATCATAAAGTGTTGTTCTATCGACTAATTTAGCCGCCTCTTTATATCTTTTTCCTCTTTTCATTTCATTAACCTCCTTGTGGTAATATCGGGAGCAACCCTCCCACAGTGTGAATTTTGTAGTCAATCTCTATTCTTCTACAACAATTCCCATGCTTCTTGCAGTTCCTGCAATCATACTCATTGCAGATTCAATAGAACTTGCATTCAAGTCTTTCATTTTAAGTTCTGCAATTTTCTTAACTTCATCTTTAGAAATTGTAGCTACTTTTGTTTTATTTGGAACTCCTGAACCAGAGTCAATTTTACAAGCTTTTTTAAGTAATATAGCTGCTGGTGGAGTCTTAGTGATAAAACTAAAACTTCTATCTTGATATACAGTAATTACTACTGGAATAATCATTCCTGCTTGATCAGCTGTTTTAGCATTGAATTCTTTTGTAAATTGCATTATGTTGACACCATGTTGTCCTAGTGCTGGACCTACTGGTGGTGCTGGTGTAGCTTTACCAGCTGGAATTTGTAATTTTATCATTCCTGTAACTTTCTTAGCCATTAAGGGCACCTCCTGAATTTTGTGGTATTTAACGGGATTTCCCTCCCACTAGCATGAACAATTAATATTCATACTATAAAACCAATAATAAATTAAATTTTTTCCATTTTCGTAAAGTCTAATTCTACTGGTGTTTCTCTACCAAATATTGAAAGATTAACTATTACGGTACGTTTATGCTCATGAATTTCCTTAACAACTCCGACAGACCCTTCAAATGGTCCTTCAGTAACTTTAACGGAATCGCCTACAGCTACCTCAATGTTAACGACCTCAATATCAATACCCATATTCTTAATTTCTTCTTCAGATAAAGGTACAGGTTTTGACCCAGGTCCTACGAATCCAGTAACACCTCTTGTATTTCTTACAACGTACCAAGTATCGTCATTCATAACCATTTTAATGATAACGTATCCTGGAAATGTTTTTTTCTCAACTTCTTTTTTATTTCCATTTTTCTCTTCTACAACTTTGTATAGTGGTACTATTACCTCTAATATTTGGTCATGTAATTTTCTGTTATCTACTAATTTTTCAATATTAGCCTTAACTTTGTTCTCATACCCTGAATAAGTATGAACAACAAACCATTTAGCTTCTTCTGCCATAGAACCATCCTTCTTTACTTATTTCACTTAGATTAAAAACCATAATGGTTGCATAATCTTACCTACTTGAAGAGTATACCTGTTTTTCTAATAAATATACCCTACTCCTGCTTGAAACAATAGGTCTATTACAGTAATCATAGCTCCAACCAATAAGGAAACAAATATTACAGTAACTGTTTGTTTTGCTAATGTTGTTCTGTCAGGCCAAACTATTTTTCTGAATTCACCTTTTAACCCTTTGAAAAAACTCTTCTTTTTAACAACTTTTGCGTCACCCATGTTTTCACTTCCTTTGTGCAGACTATAGAAATTTATTTAGTCTCTTTATGAAGAGTATGCTTTCTACAGAATCTACAGTATTTTTTTGTTTCTTGTCTTTCTGGATGTAATCTTTTCTCTTTTGTTGTGTTGTAATTTCTTTGCTTGCATTCAGTACATTCTAAAGTTATTTTGACACGCACAACTTCCACCTCCACTTGTCTATAAGTTTAGAGAAATACATATTATTTTACGGCATAAAAAAAAGAGCCCTACAAATATGCTTATATAATATATCATATTGTAGGTTCTGCTGTCAAGGTTTTTGACATATTTTTATTAATTAATGCTATTTATTGACTTCTTATAAAAAATAGCTATTTTTTCTTATCTAAAAAATATGATTGTTCCTTAAAAGAGTTATTCATATTCTTATAATAATTAGTTGCCGTCTTTTTGCTTTTCTTGAAAGTCTTTATTTTTCTTTTCTTATTATTAAAATGATCTTCTATCATGATTTTATTTTTTTCTTCGAGAACTTGTATTTCAATACCTATTTCTGAAACACTGGTTATTTTATCCTTTAGTAATTTTATTTTATCTTTATATAGATTAGTATTTTGCTTAAGTTCTTCTGATATTCTTTCAAATGTTGATTGAAATCCAGAATCAAGTATTTCTAGAGCATCAATATATTGTTGTTTCTCTGTTATAAATACGTTAAAATCTTCTAATTCAATTTTTTCTTGGTTAACATATTCATTTTGTTTCTTAGTCACTTCATAAATCTTTTTAAGAACGTCAGACTTTTCATCCAACGAATCTATAAGGATATTAAGATAGGTGTTAATACTAGACATACAAATACCTCTTTTCTATTAATATAGGCAAATATTATGTTATAGTTTAATATCTATATTAGCTCCTATATTTGGATTAACTGACGATTCCATTAGTTTAGTTAAAGCTTGTCCCTGTTCTTTTGCTAGATCCATTCCCATTTTTGATAATGATATGTTAACCTGAGACATTATTTTACCTTGTGACAAAGATGTTGATAGTGCTGCTATATCCATAGTATCACTTCACTCCTTTATTCTGTTATGTTATTTGTGCTCTTATTCTTAGGAATCTTTGCAAGTTTCATAGCTTCTTTCCATGTATCACGTAATTCTCTTAGGAGTCCTAGCACTTCTTCGAGTACTTCCTTATCTTTGTTTACATTTGCTTCTATGAGTCTTTCGTTGATATAATTATACATTGTTTTAAAGTTTTTGGAAACTGGATATTTGTCATCTAGTGTGATTATGAATTCTTGTATGATATCTTCTACTCTAGTTATATAATTATGAGTTTTTTCCATTTCTTTATCATCTATAGCCTCTATAGCTTGGTTACAAAATTTAATCGCTCCATTATAAAGCATCAGTGTAAGTTCTTGTGGAGAAGCTGTTAGTATAGCATTGTTTTGGTATTTGTTATATCCATTATTAGCTATCATTGTGACCCTCCTCCTAACATTGATACTAATGATGCACTTTGGCTATTCATAGCTTGAATTGCTTTTTCCATTGCCGTAAACTGTTGGTAATATCTTTGCTCTATTACAGTTAATTTATCTTCTAGTTCTTCAATACGATCAGCATACTCATCAATTCTATTATCCATTTCTTTGTCATTATAAAATGTTAGTGCACTACTTACCCCAGAACCCTTCATTTTATCTTGCATTACAGAATGAAGCTCTCTTCCAACTGCATTTAATAGTTCTGCAACTTTTTCTGGGTCTTCTTCTATAGCTTCTTTTAATGTATTAGTTTTAGCAGCGTATAATGGGTCATCTTCATCTCCATTGATATGTAAAAGTCCTCTTTCACTATAATCACCCGTTACAATACCTAAATCAGATAAAAAGTCATATTTAAAATCACTGGTATCTACTCCAGAACTAGTACCTAAAATATTTCTCATAGAATCTTTTAATCCAGATAGAATATCGTCTCGTCTTAATAATGAATTCTTAATTTTATCTTCCCAAAGCTTAATATCATCATCTGACATAGCTTTTTTTTCTTCTTGTGTTAAAGGTTCATATCCTTTTGCTCTATCTGCATTAACTTTGATATTCATTTCTAAAAGTATTTCATTATACTCATTCACAAAATCTTTAACTTTATTGTATATAGCGTCTGTATCCTGGTTAACTGTTATATTGGCAGATACCCCTTCATCTTTTAACGCTAATGTGAGACCATTTATATTAACCTCATTGCTATTTGAAGTTAAAGTTGTACCATTATATACAAATTCTGCATCCTGCCCATTAGTCCCTATTCTTGTCGAAGGTTTTCCACCTTCTGCATCCTGTAATCCTAGTGCAGACAATAATTCATCATCACCACTTACTATAATTTGTTGCTCTTGTCCCTGATCTTTTGTTGACATCATTAACCTATTAAAATTATTGTCAAATGATATATTAATATTATCTTGTTCCTTCTTTATCTTGTCTGTTATTTCAGAAATTGTATTATTAGCTGATATTTCTATATCCTTCGTTGTCTTACCATTATCAAGACTAATTGTTATTACTTTTGTGGTATCAGTTCCGAAATCAATTAGATCTCCGGCTTTCGTTGAAGATGTAATATCCTCACTATTTTTATCTGTTGTTATCTCATTACCTGTTAGAAAAGACCCTCTAGCTAGACGATTAATCTTTATTGTATGGGTTCCTTCTACTGCTGAAATACCAGCTTTTGCTGATATAATACCTTCATTAGATGATAACGCATTCTTTTTACAAAAAGTTCCTTTAGATTTTAAGTCAAAAACAGATTTAGTATAGAAAGAATACACCTTAGCATTCATATCTTTCCATATATCTTTTTTCCATTCAAGTTTTGTTTTATCTTTTTTAACCCTATCGACTTTTAATCTTTCAGCTTTCATAAGCTCTTTTATAATATTATCTGTATCTAGCCCAGAAGCTAATCCTGAAAATTGTATTCCCATGAAATCACCCCTTATCTTTTTTCATCAACGAATATGCCTGACATTTCCCATAATTTCGCAACCATATCTAATATTTTCTCAGATGGAATTTCTCTTATTACACTATCGTCTTCTGTATCAATCACTTTAACCAAAATTTGTTTAGTCTTTTCATGAATAGAGAATTCTAATCTCCTATTATAAGTCTTAAATTTTTTATTTGCTTTTTCAATAGCTTCTATTACTTCATGATCTTTATTTTGATTATTAATTTCTACATCAATGTTTTTTTCTACTATTGTTTTATTAGAATTTGTAGTCTTGTTTAAGTTTTGGACTACTTCTTTTTTGTTTACCTCAACTTGAGGATTTGAACTATATAATTCCATACCGTTTGATTTAATCATCATTGCTAACACCTCCAAACAATAATTTTATCATTTGTATATTATATCGTAACTATTAGAGATTATATTAACAAGTAAAAGTAAAATTTTTATTTATTCTATTAAAAAAAAGCCAGAGGAATAATCCTCTGACCCTCTGTAATATTTAAATTATCTTAATAATTGCAATACTCCTTGAGGAGCTTGATTTGCTTGTGCAAGCATTGATTGCGCAGCTTGTTGAAGAATATTGTTCTTAGTGAATGTCATCATTTCTTTAGCCATATCTACGTCTCTAACTCTTGCTTCAGATGCTTGAAGATTTTCTGCAGATGTATCTAAGTTTTTGATTGTATGTTCTAATCTATTCTGCATAGCACCAAGTTTTGATCTTTCACCAGAAACTTTTTCTATAGCTGACTGAAGAGTAGTAATTGAACTTGAAGCTGCTGGTTGACTTGAAACATTAATTCCTTTATCCTTACTTCCTTCTACATCTTCATTTAAAGCTAATACTGTATTTCCAGGAGCAGTAGTTATATTAGAGGTACCTAAAGCAGCACTGTCTTTAACTGCAACAGTAATTCCAGCTTCATCTGCAACAGCATCTAAAGCTGCTTTAATTTTTGCTTCAGTAGTACCTGTTACACTTCCTGCAGTAGTTCCATCACCTGCTTCTTGCTCCATTGTAATAGTAATTGTACTACCATCATCACTTAATTTTGCTTCTGTACTTGTTACAGCAGCATTATTAACATCACTTGATGAAACAAATTCAATAGTTAAAGCATTTCCTGTATTACTTGTAACTTCTATATTTGTAGCACCTACTACTTCCTGTGCCTCATAAGCTTTTCCTTGTACTCCTAATGCTTCTGCACCCATTTCATTAATAGATAAACTAACATTTTGTCCTTCGTTAGCTCCGATATGGAACTTACCTTGGAAATCTCCATCTAAAAGTTTTTGAGTGTTAAATTCTGTAGTATCTGAAATTCTTGTAAGTTCTTGAGATAATTGGTCTACCTCTTTTTGAATTTCTGAACGGTCTACAGATACATTAGTATCATTTGAAGATTGTACTGCTAATTCTCTCATTCTTTGAAGAATAGATTGAGATTCTTGAAGTGCACCTTCTGCTGTTTGAATAAGTGAAATACCATCTTGTGCATTTCTAGAAGCTTGATTCAATCCTCTAACTTGTGCTCTCATTTTTTCAGAAATAGCAAGTCCTGCTGCATCATCACCAGCTCTGTTAATTCTCATACCTGATGATAACTTTTCTATAGATTTTTGTCCATTTGCACTGTTAATTCCTAATTGACGATGTGTATTCATTGCCATCATATTGTGATTTATAATCATAATTTATTCCTCCTTGAATTTTCCTAATGACCATCCATTGTCATTATTATCATATTTACAAAGAACCAATTGGGCCCATATAATTGGCTCTTTATATCTTCATAATATATATCGGAATCTTTTTATATAACTTTACACTTTTATGAAATATTTTGTTAAATTAACCCATATTTTTTCTTTACTTTTTACCGAACATATTTTTCAACATCTCAGCTGTCTCTTCATTAGTATCCACAGCCATCTTATTCTCTTCCTGAATCTGCAAATATATCTCTTTTCTATGTATAGGAACATTTTTAGGAGCATTTATCCCCAATTTGACACCATCTTTTGATATGTCAATAACAATTAACTCAATATCATCTCCAATAATAATACCTTCGCCCTTTTTCCTAGATAATGCTAGCATATTATTCACCCACCTTTTGTTTTGATTCTTTTAGGTGTTCATAGAGATTATGCTTGATATTATATTCATCGCTATCTAGTATTACTTGAATTCCTTTATTACTTTTGCTATTGATGATAATAGGTGCTTTCAGATTGGTAGTCATCTTTTCAACATCCTCTGGTACTACGATTATATTGTATAAAACCAAATCCTCCTGATTAAGCTTACCAATACGTAAAATCAATTCATCATCTACATCAGGACTATAATCTGGAAAAACCAATGGTGTGACTATCATTGGCAACACAATATCCTTATCCTCCACAGATTGTAGCCAGCATAAAATATCATTAGCAAATAAAATAGTATACTCATGATATTGATTAAATCCAAAGATTCCATCTTCAAAAGTAATAATTTGTTCCTTATCTATCTCAATCTTTCCAAAATACTTAGTTTCAACTAACACTCAATCACCCCTTTTTTAATTATAGTATAGTTACATATAGTTAAATAAATCTTTGCACATACAAAATATCAGATAAACCTATTATATCATCCATTATTTAACATATAAAGCTATACTACATAAATATTTGTATTTATTTACTAACGTATAATATTATAGACGCATTTTTTATCAATGCGTCTATATTCACATATTTTATAGTTATATATTATCTAATGAAATCGAGTAAAGTACTTTGTATAATTTTAGTTGATGACATAAGTGCTGCATTATAAACCATCTCTTGTGATTTATAATTAACTATAACCTCTGCTATATTGATATCTTCATTTTTTGACATTAAATCAGTAAAATTCATGTTATCATTATCAAGTCTATTAATAGTCAAATCAAGTCTGTTTATTCTAGTACCTAGATCAGCTTCTTGTTTCAACAATCCATCTTTATGTCCATCAATTTTCCCAATCAACTCATTGAACCTGTCTCCCAGACTATCTTTCAGCAAATCATAATATTTAGAATCGCTGTCTGGGATTTTACCTACTTCGTTTATCATCTCTTCTAAATCTCTGAATAGATCCTTAGTTATCAAATCCGAACCTAAGGAATTAATGGCAACACTTTGATTATAACTGACTTGATAATGGATGTTATCTCTATCATTGTCATAAACTACATTCGTATCATTATCTGTACAATTAAAGTAATGTATTGGGTTAAGATCATTTTTGTTGAACTCATCTTTTATATATTTAAATTCTAATGGGTCTGGTATCTTACCTGCCGCTTTATCTTCGGAATTGAAAATCAACTCTCCTGTGTCCTGTAGAAAATTAACAGTACCAGATTGTGGTTCATATGCACTTTTATCATTGGAGTTTATTGTATTAACATTCAAAGTCCCTATTTTATCTATTTTCGGATTACTATTTTCTATATTAGAATACCCGAGCCTTATTCTATCAACATTCACAATTCTAGGACTTGCAGGCGGGTCTTCGTCAATAATTTTCTCTATGGACTCAATATCGTCCTTAGTGAATTCTTCGGTTATTGTGTAGCTTTTATCCGTTACAGCTTTTGTGAATGTTAATGGCTGATCTGTTTTGTAACCAGTAAAAACATAACGTCCAGCATAATCTACGTTTCCTTCATTAGCTAGTTGGTCTTTTAATTGTTTTAATGAAGTGATTATACTCTCTCTTTCACCAACACCTAGAGTATCATTTGTAGCTTGTACACATAGAGTTCTAGCTTTTTTGACTATTTCTATTATATTGGAAACGGAGTTCTCAGTAACAGTCATCCATGATATTGCGTCTTCGGCATTTGATTTATATTGTTGTACTTCTCTTATGTTAGTTCTGAATTTCAATGCTCTTACCGCAACAATAGGATCATCAGAGGGCTTCTGAATCTTTTTGCCTGTAGCTAATTGTCCTTCATAGATGCTAAGAGCATATTTACTTCTGCTTAAACTTAGAAGTATATTATTAGATATCATATTATTCGTTATCCGCATGTGATTACACCTTCCTTATATCATATTTACACGTATATATCAACCGCTTACTAATTGGCTCCCATTCTATTAATCGTTACATCATATATCTCATCAAAAACCCTTATCATCTGAGCAGAAACCATATATGCTTGTTGAAACTTAATGATATTCATTGTTTCTTCATTGATATCTACACCAGAATAAGATATTCTCTGATTATCAATCATCACGTTCAGATTAATCTGTCCTGTCTCAAAACTATCGGCTTGACTTTTATCTATTCCAAGTTCACCTACTAATGCCTGAATGTAGTTACCTGGTTCACCTGTCTCGAACATACTATTATCATGTTTAAGACTAAGAATTTCTTTTATGAGGTCACCATCACTCTCACCTGTATTTTTGTCAAAACGTGTCAGTAACTTATCTATATCATCTTGGATTTCTTGTGAGAATTGAAAATTATCAATGGTCATCTTGTTATAATCTACATCATCTCCAGGCTTATAACCTTCATAAGTGAACAGCGGAACACCACTTCCATTATTACCTTTTGCATGTATTTCATTGAAATGTTGTGCAACGGTTCTAACGAATCTATTTAATTTTTCAACATAATAAGTGATTCCTTTATACTTTAAGTCTTGTCCCATACTTACATTATTTGCTCCTGTTGGAGCTTCTTCTTCCAAAGTAAAAGTACACGTATCAGGATCATAATCAGTATATTTATAAGCTTTATCATCTATAATGATTTCCCCTTGTTTCGGGATATCACTTCTATTAGCACCTTTTACTACGATGGTTTTAGTTGGTAGAGTAGTATTAGTATGATCTATGACCGCTCGAAAATTATCACCGTTATTTCCGTCTCTCATATCAATATAACCTTTTAGCTCACCTTTTAGACTACTATCTGTCATATTGAATTTGATTCCAGTTTGCCAGTATATATCAAATAATCCTGGTTCGTCCTCAGGATTGTATACATTTTCCCTTGACCTTGTTTCTAATAAATTAGCATTAGATCCTTCTACTAATTTCTTACCGTTAGCAAATACTGAAAATGTTTTTTTACCATTGATACCTGTTCTTTCATCCACTTTTATATTGATTATCTGAGATAATTCATCAACAATCAATGCTCTCTTATCTCTAAGGTCATTAGCCTCAACTCCAGAAAATTCAACATTCTCTATTTGTTTATTTACTGTAGCCAATTGATTGGAGAGATTATTAATCTGGTCTACTTTAGTTTTTATAGAAAAATTAGCATCTCTTTGAAAAGATCTCATTTTATCTCCGATATCATTAAAAAATTGAGAGAAACTATTAGCCATATCAATAAAATTGATTTTATAGGAACTATTTGATGGATCAGTAGATAATTTTGATAATGCCTCAAACATATCTTCAAATTCCGTAGTAATTCCTGTATTGTTTACTTCATTTAATATCGTCTCTATATTACTGGTCTGTGAATTTTTTACTGAATATTCTCCTAGATGACCTGAATTATTCCAGAACTTCATATCCAAATATTCATTTCTAAATTGACTTATTTTAGTTATTTCTGAACCAGTACCCACCATTCCAATACCATTATTAGGTAGAGGTCTACTTGCTGACTGAACTCCATATTGTCGGCTGTAACCTGGGGTTTGTGCATTAGTGACGTTATGATTGGTGATATCCAACCACGTTCTAGCTGTAAATAAACCTTGTGTTGCTACATTTAATCCAAAAAAAGATGAATTCAATTGTACTTCCCCCCTATCTTCCTACAATACCTAATCTATTAATTACTTGATCTAACATCTGATCTACTACTGTTACCACTCTTGCAGATGCATTATAAGCATGTTGATATTTCATCATATTACCTAATTCTTCATCAGATGATACACCCATGAAGGTACTTCTCTGATTATCTATCTGTGCAACCAGTATCTGTTGATTATCCATTTGAGTTCTAGCAGATTTTCCTAGATTTCCTATCTCTCCAACAAAACTGATATAATATTTATTTATATTGAGTTTTGCTTCACATCCAGGATATTCAGTTATATTTGGCTCTTGCCATTTCTTAATGATATCTTCAACGATATTATTATCTTGTACTTTAGTTAGATCTTCTGTTATACATATCTTGTCATAATCATTTAATATTTCAGGATTAATCTCAAGATTACCTGCTGAATATAATGAACTATAATTTGTTTTATCTTCACCATTATATGTAGAACCATTATATCTATCCATATTTATTCTCTTGAAAACTTCTATATTCTGCGAACCATCCAAACCATAAGGTGAATCAGTACCTTTACCTCTTGGCGCTACAATATCATTGATTGTTGTTACTACAGAATGAACAAATAAATCAAATTTCGCCTGAGCTGTCATAAGAATAGATGGTTTGACATTTTTATTATATTCATCAGCCTTTTTCGTATCCATCCAATTGGCTTGTCTAGTACCCCTTGCCATTAATAATCCTTTTAATGAACCTTTGTCATTTTCTCTTTCTGCTGAAATTTCTGTATCAAGATTAAATACTCTTTTACCTGTATCTTCCCATATAGGTGATACTAGTGGACTATTAGGTACAGATTGTTCAAGCTCTATTTTATAGACATGGTCTACAGATACTAAGTTATGTCCTTCTGCCTTAACATTAACATTACCAGTCTTGTCCTCACTATAAGTTATATCGACAATATGAGATAATTTGTCTAGAGCCAGATTTCTGGCATCTCTATAATCATTTGCATTATCACCATTCAGTTCGTATTTGACTATTTCTTTATTAAGCCTATCAATCTCTTCACCTAATCTATTGATTTCATCTACATTATCAATAACTTGTTTATTAAGATTTAATTGATATTCATTCAACTGCTCCATTACTAGATTAGCTTTATTCACAAAAAGGACTGCACTCTGAACAAAAGTACCTCTTGCTTCTCTACCATCTGGGTGTTTTGATAATTCATTCAGGGATTTATAGAATTTGTTAAGTACGGTTTCCATACTTTCTCCTTCTATCTCACCTAGAACTGTTTCTATTTCTTGTACTGTTTCTGCGCCAGACCTGTAATAACCATATCTGCTAGCTTCATTCCTGAATGCTCCATCTAGAAACATATCTCTAACTTGACGTAAACATTCAACATCTGTACCCATACCAACCATCAGATTACTATTGCCGCTAGTCCCTATTTTTAGATAATTGGATTCTTTCATTAAAATCTGCTGTCTAACATATCCAGGTGTGTTTACGTTAGCCAGATTATGAGCTGTAGACTGTAATGCTTGTTGGTTTGCTCTCAGCCCTGAGACTGCTCTAGATAAACTACTTATTGAAGACACATTATCACCTCTGTTATTATGTATATTTATTAAATTTATCGTATCAATCATTTCTATATTCCGTACAATCATGTCTAGTCAAAAATTGTGGAATCCGCAACTGCTCAACTTATTTAAATTTGCATTTTTCTGAAATTGGACTACCTATATTTATTTTTAAAAGTTAAGTATTAAGAGTTATAAGCTATCTTCATATAATCTATACTTATACCTCTTAATACTCAACCAAAAAACATTCCATCAATTATTGTTTTGCATCAAAGAATCTCTTGCCATCATGGTCATTGCATATATAACCCTGCGATTCATAGTTGCTATTAGTGATAGAACTATTACTTTGTATAGCATTCATAGTAAAATCTATATAATCTAATGATTCTTTCAATAATATCTTATTCCTATCATTGATTCTCTGTAATTTCTCTACTATTTCCTTAATCTCATCTTTTAGATTATTTAGTTTGATATGTTCTTGTTCTTGCTTGACTAATAAATCTGCTAAATTACTTATAGTTAGTTCCTCAGCGTTTTTATTGGTTACTATAGCTATATCATCAATTATTTCTTCTCTTTTTCTATCTGTTTTAATAACAGAACCTGCAATTTCTTGTTCTCTGTTGGTAAGTTCATTAAGAGTAGTTATATCACCCTGTATTATTGTTTCTGTTTTTTCTTCACCTATAGAGAGTAAATCTTCATAACAATTTTTTTCTTTTTCTAAAGTTGTTATTAAATCTTCTATTAAGCTAGCCAATGTGCTCAATCCTTTCAAAAAAATTATCTTATGTCACTTATAGTTAGATTAATAATAATAACAAACCTATCTTCTTTTATCAAAATATCTGTCTATTATCTTATCTGCAACTTCTTTAGCAGTAACATCATATGATCCGGACTGCATACGTTTTTTGATGTCATTCACTTTATCATATCTTATGTCAGGAGTATTCTTAACTGCTTTTTTTGCGATTTGGAGTTCTTTAGCTACATCTGATATTGCTAATGAATCTTTTTCCTTTTTAATTTTTGATACTTTGGATATTCTATCTGTGGCATTAACTTTATAAGCATTGTTAATATTTTTTATACCATTGATTCTCATGATAGAACACGTCCTTCCATTTTTTTCTCTAACATATTTTAATTATATGTTGTTTTCAATTATTTTATCGGCAATCCTAGCAATATTATTTAGGATTATATTTAAAAAAGTGATTACTACCATTCTTAATACTTGAAAGTAGTATTTTTCTATATTTATAGATAAATTTTGATTACTATTATATGCGTTAATTATAACTGATTGCAATAAAACAGACTGACTATAAGCCAGCCTACTTATTGTTCAATAAATAATCTTAAATCCATATATCTTTTGATGAATTTAACGCAAACTATCTTTATTCAGATAACGCATCTTGTTTTTAACTTTATCTGCCTTTAGTTTTTCGATTTTTTCCTTATCATATGCTCCATTCAAATTATGTTGAATATCATGTTTACATTGATCACAGTATCTACCAGTCCTAATGGTTTTCCCACATAATTCACACTCGATACCTATTGCAGATCCTTCTGCAAAAATCAATCGTTCTTCACGAACCCATTGATGAATCAATTTCATTGAGACATCACAATCATCTGCTACCTGTGATATATTAGCACTTGGGTTATCTCTTATGTATTTCTTGGTCACTTGGAACTGGTCCTCTAGGTTACTTTTACATGCAGGACATATTGGTACTCCTGTTATATAATTAAATATTTTCCCACATTTTACACAATTCCTTACGTTCATATGCAAAACACCTCCGTATTAAAATCCTTTGCCTATTGCTAAAGTAATAAAAAATACTTCTTTTGCTCCATTTCTCAATAATTCCTTTGATAAACTATCAATAGTATTCCCTGTAGTATATATATCGTCACAAATCAAAACTCTCTTATCTTTTATTTGATTTGGTTTTACTACCTTGAACACTTTTTTCATGTTATTGGATCTTTCTTTATCAGAGAGATTTTTCTGAGCTTTCGTATTTATCGTTCTTATGACACAATTAGAACTATAGGGTATATTTAGAAATTTCCCTATATTCTTACCGATAATATCAGCTTGGTTATAACCTCTTTTTCTCTCTTTATTAATATGTAGCGGTACAGGAATTATTAAGTCAATAAAAGCTTCTGATATTTCTCTTTTATATAATGTTACTACTTCCTTAGAGAATATTTTACCATAATTCTTGTTATTATTGTATTTAAATCTTCGTAAAGCTTTTTTTATTTCACCAGAATATAACCATAAAGCCCACCCTCTAGTATAGCTGTGTTCATTTTTGGTGCAATCATAACAGTAATCCTCCATTTCATTATCTAAAGGTTTACTACATTTTTTACAACGAGGTTCTGTTACATATGGGAGTTCTTCAACGCATGAATCACAAATCCTTTCTTCTTCATTTATAGGTATTATGTTCATGCATATGGGACAACGTTTCGGATAAATTATATTTAACAATTCATTACCTAATTTATCTATTTTCATATTGTTCACTACCTATACTTTATATAGTAGAAATATCTAACATCCTAAGTTAGTCTTTTGGAACGTAATAATGACGAACTAAAACCCTGAGTAAATTATCAAATAATAGCTTCACTCATTGTATCATATACCTCTTTTAATCTTAATTGTAGTGTAGAATAACGTTCTATCTCTTTGTCGTTATCTATCATTTGATAGATAGTAGTATCCAACCCAACTATTACCACATATTTCTTAGCACGAGTAACAGCAGTATATAACAAATTCCTTATAAGAAGCATAGATGGTCCTGTAAGTAAAGGAATTACCACAACTGGATATTCACTTCCCTGTGATTTATGAATGGTTACAGCATAAGCCAACTCTAACTCCTCAAGATTAGCGTATTCATATTCAGCTACCTTATCATCTTCAAATTTCACTTTTAACTTGTTAGTATATTGATTTATTTCACTAATGATTCCTATATCGCCATTAAATACTCCTATACCTTCATCAATAGTGAAATTATAATCATTTTTGACTTGCCATGCCAGATTATAATTATTCTTAATCTGCATGACTTTATCTCCTTCTCTAAAAAGAATATCACGAAATATTTTTTCATTCTTATCTTTATTTGGTGGATTCAATGTTTCTTGTAATACCTTATTGAGATTAATTGTTCCAAGGAGTCCTTTTCTCATAGGTGAAAGGATCTGTATTCCATCAAAAGTTGAACATTTAGCAAACTTTGGTAATCTGGTTTTAGTCAAAGTTTTGATTTGTTCTAGTATCGCTGCTGCGGTCGACCTTTTGATATAGAAGAAATCACTTTTTTTATTGGAAAGATCAATGTGTTCTCCAGAATTTATCTTATGCGCATTCATTATAATTGCACTTTCCCTTGCTTGTCTGAATATTTTTTCTAACTTGACAACTTTCACTCTCTTACTTTCTATAATATCTTTTAATACATTTCCTGGTCCAACAGATGGTAATTGGTCTTTATCTCCAACAATTATAAGTCTTGTCCCTGGAATCAATGCTTTCAATAAACTATTCATAAGAACGATATCAACCATAGATGCTTCATCAACTATTAATGCATCACATTCCAAAGGATTATCTTCATGTTTTTCAAATCTATTATTATTATCATCACTATTCATGAAAGATATTTCTAGTAATCTGTGTATAGTCTGTGCTTGTCTTCCCGTAGCTTCTGTCATTCTTTTGGCTGCTCTGCCTGTAGGTGCTGCTAACAATACATCCAACCCTTGTCTTTCCAGTAGTTCAATAATTGAATTAATCGTTGTGGTTTTACCAGTACCTGGGCCACCAGTTATTACTATAACACCATTGCTGATACCCTCTTTTATAGCTTCTTTTTGATAATCATCAAAACTTATGTTAGAAGTTTCCTCTATATCGTCAATCTCCTTATCTACACCACTAGGTAATTCATAATCAAATTGTGCAAGATCATATATTTTTCTAGCCACATTTAATTCAAGATGATAGAACATCATATTATAGGTTATGCTATTATCATCAACCTCTTTTGTTATTACTTGTTTATTGATCTGCAATTCTATCAAAGCATTTTCAATCAATTCATAAGGAACCAATAACATCTCTTCAGCTTTATCAATGAGATCATTTCTAGGCAAATAGGTATGACCATTAATGGAAGCTCTATTCAATAGGTACATAACACCAGCCTTGACTCTATTAATAGAATCACGATGTATTCCCATTTTCATAGCTATTTCATCAGCTGTCTTGAATCCTATTCCTATAATGTCTTCAGCAAGTTTGTAAGGATTGTTGCCGACTATATCCATAGTCCGTTCTTTATATTTATTATATATTTTTATAGAATATGTTAAGGAGATTCCGTATTCTTGTAAAAATATAACCGTTTTTCTCATTTCTCGTTGTTCATAGAAAACTTCTGCTACGTCTCTAGCTTTATTTTCACTTATCCCTTTAACAGTAGCTAAGGTATGTGGCTCTTCTTCAATTATTCTGAATGAATCATCACCGAATTTCTTAACTATTCTCTTAGCTAAAGCAGGTCCTATTCCTTTAATAGCTCCTGATGATAGGTATCTCAATACTGAATGCCTGTCTTTTGGTATGAAACTCTGATAAGTCTCTATTTGAAATTGTCTTCCATAAGTATGATGCGAAACGTATTCTCCTACTGCTCTTATCTGTTCCCCTTCAGAAACTGAAAGCATAGTACCTACACAAGTTATATCCTCTTCTTCGGTACTTACTTCACATACACAATATCCGTTGTTTTCATTCTTATAGATTATCTCTTCAATTATTCCTTCAATAACCTGCTGATTTTCCATTAAATCACCTTTAATATTATTTATATCATTATTAAATTATTTTATCATATATGAATATTAAAGACAATTATTGTATTTATCGAATATGTAGTAGGACTTTCGTATAAGACCAAAAAGGCATAGGTATCTCTTCCACTTTTCATTGTGCAAAACAAACCTATTACCCTTTATTTCCTGATTAGCAGCATTCAAAACCTGTAGCTATCAAATATCTTGTCCTTAAAAATATATTTTTTCCATGGAATTATATTATCATCTGATATTATGACTATACTATTTAATAGTATTAACTATTAACTGTATATCCTCTAAATAAGAAAAGGACTAGTATCTCTACCAGTCCTTTTCAAGAGGGTCTTGAATTAGATGCATCAATTTTTGCATAGCTTTATTTTCATCAATTCCATCAATGATGATTTTTATTCTATCATCCTTAACTAATTCCGATGTCAGTACACTAATAATACTTTTTGCATTAACAGACTTGTCTTCAGCAATTATTGTTATACTGGATTGAAATTTTGATGCTTGATTTACGAAATATGCACATGGTCTTGCATGAAAATCATATTTCAATACAACCTCTTTAATAAGCATATTAATCACTACTTTAATTTTATTTTCATTATAACCTCATCTTCAACTAATTTATTCATATTACTTGGAGAAATGCTTTTGACTCTTTCCATATTGGTAATTATTATAGGTGTAATTATATCTTTACCTTTTTCTTTAATCAATTCCAGGTCCATTCTCATTAACGAGTCACCTTTTTTTACTTCCTGTTGTTCCTTGATTAACCTTTCAAAACCTTCACCTTTTAGTTCTACGGTATCTACTCCCATATGTATCATAATCTCTAATCCTTCTCTTGTAACTAAACCTAAAGCATGATTAGTGGGAAATATCTGAACTATCTTACCGTCACATGGTGCTTTAATAATACCATTATGTGGTAGAAATGCAATACCATCTCCAATCATCCTAGAAGCAAAAACTTCATCTGGTACTTTATCAAGTTCTAAAACTTTGCCTCTAGCTGGAATATATATTAGGATATCTTTTTGTTTTTTCAATATATTAAACATTTTTTCCTCCTAGGATTATTGCTATTATTGATAGTTAAACGATTTTTTTCATTTCATCAACTACAAGCTCTGCTTTTGGTCCTACAACAACTTGCATATTCTTCTTATTAGGTCTTAAGACTCCGGAAGCTCCTAATTTCTTCAATTCATCATCGTCAACTATTGATGAATCATTCAATGTTAGACGTAATCTAGTAATACATGCATCTATTGACTTAATATTCCTGCTGCCACCCAATGCAGCAACAAATTCTGCAGCTATACCTGCAAGACCTAATTCTGATATCAAAGCATCAATATTAGCACCGGCTTCATCTAATCTACCTGGTGTAGGTAAATTAAGCTTTTTGATGACAAATACGAAAACAAAGTAGTATATCGCACCAAAACCCAAGCCTATAAGTATTAATATTAATGGATTAGTAGCTAGTTTGAAATAGAGAACATAATCTATGAAACCTGCCGAGAAAGTGAATCCATGCAGGATACCTATTATATTACAGAGAATCAATGATATACCTGTAAACAAAGCGTGTAAAACGTATAATACTGGTGCTAAGAATATAAAACTATATTCTAATGGTTCTGTAACACCTGTTAAAAATGATGTTAATGCAAGAGAAATTATCATCGATCCCACTAGCGCTTTATTTGATTTCTTAGCGCAATTATACATAGCAAGACCTGCCGCTGGAAGGGCAAACATCATTATTGGATAGAATCCTGCCATATATATACCAGCAGATGGGTCACCTGCTAGATACCTAGCATAATCTCCTCTTACTATTTCTCCTGCTGCGTTAGTGAATTCCCCGAAGTTCATCCAGAATATGTTGTTAAGGATATGATGCAATCCTGTAGGTATCAACAGTCTATTGAAAAATCCGTAAATTCCTGCTCCTACTGCTCCTGAATTGATAACAAACTTACCGAACATATCTAACCCTTTTGCAATAAAAGGCCATACTAAAGAAAAAATTAATGATAAAGGTACCGCAGCTACAGATGTTGCTAATGGTACAATAGGTTTTCCTAACTTATTATTTCTTAATTTATTATATATATAGGCTGTAACAGCACCTGTTATTATTCCTCCTAGAACTCCAATATCTGTTCCTGGAGCCATAGCATTAATTCCTCCCACAACCATAAAATATGCTAATGCACCAGAAAAAGCAGCAGTACTGCTCTTGTTTACTGATAAACCTAGAGCTACACCAATAGCAAACAATAATGCTAGATTCGCAAAAACTACATCCCCTGCATTACTTATAAATGGAACATTAAGCACGTCTGGCTGACCTAAACGTAATAATATACCAGCTGCAGGTAAAACTGCTATTGGAAGCATCAAAGCTGTACCTAATCTTTGTAATTTACTAAATACTTGCATTCTAAATCCTCCTCAATCTTTTTTATAGTAATTTAGATTTCTAGAATAATCTTTCTAGTGGTATCCATGCATAACCAAAAATGAGTGCTAATATTATACATGTAAAAGCTGTAACTATTGGTACAAATCTTTTTCCCCCGAAAAATGCTAGCCACGTAGGTAATTGCACATTTTTGTATTTGTTATACAAAAAGCCTGCTGCAAGACCTGCAAGAATACCAGCAACTATTCCCATGTTATTGGCTTCATTGATAGTAGTAACACCCTTATCCAGAACAAAATAACCTAACGCAGCAGATAATACAACCGCACCATGATCTTCTGTAGATATTGCTATGGCTACTATTATAGCTACAATAATAGGAAGATTAGCAAATACTTCTTTTCCCAATCCTTCAAAGAAAGGAATGTTCAGAACAAATGGCTGTCCTAACAGCAATAAAATCCCCGCTACCAGTAAAGCACCTACCGGTAGCAGTAAAGCACTTTTACGTTTCTTTGTAACTTCAACATTGTTACTCATAAAAACTCCTCCTTGTATCTTTATAATTTAATATAAAAAAGACATAAACTCATAACAAAAAGAATGACATGGTCATCTTTCATATATAAGCTTATGCCTGCATTACCAGTAACACGCTTCTATAATACCCTAATCTAATTTCTTAATCTTTCAATATGTAATGCCAAAAAACCCTTCTCATCTTTAGATACTACTATACCTTTTTCGGCTTCAATTATTTTCGCTACCTTTTCAGCTATATGGTAAGCTTTATCAAGCTTAGCAATTATATCATCCAGTAGAGGATTAACTATTTCTTTGTTATTTTCAGATCTTGTTATACTTTGTTTTAAATGTATTATGAGTCTCTTGTACATTGTAAGATTTTTGTCTATATTATAGCCTATTTCTTTTTCTATTAGCTGTAATACAGTATTTAATAACCTGGTATCTTTAATTGTATGCTTTATATCTTTACGTTGTCTGCTTGAGTATAGATGCAAAGCTATATACCCTACTTCATCGTCAGGTATGGTAACACCCAAACGTTTAAATAATAAAGATTTTCCCTTTAATGCAATATCATATTCATCTTTGTACATGGTTTTAATTTCATATAAGAACGGATTAGAGAACACCATTCCTTGTTTTAATCGCTCTAGAGCAAAACCTACATGATCGACCAATGCAATATGTATATGCTCATCTAAATGTCCTAATTCCTTTTCCGCCAATAATATTATTTCTTCTACTACCCCTATAACTTTCCTATCAATTGCATTTACTAATTGTATGTATTCTTCTTTTAGTACACCTTGTGAGTTACTATAAACTTTTTGAATCCTGCTGTCGTTTATATAAGCAATTTTATCCGTTTTCTTACCAAAACCAATTCCTTTACCAATAAGAATCATTTCCTGATTATTGGTATTTCTAGCAAGAATCACATTATTATTTAGTGCTTTAATGATATGATAAGCATTTTCTTGACTCACAACTGCATCCTCCAATCAGATTCTACTTAAATTATAGACGCTATGCCTCACAAAAGATTAAGTTAACCCTAAAATACAGCTTTTCTATTTTATAGACAAAAGAATCTTTTACCTTTAACTAAGAAACTTTATTATTTCATCTTTATTTTTTAATTCTATAGCTTTATTGATTAGGGTTTTATCTCTGCTTATTTGTCTTATGTATTTCCTTATACTCAAGACATCTTTGGAAACGACACTTAACTCATCTATTCCTAAACTAATCCACAAAGGTAATAATGTTTCATCAGATGCAGCTTCACCGCAGATGGAAACTTCTATACCTTCTCTATGAGCATTATCTACTACCATCTTTATACTTTTTATAATGGCAGGATTATATGGTGTATATAGATAGCTTATTTTTGTATTCATTCTATCTACTGCACAGGTATATTGAATTAAGTCATTACTTCCAATACTAAAGAAATCAACTTCTTTCGCTAAATGATTAGAATTAAATACAGCTGCTGGTGTTTCTATCATGATACCTATTTTAATTCCTTTATTATATCTTATGTTTCTGGTTTCTAATTCTTTCTTAGCTTTTTCCAAAAAACTCATAGCCTGTATGAGTTCGTTATAAGAAGTAATCATAGGAAACATAACTTTTATATTAGTATCTGCTGATGCCCTAAGTATGGCCTTTAATTGAGTCAACAGAAGTTTTTGTTCTTGTAAACAATATCTGATTGCCCTATTACCTAGAAAAGGATTCAATTCTTTTTCGATGTTAATATAACTGATTTCCTTGTCTCCACCAACATCTAGAGTACGAATAATCACTTCTTTACCTTCTAGCATATTCCCGATTTTATTATAAACTTTGTATTGCTCATCTTCTGAAGGCGGCTTAATTCTATTCATATATAGAAACTCAGTCCTGAATAGACCTATACCTTCACCATCATTTGTCAGAACTTCTTGAATATCATCAACAGAAGCAATGTTACAATATAATTTTATTTTATAGCCATCTTCTGTTTGGGTACTACATCCAATTAGAGATTTTTCTTGTACAAGTTCTGCTTTACGTTCATCTATTAATTTATTATACTCTTCTATTTGTTGTTTCTTAGGCTCTAGGATTATTTTCCCTATAGTTCCATCAATTATTATCTCTTGATTATCATCAATAATATCAGTAATTTTTTCTATACCTGTAACTGCTGGTATCCCAAGAGTTCTTGCAATTATTGCTGTATGAGACGTTTTACCTCCTGTTTCTGTAACAATTCCCATGACTTTATTTTTATCCATTGTCAAAGTATCCGATGGTGTAAGTTCTCTGGCAACAAGAATTATATTATCATTAATTTCTGTCAATGAATTTTCAGTATTGCCCATTAGATTATCAAGAATTCTTTTTCCTATATCCTGTAAATCCAAAGCTCTTTCTTTAAAATATTCATTATCCATGTTTTTAAATATATCTATGTACTCTTTTACAGTCTCATCTACTGCCCACTCAGCATTATTTCCTAATTCTATTTTATTGATTATACTTTCTTTCAAATCTGGATCTTCTATCATTGATATATGTGCTGTTATTATATCAGCTTTATCTTCGATGTTATCTATATGCTTTAATTTCAAATTTTGCAATTGCTCAATACTATTCTTTATTGCTTTTTCTATCTTTAATTTTTCATAACTAGTATCAACATTATTTCTCTGATCTATATTGTATTCATTAGGCTTATAACAATAAACAGGTCCTATACCATAGCCAGATGACGCATTTATTCCAAATAACTCTTTCATTTTCTACTCCTATTCTTTGAAATCATTAACTATTAATTTTTCTAGAGCGTACATGGCTTCTTTTTCATCATTACCATCTATTTCAATAAATATTGAATCATTTTCCAATACTCCCAATGATAACACTTGTAAAAATTTCTTACCATCAGCTATTTTCGTATCTTTTATTACTTTGATATCTGAATCAAAGCTTTTAGATTTATTTATGAATATTGTAACAGGTCTTGCGTGTAAACCTGTTTCTGACTTAATAATAAAACTCCTTTTAATCATTTAATCACCTCATGACTATTAATTTAGTAATTTTAGCAACAAAAAAGGCATAAACCAATAGAACAAAGGTTCATGCCTGCTATACAGTAACACACCAATAACTTCAAAGTTATTATTTGTTATATTTTATCACCTATATGAGCCATTGTCAATAGCCATATTTATATATTTTAATTATTAGATTAATACTAATTCAATTGCTGATTACATTACCTAATTAATGGAGATTATATTTACAAAAATTTACTTAATATAACATTTCGCATAATAGAAAGACCTAAATCCATTTTAATCGAGATTTAAGTCTAATAATAATTCTTATATAATTATTACTGTGTAAACAAGCCAACGATACTTTTAAAGAAATTATTGACAAAAGGTATATTATAGATTATTGGTATAAAAAGAGCGGGTATAAGATTAATAGTCTTTATTTTCTTTATTTCTAGAATATTAATGCCTGTACTAAAAATCAGTATTCCACCAATAATAGATATTTGACCAAGTATTTCTGGTGTAGCATATGCTCCTATGAACTGAGCCAATAGAAATATTGAACCTTGCCATATGAATAGAATGATTCCTGATATCATGATACCAATGCCAAAAGTTGTAGCTAGTATCATGGATGTTATTCCATCTAACATTGCATTGGTAAAGAGCAGTGTATTATCACCTTTTAATGCGCTTTCTATAGGACCTAATATTGATAGTGTTCCTACACAAAAAAGAAGTACCGCAGTTGTTAATCCTTCGATCAACTTCTTATCATTGTTATCATTTACTTTGTTTCCAGTAAATTTCTTCTCTAATCTGTTAACCTTCTCTTCAATATCTATACTTTCTCCTATCAATCCACCTATTACCATACTTGCAATAAATAAAAGTGGCTCACTGCTATTAGAAAGATTTTTGACTATCCACGTAATTCCAAGGGAAATAGCTACAAGCCCTATGGCCTGCAATAGTATTACTTTCTTTTTCTCTTTAATACCTTTTTTGAAAATAGTACCAATTAAACTTCCTATAATTATTGCACTCGCGTTGACAATTGTACCTAACATAATTACCTCCTGATGAAGAATTTCTACCAACCACTTAGAAAAAGTATCAAAAAAAGTGACTGAGTTTTATATTCATATTACAAACACCTCATTTTTAGAAACATGAGGTGTCGATTTTATATGTTTATTATCTTATTAATGATTCAACTTTCCCATTTTAATATTATTATTCAGGTAAGCTAATTCAAAGCTTTCTTCAACTCTTCTACCTTATCAGTTTTTTCCCATGGAAGATCTAAATCTGGTCTGCCAAAATGTCCATATGCAGCTGTTTGCCTGTAGATTGGTCTTCTAAGATTAAGATCTCTTATGATTGCTGCTGGTCTAAGGTCAAAATGTTCGTTGATTATATCTGTTATCTCATCATCAGATATTTTACCTGTTCCATATGTATTAACTAAAACAGATACTGGTTTTGCAACACCTATTGCATATGCTAGAACAACTTCACATTTATCAGCAAAACCTGCTGCAACTATATTTTTAGCAACATATCTTGCTGCATAAGCCGCTGAACGGTCAACTTTTGTTGGATCTTTTCCTGAGAAAGCTCCTCCGCCATGACTTGCATATCCACCATAAGTATCAACAATAATCTTTCTTCCTGTAAGTCCTGAATCTCCTTGAGGACCTCCAATAACAAATCTTCCTGTTGGGTTAATGAAGAATTTAGTATTTTCATCCAATAAGTCTTCTGATATAACTGGTTTAATAACATGTTCCATTATATCTTTTTTTATTGTTTCTAATTCCACATCACAATCATGTTGAGTTGATATGACTACTGCATCTACTCTAACAGGTTTATCATCTACATATTCTACTGTAACCTGAGATTTACCATCTGGTCTTAGATATTTTAATGTACCGTTTTTCCTAACTTCAGTCAATCTTTTTGATAATTGATGAGCTAGTGAAATAGGCATAGGCATTAACTCTTCTGTTTCATTGCAGGCATAACCAAACATCATTCCTTGGTCACCTGCACCAGTAGCATCTAACTCTTCTTCTGTCATGCTACCTTCTTTTGATTCAAGAGCTTCATCAACACCCATTGCTATATCTGTTGATTGTTCATCTAATGATGTAAGGACTGAACAAGTATCACAGTCAAAACCATACTTAGCTCTATCATATCCTATATCTCTTATTGTTTCTCTGACCAATTTAGGAATATCCACGTAACAATTAGTTGTTATCTCTCCCATAACTAATACTAGACCTGTAGTAACTGCTGTCTCACATGCAACTCTTGCATTAGGGTCTTTTGCTAATATTGAATCCAAAACAGTATCAGATATCTGGTCGCACATCTTATCTGGATGCCCTTCTGTTACTGATTCCGAAGTAAATAATTTTCTTGCCATAATTTTTCTCCTTTCGTTCTTTCAAATACAACTAAACATAAAGTATTTCTGTAATATTGATCAGTCTAAAAACAGTCTAGTTTATGATACTAGAATTTTTATACCATATGAAATGATAATCATAAATATCCCAGCTACTGCTGCACCTAATATAACTGATATTAACGACTTTTTAAAATCTAGTCCCAGCAATGATGCAATTGTTGATCCTGTCCAAACACCTGTACCAGGTAAAGGTATTGCGACAAATAGAAAAATACTCACATATTTAAGATTATCTTTTACTTTCTTACTTTTCTCTAGTGCTCTATTTTCATACCAATAAGCTAACTTACTCAGGAATTTCACTTTTTTCAATAGCTCCAATACATGAGGTATTAAAAGTAGTATGAATGGAGCTGGGATAATTGCTCCTAATAAAGTCCAAAAATATGCTTCACCTACACCATATCCACTTGCTGCTGCAAAAGGGACTGCCCCTCTTTGTTCTATAAGGGGAGTTGCTGAAATAATCATCAATTCTAGAATTGACATAGGTATTTTAAATGGTACCATATATAACCTCCTATTATTGTCTATTCTTAACACAAAATCTTAAAAACCACATTAATCAAGCATAATTAACTCTAAAGCCAAAAAAGGCCAAATATGATACTTAGATACTTATTAAGTGTATTAAAACTTATATAATTATATTATTACCAATTTTTGTTATTAATACCTTTATCACTAAATATGCATCTATTTAACTGATTAAATGATTAATAGCATTTATCTTGTAAAAGATCATGATATATCTCTTATAACAAAATAAAACCTTCTTAACATCAAGAAGGTTTATAACTATATTAAGCCTCATCGACGTTAGCAGAACCACCTTACTGATAAGCAGGCTGGCGTAGGGTCACCGAGCTAACTCTCTACCCTAACTCTTGATAAGTATCAATTATTTTATTAAGTTTTAGTATAAAAATTCTACATCTATCTTAGCATATAAAATATTTAATTGCAATATCATTTTACGAAATTGATTCCTGGAAATTAAATAAATCATTTAATAGATTATCTATGAATTCTCCTATTTTATCTATCATAAACATAAAGTCGTTCTTTTCATAATCAATTAAAATACTATGAGCCACTTTTCGTTCAGTATTCATGGAAGGACTATTAACTACCTCTTTGTTATACACCATAGTACTTGATGCTCCGCCATCTAAATATACAGCATTAATGCAACCTTCTTCTAACATAATGTCTGCACAAGTCTTACCAGTAATACCATAGCTATAATTGGGCTGTCTTCCATCAATGACTTTAATAATTATTTTATTATCTTCCGTAACTCCTAATGCTGTTCTAGGATTAAGAATATTAGTATTTCCCATCAACGGCTCATAATCTTTAGCAACATTAATAGAATCTTTTACTAACCAACCACCAGATTGGAAGCCTTCTTTAATCTTACCCATATCAGGATTATAGATGATCTCAATTTCAACCTCTTCATTAACTGTCAGTAAATCATATTTCTCAGGGTCTTCTGTAACTCTACTAAGTATATAACTACCTCTTGTAATATCTATAGGGTTATCTGTAATTATTTTATCGATTACTCTATTATTTTCAATAACGTAATTAATGCTATTTCTTGTAATACGTGTTGTTCTACCATATATATCAGAGTATAGAACCCATGATTCTTCAAAAGCTGCGTCATTCATGGTATCTACAGTTATAGTATTTGTTTTACCTTCGACCTTTACTTCAGTTTTAATATCTCCTATATATACTTTTCCTGATTCTAAAAATGCAACTATCGGTGAATAATCCTTAGCCATGGTTTCTAATTTTCCATCTTTTATCAATAAACCTAGATGATGTCCATACATGGTATAAAATGTACCATTAACACCTGCTATAGCTTCGTTATCATTAACCATTACACTAGTCTCTTCAAATCCATATGCTTTCCCGAAAGATAATGCATTTTTTATTGTAACGTAAGGATCATTTATGTCAACTTCTAAAGTATGAATTTGCTGAACCATTCTATCTAGAGTTACATTCTCATTAGTATAGATTACTGGTTCATTATAACTGAATAAACTTAAACATAGATTTATTAGAGCAATGAGTTTTATAAACATTTTATCACCTTTTAGTATAATTATTTTCAAATAGCATTAACTAGTGTGTATATTAATACCATTATAATAATTAGCAGGACATATGTAAATAATTATATTTCAAATGCATAAGATAAGATTTTCTTATGACAATACAAAAAGTCCTGTACAACAGGACTTAGTTTTTCCAATTATTTACTTTATTACTCATGCTATCATATGTTTTTTGATAATTGTTTATATAACATCTGAGATATTCCTATACCCTCACCTTTAGAAATTTCAGTGGAGTATTCCTCATATAACATATCTTCAAAAATCTTTTCCCCTTGTGATTTAGGTATAAGTCCATCACTATGAACTGTATTTCTCATTTCTTTGAATAATTGATTAACGAAATATTGTTCAAATTCCCTACAGGATTCTTGTAGCTGTTTATCGTCTTGTTTTTCTTGGGCTTGATTTAATGCAGCCTCAAAAGATTCTGTTTCGATTTTTTCTTTTTGATTCATAGTTATATTGTTATACATATTAGGATTAATACTTGATATATTCATGTATCTTCTATCCTTTCATTCTATCTCTTAAGATTATTGGCTTGAGATAACATTTCATCAGATGCTTGTATAGCCTTTGAGCTTACTTCATATGCTCTCTGAGCTACTATCAGATTGACCATTTCTTCGACAACTTGTACATTAGATCCTTCTAATGAACCTTGTACTATCTGACTCTTTACTACATCTTCGTCGTCTTCTTCTAAGATAGCTTCTCCAGATGAAGAGGTAGCTCTTAATAGGTTATTTCCAAGAGCTTCTAATCCGTTAACATTTCTGAATTGGACCATTTTCATTTTAGAATCCATAGGAACTACTTCATTATCATTAGTTACATAACTAAAATTACCTTCAGAACTGATGCTTATCTTTTTGATGTCAATATTAGAATCAAAATAAATAGGCTCGTCATTAATATCAAGTACCTGATAACCATCTGATGTAATTAACATCTGTCTATCATCTACTAATGCAATCTTGAAACTACCGTCTTTCGTATATACTTGTGAACCGGATTGATCTTTTACTGTAAAAAAACCATCTCCTGTAATAGCTAAATCCAATGGATTATCTGTTTTCTGGATTGTACCGATAGTATAACTTCTAACTGTACCTACAGGTTTTACACCATGTCCAACTTGTAGATTAACTGGTTTACCATTACCTTGTTGGTCTGTACCAGCTTTTGCCAAAGTTTCATATAATAACGATTTGAATTCCAATCTTTCTTTTTTAAATCCTGTGGTATTAACGTTAGCAAGATTATTAGAGATAGTATCAACATTCATCTGTTGAGTCTTCATACCTGATGCCGCTGTGTATAATGATCGCATCATAATACATTCATTCCTTTCATACTGCTAAGATATCTGAAATTTCAGTTCTATAATCTACCTACATCATTTACTGCTTTTTTTAGAGTTTCATCTTGAGTTTGAATAACTTTTTGATTAGCTTCATATGTTCTCATTACACTAATCATATCGACCATTTCTCTTACAGTATTAACATTAGAACTTTCTAAATATCCTTGCATCAATTTACCACCAAAAGGATTAGTCTTAGTATCTTCTGTTTGACTATATAGGTTATCCCCTATTTTTCTAAGGGATTCAGGGTTTTCAAAATCCGTTAATAATAATTTATCTATCTGGGTATCATTGTCAAATATAGTACCATTTTCTGAGATTCTGATATTATTACTACCGCTAGGTATGACTATCTTACCATTTTGTCCAAGAATATAATTTCCTTCTTTTGTCATAAGCGTTCCATCTGTTGATAAAGTGAAAGACCCATCTCTAGTATATCTGATTTGTTGATTTCCTTCTTTATCTTCTATACCAATATTAAACATACCATTACCAAGTATGGCAACATTATAAGGATCATCTGTCATTGTTGCTCCGCCTTGTGTATTATCGGTATAAACTTGTCCAACTCTGCATCCAAGAGTCATTTTACCGATAGTCTGATTCATAGGCATACTTCTATCGTTGATTTTCGTTGTCAATACACTATTGAAGGATTCAATGATTACACCATCTTTCTTGAATCCTGTAGTATTAACATTCGCTAGGTTATTGGAGATAATATCTAATTTTTCTTGTTGCGCTACCATTCCATTTGAAGCAGTATATAAACCTCTTACCATGTTTTCACCTGACCTTTAACTTCTTTGACCTGCCTGAAATTCTACATATTTACCTGTTCCTATAGCAACACAAGTAATCGCATCATCTGCTGTAATTACATTAATACCTGTTTTGTTTTCTATTAATTGGTCAAGCCCTTGTAATAAGCTACCACCACCAGTTAGAACTATACCTCTGTCAGCAATATCTGCTGATAATTCAGGTGGTGTCCTTTCAAGTACACTATGAACCGCTTCCACTATGTTAGAAGTAGATTCTCTAAGTGCTTCTTCTGTTTCTACAGATGAAACAGTTATGGTTTTTGGAAGTCCTGTAATTAAATTTCTTCCTCTAACATCCATAGTCAATACTTCTGGTCTTTTGTAAGCTGTTCCAATCTTAACTTTGATTTCTTCAGCTGTTCTTTCACCAATCAATAAGTTATGTTTTTTCCTCATATATCTTACTAATGCTTCATCAAAATTATCACCAGCGACTTTAATAGAAGTACTAACAACAGTACCACCTAAGGAAATTACTGCTATATCTGATGTTCCTCCTCCTATATCAACAACCATACTACCGCAAGCTTTACTAATATCTATTCCTGCTCCTATAGCTGCTGCTATTGGTTCTTCTATTATTTCTACTTTTCTTGCTCCAGCTTGATAAGTAGCATCTTCAACAGCTCTTTTTTCAACTTCAGTTACACCACTAGGTACACAAACTGTTATTCTTGGTTTTCTTATTCTCTTACCTAAAGATTTGGATATAAAATATTTTATCATTTTCTCAGTTACTGTATAGTCTGAAATAACACCCTGTCTAAGTGGTCTTATTGCAACAATATTACCTGGTGTTCTACCAAGCATTCTTCTTGCTTCACTACCTACTGCTAATATTCTTTTAGTATCTCTATCTCTTGCAACAACTGATGGTTCTCTTAATACGACACCTTTACCTTTAATATATACGAGTACATTTGCTGTCCCTAAATCGATTCCAATATCTGTTCCAAACATTTGTCAATCCCCTTCCGTAGTTTAATATTTATATTTTTTGAGATTTTTATACTTAAATTTATATTCAAGAATTATTTTACTATATTTATGTCATTTATTAAGTATTAATATTTTGCCATTATAAACTATTATTACCATATATAATATTATATACAAATACTACAAAATTTCAAAGGGGAAATTTATTAAATTTTTATTAATATCGTCATTATTTGTACTTCTGATTAGCTTTTGGTAACAAATATTAAAAAAAAAATGGTTTTTGTTAAAAATTATAATAAAAAATACCTTCAGTAACTAGAAAACAGCTACATAAAGGTACATTTTTCATATAAAAATAGAGACTTGATATAAAAATTATTCATACAGTTAATTTTTAACAAAAAAACCGAGCTATCTCGGTTTTAATAAATTGTTGGCCTTGTATTTGTATGAGACATATTGACATATTTGGCCCTGGTAGCTAATCCACCTCTAATATGTCTTTCCGATTTATTAATGTCAAGGACCTTTCTAGCTTCTAAAGCTAAACCTGGATTTATCTTACTTAGTCTTTCTGTAACATCCTTATGTACTGTTGATTTACTTATACCAAATTTCTTGGCAGTTTGTCTTACAGTAGCATTTGAAGTAATAATATAATTCGCAACTTCTATAGCCCTTTCCTCTATATATTGCTTCAAAACGAAATCCCCCTCGAATCATTGCTTAGTTAAATATATGGGATTTGAATTAAAAATATACATATTTTTTACTATTAACCTTATATCAAATTAAATTATTCCATAAAAAATAGAACTATTAGTTTTGAAGTACTAATCAGTCCTATAATTTGTTGTTTTCCCTTATAGTTAATTAGAAAACTTTTTAACTTTGAAATCATAATCTGTAAGATTAAATATCTTTTCTGTTCCATCAGTCAGATAAATATCTTTTTCATCAGTTACAAATATCGCATCTACATTTTCAAGATTCTCGACAAATTTATAACCTTCTTCCAGTCCCATGGAAAAAACCACTGTAGATAGGCCATCTCCATCTACAGAATAATCAGATATGATGGTGACACCAGCTAAATCATTTTCTATAGGATATCCTGTGAATGGATTCAATATATGATGATATCTCTTGCCATCTTCTTCAAAATACCTCTCGTATATACCGGAAGTAACTATTGATTTTTCACCTATGGTTGCAACACCTAATTCTTTTCCTCTTGCATTAAAAGGATTCTGAACACCTATCTTCCATGATTCTCCATTAGGTTTATGACCTACAGTCAATATATTTCCGCCTAGATTAATCAATGCATGGTCTATATGTTTTTGCTTTATGTATTCAGCTACTTTATCTGCAACATATCCTTTTGCTATACCACCTAAGTCTATCTGAACATCATTTTTGATATGCATATTCATCTTATCATCTTCTAAATATATGTTTTTATAGTCTATCTTATTAACAGCTTCTTTGATTTCTTGTTCTTCCGGTACTCTAGCATCTTCAGTTCCAATTCCCCACAAGCTCACTAATGGTGCTATAGTAATATCAAATCTT
Source organism: Vallitalea longa (assembly GCF_027923465.1). Lineage (NCBI taxonomy): Bacteria > Bacillati > Bacillota > Clostridia > Lachnospirales > Vallitaleaceae > Vallitalea > Vallitalea longa. The sequence goes on from NZ_BRLB01000001.1 coordinate 1,137,225, forward strand.
CCTTCGGATAGATTGGAATAATATAATCCTTTTTTGATTATATTGAATGTATCATCAGATAGTTTGATTTCTTGTATTTCATTACTGTTTATTTTGCTTATCTCACTTGTAGAAATGTTTCTACTTACTTTGTTTTCTATATCAGAAATTATATTGAATATATCCTTAAAATTATCTTCATCCGCGTTTTTCCCATATAAAGTAACTTTCACAATAGTACCTAACAGGAATGTTTCATCGGATATTTTTTCATTGTGTTGGTTAATATTATTACTGCACCCTGTAAAAATGATTGATAATGAAATTACTAGTAAAAAGATTCGTCTGTTCATAGAATTTCCTTTCTAATTGGTAAATACAATAAATTTAAGATATGACAATTATAACAATAGTCTTGGAAATTAACAATAAAATTTATGCTATTGTCATATTATATTATTACTATCCTTCTATTTAGATTCTTGTCATTGGTTAACCCAATATACTATTGGCACCAAAAACTTATACACTATAAATTGCTCCAATACTGGTAATAACGAAAAAATTCCCCACCACAATTATGGTCGGGAACAAATTAACATACATTCATTGTTAAGACTAATTTACTTTAGTTATGCAGTTGAGAACAATTTTAAAAATTAGCTTTTTCATTAATTATACCATCCTTAAATGATATATATATTGTATCTGGTTGATCTTCTCCGTCTTTTCTATTAAACACCCAATACAAACAATCCTTAATATCATTAGGTTCATCATATGGATATTTAAAAATAAGCAATATAGAATCTACATCTATATTAGCATCTTCTGCAATACGGATTGCTTGTAATTTATTTATTCCTTCATCTTCATATACAGTGTATTCTCCAAAATCAAATAAATGGATTACATGTATTTTTTTATTAGTATTATTTTCTATACCAGAAAAAATATAACTCTTACCATGCTTATATGACGTTTTCAATTCCATATTATAAGTTTTTTCCACATACTTTTTAGAAGTTTTATTATAAAACAAATTGTTAATTTGACTAACTATAATAAATACAAAAATTAATCCAACTACAACAATAACAACTCTAAATTTTCTCTCCATAAGCTCCCCTTAACTATCATTGTGGTTTTGGGACATGCTCCCCCACTAAACCTATAAAACGATTTTGAGGGGGCTTCTTGGGACGTAGTAACCTAATGGTTACTATTATTACCAAGCTCTACCCTGTAATATTTTAATATTGCACCAGCAATTTACCTTGATTTTTAATGTTTATACTTGCATTTAGGATTTTTCCTCTTCCTTATGTTATAATTATATCGCATTTCAATTTAGTTGTAAAGGAGTTTTTTAGATGAATAATATTGAATCCAAAAGCAATAGGCATTCAATATACAATCTAAAATATCATTTGGTTGTAATAACTAAATATAGACACAAATGTATTAACAAAGAACTTACTATTTGAAACACCTCCCCAAGTGGAATTAGCAAAATTAGTTAATACTTTAAAGACTGTTTCTTCAAGACTTATTAGGAAAAACATAGTGAATATTTAAAAGAATATTACTGGAAACCCATATTTTGGAGTATAAGTTATTGCATTTTAACAACTGGAGGAGCAACAATAGAAATGATTGAGAAATATATTAGCTCTCAAGCAGGAGTTAAAGATTAAAAACAGTTCCGATTCATCTTCCTCCTAGTTAGAGGAGGGGGTTCTCTCGAAACATCTAGATAAAAAAAGCATTCAAAAAATCAAGGAACTGTTAATTATAATATAACTTAATATTACAACACAGTTCCTTAATTTCCTTTTCAGGAGGCTAGATTAATTTATTTTATTAATTCGATAGGATTGATTGGTTTTTCATTTTTAGTCACTTTAAAATATAAATGTGAATCTAGTAATATATGATATTTCGAAGGTGTTTCGACTTGTCCCAGTATCTGACCTTTTTTGACCAAGTCCCCTTCTTTTACATTCAATTGCTTGTTAAGCTGTCCATATATTGTCTTATATCCATTTCCGTGGTAAACAGTTACAGTTACTCCGGATTCAGGTTCTACTCGTATAGTTTCAACTACTCCTTCAGCAGCTACTTCAACATCTTTTCCTACACTTGCGGCAATATATAATGCAGGATTGATTTTATACTGATCTAGAGTTTTAAAATAAACTGGTGTATCCATACTAAAAGGTATTAATACATTACCTTCTACTGGCCATATCATTTTTTCTTTCTCAGCATTATAACTTATATTAGGTTTAACAACTGGAGCTATTTCTACTACTACTGGGTCTTTTTTTTGTGGTGTTGTAAGTTCTGGTGCAAGTTGTTCTTCATATATTTCTGGTTCTCCATAATCACCTTCACCAACAACTTCTTCTGAGTTAATTGTAATAGGGCTTATAGCTTTTACAGTTTCTTCCTCTTCACATACATCTTCTACATGACTATCCTCTGCATCTACTATCTCGTCATCATAATTCTCAACAAGATTAGCAGTCAAATCACCACTTGATTCCTCATTTGAATCTTCATTGCTAACTACCTCACCATTAAGATTAGCAATTTCTTGTTCCTTCTCATCTGGTCTAATCCATAATAGAATTGCAATTAAAAAGACTGTTATACAACATGTAAACAACGCAAAATAAAATTGCTTTCTTTTTATGTATGCAATTATATTCTTTAGTTTCATCCAAAATCACCTCATATTCCTATTTAAAAATGTAATAATACTTAAAAAATTACTTATATTACATTTGTTACAACTATATTATTACCAATGATTGGATATTATATTCAGATTTTTAAATAAAATAGATATATAAGCATTTTACATATTTACTACAATTTATTACTAAAATGAAATTAATACCATATGAGATATAAAAAAACACATAACAAGAAAAGAGAATTGCCTCTATCTATAGTAATGACAATTCTCTAATCCTATTAAAACTATTCAATATATAATATGATCTATCTATTCACATAACCCGATTTCTGTATTCGAATAATAATGTTTGAGTATATCCTTATATGAATATCCATTCTTAGCCAGATCGTTAGCTCCATATTGGCTCATACCAACACCATGACCATACCCCTTACATGATACTTCAATATTTCCATCCACACTATCAACATTGAAATTACTGGATTCCAGTCCTAGGTAGCTTCTGACTTCTTCTCCTTCTAGAATTTTATTACCTATCTGTATTTGCGAAATATATCCTTCTGATGTTCTACTGATGATTTGAATCTCGTTGAATACATCATTAGTATACGTCTGAAAATCTTCTATATGTTCATTAAGCAAGGAAACAAACTCTTGCTGAGTAAAAGTTTGAGTATGTGAATATTCAGGTGAATTAACATCATCTGAACTGCTGACACTAATTAAATACGGTATCTCTTCTCCCCACACATCTTTTGCTGATTGAGTCATTCCTGCACTTGTGGAATGGAAAACCGCTTCAATCAAATCTTCTTGGTAAACTACAACTTCATTATTTGTGTCAACAACAGCACTTCTTATTTTATTATAATTTTTAGGGAAATTATCAGAACCCCAACTTTCTTCCATCTTTTCTTTGGTGATATAAGCCTGTTCATTATTGTTGAATATATGTTTTGAATCTTTTTCTAATTTTTTTAATGCAAATGTTCTAGCTGCTACTGCTTGAGCTTTTAGAGCTTCATCATAAAAACTAACTGGCATTTCTGCAGCGACTACACCGATCAGATAATCATTAAGATTCATGGAAATCTCTTTTCCATCCACCATAACTTTTATGTCTTTTTTATTTTCTATCTCTGTGTTTTGTTTCTCTTCTTTTGGAATTCCTTTAATTATTGTGGTTATGAATATTGGTATAAAACAAACTATAATCACTATTAATGATATTGAAATAATTTTTTCCTTCATCTTAATCAATTCCTTCCAAAATCTATTTTCTCTTGTCCAAAATTCTTATTATCACTATCATTTATATGCTAATGATTTTATTATTATGAGGATGATTAACAACTTGTTCCCTATTAATAATTTCATATAAAACATCAAAAAGAATTTTGTCCTATCTGGTAAGATAATTGGATAAGTTTAGTTTTAAAAAAAGAGAGGCTTAACCAGCCTCCCTGCATATAATTGCTATCTATTGAAATTTATTTTTCCATAATCACTTCAGTTTTTTTCAATTTCCATATTTCATTAGCATATTGTAAAATAGTCCTGTCTGAAGAGAATTTTCCGCTGTTTGCAGTATTAAGCATTGCCATCTTAGCCCATTTCCTTTGATTAGCATATGTTGCATCAATCTTTTTATGTGCTTCTTTATAGCTATCAAAATCTTTTAATATGAAGTATGGGTCTGGTCTTCCTCCATATCCATCCAGAAGGGAATCATATATCTCTCTAAATAAATCAGGGTCATCAGGTGCATAGAACCCATTAATCAACTGGGTCACTACTTTTCTTATGTCTTCATTATTATTATATATATCCCATGGATTATATGAATTCTCATGCTGTAGATTTATTACTTCTTCAGAAGTCATTCCAAATATGAAACAGTTTTCTTCCCCGACTTCTTCAACTATTTCAATGTTGGCACCATCCATTGTGCCTATTGTTATTGCTCCATTCAACATAAGTTTCATATTACCTGTTCCAGAAGCTTCCTTACTGGCTGTAGATATCTGTTCACTTACATCAGCAGCAGCTATGATAATCTCTGCATTGGAAACATTATAATTCTCTATAAAAACGACTTTTATCTTATTTTTGATATTGGTGTCGTTGTTGATTCTGTCTGCAACATTATTAATTAATTTTATGATAAGTTTTGCTCTTGTATATCCAGGTGCTGCTTTTGCACCAAATATAAAAGTTCTAGGAATCATATCCAGATCAGGATTTTCCAATAATTTATTGTATAGATACATTACATGCAATATATTCATCAACTGTCTTTTATATTCATGTAACCTTTTTATCTGCACATCAAATATGGATCTTGGATCAACTTCAATATTATTATGTTTTTTTATATACTTTCCTAACCTGACTTTATTATCATATTTAATTTTCATAAATTCCTTTTGTTCTTGTTCATCATCAACATATTGATCGAGTTTCTTAATATGAGTTAGAGATGTTATCCATTCATCACCTATAAGGTCAGTAATAAAATCTGCTAGTTTTGGATTTGCCTCCAATAGAAATCTTCTCTGTGTGATTCCATTAGTTTTGTTATTAAATTTACCAGGGTATATATTGTAGAACTCTTTCAATTCTTCTTTTTTAAGTATTTCTGTGTGGAGAACAGCAACTCCATTAACACAATGGCTACCAACAATACACATGAAAGCCATTTTTATTTGTCCATTCATGATTATTGACATTTTATCTATTTGCTCTTTATCCAAGTGAAATTCATTAACTAAGCTAAGGCAGAATCTCCTGTTGATTTCTTCAATAATCATATATATTCTAGGCAACAATCTACTCAACAATTCAATGGGCCATTTTTCAAGAGCTTCACTCATAATTGTATGATTGGTGTACGCACAAGTTTTTGTTGTAATATCCCAAGCTTCTTCCCATTCCAGTTCTTCTTCATCTAATAATATACGCATAAGTTCTGGTATCGTAAGAGAAGGATGGGTATCATTTATATGAAATGCTACTTTATCAGGTAATTCATGAATATCAGCATGTTTTTGTTTGAATTTATTGATTACTTGCTGTACCGTAGCAGAAACGAAGAAATACTGCTGCTTAAGCCTTAACTCTTTTCCTCTATAATGGTTATCATTAGGATACAAAACTTCTACAATAGATTTTGCTAGATTCTCCTGTTCTACTGCCTTATGATATTCTCCCCTATCAAAGGATTCAAGATCGAATTTCACTAATGCTTCTGCATCCCATAATCTCAATGTATTGACAGTGTTATTGTCATATCCTACGATAGGTATGTCATAAGGAACAGCTTTTACCGATTGGTAATTTTCTTGAATAAATTTATCTCTTCCATTTGGTGTTTTCAACACTCTTACATCACCAAAAAATCTCACTTCTACCCCATATTCATCTCTTCTGACTTCAAATGGATTACCGTTTTTTAACCATTCATCTGGTCTTTCCACTTGGTATCCATCAATAATTTTTTGCTCGAATATCCCATAACGATAACGTATACCACAACCATATGCAGGAAATTCAAGAGTAGATAATGAATCCAAGAAACAAGCTGCTAATCTGCCAAGTCCTCCATTACCAAGTCCAGGGTCTGGTTCCATATCCTCAATTGCATTAAGATCTATACTCAACTCTTCACATACTTCTTTAACAACTTTATCAACTTTCATGTTGATGATACTGTTTCCTAAAGCTCTTCCCATTAGAAACTCCATAGATAGATAATATACAGTCTTAGGGTCAACTTCATCATATGTTTTATGGGTTTCAATCCATTGATCTATAATAATATCTCTTACTGCAAAAGCAAGAGCCTGAAAAATCTGCTCTTTCGAAGCTTGATCAATAGTCTTCCTAAATTGGTTTTTTATATTTTCGAGTATTGCTTCTTTCAAATCTTCTACTGTAACATCTAGTCTATCCATCATTATCATCAATCCTTTCAGTAAACGGCATATCTCCTTCTACATATTATGCCTAAGATGATGTTTTTTTACTTATATTTTATTAAAAAATTAAATATCTTGGATTACTGACAATCTATTCAAATCATAGATTAATAACAACATTCCCATAGTATTGAATATCTATAAACAAAAGTTATAATGATAAAAAGGGTTAAATATAAGTATATTTGGATTATATATATACTTAAAATGAATATATATATTGATAATATCATAATTATAGTGGGTGAATTATAATAATGGAAAAAGCTTTAGCTTTTCTATACAAAATTACTTTAGATTTTTTACAACTGAATATTGGGATAGAACAATATGAAAAAAGTTGAGAATAGATTACAAATGTAAATAGTAAACTATTATTTAGTAGTTACTCAGGAAATATTTTATGCCATATTGTGAACCATGTTATAATCCTACTAAGATTGTAGACATCATGTGACTGATATTAAAATGGAGACCAAGAAAACATACTGACATTAACGAAACTGGCAAAATTTTTTAATAAAACTTAATAAAAAAGCGAAGAGCTGTTAACCAACAACTCTCCGCTTTATTATTAAATATTTTTTTATTTTATTTTCTCAACAGCTAAATATATTTTTTCGCCGTTTATTTTCCATTCTTTCTCGTAAACATCACTGTTCTTACCTACATTAAGAACATCAGCTAATGTTTCAGATAATAATTCTTCTTTGTTTCTATTAACGATATCCACTAGTTTTTCATTATCATCAACATATATCTTGATATGGTCTGTAACTTCAAAATCAGCTTCTTTTCTCATAGTCTGGATTTTGCTTATGATTTCTCTGACAAAACCTTCTTCTATAAGTTCTTCTGATAGATTAGTATCAATTACAACAGTTACATCCTTATCAGTATTAGTTTCAAATCCTGGTTTCTTAGTAGATTCAATTAACAAATCTTCTTCAGCAAGTTCTACAGGATTACCATCAATGTCAAACTTAAGAACTCCGTTTGCCTTTAATTCATCCATCATCTTATTACCATCACCATCTTGTAGTAATGTTCTAATCTGATTTAATAATCTACCATATTTTGGACCTACTGTCTTAAGTTGTGGCTTGAAATTGTAAGTTGTAAATTCTCTAACATCATCTGTAAATAAAACTTCTTTTATGTTAAGCTCTTCTGATACAATATCTTTGTATAGTTCAGGTAGATTGAAAGAAGATTTTATATACATCTTACCGATAGGTTGTCTGTTTTTGATATTAGCACTGTTTCTACAAGCTCTACCACAGATAACAATCTTAAGAACTAAATCCATGTTTTTCTCTAGTTCTTCATCAATATATTTATCATCAGCAACAGGGAAGTCACATAAATGTACACTTTCTGGTGCTTTCTTATTAAAGTTAAACTCAAGATTTCTATATATCTGCTCTGCCATAAATGGTATGAATGGAGCTGATATTTTAGCCATAGTTGTAAGAGCAGTATATAATGTCATATAAGCATTGATTTTATCCTGTGGCATATCTTTCTGCCAGAATCTCTCTCTACTTCTTCTTACATACCAATTACTAAGGTCATCAACGAATTCCATCATTGCTCTTGATGATTCAGTAATTAAATAATTATCAAGATTAGTGTCTACTATCTTAATCAATGTATTTAATTTTGATAATAGCCATTTATCCATTAATGATAATTTATCATACTCAAGTTGGTACTTAGTAGGATTAAATTCATCAATATTAGCATAGAGCACATAGAATGCATACGTATTCCAGAATGTTCCCATAAACTTACGTTGACCTTCGATTACTGCATTGTCATAAAACTTATTTGGAAGCCAAGGAGCACTATTGTTATAGAAATACCATCTTACTGCATCAGCACCATGTTTGTTTAATGCTTCAAATGGATCTACAGCATTTCCTTTGGATTTGGACATCTTTTGTCCATTTTCATCTTGAACAAGTCCAAGTACTATAACATTCTTGAATGCTGGCTTATCAAATAGTAATGTTGATATTGCAAGTAATGAATAGAACCATCCTCTTGTTTGGTCAACAGCTTCACTAATAAAGTTCGCTGGGAAGTTATCTTCAAATATCTCTTTATTTTCAAATGGGTAATGCCATTGAGCATAAGGCATTGAACCTGAGTCAAACCAACAGTCAATTACTGGTGTAACTCTCTTCATTTTTTTATTACATTTTGGACAATTTATAAGTACATCATCAATGTATGGTCTGTGAAGTTCAATATCATCAGGACAGTTATCACTCATGCTCTTAAGTTCTTCTATACTTCCTATAGCATGACGGTGTCCACATTCACATTCCCAGATATTAAGAGGTGTTCCCCAATATCTGTCACGGCTTAATCCCCAGTCCATAACATTTTCTAACCAGTTACCGAATCTCTTGGTTCCGATAGATTCTGGAAGCCAATTAATCTGATCATTATTTTTAATTAGATTATCTCTCACTTCTGTCATCTTAATAAACCATGTATCTCTAGCATAATATATAAGTGGAGTATCACATCTCCAACAGTAAGGATATGAGTGTTCAAAATCAAGGGCAGCAAATAATAATCCCTTTTCTTCTAAATAATCTATGATTAATGGGTCTGCTTTCTTCACAAACATACCTTTCCATGGTGTAACAGCTTCAACAAATTCACCACGATCATCAACTAACTGTACAAATGGTAAATCATAATTTCTTCCTACAACTGCATCATCTTCACCAAAAGCTGGAGCAGTATGAACAACTCCTGTACCATCAGTTAATGTAACATAATCTGCACAAGCTACATAGTATGCCTTTTTGCTAGGTGATGCAAAATTAAATAATGGTACATACTCTGTATATTCAAGATCTTTACCTTTGTAATTTTCGACTACTTCATAATCTTCGCCTAAAACTTTAGTAGCTAAAGCTTCTGCTAAAATATAAAACTCATCTTCTACTTTTACTTTTACATAATCTTCTACAGGGTTAACTGATAAAGCTACGTTAGAAGGTAATGTCCAAGGAGTAGTTGTCCAAGCTAATATATACACATTATCTTCGCCTTTAACTTTAAATTTAGCGATGACAGACTTTTCTTTTACATCTTTATAACCTTGAGCTACCTCATGGCTTGAAAGTGGAGTTCCACAACGTGGGCAATAAGGAACTATTTTATGTCCTTTGTATAATAAATCTTTTTCCCAGATTTGTTTTAGGATCCACCAAACTGATTCAATATAATTATTATGATAAGTTACATATGGGTCATCCATATCTGCCCAGAATCCAACAGTTCCACTGAAATCTTCCCACATTCCTTTATATTTCCATACACTTTCTTTACACTTTTCAATAAAAGGTTCTAGACCATATTCTTCAATCTGTTCTTTTCCATCAAGACCCAATAATTTCTCTACCTCTAATTCAACAGGTAATCCATGTGTATCCCATCCAGCTTTTCTAAGAACTTTATAACCTTTCATTGTTCTATATCTAGGTATTAAGTCTTTTATAACTCTAGTAAGGACATGTCCAATATGAGGTTTACCATTAGCTGTTGGTGGTCCATCATAAAAAGTATACGTAGGTCCGTCCTTTCTTAAATCTATACTCTTCTTAAATATATCATTTTCATTCCAAAAACTCAGAACTTCCTTTTCACGATCCCTAAAATTAAGATCAGTGGATACTTTCTTGTACACCTTTATACCTCCTAAGTAATCATATGTTTTTTCACTTTCATCTTATATAAAATATAAACATAAACGGTATATTATATACAAGCCCTTACATCAGTTTCGATGAAGGGCTTTTTTACGTCTACCACTACATATTACATTATTATAACCCTAAAATTAAACTTTGTAAAGAAATAATATTATCCTATTCCCCCATAAAAAATCCCCAAAATATAAACGATTATAGTAAGACCGCAGAACAAATATTTTGCCATTGGTTCAAACCATGGTCCTATAGGTTTAACTCTTCCCATCTGAGCCTGCTGTCTTGCGAATTTCGTACCGCATACCCAGAAGAACATTATTCCAGCTAACAATGCACCAAGTGGAATAATATAGATAGATACTATATCCATCCAAATACCCAGATTGTCTCCATTTTCGACTAGAAGACCAACTGAACCACTTATTATTGCTATTATTAAAATGGAAACACCTCTTGAAAGTTTGAATCTATTTTGCAATGTCTCAACTGGAGCTTCAAAGAGATTCATCAATGATGAAATTCCAGCAAATAAAACTGCTATGAAGAAAATTATAGCAAACAGTTGACCTGCTGGCATTAACTTGAAAACCTTTGGCATAGTTATAAACATAAGTGGAGGTCCTGAAGCTTTATCTAAACCAAATGCAAAAACTGAAGGTATAATAACCATTGCCGCAAGCATTGCAGCTATTGTATCAAAGAGTGCTACAAATTTGGCTGAAGCCACAACATCTTCATTTTTTTTAAGATAACTTCCGTAAACCAATGTCCCTGATCCTGCTAATGACAAAGAGAAAAAGGCTTGCCCCAAAGCATAGACCCATGTCTTCGGCTCTGCTAAAAGATTCCAATCTGGCAAGAAAAGATATTTATAACCATCTAGTGCACCATCTATGGTAATGACTTTTATGGCAAGAATTATAAATAGGACAAAAAATGCTGGCATCATTACCTTATTAACTTTTTCTATCCCTTTTGAAATACCAAAATACATTATGAGAAATGTTATCAGTAATCCTGCAAAGTGCCATCCCACACTACCTAGAGGACCTGCTATTTCACCAAAATAAGCCCCACTTTCTTCTGCATTTGTTAGAGCTCCTGTTATGGCTCCAACTGTAAATCTTAGTATCCAACCGATTACGACTGCATATCCTATTGCAATTCCTAAAGAGCCTATTATTGGAATTAGTCCAATTATATCACCATGCTTTTTGCCCCTTCTTTCAAGAGCTTTTTTAAATGCTCCTAATGGTCCGGTTCTCATTGCACGACCAAAAGACATCTCCCCTATTACTCCTGTAATCCCTATTATTATTACAAATAAGAAATATGGAATTAAAAAGGCTGCTCCACCGAACTGACCCACTCTATAAGGGAACATCCATAAATTTCCCATTCCTACTGCTGAGCCAATACATGCTAAGATAAAACCTGTTTTAGAATTAAATATATCTCGTTTCTCTGGCATATCTCCTTTCATTTTTATATTATTCAACCTTCTTTTACCCATATTTTCACCTCGATTTAATATTTTACTGAACAAAAGAGGCTATGCCTCGTTCCACAGAGCGGATTTGTCGTTAGGAAAGTTTCCTTAGCGCATATGAAAACTTTTCCTATTAAGGCAAAAAAGTTTAGCACATTAATATAATAATATAACATAGTTAAACTTTTTTAAATACCTTTTTTAATTTTTGCTTTACTTTATTTTACCTTCCCTCTAATTAATACTTCTTTAATTGATTATTTTCTTGTTAATAATCTATACAATTAATTTTCAATTTTATTTTGAACTTTCTCATCAATATCAACTATAACATTGGATAATAACATATCTATTTTCTTTAATTTACCATATATTCTTGCCCCTGTATATATTTGATTTGTTGCTACATTGTTCACTCTAGAATGTGACCAGTATTGTTTATATATGTTAATATATATGAGAAAGGACAGTGATTCAAAAAAATAATATATAATATACCTTTTTAATAGAATATTTAATAGTAACCAGAGTAAAGGAGAAAATTACATGAAAAAGAAATTGATACCTATTATTTTAATTGTAGTAGCTATTGTCATTATATCAATTGTAGTATTTAGTTCTAAAAGAACTGATACTACAACAGCAGACAATACTAACAAGACAGCTTTAGAAAACACTAAAACCAATGAACAAAAAAACGACTTAGAAAACACCAAAATCAATAATCAAAATTCTGACTCAGAAAGCACTAAAATTGATAACCAAGATACAAACTCACAAGATAATCCAGTTGATGTCATTGAAAATAAAGAAGATGATACAACTAACGAGCAACCAGAAACAAACATTAAAGAAGAAGTTATAGATTATATCCTTAATGGTCAAGAAAATAAATCCGACGCAGATAAACTTAATTGGAGTAAATCATTTCTTGAACAAGTTGATATAGCCAAATTATATGATGAATATCTAACTGATGGAGGTAAAGCTGACGATATAGAGGAAGTGGCTAAATACATAACCTTGAATGCCCCAATCTCTGATAATTGGAAAGAGCTTTTCGAGAATGATTTAAGTGAAACCTATGGAGAAAAAGTTTCTAAATTAGAACCTTTAGAAGATGATTTATATCAAGCATATATAACTAGTGATGGAAAAGATGTACCCTTTGTTGTCGTATCATCAAGAACTGGTTATTATCATGGATAGATTATATATACTTAAAAAGTATTTCTAAGACTGATTAACAATTCATGTCTATCTATGTTACTAAAATTATAATTACGAACTCTAAAATACAGCCTGAATAATTCAGACTGTATTTTCTTATGCTAAACTTCTTTAAACACCTTTTAACTCTTTATGAAAATAACTTTCAAATCATTTATTTGAGAGGTTCAAGACTTGCTTGGAAATGTCTAAGGATAGGTGGTTCCCAAGTGATTCTATATCCTTTGACATCATTTGCTCTTTCTTTGATAGCTATTAATGCATCTGCCATAATATCAATATGTGATTGAGTATAAACACGACGAGGAATAGCGAATCTAGTGAATTCAAATGAAGCTTCCAATTGTTTTCCTGTATCAGGATTATTACCTAACATGTATGAACCTATATCACATGTACGGATTCCAGCTTCTTTATATAGCTCTATGGCTAATGCTTGACCTGGGAACTCATAATATGGAATATGAGGGAACATCTGTTTAGCATCAACAAATACTCCATGACCTCCTACTGGAGATTGATAAGCTATACCAGCATCATCTAATCTAGATGCAAGATATTCCATTTGTCCATTACGGTATTCTAAGTAGTTTTCATCTATACCTTCGTATAAACCAAGTGCTAGACATTCTAGGTCACGACCTGATAATCCACCATATGTAATAAATCCTTCAAATGAAATTGTACGTCCTTTAATATCTTGGAATAATTCTTCATCGTCTTTAACTCCGATTAATCCACCCATGTTTACAATAGTATCTTTTTTAGCACTCATTGTAAACATATCTGCATATGAGAACATTTCTCTAACTATTTCTTTGATGGATTTGTCTGCATATCCTTCTTCTCTTTTCTTAATGAAATATGCATTTTCTGCATAACGAGCAGCATCAATATTCATTCTTATACCGTATTTCTTACATACAGCTGCTGTTTCTTTAATATTTTGTATTGATACAGGCTGACCTCCTGCTGAATTGTTAGTAACTGTCATAACAACTAATGCAATCTTTTCTGGACCATATTCATTAATTAGTTTTTCTAATTTCTCTACATCCATATTACCTTTGAATGGTGCTCTAACCTCTGGTTTTTTAGCTTCTGGTACAACACAGTCGATTGCTCTTGCTCCTGTTAATTCAACATGAGCTCTAGTTGTATCAAAGAACATATTGGATATAGCATATTTTCCTTCTCCCATTAATAAGCCAAATAAAACTTTCTCACCAGCACGACCTTGGTGAACTGGTTGGAAATATTTATAATCAAATATATCTTTTGCATTGTTTAAAAGTTTGTAATAACTTTTTCCTCCAGCATAAGCTTCATCACCAACCATAACACCTGCCCATTGTTCTTGACTCATCGCATTAGTTCCGCTATCAGTCAATAAGTCAATGTAAACGTCTTCTCCTTTTAGATTAAATAAATTATACTTAGCTTCTTTGATTTTTTCTTCTCTTTCTTCACGTGTAAGCATTTTGATAGTTTCTACCATCTTAATTCTAAATGGTTCTGCTACATATTTCTTAGCCATATTAAAAAACCTCCATAATCATTATATATTCTTATTCAACTTTCATATCTAACTTATAGCTATAAACAAAAGTTGAATCATCCCTTAACCCTTGATATATTATTTATCTAAAGCAATCGCTTGTATTTCAACTAAAGCATCTTTTGGTAATCTAGCAACTTGAATTGCTGCTCTTGCAGGATAGTTACTGTCACCAAAAAAATCTTTATATACTTCATTCATATCTGCAAAATCATTCATGTCTTTTAGAAAGACTGTTGTTTTCATTACATTCTGTAATGTAACCCCACGTTCCATCAATATTTGTTTTAGATTCTCTATAGATTGTTTTGTCTGTTCTTTTATTCCACCTTCTGGGAATTCACCAGTAGCCACATCTATTGGAAGTTGACCTGAAACAAAGATTAGTCCTCCTCCTGCTGTAGCTTGTGAATATGGACCTATTGCTGCTGGAGCATTTTTTGTCGCAATGATTTCTTTCATTTTTTTACCCCCTAAAATAAATTTTATACCATAATTTACTATTACGATAATATTATTTTATCACCGTTATAAATAATAGTCAACACTTTCAATAATTTTTTATTACTTTATTATTTTATTTTGGTAATTTAGTCATAAAAACTTGTTTTTACGCAGATTACGTCATGCAAATACAAATAATTATTTATCACCTTAATAATGATTAGCTCAACAAAGATATTTTTTTATATCATTGCATTTTTTTTATTATTATGATAACCTATTTTATGTATTTAACAATACTCTAAGCTCTTCAAATATTTAAAGTAGGTGAAATTATGGATAAGAATACATTAAAACAATACACTAGTCTCGTAAAATTTTTAGGTCAAACTCTAGGTCCAGATTATGAAGTTGCATTACACGATATACAACCGAATTCAAAGTCTATAGTTGCCATAGCAAATGGACATATTAGCGGAAGAGATGTAGGCGCACCAATGACTAATTTAGGGTTAGAAATAATTGCTAACAAAGAGTATAAGTACAAAGATCATAAGTTAAATTATAATGGTGTTTCTAAAGATCAACGTGTACTCCGTTCATCCACATTTTTCATTAAAGATGACGAAGAAGAACTTATTGGTATGTTATGTATTAATTTTGATGATAAAAGATATACTGAGCTTAGCGAGAAATTATTGCAACTATGTCATCCAGATAAATTAATCGAACAAAATCATAAGTACGATTCTGTTGATTCCATGGTACAAAACAGTACTGAAACATTTTCAGAATCCATTGAAGAAGTAACTGATACCGTATTGAATAAAGTTCTACAAGACAGTAATATTCCTGTTGATCGATTAACACAAGAGGAAAGACTTAACATTGTAGATATTTTAGATAAGAAAGGTGTTTTCATGCTAAAAGGAGCAGTTAGCACTGTAGCTAATAAATTGTCTTGTTCGGAACCTAGTATATATAGATATTTAGCTAAGATTAATAAAAAAAATAATTAGCCATAATTAATAAGAACTAGACATAAAAAAGTAAAGTATCATAAGGACAAATTTAAAAACACAAACTAAATATGAGAAAACAACCTTGAAGTCTACATATTGACTTCAAGGTTGTTTAGTTTTAGTGCACTATTGCGAACATTACACTAGGTTCCCAATGCATGGATTTAAGTTTAAAGTTCTCAGCATCTTTTAAATATACTACTATAGCTTAGTTTTTTATAGCTAAATATTTTAAGTTTACAATACTCAAGTGGTGATATGTTGACTTTTTTACATCAACTTAGATAGAAATCTAAGGGCTAAAGATGTATAATTATATTTCAGAAGATTTTCAAATGTTAGGAGGAGGCAGTTATGGACGGTAATGATATCAATAAAAAGGACATAAAAAGTTTATTTGAATCAGCAATGAAATTGTACCAGTTACCAGAAAAAGACGGAGCAAATAAACTATTACGACAAATAGCAGAAATGTCGATTAATACTGATAGTGTTGATGAATTATATTATAAAGGAATGAGTCATACCTATTTGGGGTGGGAAACAACTAAATCGATTCAGTGCTTTAAAAAAATATTGCAAATAGGAACTACTAATTGCAATATTATTTATAATATCGGTGATATATTGTACAAAAAGAATGATACATACAATGCAAATAAATTTTTTGAGAATATATTAGAAACTGAAACTAGAGATATTACTATTTTATTTGAAACAGGCAAGTATCTATTAAAAATACAAAACTCTTTAAGAGCATTGGATTGCTTCGACAAAGTATTATACCTAACAGAAAATATAATTAAATTACATACTATGGCATCGCAATTAGAAAAGATAAATGAAAATAATATTCGATATGAATATTATAATAAAATTTTAGACTTACAAGACAACAATGTTGAAGATAAATATTGCAAAGGTAATGCGGCTTATTGTTTGTATAGAGACTCATTAGCCGTAAAGTATTTTAAAGAAGTAGCAGAAATAGAAAATCAAAATATACTAATTTTATTGGATACAGCAAATAAGCTTTGTATTCTAAAAAAATTCGATGTAGCCTATAAATGCCTACAAAAAATACCGAACTTAAGTAATCTCAATATGAAAAATTTATGTAGCGTTACAAAATTATTTTATATTTTAAACAAACCTAATCAAACTGTAAAATGCATTGAAAAAATACTTGTATTACAGACAAATGATTTAATAAGCCTATATGATTTAGCTGAGTTTTTAAGCAGAAATAGGATTTTATATGCAACAAAATTGTGTACTAAAATATTATCTATAAAAAAATCTAAATATAGTACTACAGAAAAATATATGAAAGTTCTATGCGCCATAAACTTAAATGATCCCAAAACTGAAAATTACTTTAATGATGTTATTAATGATGATATAAAAGATATCTATAACTTTTTTTTACTAAATAATATCGCTCATTCATTTTTATCACTTAATAAACATGATTATGCTTTAATTTGTTTTGAGAAAATAACAAGTTTTAACGATACTAACAATAATCAAAATGCAGAATTTCTAATAAAAAAAGCTATCTCATTAAAAGTTTTGGGAGAAAAACAGAACGCAATTGATTACTTTAATAAAATTTTAAAACTAAATTTAAATGTAGGTGAAATTAATCTTTTATATGATGCTGGGTTACAATTAAGTGGCTTAGATAATAAGACTGCTGAGAAATTTTTTAAAAAAATATCCCAACTTTATATTAATAACCTCAATATAGATCAATTATATTTTAAAGGTATGAGCGAATATTTTTTGCATAAGAAAGATGAAGCAAAAAAATATATACAAAAAATAGATGTGCAAAGTTTGAAAGATATAAAAACATTATTAGATATAGGAATTGTTATGTTCAATTTAGGTAGTTCTAATTTTGCAAAAAACTGTTTTAATAAATTAATTCAAAGTAAACCCTCATCCAAATTAGATTACATCAATATAGGTACAGCGTATAAGTATTTGATGGACTTTAAAAATTTTGAAAAAAAGGAGTTAGAAAATAATTTTTCAAAAAATTATTGGGAAGCTGTAGTAGATAATAAAGAGTTTACCTTTCAATTCAATATCATTTCACCTTTTTTATATGATTTTTTTAATAAAAATAATAACGATAATAAGAAAAAAACTAATGAAAATACGAATAAAATATATCATTATACTGGGATAACAGCCTTAAAAGGAATTTTAGACAATGAAGAGTTCTGGGTCACGAAAAGTGATTTTTTAAATGATCCTAGTGAAACATCGTATATTTCTAAGGTATTGGAAAATCTCGATATAAAAAGATATATAAAAAATAAAAAAGATTTCATAAATGATTTTGAAAAAGAAGTTAAGGAAGAAAAAAAAGACGTTTACATTCTTTCTATGTCTACTGATAAAGATTCTCTTCCCATGTGGAAAAATTATTCTAATGATGATGGTTATAATATTAAAGTAGATAAAAATAAGTTTAAAAATAGTTTTGTTAATCCGAACACATACATATTAGGTAAAGTAATTTATATCGACAATGAAGAAAATAATAAAAATAATAAACAATATAAATTAATAAAGCACTTGATTACTTCAATTTATAAAAGTGGTAAAACTTATCAAAAAGAAAATGATAACCTAACAAATCCACTTATTAAAAAAGCTGTGTTTTCTCATATTAGGCTAATTTCGTTATTTGTAAAACATTCTGGATATGAATATGAGCATGAATACAGATATGTGTTTATTCCTCAATTTTGGTTAAATAATAAACTCTGTGAAAACAATGATAGAAATAACGTTCAAAGAACTTATAATTATAATGCCCTCGTAAATTATTATTGCAATTTTAAAACGAATGGCAAAGGATTGATTCCATACATTACAGTTCCAATCTTTAATTTGGCTAATTCCGATGAACCAGTTATAGAGGAAATACGTTTTAGTCCTACTTTAGATAAAGATGTTGCTATACCGGGGCTTGAAAACTATTTTAAATTAAAAGGTCTTACAAATATAAATGTAGAACCATCTAGTATCCCATTTAGGAATATATAGTTTTGACAAAATACAAGATAAAGTAGTAAAAGAAAACCATAAATAACTAAAGGGTGTTCACCCGAACACCCTTATATATATGAAGATATAAAATAATAATTCTATTCAACTAAACTTCCATAACCTCTATCCTCTTATTTATTTTATCAATAAGCTCATGAGGATAATTAATGAAATCCAATATCTTAATGGCATTACGTGTAGATGTAATACCTTCATGTACTTTATAATCAAAGTCCAATGAATCCTTAGTTACGTTTTCTGTAAAGAAATAATAATCATAATCATGTAATTCAGGCAAAATCTGCAAGTCATGTGTTGCAACAAATGTCTTGGTATTAGAAGCAGCCAACAAATTAAGTATTTCCATTGATGCAGCAAGACGTTCTATCGGATTGGTTCCTTTGAATATCTCATCTATCAATATCAACAACGGACTTTCATCATTACAAGCATTGACCATTCTCTTAATGGCTTCAGCCTCCATTAAGAAATAACTTTTACCCTGTAAGATATCATCATTAAGACTTATAGAAGTAATCAAACGATAAAACTTAGATTCATGTTCCTTGGTCAAACTTGTACAAATACCTTGCCCCAGTAATGCATTAAGTCCTACAGTCCTTAAGAAAGTGGATTTACCACTCATATTAGAACCTGTTATTGCAATTGAAGAATTAATATCAATTGTATTGGATATAGGTTTTTCTAATAACGGATGATACATATCAACCATTCTAATATCCTCAAACTCATCACTTAGATTCGGTTCACAATAATATTTCAGCTCCCTGCGATATGTGTCAATACTAAGTGCCGCATCTAAATCACCTATGTTATTATATAATTTCACCAATGCTTTTTTGTGCTTATTTATCAAATTTGATACAGTCAAAAAATTGATTTCTTTAATCAAAAACAAAATATTAATATAATCACCAATTACATCCAAACCTTCTACTTTAAAGATAGCAGCACCTTTTTTAGTAATTTTATTCAATTTGGAATTCAATTCCTTTAATCTACCCGCTAAATCAGGAGAAAGTTTTTCTATTGTTTTGTAGTGTTTCTTACTGAACGATAATATCTTAATGATATAACCAATAACCTGCAATTGAGCATTATATTTCATAGAAAATTTGAAATGCAGTACAATACTAGTTCCCATAGTTAATATGAACAAAGGAAAAAGCATAAAATTCATTGTTATTATTGAAAAAACAAGAATACCCACATTTAAAATAACTAATAAAATCATAGAAACCAATAATAGATTATTCGTCATGAAACCTTTGTTGACAGTATCTCTAAAATCAAAATCACAATACTTGATTCTCGATAGAGCAAGTCTTAGGTTATGACCTACCATTCTATCTTTTTTAAAATCATTAATATAGTTCTTTCTGTTATTATAGTCATCTTTATTATCTGCTGGATTTCTTAACCATGTATATAGTTTTTCCTCTCCAGGAGTAGTTACAGTATGATTAATCTTAGCAAATACATTATCCATATCAAGATCTTGCCAAGTAACTTCATCGATATGCATTTTACTTTTTTTATAATAATCATTAACTGATGACAATAATTTAAAATCAATATCTTTAAATTTCTTTTTCCTTATAAAATCTTTATTACCAAATAACATTTTTTATCATCCCTACTTTTTAGCATCATATCAGCATATAGTCAAAATTAATACTAACAGATTATAAAATAGATTTCAACATAATAGTAGTAAAAAATTGTCTTAATACCACGAATATTTATAGAAATCATATTTTATCAATCCAAATAATAAATTTTCCCTTAGCAAACAAAAGGCTATTCTACCATTTATTAGTCTCGGTAAAATAACTGGAAAATATAACATATAACAGTAAATGTCAAATCCAATATTTTTATCAGTTAACCTCATAATATCTTGATTGTTATGTTATAATAGTATAAACTATAAAAAAATGCAATTCAAATAATTGTTTATTTTATATTCTAATAATTACGAAAGAAGGAATTAGAAATGCATGGTGCTGATTTAACATTGCTGACAGATTTCTATCAATTGACAATGATGCAGGGTTATTACCACCTTAACTCAAGAGACCAAATTGTAGTATTTGACTTATTCTATAGAGTTAACCCTCATGGAAGCAGTTTTTCAATTGCTGCAGGTCTTGAACAGGCAATAAGTTATATTGAAAACATTAACTTCAAAGAGGATGATATTGAATATTTAAAACAACAAAAAATATTTAGCGATAATTTTTTAGATTATCTAAGAACTTTTAAATTTACTGGTAACATATATTCTGTACCAGAAGGTACCGTTGTCTTCCCTAACGAACCTATCCTCAAAGTTGTAGCGCCTTTATGTGAAGCACAGCTTATTGAAACTGCACTTCTTAATATAATTAACCACCAGAGTCTTATAGCAACAAAAGCCGCTCGTGTGAAATGGGCTGCTGGAAATGACACTGTACTTGAATTCGGTTTAAGAAGAGCTCAAGGACCAGATGCAGGTAATTTAGGTGCTAGAGCTGCTGTAATAGGTGGTTGTAGTGCAACATCTAATGTATTAGCCGCTAAATGGTTTGATATACCAGCAAAAGGTACACATGCTCACAGTTGGGTTATGAGTTTCTCTGATGAATTAACTTCATTCAGGAAATATGCTGAATTATATCCAATGAATTGTTTATTGCTTGTCGATACATACGATACATTAAAATCAGGTGTTCCAAATGCTATAAAAGTTTTTCAAGAATTAAAAGACAAAGGAATAAAACCTGCTTTTTATGGAATAAGATTGGATAGTGGCGACTTATCATACTTATCTAAAAAAGCAAGGATAATGCTAGACGAAGCTGGTTTTGAAGATGCTGTAATAAGTGCCTCAAGTGATCTAGATGAATACCTAATCCGTGACCTGAAACTACAAGGAGCTAAAATTACTCTCTGGGGTGTAGGAACCAACCTTATAACATCAAAAGGTAATCCATCATTTGGTGGTGTATATAAATTATCAGCTAAATATGACGGAGAAAAATTCATACCTAAAATGAAAATATCTGAAAACCCTGAGAAAATAACTAATCCTGGTAATAAAAAAATTATTAGAGTATATAATAAACGTTCAGGTAAAATAAAAGCCGATCTAATAGCTCTTAACCATGAAGAAATTGATGAATCTAAACCATTAGTATTATTTGATCCAAAAGCTACATGGAAACATATGAAACTACAACCTGGAACATATTATACCAGAGAATTATTAGTTCCAATATTTATTGATGGAAAATGTGTATATGATACTCCAAGCACATTTAGTATAAAAGAATATTGTGAGAAAGAACTATCTACTTTGTGGTCTGAATCAAGAAGACTCATGAATCCACAAAATGTATATGTTGATTTGTCTCATGAATTATTCACTTTGAAAGAATCTATGATAAAACAATATAGAAACGAACAATAACAATATATATCCTAGAACTTATTTATAAGATAAGAGGAACTCATTTAATTATGAGTTCCTTATTTATATTCTTGTAAGGTCAAATCCTTTTATAATATCTATCTGATATACTATAAATCTTTCCAATAATTTATAATGATTAAAGAAGTTACAGTTAGTAAATACTATCTGTATACTATTTTTATATAATAACTTAATATCATTACATTTAATCTTAATTCATGAAATTATAATTATAAGAATCATCACTTACATACCATATATTTTATTGATTGAATAGAATTATCAAAAACAAACATTTTATTGTAATAAATAACATAATATATTTATCTAGGAGGGATTTTATTTGATTAATATCAAAAGCGAAGTAAAAAACAATAGACTATCCGGTATATTATTGCACCCTACTTCTCTCCCAAGCAAATATGGTATTGGTGATTTAGGGAAAAGTGCATATAATTTTATTGATTTTCTAGCAAAGACCAAACAAAAGATATGGCAGGTACTGCCTTTGGGTCATACTGGTTTTGGAGATTCACCATATCAATCTTTCTCATCATTTGCAGGTCAGCCACTAATCATAAGTCCTGATAAACTGATTGAAATGCGATTACTTAGAAAAGAAGAATGTTATACCGATCATAAATTCAGTCAACATAAGATTGATTATTCCTTTGTAATCAAATATAAATTTTCTATTTTGAAAAAGGCATATAATAATTTTCTAAAAACCAATGATAACAAATTATATAATAAATGGCTTTCATTTTGCGGAAAAGAAAAATCGTGGCTTGAGGATTATGCTCTATTCATGGCATGCAAAGATTACTTCAATGGAAGCATATGGAATGAATGGGATGATGATATATCCACCCCAACTAAAGAGACTAAACTGAAATGGATAAATAAGTTATCATATGATATAGACTTTTATAAATTCATACAATTCATTTTTTATGAACAATGGTTTAATCTTAAAGCTTATGCCAATGAACACGAAATTTATATAATAGGAGATTTACCTATATTTACTTCATATGACAGTAGTGACGTTTGGGCTAATAAAGAATTATTCTCATTGGATTCTCATGGGTGTCCTACTGAAATTGCTGGTGTCCCTCCTGATTATTTTAGCGCTACAGGTCAATTATGGGGTAATCCTCTATACAACTGGAACAATCATAAAAAAACATCTTATAAATGGTGGGTCAGCAGATTAGCTCATATATTAAAATTAGTTGATTTCGTTAGAATAGATCATTTTAGAGGCTTTGAAAGCTATTGGGCTATTCCATACGGTAGCAAAACAGCTATATCCGGTAAATGGAAAAAAGGTCCAAACAAAGAATTATTAAATGCATTTATTAATGAATTAGGAACCAAGTTACCAATTATAGCAGAAGATCTTGGCATCATTACAAATAAAGTAAAAAAATTAAGGGATGAATACAATCTACCTGGCATAAAAGTATTACAATTCGCTTTTGAAGATCTTAAGGACAATGATTTTTTACCTCATAATTATAATACCAACAGTGTATGCTATAGCGGTACTCATGATAATGATACAACTCTCTCATGGTATAAGAAAACCGATGAAATAAATAGAGATAAAGTAAGACGATATATGAATACAGATGCTAAAGATATCACTTGGGATTTTATTAGAACCTGTTTTGGTTCAGTTTCAAAAATAGCCGTTATTCCTCTTCAAGACATATTATCTCTTGATAACGATGCCAGAATGAATACGCCAGGAACATCCATGGGTAATTGGCAATGGCGATATACTGATGACATGTTAACTAATAATATATCTAAAAAACTATTAGCAATAACCGAACTCTATGGCAGAGGCTAAAAACTATAGCGATTTTAGGCTATTAATGATATAATAAGTATTACACATATAAGATATAATCTTTTATATATAAGCAAATAGGTCAAATGCTATGTAATTCATTTTATCTTACATTTACACCTAAACAATGACAATAATAGAATAAATCACATAACATTTTTGGCTATGACATAAGCTTAATATCGAAAACATATGCTTATAGTGTATATAAAATTATCAGGATAAGGTGATTATATGCGTACAGTAATTATAATAATATTTTTAGCTATCTATTTGATTCTTGCTTTACCTGTACTTATAATAGGATTTATTGTAGGTCTATTTTCCAAAAAAGATCAATACAAAATTGGAAAATTCATTGTAACTCATCTATGTAGAGGTATCATGTTTTTAACAGGAAGCAGAGTTACAGTTACTGGTATAGATAACATTCCAGATGAAACTGTATTATTTGTAGGAAACCACCGTAGTATATTTGACGTTGTTTTACTAATTAAAGTCATTAATCGTCCTTTTGGTTTTATCGGTAAAAAAGAATTAACAAAAATACCTTATTTGAATTTAATACTAAAATTAATGGGTGGATTATTCTTAGACAGAAGCAATTTACGAGCAGGACTGAAAGTTATTCTAGCTGGTATCGATATGTTGAAAAAAGGTTTTTCAATGCTGATTTTTCCAGAGGGTACCAGAAATAAGAACGGCGAAGAACCTTTACCCTTTAAGCAAGGTAGTTTGAAGTTAGCTGAAAAAGCCAATGTACCGATTGTTCCTTTCAGTATTAAGGGAACAGACAATATATTCGAAAACACTAACGGGCTCAAGGTTAAGGCGAGCAAAGTCAAACTTAATTTTGGGAAACCTATTCTTCTAAGTGAACTACCTGAAGAAGATTCCAAAAAGAGCGCTGTTTATGTCCGATCAATAGTTGTGGATCTGCTAAGTGACATGCTCCCCCACTAAACCTATAATACGGTTTTGAGGGGGCTTCTTGGGATGTAGTAACCTAATGGTTACTATTATTACCAAACTCTACGGGTAAGCCCTACCCTGTAATATTTTAATATTGCAACAACAATTTACCTTGATTTTTAATGTTTATACTTGCATTTAGGTCTCTATCTATTGAATTACCACACTTACAAGTATATACTCTTTCTGATAGTTTCAAGTCTTTTTTTACTGCACCACAAATTGAACAGGTTTTACTTGATGGATAGAATCTGTCTATCTTCACAAGTTGTTTCCCTCTTAATTCAGCTTTATATTTAAGCATTGAAATGAACATTCCCCAACCATTATCAGATACGCTTTTACCAAATTTCAATACTTGGCTCATACCTTTCATATTTAGGTCTTCTATCGCTATAGCATTGTATTTATTTATTAATTGAGTAGATAGTTTATGTAAAAAATCCGATCTTGAATTTTTGATTTTATAGTGTATTTTTGCTACTTTAATCTTTTGTTTATACCAATTATTCGAAAACCTTACCATACGTGATAATTTCCTTTGTGCCTTGATAAGTTTAGCTTCTAACATACGAAAAAATCTAGGATACTTGCCTCTTTGGTTTTCAGAGCTAACAAACAGTTCTTTCATTGAAAAATCTAAACCTACTATGTTGCCGTTACTTGGAACTTGAATTATTTCTTTTTCAAATTCAGTAGTAATACTTACAAAATAAGCACCTGTAGGTACTTGACTTATAGTAGCAGATAATATTTTATGATTTCTAGGTATTTCTCTATGAAATTTAGTTTTTAGTAATCCTAATTTTGGGAACTTCAACATACTGCCTTCTATTCTTATTGAATTGTTAGTGTTTTTGGTTGTATAAGATTTGATATTGTTTCTTTTAGATTTGAATCTAGGATATTTAGCTCTCTTTTGAAAGAAATTCTTAAAAGCAGTATCTAAATTCCTAAGTGCAGATTGAAGAGAAACACTATCCACTTCTTTAAGCCAAGTTAAATCTTTTTTTAAAGCTGTTAACTCTTTAGCTTGATTAACATAAGTAGTTGATTTTTCTTCATTCTTGTATAATTCAATTCTTTGATTAAGAAAACGATTGAATACAAATCTAGTACAGCCGAAGGTTTTATGAATCAAAATCAGTTGTTCCTTATTAGGATATATTCTATATTTGAAAGCTTTATTGATTTTCATAGATTTTCCCTCTTCCTTATGTTATAATTATATCGCAATTCAATTTAGTTGTAAAGGAGTTTTTAAGATGAATGATAGTGAATTCAAAAGTAATAGACATTCAATATACAATCTAAAATATCATTTGGTTGTAATAACTAAATATAGACACAAATGTATTAACAAAGAACTATTAGACGACCTAAATGAAATATTCAAAAACATAATTGAAGGAAAAAACGGAACTATAATCGAATTTAATGGAGAACCTGACCATATCCATTTACTATTTGAAACACCTCCCCAAGTGGAATTAGCAAAATTAGTTAATACTCTAAAGACTGTTTCTTCAAGACTTATTAGGAAAAAACATAGTGAATATTTAAAAGAATATTACTGTAAACCCGTATTTTGGAGTAGAAGTTATTGCATTTTAACAACTGGAGGAGCAACAATAGAAATGATTGAGAAATATATTCGCTCTCAAGCAGGAGTTAAAGATTAAAAACCGTTCCGATTCATCTCCCTCCTAGTTAGAGGAGGGGGTTTTCTCGAAACATCTAAATAAATAAAATGACTTATATAGAATATCATTAGTTTTTTATATAGAGAAACGTGTTGAGGAAATTTGATATTATTGAATTTCCTCTTTGATTTTTGTCTTGATTAATGATAAAATATATAGAACGCACTAATATGTGTTTTTCAAAGGAGGTGCACCTATGGCATGGTGGGAAATTCTATTACTTGTACTAGGAATTATTGCTGTCATACTTGTCATTCTATATTTTGTTGGAAGAAAATTACAAGGTAAAGCTGATAATCAGCAAACAATGATAGATCAGAACAAGGTGACAACTTCTATACTTGTTATAGATAAAAAGAAACAGAAAGTTAAAGATTCTAATTTACCAAAAGTGGTACAAGATCAGATTCCTAAATACATTCGTTTTAGAAAATTACCTATGGTAAAAGCAAAAATCGGTCCTAAGATTACTACTTTATTGTGTGATGACAAAGTTTTCAAAGCACTACCTGTTAAGAGAATGGTAAAAGTAGATCTAGCTGGTATGTATATAGTTGGAATGAAAGGTTTTAAAAAATAAAAAGAAGCCAAGACATTAATTTGTCTTGGCTTTTATACTAGCTCCAACAAAGTCTCTAAATAATGGATGTACTTTGTTAGGTCTTGATTTGAATTCTGGGTGAAATTGAACACCAACGAACCATGGATGATCATCTATTTCTACCATTTCAACTAATCTATCATCAGGTGAAACTCCAACTATATTAAGTCCAGCATCTACAAGTGTATCTTTATATTCGTTATTGAATTCATATCTGTGTCTATGTCTTTCATAAATCAATTCAGATTCATAAGCATCATATGCTTTAGAGCCTTTTTTAACCTTACATGGATATGCTCCCAATCTCATAGTGCCACCTAATTCATCAATATCTTTCTGTTCTGGCATTAAGTCAATAACAGGATACTCAGTTTTAGGGTCAAGTTCAGAACTATGAGCACTATCATATCCTAATACACTTCTTGAATACTCAATAACAGCACACTGCATACCTAGACATATACCGAAAAATGGAACTTTGTTTTCTCTTGCATACTTGACAGCTAAGATTTTACCATCAATACCTCTATCTCCAAAACCTCCAGGAACCAATACGCCATCAGCATCCTTTAGATAGCTGTCGATATTATCGCTATTGACATCTTCTGAGTTAACCCAGATAACTTCAAGCTTAGTCTTATGATAAATTCCAGCATGTTTCAAAGATTCTACAATAGAGATATATGCATCATGTAATTCAACGTATTTACCTACTAGTGCAATCTTAACAAGATTAGTCATAGATTTTTCTCTAGCTATCATTTCCTGCCATTCAGTTAAATCAGGCTCATTACAGCTGAGATTCATTTTTTCACATACAATATTAGCTAATCCTTCTTTTTCTAACATAAGTGGTACTTCATATAAAGTATCAGCATCTAAATTCTGTATAACACATTCTTTTTTTACATTACAGAAAAGAGCTATTTTTTCTTTTGTCTCATTTGATAATTCATGCTCTGTTCTACATACTAAAACATCTGGTAAAATACCGATTGAACGTAACTCTTTCACTGAGTGTTGAGTTGGTTTAGTTTTTATTTCACCAGCTTTTGTGAGATAAGGAATAAGTGTAACATGTATATACAATACATTTTCTGGTCCTACTTCAGCAGACACTTGTCTAATTGCTTCCATGAAAGGTAAACTTTCAATATCTCCTACTGTTCCTCCTATTTCTGTGATGACAATATCAGAATGGGCACTTTTACCTACTCTGTATACTCTCTCTTTGATAGCATTAGTTATATGTGGAATAACTTGTACTGTCGCACCTAGATATTCGCCTTTTCTTTCTTTGTTAAGTACAGACCAGTAGATTTTACCAGTGGTAATATTACTATACTTGCTAAGATTTTCGTTGATAAATCTTTCGTAATGTCCAAGGTCTAAGTCTGTTTCAGCTCCATCTTCAGTAACAAATACCTCTCCATGTTGATACGGACTCATTGTGCCAGGGTCAATGTTAATGTAGGGGTCAAATTTTTGTATAGTAACTTTTTTGCCTCTAGCTTTTAAAAGTCTTCCTAACGAAGCAGCTGTTATGCCCTTTCCTAGTCCGGAAACAACACCTCCCGTAACAAAAATGTATTTCGTTTGCATCCTCATTTCACCTCATAGTTTTTTTATTTAAATGATTACTCTATAAAAAGTAGTTTAAACAATTTTGTTCTTACTACTTTTTATAATGAATCTTATATACATTTAATTTTCGTTTTATATTTAATACAACCTCTTTATTTTATTATTAGTTGGAGAAATAGTCAATAACAAATTTAATTTTCGTTTATTTTACTTAAAATAACTTCCATAGCTTTCTCTAATTGTATATCTTTTTGGCTAATACTATCATGTAGACATTTATTAAGAGCATTGAGTGTAGGATAATCTGCAACACCATAAGCTCTTAAACCCATTTTTTTCTGAAACTCTGTAATAGCCTTTTCAGTCTTTTCATCGTACATGTTATCTGGTTCATCTATTTCGTAACCAAGATATTCTAATATCAGTTCGACAACCTTTACTTCAACCATTTCATCGTTCAGAAATAATCTCTCTGAGCTAATGATATAATTCGGAACTGGAACTTCATAATCTGGTTTAACTCCTATACCATTTATTTTGTGTCCATCTCTCGAAAAAAATTCTTCCATTGTTAATTTTATTGAATATTTATCTGTCATATCATAAATATATTGAGCTACACCTTTACCAAAAGTCGTTTCTCCTACTGTAACACCTATGCCTGAATCTTTGATTGCAGCAGCAATGAATTCACTAGCAGAAGCAGTATTTTCGTTAGTAAGAACAACCAGTTCAAAAGGGGCCTTCTTCAAATCACTAGTATATATTGTTTCATATCCTTCTTTGTTTACAAACTTGACAATAGGACCTTCTGGAACTAATAATTTGCACAAATCAACTCCAGTTCCTACATAACCACCTGAATTATCTCTTAAGTCAAATATTAGATACTTAACGCCTTTCTTCTTGGCTTTGTTAAGGTATGGTTCTATATCTTCAGCTACATTAGCATTTATACCATTAATTTTAATATAATTGATTTTATCTAAAACTTCATCATCAACTTTGGGAAATAACTTTTTCATATCCTCAGTCTCTATAGCTGATGTTTTAACAAGTTTTCTTTTTACATCTAGTGTAATTTCCTCTTTCCCTCTTTTTAGAGTTATAGAGACTCTAGTTCCTTCTTCACCACTTAATTTATTAATTACATCTTGGAAGGCTAACCCTTTAATACTATACCCATCAATAGCAATTATGATATCCTCCGCTTTCATTCCTGCTTTTATAGCTGGTGAGTCAGGTAGTGGGCTAACTATTTTTACGTATTCACCGTCTTGAACTACCTCTATCCCTACTCCAACGAATTCACCTGAAATAGTCTTAACTAATTTATCTGCTTCTTTAGTTTTTAGAAATTTCGAATAAGGATCCAGATTATAGAACATGCCATAAGCTGCTGCTTCAAACAATTGTTCCTCAGTTACTTCCGATCCAGCATAATATTCCATTATATTCTCATATATAATTTCTAAATAATTTTCATACTTGTCTATATCGTCATCATTCGCATTAACATTTACAGGTACTATCAGCATACACAATACCATAGTTACTATAACTACTTTCTTAAAAAATCTTCTCATGAAAACCCTTCCTTAACGATTAATTTATAATCCATCTTTACTCATCTATCTTTTCCCTTTAAGTTGTTACATTTTAAATAAATGAGTATGATATCTATCTATTGAATCTTTCTATAATAACTTGATATATCTTCTCTTAAATAATCTATAAGATTATCAATTATTGCACTTGCTTCTATTTTAGCTAACCATTTTGTCGGATACAAATATCCCTCTTTTTCTTCAATTATACCTAATTTATAACCAGCTAAGATTGCTTTTCTAGCCCATGGTGATATATTGTAATCATCTTTGAAAGGTGTTACGGTATTATCAATTTTACCAATCTTTTCAAGTCCTATAACTCTTATTAGAATACAAAATGCTTCTTGTCTAGAAATTGGTTTCGATACATTAAATACATCTCCAACACCTTTAATCAATTTAGCATCATAAGCAGCCATGATATAAGGATATAAAGGATGATCCGGCTTAACATCACCGAAAATGATTTCCATTGGATTTTTGTTTCTACTTCTAGTTGTAACTATATATTTACTTGTATCTATATTCATAGCTAGACATACGGTTTTTATGAATTCACCTCTGGATATTGCTTCTAATTGCATGGATTTGTGTGGAATCTCTTTCATTATCTCCATACTATATAATTTCTTCATATGTTCGCTGGCTGGATTGCTTTCCAAAAAGTCTAGACCAGCTGGAATAGGAAGTTTTTCTATCTGATTTGGTGTACTTATAGTAACACCGTTTTCCTTTTGAGCTTTAGTCAAATTAGGATGATTAGTTGTTATATTATATTTTAATGATGCTTCTCTTTCAAGTCTTTGATTGTACGTTCCATCAAAACTTATAGGAAAAGGAGACGTTTTATCGTAGTACATAGTCTTCTTCGCTTCAAGAGAAGGATTGAGTGTTATCTGCATTCTATCATTAGGACCGATTATGTCCATATTATATTTTCCGGATTCAACTTTGGACCAAGGTTGATCATAACCATATACCGAACCTTCTGTCCTAATGTTATATGTTTCATTATCACTTGAAATGAATCTAGCATCATAGGATACAGAAGTATCATAATAGCTGACCCCTGGTGTAATATCTTCTACACCTGTTAATGAATATGTAGAAAATGTATTATCCAGATTATATGTAACACTATCTACAACTATTTTTTCTTTCCAACTAGTAACGTTAGAATCTCTTACAATCTGTTTCTTGAACTCTCCATCAACATAATAAAATGAAGTTGTAAACTTGATATCTCTAGTAAGAGTACATTTTTTTTCTGCATTGGTAGCTGATATGTAATAATTTTCAGTATAGCTTCCCATATCTTTTGTATCAATTACACTATCATTTTTAGTTACTTTTATAGTCCCTTCAACTTCTATAGGTTCACCAGATATATACACCACTTCTTTATATCTCATGGTTCTTGATTTTTGAGGTTTCACAGGAACATATTTCTCTATAGTCTTAGGTAAATTAGTTCCTTCTGATATTCCACCAAAATATCCCATATCTCCCATATCTGCATAAACATATAGACTTGTTAAACTAAAAGCAAATATAAGAAATATTATTTTCACACCTATCTTTTTCATATAAATGTCCACCTCTTTCTAGGATTTTACATATACTATTTTTCTACGAGAATAATATAACCGTTAACATCTCTAGCTCCAGTTGATGCTAATTTGTTTATGAGATATTCGTCTGTAATAACTCTTATTACATCACCTTTTTCTAACATATCAGGTGAAATTACTTCATTATTTTTAATGATTATAGAATTAGCCAATATATTGATTTTTCCATAGCTATTTTTATAACTTAGATCCTTCCACTTATCTTTTGTTTTATTATATACGATAGTATCTTTTATACTAATAGCCCCATTCGCTATTTCATATATCTCACCTTTGACTCCATCTTTACAATAAGGATTTTCTATTATATATTTTGCTTTTGTACCATCGGATATGATAGTATACACATCATCCACCTTAGTCTTCTCAGAATAATCCAAGAAATCTGTTTGAGGAACTATACCTTTTGCATCCATAATCACTGTTTCATAATCTGTAGTAAACATACGTGGTATTGGGGAATATATCCACTCCATACCTTTTAGCAATGCGAATGATTGAACTTGCATGTTTTCATTTTCATTGATGCTCTTGATTCTTCCCCTGAATATTGATGTAGAATCATTACCAGGTTCTTTTGTTATATTGACTATAACTGCTTTATTATTCCCATTCAAAACAACTTGAGCATAATCTGGAGAAACGATATTGTTGTCTTCTAGTAATTTACCATTCTTTACTACAATAGTACCATCATTGGTATTAATGTAATTAGAATTCTTTAATATCTTGAATTTGTTATTACCATTGGAATAAGTTACATTATCTTTAGCCAATACACTTTCTCTTCCAGTTGCAAAAGTTACTTTTAGTATTTTTTCATCATCATAGTATTTTTCACTGGCTACATAAACACTGGTATCAGGTGATTTTAAATAGTTCATTGCATAATCTAAGGAAATCTGTTTAGAATCCAAAAAATATTCTATGTTTTTGGACGAAATATCCAATATCTTTGATTGAGTGTATTCTCTCCATCCAGCATTAGTTAATTCATAACTATTAAGTAAAGTAAGTGTTCTTTGTGAATTGTTCAAGTTTCCCAGAGTTCCTTTATAAAGGTTGGCCACTGTATTACCGTATTCGTCAACTTGAATTTCTTTAACAGATTCTGAAATTGTTCCTGGTTCAAATACTGCTTGATTAATAAGTAATTTGACTACTTGTCCTTCTTGTAAATCAAACTGAGATATATTTTGATCTGCTCTTTTTACAGGAATATTAGTAGATATATCATATACTGTTGATGTCAGATCATCAAATTGTATTCCTAATTTTAATCCATTAACACCATTATTGACTATACGGTTGATAGTCCCGTATTTTACAATATAATTAGTCTTTGCACTTATAGCTATTACATTCTTACCATCCAAAGACAACTTCATATCAATTAAATCCCCTGCTTCTACATCATCAATAGTAGTATCTCTAGGATCGAATCTAAAATCAGGGAACATTTCATCTATATATCCTATTTCATCTTCTGTATCATAATATTGTTGTTTTTCTACTGCAAGACCCTTTTTCTGATAATTCTTAGTTACTTCTTTTCCGTCCCAAGTTATGATTGTTATATAATTGAAAGTTGGATTGTTTTCCTTAACAATACCACTTAATTGGTCAAATATCATTTGGTCACCCGCAAGTTGTATTTTGTCGACTATATTATTGTCTATAAACAATTTCACCTTACTACCTACAGGTGCATTGGTCATATCTACTTTCAGGTCATTAATTCTGATTGTACCGTCAGTATTATTATATAGTCCATCTTTCATTTGGAAAGAATAGTTGATACCTTTATCACTAGTTATAGTGATCTTACCAGAACTTATGTCGTTAAGAGGTTGTAATACCCCTTCTAATTCATAAGGACTGTCAATTCCTTTACTATATGCATATAACATTTCTTCAGTATCATTATTAACAAGATATTCTATGTATTCCCCTTCTCTTAAGCTAAGTAATCCATCAATTACTCCATTAGTTAGTACAGGAACATTCTTAGTGAATACTTGTCCATTGGATTTTTTCGTATATTCATAATTAACTTCATTTACTTTCCCATTTTCATCTTTAATCAATATCCTTCTTGTTGCCAAATTATCTGATGCACCCATAGAATTACTATCTTCTATATATGCTACTGTACCATTTAATTTGGATACATTCATGGTATTGTATACTATATCGTCCAGATTCTTTAATATCTGAGCCATCTGCTCTCTTGTGACTTTCCCTTTCGGATTAAATGCTCCATTGTTACCGACCATTATTTTCTTTTGTGTAACAGCTTCTACATAAGGGATAAATTCTCTATCGATTTTTTCCCAATCATTATAATTAAATACTTGTGTCTGCTTGTAAAGAGGGCTAATCAAATCAGGCTGTTGTGTATTGATCGCTTTCACTAACCATACAGCTAATTGTTCTCTTGTAACAGGTCCTCTTCTCATAAAATTCTCAGATGGGTTTAACTCTGATTGTTCTTCTACAAAAGCACTATCTAGATCATCAACAGTAATTAATCCCATATTGTTCGCTAATTGAAGATATCCTTTAGTCCATAATGTCAATACATGGTCCGGTAGATCAGGATTATTCTGAAGTAATTGATTTCCTGCCTGTTGGGCAGCTTCTTCCATACCTAGAACTCTAAGTATTACAGCTAACGATTCTTCATTAGATATAGATGATTTGGGTCTATATTTCTTAGCGTTATTCTCGTTATAACCTTTTATTACTTCCAATGCTCCAAATCTAATAATAGGCTCAATTGCCCAGCTACTAGAACTAACATCTTTGAATTTTAGATTTTCAATGATCGAATCACCATTAGATCTTGCTAAATATACGTTTTGTACTTGTTCTTTCAACACACCGGGATCTGTGACTGCATTAACAGGTACAACAGTAATCATTAGTGCGACTATCAATAAACATGATATAATTTTCTTCATTTACCCCATCCTCCATTTAATTATATAAATGTATTCAGTCCATATAACCATTTAATAACTAAGGTTACAGGAAATGAAATACAATTTGTACAAATCTATCCAATATATTATATCATAATATTTCGTCAAAATGGGACTAAAATTGCACTGTTATTAGATTGTAACAATTAATGAGACAAATAACCTAAGACCATTTTGCTAGATGCTAAAGAGGCTACGCCTCATAAAAGATTTCAAGAAAAATAGAAAGTAGAACTTTCGTATTTAATAAAAAAAATGGAAAATAGATTAAGATTCTATCTTCCGATTTCAAAAGGAGATATACAATTAAAGTAAATTACTAAATAAGAAGTTTACAATAATAATAAAACAAATTACTAAACTAAACACCATGTTAAATCTACTTACGTATCCATTATATCTTTTTTTAATTAAGAATATACTGCTGTTAATGATTTGACTAAAAACCAGTATATATAGTAGTAGTCCTGCAACATTATAATTCACAGCATCTATAATCTTTCCATTACTTATTGACACGAAACTTCTAGTCAAACCGCAAGAGGGACAGTCATGTCCTGTCATTTCTTTTATAGCACATTTGCCTATAAGAATATTATCAGTTAAATGTACTTCATCATCTTCAATATAAGCAAAAGCAGATATGAGTATAATTAGAGCCAATGCAGCAATCACAATAATATTAAAGACAAATAGCCATTTATTATTACATATAACTTTCAAGTGACGACATAAAAGTAAGAGCTCCAGCAATACATAATATCGCTAAACCAACAGTTATTATACCAAGTACAAGTCCAGCAATAGCCATACCTTTTCCTGTATTAGTTTGTTTTTTCTTGTTGTCATTAATTACTATAGCACCAAAAATAATAGCTAATATCGCTAAAATAATAGATATGTACCATACACAGAAAAATACAATACCGACAATTCCACAAACCATAGAAGCTACAGCAAAACCTTTATATTTTGCTTCTTGATTCTGGTCTGAATTATTAAAATCTGACATTATTTATCCTCCTTCTAATGTTCTAGAAAAATTATAACACATACATTAATTTTTTTCTATAAAGTAATACCCAATTATATACAAATGTCAATAAATTCTAATTGTATGAAACAGGGTTTTGATGTAACAAAAATACTACATGCACCTTTTGATGTATATAGAAGTATCATTAGCACCTAATTTATAGTTAATTGATTTGTTCCATGTTAAAGTATATGCATATCAATACAAAGGGTGAATGTAATGTTAATTGATAGGCCAGTTAATGTACTAACTTACAATCTGTATAAAAATACTGACATACCTCATAAAAACATAAGAATTATGAGATATGGTATATATGCTTTGTACAGTGAATTAGCAAAAATAGTAATTCTAATGTTATTCTTTGGCTTTATAGGAAAGCTTAACGAATTCCTATTTGCTTTGGTTGTTCTTATGTTGATCAGGCCATATAGTGGAGGACTCCACTTCAACAGCTTTATGGGATGTTTTTTATTTACATTTGGATTTTTCGTCCTAAATGTTGCTATTTTACCAAGTTTACCAAGTTTGAGCTATATATACAATCCCTCAATTTATATAGCTTTCCTTCCCATTAGCTCGTTGATAATGTTATTATGTTCACCCATGCCCTCAAAATACAGACCAATATCTGATAAACAGATAAAGAAAAAATATAAATACTTGGCTACATTATTTACTGTAGCTATATATATAATTTTATTATTAATAAATATAAGTCCTTTGTTAAAGGCAATCGGGTTATGGACAATCATACTTCAAGCAACACAATTATTGATAGGAGCATGTATCGCAAGTGAAAAATTCAAAAAAGCCAAATCACTTATTGTACATACTAGTTAGTTCCATAATGTTACTATCTTGGTGTCCTATAAACAAAGTTAATTTCTAATTATTCCGAGGAGTTCCTTGTCCAAAATGTTTACTAAAGTAATTAATCATAATCAGAAAATTATATTAAGGCAATGAGGTTATGTAATAATACTTATCATAATTAACAAGGAGGTGTAACAAATGAAAAAATTCAAAAAATCTAATTGTGCTTTATATTCAATAGCTAGCTTTTTTATGTTCTTATCTTTATTTCCTATAAATCGAGCAAGTTTTTTCTTATTCGGAGAAGTTCCTTGTCCAAAATGTTTACAAAGATAATTCAATTACCAAATAATATTTTAAAGCATATTTGTTCTTCTTCATAGGAAATCTGAATATTTCCATTGTAAGATTTAACTATCTTACTTACATTGTATAATCCAAAACCTCTGTTTTTGCCTTTGGTAGAATATCCTTTTTCAAAAATCTTATTCAGCGTTTCAAATTTAACTGGTGGACTAGTATTTTTCACTTCTATTACTGTATTATTGTCTTCATTAAACAAGTTTACCTGTACTTCTTTCTTTGGAGCGCTTTTATACTTTATTGCCGATTCAATAGCATTATCCAGAAGGTTACCAATGATATCTACAAACTCATAATCTTCTACTG
Source organism: Vallitalea longa (assembly GCF_027923465.1). Classification (NCBI taxonomy): domain Bacteria; kingdom Bacillati; phylum Bacillota; class Clostridia; order Lachnospirales; family Vallitaleaceae; genus Vallitalea; species Vallitalea longa. The sequence goes on from NZ_BRLB01000001.1 coordinate 1,175,367, forward strand.
GATATTGTGGAAAAGATGTATAACAATTATAATCTAACTTCACATTATTTTTTTTTGCCTTAATTTTTTTACTGTATAGTATAGCACTAATTGCATTATTTCCAGTATTTAATAAAATATCGTCTGAATGGAATTGATATCCTTCTATAATAGAATCTAAATAATTAAGTAATTCTTGATCTTGACTCTTTTCTGCTATCCCATATATTGCATTAAGCTGATTCTTTATATCATGTTGCTTTGCTCTAACATCACTAAGTAAATTTTCCAATATAGGATTATATTCTTTATAAATTTCATTAGCTTTTTGTCTTTGTTTCAACTGTAACAATTGTTTAAATACAATAGCGACTATTAATGTCCAAGTTATTATTCCAATAACAATAAGCGAAACATAATTTAAACTATATAAGAAGTCTATCCTCCATGATATGAAATATATACCTATGGGTAATGTTATCAAAAGTACTAACCACTGAATTATTGACTTAAATCTATTATATAAAGGTATTATTTCATTTATAGGAATATACTTATAAACAACTATTGAAACAAATAGCAAAAAAATGTTACAAGATATTGCTAGTAAATCACTATTATTAATTATACCTAGTAATTGAAATAAAAAAACAGTACTAAGTTGTATAATTAATATACATATAGCTGATATTGTACATTCAAATATTAATAATTTAAATGATATATTGGTAATGAATTTAAACAATCCTATAATTAAAATACCAACTACTAACTCTTTAAACGGGATATTCAAAAATAAACAAATAGAAACAATTGTAACATGTAATATTACTACAATTAATTTATATATCCATCCTTTTAAAAAAATCCTCTTATCCACTTTACTAAGTATCAATATAAAACTATAAATTTCCAATAGATTCATGATTATAAAACAAGCAAATTCCATCCTCACTTCACCCCCTCAATCCTCTTAATTACACTTTCACTATATTTCTCTCCAATAAGAGCTACTTCATCATAATCACAAAAATAAATATCCCAAGCCTTTTTATTATGTTTTTTAATACTTCTTATATGATTAATATTCACTACATAGCTTCTATGTGTTCTAACAAAATAGTCAACCCCTGTTTTGTCTATCATTTCTAACATTTGTTTAAATGTCATATTAGGTATTACTATTTTGCCTAGCTTAGTATGTAAATATAGCTTTCTCCTATAAGACTCTACATAAAATATATCGTTTACTAAAACTTTATGTATAACATATTTTAGCTTGATTGTTATGTACTTCTTGTCAGATTCCTTTTCGTTAGTCTTGTTGATTCCTTTTAATAATCTATTAGTCACATCGATTATCTTACTTTTAGTAAAAGGTTTCTCAATAAAATCATAACAGTGGTATTCTTGTACTGCTTTTGGTAAGTACATTAGATGTGTAGTTATGAATATAATATAGGATAATTCGTATTGTTCCATTGAGCGGATGATCTCAGCTATTTTCAAACCATTAATGTCTGGTAATTGAATATCCAAGAAAAAAAGATCCATTTTAATTTGTTTTAATAATTTTATTGCTATTTTACCAGTACTTGCTTTGTATATCCTCAAATCTTTGAAATTCGTCTTTAGCACGTATTCTAGATTTTCTCTTGTAGTGTCACTATCTTCAACAATAAGTATGTTATTCACGAAATCAACCCCTATTAAATGAATAAAACTTTTTTAATACCTAGAATACTATTATTATACCTAAATATTCCACTAAATGATATATGTTTTAACAAAAAGACAAAAAAAAATATGGACGTATAATCCATATATTAATTTTAAAAGGCAGTAGACTTCCATGCTTGTCCAAATAAGTAAGTATTAATATATAATACCTGCTAAGGGATAGATATCACTTTATTAATCTTCACAATTGTAAAACATGAAAGCCCTTGTTTAAAAAATTAATCATTTTTTCTTAGTTTTTCAGGAACTTTTGGTTGATTAAAGAACCATATGCATGCTGTTTGAACAGAAAGTGAAGCTACTGCAATACCTATTAAACCTACTAAACCTAATAAACTTGTACTGACTTTCTTGTTGATCGCTGTTAACATATCTTGACCTCGCTTTCCCTTTTATTTATTATTGGTAAAACTGTTATCGATTCCATAAAGACTGCAATAGCAGCTACCATATAATACGATTGCAAAGAGTTGAAAAATATACTTAAAGTAAAAATAATCAGTGATTGAATAATAACTGTAATCATACTTTTTTTCTTGTAAGTAATTTTCTCAGAGTCACATAACGGTTTATTAATAGTATCAACAGGAGCATAAGTAAGAATTATAATACAGGATTCTATAAGTACTAAAATAATTATTAATAAATTTCTTTCATAATCTAACAATAGATATGAAATTAGTATAGCAAAAAAACAAGATAATAAAAAATAAATAAAACATTTTAGATGTGATTTAGCATGATATCCTCCAGCCTGTATTCTTAAAGAGCAGAAAAATAATATAAAAACAATTACTTTCAATAACTGGTGAAGTAAAATTCCTAAACCAACCATCCCTATTAGGATTAAAAGTGATGATATTACAATTTCAAATCCATATGTATATATTTCTTTATCTTCTTCCTTAATTACTTTTTTATCAATTAATTTGCTAGATATTTTATTTGAAAATTCATATATCACAAATATCCCCCTCTCACATTTTTAATTTTACACTAATTCAAATACAAATCAATGCTTAAATGACTTTTGGTAGTTATCTAATGATAATCGGTCACTATTTTATATATTAATAAGAATATTATAATAATATTTCATGTTTTGTAATATTTTATTACTTAATCAATACTTTAATCTAGCTTAATTTTCCATTATACAACATTATATTGATACTAAAATAATCTTTGATCCTCATTATCTGTATATCACCATAATGTTTTTCTACAATATTTCTTACATTTTTCAAACCTATTCCATGTATATTCTTATCTGCTTTTGTTGTATTCAAGTCAATGATTTTATTGTTAATGATACTATTTACGCAATCAATAACTATATAATTATTGGCATTACTTATATCAATCTTAATATATCTATTCTTTTCTTCCACTTTCAAATTGGCTTCAATAGCATTATCTATAAGATTCCCTAGAATGATACAAATATCAACCACATCAATTGTAATATCTTTTATACTACTCACATTCATCGTAAAATTAATATTATTTTTTTCAGCTTGTACATATTTTCTATTGAGTAATGCTGATATTGCAGGATAATTGGTTATTATTATTTTATCCACTTCGTCTATCTCCGATAATAATTTATTGAGATATTCTTCCAACTTAGCATATTCTTTGTAGACCACTAGCCCTTTTATATTCCCGAGATGGTTAGACATATCATGTCTCAAACTCTTTAATTTCATTGTTGCATCATTGATTTCATCATAATATTTAGATTGTATTTCATATTGTTGAAGTTTCAATTGTAGTTCAAGATCTTTTTTTGATTGTATTATTAATTTATCATATATCAATAATGAAACAATATTTATAATACCTAGCCCTAGAATAACGATTCCAGCAATAATGCCATCCTTACTATTTTTATATATTAGATTTCGATATATAGGTACTATACAAGCCATTATTCCGATATTTAGAATAAACAACAGTATTATTTCCATCAATAAACTTTTCTTAATGATCCTCAGCCCAAATTTATTTTCATTACAGGCAAAAAGGACAACTATAAAAAAAGTTATCAATTTAGATGATACCATTCCTAATACCCTTAATATATTGCTTTTTGCAAAGACTGCTGGAGATTCACCAAATATGAAACTTAGAAGTGATAGTATAACCCCTTCTATAGCTACAATCAATATTAACAGTCCTATGTAGCCTAATAATAATTTAGTTATTTTATCGTCATATAAGATCATAACTACTATAAACATAATTATAATCATAGTAGCAAATGAACCTCTGAATGTAGAGTTTTCAGTACCTTGAGAGAAATAATTAAAGATAAAAATAACTATTGCAATACTGATTCCTCCGATATAATAACATATATTATTGTCATACCTTTTCTTATATACAGAGCTACAATACTTGATGATAATCAAAGCTTCCACTATATCGACAAAAAAATCAATTACATGCCATATCATGATTTCACCCTCTTATAACTTAGAAAAACCTCTTTTACTTCTTTTGCATTTCTTCTGCTTACAGGAAGTTTTTGTCCATTTTTCATGTAGACTTCCTTAGATGTAATTACTTCAATCTTGTCAATATTAGCGATATAACCTTGATGTACTCTTATGAATTTATTAATATCAAGGAGTGTATTAAGTTCATTAAATGTCCCATAGAATTCTATATTTTGCTTATCACAATTAACCATAACCTTGTTCTTGTATTTCTCAAAATAATTTATACTGTTATAAGCTATAATTATTTTTTCTTTGTTTTTGTTTATGACTAGAACTTCATTTTGTTTTTTTGGAGCTTTACGATGTTTAATGGATTTTATAGCAGCTATTAATGCTTTTTGGAATTGGTCTTTTTTAACGGGTTTAAGTAGATATCTAAAAGTATTTATTTCAAAAACATCAAATACATACTCTTTATATCCTGTTACGAATATTATTATTACGTTTTCATTCTTCTCTCTAATTTTTTTGGCACATTCTATACCATCAATACCGTCCATTTCCATATCAAGAAATATAATATGTAGTTTATCATCTGTTTTACAATATTTGACTAAATCCTCACCTGAGAAAAATTTGAGTATATTAACTGTTTTATTTATTTGTTGTACTGTCTCTAAAATTAATTTTTCTACTATATCTACTTGTAATACCTCGTCGTCACATATAGCTATATTAAATTTCATCCCTCAATCCTCCAAATATTAGTTAACTTTAGTTATCTGTATATATAAAATTTACGATTTATAAAACCCAAATATATCAATACGTTTAAACTAATAAAGCTAAAACATTAAAATAATTAGCTTTATTAGCATCAAATATTTAGTATAGCTTATATATTTTAAATTTACAGATAATATTATATAGATAAATTATACCCAATCTTACAAAATCTTGTCAATACATACATAACATTTTACAAATTTCTTAATTATGAGTTTTTATTACATAACTAAAGTAACTTCGTCAGGTTTTTACATTAATTTAAATTAGTGTTGAAGGGGATTTACAAATATTATTTTATGAGGATAGCAAAAAAATGGATAGAAAAGATTGTTTTTTTTATAATAACTCACATGAGTGTGCGTAGTGATAAATAGTTAGTTTTACTTCGCCTTACTCCGACGACCGGTCTTCGTAAAACTAACTATTTATCACTTGCTATCTATTGTGTCATTGTAAGAGAACAAAAGGAATTAAAACAGAAATGTTTATTGATACAACTCTACAACCTAAAATAAAAAACTAGCCAGATTTATCTAGCTAGTCTCCATTATTAATCAACTTTTATGATATCTTCAACATTATTAACTGTTTCTTTTAGATATGCCAAAAAGTCATCTCTTAATTCATCTCTTCGTAAAGCTGATTCTACTGTAGCTTGTAAGAATCCCATTATATTACCTACATCATATCTTTTTCCAATAAAATTATATGCATAGATAGCTTCATCTTTTGCTAACCTCTTGAGAGAATCTGTTAATTGAATTTCTCCTCCAGCTCCTGCTTCTTGCGTTTCTAGATATTTGAATATACTTGGAGTTATTATGTATCTACCAAGAATAGCTATATTTGATGGTGCTTTTTCGGTTTTTGGCTTTTCTACGAGATCCTTTATTTTGTAGATTCTATCTTCGATGTGTTTTGCATCGATGATACCATATTTGGATACATCATCTTCAGGAACTTTTTGTACTCCTAAGATAGATGTCCTATATTCATTGTAAACATCCATCATCTGCTGTAGACATGGTTTCTTGGATACTATTACATCATCACCTAATAAAACAGCAAATGGTTCATTTCCAATAAAATGTTTGGCAGTTAATATTGCATGACCAAGACCTCTTGGTTCTTTTTGTCTAATATAATGAATATTAGCTATCTCAGAAACACTTCTTGCTATTTGTAAAAGCTCATCTTTCCCCTTCTTTTCCAGTTCCAATTCAAGTTCTATTGATTTGTCGAAATGATCTTCTATGGATCTTTTATTTCGTCCAGTTACAATAATAATATCTTCTACACCTGATTGGACCGCTTCTTCAACAATATATTGAATAGTTGGTTTGTCTACAATAGGTAACATTTCTTTTGGCTGAGCCTTTGTAGCTGGTAGAAATCTAGTCCCAAGCCCAGCTGCTGGAATAATCGCCTTTCTTATTTTCATTAATGCTGTTCCTCCTTAACTAAGTTCTTCATTCTGTACTTCTACACTTTTATCATCCATCAATATCACTCTATCTGATTTAGCACTATTAATAGATATAGTAAAAGTATTTACACCCATAGACATATGATTGATACTTAAATCGTATGCTACATTGATTTCCATATAATCATTACCAGTCTCCACATTAATTTTCTTCGTATAAGTATTTATTTCGAATACACCATAAGGTGTTTCATAATGTGTAATATGTGTCTTATCTTTTTCAAATACCATATGAGAATTGACTGCTCCAAATCTTAATATGGATATTTGATTTTCTTCTAGCTTTACTGTAGTTTTTGTTTCTTTGTCACCATCAATTGTAGAATCTACATATGTTATATAGACCTTATTGTTTTTATCTACATATTTACCTGTAGTTACTAATTCTATTTCATCTGTTTCAAACATATCCGTTTGAACACCTTTTACTTTAACAATTACATCTTTTGTCACCTTGATTCACCTCAATGAGAATTTTATTTGTTATACGCAAATTCTATAAGTCTATTAACCAATTCTTTGTTTGACATTCCTTTATCTTCCCAGAGCATTGGATACATACTAATGCTTGTAAAACCTGGTAAAGTATTGATTTCATTAAATACTACTTCTCCCGATTTCTCTTCAATAAAGAAATCTGCTCTTGCCAAACCTCTCCCATCCACTGCACTGAATATATCTGATGCATATTCTCTGATTTTTTTAACTATAGGCCTTGGTAAATCTGGATTTATAATAGTTTTAGAACCTTTATCATTATATTTTGAATCATAATCATAGAATTCAGCTGCTGATATTATTTCACCAACATTAGATGTTCTTGGATGATGATTACCAAGTATCGCACATTCTATTTCTCTACCTATAATAGTTTCTTCTATTAATAATTTTGAATCATGCTTAATTGCAAGTTCAAGACCATCAAACAATTCTCCTCTATTATGAGCCTTGGTAATACCTTTAGATGAACCTGCATTAGAAGGTTTTACAAAAACAGGATAATCCAATTGACTTTCTATCTTAGCCACAACTTCTTTAATTTCATCCATTTCTTTTTTATATACCGAAACATATTTTGCTTGTCTGATGCCCAGTCTATCAACAATTACTTTTGTGAAAAGCTTATCCATTGATACGCTAGAAGCAAGGATACCACAACCTACATACGGAATACCTGCTAATTCAAGGAGACCTTGAACACTCCCGTCTTCACCATATAATCCATGAAGTGCGGGGAAAACAATATGTACATCTAATTTTTCTATACCTTTATCTTTAAAAATTATCAATGCCTTGTCCGTGGCATCCGGGCTAATAATTGCTTTAACCGAATCCTTTACCCATTTATCTTTTGATAAGTCTTCTGTTTTACCATTGTATAATCTCCAATTACCTTCTTTGGTTATCCCTACAGGATATATATTATATTTATCTTCATCAATATTCTTCATTATGGTAGCTGCAGATATACACGATATTTCATGTTCTGACGATTGTCCACCGAATAAAACGACTATATTTTTCTTATTCATTTTATAATCCTCCCAATTTTTCAATTTTCTTGAAATAAGTTATTCAAGATTTCAAGATTTATCCTTAATGGATAAATGTACAAACTCATGTATTATTAAATATATTAATTATTCTCTTATAATATGATAAAAGTACTTATCTGTTATATTTTATATCTTATTGTATTTTTATTCAATAGGTATTTTAAGATTACTTGCAAATAACAAAATAATGCCAACCGCTTATTCACGATTGGCACATATCTACTTATCAACAAATACTTTATTACTATTGTTATTTTGCTTTTTATCTTTCTTATTAAAATTAAACCATTCTAGAAATTTGAATTTAATCTTTATAGGCATGCTTTCTTGTGAGTCAGTCATTACTATTGAATCATATTCTTCATCTGTTAAAATATTTTTTAATGTTTCTTTTGTTTCTTCAGGAACTACTCCATGAGTAACATCTACAAAACACAATGGAGGAAACATCACACACCACCAATTCTTTCCTTTTGCTTCTCCGATTTCTACGATCAATGCTTCGTACTCTCCTGGTGGTAATATTATATCTCCATAAGTTTTTAACGGAAATTGTTCCATCTTAAGTTTAACATCTATTTTATAATCATAATTATATTTCTCAATAACCTTCTCTGATATTGTTTTGATGTCATCCATGTTTTCATATATCAGTTTTCTGGTTTCTTCAATATCTTTAGAGTCTTTTAAAATTGTATTCATACTTTCAAGAATCTCATCTCTAACTTTCAGTTTCAATTGTTGATCCTGTTCGCTATCACTATTAGCAATGACATGAAAACGTATCAAACTATCTGAAATCCCCTCTATTACAGCAGCATTTGTAGCATTTTTACTATAATCATATCCTATAGCTACTACCATTAATATCACTAATAGAATAGATAAAATATAAGTTTTTAATATTTGCCTTTTCTGTAATATTTTCATCAATTTCACCTTCATCATTATTTCCCCACCTTTTCATAATTTACAACTTTATATTACTAGTATTACCAGCATAAATTTTTCTATACATTTTCATCCTGGCCTAAGACAATTATAAAAATTCAGAAAAATTAATAAAAATTCTATTTTGAAAGTCCTACTCTTCTTATACTCACTTTACTCTCCACTTCAATAGATGCCGCTCTAAAATAATCTTCCCAATTGGAATGAGTTAATTCCCAGACTTTTCTATTGCTGGTCTTAACTTTATTGTATGCATTTATAATATCAACGCCAAATTCATCTTGAATGATATCTATAAGTTCATCAATATCCTCTTCCATACTTAGAGCGATTTCTTTTTCTATATTTTTTATATAATCAGTATTGAATAATCTATCTTTATCTTCAAAAATATATTCAGCTATATCTCCTTCACAGATGATTTCTATTTTTATCTTTAACAATCCATCCTGCATATCAAATTTCATCTTAGATGTAAGATCGCTTATTTCATATGGAACCAATACACCTTGCATGTCTACCAGTGCAATAGTCTCTTTTCCCTTACCTAGAACCCAACTGTATGGTGTCATGTACTGGTCTTCTAGCCAGCCTTTCAACTGATACTCTCTAAGAACTGCTAGTCCATCAACAACGACTTCATTATCTTCAAAAATTATATTAGGCATAACACCGTTGCCTTCTGTGCTGTACATTCTGGAAATGAAGTCACCAAGTTCTATTGTCTTGGCACTAACGGTTTCTAAACTGTTATTAATAAAAACTTGTGATAGATATATGCCTGTTGTTTCTTCTCCATTAGGAACCGCTTGAAGTAATTTCTTGCCTGTTTCTTTCGTAGCTAGTAATAGCAAAGACTTAGAATACTCTGGATTTCTATCAAAATGGTCTAATACTTTTTTCAGGTTATCAGTATTCTGTAAGAAATCTGCTCCGAAGATTATTACTTTCGTATGGTCAAAATTAATTCTAAGATTTGATTTCTTACCGAAATCTCTATTGGCTTGAGCTAATGTCTCAGCTTTAGTGACTTTAATGAATTTGGTAGCTTCTCCTCCACTTTGCGCTGTAATAACAGGTAAATTAGGTATTGTATATGTTACTTCTAATAAGTCTCCTATATCATCTAGTGCAAGGCTTATAACATATGCTCTATCATTGAGTTCAACCTTATCCCAGCATCCAGTGAGGAACATGGAACATATAATAAATATTACTATTACTTTAATTTTCATTCAGTCATCAGCCCTTTCACTATTTATTACTTTTCACAGTAGTACTTTTATTATTTTTAATTCCAAGTCCCCTTATTTTGGCTACGATTAATAGAATCAAGGGTATAGGCAATAGAAATAATATACTGACATAACGTGTCATTATACTTAACCAGTCATAGGTCTCAACTATATTATCGGGCATCAATGATATAAGATAGACGATAGGTATCAATGGTAGAATCAAAAAATTCTGCTCTTTTAGTTTAGTCACTTTTTTAAGAAGTAAAGTCGAAAAGAATAGATAAGCGTTAATTAGTAAAAAAACCGTCATGATCCAAAAACTAACCATAAGGGCATCCTGTCTTTGAATTAGAGCACCTGGTAAATGTATAGTCTGCATTATAGACATAACAGGCCATATTTGTCTGGAAGTCTCAACAGGTCCAAATGAACCAATAGTCAAAACGCATATAAGTGCATTTAGTATACCAACAAAAATAACGCTTTTTAGAGCTATCTTCGGTAATTTATTAGGTTTTAATACAAAAGGTGTGGATAATAGTAAAAGTTCTAAACCAGAATAAGCAAATGACATTATTATACTACCATACATAAATTTTTTACCTGAAATTGAAAAAATAGGTGAAATATTGTATAACTCTATATCAGGAATCGCAAAGAAAAATATTAGTATCAATGGAATCAATATGACAAATATCAAAAGTTCTGCCATTCTAGCTCTTGCCTCATAACCTTTTCTGGTTAGATAAACTACAACTAGAAGCATGGCAATGACAATAATCTCTATAGGAGTATTTCTAAGTAATGCCTGTTTAACTAATTCACCAAAAACTCTTATCTCCAAGCCTGCCAGAATAATAAATTTCAACATAAAAACTATACCTATTATAATGGCAATCGGTTTATTGAATATCAGTTCAGTGTATTCTACTATATTTTGATTAGGAAACCTTTTTACTAGCGAAGTTATAACAAAAACATATATTAATGAAATTATAGCTCCTCCTAAAACAATAAAATGTCCATCACCTCCTGCTATTTCTGATGCAATTCTAGGAAGAATCAAACTCGTATTACTGAACATGTTGAGAATTATTAGTATCTCAACCTGTCTCATTGAAATTTTATTGTTTTGTGAAAACATTTTTTTCTCCTTTTTCATCTATATCTAATCTAACTTTGCTACCTCTTCTAGCAAATACCGGTCTTAATTTGTTAACGAATATCGGCATCCTTATAAGTGAATCCTGTAAATCTTCATTATTGACTTCTCTTGCTGTAAAAGGTGATAAATAAGGAATATCAATGCTCTTAAGTGAAACAAGATGAGTCAATATGATTAAAATACCTAACCAAAACCCCAAGAAACCTAAAAAAGCTGATAAAAATATTATTAAATATTTAATTATTCTAAACGCTGAGGTAAGAGAATAACTTGGAATAGCAAAAGATGATATAGCCGTTAATGCTACAATAATGACTATAATAGGGCTTACTAAATTGGCTTCTACTACCGCCTGTCCTATAATGAGTCCTCCTACAATCCCAATAGTGTTTCCTATAGGCGTAGGAAGCCTTACACCTGCTTCTCTTAACAACTCAAAAGCGAGTTCCATAATGAGCACCTCTATAAGAGCTGGAAACGGCACCCCTTCCCTTGCTGCTGCAATGGAAAATGTTAACGATGTAGGTATCATGGCAGGATGAAAAGTCGTTAATGCCAAATAGAATCCAGGTATGGCAAAAGACAAAAAAGCTGCACAGTATCTTAATACTCTGACAAAACTCATTACATACCATCGTTGGTAATAATCCTCTGATGACTGAAAAAAGCAATTCATGGTTGTTGGTAGAAGTAATACAAAAGGAGTATTATCAACTACTATTGCAACCCTTCCTTCCAATATAGCAGAAGCAACTTTATCTGGTCTTTGAGTAACTTGGGTTTGAGGAAATGGAGAATACCAATTAGTCTCAATTAATTGTTCTAAAGTACCACTTTCCAAAACACTATCGATCTTAAAATAACTAAGTCTTTCTTCTATTTCTTTTAACACTTGAGGTCTTACAAGATCATCAAGATACATAAGAGCTACGTCAGTTCTTGTTCTTGTCCCTAACTGAATCTGCTTTACTTTTAACTTGCTGTCTCTTATCCTTCTTCTTATAAGCACAGTATTTATTCTGAATGCTTCAGTAAAACCTTCCTTTGACCCTCTTATTACGTTTTCTGTATCAGGTTGTTGTACACCCCTGTTAGGAAAACCTTTCGTTGAAACTACTATACACTTTTCATAACCATCAATAAAAATTACAGTATCTCCCGAAAGCACGGCTAATACTGCATCATCCATCGTATTAACATCTTTTAGATCAGCTGTTGCAAATCCACCATCCTTAATGAAAGAAAACTTATCTTCATCTGTATCTGGAAGAGATTTTCCAACACCTCTAACTTGTACTAACAACTGTTCAAGAACAGATTCCTCTATAACTCTTCTATCAGTCATAACATCGATATAGGCAATATATGCCCATACATCCTTATTCTTCCCAATAGGGAATTTTCTCTTTACCAAATCACCACAATCAGTAAATAATTCCTCAAAATTTCTAATATTAGTATCCAATGAATCCGAAAACGGTACTAATACTTTATTACTTCTCTCATCATATTTAGCTGCTACTTTTTTTAATCTCATTTCAATTCACCTAACTTCAATTAATAAATCTACCTACTACAAATAATACAACCGATGCAGAAACATAAACTATACCTAGTACAATACTAACTGTATGCTCCTTTTTTCTCTTCTTCCTATATAAAACTTTTCTGTCCCATAAAAGCAGGACTAACCCAACAAACAATAATAGAACTATAAATTTGGCGGAAAATATACTCCCAAATTTATCTAATATATTCATCATAAAGATTACCTTCCTTTTTTTACATTTTTTGTATTTACCTATATTTTTATTCAACTTATATCAAAACTTTTCAACTATTTGTCTCAAAACCAAAATAAATAATCTTATCCCCACAATTTCATAGAAAACCTACATTTATTAACAAAGCACCTCATTAAAGATTTCAAAGAAAAAAGAAAGTAGCACTTTTTTTAACAAAAAAAAGATATTGGCATCTCCAATATCTTTCATCTTTTATTAATTATATAATTATTTGTTCTTCTTATCAAATATCTCAATAACAGCTATCTCCTGATTGACAATATGCTGCAAAGCAATACTTCTTGCTTCTTCAACATTTCTAGCTTCTATTGATTTAACTATCATATCATGTTCTTTGACCAATATATTGAAATCAGTAACTTTTTTGATATATTCAACTCTATAACGATATATCTGCTCTCTCAGATTATTTATTATTAATATCAATTTATCATTTTCAGTTGAATTGAATATTATATCATGGAATTCAACATCTTTCTTTATGATCTGTTCTATATCATGGTCTTGACACGCATTTTGGAATTTTTGACTTGTTTTCTTAAGATTGACAAGAGATTCTTCGGACATTTTGTCACAAGCTATCTTAACTGCAAGTTCTTCAAGTGCTGCTCTTACCTCTAATACATCCTTAATATCTTTATGTGTAATTCTAGCAACTTCTGCACCTTTTCTAGGTATCATCACTACTAGACCTTCAAGTTCAAGTTTTCTTATTGCCTCTCTTATTGGTGTTCTACTAACGCCCATTCTTTCAGCAAGTTGTTTTTCCATCAATCTTTCACCAGCTACAAGTTCTCCCTTAAGAATGGCTTCTCTTAATGTATTAAAGACTACGTCTCTAAGTGGCAGATATTCATTTAAATTGACTTTCAATTTATCACCCATTGCCTGTACATCCTTTCTTTTAATATATTTAACTATTGAATATTGTAGTGGTATAAACGAATTTAGCAATATTGTTTACTTTTAACTTATGGGCAAGGTTATATGCCTTGCGCTTATCATCAAATATACCAAAAACTGATGGTCCACTCCCAGTCATCAACGAACCTATCGCTCCATTTTCCATCATACACCTTTTTATTTCATTAATTATAGGATATTTTTTAGTAGTGACCGTTTCTAGGATATTACCCATGTTTAGACAAATATGATGTAAATCACCTTTATTGATTCCATTAATTATTTCATCTGTATCAGGTCTAGCATCTATATCATTTAAATCAAGATTACTATAAACATATCCCGTTGATACATTAATATTAGGCTTTGCTATAACAACATATGCATTAGGAAAACGCTTCAGAGGTGTCAATTTTTCTCCAATTCCTTCACTAAGTGCTGTTCCCCTAAGCAAACAGTAAGGAATATCTGCACCAAACATAGTACCAATTTCCATCATTTCATTCATAGTCATACGAAGATTAAAAAGTCTGTTCATTCCAACTAATGTAGCAGCTGCATCACTACTTCCTCCAGCCAAACCAGCGGCTACTGGAATAACTTTATATAAATCAATAAAAACTCCAGTTTTTATGCTATATTTTTCTTTTAGATGTTTAACAACTTTATATACTAGATTTCTATCATCAACAGGTAAAAAAGCTAAGTTAGTTTGAATCTTTATCTCATCTTTTCTAATTTTTTTCATATTTATTTTGTCATATAGATTGATAGTCTGCATAATCATCTTTACTTCATGATAACCATCTTGTCTCTTACCTATAACATCAAGTGATATATTGATTTTCGCTCTAGCTCTTATATTAATTCTATACATAATAACCCTTTCAGCTTTTTAATCTATAAGCTTAATTATCTATATTGTACCTTGTATACTTAATATTATATACAATGTATATTTATAAATCAAGAAAAAATAAAAAGTGACTACTAACCTACTATTACATCTGATTAAGTAAAAGGCTACTCTTCATAAAAGATTTCTAAAAAAATAGAAAGAGAACTTTATTGTTTAACAAAAAAAAAGAACGCTCATGCGTTCTAAATTTCGAGACTTTCAATATTTTTGACTATAATTAATTTATCCCCTCTTTTTACATCTGTAACATCTAAATTATTTACAGCTCTAATATCCTCTACTTTAGTAGAATATGTTTTTGCTATATCCCATAATGTTTCATTATCTTTTACTATATATCCCACAACACTAGGTGTATTCTGAATCCTCTTGATGTCTAGTTCATTTTCAGTGATGTTATTGATCACATTCAGTTCATTCTTATGGAATACTAATGTGTCAAGTGAAACTGCACATTTTACTTCTAGTTCTTTTTCACCTAACATGCTACAGTTAATATAGTTCACAGACGGCCTAATTGACATCCTGCTGTCTTTTTTAATGCCTTCTGTATCAATTACCTGATTAAATGGTAAAACCGCGTTATAGACGTTAATAGGGTTATTATCATCAGCTGCAACATACATTATTTTGCTGAACACTACACCTTCTACTTCTACTTTATCTTCAAATGTATCAATATTATCGATATTGACATCTCCAGTTGCATAATATATCTGCATTATATCTGGTTCGTTGCTATCTATTTCTATGGTTTCTTTTATTTTGCACTGACTTTGGTTCTTGCATAATAGTGTCTCATATTCAACTGATTCTTTCTCTAGATCGATATCTTTTGATAATGAGTATACATCAGCAAGAATACTGTCTTTCTCCTCTGAATAAACTTTGATATCCAGTTGTGTCATGATATCTACTGAGAATACTCTTTCTTCTCCGTCTAGATCAGGCCTTATCTGAATCTTGTCGTCTACGATTTTAATGTCAACATCATAATACATATCTTCGTTGACACCATTACACTCTATAACACCGTTATATGGTATTTCATGCTCAACAAATTCTAGATTGTTTTCTCCCGACTCTCCTAGATATAGAGTATCTAATGCTATAACCCCTTTAATATTGATTTTATCATCCATTATTCTGAATTCTTTATTCTTGATACTTCTGTCATACCACAGGATTTCCATAATATTTGGCTTGCTGCTTGGAATTGCTAATTCATCTTTTATTTTATATGTTTCTTTTTTGGATGTATGAAGTTTACATATTGTTATGTCATCATATTTGCTTTGTATGTCACAAGCTCCAGATATATCCATTGGAACATACATTTCTTTTTTCTCATCCACCATAAGTTTTACTTGTACAATTGATTTTACATTGATTTTTCTTGTGTTGATTGGGGTAATCTTCATCTCTTCTATGACATACTCTGTCTTAATACTATCATTTTTGGATACATCATCAATATTAATGCTTTCCTCTATTGGTATAAGACTCATCATATTATGTACAGGCTTTGAATCATTAAGAGGTACATACAATACTTTACAATTAAATTCACCTTTTACTAAAACTTTTGAATCATAAACATCTGTACCTGTAATGTTTACTACCGAATTGCTCTGCAAAATTTTATCAATATCTGGCTTGATATCTGGCACATTAATATCTTCATCTATTGTCATTTGAAGAACTCGGCTTCCTTTTTGTTTTATTAATGCTATGTTTCTTTGTTCCAGTTCTAAACTCAAAAAAATCCCTCCTAAACCTTTGTCTATATTATTATATTAAGGTTAGGAAGGATTTTATGACTATTTTTTAATTGTTAGATATAATAGCTAAAGATCATTAACAAATTTATTCCTGACATAACGATAATTCAACATTATTAGTTAATATATCAGTGTAACTATATGAAACAGTTCTATAGGTATTCTGTAATTCATTTTGTACTTTAACTACAAAAATACTTGGATAAGTGCTCTGTAATACACCCTGTTTAATGACTATTCTTTTCCGTCCCTTATTAGCTTTAACCATCACTTTACTACCGACATAACCATCTACACGCTTTCTTACCTCGGTAATATCTTCTTTTGCAATCATTTTTAACCACCTCATCTTTAACAACTACTACTAGTATATCATAATACTATAAGCAGGTCAATAAATTTTTAAATTATATCAAATTACACTATAAATGTCAATAGAATTAAGAGACTTTTTTACTAATTTATGTTATTTTGTTTGGAGAACTATAATTTTCTTATCACTTTTCCCTTAATTTTGCTTTTGTCATAACAGCCTAATATACGGCTGTCTTTACTTATACTTCTATTGTCTCCTAAAAAAAATACACTCCCTTCAGGTACGAATATATCAATATCCCCTGTGGTAGTTCCTTTTATATAATTTTCTTCAAGTATTTTACCATTACGTATAACTTTATTATCCGTTATCCGTATGTGGTCTCCTTCTAATCCAATAATTCTCTTAACTATCTTATTGGTTATGCTATCATCATTATAATTCAATATTATCAGATCATTATATTTATACTTCGTTATGAGTGTTATAGCTTTTGATACTAATATATAATCATTGTCTTGAAGAGTGTTCTCCATAGATCTGCCTTTTACTTTCATGGGCCAAATAAATATAGAAATAAAGAATACAATTACTAGTGCATATATAAATGCGATAATCCAGTCTCTATATATTAGTTTTTCCATTTTTTTCATTTTTATGCGGCTTTTAGAATTTTTATTCATGTATGCAATCCTTTAGTTTTGTTATTACTTTCATTTTATGATATTGACAACCGATATTACTTGCTAATGACAAAATAAATGGGGAAAATTTTCTTTTCCCCACATTTTTTATTATTCTTAATTCTATTTCAAATATCCCATATACTCAAATCAAATTGACTATATGGGTATTTCAGTAGAAAATATCTCTTCAGTTAATTGTGCATACGAAATGAAGTTCGTTATATATGCATAAGTATTTTTGTATAACAGATGTTACTTGTAATAAACAGGTAATGATAGATCTTCTGTTTTCACAACAATAAATGGATAAGATAGACTCATAGTTACTGTATCATCCTTTGATGGCCCTAACAGTTCAGTTAAAATCACTACATAATCTTCTGATTCATATACTTCTTTTACTTGAATACTGTATCCACCTGTCGGTTGCTCACCATATCCAACAACTATGTATAAATACTGCCCATCACTAAAACTGAATTTAAATGGTTCCATCTTAGATTCTTCTATCTTCTGTTTTATAACATCAGGTATATCTTGTTCATCTACTACAGTAAACTCTAAATCTCTTATTTTATCTTCATTTTCTTCTTCAACGTCACTGCTACACGCAGTAAATATAAATACCATAAGTAAACATAACACAAAAATAATTTTTTTCATGATTTCACCATAAAATTTCTATTTGTATTATTTTATTGTTATAGCATCAAAATTATAACTTAATTAATCAATTATATCATTAATAATTTTCATTACACCTTCTGAAAATTCTTGTAAGTGCTTATCCGCCTCATCATTAGATGAGTCTTTTACACCAAAGTAAAATTTGATTTTGGGTTCAGTTCCGGATGGTCTTACACAAAACCATGATTCATCACTTAATTTAAAATATAATACATTTGATTTAGGTAAATCTGTGTCTTGTAGATAATCTATAGCTTCTATTATTTCTACGTTGTTTATGCTTTTTGGAGGATTAGTTCTTAATTCCTTTAATATATGTTTAATCTTATTAACTCCTTCAATACCTTTTAATGTAACTGCTTCAAGTGTTTCTTTGTAGTAACCATATTTTTCATAAATTTTCATTAATGCATCATAGAGAGTTAATCCTTTCAACTTATAATATGCCCCTAGTTCACATACCATCATCGTTGCAACTACTGCATCCTTATCTCTGGCATGTGTACCAATTAAGCATCCGTAACTTTCTTCAAATCCAAATAAATATTCATATGAATCATCTTGTTTGAACTCTTTTATCTTTTCACCAATGTATTTGAATCCAGTGAGAACTTCTATAAGTTTGATATTATAACTATCAGCTATGGTTTTTGCCATATCAGTAGTAACGATTGTCTCTATTACAGCACCATTTTTCGGAAGAACATCATTAGCATTTTTCTGAGATAAAATATAATCCAATAATAGTACTCCTATCATATTGCCAGTTAATGCAACATATTCATCGTCTTTTCTGACAAGAACACCTAATCTGTCAGCATCAGGATCAGTTGCTAATATGACATCAGCATTTTTTTCTTTCCCCAGCTTAATTGCAAGCTTAAAAGCCTTTATATCTTCTGGATTAGGGTAGCTGACTGTAGAGAATTTGCTATCTGGTAATTCCTGTTCTTTGACTACAAAAACTTTTTTGAATCCTATTTCATCCAATATCCTTCTAACAGGCTTATTTCCTGTTCCATGAAGAGGGGTATATACTATATTAAAATCATCGGCTGCTTTCTTGATTACGTCAGGATTGATGATTTGTTTTTTCAATTCTTCTATAAATTTATCATCAATTTCTTTTCCTATGACATTATATAATCCGCTTTTGCTAGCCTCATTTTTATCCATAGATAAAACATCTTTATAATCTGTTACTTTTTTGACTTCACCTATAATTTCTACGTCTCTTGGAGATGTAATCTGTGCTCCATCTTCCCAATATACTTTGTATCCATTATATTCCGCTGGATTATGACTTGCAGTTACAACTATTCCTGCTATAGCTTTTAATTCTCTTACTGCAAAAGATAGCTCAGGTGTTGGTCGAAGGCTTTCAAATACATAAGCTTTTATACCATTGGCATTTAATACAAGAGCTGCTTCATCTGCAAACTCAGGAGACATATACCTAGAATCGTAAGCAATCACAACACCTTTATCAATTGCTTCTTGTCCCCCTATTTTTATATAATTAGCTAAACCTTGAGTAGCTTTCCTAACAGTATAGATATTCATTCTGTTACTTCCAGCTCCTATAATACCTCGAAGCCCTCCAGTTCCGAATTCAAGTTCTTTATAGAATCTTTCTTGTATTTCAACATCGTCATCTTTGATATCTAATAATTCCTTTTTAGTGTCTTGATCAAAGTAGTCATTTTCTAGCCATTGATTATAATTTTTTAAATAATCCACATATATACCTCCATTATAGTTAATATATTATTATCTAATCATCTTCTTCATTATCATCGAAAGAAGGTAATTCTTCAATTCTTACATCATCTGTTTCATCATTATCAAAATCATCATTAGGTACTACTATAGGATTGTCAGATTCTGTATTAAGCTTTTCTAACTCTGGAAAAGTTTGATAAGAATCTTCGCCATTATCTTTAACAACAATTTCATACATCTTAGAGAAATAACCGTCTCTTCTAAGAGTTATAGTATGTTCACCTGGTTCTATAGGTGTTGTTATCGGTAATACACCAATGAAATTTCCATCTATATATATATCTGCTCCTTCTGGACTATCTACATGAATATAAGTTGGTTTCTTCTCTAAATCTATTTCAAAAGTTGCAAATGGTTTATTGACAACTAATTCGTTCTCCCAGTCTACAAACCCATCTTTAACAATCTTAATTGTATATTTTCCATAATCCAAAGAAATAGGTTTAGAAAAATCGCTGTAAGTTTCTCCATTAATGGTAAATGAAATATCTTTTTGGGCAACACTAAATTGAACCATACCTTTTCTTGGCGTAGCATCTTTTACATCAATTGTAACCCTCTGATCTTTTTCTACCATAACTTCAGTTTCATAAGTTAATTGGTCATTAGTAACCAGAATATCATGAACACCTACAGGCACTGCTACTAATGTATTTTCTTCTATATTTACTGTTTTGTTAGTACCGATCTCTAATATTCCACCTATGAAATTACTATGGTTATTAAGTGAGATGTAACCATGCCCTTTTTCCATTATAATGGTCCATACATTGTCTTTATATCCCATTAGGGTAACTTCATCTTCAGGAGCTAAATCATCCATGCCAAAAGAATTACCATTAAAAATAGTTACTAGGTCATCTGTATAATTATATATATCATTACCTACAGTAATAGTCTTTTTTTCTTTATCCACAACAACTTCATTGATTTTACTTCTTTTCCAAGTCTTAGCTGTTTTATGAATAAAATCTGGTCTCTTTTCTTTTTTGTCATATTTGGTTTCTATCATATCTCCTACATTAAATTGTACAAGTGTCATTAATGAACCATATTCATCTTTTATATCAACAGCACTATCAATTTTCAATGTAACGGATTCATTGTTTTCAATATTCAATATTGTCAATTGATCATTTTCCGAATCAACTTCTTTAATAACCCCTAATGCTCTAACATATTCTACATCTCTATTACCATCATTATCAACATTATTATCAACAGTTATATCTTGGTTGCCTTTATTTTTATTGTCTGGTTTCTTTTTCATACTACTGAATGCAATAGTTAGTATTACTACAAGTATAACTAAAAGTCCCAATACTCCAATTATAGTCATTTTAGTCACAATATCTGTTTTCTTCTTTTTCTTATTATTATCCATAATTCCACCTCGCGTTAAATTATATTATTAACATAGATATAATCTTATGATAGATTAGTTTATGTTAAATTTATAATCTTGTCATAAAGTTTTTTTGCACTATCATAAATTTCTGTTAGCTTTTTTGACATATATAATCTAGGTATATGTTTAACATTATAATCAGTAAGCCTTTCTTTTGCAAGTTTATTAAGTCTATATGGTATCTCAAATATTTGTTCCAATTGTTCCAAAGCCTCATCATTACTGTTATTACTAAGATTTTCATTTGCTAAATCTAATAATATAGTACTATATTTTTCCAGATGTGTAATGCTCAATGGATTTAGGTTTATTAATTTTTCTGCAGATATATATGCTTTTTCCAATTCCCAATTTTTATAATCAATATCTCTCTTAATGATGTAAGCATCTATCGCATATTGATTATTTTCGATAACCCAATCAGCTAACTCATATGCTTTTTCTGGTTTCATCTGCTTATAATACTTCGCAAGATCAATTTTAGCCTCTGTATTATAAGGATACATGTATAGAGATTTTTCATTCTCTCCTGCATAAGCATAATATGAACTTAAAGCCATATATATATAACTGGTCAAAAAAATACTGATAATCAAGATTGAGCATTCTCGATTAATATTTATTGTTTTCATTTTATCTTTATCAATAAAGACTATTATCACAATGCAGAAACCAATAACTAGAAATTGAAAATCAAAATCCACTGCCCCATGTCCGAATATAATAAATAGAATCAGTTTATTATAGAAGGATAATTTTCTATTAAATATATTTCGCATGAAATATAAACCAACAAGTACAAATCCAACGATACCTATATCCATAACAATCTGTAAAACATTACTATGTATATATTTCACATAATAACTAGCTCCAGTCTGATATATTCTCTGTATATAATAGTATCCAAGATGTCCCGTTCCAAATGGATGATCTTTCATGATTGATATACTGTCTTTGTAATATAACAGTCTAGTAAGCCATTCACTAGTCTTAATAGATGTTTCTTCAATTCTGTTAAACACGTATGATATATCTACACTAATTATGATGATATACCACAAAAGTGTTCCTAATAATATAAACGGTACTAGATGTTTTATTTTTTTTCTGTCATAGATGATAACAATCAATAATGCACCAATCCCAATAATATACATGCTTCTACTAAAAGTTAATAGAAAACAAGTCCACATTATCATAATTGCGAGATAGTCATATGTCTGTATTTTTTCTTTTGAGATCATTATTATTATAGATATCAAAATGAAAACAGCGAATGTATTGGGATATTGAAAAAAGGAACCAAGCCTTCCTTTCTGTACAAACATTTCTTGAAGATAAGGTATAAAAAAAGCAGATAAGGCGATTACTGATATTATTGTACCAGAATAGGAAATTGCATTCATATAATCTCTTTTATCAATATTAGTCTGCATCATGACCAGATAAAATATATAGACAACCAATACCTTCAAGAAACCCATTACAGCCATACCTTTATCAACAGCATAAAATGTCGAGGCAAAATATAATATTATTCCTATGAGAATACAAACATTATTTATACTCTTTTCAAATTTAATACTCTTATTAATTATTATATAATATGTTAATACCACTAATAAAAAAGCTCCTGCTAAATATACTTGATGATAAAAATACATTCCCTGAAAAAAAGGACATATAATAATAAAACTCAATATAATTGCTTTTTCTATACTATTTCTTTTCACTATGCTTTTCTTCCTTAATCGAGTAATAGATTTTATTATCTATATTATTAACTTTTCGATTATATTTTATAGTTTATTTTACCATTTAACAAGTATTTTTCCATATTTTATAATTGTTCTTTTAATTTTGTTGGAGTTATCCCTACATATTTCTTGAATATTGAACTAAAATATCTACTATCATTAAATCCTACTAACTCTGCCACTTGGTATATCCTTATATGTTCATCTTGAAGCAGTGAAATAGCCATTTTGCATCTATATCTAGTTAAATAATCAACAAATGTATACCCTGTTTCTTTTTTAAATAATCTGCTTAAGTAACTCTCAGTAATATATAGTTTGTCAGCGACTTCTTTAATATTGATATCATTGAAATAATCATTTCTTATACATTTAATAGCTTTTGAAACATATCTTTTCTTACCCTCCGTAATATTGTTTTGGTATTCTTGAAAATCAAAAAACTCATCTATAGCATTATATTCTTTTTCATATTCTTCTTTTTTACTTTCAACTGAATTGACTATTTTTTCAAGTGCATCATATAATTCATTATCCTCTACAGGTTTTAAGAGATATTCTTTAACTCCTAATGAAATAGCCTGCTGAGCATATTTAAATTCATCATATCCTGATATGATTATGTATTCTGCTTTTATCTTATTTTTTAGATCTTTTATCATATTGATTCCATCCATTTTAGGCATACGAACGTCAGTGATGACTATATGAGGTTTTACCCTTAAAATCATTTCTATACCTTCTGAACCATTAGATGCTTCTCCTACAACTTTACATCCGAGTTCTTCCCATGGTGTCGTAATCACAAGTCCCTTTCTAGTAAGTATTTCATCTTCAACAACTACAACTTTTACCATTAAACACAATCCTTTCAATATTACCTAAATAATATTTATTTATAATCACATTTTACTGGTATTTGTATAATTACTTTTGTACCCTCTCTGAATTTACTTAATATATTAATACCATAATCTTCTCCATAGTATAATTTGATTCTCTGATCTACATTGTATAAGCCAACATGTTC
Source organism: Vallitalea longa (assembly GCF_027923465.1). Classification (NCBI taxonomy): domain Bacteria; kingdom Bacillati; phylum Bacillota; class Clostridia; order Lachnospirales; family Vallitaleaceae; genus Vallitalea; species Vallitalea longa. Next base: position 1,199,792 of record NZ_BRLB01000001.1, read on the forward strand.
ATCACTTTTTTTAATGATTGCTCTATCCAGTTCTTCTTCATTCATCCCGATACCATTATCGATAATAATAAAATATATGATATCTTTTCTCTTATATCCTTTAATAATAAGAGTACCCTTATCATCTATATTATCAAAACCATGAACTATAGAATTTTCAACAATAGGCTGTAAGATTAACTTAGGTATGTGATATTGAAGAATCTCTTCATCAATATTAATTTTGGTACTGAATTTATTGTTGTACCTAATCTTTTGTATTTCAAGATAATTATTTATGAGATTAAGATTTTCTTTTACTGTTAAGAACTCTCTATTGCAATTTATGCTATTTCTAAGTAAACTCCCTAGTTGAGTTGCTATAATACTTATTTCTTTTACATTATTTAATTTTGCAATCCACTTAATGGCATCTAGGGTATTATACAAGAAATGTGGTTTTATCTGTGCTTGAAGTATTTTTATTTCTGCTATTCTAAGCCGTTTCTGTTTATCAATTGTATTATCCATAGATTCCTTTAATCTATTTACCATGTGATTAAAACTATTTTCAAGCATTCCCAGCTCATCATTACGATTAAGATTAACTTGAATTGTTAGATTTCCTTCTTCTACCTTTTTCATACTTGCAACTAATTTCTTAATAGGTCTTACCATATATTTAGCTACAATAAATGAAATCAGAATTGCAAAAATCAAACAAATCAAACAACTAAGTAGTATTTTTCTCTTAATATTACTATTGTTTTTTTGTACTATGTTAAGTGGTACAGTGGCAACCGTAGTTAATCGTAAAGGTTCATATGTATAATTTACTATTAAATTAGGCGTTCTGTTTCCTTCTTCAACATATATTTTTTTTCTATTCTCCAACACTGCATTCCTATATTCCCCATTTAAAAAAAGTCCTTCATTTTCAGGATAATTAGCATCTGTGATAATGTAATGAAATTCATTAAGTATCATAACATTAAGAAGTTTACTAGTCCCTATAGAGTTGATAATATCTACAATAGCATTTCTTTTTATATCTATTATTATATAACCTATATGATTTCCATTTACATCCAATATCTTTTTGCCCATAGAAAAAACTACTGCTTCCCCCATTTGATTAGTGAATCTCTCTGGATATAGAACTATATTATCATTATCTTCCATCTCTCTGAAGATACCCCATGAATGTTTTATATTGTTATTATAAATATCAGGCATAGGAGAAGTTTCAAATAAAGCATTACCCTCTCTATCTAGTATATAAACAGGAAATTTATATTCTTTGCTAGCTAATAAAAAATATACCTTCTCATTAATTTCATAGTAATAATCCTCTAATAAAACCTTACCATCTAAGATTTTATGAAGTTCATAATCCTTACTCATGATATTAATGATAGTTTTATATTCATTTAAGAAGGTCTCTATATTTTTATTGATTTTGATTAAGCTGTCATGGGCTTCATCATATATTGCATCTTGAAGAATTTTTGAAGAAAGAGTATAACCTAGTAAGGTTAATACTAGAAGTGGTATAATACCTATTAGAATAAAAGAGAGTAATAATTTATTGAATAAGTGTTTATGAGGTTTCATAATAAACCTTCTTTCTGTTAGAACTACAGATAGTTTCTTTAATTATGGTACTCAAATAGCAGGATAAAAATATATATAATAATGACGTATATATTTTTATTCTGCTAAAACCTGTTACGTACTTTATTCATATTACTGTTTTAGGAAAATGGATAATAATAAAATTATTATATAGTGAAAATTTTATCTTCACTGATATTTAGTTTCTTAATAATCTGTAAGGGATATTTCAAATTGCATATCTCACTTTTTCTATGACAGTCGCTGCCAAAAGAAAAGAGAATATCTTTATCTAAAGCATGTTTAATGAAATTTTGATTTGGTTCTTTCCATAAACCACTTATTTCTATGGCTACTTTGTATTTTTCACATAATGTAAGAAGTTCTTCTTCCCATGATTCAATATAGTTGTCCTCTAGAAGTTGTTCATAGAAGGGTAATACTGTACAATGGCCTAAGATATCTACTCTAGTCTTTTGAAAAGTTTTTTTTACAGTGTCTAGTATACCTTCTAATATATATTTATTATCAGAGGAATCATATTGCTGTACATAATCTTTTCTATGACCAGCCCTATATCCAAAATATGCTGACAACCAAGTACGCTCATCAATATTATCATTATATGTATGTATACTTGAAATAACATAATCAAGCTTACCCAATACTCTGTCCGACCATTTCGTATAATCTCCTATATTAGCCTCTATGCCCTTGTAGACATTATATTCTGTTAATCTGTCAAGGTATTCTTCTATGGCCTTCATCGTTGTCATTTTAGAACAAAAAACATGGTCAGAAATACCAATCTTGTAACCTAATCCCTTAGCAACCTCCAATATTTCATCAACACTCGTATCTCCATCCGAAAAAATTGTATGTGTATGTAAATCTACAATGTCCATATTTAACAAAGTCCTTTCAAATATAATTATAAAATCATAAGCTTATCCCTTTACCTCCAGAAATCTTATTGAATACCAGTATAGATATAACCGTAGTAACTGTCAATATTGAAGCCAATGCTGCTGCAGTACCAAAGCTAGCCCTTACAACCTCTGTATAGATAGCAACGGAAATAGTAGCCGTCTTACCAGTATATAATATAATACTAGAACTTAACTCATTAATAGTAGTTATCCAACTGAGTATAGCTCCCGATATGACTCCTGGCGCCATGAGTCTGGCAGTTGTCTTAAAAAAAGTTTTCATTGGAGAAACCCCTAAATTAATAGAAGCCTCCTCAATACTAGGATCTATCTGATATAAAATAGCAGTACTAGACCTAATAGTATAAGGTAATTTCCTAATGACATAAGAAATAATCATTATCCATGCTGTTCCAGCTAACAGAATAGGTCCTTTGTTAAAAGCTACAAGTAAACTGATACCAAGTACAGCCCCTGGAATAACATATGGGAACATAATCAGAATATCCAATAAACTATTAACCCTAGATTTCTTTCTGACAATTAAATATGATAATAACAATCCTGCAACGACCATAATTATGATAGCAACTGTTGAGTATAAAAAAGTATTCTTAATATTTGTTGATAACTTGTTAATAATCATTCTGTAACTATCAAGGCTAAAACCCTTTACGAAGATAGGTCCCTTAGTCTTAATAAATGATGTTATAACAACTACTACCTGCTGTATCATAGCGAAACCTGCAACAACTACACAAAGAATGGTTAACCCTATTCGCTTACCTTTTGTTAATTTAGTCACTTTTGGCGGTCTAAGAGAACTCATCATATAACTTTTCTTAGAAATAATTAGTTTCTGAACAAGTAATATTGCTACAGCACATATTATTATGATTACACTAAGCATACTTGCTATACTTGCATTACCACCTATCTCACTCATATATTCTTCATATATTAAAACCGGCAGTACTTTATAACCTTCTCCTATCAACATTGGAGTTCCAAAATCTGCAAGGGAAGTCATAAATACCATAAGGGCTCCTGCTGTTATAGTAGGAAGTATTAATGGGAATGTAATAGTTAATAGCTTCTTAATTCCCGATACCCCTAAATTTTCTGCTGCCTCTTCAATTGAAGAATCCATACTTTTAAGTGCCCCTGAAACGAAAAGATAGACATAAGGGAAAAACTTCAATGTAAAAACTAATACTATTCCTGACCATCCATAAATAGTAGGTAGCTCAATCCCTATATTCCTAAACAAATTAGTAATGAATCCGTTTCTTCCAAGTAATAAAATCCATGAATACGCTCCAATAAATGGTGGTGATAACAATGATAGTATAATCATAATATTAATTAATGGTTTCCCCCATATATTATATCGTGTAGTAATATATGCCATGGGAAGACCAATCAATGTTGAAAAAATAGTGGCAGCAATTACTACAGATAGACTATTAAAAAGTGTTTTGTAATAATAAGGATACCTAAAAAATTCTAAATAATTAGTTAACGATATATTCCCTGTTTCTTGCGAAATGAAACTTTCCCGAAGCATTGAAAAGAAAGGGAATACTAACACTACAGCTAAGATTATGAATGCAATAATTCTAACTATATTCCAAAAGTTAAAGAACTTTTTGAGATATTTCATAGAAGTACCTCCTCGCCAGTGCCATCATATACGTGAATTTTATTAGAAGATAATATCAAACTTACTTTATCACCAGAATTCCTTATATGTGATATATCTTTTGTATACTCATTCACTTCTATAATTTTCCCATTGCTAAGCTTAATTTCATAATTTATGAAATCTCCTAAGAAAGTACCTATTATTATTTCTCCACTAATCTCATCATCTTTCCTATCAACAATTGTTATTTCCTCTGGTCTAGCACCAACGATAACTTCCCCTTGGTAATCTTTGCTTAATTTAATATTGATGATCTTTTCATTAACACTTATTTTTGTCCCATTTTTATCTTTTCCCATTACTTTGCCCTTCAAGTAATTGGAAGTACCTATAAAATCACCTATAAAAGTATTTTGGGGTGATTTATATATATTAACTGGTGTTCCTACTTGCTGTATAACCCCTAATTTCATAACAGCTATTCTATCTGATATCGCTAAGGCTTCTTCTTGGTCATGTGTAACATAAATAGTTGTTATCTTAAGATCTTTTTGAAGTTTTCTTATGATTGTTCTCATTGTTACACGTAATTTCGCATCAAGATTACTAAGTGGTTCATCCATCAATAATACATCTGGATGAATAACAATTGCTCTCGCAAGTGCAATTCTCTGCTGTTGACCTCCACTTAATTGTGTAGGCTGCCTATCCTTGAATTGTGTCATCTGTACCATTTCAAGAGCTTTTGATACTCTTTTGTTAATTTCGGCTTTATTTATTTTTCGTGCTTTCAAACCATATGCCACATTATTAAAAACTGACATATGAGGAAAAATTGCGTAATTTTGAAAAACCATTCCTATATTTCTTTTATGAGCAGGAATATCATTAATAACTTTACTTCCGAAAGATATTTGACCTTCATCTATCTTGTTAAAACCTGCAATCATACGTAATAAAGTTGTTTTCCCACACCCTGATGGACCTAATAATGTAAATAATTCACCTTCTTTAATTGTTAAATTAGCGTTATTCACTGCTTTATAGTCACCATATACTTTAACTGCATTTTTTATTACGACTTGATGACTCATATGTATTCCTCCCAATATTATTATTTATCTTATTGTAGTTACTAACTTTTTGACTCTTAATATCTTCCTATAACAATATCCTTCCATTTCTTGACTAAATCTTCTTTATTATCTGACACCCATTGCAAATCATAATCGACTAACTTGATTTCAGACATTTTAGGTAAGTTATCACCTATTTCCACATCATCACGTACTGGCCTTGAAGCAAAATTATCTAATACAAATTGTTGAATTTTAGTTGTAAGAACAAAATCCATGAATTTTTTTGCATTTGATTCATTCTTAGCCCCTTTTATTAATGCAACACCATCTGGTACAGATGAAGTTCCTTCACTAGGATATACTATACCTACTTCAGCGCCAGCATTTACATATTCCATTGCTGTCTTCTCGAGAGTCAGACCTACCGCATATTCACCATCAGCTACACCCTTATACACTCCCGACGAACCTGAAATTATCTTACCATCTAGATTACTGTAGAAATCTTTAATGAATTTCCAGCCTTGGTCTTCTTCATTCTTATAAGCAGCTAACATTGTCGCAAGTATTGTAAAAGATGAACCTGACCTAGTTGGGTCTGCATAAGCGATTTTACCTTTCCATTTATCATCCAATAGATCTTTCCATGATGTTGGCACATCTTCTGGTTTAACTAATTTCTTATTGTACATAATAATCATTGGTAATGGGCTTGTCCCAGTCCATGCATTTTCTCTATCTATAAAAATAGTATCTATCATTTTAGATTCTTCGCTCTCATATGGTTCAAAATACTGTTTGAAAGCATTTAGTGATTCTGCTCCTCCTCCCCACATAACATCTCCTAGAGCATTATCTTTTTCCGATTCTATTCTTTTTAATAACTCGCCTGTTCCTGCTGCGACAACTTCTACTTTAATCCCTGTAGTTTCTTGAAATTCTTTTACAATTGGATTAATCATATCTGCTTTATGTGGACTGTACACTACCAAACTGTCTGTTTCATTTTCTTGTACCCCATCAGCTTTACTACCATTATCTACATCTTTAACTACATCTTTACTATCCTTTTTCTCTTTATTTCCACAAGCTGTTAAAGTTGTAGCCCCTAAAACAAGTACTAAAAAAAGAACCAATAATTTTTTCATAATAAAACATCCTCCTTAGTATTAAGCTTAATATGTTTGTATATATAATACAAATATAGCTATACTATGACAATCCATTATTATGAACTTTTGTTGAATATCATGAACAACTAATTCTCACTATTCCTACCTACAGATTCGATTTTGAAATTAACTTTTACATTTATTATGGAATTCTCAAAATATTCATCACTACTATATACACTTTGCCTTCCATATTTAGCCACTGCATATTGTGTAATATCCAAAAAATCTTCTTTGTAGACTTTTTGCACCTTACTTACCTCCTCAGACAATTGTTTTTCCATTTTCTTAGTAAACGCTTTTTCTATTAACCCCACTGTATTTTTATCAAGTTTCTGTTCCACTAATGTATTAATCAACATAACACCTGATATATCAACGATAATATCATATTTTAATCGACCTTCCTCCATAGATACTTTAACTTTTCTACTACTGTTACCATTAAAGTCTATATATTTTAGTGGATTGTTAGAAATGATATTCTTATAATTTTCAAATTCCTCAATATCAAAGAATTCTTGATCTTCATCTGCTGATAAATAGAGATATCCTTTACCATCATAATTTCTTAATAGATTCAGTAATTTTGCTTCTTTTATAGGAACTTTATGTGCCATTTTATTATGGCTGAATAATGCTAAACCTGTTATTTGTGGTTTTTCACTGATTAGTTCTATATATGGCAGACATATTTTCCTACCTTCTTGATAATATATTCGTATGATATTATCAACCGAAACATCTTTAGTAAAAAAATTAGAAAGGTGTGCTAATCTTATTACATTATATAATATGTCTGAATTAGTCTCTTCACTTTTATTATGGACGGTATAGTAATCTACACATCTTCCTTTATTTACTGCAATAAGAGATTTCAAACCTGCATTGGGATCTCTAAGTATAGAATCAATGAGATCTTCTATCCCGAATCTAGCTCTTTCTTCACTAATTATAGACACTAACTCTGTACCTAAAGAGAATCTTGAAGGCATCTTCGTCATACGATTTTCAACTAATTCAAATACAGTATGCCCTTTTCCGATATAAGTGTTAGAAGCTATAATCCCCTCTCCTATTATGGGAATTTCTGCTGGATCTACATAGATAACCTTATCACCAAATTCAATATCATATCCAACTCCCAACAGAACCCCTAACTCCTCTATAGGATAAGTATCGTAACAGCCGCTTATTAAACAAGTTGTAATTAACAATTCAAGTATGATGATTATCTTTTTATGCTTTTTCATTTTTATTACTCCTATATCTTATCTGTACTAAGATTGCTGTTATAATTCCAAACAATATGCTAAAGACTACGAAATATTTTAAATAAGTTCCAACTATATTCAACCTATTATGTTCTGATATCATGAAATATGAATAGATCGCTGCAAAAATCGCAGCTACAAAAACTGCAATTTTTTCACTTATTCCAGCAAAACTCGATATACAATAAGAAACAAGATAATTGCTGCATATGATGGTTTTCAAAACAATAAGTCCCCAGAAAAAAGTAAACACCGCAGTTAGATTAGAAAATATCGGAAATGAAATGGTTCCTATTATATAGAACAATGGATAATCAATGCGTGAAGAAAGTTCCCAACCCAAATAATAAATTACTGCGAAACTAACAAATGTATATATGAAAATAGTGATTAGACAAGCAAATAATCCAGCTCTTAACACTTTCTTTCGATTTGATATCTTACTAATTATAATGAAGCTTACTTCAACTAAAGAATATTGTGTAAGGTTCTCAATCATACCTTTTGGTATTTCTGAAGGATTATGAAGTATAGGCTGAATATTGACAAAAGAACCTTTTGGCAATATAAAAATCAATGACAGAATAAAGATTACTGTCAAATAAAAATAAAATTGTGAAATTCTACCCACAACATTTAACCCTGACATGGTCACAAAAGCCGAAACTATCAAACAAGGAATTATTATATAATACGGTGCCAAATATGAATTTATAGTTTGTATTAAATTATTTGTGAATGCAGAAACTATACTTGTCATTATTGTTAAAAAATATATGAAAAATATAAATATGATAATTAGAGCTATAAATTTTCCATATACTTTTTTTATCAGTACAAAGAAATCTTCATGATTAGATTTCTTATCAATGATATATGAAGTTATCACAATAATTATTGGGTACATACCACAAAGCAAGGTTGTAATCCAAGCATCTTGATGGGCTACAGCTGCACCAGATGAACCTAGAAATCCAATACCTATACCAATCATGGTTCCAACGGTTATGAATATATATTGATATCTAGTTATAGTATTCTTATTCAATTATTATTTTCCCCCCTTCGAGAAGCTTTTAGGAACTTTACTGATATTTTTTAATGGAGCTCTTATTAGACTATCTTGCAAATCTTTTTGTCTCATAGGCGCTATAGGGGAAAAATATGGTACTGAAAAACTATCTATACTTATCAAATATGCTATTAATGCGAATAGACCTAACATTATTCCAAAAAGTCCTAAAATCTGGGCAAGTATCAATATTACGAATCTGCATATTCTAATGGTAAGACTCATCTCATAATTAGGAATCAGAAAAGTACATATTACAGTTATAGAAATGACCATTAAGGTTGTAGGACTAACAAATCCTGAATTGATTGCTGCTTGTCCTAGGATAATACCACCTACAATGCTTAAAGTCTGACCTACCATTGAAGGCAATCTCAGACCACCCTCTCTTAAAAACTCAATAACAACTTCCATCAGCAATATTTCTATGAAAGGAGGCAGCGGAATATTCTGCCTAGATTCAGATATGATATAGATTAAATCTTGTGGAATCAGATCTATATTGTAACTAATTAAAACCAGGTATAATGGTGAAGCCAACAAAATTATGATTAATGCCAATAATCTTATAACTCTATCAAAATTAGCTAGAACAATTTTATTAGAATAGTCTTCAAAAGCTTGAAAAAATTCTATAAAAACAACCGGTACAGTAACAGCATAAGAACATCCATCAACAAATATTATCGCTTTTCCTTGTATAATATCAGAAACAGCTTTATCTGGTTTTTCAACTGTTTTGTACTGCGGGAAAACACTAAAGGGACGCTTTTCCATATACTGCATAAGCATCCCTGTATCAGGAATATAATTGGCTTTCACATTGTCTAACTTTTCTTTTATTTTATTTAGTATGTTTTTATCTATAGTACCTTCCAGATATAGTAGAGCACCTTCACTATTGTTTTCTTTTCCGAAAACATATTTTTCTATTCTGAGATTATTATTAATCAATTTTTCTTGAATCATGGAAATATTTATTTTAACACTTTCAACAAAAGCGCTCTTGGCACCTCTTATGTTTTCTTCAATCTTGGCATCAGATACTTTTCTGAAATTATTTTGAAAAGTATCACAAATAATAGCATTCTCTTCATTATCCAATAGTATTATAGTTTGCCCACGCTTAAGGCTCTCACATACTTTCTTCACTTCACTTGATATTTCAGTGGAATTAATAGAAATATATCTTTTTGAAATATAAAGCGCCAGTGATGAAGTATGTGGAAGTTTAGTCTCTATTTGAAATAATAAAGGTGCTATTATATGTTTTTCAATACTATTTTTATCACTTATGCCATCTATATAGATTATTAAACAATTTATATTACCCTTCAATACTATATCTCTATATTTGAGATTATAATTTGACGCTAGAGAAGAATAAATCAGATGTTTATTCCTTTTAATATCATCAGTTAAATTTTTAGTTATCATTAGTCACTCACCCAATTATAGTTTTACATATTTATTTACTTATTTTACCTTTCTATTATATTTTTTATGCATAATTATTTGCTTGATAGAGTTTTCTTGAGCTCTCTGATGAATCTTTCTTTTTTTTCTTTTTGATTAATAAGTTTATTTAGCTTAATTAAACTTTGTTTTGGCTTCCAAGCCCTATTTAAATTAAAATAGTAGTTACTTATTTTCCAGAATTTTTCAGGATACATGATAAGATATAATAATATATCAAGTTCCTCTTTACTTAATGGATTTATGCTGATATATTTTTCTATTGCTTCTATTCCCAGTCCTATGTTCCAATCATTCTTTTCTAATACTTTTCTCATTAAACGATATAGGTCTATTACAGGGATATCAATGTTGCAGTATTCGAAATTCATAGTATGCAATTTTTTATTACTGACTAATATGTTATGGTGAATATATTGTCCATGTGTGATGACATTACTCTTATGATATCCATTAACCAAATTATTATATTCTGATAATTCTATTAGAGAAAGTGCTTCAACTGCTTTTTTATAATAATAATTAAAACTACTCAAAAAACAAATATCGAATTCTGACCATTTTCCCATTTTCCTTATTTTGTTTCTGATTCTTACTAACTCAATATTATGTCTATTCAACTTATTCGGTAATGAGCCTAATTTCACATAGTTCTTATACTTACTGCCTATGGGGAAATTAGAACCACATTTATGTAATACAGCTAAATTCTTAACAGAATCATAGATTTCCTCTTCATCATTAAAAAAGATCTCTCTTCCGTTAACCCAATTTTTCATAATATAGATTGTACCATCATCCTCACAGAAGGGATTCTTATCTCTTGACATTGTCAATCTATCGATATTGGTGAATCCTTTCTTATAAAGATATTCTTCTATTTCATACATGAATTTTATTTTTTCTCGATGCATTCGGATTTCTTTAAATAGCTTCAAACCCTTATTAGTATCTAATATATATGCCCCTCGTCCTTTATAACCATTTTTGACCTTTATTTCAAATTGTTCAAAAATGTTATTGTATTCCTCAAGCATCTAATCACCTCAACTTAGCCATAATTATATTTTTTTATCAGCATTCTAGACATAATGGTCACAAAAATCATAATGCCTTACTTTAAAATATATGAAGAAGTTGGCGTATTTATGAGGACAGGAAATTATTATTTTATTCTATAAAGAACCGGAACATCAAAAACCCCAATATATTGTATTGTTTTTTGAAAAAACATCAATATATTGGGGTAGTTATTTTGTTTAATGTATATTTTAATTTTTAATTTCTTGTACTATTTCTATCAACTGTTCTTTATTATTTTTATTTGGATCTTCTATTACCATATCCAATAGCTTATTAAGGATTATTCCTATTTCAGGTCCTTTTGCAAGACCAAGATTAATCAGGTCTTGTCCGTTTACCTTTAACTGTTTAAGACTTATGCATTGATCATTTGCTTTAATTTCTTCATATATCTTCTTAGTATTACTAATCATTATTAATCCATCGTCTAGTTTATCAGGATTTTGAGACATGACATCTGCTTTTTTGACTAGTAAGAAATCACTGAATAGCTCATGACCTATTTTTTTCAATATCCTTCTTATACATTTATAGCTATTTTTTATTGTAATATCATGGTATTTAATTAATTTTACGACTTTATTGATAGTATTATTATCAAATTTCAACCTTTTCAGAATAGACATTGCCATTTCTGAGCTGACTTTTTCATGCCCATAAAAATGGTCTATTCCTGATTCATCCGTTGTTTTTACTCTTGGTTTTCCTATATCATGTAACAACATGGTCCATCTTAGAGTTTTATCTGCCTTTATAGCACTAACTGACCTTAATATATGTTCTCCTATATCATAACTGTGATATGGATGATTCTGAGGATTACCAATGCATGGTACGAATTCAGGAAGTATATATTTCATTAATTCGAGTTTATATGTTTCCATAAATAGCTTTGGATTGTCTGATGTTAAAGTTTTATTAAGTTCTACTTGTATTCTCTCCATACTAACATTTTTTATTAGAGATGAACATTTAATGATATCTTTTCTGGTCTTTTGATCTATTATATATCCTAATTGAGCAGAGAAACGTATTGCCCTCAGCATCCTTAGTGCATCTTCATTAAACCGCTCATATGGGTTGCCAACACAACGAATGATTCCTTTTTCTAAGTCATCTATTCCATTAAATACATCTACTAATCCGGTTTTATGATTATATGCCATTGCATTAATTGTGAAATCTCGTCTTTTCAAATCCTCTACTAGATTATTAGTAAATTCTACTGTACTGGGTCTTCTGTTATCTTCATATTCTCCATCAATCCTATATGTTGTAACCTCAATAGGGTGTTTATCCATAAGTATAGTTACAGTACCATGTTTCAATCCTGTATCTATAGTTTTATCAAATAATTTTTTAACTACATTAGGTAGTGCAGAAGTGGTTATATCCCAGTCATTCGGTACTTTACCTATTAGACTGTCTCTGACACATCCCCCAACTAAATATGCCTCATATCCATTTTCCATGAGTTCATCAATTATTTTTTTTGCATAGTAAGGCATATCTATCTTTACTTTATTCATACAAATCAATCCTCTATGTTTCTATTGGCTTATCCTTACACGACTCATTATATCTTCCTTAGTATAACCAGCACTTTCTAATTCGTTGATAATGTCTTTTTGTATATCTGGAATATATGTTTTAATCAATGAAGCATCTCCCTCTAAAATAAATTCTCCAAGTGATGCTGGTATCATAAAAGAATCTCCCAAGTTGAAAGAATATCTAGTATTATTATGGATGACTTCACCACAACCTGATGTACACATATATATTATAAATTTGTTATGTGTATCTTCTTTCTTAGTTCCCTTCAAACCTAGTTTTTCAATAGAAAAATATTTATTTGCTACATAATAGATTATGTCATTATCACCGTCTTTTATACTGAGCCCTGGAACTATGTCCTTGCTGTGCTTTCCTTCAAAATCAATGACATCAAGTGATTTATCAACATGAAGTTCTCTCATATTACCATCAAGTCCTACTCTGTTCCAGTCATAAACTCTGTATGTGGTATCTGAATTTTGTTGTATTTCAGCTAATAATATACCATCTTCTATGGCATGTACAAATCCTGCTGGTATGTTGATAACATCTCCTGCTTCAACTTCCACTTCATTCAATACCTGTTCAAGATGACCATCTTCAAGAGCTTTTACAAAATCATCTTTAGTCACATTATCTTTCAGACCTGCTATCAGTTTTGCACCGGGTTCAGCATCTAATATATACCAAGCCTCACTTTTACCCAGTTCACCATTTTCATTTAACTTAGCATATTCATCTTCTGGATGGACTTGTACAGATAATTTGTCTTTTGCATCAATAAACTTTATTAATAGAGGGAATTTATCATTGTCATCTATTTCATAACCAAGTAATTCTTTTGAGCTGGTTCCTACAACTTCTTTTAGTGTTTTTCCTTGTAAGCTACCATTTCTGATAGTAGAATTACCATTATCATGACAAGCAACTTCCCAGCTTTCACCTGTATTCTTAAAAGGGATAGATTTATTCAATTTATCTTGTAACATTGTACCTCCCCAGACTCTTTCTTTGTAATCTGGTTCAAAAAATAATGGATATAACATTTTTTATCTCCTCTCTAGTATTTAAATTATTATGCTATGTCTAAATTATAACATTCTTAGTTCATTGTCTTCAACTACATTATTTTTCATTAATATAGTTACTGTTAAAATTGTCCCATTTAGTATTATCTATGTTTCCATATTTGATTTCATATTCAGCATGGTCACCTAACACATGAAGGACATCTACACTAATGCCTAATGAATTTTCACTAATATAAAAATTATCAGTAGATAATTTCTCAATTATCTCATCATCAGATAAATCTTTCAAAAGTAACCTCTGTTGGTCTTTTAATGCTCGAAAATTATCATTTCTAAAATTCTCTATAAAAGTTTCATCCGCATCTACAACATCTGCCAACTTCAATATAGTCTTATTGTCCATATCTATATTTGTAGTATAGAAAAAATCATTTGGATAAACAGCTTTTTTCATATTACCTATACCAGTGTATTTGATACTTATGATTTTCTTATTGATATATGATATCTCATAATCAATATTAAGGCTTGATATATTATTCTCACCATAGTTATCCAGTACTTTTAAGGCTTCCTTTTTTATCAGTTCATTAATTTCCGTATAGTCTTTATTTTCTATCATAGGATAATTAATATTGACATCTCCATTTGAATAAGAATCATTTACAATATTTTTTTTTGAAGTACATGAAGTAAGTAAACAAACCACTAGTAAAATTAATAATATCTTCTTTAACAATAACATTCCTTCTTTCTATTCATCTATCATTTAAGTAAATCAGTTCAATTTTATATTCTTATTCTTCTAGATATTTTATATTATATTTATATAAAAAGCAATTATAGGTTAATTTCCTATATATGCCAACAGTAATTTAATCCTATAACCCTTATATTTGCCTTATTGAATTTAAGGCAGGAAAGTTGAGTTAATGATATGATAATAAATAAAAAAGCACCTAACCTATATTATTGTATATAAACTTAAAGACCTATAAATTATTATCTCAAGTTATATATGTAATAATATATTTAGATGCTTACTAATAATTCTTGAATATCTATTTACGCATTGAGCATTACTTTTTCATCATTAAAAGTATGAGTAATCAGTTTTACCAATATCAAACTAACGATAAATGCTGAAATAGCTGTTACAAGAAATTGGTTCATTGTCAATTCAAATGATAACGCTGCTTTTAATGCAGAAACGCTTCCGTACACTGGAATTGCATAATGATATAATTCTGTAGCCCCTCCTTTGAACATAGTAGAGAATGATGCAATCATAACTATCATGAATACAGGTGTGACATATGTTCCTGCTTCTTTTACTGTTCTAGCTCTAACTGATAATAGGCAAATTAATCCTACGAAAATACCAACAAGAGTAATCATGATGATTAATAATTGTAACAACTGAACCCCTGAGAACTTAAGAGCACCTAAGTCCATATCTGCTCCTCCAGTCAACATTTTTGATGCGAATGGCATTGAAGCGATAATTGCCGCAAAAGAAACCAGGGCACTAATGATTGCTATAATACCAAGTCCTATCACTTTACCAAGAGCGATGGTTTCTCTCTTGACGGGAGTTAATAATAATGTAGCCATTGTTCCTCTCTCTTTTTCACCTGCGATTGTATCAATACCTATACCCATCGCTCCAGAAAATAAGATAATGGATATTAACATAGGTAATAACATGGACATTCCTTGCCCTGATGCTTTTTTCTCATCAACAATGATAGATTCTTCATAATTTCTATCAACATCAAAAGCTTTTATATTTTTGATATCTCCAAATCTATTAGTTAGAATCTGATTTTTATATTTCTCTAGAGGATTTTCAATAAATCTATTTCTAGAGTCTGATGAATACTCTTCTGAGGGATTATAGAATGTTTTAACTTGTGGTGGCAACTTCTCACTCTCATAGTTATTAACTCTATCAAGGAATCCTTCTTCGAATTGCACTATCAAATCGACTTCACCATTCTTTATTTGATCTTTGATTGATGATGTATCCATGGTGTTATCTATATAACTTATTTTCATATTCAATTTTTCTTCATCTATATTTTTTTCAAATCCTTCTGGTGCATTCTGAACATATACTATTGATGTATGTTCTTCTATATCATCCAGCATATTATCCATCATACTTCCCATAATGGTATACACAACAAAAATACTGATAGCTGGCAATATGATTGCTGAAAATACTAATCTACGATCAGTAAATACTCTTTTCAACTCTTTAATCAATATATCTCTTAACATAATATCAACGTCCTTTCCCTACTAATTCAACTGTTATATTTAATATTTTACAGATTTTTTATAAAGCTCGAAGAAGGCATCTTCTAAGTTATTCGTATTAGTATCATTTTGGACTTGTTCTATAGGACCTTCTATAACTTTTTTACCGTTTATGATGATAGCTACTCTATCGCATAATTTACTAGCGACTGTCATTATATGAGTAGATATTATCACTAATTTTCCTTTTTCTTTTAAACTTACCAAGTATTCTTCTACGGCTCTTGCAGTAATTATATCTAATCCATTTGTAGGTTCGTCAAATATTACGATATCAGGATCATGAACTACACTTACTGCTATGGAAAGCTTCTGTTTCATTCCAGTTGACAGATCACTGATTTTCTTATCAGCAAATCTATTTATTCCAAAGTAATCAAAGAGTTCTTTTTTTCTAGAGTCTATCTTATCGTTAGTCATGCCATGTAACTTTCCGAAAAATTCCATGGTATAATTAGGAGTAAAATGTACATCTAACTTTAATTCGTTAGTTAGAAATCCTATTCTTTTTCTTACTTCGGTACTATCTTTTACTACATCATATCCACTAACAGTTATTGAACCTTTTGTTGGTTTCAATAGAGTTACTATACTCCTTAACGTTGTAGTTTTCCCAGCACCATTAGGTCCCAAGAGCCCAAATATTTCTCCTTGCTTAGCAGTAAATGAAACATCATTAACAGCTATTTTGGTATTATTATTAGTCCTTAATTCTTTTTTCTGTTTACTGTTCAGTTTATATATTTTAGTTAAGTTTTTTACTTCTATCATATAGTTAACCTCCTATCAAAAAACTCCAACTGTATATTTTGTATATACACAGTATATATACAAGATTTTATTTTGTCAAGTTAATTTTACCATTTTCACAAGAATAATAACAGTAACACTATTATCATCATTATCGCATACGAAATACTACTATATCATATAATTAGTAAGTAGAATTTCCAATAGCACACATCCAAAAAAATAAATGTTTTTATATTATTCATTATTATGATATAATATTTCATGTATGATTGTATTTATACTACAAATTCTTTCTTTTTATTATTTTATATTATAAGTACATATTTAATTGTTTAAACATAAAAAATTAAGACTCATTTAAATGATAGGGGGATTTTTTGTGCTTGAAATCGTTGAAGTTAATTCAAAAAAGGCTCTAAAGGCATTTGTTAAATTTCCATCTAAGCTCTATAAAGACTGTAATAATTATATTCCTTCACTTTTTATTGATGAACTTAATACTCTGAGAAAAGATAAAAACCCGGCAATGGATTTTTGTGAAGCCAAGTATTGGTTGGCATATGAAGATGGTGAAATCGTAGGTAGAATTGCAGGTATTATCAATTATACTGCTATTGATCTATGGAAAGAAAAATCTGGTCGCTTCGGCTATATTGATTTTGTCGAAAACATAGAAGTTGCAAAATCATTACTAGAAACAGTAGAGAAATGGCTTATTTCTAAAGGAATGACAAAAATACAAGGACCACTTGGATTTAGTGATTTCGACTTAGAAGGAATGTTGATAAAAGGCTTTGAATACTTAGGAACAATGACCACCATCTACAACCATCAATATTATGTTGATTATCTGAATCAATTAGGCTATAACAAAGATGTGGATTGGTTGGAATATGAGATCATCATTCCCCAGAATGTTCCTGAACCTGTCAAAATAGTAGCAGAACGATCTATAGAAACCAACAATCTAAAAGTGCTATATGCTAAAAACAAAAAAGATATTATCCCTTATGTACCAAAACTATTCCAACTCATCAATTCCGCATTCAAAGACCTCTATGAATACACACCATTAACTGATAAGCAAATAGAATTATATACTAAACAGTACATAAGTTTCATTGACCCTAATTTCGTAAAATTCGTACTGAACGAAAAAGATGAATTGATAGCTTATGTTCTTGGTTTTCCATCACTTGCAAGAGCAATAAAAAAAAGCAAAGGACGTATATTCCCATTTGGATTCATATATTTATTGAAAGCTCTCAAGAAAAATAAAAGATTGGAAATCGTTCAAATAGCTGTTTCTCCTGAATATCAAAATCTAGGTGTGAATGCAATATTATTTAGAGAATTAATCATTTCCTGTAACAAAAAAGGAATTCACTCTGCTGACCTTAATCCCCAACTTGAAAGCAATAAAAAAGTTCGTTCACAATGGCAACGATTCAAACATAGACAACATAAAGTCAGAACTTCATTTTTCAAAGAATTAGCTTAAAAACAGCTATATATATTTAAAGACTAAGCTGAGGTGATAAAAGCTTAGTCTTTTCAACTTTATTTTTTATTCTTGGATATCATGATATCCAATATCATCTTATCTGTTTCTTCCATTCCTTTTGAACCGATATATGTTAGATTTTTAATACAGTTTTCTATATTCTCATCAACGATTCCTTCTGTCTTGGTAACTTCTATATTTTGTAGGGATAGCAACATAGCATTGAAAGAAGCCTCAACGACTGTAGCCACTTTTAATGCGCAGCCTGTTTTTGCACCATCACATATCATACCGCTGACATCGCCGATCATATTCTTTATAGTTGATTTTATATTATGAATGTCACCGCCTAATAGATATGTCATCCCACAACCTGCACCTATTCCAGCTACTATTACTCCACATAGGGCTGATAGCTTTCCTAGATTTTTCTTTATATGTATAGCTACTAGATTACTAAGTATCAATGCTCTAGCAAGTTCTTCATCTTCCTTATGTAACCACTCTGAAATAGCTACTACTGGTAATGAAGCTGTTATCCCTTGATTACCACTACCAGAATTAGTCATAACCGGAAGCTGGCATCCTGCCATTCTAGCATCAGAAGCTGCAGCTGCTAATCTGATTGCATAATTTTTCATATCGTCAGCAATTATCTTGTTCTGGATATTTTTTTCTATTGTTTTTCCCACTTTCAGACCATATTCTTTATTAAGACCTTCCTGTGCGATCTTTTTATTCATCTCGGAACCATCTAGAATGAATTTTATTTGTTCATAAGGAACATTAGTTACGAATTCATAAATACTATCAATACATATTGCCTGATTGTAAGCCTCTACTTCTATATTGTCCGTTAGTTTGTCTATAAATACCTCATCATTACGTGATACATATACTATATCCGTATGACCGCCTTGTATTATAACACGTGCGATATTGTTTTTATTAGATACCTTAGCTTCAATGTATAATTTACAATTTTTATTAGCGACTTGTATATCTATTCTATTCTCGTTTATCATTTTGCTAGCTTTTTCTACTGATTCATCTGTCACTGTAGATAATACTTCAAGTCCTAACTGGGACTTACCAGTAACTACCCCAAGAGCTGCTGCTATATGAATACCTATCTGATCAGTACCAGGTATACCTACACCCATTGCATTTTTGATTATATTGGGACTTAATGAAAGCTGAATCTTTTCAACTGGTTCATTCAAAACTTCCTTTGCCTTAGCAACACAGAGTGCTATAGCTATAGGTTCAGTACATCCAGTAGCAGGTTTCACTTCTTCATTAATTAAATCTATAAATGCTTGATTACAATACATAAATTAGACCTCCCCTGCAAATAATTTGATGGCAAGAAAGGTCTTTTTGCTGTTTCTATTATCAACATAATAATCAACTCCATTACACATAGTTTTATTTTTATTACTTTCATTGTACAATAGAAACTATAAAAATTACAGTTTTTTTAGCAAATGAAAATTAATAATCTAATTATATAAACTAAAATATAATGAAGTCCTTATATTATTAAGCTATTATTCTGCATCTGCTCCCATTACTTCTTTATAATCGTCTTTTGTCACCATAATTGCTCCTAATGGATAAACTGGATATTTTTCCCCATCTTTCTTATATTCTGCGAATATGTCTTCACCATTTTGGATATGGTTCATCATTGCTTCTGCAACTGTTTCACCATCTTCTTTTGAACAGAAATAACCCGAACTTTTGAACGCTGAGTAGTCTTTTTTCCATTCATCTTTCGCTAAGTATCCACCTAATCCTGAAACTACAGCATTTTCATCAAGACCAGCTTGTTCCAATGCTCTTGTGACACCAGCTGCACCTTCATCATTTGGAGCTGTTGCAAACCATGTTTCTATTTGAGGATTTGCTGTGATGATAGCTGATGCTATCGTAAAAGCCTCTTCTGTAGAACCTAGATAATCACCATGTATGACATTTTTCTCAGGAAGCCCCATTTCTGATTCGTCCCATACATCAGCAGCACCTTTTGATCTTGGTAAAGTACTAGATACTGTTGTCATCTCCATTACTAGATATCCTGTCTTATCCGCATCTTTTATTAAATCATTATCTTTAACATGATTAACCATCCATTCTCCTTGCTGTCTACCTACTTTATAAGCATCTAATTCAAGTGCTGGTGCGATGTGAACACCTTCTTCATCTATTAATCCATCATCATCAGCTATAACCGGAATGCCAGCTGCTTCACATTTCTCTACAGTGATAGAACTTAATTTCTGGTCTGGCACGCAAACGATAAGTCCATCAACTTCCTGTGCAATAATATTGTCAAGAGCATTAAGGTATGTATCTGCATCCATTTTGGCATCAATCAATAACATATCTTTTGCACCCATTTCAACAGCTTTTGCTTTAGCATTGGAAGATGTCCCTTGGAACCAAACTTGACTTAAGTCTTTGTAAATTCCTGCTATTACAATATCTCTTCCACCTTGATTGTCACTCTTATCATTTTCTTGTACTTGTGATTTTGCATCCCCTTTAGTTTCTGTAGATTCATCAGCTGGTTTACTACACCCTACAGTCAATAACATCAATACCCCTAATATAGCTATTAATTTCGTGAATTTTGACATTTCATTTCCTCCTTAGAATTTATATTAATGATTTGTTTATCATTTTGGTTTAAGCTCTTTTCTTGGATCTTATGTAATCAAATGATAAAGCTGCAACTAATAAAAGTCCACTAGCTACATATTGCCAGAATTGTGGGACATTCATAATAAGAAGTCCATTATTAAAACCTTGTAATATAAGTACCCCGATAACTGTTCCTCCAAGAGTTCCTATACCACCTGTAAAAGCAATACCACCTAGTACAACTGCTGTTACTGCACTCATCTCTAGTCCTTCACAAGAAGAAGGCTGCCCTGAATTCATCCTTGATGCTAATATCGCACCACCAAGTGCAGATAATCCTGATGTTATCATAAATGCTTTTGCAATTACACGATTGGAATTAATTCCTGCCAATCTAGCTGCAACTGGATTACCTCCAACGATATATAGATTTCTTCCGAATCTGGTTTTAGATAGTATTATTATAAATACTGCAAATGCTAGAATTAATATTATAACAGGAATTGGAATTCCTAAAATTCTATCCTTACCAATACCCAGATATGATTTGTTCTGTATGTATATTGGCTTACCATCACATATAATGTATGCTAATCCTCTAATAGCCTGCATTGTAGCTAATGTAGCAATGAATGGAGCTATTTTTAATTTATTGACTATCAAAGAGTTAATAAACCCGATAAATATTCCCACAAAAACAACTATAATCAATGTAAGTACGGTTCCTATACCCCTTTGTAACAACATAGCAGCTAGTACTCCCGAAAAACCCGCAACAGCTCCTGGAGACAAATCAATCTGACCGCAGATGACAAGGTATGATTGACCTATGGCAGCAAGGCCAATTAACGATGAAGCAACTAGCACATTCATAAAATTCTTAGAAGTAAAATAATATGGAGAAAGAATAGTAAATATGATTACCATAACTATCAAAGCAAAAATAAGTCCCATCTTATCTGAACCAACATACTTTTTAATTAGTACCTTCTTATCTATTTTCTGTTCATCAGTTTTCATGTTTATCAGTCCTTCCTTCCATATCCTTATCTAACATTGCTAACCCTAATATTTTCTCTTCAGTTGCTTCTCCTTTAGTTAATTCACCTTTCTTTTGTCCACCTGCCATAACCATTATTCTGTCTGATAGACCAATTACTTCAGGCAATTCGGAAGAAATAATTATTACTCCGATATCTTGTCGTGCCAATCCACATATTATCCTATATATCTCAGATTTGGCACCAACATCTATTCCTTTAGTCGGTTCATCAAGAATCAGTAACTTGGGATAATGTGCCAACCATCTTGCAAGTATGACTTTCTGTTGATTACCTCCACTAAGATAGACAATTTGTTTATCCATTGAAGGTGTTTTCACATTTAGATCTTTGATACCTTTTCTAACGATTTCTTTTTCTTTTTTCTTTTTTATAAAACCAAATTTAGTTAAATTCTTCAACACGACCATACTGGTATTTTCTTTAACAGACCTTATTGGTGCAATTCCCTGTCCTTTTCTATCCTCTGGACATAATGCTATTCCTAATTTTATTGCATCTTCTGGGGATTTTATATTAACTTTTTTTCCGTCAAATATTATTTCTCCCGAATCTAGTTCATCAGCACCGAATATTGTTCTTATTGTTTCTGTACGTCCCGCTCCCACAAGACCTGAGATACCAAGTATTTCACCTTTTCGTACATTAAAAGAAATGTTATCGACATATTTATTACATAGATTTTTCACTTCCAGTATGTTACTACCGAATTTTGTATTTCTATCTAGCTCATTAAATATATTCCCTAGATCTCTTCCAACCATTAACTTGACAAGTTCTTTTTCATTAGTTTCTTTTGTGTTTTTAATATCAACTAATTTACCATCTTTAAAAATAACTACTTTGTCCGATATTTCAAATATCTCTTTTAATCTATGAGATACATATAATATAATTACGCCTTTTTCTTTCAGATTTTTTATGATTAGAAACAATTTCTCGATTTCCGCATTAGATAAACTAGCAGTAGGTTCATCAAAAGCTATAACTTTCAGTTTTCTATTATAGGCTTTCATTATTTCTACCATTTGTTGATATGCAACACTTAGATCTTTAACTCTATCTGTCGCTTTCATATCAAGATCAAATTCATCAATTATTTTTTGAGTTTCTTCATTTAGATACTTGAAATCAACAAGTCCGTTTTTCACTTTCATATTACCCATGAATATATTTTCAGCCACAGTTAAATATTCTACAACTTGCCTTTCTTGATAGATAATACTTATTCCCTCACCAATCGCTTCATGAGGATTTCTAAATTGGATTTCTTCGTTATCAATTAAATATTTTCCACTACTTTGCTGTAAATCTCCATTGAGGATTTTTAACAACGTAGATTTTCCAGCGCCATTTTCACCTAAGAAAGCAACAACTTCACCTGATTTTACTTTAAAGCTCATTTTATCTAAGGCTTTAACTCCAGGAAAAGTTTTACTTATTTCTCTAAATTCTAAAGTACTATTCATATGCAAGTTCACCTACCAGTTAGTTATTTTCAACAATAAATTGTTCATCAAAAAAAAATATTTGTTCTACATTTATGTTAGCACAAATATTTTTTATAAGATTAATCAATATTAACTAAAACTAATGAATATTAACTTCATTTTTTAATATTCCTTTTGTATTTCAATGGCGTCATGCCTGTAATCTTTTTGAAACATGAATTGAAATGCTGAATATTCATATATCCAACTTTCTCAGCAATCTCATACATTTTCAGATGACTATTTCCTATTAACTTTTTTGACTCAGCTATTCTTATTGAATGAATGTATTCTGTAACAGTCATGTTGGTCTCTTCCTTAAAAATCCTAGATAAATAGATTTTATTAATATGTAATTCTTCTGAGATATCATTCAGACTTATTTCTTCTTCAAAATTATTATTTATATAATTCACCGCTTGTATAACCCTTAAGCTATAACCAGAACTTTTCTCATTAATTATTTTTATGATTCTGCTGAATATATCCTGAAACCAAGATTTAATATCTTGCACTGTTTCCATTTTATATATAGTTTTTATAGGCAGATATTCTGTTCCAAATAATTCTATATACTCTATATTATTTTCATTACATACCTTTATAATCATTTCCATGAATTTAGTTGAAATATATCCGACATAATTATATTGAAGAAATCCTTTTGATACATCTTGATACAACATTTCAATTTGCTCTAATAGCTCCTTTATTTTCCTATCATCAATATATCTACCTATTGTATCAAATATCTTATCTATCTTCTCAGGTTTGACTGGAGCGACTTTTTTAATTACAGTATTATGGAATAGTATTTTACCCTTTCCATAATAAAAACGGTATTTTAACATTTCTTTTGTCTGTTCATATATTTTGCAAGTATCAGTTAGATCGTTAAATGTCTTACTGACTATTATCGTCAATGATTTCCCCACTAATTTGGTTACTTCATGTTTGATCTTGCTTGAAACAGAATAACTATCTGATAGGTAATGTTTTTCACTGGTAAAATCATGCATTTTCAATAGAACTACATATTCTCCTTCATGTATATAAGCACATACTCCTCCATCGATTCTACCATAAGAATCTTCTCCTATTATTTCATTGATTGTATCTATAACACATCTGTGATATATATTTTTTTCATAATATTGTAGCTTAGAATCTTCTTCTATTTCATCTTCATTTATATTGAGTAGTATATAATTTTCACTATCAAGCTTTATATCAAATTCCTTAAGTTTTCTTAGAATCTGATTCTCTCCTATATTATCTGCAATAATGGATTTCAACATTTCATTCCTTATATTAAATAGATAATCTTCCTTTATGACGTAGTTGCTTAGATAATCTTTTCTTAGTTTACCTTGAGAAATTAACGTTTCTTTTACTTTACCTAGAACAGAATATAGGTCCTGTTCAGTTAATAGATCTTTAATCAGATAATCCGTAACACCTAATTGCACTGCTGCTTTCGCATAACTGAATTCTTCGTAACAGCTTAGAATAATTATCTGTTGGTCTTTTTTCCTTTTCTTCAATTCTTTTATCAAATCTATACCATCCATAACTGGCATTTGGATATCAGTTATTACAAGATCATAATGTTTTTTATCATATTTCTCCAAGGCTTCTCTTCCATTGAAAGCAGTATCTTCTATGATAAAGCCTAATTTTTCCCAATCTATTATTATTTTCAACATCTGCAAAGCAGGATTTTCATCGTCTACAATTAACACATTATACATATTAAAGCCCCCTGAATATTTATATGAATTTTATTCAATTACCTATATTTTTAATCTGCAAAGCCTTTTGATTAGCTTACCCACATAGAATATTAAATGGGAAATTTGGTTAATCACTTAATGGTATCTCAAATATTACACAAGTACCAACTCCAAGATCACTTGATATGTTAAGTGTACAATCATTTCCATAATAAAGTTTTAATCTCTCATTCACATTATTGAGTCCTATATGATTATAACCTCCTTTTTTAGTCTTATTAACGTTATATATGTTTTTTAATTCATCATCGTCCATTCCAACACCATTATCAATAATTTTGAATACAACAGATTCATCCACAGTAATATAAACAGTAATCGAGCCTTTTTCTTCTTTTGGTAGAATTCCATGGTAAAGAGCATTTTCTACTAAAGGTTGTAGAATCAGTTTAGGTACTTTAACATTTTCTATATCTCCATCTATGTCTTCCCTGAAATCAAATCTATCTTCGAATCTATTTTTCTGTATATTTATATATCCACCTAGATACTTCAATTCTTGTTGTAATGGTACTATTTCTATACCTACAGACATACTTGCTCTAAGAAGCAGATTAAGTGATTGAATCATTTCTCTTACATCATGAGCTCCATCCTTTAGAGCCAAATACTGCATGGAATTCAACGTATTATGTATAAAATGAGGATTAATCTGTGATTGCAGCAACTCCAGCTGGAATTTAAGGGAATCCAGCTCTACTTTTCTTCTCTCCTCTGTCTCTTTCTCTATCTCATATGTAAGATTCTTAGTATTGACTACCATTTTGTTGAAACCGCTTACCAATGTCCTCAACTCATCATGTGATTTAGGTTCTATAACTACTGGCCACTGAAGATTTTCAAATTTTTTCATAGCTCTGCTTACATTCAATATTGGTATAGTAATTCTTTTAGCAATAAAAAAGCTTACAAAAATTATTATAATTATTGATATAAGTCCAATACTTATTACTACTTTATATAAATTAGTCAAATTAGACATTACAGTGGAATATTTATTGATCCCAACTAATCTCCAAAGAGGATATTCATCAATTTGTCTTTCATAAGCGAAGTATTTTTTTTGATTATTGTAGAAATATTTTTTATTATTAACAGGTTTGTTTATATCTTTTATACTATCTTGCATTTCATTATTTCCCGTACTATATATTATCTCGTCGTTTTCATTGATGATATATGTTTCATCAAACGCTTCTTCACAAAAATCCTTTATCTCACTAAATAAGAATTCTATTTTTAGATTAATAATAAGATAACCTATCAACCTGTAATTATCTTCTTCATAGACTTGTCCATAATATATTATATTATCTTTAGTTGTATTATTTTTAATAGGGTAGAACGTGGGATTAGAAAATTTGGCTCTGTATTTATCTTTCTTGTATTGTTCAAATTCTTTATTATTTATTATGATTTTATTGTAATAATCTAGATTATACAGAGGATCTATAATATCATTTTGACTGTTAACATAGAACATGTTGACTATATACGGTGTTTTCTGTTTATAATTGATAAGTTCTCTAGAAAGACTATTCATTAACTCTTTACTATGATATTTTCTGTCTGACGCTTGATATAACAAAGGTCTTATTTTAAGATCATGGGTTATGTCATTATGCAGGTTCTTGACATTCTTGACTTCAGTTCCTATGTTATAAGTTATTATATCTATCTTGTTATTAGCTATCTTATTATTCTGCACGATTATTTCATCTCTAAATATATAACTTAATGAAAAGCTGATTATTAATATTACTATTAATATTACCAAAGAATAATATGCAGTTATTCTTACACCTATATGTTTGATTTTCATATGTATTCTCCATGTCTATAATGATTTTGGTAGAGTTTTATTATATCCCTTTCTATACTCTCGCGGGGACATAGATGATATTTTTTTGAAATCTTTTGAGAAATAATTATAATCTTCATAACCTACCATATCTGCTATTTCTTTTATCATAAGGTCAGTGTTTTCTAATAGCTTTTTAGCCTTCTGTATTCTCTCATATCTTATATATTGCATTAAAGATAACCCGAAATTTTTTTTGACACACTGGTAAATACTAGTTTTACCAACACCTAGATAAGAACATAGCTTATTGGTTGTGATATCTTTTGATATATTCTGTTCAATGAATAATCGTATTTTTTCTGAAAGAGGGGCTCGTTCTACTTTAATTAAATATTTCAGCCATATATATGATGCACAAGCTTGCATAATTTTTGTAATAGCTGTTATTTCATCATCTGATAGTTGTTTCAACTTAAGAAATTGAGGTTTCAAGGATTTTATATTTACACCCATAAACCTACTTTTAGTATGGACATAATTCCATTGTTGTTCTATGTTCGACTTATTCAACATCTGCCCCACCATAATATATCCAACTATTGTTGCTTCGTCTATTATGGGAGCAACTGCTTCTATTAAACCCATATGGCACTGATATATATATATTGATTTCGATTTTTTCACTCTTCCAAATGCTTTTTTATCACATTCTTTACAACCACCATCTATTATTCCATTGACTCTCATTCTTTGGCAAAAAGTACTGTGTTCTTTGGGACTATTGTATACTTCATTATAATCCAAATCAAATATAGCAATTCTTACACCTGCTATCCTTTGATAGTCGTCCAGTAAATCCTGCACACCTTGGTCATCAAAAATTACTTTCATTAAAATTCTCCATTCTTGATTATCAAATACATTGTAACATTTTTCCTTAAAATGAACAATATTACTATTTGAAAATATTTATTCTATTATTATCTAATCCAACGTTATATATTTTAATTAATA
Source organism: Vallitalea longa (assembly GCF_027923465.1). Classification (NCBI taxonomy): domain Bacteria; kingdom Bacillati; phylum Bacillota; class Clostridia; order Lachnospirales; family Vallitaleaceae; genus Vallitalea; species Vallitalea longa. The sequence continues at coordinate 1,228,090 of NZ_BRLB01000001.1, forward strand.
TGATAATTATATTGGGAGGTATACTTTATGACACGAAGAGAAAGAGTTATAAAAGCACTTAAACATGAAAGCACAGATATAGTTCCATTCCATGCGGATTTTACTCAACAAGCATATGATAATATGGCAGCTTACACAGGAAACAAGAATTTTGATAAAGAATTAGGGCTACACCTTAATTATATTCAATACTGGGGCTGGCCTACAGAATTACAAGATAAAAAAGAACATTTCAAAGATGAATTCGGAGTTATATGGAATCGTTCTGGTGCTGATAAGGATATCGGAGTTGTAGATAATTATGTAATAAAAGACATCAGTAACTATAATTACGTTTTCCCTGAAATAAATGAAAAAAGGTTACGAGAAGAATATGAGGAATTGATTGCTAACAAAGGGGATAGATTTACTTTTGGAGGCATAGGATTCTCTATGTTCGAACGTTCTTGGAGTCTAATGGGTATGCAGGAAGTTCTTATGGCTATGGTCCTTGAACCTGAGAAACTACATAAGTTATATGATGATATATGTGAATATAATATGAAAGTACTTGACATAGCTCTGGAATATGACCTTGACGGGTTCTATTTTGGTGACGACTGGGGACAACAGAAAGGTCTGATCATGGGTCCTAAGCTCTGGCGTGAATTCATAAAACCTAGAATGAAAAGAATGTATGATAAAGTTAAATCAAAAGGTATATTCGTATTGCAACACTCTTGTGGAGATGTAGAAAGTATCATGCCCGATCTAATTGAAATAGGATTAGATTGTTACCAGACATTTCAACCAGAAATCTATGATATTAAGAAAGTCAAAGACTTATATGGTAACAAATTAGCATTTTGGGGTGGTATATCAACTCAACAACTTCTATCTCAAGCGACCCCTGATGAAGTACGTAAAGAAACAATACGAACTATGGAAATCTTGTCAAAAAACGGAGGGTATATTTGCGCACCTACCCATGCATTGGAATTTGATGTTACTCCTGAGAATATTATGGCTATGATTGAAGTATTTAATAATCAATAAATCCACTTTCCTATTCAAAGAAAAAAGCTTTGCAGAATAGATATGTTTTCTTCAACTTTTTATTCTGCAAAACCTTTGATTATTCTTTTGTTATTCAACTCTCTATTACTTTGTCAATGCTTTTTCTGAATTTATCCACATCTCCATTGAATATGATTAGATTTATCCCCATTCTCTCTGCTCTTTCATCCACATATTGACCTTTAGAAGGTTTTGTTGCCACTAATATTTTTTTGACACCTTTACCTCCTAACTGCTCTGCATATATATCGAGTTCATTAAGAGAACCACTGTTATATCTTTTAGTATCTTTACATGAAATACATATCAAGGATGTTCCAGCAACTGCTATTACATCTAATTCATTTTCAACCTCAATTTTATCTTCATCCCATAAGAACCTGACACCTGTTCTTACATCACTAACTTTTTTATTTTCATAAACTATATTATAAGTAAAGTGTTCTAGCCATATTCCTGATAATATATAGCTTCTTATATCTTCATTTTTAAATTCTATCTTAAGACTATTATCATCTTCTTTTATGGATTTGACACAACCTATGTCAATGAAACAATCGAATAGTTTTCTTACTTGTCCATTATTATCAGTTGATTTCACGATTATATTTTGATCGGATTGACTTATCAAATTGTTTCTAATAAAATCTCTCGTAGTAATCCACATATCATAATTATTCAATATAACTTTTAGCATTTTATTATAATCTTCTACAATATAATCAAATGTTTCATCAGTGACTATTTTTCCACCTGTTATAGAGACATAATCCCTAACACGAAAATTAACATTGTGATAATTAATTACTTTCGTCCCATTTTTATTTATCTTATATATTCTTTCTTCCAATATATCCATATATATCAAAGTACTATTATGATCAATCATGGCTTCATGTGCAATTACTGCTGATAGATTATCACCAGAGGAAATATTGATGATCGTATCTTTTTCCATATAATCATTGAGTAATTTTCTAAAATCAAATGGGTTTCTATAATTTTTCTCAATTATTTTAGTACCCATTAACTCCTTACTGAGAAATTTTCTCATATCTGCTAGCACATCATTATTGACGTTGTTTTCATTAGTAATGTTAATTACCCTTTTGGGTTTTATGAATTTAGAAATATAAGCTACATCATCATTATAATCGTCTAATATATTAATCAGCGTATTGCATCTCATGATTTCACAACCTTTAAATACATTTTACTTAACTATAATACTTTTCAACTAACACATTAATTTTTTTCTATCTTTAATCCTATTACATATAGTAAATGCACCATTACCTGCTAAGATGAATAATATAGGCATTGCAGCATACTTATATCTGAAGCTAATTTCAATTAACAGATGTGCACCAGTATAAGCAGTAAATATATAGTATAATAAATATACATTTTTATTCTTATCATCTCTAAAGTACCTAATAAGGCCAAATAATAGGAACCCTATTATAAAAGTATAGAAGATTTTCTCTAATTCCTGGGATTGCCTATATATATAATCAAAACTTACTCCGTACCTTTCTATTCCTTTTCCTATAAGATGCGGAAATGTAAATACTCCCAACTCATAGTCTCCCCACATATATCTAATCTTATTGACCATCAAGCTCAACATTCTGTCAGGTGGTATTGTTAAACGCTCCATGATGATTTTTTTCTCATTTTCGAATAACTCTTCTGGCTTGATTTCTTCATATAATTGAAGGGTCTTGGCATCTTCTGAAGAAAATCGTCCAGAAGTCTGTTCATTAAGACCCGTTACGAATTTCCAATAAGGATTATTGTTTTTGAGTCCATTATACGTAACACCTGTAGCTATTGATATACCTGAAATACCATAGAATACTATCAGGTATGATAATAGGAATATAACGAATTGTTTCATATGTTTAGCGAATACAGCTTTATTGCTGCTCAATAAATTCCTTATGAAAATGGCTGCAATAAAAACAATACCTATAGGACGCATAGTATTTCCCACAGCAATGAATATTCCACCAATAATCCATTTACTATAACTGCCCTTCTCTTTAACAATAAAATATAGCCCTATATAAAAGAATAGTGTTGCGATATGTTGATTAGTCAATACAGGGGCCATAAAAAACAAAGGTATGTACAATGCATGAAAAGCACTTGCAATCCTACCTACATATTCATTGAACACACTCTTCCCTATTCTATATACAAGATAATTGGTTGCCGCAATAAATAAGCAATTTATGGCTTTCAACACAAATACATTAGCCCCGAATATCTTAATGATCAAACCTTGATATACCGCAAATATGGTTTGATAAGGGAAGGATGAAAAATATTGAAAATCTTTGAATGAATAATCATTCACCGCAAACATTTTACCCGCATCGAACATAACTGAAAAATCAGATATGGGAGGGGTATCTACTATTATTATCATTGCAATCTTGGTTACCAAAGAGAACAGAAAGATTATCAAGCCATAATGTGGAATTTTTAGCTTGATAACCAAATATATGATAACCAATAAAATACATACTGGAATAATATATAGAACATTAATTTTTTCTGTAACTATAAAATATATATTAATAATAAACACTAGTGCAAAAAATATAATCATGTATATGTCAAATAACTTCTTTAGAATTTTCATGTAAAGCACCTCATCATAGTATTCTATTCTTTATCCCCTTCATATTTATTAATAAAATACAATGGTCTATTCTTAGTTTCATTGAATATTCTTCCAACATATTCTCCCAAAATACCAATACCAACCAATTGGATACTTCCAATAAACAACATAATACTAACCAATGAAGCATAACCAGGCAATTCAACACCAACAATCAATGTTCTAAGCACAATATAGATCATATATATAAAAGCAAATAAACCAGTAAAACCTCCAATGAATGTTGCAATCCTAAGTGGCATAATGGTAAACGTAGTAATTCCTTCTATAGCTAAACCTATTAATTTCCAATAATTCCATTTGGTCTTGCCTGCTGCTCTTTCATCTCTATCAAATAATATCTCTTTTTTCTTGAATCCAATTAAGCTGAATAATCCTTTCGTATACCTTCCAGATTCTCTAAATTGCTTTAAAGCATCAATAGCTTTGCGGTTAAGCAAACGGAAATCTCCAGTATCCTTTTGAATTTCTACTTTTGACAATTTGCTCAACAACCTATAAAAGCAATGGGATGTAAACTTCTTCATGAAGCTTTCACCTTTTCTACTGGATCTCTTAGCATATACATCATCATATCCTTTTTCCCATTCCTCTATCATGGTTGGAATAAGGCTAGGAGGATCTTGTAAATCCGCATCCATTATTATAACTGCATCACCAGTAACATGATCAAGTCCTGCCGCCATAGCTATTTCCTTTCCATAATTTCTGGAAAGGTCTACATAAGAGACTCTACTGTCATTTATTCTCATAGCTATTATTTTATTGAGAGTCATATCTTTACTACCATCATTAACAAATAGTATTTCAAAATTATAATCTATCTTATCAATTATTTTAACTACTTCTTCATAAAAGATATTAATTACCTCTTCTTCATTATAACAAGGTACTAATATAGTTATCGTTTTCAATACTCTTCCTCCTGTTGTAATCAAATATTTAGAATCATAAAAATATTTCATCAATTATTCATTGATTCTATTATAGTATCTTTTTCAAGCCTATAATATTATACCATATAAGTAAATCATTACAAGCTTAGCATATTACCATTTTTTATTATATAAAAATATTTTTTCTGATAGATAATATGGGTATATCCCACCTGTAAATTATTATCTAATGCATGCTAGTTTGTCCAATTAATTTCCACATCACGATTAACTCCTATATATGTCTTATAATAGTCTTTGTAATAATCATTATGATATGGCATCACCCATCCGTGAAAATCATTAGGTAATCTCTTCTGGTCTAGTTTGCCAGTCTGATTTTCATCTACATACTGTTCAGCAATTCTCACATTACTATCATAAACTTTAGCATTGGCAATATAGCCTTTCATTAATGGTACCATAATAGTAAATGATACTATTGCTAGAGTCAAATAACCTACAGCGATACCTACTCTTCTACAATCCTTTATTCCTCTTATTTGAACATTTCTATTAATCACCAATATATAAGCAACAAAAGGTATAGGTAGAAGCCATGGTAGATTAAACAACAGACATGCAAAACCTCCACAAATCGCTGATATCCCTTGATTGTTTAACTTAGGTATTATACAACCACTATATAAAACAAACATAAATATAGGAAATATTAAATTACGTGGTCCAAAAACAGGTGAAACGATCATCATGAATTGTGCACCAAAAGCAAGTATGACAGCTATTATAGGAAGAGTATTATTCTCTATAATCTTATTCTTGTATATAAGTATTGCTGCATATACCAAAGTATATAAATATCCAATACCAATAAATGCTGCGACAATCATTTTCCCTGCAAGAGGATAATAATTAATAACTTTTCCAGTTACTGCTTGCCACAATAGACCAATACAAGAACTTCCTCCAACTATTATTGCAATATTTCTTGTCCATCTTAATTTAACAGATACGTATTTACTATATTTGAATATAACTCCAATTGATGCTATTATTGCAAGCATATGATAAGGAAGCATTATATTAGAAAACGCAAAATAATTCTCCTGATATTGAAGGTTATATAATATTAACTGAAATAAACCATCAGCCGGCTGTTCTTCTATAGATGCACGAAGAAAAACAGATGGTGCACATACTACAGTGAGCATTCCTATGAATACTATAATCAAAGTGATGATTTCCATAATTTTCAGTTTTTTCTTGCGAAAAAATTTCTTCTCTAGTAAAATCAATAATGTCAGTCCAAATGTCATTACACTTGCCTGCTCTACAGTCGCAGCAGCTAAAAAACCCAACACTGGCACATACCAACTAATTTTTTCTCTAACCATAGAACGATGAAGAACATACCAAAAAATTAGAAGCATGAAAACAGGATAAACATAATTAAATGATCCTGTTAACCAGTAAACACTTTGTCTAACAAAATGCAAGTTAAAAAAAGCAATAGCAACAGCTATAATAACAGCTGAATAACCAACCATACTTTTGTCATTGTTCTCTTCAGATCCCATACAGATCTTTGCTCCAAAAAATACAATTAAAGCCAAAATTAAAGAATTGAAAATCGCCCAGAAATGTTCACTTATACCTAGAAATATTGTAGCAAGAATGTGTACAATAGATCTACCGTTAGCTCTCATATAATGATCTACATGCCTTGCCACAAAATAATCAAAATCTCCGTCAGTAAAACAAGAGTAGAATAGATCATCTCCGTATATTCTAACATTTAAGTTAATTATAAATGTTAATACAAAAGTCAACAACATTATAAAAATCAGTCCATATTTTTCCCACGTATTTTTTCCCTTATTAATAAATTTTTTTCCCTCATCACTCAAATTTTTTCCCTCTTTCTAAACACTAGAAGCTGCGCAAATAAGTAATTCAATACAAGTACAATAATACTGATTATTACTTTTGATATCATAGCTTCTATTTGCAACCATGATGTAAGAACGTATACACCACCTACTTCAATTAACATAGTGACACCTCTAGATGAAAAGAAACTAAATGCTTCTAGTAAAAATTCCTTAGTGGAATCACATTTACTTCTGAATACAAATATCTTATTAGTCACATATGCAAAAATAACTGCACATATTATAGATATTACATTAGCAATATTAAGATTAATATTAAGGAGATATGTAAACAACCAAAAGACAGTGAAATTCACTAAAGTTGTTAATCCCCCTATGAATACATATCTAAATATCTTTTGAAATCTTTCATCCTGCATAATTTCTTTTATATAATTGATTAGTCTCTTTATCATATAATTTTCCTATCTTTCTTAATACTACTTCTGATATTTTGTGAAATAACATATTTCGTCCAATACACTTAATATGTTACAATATTTTACCAATACAAGTATACTATTAATAGTTTCAGTTATCAAATTACAATATTATTACATTTTCATTCTAATATGCTTTAGTTGCCATCTTTTCTGATATACATGCATGGTACAATCCCTATACTAGAAGTATTAGCTTCTTTGTGATAAGCAAATCCATCAAGACCTACAACTCTAACAAACCTTGAATTAGTATATGGAGTCCTTAACCAATAACTTCTTGATTTCTTTTTATTCACTACATGTTTATCGTAATCATTTACATCTAGCATGAAAACTCTTTCTTCATTGACACTACCATATGCTTCATTAACATTCTGAGTTATATATCCAGGTATACAATACCAATAATGAGGCTTATTGCCTTGTTCTATCAATGTATTTTTATCAGGTGATAAAATAGTCTTTATTGGAGTATTAATAATTTTTTCTTTTTCTTCTGCATTGAATCCGTACAAAAATCCTTCCTCTGTTTCGTTGTTAAGCCATTTTCTTACATCAGAATCTATCCATAAATTGGAATCATCTTCATCGAATTTCATAACATCAATCACATCATTAGTTGCAATAAAATAATAATCATCGGTCTCATCAAGGATTTCCCAGACTATATCTTCATTATTGTATTTTCCAAAAACCATAGTTTTGTTGTTATTACTATAATTCATGACTATAGAGGATACAACACAAATTATTATAAAACCAGTGATTCCAGCTATAATCTTGTATCGTCTTTTCTCCAATAGTTTTAATATATCTGCCACTATAAATATTATCGTCAAATCCAATAGAACATTAAACAAAAACATATGTTTTATAAGATCAGCCTCTCCATTACCAATAACAGGCAATATGAATTGACTTCCTGCAAATAATATAATCATTACCCTAAAAACTAGCGGTAGAATATTTCGTTTCTTATCTCCTCTTGATTTATTTCTTCTTGTCAGAAGAATAGTTGTTATGATAAATAAGATGAAAATGACCACTATTATAAATAGTGCAGATTCATATGCTGTTTTTCTTAATTTCTCCCACAAACTAAAGCTTTCATCAAATTTAACTCCTTCATCATAATCCTTCCTATTATAGTTACCTAGATAAGGAGGTCTTATGATCGTACTGGATACAGCTGATAATTTAATCTTATCCATCAATCTATCTGGATGTGTAAGATAAAACAAACTTATTTTCATTGGAGTAGCTTTCTTATATACTTCTTCTCTGAATTCATCACTATATATATCAAAACCACTATGGTCCATATACCCATGAGTTCCTTGTAGATTCAAATATTTTTCATCAATATCAAGATATGAAAGGTCCTCCTTAGGATTATCTGAATCCTTAAGGACTCCATAGAATAGAGAATGATATTTATTCACATCTCCCATCCATTTTGGTACTGATACATAATAATAAACAGAAGTCACAAGCATACATAGGCTTCCCATGACTATTAATGCTCTTATCTTATTATCCCTTTTATAATAGAATAATAATCCAGAGAATATTATCATAAGAATTCCTAGAGGTATATTAGCGACTTTTGCACCGATAAATATACACCCTGCTATAAAGTTCACTATGTATAATATGTACTTGTCCCTTTTTCCATTAATTATACACAACATACTGCCTATATATATCAATAATGATACTAAAATCAGAGGTTCACCGAAAAAGGAATTAAAATATACTAAATATCCTTTATCAAAATAGATAAATATAATTATAGCTGATAGTAAAATCTTAAATAATATATTCTTATAACGAAATCCCTTTATCAATAACACTATTCCTAAACTAACAAGCATCAGATACAATATGGATATTGCCCTAATATCAAAATCATAAATCTTATTATACCTAGAATACTTAACCACACCATTTATCACCTGCGCTAAATTCACGATGACAGAATGTGTAGACTTATAGCCACTGATATTATGTATTCCTGGATTAATTATAAACTTAATATATTCGGAAAGAGAATTGAATTCCCTATCATATGCAAAATCTTGTTGAGCATAAAAATATTTATCATTTTCATCACTAGCAAGTCCTACAGGTTGAATCACTCTTCCGAAGTCACAATTATCCGCCAAGCCCACAGTCGTAGGATAATTAATCAGGAGATAACCTGTTACTACTAGAATCATAAACAATATAAAATACCATACATTTCTTTTCATAATAGCCTCCATAATCTATCTTAAATCAAGTACAATATCAAACGAATTTTTTTCACTAGATTTATTTTCGTAAGAATCTGTTTACTTCAAGTCAACTCTTATATACCTATTGGTTAATATTTTGAAGCTTACTCCAAATCTCAGGTTTCATCTTCTTAATATTGACTATCTTGAAATCGTCATTTACAAAAGTATGTTTCGTACTGCCTTTCGCAATAATTTTATCGTCCTTTTCTCTTACCACATTATAGTTGAAAATTACTTTAACTGGATTCATCTCACTTATCCAAGCTTGAATAATAAGATTATCCTCATATTTCGCCCCTTGAATATATTTACAACTTGATTCTAGTACTGGCATCATTATACCCGCTTCTTCCATGTCTCTATATGACATTCCTGTTTCAGTAATGAATTCTCCCCTAGCTATTTCAAACCATGGGTAATATTTTGAATGATGGACTATTCCCATTTGGTCTGTTTCCACATATCTTACCTTTAATTTGGTTTCATGAATATACATATTAATTATTCCTCCCATCAGAATTATTGTATTGTGGTAATTCAACCATTGCTTTTAAACCTTTTTTATTATCGCTTGTTAATATTAACTGTCCTTTGTGTGCCTTAGCAATTCTAGCTACCATTGGAAGACCTAATCCATGACCATTAACGTTTGAATTTTTATCATTGGATGTATAAGGTAATCTTGTTAAGTTTTCAATCTTATCTTCTGATATTCCCTTACCATTGTCAGAAACACTAAAACAACATAACTCATTGTTAATAACAGATGTACTGATTAGTATTTCACACCCATCAGGATTATGGACTATACTATTTAATACAAGATTATACACAGCTCTGATCAATAACTTTTCATCTGCTATAACCAATATATTTTCATCAGATACATCTAAAGTAATTACGAATTTTTCATCAAGTCCATTATTAAGAAAATCAACAACTACTTGCCTTGCAACCTTAGATAATCTTACATGGGTGAGATTTAGAGGCTGCATATCATATTCTAACATAGATACAAGATTCAGATCATTAACTAATGATCGTAGTTTCTCACCTTGTTGTCTTATAATTCCTGCTTGCTGCTTACATTCCATAGGTATACTAGTACTATGTTCTAATTCACTTGCGTAACCAAGCACCATTGATAATGGTGTACGTATATCATGGGAAATTCCTGCAATCCAGTTGGAACGTGCCATATCTCTTTCTTTTAGCTTAGTATTTTTCTCTTGTAATATATTAGAAGTTTGATTGATGCTATTGGCAATATCCATCAAAACACCTTTAGTTTTTATAAATATAGGCTTCTCATTAGCCAAATTATGTATACCTTTTATCAGAGGTTTAACAGATTTTATTAATCTTGTTCCAACAAAAACTGATAACATCAAAGCTATAACTATATTAATAATAAACATTATACCTACCTTCATTGGTAATGAACTAATCCAACTGACAGGCATTTGGAATTGGTATTTCGCAAAACTTTTTTTTGGATACCCAAGCACAATCAAACCATATTCGTGTTCCCAAACAAAAACAGGATAGTCTTCTAAGAAATTTCTTGAAAGTTTAGCGATATCAGTCAATGTGAATGAATTAGGAATATCGCTGGGCAATCTATAATTCCATATGACATCGCCACTATCATCTATAAGTATAGCCCATAATCTTTTCTCTGTTAATACTTTTTTAGTATCCTCACTTAACTCATAACTTGAATTATTATTAAAATCTCTAGCTATGTTTTTTAGCTCTTTTTTAGGTGAATGTCCACCATTCATTCCTTTGAACACAAAAGAAGCTAGAATCGTATAATCAAGAACTAGTAGGAAAATGCAGATAATTATTGTAGCACCTACAAAACGACGTAAAATCCGAGATATACCATCCATATTATTCCCCCTCAACCAACAGCTTGTAACCTAATCCTCGAACTGTAATAAGACTTTTTGGTTTTGAAGGATTTAATTCAATTTTTTCTCTTATTCTCCTGATATGTACCATTAGAGTATTTTCATAGCTATAGTAATCATCCCCCCATACCGCTTGACATAAAGCATCTGTAGTAACAATACATCCTTTATTCTCATATAACTTCAACAAGAGTCCATGTTCTTTGGCTGTCAAAGTTACTTCTTTTTCATCTCTTACTACTATTGCACTTTCCAAGTCTATAACACATCCTCGTATCTGAAAATTAGGTAAGCGTTTAGGCGTTATAGTTGTATACACTCTTTTAAGTATAGCAGTAAGTCGTAAAATAAGTTCTTTAGGCAAAAAAGGTTTTACTATATAATCATCTGCACCTAATAATAGACCTAATAAACGATCCTCATCTTCACCTTTGGCAGATAGAAAAAGTACAGGTATATCAGAAAACTTTCTTATTGAAGAAAGCAATTGAAATCCATCACCATCCGGTAGCATTACATCCAATATTGCAATATCAGGATTCTTATTTCTGCAAAAAGTGATAGCTTCTACACAATTGGAAGCCTTATATATTCTATAGAATCCTTCTTTAAATAAAAATTCTTCAATCATATTTCTTATCTGAATATCATCATCGACTATGAGTATTTTTTTGTTTTTTATACTTTCCATTTGTTATCACCCACATCTATTATACCTAACATGACTAACAATTTCATTATTCTTGGAATTTATATATTTTATTTAAGGTAATCGTAAGGTAGATTTTAGATTGTAGAAAGGTATGGAAGTTATAATTACGTTGTATTGAAATTAATATTAATGAAATGGAGTTGAATTCGTATGACTACAATCGTATCAACACATCAACTATCAAAATACTATAGTGGTGTTTGTAGAGTCGATAAAGTAAATATGACAGTATATGAAGGGGACATATATGGTTTTCTTGGACCTAACGGTGCAGGTAAATCAACTACACTGAAAATGCTTCTGGGACTTTCCAAACCTACTAACGGTGATGTAAAGATATTTGGTAAAAATTTTAACAAGAATCGTCAATCAATTCTTAGTAAGACTGGGTCTCTTATTGAATCACCTTCGTATTATGGACATCTTACTGGATTAGAGAATATGCGTATAATGCAACGTCTTCGTAATGTACCACAAAAAAACATTGATGAAGTTTTACATATAATACGTCTGGAAAATCAAAAAGATAAACAAGTAAAACATTATTCTCTCGGTATGAAACAGAGACTTGGGATTGCCATGGCATTAATTAATTTCCCAAAATTATTGATTTTAGATGAACCAACTAATGGTCTTGACCCTAATGGTATAAGAGAAATCAGGGAACTCATTAAATCTTTACCTCACCGTTATGGCATTACAGTCTTGATATCTACTCATCTATTATCTGAAGTAGAACAAATGGCTACTTCTGTAGGTATCATTGATAATGGTAATCTATTATTTCAAGGTAGTATGGATTTGTTACAAAAAAAAAGTGAAACTTGCATTTGTATAAAATCATTAAACAACACTCTAGCAAGAAAAATATTAACTGCCAATAATTATACATTTTTACCACAAGTGAAAGATGATTTCATCGCATTTAGAAGTATCAACGATAATCAAATAGCTAATATTAATAAACTGCTTGTTGACTCAAATATTAAAGTTACACGTATTGAAGAACACAGAAAAAGCTTGGAAGACATTTTCCTAGAACTTACAGGAAGGGAGCGAAGTCTTTAGATGAAAATTCTAATATTAGAATACATGAAACTGCGCAGAAAAAAAATATTTCTAATGATTACTTTATTCATAAGTGTAGAAATTGCATGGGCTCTTATGTCAGTAAGTATAGCTTTATCTCGTAACCCTAGCAACAGTAGTTGGATGTCAACTATGGTAACTCTATCATCTATGAATGGTTTGTTTTTACCAATAATATCAGCAGTAGTAATGTCAAGAATCTGTGATATGGAACACAAAGGTAATACTTGGAAATTATTGATGTCAGTAGATATAAACCCTAGAAAAGTTTATGGTGCTAAATATTTATGTGGAAATTTTCTGCTTCTATATGCTGTTGTTTTACAAGCTATAGCTATTATAATCTTTAATATACTGAAAGGATTAAGTGAACCAATACTTTTTACTATGGTACTGAGATTTATACTTGGAACGTCACTAGCTAATATGGCAGTTCTTGCATTGCAACAATGGATTTCTTTATCAATCAAAAATCAATCATTTGCTTTATGTATAGGTATGATTGGAGGATTTTTAGGTATGACAGGAGATTTTTTCCCTATTTTTGTGCGCCGTATTTTCATATGGTCTTATTATAGTGGTTTATGTCCTGTGGCCTACTACTTTGACGATGAATCAGCTAACTATATTATTCAAAATCATAGTTTTGGTATCTTCTCTATTGTCATAATTATAGCATTAATATTCTATATTGTTGGTAATATTCATATTTCAAGGCAAGAAGTATAAGGAGGTAAAATATGTTAAGAAAAGTAATTTCCACAGAAATATTAAAACTTCGTCGTTCTCATATAATTATAGTACTTATGATACTCCCAATCATAAGTATAATAATTGGAAGTGCTAATTATTATTTTAATCAAAGTATATTACAGAAACAGTGGTTTAGTCTTTGGTCACAAGTAAGCTTATTCTATAGTGAATTTTTTTTGCCTGTACTTATTGCTATATGTTGTTCTTATATATGTAGATTAGAACATTTAAATAAGAATTGGAATAAAGTGATGACTGCTCCAATATCAGCATCAAATGTTTTTATTGCAAAACTCATTGTAACTGGTTTAATTATTCTTGTATTGCAAATATTTTTTCTTGCTCTTTATTTCTGTGCCGGTAAACTCTTGGGGCTATCATCACCATTTCCAAGTGTAATTTTTACTTGGTTTTTAAAAGGTTGTCTGTCTTGTATAACCATAACTTCTTTACAGCTATTATTATCTATGCGCATTAAGAGCTTTGCTGCTCCTATCGGTATTAGCCTATGTGGTGTCTTCATAGGTCTAGGAATGTATGTAACAAAAATTGGTATGTTATTTCCCTATTCATTATTAACTATTGGGATGAGTGCATTAAGTGGAGAAAATTTATCCCTTCATGACAATATATTATTTTTCACTAACAACATTATCTTTATTATTTTGTTTTCATTAATTGGAATATACAGGCTAAAAAAAGTTGACATAAATACTTAATATTTTTTGTTTCTTATGAAGGGAGTTAGATTCTATGAAAAAATCAATTGTTTTTTTATGTATATCAGCAATAGTAATATTAATTATTATTAAATTATTAACTACTTCGATTTTTGACCCAAAACGACTGACACCTGATGATCCAACTGGAAAAAAAATATATTATACTATGGTTGATAATAGTGATGTGGAAAAAGATGAAAGCAATGATTGTTATGACTATAGACTTTCCTGTTATAGTGACATGCTCCCCCACTAAACCTATAAAACGGTTTTGAGGGGGTTTCTTGGGACGTAGTAACCTAATGGTTACTATTATTACCAAGCTCTACGGGTAAGCCCTACCCTGTAATATTTTAATATTGCAACAACAATTCACCTTGATTTTTAATGTTTATACTTGCATTTAGGTCTCTATCTATTGAATTGCCACACTCACAAGTATATACTCTTTCTGATAGTTTCAAATCTTTTTTTACTGCACCACAAATTGAACAGGTTTTACTTGATGGATAGAATCTGTCTATCTTCACAAGTTGTTTTCCTCTTAATTCAGCTTTATATTTAAGCATTGCAATGAACATTCCCCAACCATTATCAGATACGCTTTTACCAAATTTCAATGCTTGGCTCATACCTTTCATATTTAGGTCTTCTATCGCTATAGCATTGTATTTATTTATTAATTGAGTAGATAGTTTATGTAAAAAATCCGATCTTGCATTTTTGATTTTATAGTGTATTCTTGCTACTTTAATCTTTTGTTTATCCCAATTATTCGAAAACCTTACCATACGTGATAATTTCCTTTGTGCCTTGATAAGTTTAGCTTCTAACATACGAAAAAATCTAGGATACTTGGCTCTTTGGTTTTCAGAGCTAACAAACAGTTCTTTCATTGAAAAATCTAAACCTACTATGTTGCCGTTACTTGGAACTTGAATTATTTCTTTTTCAAATTCAGTAGTAATACTTACAAAATAAGCACCTGTAGGTACTTGACTTATAGTAGCAGATAATATTTTATGATTCCTAGGTATTTCTCTATGAAATTTAGTTTTTAGTAATCCTAATTTTGGGAACTTCAACATACTGCCTTCTATTCTTATTGAATTGTTAGTGTTTTTGGTTGTATAAGATTTGATATTGTTTCTTTTAGATTTGAATCTAGGATATTTAGCTCTCTTTTGAAAGAAATTCTTAAAAGCAGTATCTAAATTCCTAAGTGCAGATTGAAGAGAAACACTATCCACTTCTTTAAGCCAAGTTAAATCTTTTTTCAAAGCTGTTAACTCTTTAGCTTGATTAACATAAGTAGTTGATTTTTCTTCATTCTTGTATAATTCAATTCTTTGATTAAGAAAACGATTGAATACAAATCTAGTACAGCCGAAGGTTTTATGAATCAAAGTCAGTTGTTCCTTATTAGGATATATTCTATATTTGAAAGCTTTATTGATTTTCATAGATTTTCCCACTTCCTTATGTTATAATTATATCGTAATTCAATTTAGTTGTAAAGGAGTTTTTTAGATGAATAATAGTTAATCCAAAAGCAATAGGCATTCAATATACAATCTAAAATATCATTTGGTTGTAATAACTAAATATAGACACAAATGTATTAACAAAGAACTTACTATTTGAAACACCTCCCCAAGTGGAATTAGCAAAATTAGTTAATACTTTGAAGACTGTTTCTTCAAGACTGATTAGGAAAAAACATAGTGAATATTTAAAAGAATATTACTGGAAACCCGTATTTTGGAGTAGAAGTTATTGCATTTTAACAACTGGAGGAGCAACAATAGAAATGATTGAGAAATATATTCGCTCTCAAGCAGGAGTTAAAGATTAAAAACCGTTCCGATTCATCTCCCTCCTAGTTAGAGGAGGGAGTTTTCTCGAAATATCTAGATAAAAAAGGTTCAGAAAAAAAGCTTACTTTTTCTGCTGGTAAATTGTTACGTGAAGGAGCTTACATAGAGTTATATGCAACTACTTTAAGAGGTGTAACTTACTGGCAGGAGGTTAAATTTCAAGAGTTACCAGAAGATGTTCAAGAAATTTATGAAAATACCCTAACATCAACTAATCACAAAAATTCAAGAATACCTACATAGATTATTTATTGTAGATCACTCATGCAGAGAATTATTTTATTATTACTCAACTTTCTCACCTTTAATTTAATGTAGACAAATAAAGGCTTAATAGGTTACTTATATTCACAAAGCCTATTAATTAGTCTTCCATAATAGAATATTGAAGTAAGAAAGTTGAGTCAGTAAAATTATACTACTTCAACAAATTTATTATGCAACTTACATTTTAGAGTAACATTTCGTTTCCTTAGAACTGAGTCTATTGCTTTTAACGTAATATACAATTTTTCTTCGTAACAGTTTTCACCCATATGTCCTATTCGTATTACCTTATCTTTCAGATAATCAAAAGCTCCTGAAATTATGATATTATAATCATTTGCCATATCATCAAGTATAGTCTTACAATCTACTGAAGATGGAACCATTATTGTGGTTACTGTATTGGAAAAACCTGAATCAGGATATAGTTCTAGACCTGCTTCCAGTAAAGCTGTTCTTACGCCTCTGGCTAATCTTCTATGTCTATCAACAATACTATCATCTCTAAGCATTCTATCCACAGCTTCATTCAAACCGTATATATCACTAATGGATTGGGTATAAGGGAACCATTTGTCTTCATACCAATTTTTCCACAATGATAGGTTGCAATAAAAACTTGGTACAGGTTTATTTCTGTTCATTATCTTATTCCAAGCTCTATCACTGATACCAAGTAATGTTAATCCTGGTGGTGCTGAAATACATTTCTGTGAACCGCCCAATACTATATCAATCTTCCATTTATCAACTTCTAGCGGTTCTCCTCCCATTGACGAAACTGCATCTACTATGGAGATGATACCGTATTTGTCTAATATGGGACATATTTTATCAATAGGATTAGTAATTCCCGAAGGTGTTTCGCAATGAACTAAAGTCGCTACTTTATAGTCATGATTTTCTTGTAAAAATGATTCTAATTTCTCTACATCAATCTCCCTAGTATAGTCCGAAGAGAAGAATGTTACATCTCCACCATATAACTTGGCAAAATCTCCAAATCCTTTACCGAATATACCATTATCAATACATAGAACTTTATCATCCTGCTCTATTAATGATGCACAAGCTGCTTCCAATCCTAGAATACCTTCTCCCGCTAATATGAGTACATCATTTTCTGTATGGAGCATCTTCTTAATCTTATTACAAGTTTCTCTATAATAATCATAGAAATCAATATCAAAATCTGGGTTGGTTATTGGTTTTGACATTGCCATCCTTACTTCTTCACTTACATATGTTGGTCCGGGTGTCATCAACAATTTATTTTTCATAGCTACCTCCATATTGAATTTATTATTATATCATTTACAAAATTTATTACTATTATATATAAAAACTGTATATATAAAAAGATACAGTTTCTATAATTTAAAAAAGTACAGTTAAATTATATCTTTTTTCAATAAGTGATAAAATTATAAGTATAAAATTAGCTTCTTTTACTTTATACACATATAATTAGATAGATGTATAATATAGAATAATAGGTAATAATCATTATTATTGTCTCCATATATTGACTTCACTTCTATGATAAAGTAAAATTGTTGTTATAAGCATTTAACTGATGAGAGGTGGAAAGTATGAATAATAAAAAAACCGATAGCATATTAATTGATGGTATAGTATCTTCATTGATAGCTTTCTTAATAGCGATAGGTATATGTTTTGTATTATCACTAGTATTCAATTTAACCGGATATAAAGAATTCAATCAAATAATGTCAGGTAATTTGGGTGGAGATAAAGGAGCTAGTGTAAATAGCATCTTAAGAATAACCGTAATACTATTTAACTTTTCATTATTTAACACTGTAGGTACTGTTAGATTTGGTATATTGATTTTTGCATTTATACCTATTATCGCATTTTGGTTAGCCAATAGGCAATTAAATAAAAAAGGTAATTTAGGCCCTACTAATATTAGTATTTACTTGATAAGTTCATTAATATTTGCTTCATTACAATTTATAATATCTTTGATTACCAAAGGTGAACTTGTAGAAGGATTACCTATTAACTTTGCAACATTGAGTAATTTTATAGCTACTTTTATTCTGACTTTCATAATTCAGTTATTCATTAAACTTAATTATAGAAACACTGGAAAAAATGCTGGCATCAAAGCATTTAAAAGCACCTATAGAATTATGGGAATCGTTGCTGGGTTTATCGGTATAGTAGCTATCGTTGCTGGTGTTTCAAGCCAAAGCAATAATATTATTATGATGATAATTGCAGTAATAGCTATGTTGCCTAATGTAATTTCATATATTTTCTTTTATATGATAGGACTTACAATGAAATTCAATGATGTATTTCAGGAACAGTTAAATATATATATTAATTTAGACTTGACTTTCCAGAATAGAATGTATATAAGATATATAGCAATACTTTTATTTGTTCTTATTATCGCATATGTAATATATAAAATGGATAAAAAGAAATTTATAAGAAATGCTATTATTTATTCACTTACACTAGGGATATTCATGGGAACTCTAGGCTATTGTTCAAGTATCAATTTTATTGAAATCAAATATATAGGAAGTATTCAATTTGGCGTTAGTAGCATTCTACTTTCTGTTTTTATTCCTATATTGGTCATATGGATTGTTATTTTACTTTATTATCTAATTAAAAGAATAAAAGATATCATAAGAGAGTAATATAGTAATAATCTGATACTTAGATAATAATGCCTTGACAAAAATAACATTCTACATTAGAATCATATATTAAATGAAAGATCTTTTTCGCTTTTATTATTGAATAGAAATATATCGTATGATTAAGTATAAAATCAAAATATTGAAATATGATGTTGATGAGAAATAGTAGATATCATTGTATCATTTTAGAGAGGAAGTCAAAGCTGAAAGACTTCTATGAGACGGATATCGAACCTATCTTGGAGTTCTGTATGAAAATACAGCGGTTGCCTTCCGTTAATTAGGTCACGAGATAATAATTGATTATTTCTTTATTAATTAATTATTAACTAGGGTGGTACCACGAAAATATAACTTCGTCCCTTCTGGGATGGAGTTTTTTTATTATAAAATATTTTATAAGATAAAAAGGAGAGTGAAAACTATGGCTAAAAAAGATAAGTTTGTAGAAGCTATTACGCCAATGAATGAAGATTTCGCAAAATGGTACACTGATGTAGTCAAGAAAGCTGAACTAGTAGATTATTCAAGTGTCAGAGGATGTATGGTCATCAAACCTTATGGTTACGCCATATGGGAATTACTTCAAAGACAATTAGATGACAGATTCAAAGCAACTGGACATCAAAATGTATATATGCCAATGTTTATACCAGAGAGTTTACTTGAAAAAGAAAAAGATCACGTTGAAGGTTTCGCTCCTGAAGTAGCTTGGGTTACACACGGAGGAACTGAAAAATTAACTGAAAGATTATGTGTAAGACCTACTTCAGAAACTTTATTCTGTGAACATTATGCTAATGAAATCCAATCTTACAGAGATCTACCTAAGTTATATAATCAATGGTGTTCTGTAGTTAGATGGGAAAAAACTACAAGACCATTCCTTCGCTCATTAGAATTCTTATGGCAGGAAGGTCATACTGCTCATGCTACCGCTGATGAAGCAATGGAAGAAACAATCAACATCCTTAACTTATATGCTAAGTTCTGTGAAGATGTACTTGCTATACCAATGATAAAAGGTCAAAAAACTGATAAAGAGAAATTTGCAGGAGCTCAAGCAACTTACACAATCGAGAGTTTAATGCACGACGGAAAAGCTCTTCAATCAGGAACATCACATAACTTTGGTGATGGATTCGCTAAAGCTTTTGATATTACCTATACTGATAAAGAAAATAAGTTATCTTATGTACATCAGACATCTTGGGGTGTATCAACAAGATTACTAGGTGGTATAATAATGGTTCATGGTGATGATAATGGTCTAGTTCTTCCACCAGCTATCGCACCAATTCAAGTAATTATCGTTCCTATCATGCAGAAAAAAGAAGGTGTTCTTGATAAGGCTAATGAAATCAAAGACGCTCTAAGCAAATTCACAAGAGTGGATATTGATGATTCCGATAAGAGTCCAGGATGGAAATTCAGTGAACATGAAATGAAAGGTGTTCCACTTAGAGTTGAATTAGGACCAAAGGATATCGCTAAAAATCAAGCCGTTATCGTTAGAAGAGATACTAGAGAAAAATATTTTGTTTCTCTTGATGAACTTGAAGCTAAAGTATCTGAGTTATTACAAGAAGTTCAAAAGAGTATGCTTGAAAAAGCTAGAGTCCATAGAGATAAACATACTTATACTGCTACTACTATGGATGAATTAACTAATATCATGAATGATAATCCAGGTTTCGTAAAAGCAATGTGGTGTGGTGATACTGCTTGTGAAGAAAAAATAAAAGAAGAAACAGGGGCTACATCAAGATGTATTCCATTTGAGCAAGAAGAAATTTCAGATGTATGTATTTGTTGTGGTAAACCAGCTAAAAAAATGGTTTATTGGGGTAAAGCATACTAGAAAATTCATTATATACTTCAATCTAGCTATTAAGCTAGGTTGGAGTATAATTTAATTTTATATATTAATATATTTGCGTAGGTTAAAAATTACTATTTCCTCGTGTAATACAATCAAATCTATTACTTATTAAAATATAGTGTAACAATTATTGTATTAAACCAATACCATTATTAAGAATAATTTCTAAGAAATATACCATCTTAAAATAAGTTATTATCTATAAAACCAATTATACAAATTCCACAATTTCAGTCCTTGATTTTTGTCTAATATTACTTTGGAATGCATTCTATCCCATGAAACATGTCGTTTATCAGGATTTGTTGAAAATCAATGTTGAACTGTTATATCATACTCATGTATCAATTATTTATGGATTTATTTCTCATATATTTGGAAATCCATAAATAATTATATAAACCACAGTTACTAATGAAAATTGGTTAACGATGAATGAGGATGAGAAATTTGTATATTAATACTGACAGTTTAGAAGATGAAACTCATACTTTATCAAGTATCTGCAGTAATATAGATGATATATACTATGATTTGAAGAACACTAAATCTGGTATTGAATATGAAGTTAGGTCCAAAGACTGTATTGAGGAACTATTCAATACTTGTATAAGAAATCTTAATGATATAGTTTATAGAATGGATTCATATATTAAGTTTATCGGTGATTCTGTTGATTCGTACCATGATGCTGAAGCCCAACTTTCTTCATTGGCTGATATATTGAAAGAAGGATATGAAAATCCTACGCCACAAACTGGATTTACAGAAAGAACGCTAGAAGAAATGGCATATTTTTATTCAGGTGGAAAATCTTCTAGCACAACTTTCAAATACGAAGAAGACATTGCGGATTTAAAGAAGACCATGCAAGACATGTTTAAAGATAATTCTCTTGCATATGAGGTTGACTTTAAGAACTCCTATGGGGAATACGATAGTGATATAGACTATGATTTTGATAAAGAAGTAATGTATTTCTTGAATAATTGTGAGAGCTTTAAAAATAAAAATACCAACCTGCAATCAACCTATGAATCACTACCTAAGATATATAGACTTATGGTATTAAAGCATTGGGTAAAGCTAATGCAGAATGATACTGATATAGATATATCTAATGTATTACCAGATGAATATTTAGAAAATATACCTGCATTACCACTCACAGACAGTAAACTTGGTACTATAACCTCAGAAAACAAATATTCCAGTGAAGATGCTTATGACTACTTTGTTAAATACTATTATCCTAGACAAGCAATTTATCAGATGCAAAAAGGTGATTTAGAACAATTAAAAAGAACTGCTTTCCTAGAATGGGTAGAATTTGTTTATAATTCAAATGAAAAAGAATCTATAGAAGAACCAATAGAGGAATATGACTACATAAAAGATACCGTAGACCTAAAAAAGACCATGGAAGAAATGTTTAAAGGTAATACTCTTGCATATGAGGTTGATTTTAAGAGCTCCCAGGGGAAATATGATAGTGATATAGACTATGGTTTTGATAAAGAAGTAATGTATTTCTTAAATAATTGTGAGAGCTTCAAAAGTAAAAATACCAACCTACAAACAACTTATGAATCACTACCTAAGGAATATAGGCTTATGGTATTAAAGCATTGGGTAGAGTTGATGCAAAATGATATCAATATCGATATGTCTAATGTATTACCAGACGAATATTTTGATAACATACCTACATTACCACTCACAGACAGTAAACTTGGTAATATAACTTCAGAAAACAAATATTCCAGTGAAGAAGCCTATGACTACTTTGTCAAATACTATTATCCTACACAAGCAATATATCAGATGCAAAAAGGTGATTTCGAACAATTAAAGAGAACTGCTTTCCTAGAATGGGCAAGATTAGTTTATGGTTCAAGTAAAAAAGAACAGGACCAAGAATTTAGTGGGTCACTAATTTTGGGGATAGCTAGTTGGCCAATGAAAACAGTATATGATACAATAGAAGGGATTTATTCAGTAATTACAAACCCAAAGCAGCTAGGATCTTTTTTGATATTAGTAGCAAGTCTTCCATTTTCATCAGAAAGCAGGAAAGTGTTTGCAAGCATGATAGAGCAGACTATAGAAGAATGGAAAGCTGCATATAATGATGCTGAACCCGCAGACAAAGGTTATATGATTGGTCAGTTGATAGGTGAAGTAATATCTATTGCAGTAGGAGCAGGTTTCGCTACAAATAAATTTACTAAATTCGTCAAAAGTGGTAATTTCAAAAAAGCTGTTCGAAGAGTTATTAAGAAAGCTAAATATAATCTTAGCAAATTAAAGAACATGAACCCATCTAAGATTATTGACTCAATTAAAAAAATAACTAAAAAGAAAAATCATTATGAAGTTGTAATGAATAATGATGACTTAGTAACAATATCTTTTGATGAGTTAACGAATGTACAGAAAAGTAAATTTGATGGTTTAGCCGATTCATATAAGGAAAAGGATATTTTACGTGATAGGGTTAATGGTGAAGATGGTCTTGGGATTGTAAAGAGTATTAATGAGGAGATAGTTAATCTTAATCCTAATAAAATCAGATTTAGCCAGAGTTCAGTAAATGGTTCTGAAGAAATAATTGTGAGTATGGCTAAAAATGGTTGGGTAGGTGACCCAATAGATGTTATTAGGATGTCAGATGGTGGTCTTACGACTATAGACAATACTCGTGTTGTTGCAGCTAGAGCTACTGGCATTGATGTTCAAGCAGTTGTTCATAATACTGATGACCTATTACCTGAACATTTAATTGAAAGATTCACAACAAAGAAAGGTGTGCCAACGACATGGGGTGAAGCAATAGAATTGAGGATAGGTAAACAGAAATCATCCTTTAGAACGAACAACCCATATGGCTCATTTGGAATGGAGAAGATTAAATAAAATGGCAACTAAAATACCAAACGAATTTATTGAAAAAGGATTTGAATATCCAGAAGCATATACCAAAATCATTGAGTTAAATCTAACTGATTTTGATTTTTGGTATATTATGAGTGAAGAACAAGCCTTAAAAAGACTAACTGGTTTACGACAAAGATATCCTGAAAGATATTTAGTGCCGTTTGCTAGAAGAGATGACAATGATGATATTGCCTGTTTTGACTTAAGTGAGCCTGATAAGGTTCAAATAATTCATGATTTTGCATCAAGTGGCTTTGAACAAAGAAGAACTTATAAAGATTTATGGGAATGGCTAAAAGATGCAGTTAATGAACTTATTGAGAATAACAGATAATAATACTGAGGTGATAACTATTAACTATCAAGAGTTAAGTAAAGAAGTGTCTTATGCGCTAAGACATGCTCCTTCTGAGTATGGCTTGATATTAGATGAAAATGGATGGGTGGATGTTCAAGGATTTCTTGAAGCATTAAGGAAGAAAAATAAATGGACATTGGTTAAACTAGATGACTTAATTTGTATGATAGAAGCATCTGATAAGAAGCGTCATGAAATTGTTAACAACAAGATTAGAGCTTTATATGGTCATTCAATAGTTTCACAGATTAAAAAAGAGATAGCTGAACCGCCAGAATATTTGTATCATGGAACAGCTAGGAGGTTTATTAAGTCTATTAAAGAAAAGGGGTTGCTGTCTCAAGAAAGGCAATATGTCCATTTATCAGTAGATGAAGAAACTGCTTACGAAGTTGGCAAGAGAAGAGATCAAAAACCTGTCATTTTGCGAATTAGAGCTAAACTTGCTTTTGTGAATGGTGTTTCCTTTTATAAGGGGAATGACAAGATCTGGCTATCTGATTCAATAAAGAGTGACTTCATCGAATTTTAAGTAAGAAGTTGAAACGGTTAAAATTAAAGAGAACAGCTTTCAATAGAAGGCATAACCTATATTAACAAATATAATTTAACATTTGAAGATATTAAGTTTAAGAAAGGTAATATTGTTACTGGTTTTGGATTTACAGGCGTTACTAATGCCTGAATATTTTTGTATTATAAAGAGATTCTCAAAAGCTGATTTAGGAGTGCTTGTGTGAATAAAACTAAAACAGAACTTATTATCAAAAAAGGAAGAATTAAAGTACTACAACCTATATAATACTAGGGAGTATACCCTAATGAAGTTAGCATATCTAAGAAAAATAACTATTGGGTTATATTCATATTAGATAAAAGAATATAAAGAAAATATGATAATGAAAGCGATGTTCTGCATCACTTTATTAAACACTTAAGAGCAGATAAGCTTTTAAGTAGTTTGTAATATTATTAACTTTCTGAGATGATGGATTAATTTCCATCATTTTTTTCTTGTAATTAGTATAAGAAATGTAAAGAAGAATGAGGCAATTGACCATATTCATATATCAAAAAAAGATATTATACGTGATAGGACTTATGGATTCTAGGTAGTTATACTAAAGACCATGCAAGACATGTTTAAAGATAATTCTCTTGCATATGAAGTTGACTTTAAGAACTCCCATGGGGAATATGATAGTGATATAGACTATGATTTTGATAAAGAAGTAATGTATTTCTTAAATAATTGTGAGAACTTTAAAAATAAGAATACCAACCTGCAATCAACCTACGAATCACTACCTAAGATATATAGACTTATGGTATTGAAGCATTGGGTAAAGCTAATGCAGAATGATACTGATATAGATATATCTAATGTATTACCAGATGAATATTTAGAAAATATACCTGCATTACCACTCACAGACAGTAAACTTGGCACTATAACCTCAGAAAACAAATATTCCAGTGAAGATGCTTATGACTACTTTGTCAAATACTATTATCCTAGACAAGCAATTTATCAGATGAAAAAAGGTGATTTAGAACAATTAAAAAGAACTGCTTTCCTAGAATGGGTAGAATTTGTTTATAATTCAAATGAAAAAGAATCTATAGAAGAACCAATAGAGGAATATGAATACATAGAAGATACCGTAGACCTAAAAAAGACCATGGAAGAAATGTTTAAAGGTAATACTCTTGCATATGAGGTTGATTTTAAGAACTCCCAGGGGAAATATGATAGTGATATAGACTATGGTTTTGTTAAAAAAGTAATGTATTTCTTAAATAATTGTGAGAGCTTCAAAAGTAAAAATACCAACCTACAAACAACTTATGAATCACTACCGAAGGAATATAGGCTTATGGTATTGAAGCATTGGGTAGAATTGATGCAAAATGATATCAATATCGATATGTCTAATGTATTACCAGACGAATATTTTGATAACATACCTACATTACCACTCACAGACAGTAAACTTGGTAATATAACTTCAGAAAACAAATATGCCAGTGAAGAACACTATGACTACTTTGTTAAATACTATTACCCTACACAAGCAATATATCAAAAGCAAAAAGGTGACTTTGAACAATTAAAGAGAACAGCTTTCCTAGAATAGGCAAGATTTGTTTATGGTTCAAGCAAAAAAGAACAGGACCAAGAATTTAGAGGGGGAGTAATTTGGGGTTTAGTAAGTTGGCCACTGAAAACAGTATATGATACAATAGAAGGGGTTTATTCAATAATTACAAATCCAAAGCAACTAGGATCTTTTTTGACATTAGTAGGAAGTCTTCCTTTTTCATCAAAGAACAGGGAAGTATTTGCAAGCATGATAGAGCAAACTATAGAAGAATGGAAAGCTGCATATAATGATGCTGAACCTGAAGACAAAGGGTTCATGATTGGACAATTGATTGGTGAAGCAATTTCTGTTGCAGTAGGAGCAGGTTGCGCTACAAATAAATTTGCTAAATTTGTCAAAAGTGGTAATTTCAAAAAAGCTGTTGGAAGAGTTATTAAGAAAGCTAAATATAATCTTAGCAAATTAAAGAACATGAACCCATCTAAGATTATTGACTCAATTAAAAAAATAACTAGAAAGAAAAATCATTATGAAGTTGTAATGAATAATGATGACTTAGTAACAATATCTTTTGATGAATTAACGAATGTACAGAAGAGCAAATTTGATGGTTTAGCCGATTCATATAAGGGTAAGGATATTATACATGATAGGGTTAATGGTGAAGAGGGGCTTGGGGTTGTAGATGATATTGAGAATACTGGTAATTTTATTTATAAGAATAATCCACTAGATAACCCTAAAGCAACGAAGGATATTTTGAAAAATGATAAAGCTGTGTATGGTTTCACTCCCGACCCTAATTCAGATAGTATTGGTGGCTTTTCAGATTTGATTGACTGGACTGACCCAGAACAAGTTGCTGGGAAAAGAGCTGAAAGGATAAAATATCATCAAAAGAATGATAATATTTTTAACAGAATCAAGGAAATGAAAAACCAAGGTGCAACAACCGAAGAGATAGCAACGGAAGCTGTAAATATGAGAAATCAGAATCGTTTAGATTCGTATGTAGATAACCCACAAGGTTTAAGTGCAGCAATGGAACATAACATCAATGTATATGGTAATACTAATGGAGCTACACCAGAGTTCCTATTTAAAAAATATGGTTCATGGGATACAGTGTTGCAAAAGACAATTAGTGCTAACCCAGGAATGGATGCTTGTTTAGGTTTATATGATGACTACTATTATCTTTATAGTATTAACTAAAAAAGAAAGAAGGATTATAAAATGTCAAACAGAATAGTTAATATTGAATATTCAAAAATTGAAAATGATAAAGTTTTGGTTCTAATTTATGTTGATGGAAAAAATGTAAGTTCAACTTTTGCATTATATGAATTTGTTAACGAGATGGAGTTTTTGGGAATTAAATCAAAGTTTCAAAAAGTGAATTCAAGAGTAGGATTTATTTTTGAGGATGATATTGATAAAACTGTATTAGAAAATGAGATTAAGCGTTTTGCTAAACAATTTGATATTACATAGAATATCTACGCTAATCTGTTACCTAGTACCAATGAATTAAAACTATGATTACACATAGGGATAACCCTTGTAATATATGTGAGAAATCATTAACTAAACTCTTTACATGATGGGCAATTAATATATTTTATTTCATTTTTGGGTCCCATCAGCACTTACTCAATGCATGTAAAATTTACGAAGTAAAGGTGGAGATTTATACTACCTTTACTTCGTAAAAGTGAACGGTAGTCAGCCAATATAAGGTGTTATACGTTCATTATATAAAATGGTTAATTGATTGAGTATTTTATCCCAACCTCGATACCTTTGTGTCCATTTTTTGGTAGCTTTATCTGTAGCTAAAAAAAGCATTTTTTGTAAGGATGTATCTGTTGGAAAAATACATTTGCTCTTTGTTACTTTACGATATTGCCTATTAAGATTTTCAATAACATTTGATGTATACATAATACGCCTGATGTCATCTGGGAATTTAAAAAATGTACACAATACATCCCAATTTTTTCGCCAACTCGTTAACGCATGAGGGTACTTAGATCCCCATTTATCTTCTAATTCATCAAGCTTTAATAAAGCTAAATCTTCTGATGAAGCACGATAAACCTCTTTGAAATCTCTTGTAAATTCTTTGTAATCTTTATAGGATACAAACTTAAATGAGTTTCTTAATTGATGTATGATGCAACGCTGTATTTCTGCTTGTGGATAAACTGTTTGGATAGCTTCTTTTATACCAGAAAGCCCATCTACAGAGAAGATAAGGACATCTTTAACTCCTCGTGAAGATAATTGATTAAGAATGTTTAACCAGAATTTAGAGCTCTCGTTTTCCCCTATCCAGATACCTAATACATCCTTCATACCATCTAGGTTAACACCAATGATCACATAAGCTGCTCGATTGATAACGCGTCCTTCAGTTCTTACTTTAAAGTGAATTGCATCCATAAAAACAAAAGGATATATAGGTTCTAAGGGTCTTCCTTGCCATTCTTTAATTGTTGGTATTAGTTTATCCGTTATTCTACTTACCATATCTGCCGAAACATTTATTCCATACAGTTCATTCATCTGTTCATGAATATCTCTTGTGGACATACCACGAGCATAAAGACTTATGATTTGTTTCTCAATATCTGAAATATCTTTTTTTCTTTTGGGAACAATCTTAGGTTCAAAATCAGCATTTCGGTCTCTAGGCACATCAATATCAATTTCACCTAGAGAAGAACGAACTTTCTTTTGAGAATAACCATTTCGATAGTTGGATTTAGGTTGGTCATGATCGTAACGTTCGTAGCCTAGAGTTTCGTCCATCTCATTTTCAAGCATTTCTTGAATAACATCCTTAAACATATTTTTTAGAGCACCCATAATATCTTGTGGAGTTTTGATGTCATTGTTTTCAATTATTGATTGTGCTTGTTCTTTAGTAATAAGATTATTTGCCATAATAAAATCTCCTTCCTGGCATTTTTATTTAGATTTTAGCCAGGTTGGAGATATTTTACACACTTTTTAGGACATTCTCAAATGAAGAATTAATTACATATTTTCTTTAACTCCATGATTTTTTTGTTATGACTGGGTGGGGATTAAAACCTACCCAGTGCATAATAAGATATTTTCTAATCATATTACTGACTCCCAATCAAGACCATATGCTTCTATCTTCTTAACTGGTATCTCACTTTGTTTATCATAAAGTATCAAGTACATATTTTGGGAATTTTGATTGTATTCTCGTATATCATCTATTCTCACATTATGCTCAAATTCTTTTCTATCTAAGTAATGGAAAAGGTCTTCATTAGTTTGATATATATTATAAATTCCATTATCATTTGTTAATATGAATATTATATCGCTATCAACTTCAACTTTTATTATTTCACCTTTTATTTTATTAATAATATCAGAATCATATATTTGTTTATTATTAGATAGACATATTTTTTTAAGAATGCTTTGTTTTTTATCAGTAACATAATAATAGAATTCTTCAGTGTTATCTTCGTAATCTCTCTCTACATATCCTGATATATATCTAAATCCTTCTAGATTTCCACTATCAATCACTTCAAAAGATTCTATGTCAATGCTATATATAGTATTATCTTTTTCAAATAAAATTATATATCTATCTTCTTCTTTATATCCTCCAATAAAATTCAAATCCCTAAGTTGATGATCTTTGCTTATTTCATAAGCGATTTCAATACTTTTATTACCATACTCATTATCCAATAAACATATTGTGTTCTTTTTATAATCCATTAGTATACTAGGACCTTCTATAGATATTGTACTATAAAGTATATCATTGCTAAAATATTCATTGAGATCTATATAATGTATTTCCTTATTTCCTGGCTCTTTTCCATAATAATCTATTGCTTCAAATTGGTACTCGTATAATTTATTATTCTTTGCTAGAAGTTCCCACTCACAATAATTGGTTGAATCAACAAACAACCTATTCAACTCATCTATTGATACAGTATCATTATTTGTATTCATTTGCTTACCAATTAAATCATCTAACTTTTTGAATGTAATGCCTGAGAACCAGTTATTCTCTATTTCATTAGTTGTATCATCTTTCTCTGATTCGTTGTTTGTATTTTTGATCTCTACTTCTTCTATTGCTTTTTCATGTGTATTATTTATTTCCTCTATATCATATTTCCTTGTTTCTAATACATCTGTATTAGACTTTTCTACCTCTGCATTTTTTTCATTTAATTTAGTAGTAGTAGTATTGTAACATCCTGTCGCTAATATAATTATACTTAATAATGTAATAAAAACTTTTTTCATTTTTTTATCCTCATATAATAAGTTTATAGCTAATAATTTAGTTATAGACTTATTTTTCTTTACTTAATTAATGGTTACTTTATTACTGAGCACCCTTTCGTATTTAAAATATCAACTATGCAACTATTTTACTCTGGTAATGAAGTATTATCAGGCATACCAGAATATATAGGTATTTTAAATACCAAATCCTCATCTAGAGCTTCAGTGTTTTTAAATACTTTGTACAACTCGCTTCCTTCTAATTTTGATACTTGTATGTTTTGCATATATTGATGAGTATAATAACTATCACCAACTATATCAAATTTTTGGGTATATACGGTATTTTGACCAATGCTAATAAATTTTTCACCTAACTCAATCGCTCCACCTATAATACCCTTTTGCATTGAGTCCCATCCTTTCTTTTTAGCATATAAAGCACCTTTACGTAATACTTCTTTATCTGTCTTACCACTTGCGTTCCAGTTATATGGATTATAATATTTTGTTCCTTCTATTTCCTTACCTCTAGTTAATGGATTTCCATTGGCCCCTGCTTCTCCGCGTAATTTAGCTGCCAAATAATATGCACTTACTTTTGACTTTTCTGCCGCTTCCATTATTGTATCCACATATTTTAAGTGAACAGTGTTTTCTAAAATACTTTTAACTCCTTCTGTAGTTTCATCGTTAGCGTTTTTTTCATATCCAAGGTATAAAAATTGGAAGAGATTTTCTTCATTACTAATGAAATTTCTAGGATCTGCGTAATATTCGATTACCTGTCTCTTAGGTGGAGACCAACCGTCTGCATTATTAGGATCATATTCTCTAT
Source organism: Vallitalea longa (assembly GCF_027923465.1). Lineage (NCBI taxonomy): Bacteria > Bacillati > Bacillota > Clostridia > Lachnospirales > Vallitaleaceae > Vallitalea > Vallitalea longa. The sequence continues at coordinate 1,259,826 of NZ_BRLB01000001.1, forward strand.
ACGATTCTGGTGTTGTTATCTCTATTAAATTCGTATCGACTTTATCTTGAGCATTTATTAGATTATCCCATGTTACAGGTGCTTCAATAAACTCAAATGTCCAGTTTGGATGTTCTTTCATAATCTTACCAATACTTTCTTCATATTGCTTAGGCATAGTTCCAATTATTTTCCCTGAACTATTATCAATCGGATCAATATTAATAGGTTTATCCTTATTAAACAAGCATTCCCAAGTTGTTTTCCCAACTTTTCCTGCATATTGTCCGAAATTCCATAATCCTTTTTCATCTTTATATTTATTAACTGCTTCTAACGTTTCTTTTCTAAAATAACCATTTTCTTCTAATGGTTCTCCCTGTAAATTAGTATATCCTAATTCATTTAACCTATTTTGCAGTATTTTGACATATTCGTTATATTCATTTTCATTATATGTTAGGTTATTTTGAAGCTCCTGTATTTTTTCAGGATTAATAGGTTTTGCTCTATTGAATAGATAGTCCCAAGTTGTTTCTCCAACTTTTCCTGCATATTGGTCATAATTCCATAATCCTTTTTCATCTTTGAATTTATTGACTACTTCTAAAGTTTTATAATCAAAGTATCCATCTTCTTCTAGAGGTTTTCCTTCTGAATCTGTATACCCTAATACATTTAATCTCTGTTGTAAAACCTTGGCATAATAATTATATTCATTTTTATTATTAATTGATAGTGTTCCTTCTAATTCTGGTATTGAAGTCTCTTTTTTATGTGTATATTTATTATTTATAACTTCTCCACTTTTATCAAAAAAAACAGCTATATGGTTTATACTGGATTTTAAAAAGGATCCTATTGATCTTAAAACTTCAGATATTGTATCAAAAATATTCCAACTATCACCTTCTATATCTTTATTTTCTTTAACAGATACTTCTGATTGCTGATTTATTTCACCAAAAGATTCAGCTAATCTTTGTTCAGCTTCTTCATATGATTCTATTGCATTGTTGACGAATGATGATGATCTAATTATAGATTCAGCTAGATTATTTAATTCTTTATATAAAGTATTAAAGTTTTCTCCTATGTCTTGTCTACATCTTATATCCATATCCAAGCTATGTCTTATATTAGATAATTTATCTCCAATACCACTTATATTTGTTGATATGTTTTCTATTTTAGGAACTATATCAACTAGCTCTTTTATATTAATACTTATATCACTCATTTATATTCCCCCTAATCTTTTATGTAAAGGGAGAAAAATCTCCCTTTACCATTCTTAATGAGTTCCAGAAGTATCTAAATCATCTGCTGATGACTTAGATGCTGAAAAAACTGCTACAACACTTTGAGGTATTTTAGTTAAAGAGTAATCTTTACCTACAATATTAACCGAACCATTTCCACCTTGATGTTTATAATTCAACACATAAGTATCGCCTACACATTTAATATCTAATGCACTTATAATGACGCTTGTATTATTCATAACGCTATCAATGTTAGCTTGAGTAGGCTTTTTACCTGTTTCAACAAAAATAGATGAAGAAGGTAACTTAAGACTGAAATGCCATCTTTGAGCTTGTTCCTCGTATTCAAATTCATCTAGTACATCTCCAGGATTTCTATCTATACCTTGTGTCATAGATGTTCCAATAAATGTTCTATTTCTACCATCTAATTTAAGTAATTGAGGGATACCGTAAATATAATCATTTCCTGTAGGTATTGCAATAGGTACTACGTCTCCTGATTCATTAATATTGTACATTAGCTCTTGTACCTCTAATGTGATATCTCTCTCATCAGATGTATAATTTCTTCTTGCCTTATTATCTTCCCAATCTAATTTTATTGGTTGATGATACACACTATCAGGATCCCAATCAGCCGTAGCGTTTCCGTATATATTGATAGGTACATATCCATCCCCATCTCTCATATATACATCTACTTTTGTTATATCACCTGTACCTAGATCTAATTTATAATAATAAGGTATAACTTGTAATGATGAATAATAATTACCTATTGTTTGAATATCCATAAATATCGGATAACCTATTCTTAACGGCTGCTTAACAAGAGCTGGTATATTATTCATTGATGGTGTTAACGGAAATTCAAGTGGCTTTGTTTCTAAGAAATTCAATGTACCAAAAGTATTAAGGTATTCAGTATACCGAGTTGCTAACTTACCCCTTATGTCATAAGTCGAACCAACATATTGATTTTGATTACTTGTATCTACATCTTTAACAACATTAGGTATTAACCATTCAGTAGGATATTTTGGAGTTTTAAATAAATTAGCGAATCTGAAATCACCAGTATCTTCTATAACCATATTACCTATTCTTCCTAATAAATCTATATTATAACCTTTAAAGGATGAATGCTTAGCCTTTTTATTAGAATCTCTTTTTTTATTAGTCTCATATGAGTTGTTAACGATGTTTCCGTTTATAGCTACAGAGTAAAACTCAACGCCAGCACTTATGGCTTCTTTATTAGCTAAAGGTAAATAAAATTCAAAAAACTCCTCATCCACATCTAAAGATATTTCAGTGCCTGATCTATAAAGAACACCTTCATATATAACATTAAATTCAAATTTAACAAATTTCTCTTTAGTCCATTTAGTTGTATCCATATTATCTACGAATCCCTTACCTCTATTATAAGTAGTCCTAGATATACCATAACAACCATCACCATAAAAATCTCCTTCATTTGGATAGTGTACCGTAAAAGGATAATCCAAAGTTAAAAAATCTCCCGCAGTTACATTACCCATACCCGGTATTGGAACTGTTGGATTCGCTGGGATTACAACTTCAACTGTTTCATACCAATCGTCTGGTGGCTGCGATTTAGTTTTATCTACTTCTGTATATGATTTAAGACTTGGAGCCAATCCTTGTATCCATGGTATTCCTTTAGCAGGTTTAACAACAACTTTTTCAGTTTGACCTGCATCACCTATTCTTTCTTCAACCACAGCTGGTACGTAATGAGCATTATTTATTGTAATAGTGGGTTCTCCTTTAGCAGGTATGGTAATATATTCGGGTTCTTCATTCTGTGATGGTGAAGTTATAGTTGCATAACCGTTACCTTCTCTAACGCCAACATCTGTATAGCCATTAGCTACACTACCAATATAACCAGAGCCGCCACCGCCTCCAGCTTCATCATCCTTACCACCATAACCGCCGTACCAGCCTCCACCTCCACCTCCATTATCTGGTGAAGATACAGAGCTCGATCCATTACCTCCTAAACCTTTTGTATAGCCGTATGTTTGTGTAGCGCCATAACCGCCTCGATTACCATCTTGCCCAGCATAACCTCCGCCAGCTCCTCCACTATAAGTAGAAGATGATATTCCTTGGCCACCACCTCCGCCAGCTACGATTACTCTATTTATTAAAGTAGTACCACCTATTCTTATATCAGTAGCACCACCTCCACCTGATGCTCTTTGATCTCCATAACCAGAACCTCCGCCATTATAACCACCAGGTACAGTCTGATAACCAGTCCCACTATACTTTCCTCCTTGACCACCAACATATACTCTAGCAGTGTCTCCTTTAGTTAGATAATAATTACCTTTTGAATATCCACCTTTACCACCATAATTACCTCCACCTTGAGCTCCCCATACTTCTAAAGTATAAGTACCTGTTACAGGCACAGTAAATTCTTGGTAATTACCTGAATACTCGTAAGTATAGCTTGGCTTTACATAATTGGGATTCTTGATTTTCTGTTCAGGTTGATACTCTGGATTATCTATAGTATACGGTTTTACATAATCAGAATTATTTACATCAAATTCCTGGTAGATAGTATATTTTAAAGGATACCATTCATCTTTTTCACCATCTTTTAGAGTTAAAGATAAGTCATCTGCAATAACATAACCTGACTTACCTGATTGTTTTTTTGCTATTATATTAACCTCTAATTCGACAGTATTCTTTGGTGTTGTAAAACTAGTACCTGAACTATTTGCTGTCCATATTTTTAAAGTTTTACCATCATCATTAAGAGCTTTTATCTCAAAATATCCAATACAATCTTTAACTATAATCTTACCTGAAAAATTATAATTTCTATTTTCCGAACCTATAGTAGTTGTTGAATATTTAGCTAATTTTGTAGTTTCATCAGGTGGTTTTATATAGAAAGAACCTTTACCTGCTATTTTAGATAAATTAGTTAACTGTTTCAAAACTGCTCCAGTACCTGTAGAAACTTTTTGCCAATTTATTATATCAACTAAATTAGAAACTTCTTCTGCATTTCCATTATATAAAAATTCTTGTTTAGGATGGATTTCTTTTAATTTCGTTACATACTCAATGTAATCTTCTTGTAAGTTTCCTCCTAATATAGAAGTAGAATCAGTTCTTTGATCCATTGCATCTTCCACAGGCATTACCATTGCATCTTGAGATGAAACTGGATTATGTATAACTATATCATTTATATCAGTATGATTATCAGAATAAGTGGTATCAACTACTAAACCACTGGTTCTATAATCTGAACAATATTCGTCTTTATACATCAAACTTTTCCCTTTTTCGTTTAGTATATGTTTATAATATAAAGTGGAATCACCAACTGTGTATTCACCATTTGGTTTTGTATCAGGTACATCTAAATTACCAGCATACAACATTAAACTAGAAGGTCTACTAGGTCTATATACTACTTTTGCAGGATCTGAATCAAAAATAGTTTTAGTCTTGTGCTTATCTCCAGAACCTTTGTACTTTTTATTAGGATTTGTAAAGTTCCCATTATAAGAACCTACATTTATAGAATCTTCTTCCATCTTAGCCGCTGACTCAGGATTATTTTCCCACATCTCTTGTGAAGGTATTACTACTTTATCAAAGTTTTCTTGTGCTTTCTTTTCAGTAGATTCTTTCTCATAATATAATATAGCTTGGTCACCTGAAGAAGTTTGCAATATCAAATAATCGCTAATGACAGTAGCTGTATTTTTCATAGCACGTCGTTCCTCAAACTTTTTGAATTCAACTGTATCTTGATCTGTTGAATCTGAATTGTTTAAGTGATAATCCAATGTATTTGAATAAGATGGATTATTATATAAAATACCTGTAGCCCAATCCGCATTATGTTGTGGTGCAGTTATATTAGCTGCATAATTAGTACCTTTTCCATTAGATTTATTTGTTCTAGGTCCTTCATTCCAAACAACAGTATCTAACATTTGGGGTTCTAACGAATATCTTAACCGTCCATCTTTAGATGTCTCTGTTGCTGCTATATTATAAAATATATTAGGGTCACCTTTCTTGATAGTTGCAGTAACATCGTCAGTTTCTAATAAATTTATTGTACCATCTAAATTAGATCTATCTATTTTCCACACTTGAGCTTTGTCTATTTGAAATGTATCATACGTTATTTTTTGAGTCCAGGTATCCTCTACAGGAGGCATTATATTTTCATGTTCTCCTCCACATACACAGTGAGGTGGAATACTAGCAGTAACCTTAATAGTATAATGACCTGGACCACTAGGTTCTGCTTTAGCTTCACAAGGTCCATAAACAGGCTCTGATTTAGTTTTCTTATTACCGTCTTCATCTATGTAAGGTACATCTTTATGAGTTATATTACTATCTGAATCATGAGTATCTGTAGGAGGACTCGTTGACGGATTCATTCTAGCATTCCATTTATTAAAAGTTCTGGTTTTACCATCGCTAGCCGCTGTATGCGATATAGTATAACTGTTTACAGCTTTAACCCATGCTTGTGCTAACTTTTCATCTGCTCTATATTTACGCCAATCAGGATCAGCAGAACATGTAACTGATACGCGCCCTGTTCCCTTCTCACTAACAGCTTTCGCATTGTTAGGTATATCACCTTTCCAAGTCGCTGACACTGTACAATCTCCACCATGAACATTAACTTTTAAATCACAAGTTTTTTCACCTGAAGGACTAGGAACAGTATATTCGCCCGCCTGATCGCCCTTCATAAATTCGGAAGGTACGTTTCCACTAAATACAGATTTATACGTTCTTTCAACTTCTAAATTCTTTTTATAAGTTGCAGAAAAATCAACTATAAACTCAGAACCACCACTTATAAAGTATAAAGGTTCTGTTGTAGGAGTTCCTGCCATTGCTTCAAATTTTTCATAACCAGGAGAACCTGATTTTAACTCAGACCATCCTCTAAATCCTGAAGTATATGATACTGATAAATCAGGTTCATCACCATTTACATATACTTTATTATCACTAGCAGGTTCTCCAGTTAAAGTTATTACTTTTTCGTCAGGATCTAAAAGTACTTGTATATCAGCTGTGTATATAAACTCTTTTCTAGAACTATAAGGTATACTAAAATCCATTAAATTATGAGTAAAATCAATTTCTTCTTTACCTTTCATAAAATCTAGTAACCAATCTTTATCTACAGGTACCCATTTATTATTACCTGTGACTTTACTATTAGCATTTAATCGATCACCTGTATCAGCTAATTCAGAATCATCTCCAGAAACATTTAAATTTACTTTTATCATAGGATGTCCAGATTGAAAATCTTTAATACGATCATAAACATTGTTCCACTTATTCTCTTCATCCTTCTTGAGAATACCTTTAATACTTATAATAGGACAATCACCAATAACTTCTCTATCTTTAATAGGAGTTATTTCAGGATCTGATGCTTTAACAGAAAAAGAACCAGATAGGTCTATAGGCGGTGCCGTAGCTGCTCCTGAGTCTATAACTAAAAATCCAATGTGTGAGCCTTTAAACGTTAGAGCTTCCATTATTCCAGTATATTTTGATCTAGGAGACCAGACAGCTTTGTCAGTTTGCGTATAAAGTCTTGCCTTACCTAAAACTCCAGTTATGCCCCAAGCAAAGCAATTACTAGATATATCATTTATATCTGTAATACGAGGTTTATCTGGTTGAGCTTGAATAGACCTATTAATCAAATTATCCATAATTTGAAATGAATGACCTAATCCAGTAGCATCCATGTTATACGTAGGATTATTTCCAAGTGCTTTTGATGAGTTTTCAAAAAATCTATTTCCAGGAGTAATACCTGCTGAATACTCTAAATAATAAGTTGTAGGTAAAAATAAATACGAACTTCCAAATTCATCTGCTGTAACTTTTATACAAGTATCGATGGTAATTAAGGTTGGATTTGCTTTTTGATCATTTCCTCTAATATATCTATTTATTTCATCTCTATAATATCTCTTTTGATTATCATAAGACATACTATATAAAGTCATTAATAAATCTAAATAATTAACTTTATTATTTACTACCTCAGCTTCAGAAGCTGTTCTAAAATCTACAGGTTTTACATATTCTTTTAACTTAAATTCGATAGGTGCTTTAGTACTTGTGTAATTAGTAAAAAAGTAACTCCACAAATCTTCAGCTGCTAATGCGTCGGCAGACTTTGCTTCGTTAGAATCACCATCTAACAAGTATTTTTTCCAAGCATCATTCTCTGCAAGTTTTGAATAATCTGCTAAAGTTTTAACCTTATCTTTTATTTTATCTGCATAAACATGTTCTGTTACTTCATCAGTAACATTTGATTGTGGACGTACTTTATACGTTACATGAGCATCCGTAGCATAGTCTAAAGAACCTGCACCAGGGACATACCACCCTAGCATTGTATCTCTAGGTAAAACATAATCAGCTCTAGGAACAAATATAAAACTAAAATTTACATCAGGGAATCTATCAACGTATTCATCTTCTATTTGATCTTGCATGCTCTTTTTACAATCTTTATTATAATCAATAGGCGTCTTAACAGATTGCTGTTCTATTCCTACTCTAAAACAAGTAGTTTCTATAATTCCCCCACCTTTAAGATTAGCTGTACCTCCAGCAGGTAGAGAACCTGCATTTCCTGTAATACCTGCATTAATATCAATCGTGTTAAAACTTGCAAAAATAAGTACAATTACAAGCATACACGATATAACTTTTTTCATATGTTATTCCTCCTCTATTAAATTTATTACTTTTAAATTATCTTCTATAAAATGTGCAAATTGAATATCAGCCCTAGTAATATATCCCGTATTTACATTCTTATATACTGTAACTAAAGTATTAGGGGTATCATTGTGAATTAATGTGAATTCTCCAAAATCATAAACCTGACGTTCTCCATTTAACAATCCTTCTGCATTTTTCCAATCCCAAGATGGATGAACTAATCCGTAAGGTCTACTAAAAATACCTTCAAAGGCGCCTGTAGGATAATCAGTTATGATATCTCTAAACCAAGAATACTCAAAAGCTATAGTAAGATTGGTAGATATATCATTTTCATAATTTCCATTTAATAAGCTAACACTATTATCTTTTATTTGTATACCATAGAATAATTCATCCATAGTTATATCGTAATAATTTTGAATACGTAACTTGTCTAAAAGATCTCTATCTGCCATACGTTTAGTAACCGCAATAGCTTGTTCACGCGTTATATTATCTAACGGACTAAATTTTCCTTGAGTTACAACAAAACCCCAGTTATCTTTAATAGGCTCTTTAGTTCCATTAAATAAATTACAATGATAAGCTAACTCAACGCCTAGTTTTGCCCAATCACTACATGTTTCAATATCTGATAAATTTTCTTCTGCTGCTATAGTGTCTGGAGACACTTCTGTTTGTGCATAATTGAAAAACATACATGCTGCCTGTTCTCTAGTTATTAAATCATCAGGTGCAAAATTATTATTTCCAACACCTTGAATAATTCCTAGAGTATTCGCCATCTTTACATACTTATTATCTGTATCATCAAATTTAACATCTGTAGTTACATAGTCAAAATAATTATCTACAGTCAACACTTGGAATTTCCAAGGTTTTCTAGCAAATTCAGACATGTAATCATCATTATATTTATTAACTTTAGCTATAATAGCAGTGACCATTAGTTCCGTAAACTCTTCTCTAGTAATATCATCTTGATAATTATTTTGTAAATGTTCAGGTACTAACCCTTCTTCAATACTTTCTTTAATAATATCTTTAGCCCAATCACTGGGCTCATCACTCGCGGCTAAAACATTAACATTAAAACTTACCATAAAAATAAATACCATACATAAATTAATTAATTTTTTCATAAAAATTCCTCCTTCGATATATAAACTACTTAATAAATATAAGTAATTAACTTTACTTTCATATATTGCTTAACTCCATAAATCCTGTGCTTTTAATGCATCTGCAGGATTATATTTTTTGCATTTTTGTAACAAATAATCTTTTCATTTACTGTTTACTGCTAAATCAATAGCACTGTTTAAATCTCCAGCAATCATTTTTAATCTATCAGCATATACATGTTTGCTTTTAACTGTTTTTTGTTTATAAAAATCTTATAATCTATGTAATCCTCTTTGTACATACTCTATACTACCATTCCCAATTTGATATTAACCAATTAACTTTTTATATCTACCCATATAGAACTTGGAACAAATATAAAACTAAAATTCACGTCAGGAAATGTATCAATATATTCAGCTTCTATTTGATCTTGCATACTCTTTGTACAATCTTTATCATAATCATTAGGTACCTTAACGGCTTGCTGCTCTAACCCAACTCTAAAACATGTAGTTTCTATAATTCCTCCACCTTTAAGGTTAGCCGTACCTCCAGCAGGTAACGAGCCTCCTTTACCTGTAATACCCGCATTAATAACAATCGTGTTAAAACTTGTAAAAATTAAAATTATTATAAGCATACACGATATAATAACTTTCTTCATAGATTATTCCTCCTCTATCAAATATATTCTATAAGTGTCATCTTCAGTGATATATCTAAAGTAAATATCAGCTCGGGTAGTATACCCTATATTTACATTCTTATACACTGTAACTAAAGTATCTGGTGTATCGTTATGAATTAGTGTAAATACTCCAAAATCATAAACTTGACGTTCTCCGTTCAATATTCCTTCTGCATTTTTCCAATCCCAAGAAGGGTGGACTAATCCGTAAGGTCTGCTAAAAATACTTTCAAAGGCACCTGTAGGATAATCAGTTATAATATCTCTAAACCAAGAATACTCAAAAGCTACAGTAAGATCAGGGGATATATCGTTTTCATAATCTCCGTTTAATAAGCTAACACTATTATCTTTTATTTGTATACCATAGAATAATTCATCCATAGTTATATCATAATAATTTTGAATACGCAATTTATCTAGAAGATCCCTATCTGCCATACGTTTAGTAACTACAATAGCTTGTTCACGCGTTATGTTTTCTAAAGGGCTAAAGGCACCTTTAGTTACAACAGAACCCCATTCACCTCTAACAGGTTCTTTTGTTCCATTAAATAAAGACACACTATAAGCTAATTTAACACCTAGCCTAGCCCAGTCGCTACACGTTTCAATATCTGATAAATCGTATTCTGCAGGTTTACGGCTTGCAGATACTTTTGTCTGTGCGTAATTAAAAAACATGCATGCTGCTTGCTCTCTTGTTATTAAATCATCAGGTGCAAATTTATTATCTCCAACACCTTGAATGATTCCTAAAGTATTAGCCATTTTAACATAATTATTATCTGTATCGGTAAACTGAACATCTGTAGTTACATAGTCAAAATAGTTATCTACAGTTAGTGTTTGAAATTTCCAAGCTTTTCTTGTATACTCATCCATATAATCATCATTATATTTATTGACTTTAGCTATAATAGCAGTTACCATTAGTTCCGTAAACTCTTCTCTAGTAATATCATCTTGATAATTATTTTGTAAATGTTCAGGTACTAAACCTTCTTCAATACTTTCTTTAATAATATCTTTAGCCCAATCACTAGGCTCAATAATTTCTGATGCCAATACGTTAGATGTCACACTTACCATAAAAATAAATACCATACATAAATTAATTAACTTTTTCATAAAATAACTCCTCCTTGGATGTATGGTAGTGTAAAATATTACACTACACTGTTTGTTTTAATTCTTTATTTATAAGGGTTTCACAGTTTTTTTGCAATAAAATAACAATGACCCCCTATTTTCAGTTATAATTGAAGTTCCAACACACCAAATATTTCTGAAAGGATGTCATTGCTATGCCTTCAATTATAACTTATTTACTTGATATAATTCAATACCAAAATCAACAAATTTCTTGGTTACTTCTTTTTATCTCCAAATTTATTCCTCTTAAGCAATGGGCTTTTGATGATGCTCATTCACCTAAGTATCAGAAATTCAAGACAGATAAACTACCTATTATTAAACGCTTTGTTAAACAAGATTGGCAGTTTTTGACTGAATATTATCTCCTTCGTTATGGTAAACCTTTAAAACCTGTTAGGACTCAAAAAGGTAAAATCCGTAATGTTCCTAACGATACTATTTGCCCTTTATGTGGTGCTCCACACCAATATATTTACGATAATAATGGTGGTAAAGGCCAATTTAAGTGTAAAGTTTGCCAAAAAACGTTTGTTTCGGGTGAACAAGTTTCTTCTCCTCTTGTTCTTAAATGTCCTTATTGCAATCATTCTCTTGTTGCAAAAAAGGATAGGAAACATTTTACTATACATAAGTGTATTAATAATAAGTGCTCTTACTATATATCCAATGTGCGTAAATTACCTAATGACGTAAAACATTCTGATCGCTATAAGTATAAACTGCGCTATATCTACCGTGAATTCTCTGTAGATTTTTTTGCTATGGATTTGGATTCTCTTCCTAAAAATGCTTCTTCTTTTAAATTCCGTAGTAAAAGTGCTCATATCATGGGACTTTGTTTGTCTTGCTACAATGCCATGATTACGACGGGATAGGTCTATCTGTTCTTGAGTTCTTCACCGTCGGCAACCTTTTTAAGCATTGTTTAATGGTGCTGTCAAGGGTGGCGTAAGTTACCAAGAGCCATTTTTGTTACCCCTTTTTTCTTTTAAGTCTTACTTGTTTTTTTGTTTTTGTTTTTCATAGGCTACTTTACACTACCTCGATATATAACCTACTTAATAAATATAAGTAATTAACTTTACTTTCATATATTGCTTAACTCCATAAATCCTGTGCTTTTAATGCATCTGTAGGATTAAGCACCCATTAAGTAGAATACTTTAACCGAGCTTTTAAATGTATGCCAAATTAATTAATAAAATCTTTTTTCAAATGGAATACCTGTCCAGATTCATATATAGTTATCTCATTTGGCTCAAATTCCGTTTTCTTAAATATATATAAATTCCATGATTTATTATCTAGGGTTAAATCTTTTTTCATCTTTCTATCATAATCTTTTAGATATCTATCAACTTCTTCTATATCTTCATCCATATATACTGTATTGCCATCATCAAAATCTAATCTTAAATTATCAATTTGTATAGTTTCTTGAGTATCTAATAAATCTTCTACATATAGGTCAATAGCAAAGTAACCTTCAGGTTCAATGTAAGAAATATCATCTAACATATCCATCTCATCATCATCATTAGCTACACTATTAACTGCCTCAGTAAAATCATAACTATTTGTCATTTGAGGTTGAATAAGAGCAGTAAATTGCTCATAATCAGGTGAAATACCAGTATAAATTAATGAAAAACTACCTAATCTATACTCTAAAAATTTTTTTTTCTCTTCTATCCATTTTCTATCAGTCTGCTCAATATATAGTTTTTCTAACACTTTACCAATAATAAAAGCTTTTACAAGATTTTCATTTGACATGTTCTGTTCTGCTTTTGACACCGCTTCTTTAAATTCTGCAATTTTATTCTTAGTCAATTCATCTATTTTATCTAAATCAACATTACTAATGCATACTATTTTCCAATAACTGTCATTATCTATTTTCATAGTCAATGGGAATCTATCTATATCTGTCGTTTCCAAATCACTAAGCGAATATCTTTTTTCTTCTGGCGTTTCTAGAATTATTTCTTTATATTCTCGTTCTCCTAGTTCATTATCTATTACGGTTTTAGCATCTATTGTCACAGTCAAGAAATCATTATTATCAATAACCCATTTTCCAGAGCAACTTATAAGCATCCTATCTATATCATATTCACTAGTACTATATGTGAAATTACCATCATCTCCAAAGGAGAACATTTCAACACTACCATCTCCTATACTATTACTAGCCTGCCACGTACCAAGCAATGTTTCTTTATCTATAATTAAGGAAGCAGAGCAATTAGGGTTGGTTTTATTTTCTTGATGTGTAGAATTAGCTTTTTGATCTTTGACATTATCTTCTTCTTTCGAATTATCCACTTCTTTTAAATCATCTTCTTGCGAATTATCATCTACTTGGTCTTCATTATTTTTCTCTACTTTATTAATTACATTTGAACTAGTATCTTCAACCTCTGTTTTCTTATCTTCTAATTTCGCAGTTGTACCATTACAGCATCCTGTTGATAATATGATGATGCCTATTAACATACATAAAATTTTTTTCATTTTATTTATCCTTTCTGTAAAATTTAATCATGAGTATAGAATTTATATTTTTTGTAATAACTTTTTTTATAAAATTCTAGAAAATATAATCCATTACTGATAGCTTTTACTCCACCTGCTTGGGCTAAATAAACTCCTTTCTCTGCATTATATTCACTACCATCAGGTGTAGGACGTATAACTTGAACATGTCCTGTATCAGGAGATTTATCTATACAAGAAATAGTCATATACCCTTGATTAGCTCTTTTTTGGGCTTCTTCTGGACTTATTTCTTTCCATCCATAATTTTCTCCTTGAGCATCTAACCATATAGCTAATCGGTTAGCATTTAATTCTGTTGCATCAGCATTATAATTAGATTTATTCTGATATAATATATGTTCACCTAAATTACGTCCAATAGCTTTCCCCGTAGCATCTTCTAGATTCCCTATCTCATTAACTTCAACAAATCTAGGTAATTCTACTCCCATTGCTATAGAAACATCCCATGCAAAGATATTACAATATGTATTATCTCTTGGTATATATCTTGGATTAGTCTTAACATTGAATTGATCTATGAGTTTATTATATACTTGTGCTGTTCTTTCACCAGTATCATAAGTATATAATGGCTTAACTGCATTCCATACTGTAGTATCAGTCATATAATAGTTTTGATCAGTTATTATATTAGTTTCTACGTCCACTGATTCTGTATTGATTTTATCTTCACAAGATTTAGTATCAATATTATTATCGTTTTGTTCAGTTACTTTATTATTCTCTTCATCCACAGGTTCTATATTGATTTTATCTTCCCAAGGTTTAGTTTGATATTTCTTAAAAAAACGTTCGTCCCTACTATCACTTTCTGTCCTATATCTATCAAGGTTACTTCCTGAATTATAACCTGCATAAGTTGCTCTTGCTAAATCCTTTTCACCAAGTTGAATCGCCTTATTATACCTGTCATAAGCATATCCTAAACCACAATCTATGTTGTATTTCCAATCATTTTGTATACGTTCTAGATTATCACCCCAATATCTATCATTAAGCTGCATTATTCCCCAATCTTGAGAAGAATTTTTATTTATATTTGCTTCAGGTATATTATCTCCTTTAAATTGAGTCATTCCACTTTCAGTCCATGCTATTGCTAATCCAATATCTTCTGGCAGACCTATCTCATTACACTTATTTTTTATATAGTCTACGATTTCCTTGTAACTAGGATTTCCATATTCTCTTGTACTTTGTTTAACATGTGTTTTTTCCCCTATGTTATTGATTTCAGAAGTCTTTTCTTCATTAAACAAATATCCCCACGTGGTTTCTCCAACTTTTCCTGCATATTGTCCAAAATTCCATAATCCTTTCTCATCTTTGAATTTATTGACTACTTCCAAAGTTTCATAATTAAAGTATCCATCTTCTTTTAAAGGCTTTCCTTCTGAATCTGTGTAACCTAATACATTTAATCTCTGTTGTAGAACCTTGACATAATAATTATATTCATTGTTATTATTAATTGATAATATTCCATCTAATTCTGGTATTGAAGTCTCTTGTTTATGTTCATATTTATTATTTATAACTTCTCCACTTTTATCAAAAAAATCAGATATATGCTTTATACTGGATTTCAAAAAGGATCTTATGGATCTTAGTACTTTAGATATTGTATCAATAATATTCCAACTATCACCTTCATCTTTTTTATCATTTACAGATATTTCTGCTTGATGATCTATTTCATTAAAAGACTGAACTAATCTTTGTTCAGCTTCTTCATATGATTCTACTGCATTGTTAACGAATGCTGATGATCTAGTTATAGATTCGGCTAGGTTATTTAATTCTTTATATATAGCATTAAAATTTTCTCCTATGTCTTGTCTACATCTTATATCCATATCTAAGCTATGCCTTATACTCGATAATTTATTTCCAATCCCACTTATTTTAATTGACATATCATCTATTTTAGGAACTATATCAACTAGCTCTTTCATACTAATACTTATATCGTTCATAAATATTCCCCCTAAATATTTTATCAAATATTGTTGTTTTTTTCTATGTTTAGTTATAATATTCGGTATATAACATCATATTATTGCTTTAATATATCATTATATACTTCCCATAATGTTACAAAACTTTTATCAAGTCTATTATATAACTTAATTAAACTACTTCTGTGATAGTTATTATTATTAACATCATTATCTTTTACATCTATAGGTTTGTTAACGTGTTCACAAGATTCTATAGCTTCCTTAACATAATTTTTAACACTATATACATATTTTTCTAATACTAGTATCTCTTTACTAATCTTATCTATTTCATTTTTATCAATATTATCTAACCATTTGTTATCCTCACTTAGTGAACATTTTTTGTAATAAATAATTTTAGATAACACTTCTAGCTTAATTAATTTTTGTTCAACCTCTTCAGTATGTATTGTTGTACTAGACATTAATTAATCCTCCTTATCTTCTATAAATAATTGTTGATATCGTTAATATAATTAATAAGTTGATTAATACCCTTAATCATAATATATTTTTATATCATATGATTTATGGAATGAAAAACATTTATTTTATATTTTTAATGATTGATATATTTATATAAAACTCCTATTACTAAATCTTATAGCAATAGGAGTTTCTAATATATATATTATAGTAAGTAATTGTTTAATTGATTAATAGTAAAATTATAGTTAATTTTAGTTTTTATTTGATTCAACTCATATATCTAACTGAATCAGAATCATAAGCATTAATAAGAATAATTGTCTTCATAAATCTATTCTTTCATTTGTTCTTAACTAATAAAAGTGATAATCTTTTATATACCAAATATATATATATCTTCCAGCTCTTTTTTCTCATAAGAAAAGTTAAAGTTTAAACTTAATAAATTATATATTGCTGTAATTTCCATTAAACTTCTGCTATAATTGTATAGCGCAACAAAACCTCTACTTAATTTAGCGTTCTCAACAAGATTTTTTCCATGAAATTTTACATTGCATTTGTTTTCATTAATAATTAAACATACCTTATCCTTCTCTTCGCTAGTTAATGAATAATTATCTTCTGTCAAATTTTCTTTTAATAATACTATACCCTCTTTAATTTTCTCTTCATTAACTAATTTACGTATAGTTCTAGCTATTTTAATATCTCCTCCATCAGATTCATATAATCTTTTACATAAAACAATGGTTAAAACAATTACATCATCTTTTTTATTAGTTCTTACTCCAGTTCTTGTTATATCCTTATGGATTTCACAAACTTCATAATCATTCTCATATATCTTAATTTCAATATAATCTTCTGGATAGAAGTTAGAATTTCCATAACAGATCATAATTCTATCATTTACCTTTCTTATGTCATATTCAGGTTTATTTAAAATTTCTCTTAATTCATTAATCAATTAAAATTTCACCTCTTTCTACCAGATCTGTAATATCTTCTAATATTCCAGCATCCTCTAGTTCTTTAATTGTATATTTTGTTCCATCTGGTTTATATTTAACAAATTGGTCTGCACCTCCATCACTTCCAAACCATGGCGCTGCCTTGCCCGATGTCATTTTATAATCTTCAGTTAGTTGATAGTAATGGATTGAAGCATTTTCGCTATGTGGTGCTAATGCTCTTGATTCAAAAGAATCCGTTGCACTTCCTAAAAATTCACCAGTATTTTCGCCATATCTTTTAAAAACTTTACCTTCTTTTATTATAGAATCACCTTTTGTACCTGCTTTAAATCCATCATCAACAGGCCAATGGATCTTACCTGTAGCTTGATCATAGAATAATGGATCATCATATACTTTTTTATATTTTAGATATAATTCATCAGTTGGAGTATAGTCCCACTTATCAATTCTTAATCGATCTACTTTTTTTATTGAATCTACTCCACCGTCAATCATCTCATCCAATAACTTGATCTTCTCATCTGGTAAGTCATCAATATCTATTTTATATATGATTCCTTCTGGTGTCACTACCTCGTAACAATTTTTTATACGAGTAATATCTCTAATTAGATCAGGCAGATCATCTAGTTTGGCAGATATGATTTTATTGATTTTCTTTGTTGTTTCAATTACACCTTTTATTGCTTTTTTGAATCCGCCGTTCTTGACGAATTTAACTATATCTACTGCCGACTTACCACCTTCAAGTGCAGATAGTAGAGCTTCACCAATTAGACTTCCTATTATAATTCCTTTTTCATAAGGTTCCGCCTCATCATATGATATCTTCCATTGTTCTATAGCTTGGGTAATCATTGTCCATAATGCTTCTCTATACTCACTATTAACCACAGCTTTCCCCATAAATTCTGCAAATACTTTAACCTGTGCTGGATCTTGTATAAAACTATATATACCTTCTACCGTATCATAGACTGTTTTTAGCGGTGCTATTGAAAGTCCAAATAATAGTCCAACACCAAATTCTTCCTTCTGTTCTGCTTTACTTGAACCATAAGTTAGTCTGGCCCAGCTGTTAAAACTAGTTCTCTTAACTTGTTCTAGATCATTTAAGTAATTAACTTCATTTAATGCATCTAGAGGAAAATAATATTTTATGTAATATTCGTATGCATCTGAACTTTCGTATTTATTTTCATTAGTTATCATGCCTATTTCATTATCTTGAAGTGGAAGAGGTGGTATATTTTCGAAATATTCTTTAGGTAATAGATTAACGACAAATTCAAGAGTGCTGTAATCATTCTCTGCCATATCTACCCAATGCAAGAGTGTTTTTAGCTTATATTCGCCTGGTAGTGCATCATAAGTGAATCTTAAATAATTTCCTGGATGGTATTCTCTATATCCATATAGGAATTTATATACTGCTTCATCTAAATTCCCATCAATATCGCAGTTATAATTACCATTTTCATCTTTCAGGTCAACTTTATAGCCTTCATAGTTCTTCAGAACATTTTCAAGTGATTTCTTAAGGTCAACTATATCTTTCCCCTTAATATCATCTTTAATTTTACCTTGATATATTCCTTCTTCTAATATTAATCCATTAAAGACTTTAAAATCTACATCTTCATCATATTTATATCTAGATTTATTATAACTTAAATCGGTATGTTTGACAGTATTATTAACAACCTTTTTATTTGAGAAAAATTTGCTTAGATTTTCAATAGTAGTAAAAAGCCCTCCAATAATTCCAAAGAGCCCTATTTTAGATAAAAATCTCACTCCTTTTAGAAAAGGATTATCATGTTGATTTGATTTTTCTGTAATCTTAGGCTGAGTTACATTATTAAGACTACATGCAAGACATTCTATTTCTTTCTCTGCGTATTCATAATCATCTTTTGTATTCTTAAGAAAATCACTCAATCTATATAAATCATTAGATATTTCACCTAATTTGTTTTCAATGTTTGTCATTTTGCTATCAATACCATTTCGATATTTTATATCCCTATCTAAAGAATATTTTATATTACGAAATGAATCTTCTATTTCTGTAATTCTATCTAAACATCTTTTAAGTTGGTATTGATCATTATGAAGTTCACCAGTTCTTATTGATATATTACCCAAAAGCAATCACCTCATCAACGCCTCTGGAATAAAACAGGATAATTCATGTTGCAGAATCAGAGATGTATTTATATCTTATTTTTTCCATGTTCTGATTATAATATTTTTCCCATCTTCTATAACTCCTTTAGTTACTTTTGACATTGTAATTTGTTCTTTTTTTGGTAATAGACATGGTTTAATGTTTTTGATCATATTAAAATCGATAATCTTTTGCACTTTTATTATTGAATATGAAGAACTTAACTTATTTAAGTAATCACCGCATTCTAAATGGTACAACCTTACAATTTCTTCTTCAGATTTACTATATTCCTCACATGCATATGAAAGCACATCACTATAATTACCAGTTCTTTCAGCTAGTATATTAAGGTTATTATCTACTTCCCTTATTAAACTACTGATATCATCTCTACCTAGAATCTCATTGTCAAGATTATTATGAATAGACTCATAGGTAAATATTATTAAGTTGATTTTTCTCTTAATATCATTGATTCTGTCTGCTAATATGCTCATATATTGTAATTGTGCACTTATCTGCAACCATGTCACCACCTTAAATTTGAACAAAATAGAGGACTGCCGAATAGTCCACTAATTTAGCTAGATAACGGGTGAGGGTGTAAAGATATATGAATAAATTCTTTACAGCTAAATTATTATTAGGCAGCCCTTGTAAACATTTTATTAAGAAATACCCTGTTGAATTTTTGTTTCTGCTGCAACATAATCTTCAGCAGCTTTTATTAAGAATTGTTTATAAGAATCTACTACTCGATAATAATTATTAAATTCTGTATAAAGACTATTGAATTTTTCAACAAACTCTCTTGCAGCATCACTTTTCCATTCCCGGTCTAAACCATTTATTAAATCTCTAATTTGTTTCATAGTTTCTTTAAAATCTTCATTTATATTATTTACAACAGTTGCTTTTTCAGTTAATAATCTAGTTGTAACTTGAAAATTACTATCCATATATATTCATCCTTTCTATTATTAAAATTTACACACCTAACCTATTTGCATTATCAAAAACATTGTTTTCTGTTTCTTGATAGATATTTGCAGCTTTATTTAAAAATAAACAATAACTATTAAGAACCTCAGCTAATTTATCAAATTTAGGTTTGAAATCATGTATTTGCTCAGCAAATTTCTTATTTCCTTTACCTTTCCATTGAGTTTCTAATTCATCTACTTCAGAAATCAATTTTGCATATAATTCTTCATAATAATCTACTTTTTTAGATATAGTTCCTGACTGTGTTCTTAATGTGGATGGTGTTACAGTAATTGACCTTGACATATAATATAACCTCCTATTGTTTTTGCATAATTTTTTAAGAAGAACGATGTTCATCTAACCATTCATGATATCTTTCTAACCGCCTATCATCCTCTGCTCTTATATCAACTGCAGCATTAAAAATTTTATCTGCTAATTGATCCATTTTTGTGGCTGTAGACTTGATGCTATCTTCTAGTATCTCACCTTGACTAATAAATTGTTTTGATGCTTCCCCCTTCCATATATACACAATATCATTAATAACATTGTTTAAATCTCTTGATTCACCAGTTAAATCACTAGACAATCGTCTTATTTTTCTTACTTTTCTCATTGCATCTGAATAATTAATTCTTTTAACAGGTCGGTTCATCTTTACCTCCCTTTTTTCATTACTAACTTATCAATATATTGATTTGCTTTATTGTGTTTCTTACAAATAATATGATATAGAATATTTTATCTTTTTTCAACAAATCCTGACGAACGACACGTTTCATTGGATGAAATGCATTAAAAAGTAATAATAGCTAAAAAATAAGGCTCTGTTTTGTGAGTATCGCACAATGGTTTTTTGTC
This sequence comes from Vallitalea longa, assembly GCF_027923465.1. Lineage (NCBI taxonomy): Bacteria > Bacillati > Bacillota > Clostridia > Lachnospirales > Vallitaleaceae > Vallitalea > Vallitalea longa. The sequence goes on from NZ_BRLB01000001.1 coordinate 1,280,849, forward strand.
GAATTTTGTCTCCTCTATCCCTAATAATTTTTATCATATACCCTATAAATTATAAAAATATCATCTGATAAAAAAATATATTAAACTACAATAATAAAAATCTTGAATTAGAATATATAATTAATTACATAATCCTAATTCAAGATTTAAAACTCTATCTACATTCTTTAATAATATTCATGGATAATAAAATGTGATAAATAGTTAGTTTTACGAAGTCCGATCCTTCAGGAGTAAGGCGAAGTAAAACTAACTATTTATCACTAAGGTAATTCCCGTGAGTCCACTCAATAAAGTATAATTTATTATTATTCTGTAATCTATGTTAATCCCCTATTATCTCATATTAACTCTAAATCTATACCAATAATAATTTACTACCATCTTTTATCCCTGCTTCTTCTATAGATACATTCAATTTAATTTCTTCACCTTTCTCTATATAACACAACATCAACTCATCACTATCAAAACTCAACCCTTGAGCATTAGCTATGATTCCTACCATTAACTGCTTGGCCACATTCACCTTCATGACAACTGGCAATAAAAACTCGAACTTATCATTAATAGCTGGAACTATAACCTCTACATTAATCTTATCCATTACATAACCCCCTTCTATTTATAGATAGATTTTTTTGATTTCATCAATATATCCATATATCTGATTATCTATATCCTTAATGTCACTTACACTTACAGTTATATTATCGTTTTCAGAAGTAATATCACTAGTCTTCCATAAGTATTTTTGTCCTCCCAAAATATAGAATGTGGATACATCTTTTATATCTTGGTTACTGACATTTGCAATAAAAGATATAATATACTTTTTCTTATTTCTATATGCTCCATAGAAATCTATCGCTGCTTCTTTGGTACATCCTAATGATACAATTTTATTAATAGCTTCCTCTTTTGACATATCAATCTGCTCAGTTATCTGTTGGAATTCATCAAAAGCAACTTCAAAGGAGATCTCTGTGGATTCATAATCCCCCTTGATAAGATAACATTCCTTTAGATTGTCTATCATCTTATCCATATCTTTCATTGGTGTAAGAGCATATGTATTTTTCATCAATCTATCTTGGTCAAGTTCCACTGAATGGTCGATAGAAATGTAATAACATCTGTTAAATGTTTTTTCCCCTAATCCTTTTCCGTTACATTTCATGAATAACCGTGGATTACAACAATGATGAATCATTTCAAAAAGATCATCATCAATTGTTATGCTTCCATCTATATCTATTTCTAGGTAGTTCTTGTTTTCTAGCTGACCTTTTATTTTGTTCCATTCTTCTTGTAGCTCTTCTTGACTTAACTTATATGTATCATCTTCAACTCCATATATATTCTCTGCACCAGTCAGTGCTGCCAAAAAAACAAATTCCCGCAATGTAAGTACAAAACCTGCCTCACCTAATTTGGGCATTGATCTTCCTCCTAACTATTCTATATTCAATTTCTCTTTTAACATACTCTTATATGTACGTGATATATCTATTTTCCCACCATTCTTCATTTCAAGGACCATATCATTGAAAGATACCCTTTTAATATTATCCACATTCACCAGATAACTTCTATGGCAACGTACAAATTGATCATCAAGTCTCTTGACCAATTCTGATAAACTATCATAATAACCTATTCTCTGATTAAGAGTATGTATATATACTTTTTTTTGAAAAGCTTCAAAGTACAATATACGTTTATATTCTATATGATATATAATCGATCCTATATTTACATGAAATATATCCTCGCTCTCCCCCTGTAGATTCAGATAATCTCTGTAAATATCCCCCATTAGAATCTGTAGATCATCTATTTTAATAGGTTTCTTAAAAAATCCTGATGGTCTTATAAGCCCTGTCATTACATTATATACAGAGTCTGTACGCATAGTATTAAATACAATATATGCATTTCTATCCTTCTGTCTTATCTTCTTAGCCAATTTTATACCTATTAGATGATTATCTTCATAATCAACATCAATAATATAGATTGAAATGCCTTCGTCTACTTCCAAGTAATCCATTACTTGTTTCAATTTGGTGGTTAGTAATGTTATTTTCATGTTATACCCAGTATTATCTATTATCTTTTGTATTTGTTTCTTCACTTTCTCCATATATGAAGTTGAGCTATCACACAAAACAACTTTCACCACTTAATTCACCTCCATCATAACTGAGGTGTCTTTATGGTTACATAATTACTTCTGTTTATTAAATATCCAAGTCCAGGGTTCAGTGATACACTTCTTTTTCTATAATCCATCTGTACATCATATACGTTTTGAGAATCAAATTTACCTCCAAGAAGAATACCATTCATACCCTTGAAAACATTACCATATAATGGAGTTGATCTATGCATTAATAAAGTACTGGTATCTGCTGTAAATACAAAACATACTTCGAGTCCCACACCATTTTTTGTGATATTCTCTAGTAAACTTTTTGCATTTTTTGATATCATTTCTAAAAAATTGTCATAATCCTCGATTAGTACGAAAATCCTTTGATATTTCTTCATATACTCATATTCTTTTATTTCTTCATTATCTTCTTCTCTGAACTGTTTCAGGTCTTTTAACCTTATCTTCATTTCTTCAACTAAACCTTCTATGAAACTGTCGAATGCTTCAACACTATTGACATATCCATCAACTTGATATTTAGATGACATCTTTTGAAGACTTTTACCATTTTCCACTACATATACTTTCCAATCCATGTTACTAGCAATGATTCTCAACATGACTTTCAGTAAATTAGTTTTACCTGTCATCTCATAACCCAATATAGTATATGAACATATACCAGTGAAATCTATGGCCACAATTTCAGCTTCATCAACATCATAACCTATAGGTAGCATATTGTTTTCTATTAATTCTTTTGAATCCATTTGGTCTAGTAGAAGGTCTACATCCAATTTTTCAGGAACAAAAGGTATAGGTTTAGCCTTATTACCTTTCCATTTTTCATTCATTACCTTGAATAGGTCTCTTAGTTTCTGCACCCTTTCAGCTTCGTTGACGGATTTACATGCTAATGCAGTCTGGAATTCAAGAGGTATCTCCATTTTACAAAGTCCACGGCCTTTTACCTGTTCAGGTACAAGTCCTCCAGTCTGCCCTACTAAGTTGACATAATCATATTTATCATTAAGTTGCAATGCAACCATTAATTTAATGCTTTGAGCTATCTTGAATTTTACAGAGTTAGTATTGCTAGCTGTTATAACCATATCAATACCATAATTTCCACCTTCACGTGAAAATGTTGTTATAATATACTCATAATCTGGATATAGTTCATTAAAAGCTTCATAGTTATCTATTATTACAATCATTGCTGGTATTTTCTTTTTAGAAGCTTCCATATATGCTTTTAAGGTTCCTACCCCGTACTCAGAGAACTTTTTCTTCCTGCTATCTAATTCTTTTTTAAGTAATTTGAAGAGTTTATCCAGCTTATCTGATTCCTCAGAGAAGATAACCCCTCCTGTATGTGGTAGGTATTGATAATATCCCATTGTCCTTCCACCAAAATCCAATAGATATAGATTAACTAAATCTGGTGAATAAGATGTTACAAGAGAATATATCATTGTCTGTAAGAATGTAGTTTTTCCAGTTCCAGGTGCTCCTACTAATAGAATATGTCCCATATTACCTATATCAAGTTTCAATGGTAATTGTCTTTGATTAGCTGGATCATCTATCAATCCTATTGAAGGATACAACCAATGGTCTACTTCTTGCCATTCTTCTCCAGTCCATCCAATATCTCTATCTTCTACATCTTGAATGAAAACTTCTTCCTCTAAAGGATCAAGCCATAATTTTAACGGTTCGATTCCTTCCTCATCTGCTAGTTCAGATATATAATCAACCACAGCCGTTAGCTGAGTCGTAGAGCTCTTGACCGCTTTTGGCTTACATGACACTGTTTGTATCGCTCTTCCACAACCGTCAATAAGAGATATTTGATTATCTGCATCATTCTCTATTTTATCTGTTGGAATATATGCTCCACCACTCCATCCAGACTGAACCAACTCGAATATTTCATTATTGCCAACTTGTACATAACATCGACCTGGTTCTCTGATGTTAGCCGCTTCAGGTCTCTTTAACATTTCATTACTGTCAGATTTGTCAAGTACTTTCAGACATATTCTGAACCTAGTATTACTCCATATTTGATCATCAACTACACCTGATGGTTTCTGTGTTGCAAGAATCAAATGTACCCCAAGGCTTCGTCCTATTCTGGCTGCACTAACCAATTCCTGCATGAATTCTGGCTGCCCTGCTTTCAACTCAGCAAACTCATCAGATATGATTACTAAATGTGGTAATGGTTCATTGGCTTTTCCTTCTTTATACATCTGTTGATATTTATCAATATGGTTGACTCCATGCTCTGCAAAGATTCTTTGTCTTCTCTTTAATTCACTCTGTAATGATACCAATGAACGTCGTATCTGGTTTCCACCAAGGTTAGTTATTGTTCCCGAAATATGTGGAAGACCTATGAAGCAGTTAGCCATGCCTCCACCTTTATAATCAATAAGTATGAATGCAACATCATGTGGATGATAATTGACTGCCATTGATAATATATATGATTGAATGAATTCACTTTTACCTGATCCTGTCATACCAGCTATCAGACCATGTGGACCATGATGCTTTTCATGAATGTTCAATAGAAATTGTGATCCTCCTGCTTTGACACCTAATGGTGCTTCTAGAGTTCTATAAGAAAGATTGTTTTTCCATCTACTCTTTATGGAAAGTTTCTCAATCCTTCCGATCTTGTACATCTCTAAGAAAGTAAGCATAGAAGTCAATGAAGCAGAAGATGCTATTTCTTTTATCTTAATTCCAGCAAGAGCTCTCGAATATGAATCCAAATCTTTTCCTATAACAGAATCCGGTGTGAATCTAATCAATCCACTTTCAGGTTTATCTCTGTTATATAGACTACTCTCAGTTTCATCACATTGTACAAAAGCTTTACATTCTTTTGGAAGAAGATTCAATTTCTCATATATGAATATTGTTGAAACACCTAACTGTTTATTAGGATTAGTGAGATATTTCATGACTAGCTCGTCTTCAACTAATTCAGGATCAGCAATATACACTAAGAAATGTGGCAAATGCATTACTTTATCTTTATCTTGACTTTCATCCCTATCACTTAACAACTCTTTTAAGCATAAGAACACATCTCTTACTTCATCCCTTGATGAGGCTACGAATCGCAATGCTTTTTCAGGTGCCCATACATGAGGAAGCTGTTTAACCCATTCCCATTTCTCAGATTCTTTTTGATTATATACACATACTATCTTGACTTCATCATAACTATGTAATGAACTGATATGTACAATAGATGCCATAGCTGTATCAACAGTAATTTCTCTTCTTCCAATAATCCCGAGCATGTTGCTCTTCATCATGGAAAAGGTTATAGGCATATTGGATACCCCATCAAAATTTTTTCCTATATCTTTTAACTCTCCCATAAGATTATCATCATTCATGGTAAAACCTTCTTTAGGCTTTTGAATGTTTATAAGAGATGGCATCGTTCCTATACCTAATCTAATATCTAGAAAATCCCTATTGGAAGGCATTCGTTCCCAGAGTCTTCTATCTCTGTTCATTGCTCTGTTTATTAAAATTGTTGGTTCTGGATATGTCACAAGTAACACTTTTTTGTTATAGGCTATCTTTTCTTCCAACCTAGAGTACTCATTCTGCATATATTGCCTATAACGCTTGATCCGCTTTTTTTCTTCTTTTTTCTTCATCCTTTTTCTATATCTTTTATTAAGTACAGGCCATAAAACAGCGCCTAAAAGCATTGAACCTGTCATAGCTATACCTGGTATAACCATAAATGGATTGTTTCTGCTTGAATATATAGTAAATAATAGGCTAACCATCATAGCCATACCCATTGTCAAAGCAGGTCCTATAGATAAAATAAGCGGCTGTTCTTTTTCATCGGGAGGTGCTGGTGGAGAATCTATATTTATTACACCTTCCTCTAGTTTTTTAATGATTCTGGGTGAACGTTGAAAATACATATCCTCTTTTTTTGTTCTTTTCTTGTTTTTTACCGGTTCATTTTCCCTTGGTTTGATTGGAATATAAGGTGATAAATCGCAGTTTTTTAGATATATAGAGCTATTAATGGCAAGAGATCTGCCAAGGTAAAACATCTTAAGCCCCATGATGTGTATAAAATCACCATAATTCAAGACTGTAGATGAAACCATTTTACCATTAACACATAAGCATTTATCTTTTTTAACACTTATTGTAGCTCTACCTTTTTCGAGACTAATAACAGCATGATTTTCCTTCATGTCAAATCCATCATAGTAGATAGAATTATTATCTGAATTGCCGATTTGAATTTGCTTTTCTTCCTCAATACTATATTTTTTGAAACTTAATTCGCAATTAGTTTCCATATCAACATATATTGTTGCTATTTCTTCGCTGTCAGTGAAGGAAACATTAATTTTATCTCCTACATCTATCTTTTTTTTGGACACAACAGTATATTCGTTAGGAGCCAAAAACCATTCTCCATTAAATAAAACTACAGGAAGTACCTCAGACAACATCATGTTGCATAACTGAATTTCATTAGAAAGTACATACTCTCTTACTGTTTCATTATAATAAACATATAATACCATTTCTTTCATAGAAGTAATTTCCCTCCAAAATATAGAATATACTCATATATTCTTTAAATTGTGGCACATGAAAATAATATAACGCATAATCAAAATAGTTATATTAACTAATGTCACTCATATTCATACACTCTTAAGTGTCACTTCTATGATTCTACTAAAATAAGAAATTGATAGATTGATATCCTTTTGGAATTTACTTACTTATGTAAAAAATGTCTCTAAAAAAATAGTGGTCGTAATAATCATTCATCTTACCAGATTATTAAAAAAGCCCTTCACATTAGCCAAAACAGGGCTATTTGTTACAATTAAGATGATTATTATTAGAAGAATTGCAATAAATAGAATAAACATCATATACTTGAGAAATTCTTCCTTTTCATTGATTTTAATTTCTACTCTTTTCAAAAGAATAGGTTTATGTTGTAGTTTTTCTTTTTTTTTTAATAATGACAGTATTCCTTCATCTTGGTCTTTGGTTCTAGGAATTACGTAACTAAGTATCTGTTCATATACATCATCAGTCTTGTCATCATCATCAAAAGGCTGTGGATTATATGCGGCTTGATAACAACTCAAAGGTTCTATATTGGATTTTATAAATTCAATCATACTGTCATTACAAAAACTAAACAGATATTTATTGGAATTAATCTTTTTTTCACTCTTAAGGAACTTATCGAGTTCATCTAATTCCCAATCTTTACCTCCACATACTATAATTCTCTCTTGAGCTCTCTTGAATTCAGTAACATCACATATATCATAAGAACCCATGTCAAGAACTACATAATCATAATCTCCTAAGATCAGATCTGATACTTGAAGTGCTGGATCATAAGGATAAAAATCAATACCTACAAGAGAAAATAGTCCTTGTTTCACTTCAACATTAGAATAAGAATTCTTGATTGATTCAAAAGTATCGCTTTGCTGCATCTCAACAACTGCTACTCCGTTTTTATTTCTAAGAAGAAAATTAGCAATAGATATTGCTGTATGAGTAGTACCAATTCTGGGTAAAATACCAGCTACAGCAATTACTACCGTTCCAACTATCTTATCCCTCTCAACAGTAATGATATCTTCTTTTTTCTTACCAAATCTGCCTGCACCAGTATTGACAAATTCTTTTTCCTGTTTGCTCCTGCTAACTGCTTCTCTATCCCATTTTGTCGCTTTCGCATAAGTCAAAGGATTCTCGTATACCTCTAGCAAAGGAGTCAATACATGACTATTGTCGTTATCTTGTTGTCCAATAATATCATAAACACCCATTGATATAAGGTCATTAATAATTGCGTTACCAGAAAATCTATATGGTGCGATAATTATTATTCTCACATTCTCCTGATTGTCTTGAATGTTTCTCACGAACTGAGGTATTTTCCTGTAGTCTTCTACACAAGATATGTCTAATATCAACAAGTCGATTTCAATATTATTAATTATCTCTCTTTCTTCCATGATATCAATATCTCTATCAATCTTTTTAAGAATAATTTCTTTATTCATCTGACTAACTGCGTTATCAATATCTTCTAAATATTTCGGGCTTGAAATAACTGCAACCAAACTTTTTACACCCCCTTTATTAATCTAATATTTGATAAAATCCCTTATCAAATGTCATAACATATCTAATATCAGAAAAATTTCTGTTATCATATAATTTTTTCTCATTTAATGAAATTATCTTATCATAATTTAGTATTTTTGTAAACCAAATTAATTAATACTAAATCAAATTATGTAATTATATATATATTCAAGTAAATTACATATATTAATTATATAAATAATAAAATAATAATTCAACATAAATTGACATTTATATATACTATAAGAGAAATGGTTGAATGTCTATATAAATATTCAACCTAATGACAATACAAAGGAGTGTAAAGACATGTTACAGAATGAATTTAATGAAAACAGGAAGAAAAATCTTAAGAAATTGGAGGACATTCTCAGAGAAGAAGAAAAAAATGAAAAGAATCAGAAAAGAAGATATTACAGACATAATATCTCCTATGAACATCTTGAAGAAAAACACTTTTACTACAAAAGCAATACAACCAATGCAAATGATATTATTGATTCTTTGTTAGAATTTCAGGAAACCCTAGAAAACAAGGACTTATATCAATCATTCAGAAAATTAAAGCCTAAAGACATAGAAATCATAAAAATGAGATATGTTGACCAATTGAGTTTTAAAGAAATTGCTGAACAATTAGACATGAAAGAGGATACTGTAGGAAAAAGGCACAGAAGAGCAATAGATAAGTTAAGAAAAGGTATATTAAAGCCAAAAAAATAGAAATATAAAAATAATTTATTATTTTTGTCCGATTTTGTCTATTTTTACGGCTATATTATAAGGGATATTTTACCCTTTATAAGCTATGGTCAATTTTATGTACATTGAAAACTGCATATTTACGGTACTTTTAGGTACTTTACTCTTTTGATTGAGCAACTAAAGTAAAACGCCAGGACGAAATTTCAATATTTCCGAGCGATAATTTTGACTTTAAATTTCTTTTTGGTCAAAGAAATTGCCATGACTCCAAAAGAGGTATAATGATACTTCTGCCCAGTCTTAACTCATCGTATAGAGGGTAGCCCGCTCTGTAGAGGGGGAGGCATAGACCTATGATGTCTCTTAACCAGAGGCAGCCTAGAAATCCGAAATATCGTAATATTTTTATTTAATCCTTGAGGGGGATATAAATATGATTTATAAAAACGTAGATATACAAGAAACAATTGACCTGATTAATAATCATGGTAAAAGAGTAGGTATCTTAGCATTTGATTTATCAAAACAATTAGATTTACCTGATAAATATTGGTTTCTAAACTATATAGCAGGAAGATGGCATGATTTTGGAAAAATTGCAATCCCCTTTTATATTCTTAATAAGCCTACAAGATTAAGTATTCATGAGTGTGAAATAATGAAAAAACATCCAACATACTCCTATGCTTTACTTAATCTGTGTGGATTTGGAATGTATGTAAAAAAAGCTATATTGTATCACCATGAAGACTACTGCGGCACAGGCTATCCTTATGGTCTAGCAAAAGAAAATATACCCTTATCTTCTAGAATCCTTAGAATATGTGACATATATGATGCCTTAACGGAAGATAGGGTATATAGAGATAAATTAAGCTATCATATGGCTTTATCCATAATGGATAAGGATTGTAACAACGGCAAACTCGATTATCATATCTATTCCGTATTTAAGACTATGATGAGATCACGAACTGTTAATACATATAGCCAAATATACAGAACAGGGAGTTGGTAATTATTGAAAGCTAAGCGATTACTCATACTATTTTGTTTCATACTGATATTGTCCAGTTGTAAATACTCAAAAGAAGAAGATACCTTACCTGTAATTATCATGAAAGAAGCCAAAAATGATGAAGAACATTATATACTCTACACTGATGGGGAAAATATAATACTGAAAAATATTAACGAAGATTCAGAAACAGTAGTAAAGAAATGCTTAGAATCAATAAAACAAGTTCTTGTATTACCTGAAATCGATATTAACAGTGACCTACCTGATCCTGAAGATATGACTGTGTATAAAGAAATAACACCCTACACTTATGAAATGTCATTAGAATCTTCAGCAAAACATATACTTGCCCTAAAAAAAGATGGCTGGTCGATTATTGCTGAATATGCAAATTATCTATATAGAGATATCTATATGCAAAAGGATAAAAGGTATATGAGAATCATAGTTCTAGAAAATAAAATCAAAATATTTGATAATATCGGAGGTGGAGTACCAAGCCCATGGTTATATATAAACGAAAAATAATAAGTCTAATTAATATTAGAAATATAAACAAAGGAGAGCTTAATAATGAGAAATTGGATTAAGTATCTCATAGTTACTATTATTGTAGCATTGTTAACTAACGGTGGACAGTTGTACTTCTGGAATCACTATATTGACAAAATAAAAACTGACTATGAGAGTGAAATCGAAATTCTATCCTCTACCCTAGAAGATATAGGTGATCTTGTGGATGTATACTCTGTCAGAACAACAGTGACACCTGGCAAAGAAGTTAAACTAGAAGACCTAGAAAAAGTTCAAATACCTGTATCTCTTATTACTGACTCCTATGCACAAGAATCAACAGATGTTGAAAAGAAGTTCTACAAAATAAGTATGAAACCAGGGACACTATTAACTGATGATATGTTAATGAAAGAAGAAATGGATGATACCGTTAGAGAAATGGACCTTATAGCTGATACTTGGTCAGTAGGTTTAGAAGAAGGCAACTATATTGATTATGAAATCACATATCCTTATGGAGAAAAATATATTGTTCTTTCTCATATACGAGTAGAAGCTATTAATGATAGCACTATAAAAACATATCTTAACAGTGTACAGCGACACATATACAACGGTGCCTTAGTTGATTACTTCCTCCAAAGAGATAAAGGAGCTACAGTCAATCTGGTCAAATACTTAGAACCTGGTGTACAAAAACCTGCTGAAATAACATATTCAGTACCTGATAATATTCTATCAATAATAACCGAAGACCCAAATGTAGTAGAAAAAATCAATACTCAATTAAATATGGAAAAAAGAAATATTATCGATAAGGTAATAGATAATGTTTCAGAATTTGATATTTCTACATTATCCGGTGGAAGGAAACGAATTGAAAGTGATATCAATGGTGCATCAAGAGATTTCTCTGATGAATTAGAGAAAAAATTAGAGGAAGAGGCAAAAGCAGCAAGAAAGCAAAAATATGAAAATAATGATAGCAGTACAGACAATACACAATCTGGACTAAATATTGGGGAAGGAGTTGTTGAATAGTGACTATAGGTGTTCTAGGTTTTACAGATAAAAGACCTATCCTCTATCCACTCGTAAAACTTCTAGAAGCTACCGGAGATGTGATAGTAATTACAGATGACCGTCACTTCAAACGGTTGATAGAAGATTACTCCTCATTGGGTCACCTAGGTAACATAATGATATGTGTCACTGATGCAACTCCTGATGAGGTGTGGGAAGAAATAGAATTAGAAGCAGATGACTTCGACCATGTAATATTTGATCTTAGGGATACGATACATGAAGATATTCAACTCTATATTCATGTAAAAGGATCAGATTTTGAGGATGGCGAAGAAGATCTTCTAGAATGTATTGATGAATACACAGAATTCAAACTTATGTATGATGGTAAAACTGATAAAGCAAAAGATACTATCAACATTCCTATAAATCTAAAAATAATATCATCAATAGAGGTATTAGAAAACAAAAAAATTTTACTGCCCTCACCTAGTAATAAAGTCAACATGGAATTAGCTAAATTATTAGCACCACATCTTGATATTAAAACAAAAGATGCTTTAAAGATACTTAAGAGGGGGTGGCAAGCATGAAAGTAGCTGTTTATTCACCAGTAAGAAGACAAGGCTGCACTACTCTAAGTGTCCTTTTAGGTTCTGCTATAGCTCAGATCTCCAATATGAAGGTATGCCTTACTTATACAGGAACAGAGTCAGACTCTTATAACATCGCTCTGGGACTTAATCAGATTGAAGACAGAACCAAATCTCTTACACAGGTAATTAGAATGCTGGAAGCTAACAGTATAACTGGTAAAGAAGTTAATGACTATCTTACCCCCCTTACTGATAACCTTGACATCATGCAAACATCAAGTGACTACATAACCACAGAAGAAAGCGGCAAGTTATTAACTTTTGTATTAAACAATCTTACTCATGAATTAATACTAACCGAAATCAATTCTGAACCTTATGAAGATAGTACCAAAGCAATTCTATCAAATGCTGATATAGTTGTTGTCCTTCTATCTCAAGGAATGGATGTAATAAATAAATATAAGGCTTGGAAAAAGAGTGAATTATTTCCAGACCCTACCAAGGTTGTTTATGCGATGAACTATTATGACCCTAATATCAGCGCACTAAGAGATGTTGCCAAGATTATGGGAATAAAACCTAATAAAATAGTTAAAATAACCAATAATCCATTTATTAAGAAAATGACTAATTTAGGTAGCTTGCATAAACTTATGCCTTACATATATAACAAGGATATAAGGGTCATTAGTCTTAACTCAGATGTTAGAGATCTGTGTTATCTGGTCATGAGTAATCTAGGTATAAAAATAGATTGGGGGAAAAAATAAATGACCAATCTATCCCTAACCCTAGTCTTACTATTAGGGGGCTTCATAGTAGTTGCTGTTTGGTATTACAAAAGTAAAAATGAAAAATCTGATATTGAAAATTATGACGTTATAACTTTTGAGAAACTCTTAGATATTGTGAAATACACTCTGGCAGATTTAATTAAAGAAGAAAATTATACTGGTTTTTCTGATGAAGATTTCAAAGCTTTCTATAAAAGAAAAGCTCGTATTCAACAAGCTATGAATAACTGTGTATATGGTATTGACTCCGCCAAAGTTATAGTACAAGATCTGATACGTTCAGTTATAATGGATGAATTACCTACTATTTCAGATATAAATAATGTATATGACTTCTATTCCAGAACACTAGATCCTAGAGTTAAATTTGAAATATTATTGTATTTTTATAAAAAAAAATATGGAAAAGAAGCTCTTGGCAAATTAATCGATGAATACAAACTAGATAGAGAAAGATTCATCATTGAAGGGAAAAAATCGCCTTCATATGCTATAACTCCTGAAGATATAGATATGATATATGCTACTAAACATTACAAACTAACCTACCCTGTACTAGTCGATTTACTTACTATACTTGTTTATCAGAAATATAAAGGTTTCGGTATTGTGGATACTTTACGTGAAATGGATATAAATGGTTTCAACTGTGGTACATCCGGTTCTATACTTTCCAATCTCAATAAGGATGATAAGGTATTAAAAGCTCCAAGATCCGTTTGGTTATATTTTAAGGGTAAATATATCCATCTAAGATTCTTGACTTTTAACACAGAACAAGAATTGAGACGTGTCATACAGTTGATTTGTAGATATAACAATCCAGGACCTCTTACAGAAAAAAGAGGTTATCTGGTAAATACAATGTATGATAAGTCAAGGGTACTTGCCCTTCGACCTCCAGCAGCAGAATACTGGGCAGTTTTTGTTCGTAAATTCTCACTTAATGATGTATCTCTTAGAACCCTTATTGAAAAATCATATGTACATAATTCTACAATAGTGATTGAACTTCTAGAATACCTGATGATGGGACAAGTAACTTGTGGTATTACAGGACGTCAAGGTTCAGGTAAAACTACTCTGATGACTGCTTTGATAGAATTTATAGACCCAAAATATACAATACGTGTTCTGGAAATGGCACCTGAGATGTATCTTCGTGAATTATATCCAGAAAGAAATATACTCTCTGTACAAGAAACAGAATTTGTTAGCGCCTCTGAACTTCAAGACGCACTGAAAAAATCAGATGCCGCTGTATCAATAGTAGGTGAGGTTGCAACAGACCCGATAGCTGCTCGTATGATTCAAATGGGACAAGTTGCTTCTCTATTCACTATTTTTTCTCACCATGCCAATAGAGCTCCCGACCTTGTTAGGGCTCTTCGTAATTCCCTCGTAAATGCTGGTGGTTTTACCTCTATGGTTACAGCTGAGCAACAGGTCATAGATATAGTACGTATTGATGTTCACTTAAACTATACAACAGATGGTAAACGTTACATTGAACGTATATCAGAGATTATTAAATTAGACGAAGGTATCCCCTACCCTAATTACAATAAAGATAATCCTTTACATTCAATGAATGCGATTACCAAAGAATATTATACACGTATCACCGACAGGCAGACATTTACTACACGAGACATACTGAAATATGATATAGCAACAGATACATATGTTGCATTGGAATGGTTTACTCCTGAACTTACTAACTACATTATGAATTGTATACCAAAAGATAAACGTATTGGTTTTGCTAGATTTGTCCAGGAAAACTGGGAGGTGTAATTAATCATGAATACGATGTTATTAACTCCTATTCTTGTATGTATTCTAGGTATAGTAGCAATTGTACTAATAGTAATTAAGGACAAAAAATCTAGAGGTAAGAAAACCAAGAACTACAAATTCTATAATAAAATGTTCATAAGATACGATAACTTCTTCATAACCAGAAATGGTATCAGAAGACTATATTATAGAATAGCAGGTCTATCTGTTTACACGAAAAGAGAAATAATAGTAACTTCTGTAAGACTTTATTCCATGTCCATTGGTGTTTTCTGGGGTATCAACTTACTTGGAATCATAGTTTTCAAAGATGTCTTTACTTCTCTTCTACTATTGATGTTTTCTTTTATCGTCAAAACAATCTTGGTAGATAAACAAATAAACCACATACACTTTAAGCTATTGCAACAATTATTAGATGCCCTATCTTCAATAAGGCAATGTTACCTTAGATTAGGAGTCATTCCTGATTCTATAGCAGAAGCTAATGTAGGTCCACTATTGAAACATGCATTTGAAGACATATACCTTATACTAACAGCTGCAGATGGTGAAAGAAGACTTGAAGAATTCTATGCATCAACCCCATTCAAACTACTTCAGACTTTTTCAGGAGTATGTTATATACTAAACAATTCAGGTGATAGTAAACTATCAAATGGTTCATCAAACTTCATTCAAGCAATGGGCATGATGCACTCTGAAGTACAGATGGAAATACAGAGACTAACATTACAAAGAGCCAAATTTGGTGTCCTTGAATATCTTCCTGTAATTCCCCTTGTAACACTTAAATTCATAGAATCCTTTTTCATAAGTCAGATACCTGGAACTGCTACTATATATCATGGTCCTCTAGGTTATATATCAAAAGTGTTGATATTTCTATCTTCGATTATTGGTTATATAACCATTACTAAAATCAACAGTCCTATGGTTATCAAAAAAGATGATAGAAATATAATCATTGATAAGATTATCAAGAATAAAACCTTTGAATCTATTGTGAAAGACTTTATACCAAAAAAATCAAGACCACTCAAGAAGAAAAAATATTTGCTAGAAAAATCTATGTCAAGTAAAGACATAGTATATCTATATGCAAGCAAGTTGATATGCTCTCTTTTGGCTTTTACATTAAGCCTATTCTTCATATATTTCTCAATAGAACTGGGAAAGGATTTTATTCTCACCAACGTCAGAGAAGTTTCTCTGGTAGCAGGTGAAAATCTAGATGAACATGATATTGAAATAAGGCAGGAAATGGATGATGTGTACTTAAACAACCATCCTATGTTGAATACCAACAAAACTAGAGATTTTGTTAATACATAT
This sequence comes from Vallitalea longa, assembly GCF_027923465.1. Classification (NCBI taxonomy): domain Bacteria; kingdom Bacillati; phylum Bacillota; class Clostridia; order Lachnospirales; family Vallitaleaceae; genus Vallitalea; species Vallitalea longa. Next base: position 1,296,998 of record NZ_BRLB01000001.1, read on the forward strand.
CTTCCAGAATTACAAGAATATGATAAACAAGCTCAAATAGAAAGGCTTCAATCAAAATACAAGTCATATAATAACACCTTTTTCAAATGGTGGATGATATTGATATGTTATGCATTAGCAGTATTAGCCTGGAGAATACCTGAGCTGCTACTAAGGGCACGAATATGGTTATTAAAAACAGAAGCCGAAGAAGATGTATTACAATTGCAGACTATAATCACTATACTCATGAATACATCTACTGACACTATGCAGACATTGTACTGGCTACAACGTCAGTCACGTGTTCATAGAAATATACTTATAGATGCATATCATGAATACCCTTCGGACCCTGAAATGGCACTACACAAACTAAAAAGTAAAGTTACTGTACCTGAATTCAAGAGAATAGTTGATAAATTAATACTTACAATACATCAAATATCTCTCGCTGATGCTTTCAGTGACTTGATATCTGAAAGAGAGCATCTCGTTAGAATCAGAGAAATAACACAACAAGCTACTTTAAAGAAAAAACGTTCATTTGTTAGTCCCCTATCCATGGCACCACTATTATTAACTACAGCCCTATATATATTGATGCCTTTAGGGATACTAGGCATAAAAGAGTTCATGTATGCTCTTGAAGAATTCGGAAAACTTAAAATGTAAGGAGGCACAAAAAGATGAAATGCAGTACAAGTATTGTGACACTATCTCCTAATCGAGAAATATATAGAGAAATAAAAAATGAGACTTTTTATCTTTCAAAAGTTATAATGCAGGGCATTGAAATACCTGCTGTAGGTTCTGAACATATTCTTGGTAATCTCCAAGGACGTGTGGAAGTAAAATATTATCTTCGTTCAGAGACAATTAAAGATAACAAACTTTTTACTTTTATGAATATAATCACTGCAAAACAGGTCATGGATGATAGTCCTGAAACCAATTGTATTCAAGTTGGAGGTTATGTTGTTAAAACAAAAGGCCTATTAATAAAAAGTAACACTTGTCTAGAAGTCTTACCTTTTATAGTGAAATATAAATCTTATGACGGTAATTACAATGTAGCACACTGTGTTGCTAAAGGAGCTAAAGCTAGAGAACTAGCTAAGATTAAAAAAGGTGATATCGTCGAGGTCACAGGAAAATTCAAAAAAGAACACAACACACTAGAAATACTAGTTGAAGAAGTAGATTTTTACAGATCTTATAATAAATTAAAAATCAGCTAATATAAGCTCACATGCAATATCAAATAAAAAAAATGACAAGTGGACCAAGGGTCCAATGAAAAGGGAGGAATATTACTCATGGAAGGTGAAATGGGTACTGGCGCAAGAATTGCCATCGCACTTATCGTTCTAGGAGTACTAATATCAGTAGTATTCACAATTTTAAGTTTTACACGTAACACAACTAATCAAGGTATCACAACAGTTCAAAACTCACTTGAATCAATGCAACTAGCTTCATTTGACGACTATGACCAACAGATGTTATCAGGAACACAAGTATTATCAGCACTTAAATTGTTTGAAGGAAGACCTGTTGGTATGATAGTTAGAACTGCCAAGCTAAGAGGTGATTCTATAAATTATACATCTGATGATGGTTACAATTATGGTGCAATGTTTTCTATTTGTAAAGGCGAGAGTGAAGACTATAAAATAACTGAGGATATATCTAAAGATGATGATAGCTCTTGGTATAAGTTAGACCTAGAGACTGGCTCTTCTGGATCAATGACCTACAATATGAATTACATAGATGCCAAAAAAACTGGAACAGATGCATACATTAGACCTACCGCCAAATTCCTTGCTGAACTCATAAAAGATTCAACAGGAACTATAGTAGGAATTTGTTTCACACAACAATAATAAACTAAAGTCCTTAGATATCTGATATCTAAGGACTTTTTTTAATATTTATAGGAGGTGAACATGCATAAATGGATGAATGGAGTAAGGCCATATGGATATTTGTTGAACTCATGATATCATCACTTATACTCATATCTATGGTAGTACTTGCAAGAATGTCAGGTGATGTAGGTAGAATTCAACAAAGTGAAATAGACGCGGTAGAATCCACTAAAGAATTTCGAACTTACTTCAAATATGAAGATAATGAAGAAATGTATTCTCAAGATATAATTTCATTAATATTTGAAACAAGAGGATATCCTGAAGTATGGGTTGAAAAAGAAAAAGGTGCTAGTGATGACTTTACGTTCAAATGGAATCCCTCTATTCCAACTAACGATAAGAGATGGGATTTAACACATATATCTGAAAAAATGCTTGAATATGACAATAAATATAAATCTTCTATAGTCAAAAATGCAAATGGAGAAATCAGTAGAATAGAGTTTAGGAGGATTGAGTAATGGAAAATGAAGTTAATTCTATCATGAAACAAGCTGTTATATTAATTGTAATAGGTTTTGTTGTGAGTATCTGTTGGGTAACTGTATCCTTTGGTCAACATCTATACCGAAATTTCAACAACCAAATAACTAATTCTTTATCCTATGCCTACTCATCTGAATTAGATTCTATAATGAATTATACTGGTGACTTGCCTGCAGCCTGTGTTTACTATGCCGCTGAAAAAAACAAAGCATCTGTTGAAAGTATTAGCGGTTACTATAGTTGGCGCGATGAATCAGGCAAGTACAAATCTCAACGTGTACGTTCAATTAAAGATCTAAAAAAATTATTTCAGCATCAAATTAACTGTACCATAACAAAAAGTACCGGAAAATACAGAATTGTTATATATTAATAGGAGGTAAAATATGCATACTGACGATATGATTGATATTGTTACCACAATAGTAATATTAGCTATTTTCATACCTATAACTTTCAAACTTGCACAACCTTTCTATAAAGGAGAATTAGGCGGTTTTGGAATACAAATCGAAAAAACCGCATTGCAAACTCAGGGAGAACTACTACCTAATAAAATAACATTTACTCCTGATGATGTATTACTCATGTTAGCCGTACAAGATGAATATTTCCCTAAGCCAAAAGTTATTGAAATTAATGACAGTGACAGGACTGTCGGCACTGTCATTAACATAGATGATGCATTTTTTATTAATAAAGGAACTGCTTTGAAATCTGCTTTTCTTGCTCTCCCCTCTAATAAAAAAACGAATATGAAGATAAAACTTCATGTAAGAGAGTACAAAGAGGGTTATAAGGACTATAATCTAAGAAAGTGGGTGATTAATCGTGAGTGATTTCGTAAACAGAATCATAGGACTATTCCTAGTTTTCATACTTTTAGTTTTAGCACCACTTTTAATACAGTCATTAAGCAGAGATTTAACCATAAAAAGATCAATATTAAGTGAAATGACTAATTTTATTGACAAAGTTACAGATACTGGTCAAATAAGCGAATTGGAAATAACTGATTTCTATACTGGTTGTTCTTCATATGGAGCTATAGTAGATGTACAGATAAAACACTATATGAGAATAATAAACCCAGATGGTAAAGGAAGTACGTATTGCACATACGTTCTTAGTGATAAGTTAACCAATTGGGATCAAGGTGATATTATAGAAGTTGATGTAAATGCTATTGATTATACTGGAGCTCAAAAAATATCTGCCTACTTTAATAAAATCTCTACACCAAAACTGAACTTTCAGCTAGCAGGGATGATAAGATAATACACATGTTAGGAGGTTATATATTTTGAAAAGAACAGGCATAGCTATATTAATATGCTTATATTTCGTAGGCGGATTAATTATATTTTTCTTTAGATACATAGAACGAGATCTACAAGAATTTGAACAATTAAGATTATCATACGCTGTTGATTATGCTTCTGATGCAGCCATATGGGAACTTCTTAACTCAAGAGACCTCTCCATGGACTACTCAGATTTTAATTATTTGAGTGCAGACCCAAATCTTGCATTAGATACTTTCATAGATGTTTTTTCCGCCAATTATGGCATGAACTTTGATAAAAACAATTTAGATCATATTAAAATGAATTTTATACCTGTATTTGTAGTCGCTATGTATGATGGTTACTATATGGCGACACTAAAGGTAGTAAGCAATAATCTTAATTATCCAGAAAATGGAATATCAAATGCTGATTGGGACCTGAAATTCGGTCCTAAAATGCCTTACATATATAAAAACAATGCCACTTACGCCCTTAATATGAGCGGTGAAAGTGCTCTTAAGATAGAAGAAGATGAAAAAACTAAAGAACCTTGGCTAACTAAAATTGAAGGTCTACCTGTTGGTATCAAATCAAAAAAGGCAAACTTAAGTGAAATAAATAAAATTATCTCTGCCAACATTTCATATACAATCAATCAAATAAATGAAACCAATACTAAATGGGCTAATACATTCTATATACCTAGTAGTCTAACTACTTATTCTGGTGTTAACCCTATAGAAGGTCCTTCAGTAATAGCTCTAGTACAGAATGTTGACCTAGCGACTACTAAGCCAATCTCCTCTTTCAGTGTTGCTGGTTCTAAATTAGAGAAATCACGAATGGTAGCAGGTTATACTAGAGAAGGAATTAAATATTACTGCTATGTAGATAATCTCCCCTCTTCCATTAAAGCTGAGAACCTTTTTCCTAATGTAAAGGAAGCCGCTAAAGAGGGGTATTATTACGATGTAAGATATATGGATTGACGTTATGTATTTAAAATATTCAATTTTCTTATTGTATACTTTCAATAACTAAATAACTAATTACATACAATTAAAGATAAAATACCATTATATATTTTTAATGGTATATATTTGAAACAATGTATTTAATATGATATATTATAATAAGTCCAAAAATTTAAACAATACTATACACTACCATAATTTAATTAGTACTAGGAGTTAATATTATGAGTTAATTATTATCTACTATGTATTAGTGTTTTATAAGTGTATAAACATGATGTAAATCACCTGAATTTAATTTCAGGATAAGAATATTTTAAATCATACATTTCAGAGGAGAGGTTTTTTATGAAGAAAATAGTAACTTTATTAATGATGGTAACTTTATTAATATCAGGATTTAATATTAATGTAAATGCAGGACAATATCAACAGCAACCATCTGACTGGGCAGCTGAAGGTGTTAATCAAGCTATTGCAGATGGTTTAGTTCCAGAGGAAATTCAGTGTGATTATAATAAACCTATAACTAGAAGAGAATTTGCTACTCTAATGGTAACTGCTATATTTACTGGTTTTAATAAATATAATGAAGGTTATCAAGAGGTTACTAAACTAGGTTGGGAATTTCGAACACTTACATTAGATAATTTCTTAGAAAAAGTTGAATCAGATATTAAATTCACTGATATAGATGATAAGTATATTGATGTCGCCAGTAGACTTGGTATTGTCAATGGTCTGGGTGATGGAACTTTCAAACCAGATGATTATATAACCAGAGCTGAAGCAGCTGTTATGTTTACTAATTATACCCAGGATATAAGAAACGGTAACCCTGTTAGAGGAACTAAAGAATTAGAAGATTTTTATTTAGTACCAGATTGGGCAAAAGATGCTGTATCTATGGCTTATTCTGCTGATTATATAAAGGGTACCAGAAAAGTAATCTACGGTATGGATGTTTTTGATATAAAGCAAAAGGCTTTGTTTAGTCCATTAGATAATATAACTAGAGAACAATCTATCTTAGTAGTATCTAGATTACAAGAATATGGAGTATTCAGATGTATAGTTTTAGAAGGGTTTGTTATAATCTATATGGATGATTTATTTGGTGGATTTTTCGTAACAGATAATGAAGTTAGAGCAAAAGCTAATACTTATGACAATAAATACGATGCTATGATTATGTACATTATGCCTGGATCATCCATGGAACTATTTAAAACCAAATATCCATCAGGAAAATTAGGAGATTCAGTATTAGGTCCATCTACAGTAAATCAGACTCTAGATAACGAAGAGTACATTCAAAATTTTCTAGATGGGAAACATACCATTTATGATTTTGGAATAGTAACTGTTGAACATAATCCATCAAAAGAATATTTCTCTATTATAAAACATAATGTTGAATATGGTTATATAGTAGGTGGCTGTGATACTACCTATTATTATGATAAAGCTAATAGATTACCAGTAGAATTAATAGAAATAAGATAAGGAAAACATATTAATTATTAACTTTCAATATTAACTGGCATTTTAACGATATCTAATATTGAAATTCTAATTCCATTAACTACAGAAAAAAGTTGTTCATGAAAGAGGAGAGGTTTTTTATGAAGAAAATAGTAACTTTATTAATGATGGTAACTTTATTAATATCAGGATTTAATATTAATGTAAATGCAGGACAGTATCAACAGCAACCATCTGATTGGGCGGCTGAAGGTGTTAACCAAGCTATTGCAGATGGTTTAGTTCCAGAGGAAATTCAAGGTGATTATAATAAACCTATAACTAGAAGAGAATTTGCTACTCTAATGGTAACTGCTATATTTACTGGTTTTAATAAATATAATGAAGGTTATGAAGAACTTACTAAACTAGGCTGGGAATTTCGAACACTTACATTAGATAATTTCTTAGAAAAAGTTGAATCAGATATTAAATTCACTGATATAGATGATAAGTATATTGATGTCGCCAGTAGACTTGGTATTGTCAATGGTTTGGGTGATGGAACTTTCAAACCAGATAATTATATAACTAGAGCTGAAGCAGCTGTTATGTTTACTAATTATACCCAAGTTATACGATCTGGAGACCCTGTAAGTGGACCAATAGAGATAGAAGACTTTTATTTGGTACCTGATTGGGCGAAAGATGGTGTATCTATGGCTTATACAGTTGATTTTATTAAGGGTACCAGACAAGTAATATATGGTATGAGTACACTGGATATTAAGCAAAAGGCATTATTTAGTCCATTAGATAATATAACCAGAGAGCAAGCTATATTAGTAGTCTCTAGACTTCAAGAATATGGAGTATTTAGATGTATAGTTCTAGAAGGGTTTGTTACAATCTATATGGACAATTTATTTGGTGGATTTTTTGTAACAGATAATGAAGTTAGAGTAAAAGCTAATGCATATGATAATAAGTATGCAGGAATGAATATGTACATTATGCATGGTTCACCCATGGAACAATTCAAACATAAATATCCATCAGGAAAATTAGGAGACTTAGTATTAGGTCCATCTACAGTAAATCAGACTCTAGATAACGCAGAATATATACAAAACTTTCTAGATGGAAAACATACTATTTATGATTTTGGTATAGTAACTGTAGAACATAATCCATCAAAAGAATATTTTTCAATTATAAAACATAATATGAATTATGGCTACATTATAGGCGGAAGTGATACTACCTATTATTTTGATAAAGATAATACTAGATTACCAGTAGAATTACTAGAGATAAGATAAGAAAGGATGATATTAATTGAAAAAAGTAATTTCCATATTACTTTGCATTTTAATGATATTCAGTATATATATTCCAATACCAGTAAATGCTGAAAGAGTTGTTGGTGAAATTGGAAGACTTAGTTGTGGTGGAGAAATTGGGCTGGAAGGAGGTGCAAGTTCTACACCTAATTTTCGTATAGGTATAATATCAGAAGATTTTGACCCTCCTTTAGAATATGGTACCGAAAAAAATGTTGATAAACAAATAGCAGCACATTATAAAAACCATTTTTTGAACTTACAAAATTCTATAATAATAGTCCCTAAAAAAAATCAAGTAAATAAAAGCCATATAAAAGTAGGCTGGTGTGAAGCATCATCTGGCGATCTATTATATGTTAATCCTACAGATATAGATAAAAAAGTAAGGTTCATTGATACTTCTAATATAAAAACAGGTTATGATATATTCTTTTATCAACTAATGGGATTAGTAAAAGATAATGATATCTCTACAATAGGTACCCATTGGAAAGATATTTATAGTAATACTGATGATGTTGAAAAACAATGTTTAGGTATTATGAATTATATATTTTATCAATGGGATAATCTTTCAAAAGATTCTATTATACAAAAAATAAACGATATATGTCATTATCATGGTAGAGTTATAGATATAGAAGAAAAAATTAAAAATAATGCTGGATATATTCAAATGCTTATGATATTATACGCCTTAGTTCCAGATGGATCCAAAGCCATATATGAAGATGCAATAAATAGATACATAAACTTTGTAAATTTGGACAATAAACCCGTACTTATAGGTATAGACACTGTTGCAACGTTTACATCAAAAGCATGGGGAAGTGATAACTTACTTTTACCAGCAACTGAATATATTGAATACTCAGCAGGGATAACAGAAGCAAATAGTCTAACAAAAACAACAAACAATTTTTTTGCTAATACTGATCCTATAATGTATAGGCACCAAGAAGAAATAATATTAAAAGCGGCTAAAAATTCTATGGTACAACAGCCAGATAGATATAGATGTTCTAGTTTAGTAGGTACACCACATGATACTACAGCTCTAGCCTGGGGAGCTGCATTAGTATATGGACATTCACATTATCTAAAAACTCATAAAAAAGATCCGTACTTTAAAGATTTGAGTAAAGGGAAAAAAACAGTAGGTATTATGGAGTACTTACAATTAGTAAAAGATAAATATGAGGGATTCGTTGTAGCAACAATAATCAATTTATCTCCCCCTCCTCTTCGCCCTTCTGGGAAATTTGGTGTTAGTGTTGATAACCCTTATGTTTTATTAGATGCTCACTCTACTACTATCAATCAAAAAGATCCTGTCAATTTAACAGGAATGATAACTAAAGAAGAAGAAGAGATATGGAATAAAGTAACTTATGAAAAAGGATATCCCAAAATAAAAGTAGGACTAACTTCAAACATGACAAGTACCATTGTCACAAGAAATACTACTGAAAATGCTGGTAAAGGGAAAAAACTACAGTCTAGTCAAGTTACAGGTGACGATAAAACCTGGGATAACATATCCAAAGACAATCTAATGAATTTTTTGAAAGGTGAAAAACCTATAACATTTACCCATGATTTAATTAATCAAAAAATAGATGAAGGTGAAATTCAAACTTATGAATATACTGGGAATATACAGGTTAAGACAGGACCTGAAGATGAAGATATAGTAACACTAACAGGAGATCCTGCTATCGCTACTAAAAAATATGAAAATGCTCTAATACCACTCCCAGTAATTAGATCTTATTCTTCATTACCATCTTACTGGTCAGAAATAAAACAAGGTAGTCCATATCATGAAAGTTTTGAAGCGATGGCTGGAGTTCCTACTACAGAAAAATTATATTTTGCTTCAGGTGGATCAGAGTTTATTGTAGATGTAACTTTAGAGTATTGCGAAAATCAAGAAGCAACTAGAAAATATAAATCATACTTTACTGGGGTACCTAGTGAGTTCAAAGAAGGAGATCAAGCTGGAAATTACGAAGTAGGCGGTTTTACATTTAATGCACATGAAGGAGGATCTTATACTAAGACATGGTCGGACTCTATCCCTTGGACCGGAACTCATTCAGCTAGTGGATGGCATGGTGGTGGTGTAAAGGATAAGTGGAATTATAACAAGCAAAAAGCAGCACATGCAGAAGCTAAAGCATACGCAGCTAAAGTTAATGGAACTGTAATTTCTCATACAGCAGCTAGTGATGGTAAAACTAGAAAATTTAGTGATTGGAATGCATCGGTCTCTGGGGGTATCACAGAAGGTTCCGGAGGTTCTTGGACTGATGGTTCTGACCCAGAACCTAGAGTACCGCCATCAGGTAAAAAAGGTGAAGAGGGTTATAATCCAGGTAAACCTGCTAAAAAAGGAGTACCAGCCAAGAGTTCGGCAGGTACAGCAGGACACTATAGCTACTCAGTTACAGTAACTTTACCCGCACATGTAATTTGCGGGCCAGAACATTTAAATGATATGCCTGATATTGTAGATACTTGGACACAAAATATAACATATGATACTTTGAAAATAACTAATGTACAAGTATGGAAAATAGATAAAAGTTGTCTCAATGGTATGAAAAAGATAACAGGGTCTGATGAAATAAAAGCATCTGTAGTTCAAGGAAATCCTAACATTTTTTATAACATAGCCGAGAAAGAAGATTCTAAGAGTGGTAGATTACGTTATAGTATAGAGCCACAACAGCATGATAATGTTATATGGAATGAAGGTCCTAGATCAGATAAATCAAATGGATTAGGAAGAAATACTGTTACTGGTGAGGGAGGTCAAGGACACTCCGCAAGTTATGCAGATGGTATATTATATACTAATAATGCCTATCCTAATGATGGTAATTATTTAGATAATACAGCAGACAGCAAAGATAAAAAAACAATAGAATATGATAAATTCAAAGAAAGACGTGAAACTGAGAATACAGCTACTGTTATCTCAGATTTTTTAATTTTACAGACTTCTTCTGGAGATCAATCTATAATGTATTTTGAGAAAGATTCTGAACCAACCAAAACTCAAGATAACTTTAAAAAAGTTACTATACCATTAAGTAATTTATGGGAAAATAATAATAAATCTGCAAGTGATATGGAACCTGAAGACATTAACATAGGTTCATATAACGGTAAATTCTATAATACTAATTCTAAATATAATGGTAATGGTGGCAATGTAAAAATCAAAACCATATTTGATTCTGACCCGGCACATACTATAGTAAGACCATTAAGACCATATAAAGATCTAAGACTTATGAAAACAGGAATAGATATTATAGATAAAAATAAAAATGACGAATACATTACAGGAAAATCTTCACTATTTTACAAACATATATTATCTATCGGGGATAATAATACTATATACCAAGATAAATATACTAAATTTGGGAAAGGTATTGAGTTCCCAACAAAGTATTCAGATTCACATAATAAAATTAATGATATTGTAATTCACAATCCAGTTTCAACTCAATATGCTATGATTATACCTGAAGACGATAAATATGATCAAAGAACATCTAAATCTAAAATAATAGGTGGTAATCTTGTTCCTGATACAGTAGAGACGGAAACTAAACTTAAGAAAACTCATGAATTACAGAATTTCATCTATAATGGAGATGCAGAAATATCTGATTCTCAAGGTAATATTCTTAATTGGGTAGGTCATCCACTTAATAAAGATGTTACTTATGAAAGTAAAAGCAATGAAATCATCTCCGGAAAAAATTCATTAACTGTAGTGGCAAAATCCAATCTCAATAAAACAGAAAAATATCAATCAACAACTATTGGTATGCCAAACACCGATTATCAAATAACTGCTAAAATAAAAGCTCAAGGGTGTGAAGGTTATCTTTTAGTAGAAGCTTATAATGGCGAAAAGAAATTAAAAGATTGGATTTTCGGTAAAAACCATAGTGGTGGTATCGTTAACATATCAGAAACATTTAAAACACCTTATAATACAGATAAAATAAAAGTTTCTGTAGTTAATGGTGCATCTCGTCCGAATACAGGTTCTAAGGAAATCGTAAGTGCTGATGATATTAGATTAGTCAAAGTAGGCAGTCAATCAGATAGCTGGAAGACTATACCTTATACAGAATATATTAATACGGAAGTAAGTAATTCTAATTATGTAAAACCTTACACTATAGATAATCCAGAATATGTACCTGAAAAGAAAATACCTAATCCAGATTATAAACCTTCTCATAAAGGTGAAACCAAAGTTTTTAATTATACTGGTAGATATAAAACCTATACAGCTCCTGTAACAGGAACCTATACTTTAGAAGTATGGGGAGCTCAAGGTAGTAATGGCTCTGGTGGATTAGGTGGTTACGCAACTGGAAAAGTAGATTTGACTAAAGGCGAAAGACTATATATATACACTGGTGGTTCTAATGGATTCAATGGAGGTGGCTCTGGCCATGGACGTTCAAGTCAATGTGGTGGCGGTGGTACTGACATCAGAAGAAAAGGTAATTCATTAACTAATCGTATAATCGTTGCTGGTGGTGGCGGTGGACGAGGAGATAGAGGTAGTGGATCCTCTGGTAGAGGAGGTTCTGGTGGTGGTACAACTGGAGGTACCGGAGGTGATAGATATGGCTCTCCAGGTCAAGGTGGTTCTCAATCATATGGTGGTTCCGGTGGTGATGAAGGTGGTTCCAGTGGACGTTTAGGTATTGGTGGCTCTAACTATACCGGTGATAATTCCGGCGGTGGCGGCGGTGGTGGCGGCTACTATGGCGGTGGAGCTGGTGGTAACGATCAGCCTGGATGCGATGATAATGATGACTCTGGTGGTGGCGGTGGTTCTGGATACGTAGGTGGTGTATCTAACGGAACAATGAAAACTGGTGTACGAGAAGGTGATGGCGTAGTAAAAATTACTGAACCTAATATTCAAGGTAATTCAGAACCAGAATTCATAATAATACCTGCAAAAGGAGAAAGAACTATTAGAGTTAATAACGCTAATTATATTCCAGCTAGCGATAGTTATGCAGGAGACTGGAGTAAAGGAAAAGTCTCTTTAGGAAATATAGGTATATCCAGCGTTTTATCGACTCACAATAATATCTTGAAAAACACATCATTTGATCATATAACAGATCCATCAGATGTAATGGTATCTAAGAAATATATCTATGTAGTCCATGGAAATTTAGATTGTGTATCTAAATACAATAAAACACCTAATGGAGATATTGGAAACTATATTTCTTCTGGTAACTGGATTAAATATGATTGTATAGATGAACTAAGTACCAAAAATTCATCTGTCCCTGCAGCATATACAGTCTATACTGATTATGAAGATAAAGACCATTTAATTGGTTGGAGTAAATCAAACTCTAACATAATAGATTATGAAATATCTAGTAATAATACATTAACGAATAAAAAAGTTATTAAGCATAATGCAGGAAGTATATCTTGGTATTCAAGAAGTGGATGGGATGGAGATAATTATATTTATTTCTATAATAAAAATAACAATAAACTGTACAAATTTGATTTATTTAGTAAAGAACTAAGTTATTTAACTACTCTAGCGAATGGAAATTCTATAATGTCTTCATCTTACACAGGTAGTGGTTTAATTGTAGACAAAAAGAATAATGAAATATATGGATGTTCTGGTATGAATTCAAGTAATGGTTTATTAGGTATATGGAACTTATCTACGGGTAGATTCAAAGGGAAAATAACTGGAGATATGTTGAAATCAGCAGGGCTTCCAACAATAAGCAATAATACCGGCTCTATCCAATTAAACCCATTAAATAGAAATATAGCCTATTATTTTGGGAACTACCATAATGATATTATTTCACTAGAAATAGTTTTAAGAAATAAAGCAAATTCATATACATCAGCCAAAGGTATACCTTGGATACCAGGACTTTCCCCCACCTCTACATCAAGTAGTGTTATAGAAAACAACCTCTCTACTCCGCCAAAAAATTGGTATGAGATTGTAGAAACAAAGATACCTGCTAATCCTACTATTGAAATACCTGGATTAGGAGATAAGACTGCTGGTAAAATGGTTGTATTAGGCAGAGATTTTGATGTCTATTTCCCTAATGAAGGAGATTTTTATGATGATGGTAGTTATGGTATTGCTCATACGACTACACACCGAGGTAAAGGTTTTGTAGATCATATGGATACCACTAAATGGACGAAAGAAAAGCAAGTTTCTTTTAATTTTGATGTAATATATGAAAATAAAATGTATAGAGTTGGAGAATATATAGATTTAGATGTTGATGAAGATATGTATAACTTTAAAGTTCCTATCTCTAATTCAGAAGCTGTTAGTGCTGAGGTAAACTTTAGAGTACTTGCTAATAATGGTACCTTTATTGATAATAATAAAGATACCAACAAAAAACGTGAGAAAGACTGTTCGGCTTACCATTCGGCTATTAAAAAGTATAATATTGATGTTGTAGGAAGAATAGGAAACTTAGTCATGGAGGACACAACCGATTATCGATTCTCCAATTATTTCAAGAATCCTGTAACTCCTACAAAATGGTTCATTGACAATGTTGTTAAGAAAGTTGACATTGAATCACAAAACAATTATCTAGGAGCTAATGTTAATATCTTTGGAGATCCCATTGACTCAAGACATTATCTCAATACTTTTGGTTCTTTGGATTTCTTACAAGAGAGTCCGAAACAGTTCCCATTAAGTCCATCAGATAATAATATTCAAGCTCTTAAAAAACAACCAACAAGATTAGGATATTATATGTTAATGGACATTGAGACTGTTGGTAACTATTATAATAATATGCAGATTATTCCTTATTATTATAGTTTGAATCTAGATACAGGTGATACATCTCCTGTTGATGTTTATGCCAATGTACAAGGATCTTATCAACCAATAAATATATATGATAATGTAGTCCCTGATTGGAATACTGATTCAGTATATAAGAATTACATTGCACTAGATTGGTTAGATAATTCCGGAAGAAGAAATTATGGTGGAGAAGAAAAAACCATAACAGAATATGTTAAATCCAAAATGATAAGAGTAACAGAAACTGGTGATGCTGTTCCTATTGATATACCTAGAGACAATGGTTATAAATACGGAATTACTCAAATATTACAATTAAAAGAAAGGAATAGAACATTTATAGGTACTACTACTGAGGATGGAGAAGATTTTAACCCAGGAAACAAGATACCTGAGTATGATTATAACAGGCAAGCACAAAGATGGCATTTTAGTGTAGGAGTCCCTTCATCATCTGTATTCGTAGAAGCTGGAAAAGAATTAACAAAAACTAATATGGATAAAGTCATGAACAACAAAACAGTCATATTAGCTACTCTAGATATAAAAGCCTCCGGAAACACTTATGTTTTAGAATATAAACATCCAGAAGGTAATAATACTATTGACATCGTAGGAAAGAAATATAACATATCTTCTATCAAACATAATGTCGTAGGTATATATTCTTCTGAAAAATCTTCTGCTGAAGATTTAGATACATCCGGTACTCATTAATAGATTATACCTATAACAAAAACATTTATTACTCCCCTACCCTTTTGGTAAGGGAGTATAATTAAAAAAAGTATTAAGGAAAATACCTTAATGCCTTTTTTAATTTAGAACTAGAGTAATAAATAATAAAACAATTACTTGATTTTATATGAATTAATTTACCTTATTATTATTATTAAATATTAGACTAATCATTCAATATCTTATATCTATACTAGTGAAATTTAACGGGAAAAAGGTGCTTGTCCTAACCCTTACTTTAACCCAAACAATTAATACAAATTACCATTACTCCTATTCTGTATCATCAGAATATTTTATAGAATTAAAATTTAATACATCTCCCCTATTCCATTACCACTTAATAAATCTATTGTAGTGAATTATTATTATGAATATAAGGAATAGAAATAATTAACCCTACTAGACAGACTAATATATTTTATTATATTGGTCATTTTTTATTATATTAAAATCAATATTAAATATACTTCAAAAGCTATTCTTATATAGTTAATAAATTCAAATTAACATTTTGTATTTTAATGTTATAAATTTGAAACAACATCTTTATTATGGTATATTAATTATAAATTAAAAATTTAATTAATACTATGCAAATGTTAATTATAATAGTTAATAATATATAATATTATGAATAAATAACATTATTTTTATATCAACATAGCTATAATAATAATGTTATCCTGACCATATAAATGTTGAAATTAGGAAAGTAAAAGTTACCTGAATCTAATTTTCAGGATAAGATATTTTAATATAATAAATTTAAGGGGATGTTTTAAATGAAAAAAGTGATAACAATGTTACTGTTGGTAAGTATTTTAATATCTGGGTTTAATGTTAATGTAAATGCAAAATCATATCAGCAACAACCATCTGATTGGGCGGCTGAAGGTGTTAATCAAGCTATTGCAGATAGTTTAGTTCCAGAAGAGATTCAATGTGATTATAATAAACCTATAACTAGAAGAGAATTCGCTACCCTAATGGTAACTGCAATATTTACTAGCTTTAATGAGTATAATGAAGGTTATGAAGAGATTACTAAATTAGGCTGGGAATTTCCAACACTTACATTAGATAATTTCTTAGAAAAAGTTGAGTCAGATATTAAATTCACTGACATAGATGATAAGTACATTGATATTGCCAGTAGACTTGGTATTGTTAATGGTTTGGGTGATGGTACTTTTAAACCAGATAATTATATTACTAGGGCTGAAGCAGCCGTTATGTTTACAAATTATACTCAGGCTATACGTACTGGAGATCCAGCAAGTGGGGATATAGAAATAGAAGATTTTTATCTTGTACCTGATTGGGCTAAAGATGCAGTATCTATGGCTTACACAGCTGATTACTTAAAAGGTACTAGAGAAGTTATTTATGGTATTGATACTCTTCATGTTAAACAAAAGACAATATTCAATCCATTAGATAATATAACTAGAGAACAAGCTATACTTGTAGTTTCTAGATTACAAGAGTATAAAGTACTCCAATGTTTAGTTTTAGAAGGACTCGTTAGAGTATGTATGGATGATTTATTTAGTGGTTTTTTTGTTACAGATAATGAAGTACGTATAAAAGCTAACACTTACAACAATGAATATGATGCTATATACATGTATATAAGGCCTGGCTCACCTTTTGAAGAGTTTAAATATAAGTATCCTTCTGGACAATTAGGAGATTGCTTGTTAAGTCCTGCATCAGTAAATATGGCTTTAAATAAAACTGAATATATTCAAAATTTTGTTGATGGGAAAAATACTATCTATGATTTTGGTATTATAACTGTTGAACACAATCCTAGTTCTAAGTATTTTTCTATCTTAAAACATAATATGGAATATGGTTATATTATAGGTGCTTCAAATTATACCGATTATTTTGATCAAGACATGAATAGAAAATCTGTTAAATTATTAGAAATTAGAGAGGGTAATAATAATTTAAAAAAATAATTTATTCTTTTTGTATTATTTATACTCTATTATCAATTAACACAAAATACCATTACTTTTATCTTGTCTATTTATAGACTTATAATTTAATTTATCTCTCCTATTCCATCACCACTTTAATAGACCTGTCGTAGTAAATTATTATTATAAGTATAAGGAATAGAAATTAATTAACCCTACTAGACTAATATATTCTATTATATTAGTCATTTTATTATATTAAAATCAATATTAAATATACTTCAAAAGCTATTCTTATATAGTTAATAAATTCAAATTAACATTTAGTATTTTAATGTTATAAATTTGAAACAACATCTTTATTATGGTATATTACTTATAAATTAAAAATTTAATTAATACTATGCGAATGTTAATTATACTAGTATATAATATTATGAATAAATAACATTATTATTATATCAACATAGCTATAATAATGTTATCCTGACCATATAAATGTTGAAATTAGGAAAGTAAAAGTTACCTGAATCTAATTTTCAGGATAAGATATTTTAATATAATAAATTTAAGCGGATGTTTTAAATGAAAAAAATGATAACAATGTTACTGTTGGTAAGTATTTTAATATCTGGGTTTAATGTTAATGTATATGCAAAATCATATCAGCAACAACCATCTGATTGGGCGGCTGAAGGTGTTAATCAAGCTATTACAGATGGTTTAGTTCCAGAAGAAATTCAATGTGATTATGATAAACCTATAACAAGAAGAGAATTTGCTACCCTAATGGTAACTGCCATTTTTACTAGTTTTAATAAGTATAATGAAAGTTATGAAGAAATTACTAAATTAGGCTGGGAATTTCGAACACTTACATTAGATAATTTCTTAGAAAAAGTTGAGTCAGATATTAAATTCACTGATATAGATGATAAATATATTGATGTTGCCAGTAGACTTGGTATTGTTAATGGTCTAGGTGATGGTACTTTCAAACCAGATAATTATATAACTAGAGCTGAAGCAGCTGTTATGTTTACAAATTATACTCAGGCTATACGTACTGGAGATCCAGCAAGTGGGGATATAGAAATAGAAGATTTTTATCTTGTACCTAATTGGGCTAAAGATGCAGTATCTATGGCTTACACAGCTGAATACTTAAAAGGTACTAGGGAAGTTATTTATGGTATTAATACTCTTGACATCAGACAAAAAGCACTATTTAGTCCACTAGAAAATATAACTAGAGAACAAGCAATAATTGTAGTAACTAGATTACAAGATTTTGGAGTATTTAGGTCTTTAGTTTTAGAGGGACTAGTACAAATATATATGGATAATTTATTTGGTGGTTTTTTCGTAACCACTGATGAAGTAAGAGTAAAAGCTAATTCTTACGATAATGAATATGCTGGAATGAATATGTATATAGCTCATGGTTCGGCAATGGAACAATTTAAGCATAAATATCCATCAGGACAATTAGGAGATTGTACTCTTGGTCCTGCGGTTATAAATATGACTTTAAATAATACAGAGTATATACAAAACTTCATAGATGGGAAAAATACTTTATATGATTTTGGAATAGTAACTGTAGAGCATAATCCAAGTGATGAGTATTTTTCTATTATAAACCACAATATGGAATATGGGTATATTGTCGGTGGAGGAAATACTACAGAATACTTTGACAAAGATATGAATAGACTAGATGTTAAATTAATAGAAGTAAGAGAAGGGAAAAATAATTAATTAAATTATTTTATTTAGTTATTTAGCTTTTATACCTAATTCTCTATTATTGAATAAATAAATATTTATATATTAATACTAAAACTATTATACCATCAGTTAAACAATATTACTTTGAATTCCATGATTAGTATTTATATTAGATTACCCATAAAATGCTACTGGTATAATAGGTAAAGTAAGCTTCCTAGTATTAGTAAAATTTACATAAAAGTGGTGCTTGTCCTAACCCTTACTTTAACCCAAACAATTAACACAAATTACCATTACTCCTATTCTGTATCATCATAATTTTTATAGAATTAAATTTTAATACATCTCCCCTATTCCATTACCACTTAATAAATCTATCGTAGTGAATTATTATTATGCGTATAAGGAATAGAAATTAATTAACCCTACTAGACAGACTAATATATTTTATTATATTGGTCATTTTTTATTATATTAAAATCAATATTAAATATACTTCAAAAGCTATTCTTATATAGTTAATAAATTCAAATTAACATTTTGTATTTTAATGTTATAAATTTGAAACAACATCATTATTATGGTATATTATTTATATATTAAAAATTTAATTAATACTATGCAAATGTTAATTATAATAGTTAATAATATATAATATTATGAATAAATAACATTATTTTTATATCAACATAGCTATAATAATAATGTTATCCTGACCATATAAATGTTGAAATTAGGAAAGTAAAAGTTACCTGAATCTAATTTTCAGGATAAGATATTTTAATATAATAAATTTAAGGGGATGTTTTAAATGAAAAAAGTGATAACAATGTTACTGTTGGTAAGTATTTTAATATCTGGGTTTAATGTTAATGTAAATGCAAAATCATATCAGCAACAACCATCTGATTGGGCGGCTGAAGGTGTTAATCAAGCTATTGCAGATAGTTTAGTTCCAGAAAAGATTCAATGTGATTATAATAAACCTATAACTAGAAGAGAATTCGCTACCCTAATGGTAACTGCAATATTTACTAGCTTTAATGAGTATAATGAAGGTTATGAAGAGATTACTAAATTAGGCTGGGAATTTCGAACACTTACATTAGATAATTTTTTAGAAAAAGTTGAGTCAGATATTAAATTCACTGACATAGATGATAAGTACATTGATATTGCCAGTAGACTTGGTATTGTTAATGGTTTGGGTGATGGTACTTTCAAACCAGATAATTATATAACTAGAGCTGAAGCAGCTGTTATGTTTACAAATTATACTCAGGCTATAGATGGAGGAAATCCAGTTAGAGGTGCTAGAGAAATAGAAGATTTTTACCTTGTACCTGATTGGGCAAAAGATGCTGTTTCCATGGCATACTCTAATGAATATCTAAAAGGTACTAGAGATGTCATTTATGGTATGAATACTTTAGATATAAAACAAAAAACAATATTTAATCCTTTAGATAATATAACTAGAGAACAAGCAATTCTTGTAGTATCTAGATTACAAAGTTATCACATGCTTGAAATTTTAGTCTTAGAAGGTTTAATAGAAATATGTATTGATGATTTATTCGGTGGTTTTTTCGTAACAGATAATGAAGTAAGAATCAAATCTAATAATTATAACAATAAATATGCAGGTATGAATATGGTTGTTAGACCAGGATCACCTGTTGAAAATTTTGTACATAAATATCCATCAGGACAACTAGGTGATTGCTTTTTAAGTCCAGCAGCTGTAAATATGACTTTAAATAATAATGAATATATACAAAATTTTCTAGATGGTAAACACACTATTTATGATTTTGGTATAATAACTGTAGAACACAACCCAAGCAAAGAATATTTCTCTATAGTAAAACATGATATTAGTTATGGTTATATTATAGGTGGTAGTAACACTACTGAATATTTTGATGATGAGATGAACAGAAAACCAGTTAAATTAATAGAAGTGATAGAATGTGAAAATAATTAAAAAATATTTATTATCATTAAAGTTAGTGTTAATAATCTACTTTTAAATAAAACTAATTTCTTACATTATTATAAATAAACTTATTTTGTATTAAATAAATTAATAGATTATTGAAGGTATGGAAAGAAAAATATATCAAATATTATTTTAAGGAGATACTTCATATGAAAAAAATAATAGCAATAATAATGGTTGTAAGTATTTTTATATCTGGAATTAATGTAAATGCAAAATCATATCAGCAACAACCATCTGATTGGGCAGCTGAAGGTGTTAATCAAGCTATTGCAGATGGTTTAGTTCCAGAAGAGATTCAATGTGATTATGATAAACCTATAACTAGAAGAGAATTTGCTACCCTAATGGTAACTGCAATATTTACTAGCTTTAATGAATATAATGAAGGCTATGAAGAGATTACTAAATTAGGCTGGGAATTTCGAACACTTACATTAGATAATTTCTTAGAAAAAGTTGAGTCAGATATTAAATTCACTGACACAGATGATAAGTACATTGATATTGCCAGTAGACTTGGTATTGTTAATGGTTTGGGTGATGGTACTTTTAAACCAGATAATTATATAACTAGAGCTGAAGCAGCTGTTATGTTTACAAATTATACTCAAGTTATAGATGGAGGAAATCCAGTTAGAGGTGCTAGAGAAATAGAAGATTTTTACCTTGTACCTGATTGGGCAAAAGATGCTGTTTCCATGGCATACTCTAATGAATATCTAAAAGGTACTAGAGATGTCATTTATGGTATGAATACTTTAGATATAAAACAAAAAACAATATTTAATCCTTTAGATAATATAACTAGAGAACAAGCAATTCTTGTAGTATCTAGACTACAAAGTTATCATATACTTGAGGCTTTGATTTTAGAAGGGCTAGTAAGAATTTGTATGGATAATCTTTTTGGTGGATTTTTTGTTACTGATAATACAGTATGTATTAAATCAAATTCTTATAATAATAAATACTCTGGTATGAATATGGTTATTCGTCCTGGAACTGCCATGGAAAAGTTTAAATATAAATACCCATCCAGTCAATTAAGTGATTGTTTACTAGGACCAGCAGCTACAAATATGGCTTTAAACAAAATAGAATATATTCAAAACTTTGTTGATGGTAAGCATACTATTTATGATTTTGAAATAATAACTGTAGAACATAACCCTTCTAAAGAGTATTTCTCTATTGTAAGACATAATATGAGTTTTGGTTATATTATAGGTGGTACAAGTACTACTGAATATTTTGATGATAAAATGAACAGAAAACCAGTTAAATTATTAGAAATTAGAGAGGGTAATAATAATTTAAAAAAATAATTTAAATATTTATTTGTATTATTTATACTCTATTATCAATTAACACAAAATACCATTACTTCTATTTTGCATATTTATAGACTTATAATTTAATTTATCTCCTCTATTCCATTACCACTTTAATAGACCTATCGTAGTAAATTATTATTATAAGTATAAGGAATAGAAATTAATTAACCCTACTAGACAGACTAATATATTTTGTTATATTAGTCATTTTTATTATATTAAAATCAATATTAAATATACTTCAAAAGCTATTCTTATATAGTTAATATTCAAATTAACATTTTGTATTTTAATGTTATAAGTTTGAAACAACATCTTTATTATGGTATATTAATTATAAATTAAAAATTTAATTAATACTATGTAAATGTTGATTATAATAGTTAATAATATATAATATTATGAATAAACAATAGTATTATATATCAACATAGCTACAATAATAATGTTACTATGACCATATGAATGTTGAAATTAGGAAAGTAAAAGTTACCTGAATCTAATTTTCAGGATAAAATATTTTAATATAATAAATTTAAGGAGATGTTTTGTATGAAAAGAATGATAACAATGTTAATGGTATTAAGTATCTTATTATCTGGGTTTAGTGTTAAAGTAAATGCTAAGTCATATCAACAACAACCTTCAGATTGGGCTGCTGAAGAAGTTAATCAAGCTATTGCAGATGGTTTAGTTCCAGAGGAAATTCAATGTGATTATGATAAACCTATAACTAGAAGAGAATTCGCTACCCTAATGGTAACTGCAATATTTACTAGTTTTAATGAGTATAATGAAGGTTATGAAGAGATTACTAAATTAGGCTGGGAATTTCGAACACTTACATTAGATAATTTCTTAGAAAAAGTTGAGTCAGATATTAAATTCACTGATATAGATGATAAATATATTGATGTTGCCAGTAGACTTGGTATAGTTAATGGTTTGGGTGATGGTACTTTCAAACCAGATAATTATATAACTAGAGCTGAAGCAGCTGTTATGTTTACAAATTATACTCAGGCTATAAGAACTGGTAATCCTGTTAGAGGTATAAGAGAAATAGAAGATTTTAATATTGTACCTAATTGGGCTAAAGATGCAGTATCTATGGCTTATTCAGCTGAATACTTAAAAGGTACTAGAGAAGTTATTTATGGTATTGATACTCTTGATATCAGACAAAAAGCTCTATTTAGTCCACTAAAAAATATTACTAGAGAACAAGCAATAATTGTAGTAACTAGATTACAAGATTTTGGAGTATTTAGATGTTTAGTTTTAGAGGGATTAGTACAAATATATATGGACAATTTATTTAGTGGTTTTTTTGTAACTACTGATGAAGTAAGAGTAAAAGCTAATACTTACAATAATAAATATGCCGGAATGAATATGTATATAATGCATGGTTCAGATATGGAATATTTCAAAAATAAATATTCTTCAGGGGCATTGGGAGATTGTACATTAGGTCCAGCTTCAGTTAATAAAACTTTAAATAAAAAAGAATATATTCAAAATTTTTTAGATGGTAAAAATACTATTTATGACTTTGGAATAGTAACTGTAGAACATAACCCAAATAAAAAGTATTTCTCTATTATAAAACACAATATGAATTATGGATATCTTATTGGCAGTTCTAACTATACAGAATATTTTGATAAAGATATGAATAGACTAGATGTTAAACTATTAGAAATTCGAGATGGTAAAAATAACTAAAACCTTCTTATAAATTATAGGATTCAAGGATATTATCTTTGAATCCTTTTTGTATAATAATAAATAAACTCCAATATAGGTTTTGATTGTATTTTTTTATATATTTATATTATTATTAAGAAAGGGTGATTAACAATTGAAAAGAGTAATTTCAATATTACTTTGTATTTTAATGGTATTTGGTATTTACATTCCATTACCAATAACTGCTGATGGCATGAATGGAGAGGCCGGTAAACTACCAGGTGGTGGTGAAATTGGACAGGAAGGAGGTGCTCGTCCTAATCCTTGTTTCCGTATAGGCTTAATAAATGAAAACTTTCCAAATTCTATAGATTATACTAAATCTGTTATTCCACAAATAAAAGCCCATTATAAAAATCATTTTCCCAATATGGAAAATTCTAAGATTTGGGTTCCTGTAGTTAATCAAACTACTATAAAGAATGATCGTGTTTATGATATAAAAGTTAATGAAGATATAAAATTAGTTTGGTGCGAAACATCATCAGGAAATTTACTAACCTCTCCAAAAGAAAATAATAACAAGAAAATACAATATATGAATAATAAAAAAGTATATTCAGGATACGATATATTTTACTATTCACTTCTAGAAAATGTAAAGAATAATGACTTATCAACTATTGGCGATACATGGTTAGATACTTATAATAAGGTTGAAGATGTTGAATTAAAATGCGAAAGTATATTAAATTATATTTTTTATCAGTGGAATAATAAAGGAGAAAAAACTATAATACAAAAAATTAATAATATTTGCCATTATGAGGGAACAACTACTGATCCAACTGAAAAAATAAAAAATAAAGTAGGATACCTTCAAATGCTTATGATACTATATGGAGTAGCTGCAGATGAATATAAATCAATATATAAAAATGCTATAAAAAGATATATCAACTTTACAGATATGGATACTAATCCAGTACTTATCGCAGTAGACACCATAACAATTTTCACTTCAAAAGGATGGGGTACCGAACAACTTTACATACCCTCAACAGAATATATAGAATATGCTGCTGGTATAACAGAAGCAAATAAATTAACTAATCCTAACAATAACTTTTTTGCTAATAATCATGATAATAACTTTATAGCTCCCAGACATCAAGAAGAAATAATACTTGAAGCTACCAAAAAATCAATAACCCAAAGAAAACAAACTAGAATTACAGATTTATATGGTAAAGCTTTTTCAACTACAGCAACAGCATGGGGATCATCATTAGTATATGGACATTCGCATTATTTAAGAACTGTTAATGATTATGTTAGATTTCAAGATTTATCAGAAAGCGAAACGGTAGGTATGATTGAAGCATTACAATTTATAGACGGTGTATATGAAGGTTTTGCCGTATCTAGCCTAGATAATTTAGATCCTCCACCTATTGATTTATCTGGTGAATTCGGTGTAGACGCCGGAGAATCCCCGATAGAACTAGATGAAGGATCTACTACTATAGGTCAAAACACTATTGTAAAAATAACAGGTAATCTAACCAATGAAGAAAAAGAAAACTGGAATAGGTTTGAATATGAAGAAGGATATCCTAAAATAAAAGTAACATTAATATCCAATATGATTAGTAATAAAAGAGATTCCTCTAAAGTATATGGTTATAAAGGCAATAAACTACAATCCACACAAGTTACCGGAGCTCAAGGTGATGGAGATAACGAAAAATTCTGGGATGCAAAATCCAAAGATGAATTAATAAACTTCTTAAGCGGAAATGAACCTATAATATTTACTCATGACCTAACTCAACAACCCATAGAAGAAGAAGAGATTCAAACATATAACTATCAAGCAACTATTCAAATTAAAACATCTAAAGATGGTAAGATAATTACATTGAAAGGTAACCCTGATATTGCTACTAAAATATTTAAAAATCCAAAACACATACCAGAAATTAGGACTTACAGTTCTACACCTTCTTATTGGTCAGAAATAAAACAAGGCAGTCCATATCACGAAAGTTTTGAAGCAATGGCTGGCGTACCTACTACAAGAAGTTTATACTTTGCTACTGGTGGTTCAGAATTTATTGTGGATATAACTTTAGAGTATTGTGAAAATGAAGAAGCTATTAGAAAGTACAAATCATATTTTACAGGTGTACCTAGTAAATTCAAAGAAGGAGATCAAGCTGGTAGTTATACAGTACCTAGTCCATCAGGAGCATCTAGTTCTGATTTAACAGTTAATGTACATGGAGGAGACACTAATATATCAGCCACTTGGACTGGAAGTATACCTAACAATGCTAAAGCTGTTACTGTAAAGGGATCAGGTTCAGTAAAAGCTACATGTCCTGCAGATCCTGATATGACAGCATACGAAAATGCAATGAAACAAGCTGATGCGTGGGCATCGACTATTAATGGTTATACAATATCACACAAAGCGGCAAGTGATGGAATTACTAGAAATTTTAATAGTTGGGGAGCATCTCCATCGGGTTCACCACACCCACCAGAAGAAACAATAGCTTCTGACTCCAAGTCCCATACAGAAGAAGAAGAATACACTAAGGCAGATGGTACTACAGGTACCAAGACTATAACTGTAGATGACCCTTGTAGTGTAACTGCTACACCTTCTGGTCCAGGCTCTTTTACTATAACTGTTAAAGGAAGTATTCCAGCTCATGAGTTATGTGGACCAGAACATATAAATGATATGCCATCGGTTGTAGATACTTGGAAACAAAAAATAACATACGATATTTTAAAAATAAAAGATGTTGATGTTTGGAAGATAGATAAAAGCAGTCTAAACGGTATGAGAAAAATCAATGGATCTGATGAAATAAAAGCATCTGTAGTCCAAGGAGATCCTAACATTTTTTATAATATAGCTGAAGAAGAAGATTCTAAGAGTGGTAGATTACGTTATAGTATAGAACCGCAACAGCATGATAACGTTGTATGGAATGAAGGTCCTAGATCTGATGATTCTGATGGATTAGGAAGAAATACTGTTACTGGTGAAGGAGGTCAAGGACACTCCGCAAATTATGCAAATAGGAAAGAAGGCAAATATAAAGGCGGTATTATTTATAATAATCTTGATTATGATAATTCATATTTAGAGAGTAATACTGATGCAATAGATAAAGCTACAATAGAATATAAGAAATTTAAAGAAAGACGCGAAACTGAGAATACAGCTACTGTTATCTCAGATTTTTTAATTTTACAAACTTCTTCTGGAGATCAATCTATAATGTATTTCGAAAAAGAATCTAAGTCAACTAATACTGAAGATGATTTTGAAAAAGTTACTATACCTCTAAGTAGTTTATGGGAAAATAACAATAAATCCGCAAGCGATATGGAACCAGAAGACATTAATATAGGTTCTTATAACGGTAAGTTCTATAATACCCATTCTAAATACAATGGCAATGGTGGTAATGTAAAAATCAAAACCATATTTGACTCTGACCCAGCACATACTATAGTAAGACCTTCTAGACCTTCTAAAGATCTAAGACTTATGAAGACTGGAATAGATATTATAGATAATAATAAAAACGGTGAATACATTACAGGAAAATCTTCAGTGTATTATAAGCATATTTTGGATATAGGTGAAGATAGTGATATTTATATAGATACTAATACTGAATTTGGAAAAGGTTTAGAATACTCTACAAAATATTCAGCTGCACATAATAAAATAAATGATATCGTTATTCACAACCCAGTTTCAACTGAATATGCTATGATAATACCTGAAGACGAGGAATATGATCAAAGAACATCTAAATCTAAAATAATAGGTGGTAATCTTGTTCCAGACACAGTAGAGACTGAAAGCAAACTTAAAAAACCTCATGATTTGCAGAATTTTATTTATAATGGAGATGCTGAAATCTCTGATTCTCAAGGTAATATTCTTAATTGGGTAGGAAGTCCACTTAATAAAGATGTTACTTATGAAAGTAAAAGCAGTGAAATCATTTCTGGCAAGAATTCATTAACTATAGTGGCCAACTCTAATCTGAATAGAACGGAAAAATATCAATCAACAACTATTGGTATTCCAAACACCGATTATGAAATAACTGCTAAAATAAAAGCTCGAGGGTGTGAAGGTTATCTTTTAGTAGAAGCTTATAATGGTGAAAAAAAATTAAAAGATTGGATTTTCGGTAAAAACCATAGTGGTAGTATTGTTAACGTATCAGAAACATTTCAAACACCTAATACTACTGATAAAATAAGAGTTTCTGTTGTTAATGGTGCCTCTCATCCAAATACCGGTTCCAAAGAAATTGTTAGTGCAGATGACATTAGATTAGTGAAAATAGGCAGTCAATCAGATAGCTGGGAAACTATACCTTATACGGAGTATATTAATACAGAAGTAGATAATCCTAATTATGTGAAACCTTATACTATAGATAATCCAGAATATATACCTGAAAAGAAAATACCTAATCCAGATTATAAACCTCCTCATAAAGGTGAAACTAAAGTTTTTAACAGTAAAGGTACCGTTCAGACATATACAGCACCTATTTCAGGTAACTATA
Source organism: Vallitalea longa (assembly GCF_027923465.1). NCBI lineage: Bacteria > Bacillati > Bacillota > Clostridia > Lachnospirales > Vallitaleaceae > Vallitalea > Vallitalea longa. Next base: position 1,325,406 of record NZ_BRLB01000001.1, read on the forward strand.
CTTTAGAAGTATGGGGTGCTCAAGGTGGCGGAACATATGGAGGTAAAGGTGGTTATGCAAAAGGTGAAGTTACATTAACCAAAGGAGAAGTAGTTAATATTTATGTGGGTAGTCAAGGAAGTACTTATACTGGACGTGATTATGGATATGGATATGGTGGTTATAATGGAGGAGGTAAGGGCTATGGAGATCAAACACCATCTGGAGGTGGTGGTGCTACTGATATTAGAATAAGTGGCACAGCTTTGAGCAATAGAGTAATAGTAGCTGGTGGTGGAGGTGGTCAAGGAGTATCTCATTCAGCAAGTTACTATGGTGGAGCTGGTGGTGGTTCTACTGGTGGTTCTGGTGGTAGAGGTGGTTCCGGTGGCACACAAACCAGTGGTTATAGTTTAGGCCAAGGTGGTAAAGGATCAAGTTCTGTATCTTCACCCGATAATGGTGGTGGAGGTGGAGGCTGGTACGGCGGTATAGGTGGCGCTAGAGATGAAGCCGGTGGCGGTGGCGGTTCTGGATACATCGGTGGTGTATCTAATGGATCAATGAAAACCGGCGTACAAAAAGGTAATGGATTAGCACAGATTACCGAACCTGATGTTAAAAGTAATGGAGAACCAGAATTTTTAACATTGCCTGCTATAGGAGATAAGACTATAAGAGTAAATAACGCTAATTATATTCCCGCCAGTGATAGTTATGCAGGCGATTGGAGCAAATCTAAAATCTCTTTAGGTAATATCGGTATATCTAAAGTACTGAATACTTATGATAACTTCCTTAAAAGTTTGCCTAATTTTAGTTATGTATATCCAGCTGATATAATGGTATCAAAGAATTATATATATGTCGCACAAGGGAATCTAGGTCATGTATCAAAATATAATAAAACATCTAATGGAGATATTGGCAGTTATATATCTTCAAGTAACTGGAACAACTATGCTGGTGTAAAAGAACTAAGTAGTACAAGTTCAAGTCCAGCAGCTTATGCAATATATACTGATAGAGAAGGTACAGATCATCTAATTGGATGGAGTAAATCACACTCTAACATACTAGATTATGAAATTAATAATAAGAATGAATTGATTAATAAGCAAGTGATAAATCATGATGCAGGAGCAATAAGTACATATTCTAGAGGTGGATGGGATGGAAATAATAACATCTATTTCTTTAATAGAACTTCAAATAAATTATATGAGTATGACATATTGAATAAAAAACTAAAGTTCATTGTTACCTTAAAGAGTGGTAATTCTATAATGAATTCATCTTATACTGGCAGTGGTTTAGTAGTGGATAAAAAGAATAATGAAGTTTATGGTTGCTCAGGTGCAAATCAAAGTAATGGATTAATCGGTGTTTGGTCTTTATCTAATGGTGATTTCAAAGGAAAAATAACTGGAAATATGTTAGCGTCAAAAGGATTGCCAACAATAAAAGATAATACAGGTTCAATTCAATTAAATCCACTAAACAGAAATATAGCGTATTATTTTACTCGTAATCATAATAAAATTATCTCATTAGAAATAGTTTTAAAAAATAAAGCTGATTCATATATACCAGCACAAGGTATCCCTTGGATAAATGGACTCTCCCCCACTATTACATCCAGTGCTGTTATAGAAAACAACGTCTCTACTCCACCAAAAAATTGGTATGAACTCGTAGAGACCAAAAAACCGGCAAACCCCACCATTGAAATACCAGGATTAGGAGACAAAACTGCTGGAGATATGGTTGTATTAGGTAGAGATTTTGATGTTTATTTCCCTAACATAGGAAATTTCTATGATGATGGTAGTTTTGGTATTTCTCATACTACTACACATAGAGGTAAAGGTTTTGTTGATCATATGAATACTACCGAATGGACAAAGAAAAAACAAGTTAGTTTCAATTTTGATGTCATCTACAAAAATAAGATGTATACTGTAGGAGAATACATAGATTTAAATGTAAATCAAAATACTTATAATTTCAAAGTTCCTATTAGTAATTCAGAAGCCATCAGTGCTGAAGTTAATTTCAGAGTTCTTGCCAATAATGGTAGTATTATAGATAATAATAAGTCAGATACTAATAAAAAGAGAAGACCAAATTGTAGTGCATACCATTCAGCAATGAAACGATATAACATAGACGTTGTAGGAAGAATAGGAAATCTAGTTATGGAAGACACAACCGATTACCGATTCTCCAATTATTTCAAGAATCCTGTAACCCCTACAAAATGGTTCATTGACAATGTTGTTAAGAAAGTTGATATTGAATCACAAAACAATTATCTAGGAGCTAATGTTAATATCTTCGGAGATCCTATTGACTCAAGACATTACCTTAATACTTTTGGTTCTTTGGATTTCTTACAAAAGAGTCCAAAACAGTTCCCATTAAGTCCATCAGATAATAATATTCAAGCTCTTAAAAAACAACCAACAAGATTAGGTTATTATATGTTAATGGACATCGAGACTGTTGGTAACTATTATAATAATATGCAAATCATACCTTATTACTATAGTTTGAATCTAGATACAGGTAATATATCTCCTGTTGATGTTTATGCCAATGTACAAGGGTCATATCAACCAATAAATATATATAACAATGTAGTCCCTGATTGGAATACTGATTCGGTATATAAGAATTATATTTCACTAGATTGGTTAGATAATTCAGGAAGAAGAAATTATGGTGGCGAAGAGAAAACTATAACTGAATATATGAAATCAAGAATGAATAAAGTAACCGAAAATGGAGACGTAGTTCCTATTGATATTCCTAGAGACAATGATTATAAATATGGAATTACTCAGATATTACAATTAAAAGAAAGGAATAGAACATTTATAGGTACTACTACTGAGGATGGAGAAGATTTTAACCCAGGGAACAGGATACCTGAATATTATTATAACAAACAAGCACAAAGATGGCATTTTAGTGTAGGCGTTCCTTCATCAGCTGTATTTGTAGAAGCTGGAAAAGAGTTAACAAAAAATAATATGGATAAAGTCATGAACAATAAAACAGTCATATTAGCTGCACTAGATATAAAAGCCTCTGGAAATACTTATGTTTTAGAATATGAACACCCAGAAGGTAATAATACTATTGACATCGTAGGAAAGAAATACAATATATCTTCTATAAAACATAATGTCGTAGGTATATATTCTTCCGAAAAATCTTCTGCTGAAGATTTAGATACATCAGGTACTCATTAATAGATTATACCTATAACAAAAACATTTATTACTCCCCTACCCTTTTGGTAAGGGAGTATAATTTTCAAAAACATCCCAATGATAACTACTATAATTTATTTAATACTATATAATTGAATCAATATATATATTATGTTATATTATTTATATATCAAAATTATTAATAAAATGATATAAAATTACATTATTATTGATAAAGAGGCGAAAGTATTATGAAAAAATTAATATGTAGCATTATCATTATCACATTAATAGGACTATCAAACGGTTGTTCTCAATTGTCCGAAGACTATAATGATATTGGCATGGAATTATTAACTATGGAATTAAATGATGCCGATTTCTGGTGGTATCGCGACTTTGAACCTCCATGTGAATATTTCAAGTGGTACCAGACTTTGACAACTTATTTACCTAGTTTAGATCAATGGAGATTTACTGGAAATAAACAATACATATTTCCAATATCATATAATCAAATAGAATGTATAGATGAACAATTAGAATCACTGAAAGATATTGAAGGCTTAGTCAGTAGATCAGAAGAAGATATGTTCTACAAAAAAGGTAATACATTTTTGAAATACTTGAAAAATGACAATTTAATATCATCAGTTAATTCTGATCCTGATTCAAAATATGTAGCTACTCTCGATTTTGATATACCTCCTAAGTATGATGATATTATAGGAACTGATTTAGAGGCAAAATTATTTTTAGAGGAAGACGGTATTTCAAGTTATGAAGACTATGGTAGATATTCAGGTAATTATGTTAAATATGCTCTCGCTATAACCAAGAACAGAGATTACCTGGAAGAAAGAGATAGAAGTTGTTTTAAACCTTTAGCGAAACTATTATCAGATAAAGTTATATCTGATAAATATCCCGATACTATGTCTAGAACACTTAATAAAGATTCTATTGATAGAAATGAATATGTCGAAGCATTAACAACATATTTATATGAACAATACTCCACTTTCCTACCATCATCATGTGGTGAAGGATTAATAGTTGAAAAAGGTTTTCTAAGATTTAATAATGATTGGACCAATCCAATAATATATGTTTGCCTTAACAGAGAAGAGTTTAAATATGGTCATATTAATACTACTGACACTTTTAAAAATTTCATGGAAGACGCAGTTAAGGATGATGCTACATTCACATGTACACTAACTGATATAGATTCTAGCTGGGCTAAAGATGCTATTACAGAATTAGCTTCTCTAAATGCAATTAACGGTTTTACTGATCATACTTATAAACCTAACAATAATATGCATTTAGCAGAATTCATTACAATGTTCACAAAAGTATTTTATTCTGAGCTTTTGGAAACAGAAACTACTTCTGGTAAAATTTTACGAAGAATTTCTGAAGATAATATTATTGCTGGTATAGAAAAATGGTGGACAGAATGTTTTTTAATAGGGTCTAACTATTTAATAAAAGACTCAGACATACAATACTATTATTTAATGCATATGGATAAACAAATGGAAAGACAAGAAATGGCCTATATGGTTGCTAATCATTTGAAGCTAGACTTACAACAATTTACTACTACTGCAATTGACATCAATAAAGCTGATACTCAATACCGATCTCATATTAATGCTTGTATGTCGGCAGGAGTCATTGTCGGTACAGGTAATGGTAAATTCAATCCAACAGGCATAGTCACTAGAGCTGAAGCAGCACAAGTTATTTTAAATGTTATAAATTATAATAAATAAATTTTATTACTCTCCTACCCACTTAGTAATAGTAATAAACTAATAAAAAATATTATCTCTTTACCTGTAATATTATGTTTTAATATAATCTATTTCAATATTATATGTTTGAAATAAAATATTTAATATGCTATATTATTAATATATTAAATATTTTAACAATATCATATAATATTAAAATTTAATTAGTAAAGAGGCGATAATATTATGAAAAAATTAATATGTAGCATTATCATTATCATATTAATAGGATTATCAACAGGATGTTCCCAGTTGTCAGAAGAATATAGCGACGTTGGAATGGAATTATTGACTATGGATTTAAATGATGCCGATTTCTGGTGGTATCGTGAAATTAATCCCCCATATGAATATTTTAAGTGGTATCAGACTTTGACAACTTATTTACCCAGTTTAGATCAATGGAGATTTACTGGAAATAAACAATACATATTTCCAATATCATATAATCAAATAGAATGTATTGATAAACAACTGGAGTCACTGAAAGATATTGAAGGCTTAGTCAATAGGTCAGAAGAAGATATGTTCTACAAAAAAGGTAAAACATTTTTGAAATACTTGAAAAATGACAATTTAATATCATCAGTTAATTCTGACCCTGACTCAAAATATGTAGCTACTCTCGATTTTGATATACCATCTAAGTATGATGATATTATAGGAACTGATTTAAAGGCAAAATTATTTTTAGAGGAAGATGGTATTTCAAGTTATGAAGACTATGGTAGATATTCAGGTAATTACGTTAAATATGCTCTTGCTATAACAAAAAACAGAGACAAATTAGAAGAAAAAGATAGAGATTATTTTAAACCTTTAGCTGATCTATTAGCAGATAAAGTTATAGCAGAAAAATATCCTGATACTATATCTAGAAAACTTAATAAAGATTCTATCAGTAGAAATGATTATGTAGAAGCATTAACAACATACATACATACTCAATATACAGATTACCTACCCCACTCTTCTGGTGAAGGATTAATAGTTGAAAAAGGTTTTCTAAGATTTAATAATGATTGGACCAATCCAATAATATATGTTTGCCTTAACAGAGAAGAATTCAAATATAGTCATATTAATACTACTGATACTTATAAAAATTTCATGGAAGAAGCAATTAATGATAATGCTACATTTACATGTACACTAACTGATATAGAATCTAGCTGGGCTAAAGATGCTATTACAGAATTAGCTTCTTTAAATGCAATTAACGGTTTTACTGATCATACTTATAAACCTAACAATAATATGCATTTATCAGAATTCATTACAATGTTTACAAAAGTATTTTATTCTGATCTTTTGGAAACAGAAACTACTTCTGGTAAAATTTTACGAAGAATTTCTGAAGATAATATTATTGCTGGTATAGAAAAATGGTGGACAGAATGTTTTTTAATAGGGTCTAACTATTTAATAAAAGACTCAGACATTCAATACTATTATTTAATGCATATGGATAAACAAATGGAAAGACAAGAAATGGCCTATATGGTTGCTAATCATTTGAAACTAAATTTACAACAATTTACAACTACTGCAATAGACATCAATAAAGCTGATGATCAATACCAATCTCATATTAATGCTTGTATGTCAGCAGAAGTCATTGTCGGTACAGGTAATGGTAAATTCAATCCAACAGGCATAGTCACTAGAGCTGAAGCAGCACAAGTTATTCTAAATGTTATAAATTATACTAAATAAAAATATAATATTAACAAGTTAATATAAAATACTTAAAAGGCGTTAAGTTTAATACTTTAACGTCTTTTTTATACGATAGGGGAATAAATATGAAAAGATATAGATTATTAAGTATGATCTTGATACTGTGTTTAATATTAACTAATTATTATAACATAAATGCTTTTGTAAAAGGTGAATCTGGAAATGTAAGTCCGAGTGAAAGTGTAAATGCAAGGGGAGGAATAAATTGGCTAGTTTACAAAGTAAGTATAGTAGATATGGAAGGGAAAAATCAACTTACAGGTGAAAATATACTTGACCCAATGGATACCGAGATTGTATTGGGTCAAAAATATGAAAGACATTTTTCAAGAAAATTTCCAAGCATATGTGACTACACCTTATTTGTAGAAGATGATCTTACATATAAAAGCATATGGACTCCTAATGCAAATTTATCCGAATATAATCCTTCAAATAATACATTGCTACCTATTAATACAGATATAAAAGCCAAGAAATTACACAGGCTAATTAGAAGTACTAGTAGCCCTGGTAATGTTTTTTACACTAATTTAAGAAATGAAATCAAAACCATAGATAATTTAGAATTAAAATGTAAAACGGATAAAAATTGGTGGAAAAGAATATATACTAATACTGTCGATAAAGAATCCAAATCAACTCAACTATGGAATTACATATTAGGACAAGAATCTAATATAGAAACAAGAATTAATGAATATACTGGAACTCCTGATAAAACTAATTCCAATACAAACGATATCAAAAAAGAAGATCCTTTAGAAAAAGCACTAAAATATCTGGATTTACTTTTAACTCTATACACTCTAGATGAAACTCTTAGAGATGATTTAGATAAATTAATACCTAATTATATATATGGTACTAACATATCAAAAAAACCTTTACTATTAAGTATTGAATCTGCAATTAGAGTATCATCAAATGAATTGTGGAAAGATAGACATTACTCTTATATGAGTAGCACTGATTATCTTATGTACATGTATGGAGCAGTTCAAGGTAAAACAGTATATGATGATCCTTTAGACCCAAAGAGCGTTACTGCTAATAATACAAAAAGCATATTTGAAAATTCGTATATATCATCATATAAAACACTTCCGGGAATAACAAGACTTACAGAAATATTTCAAACGCAAACTAGAAATCCTTTTTCATGGGGTATGTCTGGAATAATTGGAGGATACTACTCCACAAAAAAAGGTGTACCCAATTGGAATTACTGGAATAACAAAACCGGTGTAATGCACGGCTTGAAATTCACACGTGATGAAATAGGATTTATTCTTATTGGTATCAGAAGCAATAAGAAAATTCCTAGCCCTAAACTTACTATTAAGATGAACGCCTCAGTAGGATCTGACGGTAAAAAGAAATATATAGTACCTGTTGAAAACGACATTATTGGTATAAACTCATATATAGATATTACATTGACTCAAGACAGTATAGAGGACTGGAACTTACTATTTAATAATCCTGATGTCAATTATGATTTTAAATTAACATTAACTACAACTCAAGGAGATATCTCTAAATTAAATCAACAAGCTCCTGATATAAATAGACAAATATTTAATATTAGTAAAGAAGATTTGTTATCTATACTAGACAGTAAACAAGCCTTCCGCTATCAACAAGATTTTACCACTACTCCTATAGCTGAAGAACAAAACATACATGTAGATTACACTGCCAAACTAGAAGTAGACTATGTTATAGATTCAAAAAAAATTCACAAGGAAACTGAAATTGTAAAAGATTCTATTGATTTTAGTAGAGGAAAGAAACCCATTCCAATAACAAGAGAGTTTAACTTTACAACTAAAGTTTTCTCAGAAATCAAACAAGGCAAGCCTGGTAACGAAACATTTGAAGCAATGGCAGGCGTTCCTACAACTAGAAACTTATACTTTTCATCTGGTGGTGCAGAATACCTTGTAGACATTGCAGTTGAGTTTCACTCTGGTCAACAATCAACTAGAAACTATACCTCTTTGTTTCATAGCGTTCCTTCGCAAAACAATATGCCTGTTATAAATAACCCTTGGAACAAAGATGAAGCATTACCCGAACCAAAAGCTAGATCAAAAACAGATCATATGGGTACTACAACAACAGAAGAAGTAGTTCAAGAAAAAAGGGATTACCTTAAATATCCACCAATTGATGCCAAAGAAGGATCATGGTCACGTTCCAGTGTAAGTGCTCCAACACCAAGAAAAAGTATTGCTTGGGATGGAACATTTGAAGAAGAAACAACTACTACAGAATCAAACACCGTAACAGACAAACCATATGTACCAGCCAAAAAAGATAAAGATGGTAATATCACCAGACCAGCACAAGAAGCTGTAACCCATGAAGAATATAGGCAAGTGTGGAATGGAATGGAAGGAATATATGGTGATGAATTCAGATGGGTACAAAAAGGGCATGATAAAACAGTCGGCGGCTATACTGAAACTTGGAGCCAGACTATTACTTATGATTATCTAGAAATAACTGATGTTGCAGTATATGAAATTTCTGAATCCATAGTTGACGGTATGAAACAGATAACTTCAACTGATAAAATCAAAGGCAAGATAGCTCAAGGCAAACCTTCTGTATTCTACAATATTGATGATACTAATACTGCTGAAGGAGGTCGATTGATATATTCGTTAGAAACTTCCCAAAGAGATAAGGTAAAATGGGATGAAGGCAACTCAGATAATGCAGAAGACAATAAAACAGAAAGTGGTAACGTTAACGAAGAAGCTATCTGGAAAAAACGAAAAGAAACCCTTAATTCTGTTACTGTCGTATCTGATTTTTTAATATTACAAACTACTCAAGGAGATAAATCAGTAATTTATTTTGATCAAACTTCAGAACCTAAGCAAACTCAGCAAGATATCATTTTGCCAAAGAGTTCTATTGAAGAACAATGGGATAATAATCCTAATTGCGGTGCTAACTGGGAACCAAAAGAATTACCAATATCCGGTTATACAGGTAACTATAAAAACGTTAAAACAGCTCACTCCAGTAGGAAAATCAATAATATACCAACAGCTCATGACCCCCATAATACTTCAGTAAATAGACCAGCTAGACCTTCTGCACCACTAAGGTTAACTAATAATTCTATAGATATTATAGATGATTTACCTAATTCAGAATATATTACAGGAGAATCAAAAGTTTTCTATGAAAAAGTAGACCCAGCCAAAGGAACTACTGTAATATATCCCTCAAATTATTGCTCTGATTTTGGCAAAACGGGATTAGAATTCAAATCAACATATTCAAGTAATCATGCCAAGATTAATGATATAGTTGTTCATAATCCAGTATCGGCTCAAGATGCTATGATAGTTTCTCTACCAGACGATAGAGATCAACGTACTCAAGCTTCTCTTCCAAATGATATGGAGATTGATACAAGTGTTACTGAATATGATAGAGTTTTAGTAGAAGTACCTATGGAACCTCAGTATGAAACTGTAAAAGTACCCAATCCTGATTTTAAAAAAACAAAGATAATAAAAAATGAAGGCTATGTTCCTGGAGAATACCATCCTCGAAAAGAAAATATATTCAATTATACTGGGAGTGTACAAACATATACAGCTCCTGTAGATGGGGAATATACTTTAGAGGTATGGGGTGCCCAAGGTAGTAATGGCTCAGGTGGATTAGGTGGTCATTCTTATGGAAAAGTCAATCTGACTAAAGGAGAAAAATTGTACATACATACAGGAGGCACTAGAGGATACAATGGCGGTGGTTCTGGTCATGGACATTCAAGCCAGTGTGGTGGCGGTGGTACTGATATTAGAAGAAATGGTGATTCATTAACTAATCGTATAATCGTAGCCGGCGGTGGCGGTGGACGAGGAGACAATAGTAGCGGAGACTCTGGTTCTGGAGGTTCTGGCGGTGGTACAATCGGAGGTACCGGTGGTAAAAGATGTGGCTCTCCAGGTAAAGGTGGTTCTCAATCAAGTGGTGGTTCTGGTGGAAGTAAAGGTGGTTCTAGTGGAAGTCTAGGTATTGGCGGTTCCAATAATTACGGTAGTGGATCCGGTGGCGGCGGCGGTGGTGGCGGCTACTATGGAGGTGGAGCTGGTGGTAATGATGAAACTAGATACCATGATAATGATGACTCTGGTGGTGGTGGTGGATCAGGTTATATAGGTGGAGTAAACAGTGGAACTACTACATCAGGCGTCAGATCAGGAAATGGTATGGCTAAAATAATTCAACCAGAAGGGAAAACAGGAAAAGGAAAACCCTACATAATAATACCTGGAAGTAAAGACGAAACAATACCAAATCCTAATTATCATGAAGATAAAACTTTTGAATATACAGGTTATAAGCAATCATATACTGTACCTGTAACCGGACTTTATACCCTAGAAGTATGGGGTGCTGAAGGTGGACAAGGCTACGATAAAGGTCCAGGCGGAAAAGGAGGTTACTCAAAAGGTAATATAGAGTTAAAGACAGATCAAGAACTATACATATATGTAGGAGGAAAACCATTAAACATTTCCGGTGAGAAAGGAAATGCAGGTGGTTGGAACGGAGGCGGAAAAGGTTCTTCGTATTACGGCTCTGGAGCTTGGGGCGGTGGTGGCGGTGGTGCCACTGATATAAGAGTTGATGGTAACAATAATTCTCATAGAGTAATCGTCGCAGGAGGCGGCGGTGGTGGTGGACATAAAGGTCAAAAAAGCACTTCTAAAGGCGGAGATGGTGGTGGCTCAGTTGGAGGCACTGCTGGAGGTAGAGGTGCAACACAAAATAGTGGATACGGATACGGCACAGGTCAAAATTCTCAATCTAGCGGACATGATTTAGGAGCTGGCGGTGGCGGATACTATGGTGGATATGCATCAACTAATAAAGACTCTGGAGGAGGTGGTGGTTCTGGATATATCGGAGGAGTTATAGATGGGGAAACTAAACAAGGAATAAGATATGGCAATGGTAAAGCTAAAATATCGAAAATTGGTGGCTCTACTGATGAAGATCCTTATATAACAGTAAAAGGAACTGGAGAACCAGAATTTATTGATAAAAAAGTATTAGTGAGTGGTGGTGCAACAACTAGATATGAATATAAATTAGTTCCTAGAAAAGTCGAGAATAAACCTGTATCAGATGGCTCAGGAAACACTTATAATCCGGGTAAATTCATTAATATAGACTATGGTTTCCAAGTATATTACCCTAATAGAGGAGATTTCTATGGTAATGGTGCCAGTGGAATAGATACAACAACTTTTGTAAGAGGTAAAGGATATACTAACAATATGGATACAACTGAATGGACCAAAAGTAAATCTGTAACCTTTGGATTCAATGTCATCTATAACAACGTTATATACCAACCTATGGAAGAAATACCATTAGAAGTAAATAAAACCACTTATGATTTTTATTTACCTTTATCAGTAAGAGAAGCTGTTTCTGCTAAAATAAAATTTAAAGCAATAGCCAATAATTGTGATTATTATGATGCCGATAGTTATACTAACAGAGTCCGAACTCGTGATAAAGAAGCTAAACATTCCGCATATAAACCTGCATATATCGATATAGTAGGAAGAATAGGTAATCTGGTTATTGAAGATACTGGTGACTGGAGATTTTCCAACATATTTAAAAAACCTATATATGGTAAATGGTATATTGAGAATGTTGTCCCCAAAGTTGACTTAAGCAAACAACAAAATATTATGTCTGATAAAATTGATATCAGAGGTGTTACAGTTAGTCCTAGAAACAATTACTTGAATACATATGGAACTGTTCCTAGTCATGACCTTAATCCAATAAGATTTCCATTAACACCGTCACTAAATAATATAGATGCTATCAAAAGGCAACCGCAGCGATTGGGTTACTTGACATATATGGATATTTCCACTCTAGGTAACTATAATACACTCCAAGTCATACCTTACTATTATAATCTATCTCTTACAGACGGTACATTAAAACCACTAGATATCTACATGAACACTGGAACAGGTTATAGACCAATAAATATGTTTGACATAGTTAAACCTGGCTGGGATAGTTCAAACATATATCCATTCAACTATTTTATAGACTGGAATGGCGAAAAAGAAAGAAGATGTGTTTCACCTTTGGAAGAGGAAACTACAGAAAATGTATTGCTAGATACTAAACAGACTAATTACAATGATGAGATAATAGTAAAAGATTCTCCTTATGGAAATATTTATTCTGGTACTGCACAAGTAATTCACCTATCTGAAAAGAATAGAACCTATATAGGCACCTCTCGCACCAACGGTACTAATAGGAATCCAGGTAATAGAATTCCAGAAATCATGTATTCCATGAATGGACAAAGATGGTTTTTTGAAGTAGGTCTACCTTCATCGGCTGTAACAGTACCACATAATGAAATATTAAGCGATACCAATATTATCGCCAATAAAAATTCAGTTATAGTACTGGCTCTTGATATAAAGATCTCTGGTGAAATATACAATTTACATTATAAGCATCCAAGTGGTAATGGAACTGTCAACATTAGTGGCAAAAATTATGACCTTAATTCTATACCTTACAATGTCATAACTGTATATTCGACTAATAAATCTTCTGCAGAAGATTTGGATACTGTAGGAACACATTAACCTTAATACTGAATTTAATTGAAAAACTATCCAGAAAGGGGAAACTTACACTCTCCCCTTTCTTTTTACGTCATCAATCATCTATAGGAGTGAACATGTATGAAAAAATTTATTAATACAGCGATCATATTAATATTATGCTGTCCAATAACAATTTACGCTGATAATGCTTCTTCTTTACTTAACTTGTATGGAATAGAAAAATCCGTTTCTGTAGAAATAGAAGAAAAACTTCTACAAGACATAACAAAAGAATATTATGACATCCATTCAGAAATAAATAAGGACAAGATGGTAGAAGAAGCAATTAATATATACTCTTCCAATTATGATTATATACTAGATACTTATGACAGAGAGATTGACGAATTAAACAAACAATTAGTTGATTTAACAAAAACTATCTATGAAAGTAGAGAAAAATCTGTTGAAACTCTATTGGAGCTAGATTCTAAATATCAATCTCTTGAACACAATCTACATAATCTGATTGAGGAAAAAGATATACAAGAAGCTCAGATTAAATTATTATCCTATGAAAATAATGATCTTATTCAGATGGAGAAAAAACAAAATCATTTGAAAAACAAGCTTAATTATCAGAAAAAAGCTTATGAAGCTGCTATTACCTATCCTGAACTAGGTGATATAACCAATCTTGACTATCCATTAGGAAAACCCAGTCATGTCACCTCTAATTTTGGTAAACGAATAGACCCTATAGGCAAAGTTAATGAACAGTTCCATAATGGAATTGATTTATCTGCTAGTCTAAAAACAGATGTAACAGCTCTATTTAACGGTACTGTTGAAACGACTGCTTTTAGTAATCAATTAGGTTATTACGTTATTATTGACCATGGTAAAGGAATAAGAACCTTATACGGTCATCTAACTAATTACACAGTCTATGAAGGGCAGCAAGTAAACCAATATGAAGTTATAGCCAAATCTGGTAACACAGGTAGTAGAAGCACAGGTCCACATCTACACCTTGGTGTATACATAAATGGAATACCTGTCAATCCAAGCAAAGTATTCAAAAACTAAATAACAATATAATAAGGAGGCTAACATTATGCTAGTTACATCAAAAAAACGTTACTTACCAACCACTATCAACACATTAGTATTAATTAAAAATGATTACTTTTTCTATATACACAGAGATGTATATGATAAAGCCATAATGCTAACTGATAGATATACACTAGATGAACTTGTAGAAAATATACAACCCCAAAATAATCTATCAGCCATAAATTACTATTATGAAAACTCACCTTCCCCTATTAACATATTGGCACCTTTCCTTGGTCTTGTAGATAAAGGATTACCCAATGATATAGAAACACTAACCGGTGCCATACATGTTATAACCGCTGCCATAGATGTTAAAGCTTATACTCTAATAGAATCAGACCTTCGCAAGACTCTAGAATTCTCACTATATATAAAGGAAGAATATGAAATGGCTTGGGAAAGATTTTTCATGACTAGTATTCCATACGATGAAAGAAACACAATAGCCAATACACAACAGCAAATGATTGATACACAAACCCTGGCAGCAGCTACTATTGAAAATGAGGATATGAATCCTCTACCTGACTCTACTATAGAAGAAGAATTCGTACCAATAGAGCTGGATGACTATGGTAAAGCAGCTGAAAAAGATAAATTAAGAAGTATATTACAAATAGATGAAAATATGTAAGGAGAGATTATATGCCTACCAAAAATGTTTCAACCAACAAAGAAGCCTATGATATTTTAGATGAGATAATTAGTCATATCCAAGATATAACTGATTATTCACAGGAATTCAGACAGAAAACAGAAAAAACCTATGACAAGATAGAACTTGCGTTTCTAAAGCGTCTTCTAGATACAATAACTGTTTTGGAAAATGATTCTATACTCTTAAAAGAAGAATTCCACGAAATCCAAAGTAAAGTATTAGTCGATCATACTGGTACTAATGAAAAGACTATAGAAAGAGAGGAAGAATAGATATGGGAGGAAAAGCTAAACTACTAGACCCTATAACTTTAGAAGCTCTATACATTGAAAGCATTAAATTCAGGTCTAATTCAGAAGAAACATCCAACAAACTAAGAGTACTTGTAAACAAATTAACTGATCCATTGTTCTTGCACAATATAAAGAATGAAGAATCTAATAGATTAATAGAAACTATTATGGCAAGCAAACAATCACTAGAGGATTTACTAGAATCTCTTAACGCTACTGGCAACTATGTTGACAGTACACTAGAAGGTACAATTCGTCACACAGAAGAATTTCATAACGAATCAGATAAAGTAGATAATCCTTCTTCGGATGAAAAGTTCAACTTAAAGAGATAATCAACTTACATTCTTCAATAAAAAACACATAAAATCTAGGAGGAAAATAAAATGATATATGTTTCATCACTTTCAGCTTTTGGCAAAAAAACTTTTGGAGATAAATCACTTCAAACAAACATGGACAAAATTATAGAACAACTACATCTAAGCCCTAAAATAACTGGTATGGATTCTGTTGTATTAGGTCCAAAAGACCTTTCAATCTCTCATACAAGAACTTCTCTATCAAATGCATTACTGCAAAAGCATGAAGATATTCTTATAATCTATCTATACACCAATGAAAAACAAGCAAAATTACTTGAAAGTAATAAAATACTTGCAAAAAAAATGGATAATAGAATCAATCTAGCAAATTTCCAAGCAGTTGTGCCTGAATTACTAGAAGATAAAGATACCATAAAAAAAGAAGATATAGTCCCAAGACAAAAAAAGAAGAAAATAGATAAACCTGTAAAAAAATCTGAATCAATGATTCAAAAAAAGAAAAAGAAAACAAAATCAGCTAATACCAAAAAAGAAAATAATATCATAGAAGAAGAATCTAATCCAACAGAAGAGCCTACAAAAGAAGAACTTCAATCACAAATACTAAAAAACCAATCAAATGAAGAAAAAGTACAAGTACCAATTGAGACTGTAACTGAAAACCCCATAGAAGATATAAAATTCACTAAAGTAAAAACTTGTGAAGAACGTATAAAAGAATGTCTTAGTTTTTCTGATTGGAATTTACTCAACAAACAACTTGATAAAGATTATATTGTGAAAGACCTGATGACAGAAAGCAATCAATTCGCTGAAGCAATGAGTATGTTAAAAAGTCTTGACAACGACATTGTTGACATTTTTAAAGATGAATTTAAATCTTCAGAACAAAAATTTGAAGAAATCAGAGAATTAGGAATGAAACGTTCAGGTGTAAAATCCAATTGGAATAACATGATTACTGAAAAAGTTATGTCCATACTTACAGCCATGAGTGTATCTGCTGAATCAATAATCAATTCTAGATTAAGAGAAATTACATCAGCTCTTGATAAATTCTCAACTGTTACTACAGTACATTATAAACAAGATAAAGAGCAATTAGATAAATTACTAAAAGAACGACTAGACCTACAATTTCAACTACATGAACTCTCAAAAAGTCTAATCACTGTTTATCAATCTATGGATACAACAATTAATGAAGTCATTGGAACTTTTGATGAAGGATTACCTTCAGAAAACGCATATATAAATGATGTGTATAAAACATCAAAAAACATCTTCACTCCAGTTAATGCGTCTGCCCTTGCGACTAAATTGATGAGCGATCTTCAGAAAAACAGAATATCCCTATCTGCTCTTGACAAAAATGTTCAAGAGATAATAGCAAAAGTCTTCAGGTTATGTGAACTGGATGAATCCATTATACTTCATCAAAACAAACTCATAAAACTTCTTGAAGCAAATAATGTGGAAGATGTAGTTATAGTTGATACGATATTAAAGAACTCTCTTAGACTTTTTGTCGGACCATATGACGTTGGTAAAAGAGCTACTACTATAACATGGGCAGGAATTCTATCTAGAAGACATAACACATTACTTATTGACCTTACTGGTAACAGTAAGTTCAGAGCATATGGAATCGAACCTGTCACTCTAGAGAATTTCCTCAACAACAGAATACAAGAACAGTTTTTATGTGTTGAAGGAGACATACTATCAATTGATTCCAAAACAGAAGATGTTATTGCTGAACTGAAAAAAAGACTTAATTATTATCCATTTATCAATATAATCTTGGATTCATCTCAAACCACACTAATAAAAACATTATCGGAACATGCTTTATCAATAACTTATATAACAGATTGTACCGCTCGTGGTAATTCACAGCTTGAGAATGCTATTGAAAATGTAACTATAGAAAATATAGCTAGAAAGATAGTACTTATTGATCCACCTACAGAAGAGATGTCCTTATTACATGATCTACACATTGATCCACTAACTACTAAATTAATAACTCTTCCCCATTTATCCAAGATGAAAGCATGTAGCCTAAAATGTATTGCTCCATTTACTGATAAAGATATAGTTACAATATTTGAAGAAGCTTTTAGATAGATTAAGAAAACAAACTATTACTGACATATAAGAATAATTAGTACTACTATTGAATAAGATTTAGAGAATACAATTAATAGTAGGTGATTATATGAGTTATACGACAGAAGGTCAACCTCAAGGAATTGCTAATATACTAACTAATCGTATAAGAGAGTCTCTTATATCAGAGATAGTAGCGATTAATCAATATAATTATCATATACATAATAGTGAATGTGCTTCCCTCGTTAATCTGTGGATTCATATTAGAGATGATGAGATACGTCATTTTTCAATGTTTTCTGAATTACTTAGAAAATACGATCCCATGCAACAGAAAATGTTTGAAGAAATTAAGGGACATGTAAATATTGATTTCACTAATTGTTTCTCATTAAAATCAGATAATAGAATCAATATTCCTAACTCCATTAGAAGTGATATAAAAGGTGAATTAGAAGCTGTTATCTTATATGAATATGTATTAAGTTCTAATAAATATAGAGATGTGTATGAAGTCTATAATGAAATAATAAATGATGAAAAGGAACATTTCGAGGAACTATCATATGCTATAAATAAATACGATTCAACTTTTGGTATAAAAACCCACCTGTAATAGTAAAAGGAGCTGTTAATATTCAGCTCCTTTTGCTTTTTTTATTATTATTCTTCCGGAATAACAAAAACACATATAATGTAAGCCCATAATCCTGCTCCACCAAATAATATTCCAATGGTAAATATTAATCTGATAATTGTTGGGTCTACATCCAAATACTCAGCGATACCTCCACAGACACCGTTAATCTTTTTATTTTTTCTAGATTTTACAAGTCGTTTCATTGATATTCACCTACCCATTTTTTAATTTATGACTTCAAATATTTTACGTATATCTCCATCTAGTATTTTATATTTAGATGTTACTTCTTCAGGTTGTTCATTAGATAAATTGGAGTGTATATATAATGAATCAATACCCATATCATTAGCACCTTTTAAATCAATTAAATCATTGCCAATAAATATTGTATCTTTTTTATCTAATTGTTCTTTTTCAAGAAAATATTCATAGAACTTAGTATCTGGTTTACGTATACCAACATCAGAAGATATACATATACCATCAAAATACTGTTTGATTCCTAAATACTTCATTTCAGAATTAGCAAATGCTTTTTGTGCATTCGATAATAAAAAGATTTTTTTGCCTTCTGCTGCAAGTCTTTCTAGCGTTTCGACAACGCCATCATATACTTTAATATAATCTGTAGATAGAAGTCTAAAAGTCTTAGCTGCTTGTTTCGCTTTTTTCTTAGGTTTTATTCCTTTATCCTTGTACAATTTGAAAAATACATCTTCAATTTCATAATCTGGACATTCGTATTTATTATTCATCTTCATAAGTTTCTTAACTATGGTATTGTACTTTTCCTTTAATTCCTCTTTTTCATAATGCGCACCATTATAACCATAATAAATAGCAAATTTTTCCCAAATCTCGTCTTTCTCTTCATTCGTCTTAATATCTATCAGAGTACCATATAAATTAAAAACATAATTGTTATACATCTTAAGACCTCCGTCTAATAATGAAAGCGATCTAATATCGCATTTAATAAGAAACACCTCTTACCAGAATTTTAATTTAACAAGTATATTTTACATTGATTTTTCATTAATTGCAAATATCATTTTTTCAAGTCAATTAGCGCAATACTTTTCTTATCTTGACGTCTTTTCACCCATCTATTGATAAATATCTTAACAATTCCACCCATAGGTATGGATAAGATAACACCTAATAAGCCGAAGAATTTACCAAAGACAAACATTGCCAGTAAAATAAACACTGGATGCATACCAATACTTTTACCTTGAATTTTGGGACTAACAAAAACATAATAAACCTGTTGTATAATAACAATATATGCACCGACAAAGAGAGCTGCTTGCCATCCGTCTTTTACTAACGCAATAATTACAGCAGGTATAATTCCAATCCAAGTACCTAGATACGGTATGATATTAGTATATCCAGCAAATGTACCTACGATAAATGCATAATCAGACTGTATAATTATAAGAGAAATTACTGTAACAAAACTTAGTAAAGTAAGGTCAATGATTTTACCTCTTATGAAACTTAAAAAAACAATGTTAATTTCATGTAGAATCTCTTTTAATCCATTCTTTTTCTTTTCACTCAAAACAAGCCTCATAGCATTTTCTAATAAATTCTGAAAATACTCTTTGTTCATAATGAAATTAAATGCGAAAACGAATCCAAAAGAGATATCAATGACATATCTTCCTATCGTTGTAACTCTAGTTGTAATCGATGTTGCAATATTTGTTATCTGAGCAACCAAACCTTCAGCTATTTGTCTTACAAATTGTGTAATATTAGCTGCTATTCCCATATTATTAAGAGTTTCATCTAATCCACTTAGTTCTTTTGAATAATTTTTAAACCTATCAGTTATCTCTTTCAATAAATCTGATATGTTAAATTCTCTAAAACTACCATTTATCATAACGAAAACACTATTAACAAGTAACGTTATTATAACGATTATTGATATAATAGTTAAGAAAAGGCTAATTCCCCTAATAATAGTTCTTCTTTGTTTTCTATGATTTCTATCCCATTTTTTATTTATCCTTATTTTACTTAAAATCTTTTCAAAATACCTCACTAAAGGATTCAAGAGGTAAGCAATAGCAAGTCCCCATAAAAATGGTGATAGTATCTTAACAATAAAAGAAAAAGCATCAGATACACCATTGATTACATCACCAATATTAGTCATAACTAGATAAATAATATAAATGATTACAAAACCTAAAGTTATGTATTTTATTTTCTTCATGTATCCATGGTCCAGTTTAATCTTCATTCAGTCAAATACAATCCTTTCATTTTATAATACTCAATAATAAGTTCTATTATTATTTTTTACAAATAAAACCTATTTAATCATACAATTAAAGTATCTCACATATTTGATTGTTATACAAGAATTTTTATATATTAGTATCAAATTTGTATCCGGCTCTTACAACAGTATGTATGAATTTTGCTTTAGTCTTTAATTTCTTTCTGATTTTTTTTATATGAGTATCTACAACTCTATAATCTCCAAAATAATCATAACCCCAAATAGTATCAAGTATCTTTTCTCTAGTAAGTACTCTACCTTCATTTTCAATTAGAAATAATAGAAGTTCATATTCTTTTGGTGCAAACTCTATTTTTTCATTATCCAACATTACAGAATATGCTGCCTTATCAATAGTAATACCTGATTTATTAATAATATTTTTCAACTTATTATCATTATTGGAAACTCTTTCAAGCAATCGTTGGCTTCTAGCCAACAGAACTTGAATATTAATAGGCTTGATAACATATTCGTCAACACCTAATTCAAAACCCAGAAGCTGGTCTTCATCATCATCTCTAGACGTAAGCATAATAATTACTACATCTGATTTCGACCTTATCCTTCTACATACTGACCACCCATCTAGTTTTGGCATAACAATATCCAAAAGCACTAAATCTATTGGATTTTCTTCAAAGATCTCTAGTGCTTCTTCTCCATCCGCAGCTTCTAGTACTTGAAACCCGTTATCTCTAAAAGCCACAGATATCAAATCTCTCATGATAACTTCATCTTCTATAATCAATACTGTTCTTTCCATAATTGCTCCTTCTCCAAATGAATAATATATTAGTCATTCATTAGGACTTTATCCCTATTTTTTGCTAATTATCAAATAAATTATGTCGTTTTCTACGTATATTAAATATATATTATACTATAAATAATTTCAACTTATAATAATTTGGTAATGTAATTATATTTTTCTCCATAAATAAGTAGCTATAATACAAACTTGTAATAAATTTATACTCAGCCACTTAATATATACTTTTAATACTACTAGAATATGAATTAAATTACATTATGAAATAGTATAATATCCAATTCTAAAGAATGTTATGTTGTTTTTAATAATTATTTCACAAAAATTGTACATTATATATAGTAAAAAATCAAGTGATATTTTTTATAGATTTTAATATTACAATAAAATAATCTATTAATTTCAATTATAATATCCTAATACGTAAAACTCTCTTTTTTTACTTAGAATCTGTAGAGATAATTTTAGAAAGTATTGCTACAATTAAAGAGTATTGAAGATTGGTCTTGAATTTATTATCCCCAATATAGTATAGAGTATGATTATCTTGGTCTTTTAAGTTAATTACTATCAAAATTGCTACTACTAAATTAAAGCTTTTATTTTTCTTGAAATACTTAGTATTATTTAATACATGTAATACTTCATTAATTTCTATTATAGCTAACTCGATATCTTCTGAAATAACCGCGCTCATAAGTCCGATAAGTGCATATATGATGCCTTTTATTTTAAATCCTTTCTGTTTCATGGATTTATATATCGCTATACAATTTTCTATAACAACATCTTTCTTGTCTTCTGTCACAACCAATGCCAAGACATGGGATAATAATTGAAGATTATTGCCTCGTCTATAGCAATCTTTAGCCAAATTCTTATAATAATAATCTATCTCTTCCATCAAAGTAGAATTATTCTTACCTGCTTCTGATAATAATACAGAGAAAGTATAATCTTCTTCACCAGTTATGAAAGAATGGTTATCCTGCATATCATAAAAAATGTTTCTAGAATCTTCTAATCTTTTTTTTACATCCTTTTCATCTAATAGAATAAAAGCAATGAATAGACTATACTTAGAGTATAAATCGAATTCGCCAACTAATTTAATATTATCCAATAGATAATTTATCTTAGTAAAAGGATACTCATACTTAATAATTAGAATTGTAGATATTATAAACCTTAGTTCACCACTTAAAGTAGAAAATCCTACTTTGCTTTTTATTCTTTCACTCATTTCATCAAATAATTCAAGTTGAAAAGGTTTGTTAGATATAGAATACAGTAAAGCTACTGTTTTAATAGTATCATTTGAAGTATCTTTATCTATTTCTGATTTTATTTCATTATAGATGCTAAGATAATTTTTGAGAATTTCTTCATTTTTTACATTCATAGCTATATCCTCCCTTTTAATTAATTTGACTATAATTTTTTTATAAATACGACTTTAAGATAATTACTCTCTTTATATTCAGGTTTAATCCTAAAATCACATGGTAAAGAAAATTCTTCGATTATATCATATTTATTGTAAGTTTCGCTAAATGCTTTATCTATGAATTGTTTAAATCTTTTCATATTAAAAGAACTACAATTAGTAGATGCTATTATTATACCACTTTTATTAGTTATTGAGATAGCTTCTTTCAATAAATTGGAATAATCTTTTGATGCACTAAAAGTGAATTTTTTTGATTTTGCGAAGCTCGGAGGATCTAGGATAACTAGATCGAATAATAAATGCTTCTTAACTGCATATTTAAAATATTTAAAAACATCTTCTACTATTATGTCCTGCTCATCAGTATTTATGTTATTAATCTGAAATTGCTCCATTGTCTTTTTTCGACTTCTATTAGCCAAGTCTACACTGGTAGTTTTCATAGCTCCACCTAATGCAGCAAAAACAGAAAATGCACCTGTATATGAAAAAGTATTAAGTACATTTTTATCTTTTGCATATTTTTCTTTTATTATGTTTCTTACGTCTCTTTGGTCCATGAAAAAACCTACCATGGCTCCTTCATTAAGGTATACCGCAAAATTAACTCCATTCTCTTTAACAACAATAGGGAAATTACCTCTTACTCCTATTACGAAGTCATCTTCTTCAACATATTTTCCACCGGCACTAAACCTCTTCTTCTGATATATAGCCTTATAATCAGTAAGGTCCTCAAGAGCTTTATAGATATGATTTCTGAACATATATATTCCTTCGCTATACCAATTAATGAGATAATAACCATCATAATAATCTATAGTCAGTCCACCTATGTTATCTCCTTCACCATTAAAAACACGAAAGGCTGTAGTTTCTTCATTCCTGAACATATGTTTACGTGAATTAATTGCTTCTTCTATCTTGTTCCTAAAGAATTCATAATCTATTATTTCATTTTTATCATATGATAATATCCAACCATTACCCTTATTCTGTCTTCCAAAATATCCTTTGGCAATAAATTTGTTGTTACTATCTATAAGGTTGATTATCATACCTTCCCTACGGAGTTTGCCAATATCTACTATTGAATCTTTTTCAATTAACGGATATCCTTTTTTGATTTTATCTATATATTTTTGTTTTATCCTTATGTTAGTTTCTTTCATATTTTCATCCCAACTTAGTATTTTGTATATATTGTTATATTAATATTTTCCTTACAATTGAACCATTCTATTATTATCCTATATATTTATATATTATATTCTTAACTTACCATACTCTATTTATGAGTGTAAGCTAATATATGCTTTGCAGAATAAAAATATAGTGTTTCTTCTATCTTTTTACTCTGCAAACCAGTTCTATAACCTTCATTTACAGCATTAATTTACTTTTACAGCTACTATCAGATTTCTATTTATTGATTGATTGACTCTATGGAGATAGTTGTTGTATGGTGATTCGTTGAGTACCTTAAACCCGTTTTCCAATAACACCGCTTCCACATCTCTATACTTCATCGTGAATTCATTATATGACAAGACCATACTTCCTTTTATCTTTAATGAATGATTCCAAGCTGGAATGGCACTCTTTAATAGCTCTAGTGGACTTCTAGAGATTTTGGATCCTTTGTGGTTTTTACTTCCGTGTTGAACTCCATAAGGCAGGTCAGATACTATAATATCACATGATTTTTTCTTTATAAGAAGATTAGCACATGTTGTATCAGAATTGTATATTTGAAAAGCCTGTACATTCTTATCATTATAATCTGCTTTTGTTGCTGCTGATGTTAAAGCGAACGTATCCGCTATTTTTTTCCCTTTGGAATCAGTTTGTTTGGATTTTACTACTTTGTGTTTGTATCTTCCCTCTTTTAGATATCTAACAATATATGTCTGAATCTCTTTAGTCCATTGTCCATCGATTTCTATACCTTTAACATCAAACCCTCTGATAAAACCTTCATATAATGTAGTTCCTTTACCACACATAGGGTCAAGCAATGTAATTTTCTTGCTGTTGGTACCACATACAGTAATTGCAAGATTCACCATAAGCCTTGTGAACTGTTCGTTTGTTTTACCATTGTATTTCAGAATCTGTACCATGCTCTCAGGGAATGTGTGAAAATCAGGAATATCTATAGGTCTAAGAAGAGAATCTTCTACTATTTCAAATAAAGCGTAATATATAGATGAAAATCCTAACACTCTAAAATCTTCATCTGTTAATTTTCTATTAGTGCTAAAAATTATTGAAGCGGGAAGTCCAATATCTCCTTCTTCAATATCATTAATTTCCATATCATAAGCTTTGGCTATTGCTTCTATCTCCGATATAGCTATTTTCAGGGCAGTATCAAAATAGATACGATTGTGTCCTGGATTGGCTAGTATTGCATATTTGTTCATCTACTTATATCCTTTCCATCGTTTATTACTAAACCAATAGTGATTTCATATTAATCATATTATTAGTAGTCTCAAAATATCTTAATATGTAAAATATGGCTATATCATTAATTTATAGCTATTATTGATATAACCATACTTATCGGTTCTATTTAATAATTTTTATTCTTTAATTAGCCTTGGATTGTATTCAATAATAAAAAATACACATGTACATAAAACATAAACTTCATTATCTTTTACCATTTTTTTTAGCTGTGCAACTAATATATCAGCATGATTCAAGACGTTATCTTCGTACTTTTTATTGAGAATTAAAAAAGCTTTAGTAATATTTTGTTTTATTACAATATTACATTCTTTACGTGTACATGCAAATTTCCTATAATCTCTATTGCGATTTTCTTCATTAACTCTTTTTTTATATGTACGTTCTTGTAACTCTGCCATCGTTGCACAATAATTATTAAATGCCTTATCAGGTATTTCTTTCATATGGTAAAAAGCTTCTACCATAGGATAATTAATATATAACTTCCCCATATCTGATGACTCTACAAAATAATTCATCATTCTGGTAATTTTCATATCTGAAAACTGACTATCATGTGGGTCAAGATCAAATATCAACAATATGTCAGTATACTTTTCATCAAATATTTTTTTCTTTTCTTGATTATTCTCTCGCTCTTTTAATATCTGAAGAATATCTATATCCTCAGGATTATTTTTTTCAAACATTTCTTTATACAATGTATATATATTAGTATTATAAGAGACTATTTCATGTTTTACATCAATCTTATAGATTTCCAATAGATGTTCCATCAATCGTACATCTGTCTTAGCACCTTCAACTAAAAGAAGTATTTTCTTTTTATTATTCATCGAATTCACCATTAATAAATAATTTTTCTAAATTATGTCCTTCTCTCAATTCTCTATCCGTTGCATTAGATAATGAAGTGATATTATTTTTAGTTAATATAAAATAACAATCAGGACGCATAATCCTATTAGAAAGTAAATTAGTATTATGTGATGTTAGAATAGTCTGGAATCTTCCACTTTCTTCTAAGAGCTGTACTATACTTTCTGATAGTTCATAGTGATAAAACGAATCAAATTCATCAATATATAACAAAGAAATATTCTGAGCTGTCTTGTACCAATAAAAGAAAGTATATAATGCTTTTGTACCACTCGATGCTACTTTGAAAAATGGTAATGGAGTCTTCGTATCAAAATATAATCTCTTCTTCCCATCATTATCTTCCTTAACAATTAGATTTTCTTTTATACCAGCACTATTAAGAAATTGTTTTAATTCATTAAGCGTCTCTGTATCATCAATAAAATTATAGTAATCATTACTTTTTGTTTTATAACCGATATACCTATTTTCATCTAAACTTCTAAACCATAGCATATCTGAAACAAATCTCATCATTTGATCAAGAGGATTCTTATTATCAATTGCAGAATTATTAATAAAATATTTTATAATTGATTCTCCATCCAAAAACCTCCAGTTTAATGTAGGTGCAATTCTTTGTAGCTCATTTATATTACCAGAATTATTCTTATAATCATATTCCATTAATTGTTTAGAGTTTACAGCCATCCATTCATATATAAGACTTTGGTCTCCATCTTTTATATATCTGTAATCAATTTCATCAGTTCCAAATTGAAATATATAATGAAACTCTACCTTATTATCTGTTTTATTTGAATTAATATAGTAATCGTACAACCCAGGTGATATATTTTTATTAGTTAGATGTGTAACTATATCAAATAATGCAAGTCCAAAATTAGATTTACCTATACCATTTTTCCCATAAATAATTATAGTATTCAATAAGTCATTTTTAATGCATTCTCTATTAAACTTATAATCCCGTACATTAGAGAAATCTAATGTAATTTTCTCTTCAAAATTCTTAAATCCTTTTACTTCAAATAATTTTAACACAGTTATCACCTCATTAATATTATAACCTATTTAACATGGTTTTACAATATTAACCGTAATTTTATTACGGATGCTTATTAATCTATTTATATTCATTATGGTTAGTAAACTTTTTCTTCAATAAATTAATTTCATTACTAATAATTTAACTCTAAGTTGAACTATCTACATTCATATCTCTTGTTCTTCCAAAAACAATCTGTGATATTCCTACTACAACTCTCATCAATAGAGCAATAAATATTACATTCTCAATATTAGGATCTGCAAAGCTAAGTATTGACGATATGTTGCTTTTAAATATATAAGTGAAGCACATTAAAAAGATACATATACAACATTTCAAGAAAAGAGTATACTTGTTTTTTAACAGAGTCATCTTTCGACTACCATTTCTGATTCCTTTCATCAATAAGTATAGAGATATAGCTGACCATAGTATGAGAAAAAATGAAATGGAGTAGGTACTAGCTAAAATTAAGTATCGTATTCTACTGATGTTGCTCTTTGCATTAAGTGAAACATCATACCATGTATCCAATACTTCATTAATCAAATAATTGCCATTATCCCCATTAGTCAATATTGCTATTCCTGTTTTTCCATTGGGATTAATAGTAAAATTAGCTCTCCATCCTCTATTGGAACCATTATTAGTAATTAACTCTATACCTGCTTTTGGCTCATCAATAAAATGTCCCAAAGCGACCTTTCCATTACCTAGTATACTAGGGATTTCCATTACTGGCGTATATACCTGCTTCATTATTTCCATATCCAACACATTCCCGACACCATTATCATTGAAACTATTTATTTCAGATATCAGGAATTGACTTATATCATCTATGGTTGTATATAATCCTGCTGCTGCTTCTTCAACATACAAATAGTTGGGTATCTGATTCAAATCTTTATCATATGCTTTCGCCGTTCTGGAATGCAGAGACTCTTCCCATTGAAAACTACTATCTGTCATATGTGCAGGTTTTAATACGTGTATTTTCATATATTCATTAAAATCAATACCTGTTACTTCTTCAATCAATAATTGTAATAATAGATATCCCCCACCTGAGTAGATATATTTCGTGCATGGTTCACAGATAAGTTCTACTGGTTTAGCTTTTCCTTCTATGCCATTAAGAGACTCTTCTATACTAGGAAGAGACTTATATGGAGAGTACCCCTGATATCCTCCTCCATTAGATAAACCGCTAGTATGGCTTAATAGCCTTCTAACAGTGACTTGCTTAATATCATATATTGATTCAGGTATCTTCCATCTTGTTACGTACTTGTCAATGGGTGCATCAAGTTCAATCTTCCCCTGCTCAACCAGTTTCATTATTCCAAGTGCTGTAACGGATTTGGAAATTGAAGCAACCTGAAACACAGTATCTCTATCTATTTTACTTTGGTCGACTATACGTTCATTTTCAAATGTTCCTATCCATTCTACTTGTGCATTCTCAATTATAGAAATGGATGCACCTGGAATTTTATACTTAGTTAGCAATTGTGGTACTTCCCTTTCTAAACATACAGCCAATTCTTTCATATCACTACATTTATTCAAATAACTGTAATTATAGAAGAAAGGTGTGATTAATACTATAAGTGATAACAATAAAATATAAATTTTTCTTTTCACTTCTACCTCCCTGTGATTTTCTTATTAATAATTTTATTCCCAGTGTGTAGAACTTATTGGTTCTCCTTAATCCTTATGTGTAAGAAAATTATATACTTTATGTTTTCTATTCACAATTCAATTACCTTACATATTGCCTTCATAACTAACATTTATGTAACATTTAAGATACTATATTGGTAAATTAACACAGAAACTCAATCACTTGTATCTAACTTTCCTTCCAATATCCAGTAATTAGGATATGAGAAATGTATTTGTTCAATCTTTGGTTTATCCAATTTATATGTTTACTTTGTCACGGCAATTACGTTTCAACCTATGTAGAGTGTTACTAAAGATAAGTTGTTCCTATCTCATTTAATTAAATCTTAAATATCTCTTATTAGCGACTTAATATCTTCAAATATTCTTCTTTAATCCATTTTGCATTTTCCCAAATATCTTTTGTCCCATCCACTTGAATTACAGGACAATTCAAAGTTTCTGACCAATGTTTAACACTTTCAATATCACGTGATTTAACAAATTCAAAGAATCTCTTCTCTGATTCATACATATCACCATTCTTTTTTATTCTATCTCCAAATTTATCTATTGATCTTTGCTCTACTCGCTTAACTCGTATATCATATGGCACTTCTATAAAAACTCCAAGCTTATATAGTGAAGATATTTCTTCACCAAAATTTCCTTTAACAGCAGATAAAACAAAATTATCATGTTTTCTTATATCTTTTAGCATTAAACTCAAGTATTCTTCTCTTGTGAGTTGCTTCATATATGGAATATCTGATTTTAAAAAAAC
Source organism: Vallitalea longa (assembly GCF_027923465.1). NCBI lineage: Bacteria > Bacillati > Bacillota > Clostridia > Lachnospirales > Vallitaleaceae > Vallitalea > Vallitalea longa. Next base: position 1,355,324 of record NZ_BRLB01000001.1, read on the forward strand.
ATAGTCTTCAATATCCATATGTTTATAGCCCAATGCACTTGCTAACTCTTTTCCTAATGTAGATTTTCCACTACCATTTAAACCAAATACAATTATTCCCTTTGACATATTTACCCCATTCATAATTCTATTTTATAAAATTATATTATTAACCTATATTTCGTCTAACCATCATCACTTATGGTACGGTTCACCTACTGTATGCGACGGCAGTTTTGAAATTATTGGTATTAAACTGCTATCTATTCTTTGACAACCTTCCCATTACAACTGTATTATAATAATTACCATCTTTATGAATACGGTCATTCAATAATATTCCCTCTTCTACAAACCCAAATCTCTTATATAATTGGATTGCTTTCGTATTAGTCTGTACAACATTGAGTGAGATCTTTTCAATTCCAACAGTATCTGTCCACATTATAATATTTTCTAAGAGTACTTTACCAATACCATAACCCCAATACTTCTTCATTATACATATCCCAAATTCTGCTTTGTGTCGAAATCTACTTAGCTCATTTCCTACGCAACGAGAAAATCCAACAATTCTACCTTCTACTTCTGCAACTAAGAAAATATTTCGTTCTCTCATTAAATCATCATAAATAATTTTTTCAAATCCTTCTGGTGTCAATAAAGCTTCTCCAAGTTCCCTATCAAGATTCTCTGTTTCTCCATCAATTTGAACTCTTAGTTTAGACAATTCATAGGCGTCTTCTTTTGTTGGACAACGAAGTATCCATTTTATTTCTTTGCCTTCTATTTCTTTATTTTCAATAATCATATATTATTACCCCCTCATATAATTTATAAATAATCATTACTTATGATATATTCACTATACATCATCCAAATATAGTTTTTACATCTTTCTCGCCTTGATAACAAAAGTTACAGGAAGCATTTTTGCCTTTTGTGCAAAATCACTGTCATTGGATTTTAGAATTTCATCATCTGATTGTTCAATCATTTGTTCTATAACAAATCCTACTTTAGCTAGAGCATTCACATAAGTTGATAGTTTACGATCTGATAGAGATAATACACCTCCATCAATTGATACAGAATACCAAGATTCATCAAAGTAATTTTTTTTGAATTCAAGCATATCATTTTCAGATGTAACACATTTATGTATGGGATGAGACCAACTAAAAATAAACACACCATCTTTTTTTAGATAAGAGGCAATCCTGCAAAAAGTGCCCTCAAGGTCAGTTGTCCAGCCTATTCCATATACCGAATAGACAAAATCAAAATAATTCTGTGGTATTCCACATTCCTCTTCCATAGGGGAACAAATCAATTTTGCTGCAATATCGCATGATGCCAAATGCTGCTTCGCCTTTTCAATCTGTTCTATTGATATATCTATGCCCCATAATTCAGATGCTTTGCGTTCTCCTATATACTGCAAGGAACGACCTGTTCCACAACATATCTCTAGTACTTTTTTCCCTTTTACATCACCAAAGAGTTGGCACTTTTCTTCTGAAACAAATGCACCATATAACGGAAGCGCAGTTGTACCTATAACATTGTTCCCTTTGAAATTCCAGAAAAACTCGTTTGTCTTATGGACAATAGTCTTGTCCATCTTAACCGAAACAGCGTAGCCAACCTCACCACTGCCAATGATATTTGTCCTTACATTAGAATCTTTCTTCACAGCAACACCCTCCATTAAAACTAATTTGAAGTTTAGGCGTGGAAAAGGATTAAGCGTTACCCCCTTGTCCCGAGCCAAAGATGGTGCTATCCCATGCATATGGCTAAATGCTCTAGAAAAAGCTGCGTGGGACTTATATCCATAACGCAGTGCAATGTCAATAATCTTCTCTCCATTCTGGATATCCATAGCTGCCACAGTCAATCGCCTACGGCGAATGTATTCAGATAATGGAATCTGAACAAGAAAGGAAAACATTCTACGGAACTCCCATTCAGAGCAATTCATAAATTGAGCCGCTAAGTAATAATCAATCTTGTTGGAAAGATTGTTTTCTATGTATTCCATAGCTTGGTTCATGCGATTCTGCCAATCCATAACCTCACCTCCTGTAAGAATTATATCAAAGAATTTTAAGATATTCTTTGCAATTGGTGTATTGAAATGTATAGCATATTATTTTTAATTAATATTTTTAATAAATTATCCATAATCTAAGTAAGAATTACTGCTAAAAATAGAATTCTATATCTTGCCATATCTTAGTCCATATAATAGAATTATTAGATAACCATAAAGAATTAGAGGGTAAATTAATGAAAGAAATTTGAATTAAGAATTTAGTTCTAGGATTAGTAAGTGATTAATCGAATTCTCTCATCATGAATTTCATTTCATTAATCTTTGAAAGACATTCTATTAATTCTTTTTTAGGTACATCTATTGAAAGATTATCAAGGTATACATTGAGTTTTTCCTTGTCACCACTCTCATAAATATCAATAATCTCTTCCATCATAGAATCATCCAGGCTTGAGAAAAATAACTCTATGGCTTCATTATATTCTTCTTTCATTTTTACAAATCCTTTCTATACAATATTGCTAAGCAACATGTTTTTTAGTTTTCTCATTAACAACAAATATAGCCCAGAAATATACAAAACAACATTCATATATAGTACGTTATTATAATTACTGATCACATCATTTTTTACGAAATATATAAGTTGTGAAAAATCCTCTCTCATCTTCATTCTCAATATACTTGAGTAATTCAAATGATTCTTTTATACCTTCAAAATCCTCTGGTTGAATTAAATCACATTCTCTAATTTTATTATCAACCTTGTGTTTATACCCGAACCCACAAACAAATAAAACACCTTTATCTGATAAATTATTTTTAATATTATAAATCTGTTGCTTTGCTAATCTATAATGATTGATTACTATATTATCATATATACCCATATCATCTAATGAATCAGGTTTCATTAAGTCTGCCTGTTTTACCTCTATGAAATACTTATTTGTCTTAGCAAATCTTTTCAATCGTTCAAGGGCTTTATCACTAAAATCAACTCCCGTTACTTTAAAACCGTTCTGCAAAAGAAATAACGAATTTCTACCATCTCCACAAGCCACATCAAGAACCGAACCATTTTTAAGATACTTTATATTTTCCACTAGTGACTTTTCAGGGTTTAATGGTATATCATTTCTTTGTTCAAATTTATTATTCCAGTAATATCTATCACCCATATATTCCATTTTAATATTCTCCTTATCTAATCTGTTAAAAAATGCAATAATTTAGTAAAACCATTAATTTGATTTTGTAATTATGTTTCTGTTATACTTTGCTAAAGTAACGTAAAATATTTTTATTTATGATACACTTCACTGTATCAGTCGCAACTAGTATTTTTTTAAAGATTTAGTTTATTATGTTAGATTAATCTATTTTAAAATAATATCAAATTTACAATGACTCGCTCCATCAGCAATAGTGGCTCCAACCTCTCTTTTAAATACTATACGATTTGGCAAGTAAGTATTAAAAATAAGATTATCCACAGAGCACATAATAGTAGTTAATTCAGACATTTCAATTTCAGAAAAGAATTCAAAAAACATGCATTTTGTCACTTTAAAACAATACTTCTTATCGGTTAGCTCAGTTATCACCATCTTATTATTTTTCGTCATACCTTCAGCCTGAGTCTTTTGCTGATATTTTACTAAATTATCAAAATTCCTTTCAGCTTCTACGAACCTAAAATTAGCCTGCATCACAGCTGCCGCTGATGTCAAAAATGTAGCTCGTGTAACTTCATAAGCTATATTTTTATCCAGTTTACATTGTAGCCTTTTGTATAAATGAGCCATAAAAGCAGCCGTTTTCAAAAAGTCCAATGGATATCGGTGCTTGAATTTTTTCATGAATTTGGGATAGGAAAACAAAGTACCCACCATGAATAGGGTAGGTCTTTTTATGTACCCTTTCAGAACACCATATACAATGAATGGTATCATTGGTTTTGCAACTTTTTCAGTATCATACATATGAATCACTCCTTTATATATATGATACTATGGGTCATAATATCTGGCTTCTATAAATCTGCTATTATTTATGTTGTCCTTTTTATCAAAGTGAGAAATACTCTTTTGCATTACTCATTGACATCCCCATCATTTTTTTATTTACATCTGCAAGATGTGAACTGCTATAGAATCCAGCCAACTGAGCTGTATCTGTAATATTAAAACCTGAAGCCAAATAATAATAAGCCTTTCGTAGTTTAACAAGTAGCATATAACTTTTTAGGGGTACTCCTATTTCTTCCTTAAATAGATGAGAAAGGTAACTAGATGATAGCTGTATGCTTTTTGCTATTGCCTCCACTGATTCATTATTAATTTGTGATTCATCCAGTAATTGTATCACCTGCTTAATACGTTCATCGTACATATTATATTCCCAGTGTTGTATTAATAATTCATTAAAAAAACTAGTTTCATAGCGATTATAATTCAACTCATTTGGTTGCTCTAAAAACTTAACAATTTCTTCATCTAGATTATCAAGAGGTACCGAACATGCAGACTGCCCTCTTAAGTATTTTCTTTTTAACTCTTCTGCAATCAGTGATGTTTCATCAAAAAGCATAAATAAATCAACCTTAGAAAATGCCTTTAATTCATGGGTTCTGTTACTTGCCACCAGAATATATTTCCCTGTAATTGTCTCGTTCTCAATTTTCATATCAAGGGCATGATCCTTCTTTATAAAGAGCTGAAGCATATAATGTTTATGTGGATTTGCTTCTATATTCTTGGGAAAGACAGTTATATAGCCATTTTTCCAATAAACTCTTTTCACACTATCACCTCTTTTAGTTGGATAACTTAACTATTTACAGACAAGTCGTATTACTTATGATACGGTTCACCAGCATTTATCCGAAAGCTCCTATAAACCTGCTCTAATAATATAACCCTCATTAATTGGTGAGGAAAAGTTAACGAAGAAAAACTAAGTTGGTAGTTTGCTCTTTTCAAAACATTCTCACATAATCCTATTGAACCACCAATAATAAAAGTTACATTGCTTTTGCCCTCTAGACCTAAAGTGTGTATTTTTTTAGCTAGATTTTCAGATGTCAATGTCTCTCCTTTTATCTCTAATGCAATTACATAGGAATTATCTTTTATATATCTTAATATTTTTTGTCCTTCTTTTTTCTTTATTAATATTTCCTGGGTAATAGATATCTTATCTGGGGTTTTCTCATCTGTAACTTCTATTATATCCAATTTACAGTATCTACCTAATCTCTTACTGTATTCATCTACAGCCATTTTTAGATATTTTTCTTTTAATTTTCCCACACTAATTATTGTAATTTTCATCACATCATCCATTCTGCCATTTTATTATATTTTTAAAGCAAAAATGGACTTATAAGTAAGTCCATTTTTGTTACTGCAATACGTTCTATTAATTAACCACTTTCAACATTGACTTATCCGGTTTATCTGAGATGCGGAACATTTCAGCACCCAGATCAATGAATTTCTGTTCTATATGTTCATAACCTCTATCAATATATTCAATATTCGATAATACAGTTTCTCCTTTTGCACCTAATGCTGCTAATATAAGTCCTGCTCCTGCTCTAAGGTCTGGTGCTGCGACTTCTGCTCCTGTTAATTGTTTGACTCCTTCAATAACAGCAGTATTGCCTTCAACTTTTATATTAGCTCCCATCCTATTCAACTCATCTGTATAAGAGAATCTGCTTTCGAAAATACTCTCAGTCATTATACTTGTACCAGATGTTTTAGATAATAAGGCAGTCATTTGTGGTTGCATATCCGTAGGGAAACCTGGGTATGGCAATGTTTTTACATGTATATTTTTCAATTGTCCATTAGCTATAACACGAATTGACTCATCATATTCTTCTATAACAGCACCCATTTCACTAAGTTTGGCTGATATAGCTTCCATATGCTTTGGTATTATGTTATTAACTGTTACATCTCCACCAGTTATGGCACCGGCGATCATATATGTTCCAGCTTCAATTTGGTCTGGTATTATCATATATTCGGTTCCATGTAGTTTCTTTACTCCATTTATCTTAATTATATCAGTACCTGCACCTTTTATTTTAGCACCCATACTATTTAAAAAGTTAGCAACATCTACTATATGAGGTTCTTTAGCTGCATTTTCAATAACTGTTGTACCCTCAGCCAAAACAGCTGCAAGCATAATATTAATAGTTGCTCCTACACTAACAAGGTCTAAAAATACATTATTTCCGACTAATCTCTCTGCAGAAGCTTCAATCATTCCATGCTTAACTTCCACGGTTGCTCCTAATGCTTCAAAACCTTTTATATGCTGGTCAATAGGTCTACTACCAATGTTACAACCACCTGGTAATGCCACTTCTGCTTCTCTGTATTTACCAAGTAATGCTCCTAATAGATAATAGGATGCTCTTATTTTCTTAATATAATCATAATCAACCTTTACATTATGAATATTTCTAGTATCTACTTTAATCTTATGTTCATCTATATAATCTACACGTACACCTAGTTGTTCCATTGATTGCAATAAAATCTTAGTGTCTCTAACACATGGTACATTCTCAATAATACAAACATCATCTGCTAAAATTGCAGCGGATAAAATTGCAAGAGCTGCATTTTTTGCACCACTAATAAAAACTTGCCCCGTTAACCTTCTATTGCCTCTTATCACTAGTTGTTCCACTTTTACACCTCTCTTAAGTAAACTTGCCCAACAATGGGTTGTAAAATGTTTTTTTTAATAATTATAATTTTATTTCAGAAATTGTCTAATCTAGTTTAATTTGCGTAATTTGCTTTGACCAAAATAAATTATAGCACACTTTACTAATTTTGTAAAAGTAGTAATTGGATACCTTTAATTTTCATAATCTTCTTGACCAAATTCACTTTTTCTGTAAGATATGTTTTTATTAGTGTAGGCGTTTATATAATGAACCTCGTTATTACCAAGCCTTATCCTATAACATGGTTCGGCTTTAATGATATCTTCTTCACTGGTTATATCTTCTTCTGATACATAATAGCCAATGTCGATTCCCATAATTCTTATTAGTTCATTACTATCCTTTTCTCTGATACTATGCATAAATTGATACAAAACTTCATCGACAGGGTATATTTCTTTACTTTCACCTTTAAATCTAATAGGCTCATAATCATTTAGAACAATACCATTGATTTTACCATCCTCATAGAAAATTAAACTAGCTGAATTGTTAAATATAGTTTGCCCTTTAAAAGAATCATTATACTCTAATTGAAAATATTTATTATCATCATCTGGTTGGCTACAGGTCAATACTAAATTATTATCAGTGGTAAGTTTTTTTATAAGTTCGCTACCAATATCTTCTATATCTGATTTATTGAAATTTTCTTTTACCTGCTTATCATAATCATTAGTATAATATATAAAACCTTCTTTTGTTCCTTTACATATTGTAAGCGTTTCATTCTTATAGCTATATTGCTGTTTCAAACCTTTAAATGTAACTTTCACATCACCAAATATTTGTTTTCTGATTTTATTTTCATCTATATTCCTTAGTTTTACCTCCATTACTTCCATAGGTCTGAATTCAGGTAATAAACAGTACACGCACATGTTATTTTCCCCTAACACTTCTCTTAGTAGTACTTCTTTTTCAGAAGTCAGAGTATAATCCTCTTTGCTTTCATGTTCATAGAGACCATACAAAATTATGTTAGCCACTAAAAACAATATAATAAAAATATTAAGTATTCTACCAAAATTCATGTTTACACCTACTTTTTATAGATAATAACTACTATTATTATAAATTACCCATAATAACTATAAGTTCTATAAATCACTATTGAAAATAATATTATTATCAGTGATAATAGTCCATTCCAATTTCATATTCATTTCATTATACTCGATTTTATAACCTAGATACATATCTTCTATACTTTTCTCATCTGGATATTTGTTTAACATCTTATCTATCACACTAATATAATCAACATTAATCTGTTCTGGCGGTTTAATGTAATCGTCCAATTCCAATATCATTCTTTTATAATTAATAACTTGACCATCCATAACAGTTATCTCCATAGGATATTTCATATCTAAACTAATTAGATAACTCTTAGGTATATTGATATTTACATCATTATATTTATATGAAAAATAAAATGTTGTCATATTTTCATTCTTGTTTTCACTATAATCACTTAATGAGTATTCTTGCTTATTGATTATTTTATCTTTTTCATTAATAAATTTCTCAGCTACATAATAAGAATCTATAACAGAAAGGTCTTTTCTGTTTTGGATATCATTATTAATATATTCCACAATACCCTTAGTGTCATAATAAACGAAGACACTTTCATCTGTATACGTAATTTTACCTGTATCCTGTTTATTAGTTAATTTCCATTTTATGTTGTTTTTAAAGAAACCGTTGACGTAATCTTCCAACTGGGCACTATCCAAATTGTCATCAACAAAAAAAGGTGTTTTCAAATACACTTCATCCGTATATAACAAATCTTTCTCTGGTAAAAGAACATTATTATCGAACAATTTAATATGTAGATTTTTCGTTGATATGAAAGCTGGTAGTACCTGTTTACTTTCATTATCATTAATTAATGTAACTAAATTTTGATTGCTCTTTTCTATATCACGTCTTTTAATCTTCAATGCTCTTATATTATCATAATAATTGTCATTTATGAAATACGCATACACATATTTATCCATCATAGCTGGTGCTATAACGATTTCATTAAACTTATCAATCTCATTTTCAAAATCTAGATTCTTAATATTAAGATCTTTAGCTAATAGATCAGATTCTATCACGAATGGGTATTTCAACAATACATTGGTCTTATCCCAGATTGTCTCTTGAGAAATTTCTTTATCTACAATCTCTCCATTTGATATGATCGCTTTCAGAAAATCTATTGAGTTACTAAAAATATCTTGAAATTGGGTATTAGTTTTCTTTATTAGAACATATTCTTGTTGAGGAATATATGTAGCCATTATATCTGGCTTAATGAAATAATACCCCTCTTCCTCTTTTTCTTCTTCTTTATAACTATTATAGTTTATTATATCAGAAAAAAGGTTAAGGTCCGACAAATCATCAAACCATAACCTTGTTGTCTGATATAAACTAAGTACAATCAGTACTGTTAATATAATTGTTTTTAGTATATTATTTTTCATGGTAATCAACCCATTAATCTATGATTTATTATTCACTAACTTGGCTCAGCCAAATTTAATAGATTGAATGTATTTTCATCTATTATTTCTTCATCTATCTCTGTCTCTTCTTGTTGATTTGTGGAATCCTCACCATCAAATTTAATTTCTATGTTTTCAAGAATTTCTTTTGTTTCTTCTTTCTTTCTATTAACCATATATATGTTATATTCTACTTCACTATCTTTTTTGACAGCTATACATATATAATTGATACCAATAGTATTCAAATGAATCTTTTCATTATATATTCCAGAAGGTCCAATGGTCTGATAATCCGATTGGTAAGTAATATTAAGATTTCCTTCATCACCCCAACCATCATATACCATTATACCAACAAGAGTATCTTCTTCTCCGTTACCTTTAATATTATGTGTAGATTCAAATGTCGGCTTCGCATCAATGAATCTAGATTGTAATTTCAAACCTTCATCATTATTATCTTTTTCCTCAAAACCTTTACTAAGATAGAGATACGTAAAAGAATTGATATCTCTTTTTTTGATACTTGACTCATTTTCTGAACCAATATACATATCACTCATATCATTGATATCTGAGTTATTGTGAGGTTCATAATAAATAAAATACCTTTCGTCTATGGAAAATACCTCAAAAAAGCTTTTGACGATACCATCTTCAGTTTCTGTATTCTCTAAGTTTTCTACGCCATCTAGAGAATCAAGCCCATCAGCTTTAGGAGCCGCACATGCAATTATAGGCATACATACAATAATGAATGCACTGATTATCAATATTTTAATTGATCTTACTAATGATTTAAACATATGCTTAACCTCTTTCTAAACTTCTTCTTATATTAATTATATCTCAAATCAACTAATTTTATTAAAGTTTATCCTATATAATAAGTTAAAGGACATTAAAAAATAAACTTTCCTATAATACTATATATGCCAAATAATATTTATTGCAACTAACTATATAGGTACAACACAGTTATTTTCTAATACAATTATACTAGATAAATATTACATTATTATTACAACCAGTTAACTATTACATAACAATATACTAATTAAGTACTATGCTTCATACGGAAAGTATAGATAAAAACAAGTGCCCACACCTACTTCGCTGGTAACATTAATATGTCCCCCATGACAATCCATAATCTCTTTTGCTATAGCAAGTCCAAGTCCAGTACCTCCCATGGCTCTTGATCTGGCTTTATCTACACGATAAAATCTATCAAATATTCTAGTTAAATCTTCATTAGGTATACCCATTCCAGTATCTTCTATCATTACCACAACATAACTACTTTCTTCATATACATTGATAGTTATGGAATCTCCTTCATTACTATACTTTACGGCATTAGATATTATATTTTTAATTACCTGTTCAATTCTATTAGCATCACCTATTATTTTGTAATCATTATCAGTTTTGTTATATACCATTTCCTGCTGTTTTTTCTTAGCATGTATCTGAAACTTACTTATACTGCTTTCTACTATATGTGATAAATTAATACACTGCATAGAAAATTTGGTTTGTTTATTATCCAGTCTGGACAATTCTAGTAGGTCTTGGACTAATGCAGTCATCCTGTCACTTTCATAGTTAATGACATTAAGGAAATCCAAAGCAATCTGTCTATCATCGACAGCTCCATTAAGTAACGTCTCTGCATAACTTTTAATAGTTGTAAGAGGAGTCCTTAACTCATGAGAAACATTGGCAACGAACTCTTTTTGCATTTCTTCTAGCTTCTTATGTTTTGTTATATCTTGGATAACACATATACTACCCATAATATTCTTGTTTTGGTCCAAATAAGGCGCGAAACACAAGTTGACATACTTTTCCTTGATTCTTATGATATGTTGCCTTATTCCCCCCTTTATATTCATTAGAAGCCTCTCATAGGTTGTATCTAAATACTGTCCAAATATTTCTATAAAAGAATTTTTATCAGCTAGTCCAATTAATTTTCTTGTTGCAGGATTGCTATGTATCAACAATCCATTAGTATCAAATACCAATATACCATCAGTCATATGTGCGAAAACAGTCTCCAACTTATTTTTTTCACTGGAGATTTCAGTTAAATTATGATTAAGTTCTGTAGCCATGATATTAAAATTCTTAGTCAATTCTCCTATTTCATCCGTAGATAACACTTCAATGGGATTATCTAAATCTCCCTCTGACATATCCCTCGCTTTATTAGACAATGCTATTATTGGTTTTGTCAAAAAGTTGGAAAACATGAAACCAAAAACAATGGATAACACTATAGCAAATAAAATAGCTAAAAGAATAATTCTAACAGTACTGTATAGATTAATCTTAACTTGCTCTGAAGGAGCTAATATGTATATGACTGCAACAACTTCATTTTCAACTTTTATCGGACTTGCATAACCTATGTATTCTTTTTTATCATCTTTGTTTCTTCCATACACTTTATCAAATTTTTGTATACTTGTATCTTGGATAGCTGCCATAACCATAGGTGTAAGATATGCATCTTTATTTCCCTGTTTATCAGCAAAAATCACTTTTCCATCAGTATCAAGAAGATAAAGTTTCCTTTCACTGTCTCTGTATCCGCCTATAGCATCTTCCCATTTTCTAATGGCTTCTTCTTTGGTACTGTTTTCTCCTATTGCTTCCATACTGGTAGATATAGATTTCTTAAGACCCGTTTCTATCTCTTTATACGCATTATTACTGATACGCATGACAATCATGGTTCCACAAGCAATCATAACAATTAACACGAGAAGTACATATATAGTGACCATTCTCCATTTTAAGCTTTTCATTATCATCTCTCACCTAAATCTTGGACTACCCTTTAAAATAGTATCCAATTCCCCTTTTTGTCAATATAAACTTAGGTTTGCTTGGAACTTCTTCTATTTTTTCTCTAAGTCTTCTTATAGTTACATCTACTGTTCTTACATCACCATAATATTCATATCCCCATACTTTTTCAAGTAATTGCTCTCTTGTAAATATCTGTTCTTTTCTGGTTGCCAAGAACTTAAGAAGTTCATATTCTCTTACTGTAAGAGCTATAGGTTTATTATCTATCTTAACTTCATAACGATCTATGTTAATACTCATATTTTCAAAATCCATTATATGTATGTCTTTCGTATCTTTAGCATCTAATACAGTTCTTCTGAGATTAGCTTTTACCCTAGCCATCAATTCTCTAATGCTAAAAGGTTTTGTAACGAAATCATCTGCACCAAGTTCAAGCCCCAACACTTTATCAACTTCTTCTGCTCTAGCTGTAAGCATTATTATTGGTGTATCGTATTTATTCCTAATGATCTTACATACTTGAAGCCCATCAACTTTTGGCATCATAATATCAAGTAAAACCAGATCCGGTTTCTCTTTCTCGAATATCTGTAATCCTTCTTCCCCGTTAAAAGCTGTTATAACATTATAACCCTCTCTCTGAAGATTAAATTTCAAAATATCAACGATAGCTTTTTCATCATCTACAACAAGTATTTTCGACATGTATACTCTCCTCTCAATCATCCCTCTATAATTGAATATAATAATTAATTACTTAACTTTCCCTCTTCAATATCCTATATTTTTTGTTCTGTAAACCAAACCTATAACCCTTTATTTACCTACATTAAATTAAAGGTAGGGAAGTTAAGTCACTTATATATATTATTCTACCAAATAAAGGCTATTATGTAAATAAACCTTTTACCCTTTAGATAAGAAAAATGCTACTCCTCGTCTTTCCTTTTAGAATTAAAAAAACTCACCTTAAATAATACTTAATTTAAGGTGAGTCCATTTTAATTTTTTAGTCAAGATATTTTATTGGATTAGCAGCAACATTGTTGAATCTGATCTCGAAGTGTACATGTGGTCCACTACTATTACCAGTGCTTCCAAGTTTAGCTATCTCTTGATATTGAGAAACTTTCTGACCTTTCTTCACAACAACTCTACTGCAATGAGCATATCGTGTTAAAACACCGTTTCCATGGTCGATATCAACTGTATAACCATATGTTGAACTCTTCCATCCTGCAAACACAACTGTTCCACCATCCGAAGCTCTTATGCTTGCTCCTATAGGTAATCCACCAAGATCTAGACCATGATGGAATTTTCCACGTCTATAACCAAATGGTGATGTTACTATAGAACCGACAACAGGATATACGAAATTTCCTGTTGAACCTTTTGAAGGGAATGGCTTGATACCCACTTCTATAACTTTTGATTTAGGTTCTTTTATAACTTTTTCTTCTAAGATATTTCTTGATTTTTCATATCCATTAACTTTTGTTACTACAGCGGTTACTTGCATTTCACCATCTGTACCATATTCTAGGACAGTAGTAGTTCCTGTGTATTTATTCTTATTCTCAACTTTTTCAACTGTATATTGAATAGGCTTCGTATATACTATTTTCTCTTCACAAGCCACTGATAATTCTGGCTCTGGAACAGTAACAATAATTTCCTGACCTATTTTTATGAATTTCTGCTTTTCTATACCTGGGTTGATTTTCATCAAGTCAGTAAGCTTCATATCATTTTTTTGTGCTATTTCTGATAAAGTATCACCTTTAGCAACGGTATATACTTTTTCTTCTTCATTCTCTTTAGTAATAAGTTCAGTAGCAACAGTAACATCAGCTATATCTTCTTTATCTACAAACCCTTTGACTATCTGTATATCCTCTGCAAAAGATATACCAACTGTCTCAATAGGTGTTTCTGCATCTTTATTGTCATCTGAATCAAGATTATTATCTTCTGCAACATCAGCAACTGTTCTTAATGCTCTTTCTTCATCAAAGTTTTCATTTTTAACTATCACTGGCATTCTTACTGATGCTGTATAAGGTACTCTCACTAGATTGATATCATAACCTTCTACTTGAGCAACATACATACTCTGAGCATTTTTCAATACTTCCTTAACATCGTCTTCATCTTTTAATGCTACTTGAAAATCATCACCTATTTTAAGGAAATAGCCTTTTACCTGAAATGATTCTTTATCTTCAGCTAAAGCACTTCTTAGATTATCAAGTAATGTTTCTTTGGTAGTTATATCTTCTTTTTCAGCATATTCAAGATAATATTTGAGTTCCTTACCAACCTTCATATGCTCCCCATTTTCGTCTTTTATCTCTGCTTTCGCTACACGATATACTTCATCAGCAACAGATTTATCTATGACAATACCCATACTTTTCCCATCATATACTACGTTATATGAGTTAGCTGTGGCTATTGCATTAGTATCAATTTTATTAGAAATAAATACATTACCTATTGTAAAGAATATCAATAATGAGCAAAAAATCAATATTATTTCTTTTCTATACTTCAATAATATATGTTCTTTATATTTTGGCGCTCCATTCATAAATACTTCCTCCAAGTAATACTTTTTAAATCATCCTGTAATACTTCTGTAATAATTGTAACTTAATTGTACCAAACAAATTATAAATTGTAAAGTATTTTATTTAATTTTAGCAAATTTATTATAAAATAACATAACTAATTAACTTTATTTACTTAACACTTATATTAAATTTTTTGTAATATTATCACCATACCTTTCCATTTTTAGTAACTCATAACCTATATTTTTCCCATTAAATCATGGTTTTAATACATTTCAATTAAATCCATTATAGGCACTACTTATAAGTTTTGGTAAATTTTTCACGTTGATATTTTAATTTTTGTCTTATACAATTGTTAATGTAATGGTTAATTTACATAATCTACATACTAACCAATCCATGATTGCATATGTAAATATCTATGTAATCACAATATAAGTTGATACATATTGAAATGACACGGCACTGTCATTTTCTGCATTTTTTCACAACTTATAACAAACTAAAGACAGATGAACTACTCTATTGGTACTATAGAGATTGTTCAAGATACTAACGAATTAATTTAATAAGGAGGAAAAAAAATGAAAAAAGCAATGAGAAAAGTTATGGCATTTGCACTTGCTGCATTCATGCTATTTTCAACTGTTCCTAGTTTTGCCGCACCAACAGTTTCAGATCAAGCAAAACTAGACAAACTGGAAGAACTTAATGTTATTAAAGGTGAGGGTCATGGTATAGACGGTACTAAGACTATGACTAGATATCGTTCAGTCGTAATGTTACTTAGACTTATGGGTCTTGAAGATGATATGTTAGCATTCGATTATGAAGGTAAAGACACATTTACTGATGCAGAAGGTCAAAATGGTTACCAAGCAAGATTAATGGCTTACGTAAAAGCTCATCCAGAATTAAATATTGTTGGATATCCTGATGGAACTTTCAGACCTTACCAAGAAATCAACTCTCAAGAATATGCAAAAATCTTACTTATGGTTTTAAGTTACGACGACCCAGAAGATTACACTTGGGAAACTGTAGCAGAAAAATCTGAAGAAATCGGATTAGTTGATTCAGCAAGTGACATTAATTTAACTGATGAATTTAAAGTATTGAAACTTGGAGTTCTTACATATGATGCATTAACTCTTGTATCTAAAGGTGATAACATTACATTAGGCGAAAGACTTAATGTTCCTATCGTCATTACTAAATTAGATATCAACTCAGTATCATCATTAAATTCAACAACTCAAGAAGTATCTCTTAATAAAGCTATTTCATTAGTTCCATCTACTGATTCATTTGATATAGTTGATGAAGATGGTGAAAGTTTCGACGTGTTAAGTGCTTCATTAAGAACTAATGATACAATCGTTAGACTTGCAACTGAAGAATTAGAAGAAAATCACCTATATACTCTTACTTATAATGGTGAATCATACAAATTCGTTGCAAAAGCTGCTGATAGCGAAAAACCTGAATTATTATCAGCTGTTGCTTTAACTAACACTTCTGTACAATTGAACTTCAGTGAAGAAGTAGACGTTAACGCTATTGATGCATCAAATTATAGCATAAACGATTTAGACGTAGTAAGTGCTGCATACGATGTTGATGCAGATGATAACTCAATCAAAACTGTAGTTATATTAAAAACTTCATCTCAAAAACAAGGTACTATTTATGAAGTAGAAGTTTCTAACGTAACTGATTTATCAGGTAATAAAATAGATAGTGATAATGATAGTTTCCAATTTGGTGGTCTTCCAAAGGATGAAACTGCTCCTCAATTAGTTTCTGCTGTAGCATTATCTAATACAACAGTAAAATTATCATTCGACGAAGAAATGGATAAAGCTTCTGTTGAAAACATTGCTAACTATGAAATCGAAGGTCTTAATGTATTAAAAGCAGAAAGACAAACAGAGAAAAACCAAGTTTTATTAACAACTACATCACAATCTGTAGGAACTATCCACGAAGTTGTAGTTAAAAATGTTAAAGATGTTTCTGGTAACGTAATAGATTCTGATTATGATGAATTCTTATTTGCTGGTCTTCCAAAAGATGAAACAGATCCAAAATTAAATTATGCTTACAGCTTAACTAATACATCTGTTAAATTAATCTTTGATGAAGAAGTAGATAAAGTAACAGCTGAAAACATTGCTAACTATGAAATCGAAGGTTTAGACATATTAAAAGCAGAAAAGCAAACTTCAGGTGACGAAGTAGTATTAACTACATCTGTACATGAAGAAGGACATTTATATGAAGTTACTGTATCTAATATTACTGATCTAACTGGTAATAAAATTGACTCAGATTATGATTCTAGATCATTTGCAGGATTAGATGAAGATACTACTGAACCTCAAGTAGTTGGCGCTATTGCAGTTGATAATAAAACTGTTAAAGTAACTTTTGATAAGCCAATGGATGAAATAAGTGCTAGCATACCTTACAACTACTACTTTGGTGAAGATTTAGGTTACCCAACAAAAGTTGTAAAAGATACTGTAGAAACTGACGGTTCAGTATGGGTATTAACAACTGGTACTCAATCTTCAGAAATATATACTGTAGAAGTTAGAGACGTAAAAGATCTAAGTGGAAATGTTATAAATGAAGATTATGATGAAGCAGAATTCGCTGGTATTGGTACAGCTGATGGAACTGCTCCAAAATTAAGCTCAGCAGTTGCTATCAATAACAACACTGTAGTAGTTAAATTTAATGAAAAAATTGATGAAGATACTGTAGATCCTTCAGACTTCACATTTACTGTTGAAACAGGTGAAGAAGATGAGAATAATCCTAATCACATTGCAGACGCTGTTTATCCATTCGCAGCAGATGTTAATGATGACAAGAAAACTGTAACTCTTCAATTCAACGAAGCTACTATGTCATCTGGTGTTATCTATAGAGTAACAGCTTCTGAAATTAATGATACTACAGGTAATGAAATTGTAAAAGGTACTAACGACTCAGCATTATTTGCAGGAACAACAACAGAAAATGAAGCTCCAAGAGTAAAATCTGCTGTATTACTTAACAACCAAACCTTAAAAGTTTCATTCACTGAAGCAATCAGCGTAATTAGTGAACTTGATAAGACTGACTTTGATATTACTCCTTCTGATGATGACGAAGAATTTGATGGAAAAGTTAACAAAGTTATCGTAAGTGAAGATAAGAAATATGTAACTATATATTACACTGACGCTAATTTTGAATCAGGTAATCTATATACTGTAACAGTTGTAGCTGACAAAATCAAAGATGCTCTTGGTATTGATTCTCTAGATACAACTGATGAAAGAAATGAAGCTCTATTTGGTGGAATCAACAGTAGTGTAACTAGTCCTAAGATCTTAGGTGTAGTATCTGTTGATGAAAATACAATTGATATAAGATTCGATCAAGTTATTAACTCATTATTAGATTCTGCTAATGAAGATGATATCGTTATAAAACAAAACGGTAAAGTAGTAGACGCAGAAGATAAATTAGTAAGAGCTGAAGGAACAAACGGTAATACACTAAGAGTATTCTTTAATGAAACTCCATTCAACAGCAGACTTGTATATACTGTTGAAGTAGATGCAAGTAAAATAAGCAATAACAACGGATTAGTAATGGATTCAGATGATAACTCAGCTCAATTCGCTTCAATAACAAAAGAAAACAAAGATCCAGAATTAGCAAGTGCAGTAGCTATCTCTAACACTCAAACAAAAGTTACTTTTTCTGAAATTGTAACAGGCGTTAAGACTGGTAGAAAATCTAAAGTATTCGCTCTTACTGGAGTAGATGTTACTAACGTTAAAGCTCTAGAAGATGGTAAATCATTTATAATAACACATAAAAAAACTACTACAGGCAACATGGTAACAGTTTCAATCAAAGACGGTTCATCTATAAAAGATGAAGCTGGAGTTGGAACTGTAAATACTGATAAAACTGTAAAATTTGTTTCTAAATAAATTCTACAATAAATATTTATGGGCTATGTCATCTAGGTTATTTTTACCTAGATGATAAGCCCATTTTTTTGCTATTAATGATACTTATACTAGTATTTTACTCATTACCGTTCTTAACAGCACAGCTTTTATCTTCAGTATTTTCTGTTACATTATTACCGTAATCAATTAATTCCTTAAAAACAACTTTATATTCTTTTTCCATATCTAAAGTATCGAACTTCAATGTTATAGTAGTTGGATTTATATAGTTAGCACCTAGTGGTATTTTACTATACTCCATCCCATTTTCTGTGTATACTAATGTATAATTAGTAGTAAGTATATTATTAATGTCAAAAGCTACTTCCTTATTAAAACTTAATTTTATAGTATTATCACCTATATATGTTGCTTCTTTTATACTTAGTTTAATATCTTTTGATGCAGTATGTTTAAATTGTTTTGTTAAGTCATATGATTGAGTATTACCTAATGTATCTTTCAATGATATTATTGTAAAATCATATCTATGTGATTTTGTAAGCTTCTTATCATCTGGTAGGTATAACTTAAACATGTTAGCATTTTTCTTTTTATCATAATATACAGCTGTTGGTGTTGCCAAGTATGAATAGTCACTAACACCTTCTATAATATAATTATCTACTGACTCAGTATATTTTTGATCTAAAGGTTCACTTACATATACAGCTATAGTATTATTATCAAGCGATACTACCGCATCAATTTCAATATCATCTGAATTATAGTAGCCTCCGATAAAAGAAAATTCTTTTAATGTTATAGAAAACTGCATTGTTACATCAGACATATTGTTAATTAATAATTTATATTTTTCTTTATATATAATACTTGAATTAGTTGTTAATCTAACTGCTTTTCCTGCTCTACTTCCTTCATTTACAACTTCTGCTTTAGTTATTTTAATAGGATTATTATCTTCATCTGTTACATAATACATAAATACTTGGTTTGCAATTAATGGATTAACCTCTTTATTAAAGTTAACTTGTACTGTATGATTATTTATTGGGGTACAATTATCAACTGTAAATACTTCATTATTCTCAACTGAAGACTTAAATTTAATTTTATCTCCTTTTCCATCATTCAGTTTCACCCCATACAAACTAGATAATCTTCCGTCTACATCAAGTTGAATATATGATTCTGATTCAAATGTATAACTCTTTAGATAAATAGAAATGCCATTATTACATGTATTTAATTTGCTTATAAGCATGTTATTATTGGTACCTTCAATAATCTCATTACCATTTTGTGAAACGGAATAAAAAGCTGATTGTAACGCATTTTCATTAATAGGATGTGTAAAATATAAATATATAACATTATTACTTATAGCTTCAACTTTACTTATTCTAAAGAAATCTGATTTTACCTCGTCTTCTCTATGACCCATAAAAATCTCACTAAAAGAGTCTGAAGCATTACCTTTAGTATCTACAATTCTATCTAATAGAACAGTATATTCTTCATCCATTTTTTGATTATCAGATGTTTTTATAATATATGTATTAGTAGTCTCTTCATTACTTATATCCTCTATAGATAGCATATTTGCTGTATTATCAGTCTCATATATTAAAATATTTTCTTCTGTAAATGGAAGAATTTTTTCATTGAAGGTTAATTTTAGTATATTAGAACCTGTTGTTTCAACCTTAGTAATTTCTGTTTTTATCTCATCATTTATTAATTTAAGATCTTCTGCTTCATCTTTTTCAATATAATTGTTATCAATAAAATTCTGTATTATTTTTATTTTAGTCTTATTATTTTTTAACTCTAATGCTGTATATAATATACTAGCTACTTTTCCTCTAGTATAATTTGTATCTTCTTTATATTCATTACTATAATATTTGTTATCTTCTAATAATCCTATACCATATGCTTTTTTAAAAACTTCATCCCATGTAAAATCTTTATTATATTTATATCCTAATGCCCCTAAAACTAATTTAATAAAAGCTTTTTCTCCTAATTTTTCATCAGGTTTAAAAGTATGTGTATCATATCCGTCGATAATGTCATTTTCTGTACAATAACCAACATAAGGCGCATACCACATATCCTCCGGAACATCTGAAAATTTAGTTCTGCAATATCTAATTTTGTTATCTTTTACTTCTTCTTCTTCACATAATAATCTAACTATAAAAGCAGCAGCTTCACTTCTAGATAATTTGCTATCTAAGTCTAAACTAACACCATTACCCTTTAAAATATTTAACTGTGATAAAACTTGGATTTCGTTGCTATCCATTGTCTTGGCATTAATGCTATCAACATTAACCGTTATTATTACTAAAACTAATAAACTTAAAAATATATTTTTTATTGGCTTCATTTTCTTATCAATTCCCTTCATTAATTATTAATACCATATATAAATAAAAAAGATTTTTGGTATATATGATAAATATAAATACTCTACTATGTTAAATTATACCATTATGTCAGATAAGGTCAATAGAAAAATATCCTCATAAGAATAGCTTATAAGGATATTTATTATTGTTATATTTGTTCTAATTTTATTATTTACCTATTACGCTCTACTGTTCTTCTTAAATCAGAATTTGAAAACTGCTCGGAATAATCTTCTATATAGTCTATAACTAATTTATAGGATTTATTCTTACTAGTTGAACTAAAATCTACAACAACTTCATTGTCACTAATATATGTAACATTTGAAGCTTCTATTTCTTTATCACTATTTTTATCTATAAGTCTGAACTGTGATTCAAAATTAGAATTAGAACTAACATATTTATTAAATCTAACATATACTGTATCTTCACCAATAAATTTACATTCAGACATACTTATACTACCGAATTCCCTTGCTGATCCCTTAAAACTTTTTTCCAAAGTTTTGTCATATGGTTCTCCGAATTCATCACATATATTCATGATTCTAAGTGTATAACTAACATTATTCTGTAGTGGCATTTCTGAATCAACAAATAACACTACCTTATTAGATTCATCAGCAGAATATCTCTTCTCTACTACATCTATACCATCAATATAAAAATCAGCATTATATATATCTGTTGAGATATCTCCAGAAAAATACACATTAACTATATTACCATTTTCAGGTAATACATGTTGTACTTTAATATCAAATTCATTATCCTTTATTCTATATATAGGATATTTTTCTTCTTTTATTTTCATCTGTTTAAAACTATCTTTTACACCATCCACAGTTAAAATATATTCATTTTTCATTTCAATATTTACATATTTTAACTTTACTTTTCTTAATCTATCTTGACCACTACCTACTAAAACTGCACGTAATGCACTATCCATTGTATAATTACCATCTTTGTCTTTCAATTTATAATTATATTCGTCAGTTGCTGTTATTTCATCAATATCTTTATTGAAAGTAACTATGATACAGTCATTATTTACTGTCTCTACATTTGATATATGTAATTGTTGATTAGCACTTTCTGTGCCCATGAATGTCATTTTATCTCCTGAACCATCATTTAAGTTAACAGTATAATAACTTGTTAACTTACCACTAATAGCTAGAGTATATTCTAATCCTTCTTGTAAACTATCATCTTTTAGAAATATACTAATTCCATTATTAACATCAGTTAAACGAGAAACAGCCAAATCTTTAAAGTCCCCTTCAGTCAAAGTTTTTTTACCTTGTTTTAGGGAATAATAAATTGGAAGAGTTGCACTTTCTGTTATTGGTTGTGTAAAATAAACATTAATAACATTTTTACTTATTGCCTTAACTCTTGAAATTTTAAAATAATCAGATTTTACTACTTTTTCAACATAACCTTTAAAATCTGACTTAACACTCTCAGTTACAAAACCATTTAAGTCTTCCACATCTATTAATTCTAGCGTATATTGTGTGCCTGTTTGCTTTTCTGTAGTAATAGTTATTACGTTTTTATTAGTCTCAACAAATTTTACATTTAATTTTTCTGATTTGTCTTCTTCTTCTTCATATATTTTAATATTGTCTTTTGATAATTCATTTATTTCTTCTGATAATGTAACTTTAATAGTATTCGCATTTATACCTTTTGCTGATTCTATAGCTGTCTTTACCTCATCTACTAAAACACCAGCTTCAAGAGCTTGATATATAGTAATATATTCTCTATCAATTAACTTTTCAGTAATATTCTTATCTAAATTATTTATCTTTATATTTAATGATTGGTACATCAAATTTATTGTATCTTCTCTAAGGTAATTATTATTATCCTCTTTCTTGTATTTATATGTTTTATCTAATAAACCAATAGAATTAGCAAATTGATAAATATTATCCCATTCATAATCTATTCCTTGTCTATAATTTAAAGCACTCAAAACCATTTTAACAAATTCTTTTTCTGAAACGTAATCATCCGGTCTAAAAGTATTATCATCATATCCGTCTATAAGCTTTGCTGTATATGCATAACCAACGTAATATGAATACCACTGGTCTCCATCAACATCTGTAAAATTATCAATTATATATCTTTCTTTATCTTCTACAACTTTTTTTTCTACTCCTAGTAGTCTTATTAAAAATGCTGCTGCTTCTGAACGTTTTAACTGACCAGATAAATTATAATCTTTCCCATCACCTCTCAATATTTTGAGCGTATATAAAGCATCTCCAAAATCTTGATTAGTCTCATCATCTACTGCTAATGTTACATTAGGTATAACAAATATTATCATAAGTAAAATACTTATAGTCGTTTTATATATTTTCTTCCTCACCTTAATACCCCTTTCATAACAAATAATATAAATATATTTTAGTTCAATATTATATTTTAGTCAAGTTTGGTAGTTAAAGTAAAAGAGGCTACTTTTGTAGCCCCTTTACTAATAATATTTCGATTAATAAATTATTATTATTATTCAGATATTACTTCTGTATTATTAGGAGTAACTTCTACTGTTTTAGTCTCTCCCTCAAAAGTTACTTTTACTGTAGCAGTAGTTTGAATATTGAAATCAGCATATTTTACTGTTATATTTAGTCCATCAGTGTTTTCTGTAACAGCATCAGTAGCAGTTACTTTACCGTCAGTTTTATTTATTTCAAGCTTTGGACTACATTCTACAGTCAATTTTTCATCATTCAAATTCCAAACTTCTTCTTCAGCACCGAATTTTACTGTTATAACATCTTTTGAATCATCAGATACTTTAATAGTTAATAGATTTTCTCCACCATTAACCATATCTGCGATAATAGCTTCTGCATCTTTATATCCATTAATTGATGTTTTTGTAGCTTCATTTAATGAATCAAATTCTTCAGCACCTTTTAAAGCTTCTAATGTATTATTAATGTTTTCAAATGCAGTAACTGTTTTTGTAACAGCATTACTAACAGCATTATTATAAATTGTAATTTCTCCATCAGCTGCAATTAATGCATCTATAGCAGTAATATATCCACTAGCCTCTGTAACTGCATTAGAATCTTCCTCTACAACATCTTCTCCAAGTTTAGTAATAACATGTTTAGCTAGAGTTTCATCTGCTTTTGCAGCAGTTAAATTATCTGAATCAGATAAATCTTCTGCAACAGTAAGTTTTAAATCTTCTGAATAACTATGAAGATCAATTACAGCTTCTTTTTTAGTATTAAAGCTATTATTTAATTCTTCTTTAATACTACTAGTATCAGGTAAATTATTTAATGTAGTTTTTGTATTTTCATATTTAGTAAATAAAGCATCATACTCTGTTACATTTGTAGCCTTTACTTCGTTTTCAAAAATTTCTACGGCTTCTCTAGTAGTTTTTTCAGCTGCATTTAAATCTTTATAGATTGAAGGAGCAACACCAAATGGTACTTCTTTCGCATCTGAATTAGTCTTAGCAATTGCACCATCTCTAGCTTCAATTTTTACTTTTCCACTATCATTCTTAGTACTAACTTTACCTTGAGTATTTTCAGTTAAATCATCATTAAATGTTACTTTTAATGTATCTTCAGATATAACCTTAACACTCTTAATGTAATCATTGAAATTATCTGGTGAAGTATTATTACCAACTGTTACTACATTATCGTTAACAAAAGCAGCTTTGATTGTTAATGAGTCTAATACCATTTGCTTTAAGTCAGTACCAGAAGTTACTACACCATAATTAACTAAAACATCATTAGTTATTGAATTAATAAACTTGACGTCTTTATCAAATTTAATTTCAATTGATAATCTGTCATCGTTTGCTTTTACTTCATCAATAACTGGAGCATCTGGAGCATCTTTTTCTTTAGCTTGTGCAAATCTAAATATTATACCATTTATTCCATTAGTTGTTGAATGTTCATTTTTAATTTGATTATCTCTTAATTCATTATGAACGTTTTGACTAATAGCTAAATAGAAACTATTTACACCATTTATATTACTAATAGCATCATTAAGGAATAATTCAACTGTATTATCTGATGAGTTATAAATAGCATTATCTATACCAATGCTTATATGTGAATAATCAGATTTTACTATTTCATAATTACTTACAGCCTTTACATCTGTTTCATCCATAGCTTCAGGATAATGAACTAAAATTGTTCTGTTGTTAGGCATATTAGCCCAAACACTTGAAGATTTTATTTTTTCTATTTCTTTATATTTTGCACCAAATTCAACAGATTGATAGTCATTTGATGTTGAATCTTTTACTTGAACTGAACCTGACATATCAGTTGCAGCAGTATCTGGCATATAGAAATATGCTTTAGAACCATCATAGTAACTACTTTGCATATTACCTGATAATTTCATTCTGTAAACAACATTATCACTTGTAGTAGCACTATTAATCAATAATTTATGAACATTTGTAGCCTCTTCATTTGAAGGTTCACCTTTTACTGCAAATACTCTTAAAGCAGAATAGTCATCATTAAAATCAACTGCATCAGTGAAAGTAACTTGAATAACATTATTGCTTAAAGCCATAACATATTTTACTTTTGGATTTGCTACATCTTTATCACTATAGCTGAAGTTTCTAATGTTTTTGTCACCATCATGATATATATAATCAACATTTCCGATTAATTTATAGATATTACCATTATCTGTACAATAAGCAGAAGTAAAAGAATATCCTGAAGTGTTTACTTGTGCACTTGTTAATCTAATAATAAGTGCATTATCACGTTCTGGATCTTTATATGCATAAGCACCACCTAAAGAGAAATCTGGAGTTTTATTTCCATCTTTACTTACTTGTAGTACATCACCTATAATATGATCGTTTTTCCACACTTTTCCTTTTACAGTTTTATCTGTTACATCTCTGTCAAAAAATACTCTAAGAGTATATTTGTCAATAACACCTACACCACCAAATTTTGGTAATGTTGCTAAACTACCACTACCAGTAAATGTATTTGTGATTTCATCAGTTGATACTACACCATCACTATTTTTTATACCTTTTCTAACTGTTAATTCATATACATGACCAGTAGTTGTTTTTGGAATTGTTAAAATTACTTCTCTATTATATTCACTGCTATCACCAGTATTCTCATTAGCTTTTACAGCTTTAGATGGGATACCAATATCATCACTAATATTATATAATGCAACATCTGTAGCATTATCTCCAATATTTTGGTCAAATCTTACAATAATTTCATTATCATTATTATTTTTTCTATAGATAGTTTCAATTGCTGATATTTCATCTGCTACTTCTTCACCAACAAAAGAAACAGTATCATAATCGCTATCTATATCATTACCATGAATATCTTTTAAGTCAGAAACCTTAACTTCATAAAGAACAGCATCCATGGATTCAACCTTTAATGTTACTTTCTTACCATTTACTGTTGCTTCTTTTACTTTTAACTTTTCATCGTCATCATTTGCATCATATATATCATAATTAGCAATATCAGAAGCTAAATCTTCATTAACTTTTCTTTCGAATATTACTTCAACTTCTGTATTAGATACAAAATTAGCTCTAACTACTTGGAAATCTGTATCTGGTTTTGATTCACCAACAAAGCTTATTGTATCATAATCTTTATCAATATCGTTTCCACATTCTGAAACCATATCTTTTGCTTCAACTATAAATAATGTATTATCTTCTAGCTCTGTAACTGTTAAAATAACATATTGTTCTGGAACAGTACTGTCATTTAACTCAGATATTTGTTTCTCACCATAATAATCATCTTTTGTAGCTACATATGCATCTAAAACATCAACAACTTCATCTTCATCATTACTTTCATATACTTTGAACATTGATGCATCTACATCTGTTAAACTTTGATCAAATTTAACTGCTATTTCATTATATTCATTAGCATAAGCTTGAACGATTCTCATATCATCTGTTGGTCTTGGTTCACCTACAAATGAAGGTTTTTCATCTGGTTCTTCAATGTTATTACCAGCAAAGTCTTTTGCTGTTTTAACATCAACAACATATAATTCTTGATCTTGATCTTCAGTAGTTAATACAATTGTATCATTACCATCATATTCCATATCTAGAACTTCTAAATCTTTCTTAGAATCATATTCTTGACAGATATCTAATTCTAATGATGAAAGTTGAATTGGTTCACTAAATGTAATTACTACTTGATTATATTTTGTTGCATCAACTTTAGTTACTTCAGGAGCAGCTTCATCTTTATTTCTACCACCAAAGTTAACTGAATCATCTCCAGAAGTTAATTTATATAATTTACCACTCTTTAATTCTTCACCAAGAGTTACTAAAACAGTTTTTTTATCAGCATCCCATGGAGCAAATTCAGCTGATTCAACTTCTAAAATCTCATCATCTTTGTCAGTTACAACAAATTGAGCTGCATTAGTTTCTTCAACAGCTTCGTCTAATCCTACTTCAATTACTTTTGAATTAAGAGCCACAGCTGAATCAACAGCTACTGCATCAGGAGCTAATTTAACTAATTCATATTTAGCAGCTACTTCTTCATCGATAGTTCCTAATTCTACTAATTTCTCAGCAAGAACTTCACCATCTTTAGTTTCAGCTTTAAGAGCTGCAACTGTTACATCAGCGATAAGGCTGTTTGTTAATTTTTCAGCATCTCCAGCAACGGCAATACCTACTTCATCAGCTTTATCCATTACTTCTGCCCATTCGAAATCAGTTCCTTGAGCATATCCTAATACTTCAAGCATTACTTTGTAATACTCTTGAATAGTCATCATGCTTAATGGATCAAATAAATTATCTGTTCCACGTCCTAACCATCCTAATTCTGGATGAGTTTTTAAGTATCCAAGGAATGGACGTCCTGCAACCCAAATTATTTGTTCAGCATCAGCAAATGTATCTTCACCATCATAAGCCATTGCTTCTTCTTCTAATCCTCTTAATCTAACAGTCATAAGAGCAACGTTCCATCTTGGAGTTTCTTTTGCAAGATATTCCTCAGTTAATCCGTGACCTTCACCTTGTAATAATTCTAAGGCTTCACATATCTCTGCATTAGTTGTTTCTACAACAGCAGCTTCTGTAGTTTCAGTAGTTTCTTCTGTTGCATCATCAGCAGCAAATGCTGGTAAAGTAAATGTTGTAACCATCATTGCTAATGAAAGCATTAATGCAAGAAGTTTCTTTAAATTCTTCATATTAATATTTCTCCTCCTTTTAATTTGCTTTTAAAATTGGAAAGGTTATCCACCTTTCAAGCACATGGTAAATTATAGCACTACATTATTTTCCAGTCAATATAATATCTACATATGTAACAAATCTGTAATAGAGTTCTAATATGAAAAATATATATAATCTGGTTAATAATGCCACTTTAATAATTATATACCATATTTGCCCATTAATACAAGCATTTTCCTGCATTGTAATAATACCGTAATATAGACTTGTACTTTTTCCTTTAATATAAAAAAACAACTTGAAGTAACAACATAAAAAATCACTTCATTATTGAATAATCATAATAACAAAGTGATTTTCACTATTCCATTTCTTATATTAAACTATTATATTAAGCCTCTATAAATTTTGTCATGCCAGCGAGTCCTCTTTCGTCCATCTTATAAACTCCTGCACATTTAAGAACATCTCCAAATATATTACCTACCTCTTTTTTGATATATTCCTCTGCTTCCTTAGCATTAAGTGATGTTCCATATTCTCTAACCATCTTATTAATCCACTCAGAATGTTTATCTAGTTCCTTATATGAATCTATACTTTTAATCTTACCAGTAAGAACATCTTGTATTAATGCTAGTTCTTCTTTCAACCTTGCAGGAAGAACTGCTAGTCCCATTACCTCTATAAGACCAATATTCTCTTTCTTAATATGATGTAAATGTGCATGTGGATGAAAAATACCATCTGGATGTTCTTCACTTCTTCGATTATTTCTAAGAACTAAATCAAGTTCATAATCCCCATCCCTATTAATTCTGGCAATAGGTGTTATTGTATTATGAGGAATACTCTCCCCATCTTTTTCTGTATAAGCTAATATATCAAGACTTTCATCTGAATAATTTCTCCACTTATTCAAGAATTCATCTGCAAGTTCAATCAACTGCTCCATGTCCTTAGATGATAACCTAATAACCGATAAAGGCCACTTAACTATACCTATCTTAACCTCTGGATATTTATCCTTCCTCAACTCTTTTATTATTGGTGCATTCTCCATAGGGAAAACATGATGCCCTCCTTGGAAATGATCATGACTTAATATAGACCCTCCAACAATAGGCAGATCCGCATTGGATCCTACAAAATAATGAGGAAACTTCTTAACAAAAGACAATAACCTAACAAAACTATCCCTTGATATCTTCATAGGAACATGTTTCTCATTGAAAACTATACAATGCTCATTATAATAAACATAAGGAGAATACTGAAGATACCAATTCTCACCATTAAGCTCAACAGGGATAACCCTGTGATTATTTCTAGCGGGATGATTCAATCTACCAGGATACCCAACATTATCTATACACAAAAAGCATTTAGGATATTTAGCACTAGGCATACTTCTAGCCTTCTCAATCTCCTTAGGGTCCTTCTCAGGTTTAGATAAATTAATCGTAATCTCCAACTCACCCACATCTGTATCCGCTAACCAATAATCATTTTTAGCAATCCTATCCATTCTTATATAATTAGAATCCTTAGACAACTTATAATAAGAATCAGTTGCTTTCTCTATCCCCTCATTATCAACTATCTCATAAAATTTACTAACAACTTCAGAAGGTCTAGGCATAAGTGCTGCCATAATCCTAGCATCCAACATATCCCTATATGTAACACTATCCTCTATAATATCATTATCAACAGCATACTGTAACAACTCATCTAAAATTCCTACAGCAGACTCCTCAACCTCATAATCTTCTAACTCTCCCTCATAAGGTTCATCTATACCCAATATATCCATAATACTATTCCTAACAAATTGAATATCCCACTTCTCAATCATCCCATTAACAAGACCAAATCTTATCAACTTTTCAATACTAATCTTAACATTAGCCACTACTTCTACCTCCAGTTCATACTAATATCTACAATATCCTCCAAATCAATTATTATCCATAACTAAAATTTATCAACCTATTGAATTTTTATTACCTATTATATACTATCAATAATCAATTACAAATCAGTAATAACCTTTTTATACTTTTAAATTCCCCTTAGAAAATCTTAGTGAGTGAAAATAAATATTACGTTAAGAACCTTAAATGTCTGACGCTAGGAGTTTTAAGGTTTAGTAATATTGATCTCCAAATCCATCAGGATTATTAACATGCCACTTCCAAGCACTTTCAATAATTTTCTCCAAAGAATTATACTGTGGCTTCCAATTAAGTTCCTTAACAGCCTTTTCAGATGAAGCAATCAATACAGCAGGGTCTCCCGCTCTCCTTTCAGCTTCCTCCACCTTAATATCTCTACCAGTAACTTCTCTAGCCACGTCAATAACCTCTTTCACTGAAAATCCTTTTCCATTACCAAGATTAAATACAGTACTTTCCCCACCATTTTGCAACCTCTCAAGTGCCAAAATATGAGCATCCGCTAAATCAGTAACATGAATATAATCTCTTACACAAGTACCATCCTCTGTAGGATAATCATTACCAAATATATATATCTTATCTCTTTTACCAAGTGCAACTTCCAATATAATAGGTATAAGATGCGACTCTGGTGAATGATCTTCTCCAATATGTCCATCAATATGAGCTCCTGCAGCATTAAAATATCTAAGTGCAGTATATTTAATCCCATAAGCATTATCAGACCACTTTAACATCTTTTCAACAGATAATTTAGTCTCTCCATAAGGATTAGTAGGCATAGTCTTATCTGTCTCAAGAATAGGTATACTCTCAGGTTCTCCATATGTAGCAGCTGTAGAAGAAAATACTATACATTTTATATCATGCTCCTGCATTTTCTCTAACAAACACATAGTTCCATACATATTGTTATTATAATATTTTAGAGGCACAGTAACACTCTCTCCTACAAGAGAATCTGCTGCAAAATCTATAATCGCTTCTATACTATTCTCACTAAATACTTTTTCTAATGCATCCTTATCTCTTAGGTCTCCAACATATAACTTAACATCCTCAGGTACAGCCTTTTTATGACCCTTTTGTAAATTATCAAAAACAATAACCTCTTTACCTTTTTCTACAAGTCTTGCTACTGTATGAGAACCGATATATCCTGCTCCTCCACATACTAAAATTGCCATAATAATATCTCCCTTCTATTAATTAATCTTTCCAGCTCCATTACCTACATTAGCAACATAAAATTCAGGTTTTAACCCTGTTCTAGCTTCATAGTTCTTACCAACTTGCTCTATAAACTTATCAACACTATCCTCTTTTACTATACTAACTGTGCAACCACCGAAACCTGCACCTGTCATACGAGACCCTATAGTACCTTCTATTTTTCTAGATTCCTCTACCATAGTATCAAGTTCAACACCTGTTACTTCATATAAATCCTTTAGAGATTCATGAGAAGCATTCATCAATTTTCCGAAAGTGATTATATCTCCTTTGTTAAGAGCTTCTACTGCTTCTTTAACTCTCATATTTTCTTCTACAGCATGTTCAGCTCTATTTCTAGGAATTTCCTTGTCAATAAGTTGCTTATTCTTTTCAAACTCTTCTATATTAATCTCGCATAGATTCTTTATATTTAATTCTTTTTGAAGACATTCTAATGCATATTGGCACTCTGAACGTCTTTCATTATATTTAGAATCCGCTAATCCTCTTCTTTTCTTAGTATTACCTATAACAATCTTGTACCCATCTAATTTCAGTGGAGCGTACTTATATTCTAATGTTTGACAATCAAGTAAAATCGCATGGTCAAGCTTACCCATACCACAAGCAAACTGATCCATAATACCACAATTAACTCCAACAAACTGATTCTCTGCCATTTGACTCATTTTAACCATTTCAACCATATCTTCATTACAGTCAAATAAATCATTAACTACTACTGCTGTAAGTACTTCAAGTGATGCAGAAGAAGATAATCCTGAACCATTAGGAATATTACCATAGTATAAAATATCAAACCCACCAATTTTATGACCTTTTTTAATGAACTCCTTAATCACCCCTTTTGGATAATTAGTCCAATCATGCTCTTCTAAATATGTAATGTCGTTAACATCAACCTCCACTCTAAGGTCAAAATTAAGAGTAGCAAATCTTATCCTGTCATCATCTCTTTTCCTAGCTGCTGCATATGTTCCAAAATCAATGGCACAAGGAAAAACATAACCTCCATTATAATCAATATGCTCCCCAATCAAATTAACTCTCCCAGGTGCAAAAAACTTACTAACTGTACTTGCCTCTCCACCATATAACTCCAAAAACTTATTAACAATCTGTCTCTGCATCATCAACCATTCCTTTCATTCTTGATTTTTTGTTCTTTAATTCACAATGAATATCACCTACGGTGCCCTCTTACTCACTAATCACATTAACGCTGTCTCTTATAATCAATTTTGTCTCAATAATTATCTTCCTATTTTCCTTATCTTTCTCTTTTATAATTTCACATATCCTTTTACCAGCTGTCTGCCCCAGACCTGTCATGTTTTGGTCTACTGTAGTCAGACTTGGTTCTGTTATCTGACTGATAATCGTATTATCAAATCCAATAATAGAAAATCTATCAGGCACAGATATTTTAAGAGCTTTTGCTGCATTAAGAGCTCCTACAGCCATCCAATCATTACATGCAAATATAGCAGTTATCTTATCCTTCTTTTTAAGCATATTCTCAACAGTAGCCTTGGATTGTTCAACAGCTTCTAGTCCATTACCATCTTTAATTACAAGTACATCATCTTCACTAAACATAATCTTGTTATCTTTACAGAACTCTTTGTATATATTTTCTTTTACATCATAAGAATAACTATGTAATCCTCTAAGGAAAGCTATATCTCTATGACCTTCATCATATAGATACCTAAGTGCTTCTAGTGTTCCTACTTCACCATCATTAAGAACATAATTACAACGAATTCCTTTGTTATAACCATTAATTATAACTAGTGGAATCTGTTTACTTATAAGTTCATAATATCCAGACTTTATATTATTGGTTCTTGGGTTAATAGCAATTATTCCATCAACACTTCTATCTTTCATATTGCCAATCATCAACTTTTCCTGTTGAGGATCACCCTCCGTATTACACAAAAAAGTTGTATATCCTTTATTCTTAATAATAGAATCGATACCTTTTACTACTTGTGAAAAGAAAAGGTTTTCTATACTAGGTGTAAGAATACCTATTGTTTGAGTCTTATTATGTATCAGTCCTCTAGCTAGTAAATTAGGTTTAAATTCTAGTTCTTCTATTGCTTTTTCTACTTTCTGCCTAGTTTCTTCTTTTACAGGATAGTTCTTATTCATTACTCTTGAAACTGTAGTTATAGAAACTCCTGCTAACTTGGCAACATCAGCTATTGTGGCTCTTTTCTTTTCAGCCATTATGTCTCCTCCTATTTATAGAAAAGGTTTTCTAAAATTATTATAATATATTTTATATTTATTTGCAAGTATTATTAATATATTTTTAAGTGCTTTAAATATTGCATTTTTTAATATTATTTTGAATAGCTTGATTGCATAAATTGATTACATAAAAAGGGGCTATCTCACCAAATCATGAGACAACCTCCTTTTTGTCAATCTATGCTATTTGAAATTACCTACAAAACTAACAGTAACAGGTTCTAATATTTGCCCCCATACACTTGATATATCTTTAATTTTAAGATCATATAGGTATACACTTAAAATATCTGTTTCTAATACTATTGTTTTACCATCCGCAGATATAGATGCTTTCTTTACTTGAATATTCTCGTTACTATTATACTCATTAATTTCATAATTTGTCATATCATTTATATTATAATCTTCAATTTCAAGATTAAAAGTTACTTCTACTGTATTATCTGAAGAGCATTTAACTTTTGTAATCACAAACTCTTCTGATGCAGTTACTCCAATAAAATTACTTTCAACATCATTTAAAGTTTCTCCTGATACACTTACTATGTTATTTAATTCAACATTATATATATATTTGCCCATTTCATCTGTTGTTAATGTAACTGCACAACCCGTTGAATCTAATGTTGCATTAATTACTTTTATATCTTTATTAATATTTTTATCTTTGATTACATAGTTAGCAGTATTTTCAGCTGATACCTTATTGATTTTTTTGTTAAATGTAACTCTCACTATCTTATTTGTCACAGCCCTAACATCAGTAAGATTCAATTTATCTAAATTCAAACCAACAAAAGCCATTTGACAATCATCTATAATATTCCCAGCTAAATCAGTTACTCCTCTAATTTCAAGTGAATATACCATTTCACATTGTTCATCTGTAACAATAACAACTTTAGTTTTAGTTTCATCAAGTACCGCACTTAATATATCTAATTCAGTATTTCCAGCCAACTCAGAAATAACATAATTGGAAATATCTTCTGCTGTTGTCTTATCTACCGCTTCATTAAAAGTTATCTCTACTGTATTTGTGTCTATTGCTATTACCGATTTTAATTCTGGTTTTTCTCTATCCTCACTGTTAGCATACACCAAAGTAGTTGAACAAAACAGTACTAGAACTAGTAAACAAACGCTGAATTTACTTAATTTTTCCATAAATACTTACACTCCTTATCTTTTGTCTCATTTATTTATTTTTATCATTACATTTTATTGCTTTAATCATATTATGTCAACATTATATGTCATTTAAATAGTCATTTCTTATAATAATTAACTAAATTAATTTAAAATGCTGTTTTATAAAGATTATATTGCCAAAGGAAACCAATTACTTAAAAGCGGATACATCCCCCTAGACATATCCGCTTCCCATCTACATAATATAAAATTATACCATCAACAAACTTATAATTTGATCTAAATTTACTACTTTCTATTTAGAAAATTCTATAGAATAATTAGCCACTCTCTCTCCATTAACATCAACAATACCACCCATATCAACTATATATGTAACACCTGATGGATAATCACCAAGCTTAAGTGTAACTATAGTATTAGTTGAATCAAGTTTTGCTGATTTGATATCAACAACATCAAATACTACACCTAATTTGTTAGAAACAAAGTAATGAGAAACATCTTCTGCAGATTTTTTATTTAATTCTCTAGTGAATCTAATTTCCAATGTATTTTCATCTATTGCATAAACATAAATTGGTTCAGTTGCTCCTGCAACAAATTTTTCAATACCACTATTTACTCTATCACCATAGAAATCTATAACTCTACCGATTCCAAGTGAATATACTATACTATCTTTCATTCCAGAAGTATTAAGTGTAACTATAGTTCTAGTTGAATCAAGTTCAGCTGAAAGAATGTTTACATATTGTATTATTCCATATTGAGTACAAATATTATAATTAGAAACATCTTCTGCTGATTCTTGGTTTAATGGACGGCTAAATTTTATAAATACTTTATTTTTTTCACTAGCCATAGTCATAACTTTAACTACATTTGTTGATGTTTCAACACTAAATGTATTACTACTATTAGCTGTTTTATGACCATCTAAATCCATAATACTATCTACATTAATCTCATAAACAGTACCTTCTTTTAGATTATCAACACTAAGTATAACTATAGTATTGTTATTATCTAATGCTGCTGATTTAACATTAACTTCATGATTTACTACGCCATGTTTATTATGTATATAATAATTAGAAACATCTTCTGCCGCTTCTCTGTCTACTTCATTATTAAAGGTAAGCTCTACTGCATTATGTCCTAAAGCAACTGCTTTAATAACTTGTGTCCTTACTTGGTCACCATTACTTGCATAAACTGCTACATTCGTACACATAAGTACTGCTACTAAAAAACCTAGACTCATTTTCTTTAAATTCTTCATAATTTACATCGTCTCCTTATAATTGTTTTATTTGGTTTCTTACAAAGCATATTTTAGTGTTTTTAACATTATTAGTCAATATATTCTAACAAATACCGTTTTTAGTTAAAGTTTTCATTATATTAATTAATTTAATATTGTATAATCATCAGATAATTAATATAATTAACATTATACGAGTTAATTTCAAAATCCTATTTTTAATATAAAGTTAATAATTAATTTAAGTTAATTTATTTTATATTATATAAAATATAACTTTATATTTATCTTTAGATATAGAAATTATATATCTGTGTAAAACCGGCCTACAAATGAAAATTCCACTATAACAAGGCATTTTATCAGACTTGTTTGAATATATTTTTAAACTAAATATAAAAAATACTAAATTATAATCTATTGACATTTATTTTCTTAAAAGAGATAATAATAATATAGTGACAATATATCCATACTGGAGGTTAAAGAAGTGAAACGAATAGTATTAACAGGCGGAGGAACAGCTGGGCATGTAACACCTAACTTAGCTCTTATTCCTCATCTAGATAAACTTGGTTTTGATGTCCATTATATAGGCTCTTACAATGGTATAGAGAAAACTTTGATAGAAGATAAAGGAATTCCATATCACGGAATCTCATCAGGAAAACTTAGAAGATACAAAGATCTTAAAAATCTGTCAGATCCATTTAGAGTTATAAAAGGTGCTGGGCAGGCAACAAAATTGATTAGAAAATTGAAACCTGATATTGTGTTTTCAAAAGGTGGATTTGTAACTGTTCCCGTTATTCTAGGTGCCAAATTGAATAGAGTACCTTCAATTATACATGAATCTGATATGACACCGGGACTCGCTAACAAGATAAGTATTCCTTTTGCAACAAAAGTATGTACTACCTTTGCAGAAACACTTCAACATCTACCCGAAAACAAGGCAGTACTAACTGGTACTCCCATCAGAGAAGATATATTACAAGGTGACAAAGAAAAAGGTTTGCAATTATGTAAGTTCAATAAAGATAAGCCGGTACTATTAATGACTGGCGGCAGTCTAGGTGCTGTTAGAATTAATGATGTCCTAAGAGAAGCTCTTGACGGTATATTAAAGAAATATCAATTAGTTCATTTATGTGGTAAGAACAATCTAAAAAAAGAATTAGAAGATATATCTGGCTACAAACAATTTGAATATGTAAGTGATGAAATGTCAGATATATTGGCAATAAGTGATGTAGTAATATCTAGATCGGGCGCTAATATCATATCTGAACTTCTAGCTCTAAAAAAACCTCATGTACTTATCCCACTACCAGCAAGTGCAAGTAGAGGAGATCAGATATTAAATGCAGCCTCTTTCGAAAAACATGGTTACAGTTACGTTTTAGACGAAGAAAATATGACACCTAAGACCATATTGAAAGCAGTTGATACTGTATATGAAAAAAGAACTGAATATATAAATCATATGAATCATAGTAAATCAAGCAATGGCATCAGTAATATCCTAAATCTTATAGATGAGCTGGTTAATAAGTAAGCTATTAGAATCGAAATTAAAAGCAAAAGTCATTAATGGGAAAAATTATATAGAAATACTTAAGGGTACTTCATGTTAATATGAAGTACCCTTATTAATTAAAGCTTACGCGAAATTTCTCTAGCAATGGAATCCAATTCATCTTTTTCAATCTTAATGGTTTCCCATTTGATATTTACATCATCATTGTCGTATCTTGGTATAAGATGCATATGAAAATGAAATACTGTCTGACCAGCTGCCTTACCATTGTTTTGCAATATGTTCAGTCCATCACAATTATACATATTTTTAAGTACCTTAGCGATATGTGTCGCAAGTGCAAATAGTCTTGATGCTGATTCAGTATCTAGTTCATATATGTTTTCTATATGTTCTTTTGGAATAATCAATGTATGCCCTTTTGCTGCTGGATATGGATCAAGCACAACCTTAAATTCACTGTTTTCAAAAATAGTAGAAGAGTCCATAGAACCGTTGGCAACATTGCAGAATAAACAATTTTGTTTAATCATAATATCTCCTTCCCAATGCCTTATTGTCTTAATATCTAAGTATCCACATGTAAATAGAATATTATTCATAAGACATATATCCCTCGATGAATAAAAACCCTAATTGATAAATACCAAGCCTGTATAACTATACTAAACTATATTTTAACTTTTTTCAAGGATAATTTTGTAATAATTTAATATAGGCATTTATAATCATAAAGGAATATTTATATGTTATTGTAATATATAAATATTATGTAATAAAACATATATATTTATAGTATTTTATTAATATTTCACCTTTAATTAATGGTTTTTAGCGATTATTTATTGTACAATTTCATTATCTCTGATACAATAATAACCATTAGGAGGTGGATAAATGAATTATCATGAAAAAAGTATAATTGAAAATTTTTCCATATTACTTGATGATTGGTTGAATGTCTATCAACAGAGTAGAAACCCGGAAATAATTGCAAAAATAGTTCATGAAATTAAGAACCCTATTTCATTAATTAGAAGCACCCTACAACTTATAGAAGTACAGACCCCTCAAGTAAAAGAAAATTCTCATTGGGCTTCCCTATACGAAGAACTTGATTATATATGTCTATTACTCAATGATTTCAATACATTGAATTACTCATATAATATTCAAAAAACTTGTGTAGATGTACCCTCTATACTAGAGTCAGTAACAAAAAGCTTCTATTCAAGCGCACATAATAAAAACATTAAATTGTATATCAATAAATCAGAAAACCTACCTGTCATAACTGGTGATAAAACTAGACTAAAAGAAGCTTTTATGAACTTAATTAAAAATGCTATAGAAGCAACCGATACAAATGGTATAGTTACAATTGATATAGACTATATGGATGCATATTTAATAATTACAATCAGCGATACTGGAACTGGCATACAGAAAGACCGCATCGATAAAATTTTCAAACCATTTGTCACCTACAAAGAAAATGGTACAGGACTTGGGCTACCTATAGTAAAATCAATTATAGAACAACACTCCGGCAATATTCAAGTTCAAACAAAAGAAGGGGAAGGAACATCATTTATTTTAAACCTTCCAATTAATGCCGAGCAAGCTTTGCAAGTACAATAATCTTAATAATATCAGATTTTCATTATTAATTATAACTTGAAGCAAACAATTGACATCTTTATCCTTTATATTAGCATATATATAATTGAGTATTTCTCCATGATTACTTTCTTTAGCGAACATCTCAGATAGCCCTATTACTTCATCATTCTCTAGTGGTTTATTAATATATTGCATACAACTTAATCGCTTATATAGATTAATTAATTCTCTGGATTGATTCAATTTCAATTTCATAATATCCTGAACAATATTCTTATTTATATGAGAGATTATATTGTTATGAATAGTTTTATATGAATTGTACAAGTTATAGGCATCGTCAATAAGATTCTCATATAACAATAATAGTTGTTCTTTCTTTATTGATTCAGTTGAATTATTCTTCTCCATATATCATCTTCCTTTGGAAAATTGTGTAAGATGAATTAAGTAATTAGCTATATAAATATACAGTATGATTTAGTACCAATTATTTAATTCATTTTATATATATATACTCTAAACCATTGTAAAATAGTATTTTTTATTCTATTAATAGACCTCATAATCCTTAACATATCTATAATCTAATATAAAAGCCTACAACTTCATTTTGTTATATATTACCACCACAACAACTGCATATATTCTCTATCATCCTTACATAATAATATTGGAAGGATGTGACAGTATGAAAAGGAGTATTATTAAATCTAAAACTATAATATCATCACTAGTTATTATTTTATTATTAAGCTTTTGTTTATCAAACGTATCAAACGCTAAGACTCTATTATTCAAATGGACCAACGTAAAACAGATTGAGGTAACAGCTTATGAATTGAATGTAAGATTAGGTCCAAGTACTTCATATAGGAAAATCGGTATGATTTCTAGAGGAGATATAATCGATGTTCTTGGTACGCTTGGCAGTTGGTATGTAATCCATATGAAAGACGGTTCTGTAGGTGTAATTTCAAGTACTTATACTCGCGTTTATTCTTATTATAATCCTGCACCCACTACAAAAGAACCTGATAAATACAGTGGTAATCTATCCCCTGAAGAAACTTTAATGATTAATCTAGTTAATGCTGAACGAAAAAGTGCAGGTCTACCTGCATACAAGTTAGATATGGAACTTATGAGAGTGGCTAGAATAAAAGCAGAAGACATCTCAACAAATAAGTATTTTAGTCATGATTCCCCTATTTACGGCTCTCCTTTCAAAATGCTGTCAGATTTTTCTGTGGACTATAAAATGGCCGCAGAAAATATTGCTGGAGATACAACCGTTGAAACTGCACAACAATCTCTAATGAATAGCTCTTCCCATAAATCTAATATACTAAGCACTGATTATAATTATATAGGTATAGGTATAGTCGATGACTCTAGATATGGTAAAGTATTTGTTCAAATGTTTATCCAAAAATAAACGAAATTATTAAAGGTGAATATAGGCTTATTCTTCTAATGAGAAACAGCCAATAATATTCACCTTATTTATTAGAAATCAGTAAACTTGAATATATTATCGAATTCATATAATAATGTAAAATTACCTTTTGCTTTTAATTTCCCTGTTAAGAAACCTCTTTGAACAGTTAATTTCCCTTTAATTATCTCGTCTAACGTATTAGCTTCAACATTGATTATTACATCTGCTTTGACATCAGTTCCTATGAATCCTGCTAATTTTTTATCTTTTACTTTCAAGATTATATCTTTATTCTTTTGGTTTATTATAATGATGTTATATGTACAAGTAAATGAAGAATCCTCACAGATGAATGCTTCTAAAAATCTATCTATGTATTTATTTCCGGATAGATTGGTATTCTTATTGAGCTGCTGTTTCAGAAAATCTGATATCTCCTCAATATCCTGTCTTTGTTCTACGATATATGGATCTTCCTCAATTATTTTTGCTTTAGTTTTAGTATCTCCTACATATTCGTCAATGATATTCATTTTAGCGAATACATCATCATCTATATGCTGATCAATCACAGGTTTTGAAAAATTCTCTGTTCCTGTTGGCAATACGTTTCTTTTCTGTCTGATAATCCTATAGAAATCTTCTGTTTTTTTATCTATAACAGATATTATTTCCTCGTTAGTTTCCAACTCAACAAATCTATCTATTTTGCCACAGACATTGACACCTTCTAATCCACCTAGCATATCCCAACATTTAAGTATATAGTTAGAAGCATCTCTGTCACCATTTGTTTTAGTCAATATTACTGACATTAAATATTTATCATTAAAATATTGGTTGTTATAAGCATAACATTGATCAAGAAAAGTCTGCATTCTGCCTCCTATTCCCATCCATTCTACAGTTGTCGCTAAAACAACTCCTTTTGTTGATTGAAGTTCATTTGTAATTTCTTCTGTTATGTCAGTGTTTTCAAGGTTATATTGTTTAACTTCTACTTCTAATTCGTTAAG
The DNA here is from genome assembly GCF_027923465.1 of Vallitalea longa. NCBI lineage: Bacteria > Bacillati > Bacillota > Clostridia > Lachnospirales > Vallitaleaceae > Vallitalea > Vallitalea longa. Next base: position 1,397,195 of record NZ_BRLB01000001.1, read on the forward strand.
TACAGTATGTATTCTTTTTACCGCAGCTAATGATAAGTCATCAGCTAATCCACTACCTCCATAAATAATTAATATCTTCATATGTCCTCCCTTTAAGTAATTAGGGGACATATAAGATTAATGCCCCCCTTGTTATTTTCAATCAATATACTTACTAATCTTGTAGGAATAATAATCTTTCACATCTATTATATCCCAAGTAGTGTAGAAAAACCTTTTCTTAATTCTCATATTAATAATATCTTTACATCTCATATCTGAAGCTAGAGAATTTTCTACTTTTATTTTAATATAACTATTAGCAGAATTCAATTTAGATTTTTTTAGAATTATTATTCCGCCTATTTTGTCTATTATTTCAAAATGACCTTGTTCATACATTTCTCTCTTTGAAACTTCCTTGGCCTTTTTTCTTTTTTTGTAACAATTCATGTCAATTATCATAGGATTAAAACTTAGTACACATGCTTCGGTATATTTTTGTATTTTTCTAAGTATATAGTATACCCTTAATATCTCATCAACATTGGCTGAAAAGTTTTTTCTATACGATTTGTATAAATCAATGCCATGAGACTCATTAATATACTCCATAAATGCGCTTAGCTCATTAAGAACTATTTTAATTTCTTTTTCTGTAAGTGTCAAACTATAGCTTGGCATAAATAACAATAAAAATTTATTATAAAAATCTTCTTCAAGAGTAGATACAAGACAATTTTTATAGAATTTGTTACAATAGTTATTAATTAACTTAAACATCTTTTCTCTGTCTGTTCCTATTTGGTTTTCCCTGCTAAAAGAATCATTATGATAGGCATTTAGTACATCCAATATCTCTTTATCATCGTATAGGACATTAGCTTCGTTTTGTACAATTTCCTTACTAAAAAACATAAATTCACCACCGCAAAAAGTTATTTATTGATAATTCTATTTTTCTCTTTGCAGGGTTCTTTTATGCATATCTTGCGTTAAATATTAATTTTTATTTTTCTAGGCCTTTGTTTGTAAGCGAATATAAGAACGCTATTAATCCTCCACTTACAAAGCCTCCCAAATGTGCTATATTACTAATTGATGAGTCCATGAATCCAAATGCTATACCCGCTATCAACATAATCAATATTGTGTAGTAACTAAGTCCTCCCACTTCTCTTTTATATATTCTAGAATACACTAGAATTGCTCCTAGTATACCATAAATAGCACCTGAAGCACCTGCTGAGATTACTGCTCTATTATTCAGTAAATCAACAGTAATACTAATTAGTCCTCCTAATATACCTGACATCATATATAATAAGAGATATTTCCATTTCTTCATGTACCTTTCCATTCTAGTTCCAAATATATATAATGCGAAACAGTTAAATATTAAATGAGATATTCCTATATGAATAAACATTGAAGTAATTATCCTGTAATACTCGCCTTTTATAAAAACGGAATAAGAATCTACTGATCCAAAACGAATCAAGTTATATATATCAGTAGAGCCACCGTTTATTTCCATATATATCCATACCAAAACATTTATTGCGATAAAAATATATGTCAAATATGGTTTATCATTGTTTTTTTGCACTTTTTTTATCTTATATCCATTATTATTATCTTTTAATATCTTTTTAAGATTTTTTTGTATACCAATAACATCGTTCATTTGCATACTAGGGATAATAAGTTTTTCTTCATTATTATCTATAATCCAATTGACATCTATAATGTGTTCTTCAAAGTCAGGTGTATAATTAATATCATCATAAATATTAGATGAATCATCAGTTATTAATAAATTCAATATTATAATTTTATTGGCATTAATATTATTGAGTTGTTTGTCAACCCTGCTTCTAAATTGGTCAATCCTATCCTTACTATATGTATAAGGATTATTCATGGTTACTATATTTATAAGATATAAATTACTATGGCTGTAAGTTGAATAAGTCTTAATGTCATTAGTATTCGTTTGAATAATTTGATAATTGTAGTTATCAAATAAATTACATATTTTTTCAAATGTATTCATTTTGTGACCACCCTATAAAGTATTGTTTTTATTATTATTGTATCTATTATAATAAATAAGTCAACCATTATTTGTTATTTTGCTATCTATTCACTTTCCTACTCAATTCCTGTATTGGAAATTAAGTAATTAAAAGCATGTAAATCTTTATAAAATTAATTCTGCATTAGCTTGTATTTCTTTATATAAAACAAAACACCAGCCATTACGGCTGGTGTTTAATTATATAATAAGTGAGAACTTCTTAAGCTTCTTCTCCACAAAGTCTTAATAATTTTTCCCATCTTTCGTCAATTACTTGTTGGATTTCAGCTATAACTTCTGGATTCTTAGCTACATGCTTGAATCTTCCTTGAGCTTCTAACCAATCACTAATAGGACGTTTTTTCTTAGGTTTGTAAGTTAACTTGTACTCACCATTAACTACTTCATATAATGGCCAGAAGCAAGTATCTACAGCGATTTCACAGATTTCCATTAATTTACTTGTTTCGTATCTCCATCCACGTGGACATGGAGCTAATACGTTAAGGAATGCTGGTCCTTCAGTATAGATAGCTTTTTCAGCTTTTTCATATAAATCTTTGAAATTTTTGAAAGGAGCTGATTGAGCAATATATGGAATACCATGTGCAATCATAATTTTTGTTAAATCTTTTCTATATTGTTGCTTACCTGGTACAACTTTACCTGCTGGTGAAGTTGTTGTATCAGCATATTTTGGAGTAGCTGATGATCTTTGGATACCAGTATTCATGTAAGCTCCATTGTCATAACATACGTAAACCATGTCATGACCTCTTTCCATAGCACCTGATAATGCTTGGATTCCGATATCGTATGTTCCACCGTCTCCACCAAAAGCTATGAATTTATAAGTATCATCTAATTTACCTTGTTTTTTAAGTGATGCGTAAGCAGCTTCTACTCCAGCAACTGTTGATGCTGCGTTTTCAAAAGCTGAGTGGATGAAAGAATCTTTCCAAGCTGTAAAAGGATAAAGGAATGTAGAAACCTCTAAACATCCAGTTGCAGATCCGATTACTGCATGATCTTCTTCTTTTAATGCTCTAAGGACTGTACGTACTACTACAGGAGCACCACATCCAGCACACATTCTATGTCCACCAGTTAATCTTTCTGGTTTTTGTGTTGTTTCTTTTAAATTATATGCCATCTTCTATTTCACCTCCAATTATTCTAAGCTTCTTTTACGCCTAAGTAACGATATGGATCGTTAACTTTGTTTTCATTGACAATTTCTGTTAAATCAGCATAAACTTTTTCTATATCATTTGTCTTAACGTCACGTCCACCTAAACCATAGATGTAGTTTACTGCTAAAGGTTTGTGTTCTCCATAGTATAATGCACCAACTGTTTCAGTGAAAAGAGGAGCACCAGTTCCGTTGAAAGAATCACATTTATCTAAGATAGCTACTGCTTTTAATTTGCTAAGAGCTGCTGCTAATTCTTCTGCTGGGAATGGACGGAATACTCTAATCTTAACTAAACCAACTTTTTCGCCTTTAGCTCTAAGTTCGTCTACTACGTATTTAGATGTTCCTGCTGTAGAACCAATTACAACAATTGCTCTTTCAGCATCTTCCATTTTATATTCTTCAAATAAACCGTATTCTCTACCAGTTAATTTTGCAAATTCTGCAGATACTTCTAAGATTGCTTGCTTAGCATTTCTCATACTTTCTGCTTGTTGACGTTTGTGTTCGAAATAATGAGTAGTTACAGCTAATGGTCCAATAGCTATATTTTCATCTTTATTTAATAAATAATGATTTGGTTTGTAAGGACCAACAAATTCTTTAACCTTATCATCTTCAATAAGCTCAATATTTTCAACAGCATGAGAAGTAATAAATCCATCATAACAGTTCATTACTGGAAGTTGAACATCTTCAGCTTCACTAATTCTAACTGCCATAATACAGTTATCATAAGCTTCTTGGTTGTTTTCTCCATATATTTGAATCCATCCTGAATCTCTAGCACCCATAGAGTCTGAATGATCATTATGTATGTTAATAGGACCTGATAATGCACGGTTAACTAATGATAATACCATTGGTAATTTACATGATGCAGCAATGTATAACATTTCCCACATTAATGCTAAACCATTAGCTGATGTTGCTGTCATTGTTCTTGCACCTGCAGTTCCTGCACCGATACAAGCTGACATAGCTGAATGTTCTGATTCTACAGGAACGAATTCTGTATCAACTTGACCATTAGCAACAAATGCTGAGAAGTATTGAGGTACTTCTGTTGATGGAGTAATTGGGAATGCTGCTACTACATCAGGATTAATTTGTCTCATTGCAATGGCTACAGCCTCGTTACCTGATAATTTATCGCGAATTGCCATATCTTCATTTCCCTCCTATCTATTATTCACATTCTGGAACAAAATCGAATGCACCGAAAGGACAAGTTTTAACACAAACTCCACAACCTTTACAGTGGTCATAATCTATTCCAGTCATTTTCTTATCTTTAATTATAATTGATGCGTCTGGACATACTGGGTAGCATAATAAACATTGTTTACATTTATCTGCATTCCAGATTGGTCTCATAGCTCTCCAGTCACCTGTTTTAAAATAATTAGCGTTTCCTGACTCAGTTACAATACCACCTGGAGTAGTATCTTGCCAAGGCGTATAAGCTGGTACTATATCATGTTCGAATTTTTTACTCATGCACCTTTCACCTCCGAAAGTGATTTCTTTAATGCTTCCATATTAGGAGCAATTACATGTGGTTTACTAGCAAATTTATGATGGAAAGATTTTTCCATTGATTCAATCAATGTATCTTCATGCATAATGTTTGCCACTTTTACTACTGCTGCAAGCATAGGTGTATTAGGGAAATATCTTCCAAGAGTTGCCATAGAAATTTCTCTAGCATCAATTGTATATATTCCACCTTTGTAACCTTTTAACTTGGATTTTATTTCATCTGGTGTCTTAGATGTATTAATAATGATACCACCAGTTTCTTTTAAACCAGCAGTTACATCAACTACATCAATTAATGTTTCGTCTACTACTACTACATAATCAGGTTCGTAGATGTTTGAATGAATTGGACATCTTTCGTCACTAATACGATTGTAAGCAGTAATAGGTGCTCCCATACGTTCTGGACCGTATTCTGGGAAGCCTTGGATGAATTTTCCTGTGTCGAACGCAGCCTCAGCCAACAATAATGATGCAGTTTTAGCACCTTGTCCGCCTCGACCATGCCAACGAATCTCTAACATATTACCCATTGACAAGTTCCCTCCTTATATATAATTAAATTTTTTTAAACAATTTTCAACATTGTTAGTGTAACACTAATATATACCTGATGTCAATAGTAAGTATATTGTATGCACGGTTATTTTTTTAACAATTTAATCCAATAGATTAGGGCTCTTAAGCTATATATTTATCCCTGATTCTGTTATTGTGTATTTTTTAATTTTTATCTACTATGGACTTGTATATTTTTTATCAATTCCATGATAATTCTACGCCTAATTTCGCACTTTTTCTAATTAATATTACAATTCAATTAAACATTTTATCTATCCAGATATTCATAAGCTGATGATCGTATAGCATCTTTTCTGGGTAGGAATTTTAATCTAAACGGAGGTTCTCCAGTATTGATTTCTACTATTATCGTTGGTTCTGCTATAAGCTTAGTAAATCTTTCTTGACTATCCGTATAATAATAAGGAAAAGAAGTATTGCTATTATCAAAAAAGATTATTTCATATTGAACTTCGTCTTTCCAATAACTTGACTCTGAAGGAGAATGTTCATCTTCTAATTCAAGATTCTCTTTTATTAAGTACTTTATTATCTTCTTGCCTTCCTCTTGGTTATATACAGTTATACCTTCTGAATATGCTTCCTCATCATATAATAAACCAGCCGCTCCTGAACATTCATCCGCAACATACTTCAGTTTTTCTAACTGTCTGATATATGTGTTGTTATCAGTTTGATAAGTTAGAAATATTGCAAAAAGTATTAGCATGGCAAGTGTAAATAAAAAAGGCTTCATTAACTAATCGCCTCGCTTGCTGCATATCCTTCTATAGTATACACTGTTTGGTTTTCTTCATCACTTATTCCCCATATAATCGGTACTGCTATTACTTTTTTAATAGGTACTTCTATTTTATAATGTATCAAATTATCTTTGTTAAACTTACTCTCTCTATATTTGCGTTTGTTATCTGTTATAATACTTATATCATTTTCTTTGATATTTAAGTTCTGTGTGATACTTTCTATTAGTTGTTTTTTTATTTTTTCTGTGAAATAGCCTTCCTGCTTAGCTTTTTCTTTAGCTGTAAAAACATAAGATTGTATTTCTGATTTTTGATTATGATTATATTCTTCTAAAGCGTATTGCAGTGGAAAAGGTAATAATAATATCAATACTGCAATGAGAACTATAAAATCTTTCATTTGTACCTATGTCCCCTTTTTCTATCTTATATCATTAATCGCTTCTATTAGAGTACATCTTCTAATATTACCAATACTAAATAGTATTTATAAAGTAAATATCAAACACAGAATTCCATTAATATATGTATTGAATATAACCTTATTTGTAACTTGTTAGTTACACAATTAACAATGTATTAATAATTTAATATGTACAGCAAATCAATTAATGCTTTTTATTTTATTTAATTAATATATCTTAAATTTTATTTCATTATAATTAGCGAATCAATATAATTTACTTTTTATTTTAATATTAATATATTGTATAAGTTAATAAATCAACTCATACAATATATTTCAGTTTATTAATCTTATGGATAGTTTTTTTGGAATTCCAAACTTTGCTGCATGACATTCTTTGTTTTATTAAGTAAACTATCATTAGCAGAACCTTTAACAGTCCCCAATATTAATGCTCCTGCTATGAATATTCCTAATGCTATCTTCGCACACAATATGATAAAATCTTTCAATAGCAGATTCAATCCTTTCATCATTAATATTATTAATGAACTATCCTTGTGGACTATTCTTAGAAGTAGGTGCTATAGTATCAAATTTTATACCACTAAAACCTGCTGTAGCATTTTTATTAACTGTATCTGCTTTTTGTTTAAGAGAACCACTTCCTCCATAAATCAAAGTAAATCCAATCAATAATCCTAAAGCTACCTTTGCACATAAAATCAAAAAGTCCTTCATATACATACACTCCTTTTCTGTTATAGATTTTTATATTAAAATGCCCCTTATTCAAAAAACATCATACTCTCTATTCTAGGAATCCAAATGGTTACCATAATGAAGTTAAGAAATAATATAAATACAGGTATTATAATAGGAAAGTAAATTAAATCAGATATTGTATTTTGTTTCCTATGTTTTTCTGTTATATGCTCTTCCCTATTTTTATCTTTGATAATATTGATCTGTTCAACAAGTTCAAGAGGATTAAGTTTATCAAGTTTCAATAGTATCATTGCAAAATCATTACCCATTTTAGTATTTATCTCTTTAGTGAACTTCTTATATGCTTCATCTTCTTTTCCAACATCATAGAGTATTAGAAAATTAATTAATGCATTCTTAGTTAATTTTGAAAACTTTATCAATTGATTTATTGTATAATCAGCACTATACGGTTTGACCTGCCTGGTTATAGCTATATTCTTAATCTGTATTAGAAGTCTGTATATTTCTATATCCTTTTTCTTGTTCTGCATTTTACTTATCATCTTAATAATAATCATAAATGGGCTATCTTTTTTCCCAAATTTCTTTACTGGAGTTAAGATAATATAACAGGTCAATAATATTACTAATATGAATGGTAGTTTTTTAGTATCATAAGATACTGACATTATTACTACAGCAACTATTAATATTATTAATCGTATATTATTATATTTATCTATAGTGATATTAGCCCCTGCACTATTAAATGCATCATTAATCTCATCTTTTGTGTTTTTATATTTTAGATAATTTGCTTTTGGCTTACGAAACGTATATTTATATTTATGTTTCTTAATCCCCCTGAAAATAAGCCATGAAGCATATAGCAGAATAATGATAATACAGTAATATAATATGGTCATATTCAAATTCATTTTTGCTCCTTATATATATTTGACATAAATTTTTATTTATATATCAAATTTTTGTTTTTGTAATATTAGGATTAAGTTATGATTAAATATAGTCATAATAACAATCATCATAAAATAATTGAATCCTGTTTGAGTATTTAATTGGTAATTAAAAAATTTCCATATAGAAATATTAAATACTTTCTTGGCAAGTATTATAGAAAGTACATATAATATAGGTGTCAAATATCTAACTATTGTTACACTTTCTAGATTAATTCTTTTTTCTCTTTCTTTATCGGAAATAGCTTGTTTAATTTCTTTTTGAATATCTTCAAGACCTGTGGTGATATCTACATCATCCGTTATACATATGAAAATGTTGTTTGCAAGTAATACAATCCATTCTGTCCCTACTGCATAGACAAAATCCTTCAGTATTTCTTCCAATTCTTCCTCTCGCCTGTATTCTTTTAATTTCAAAGACAATAGAAAAAGCTGTTTTTTCATGATAGGTGCTTCTTTCATCTTGGAAATAGTATCATCTATAGCATCATAAATATTTTTATTACTTAATTTATACTGATTCAATAATTCATTTATCAGAATATCTGCCTCATAACTTCCATCTACTCTAATTTGCTTAAGCTGTAATCTTAAATAGATATAAGGAACAAGCGATAATAACCCTGAAAAAGCAAAACTCTTTAATAAATCTGTTCTCCTAACGATAATCAAGAATGAGAGAAAAAATATTATTATACTAATTAAATAGAAAGTAGATACTTTTTTATCATCATTTTTTCCATATACTATTAATAGTAGTCTTTTTATATGTTTGTAAAAATTAGAAGTAGATACATTATGGTCATTTCTAAAAGTTTTCCTAGGCTTGATTACTCTGAAAAAATATAATATCGAATTAGAAAAGATTAACCAGATACCAACGATAATTACACAATACAATAATATTTTAATCAATCCCGTAATTGCATCTATCATTCGTTGGCACCTCTTAAACTTTCATACCTTGGCTCATATACCTTATAATCTGGATAAGGATATAATTGTTCCAACTCTCTGAGCTGATTTTTGAAATTCATCAACGCTTCTTTATTTTCTTCATCGCCTATCTCTTCTTTATCTTCACCAATATCATATTTAAACTTCCAACTGTCACTTTTATATTCATACCTGCATATCTGATGAATAGTGATCTTATGTTCATATCTGTTAAATCTGATTTCATATATTCCTTTTAACCGTTTCTTGCTCTTGTCTGCAAGTTGAATGAAATGAAATACATAATGAAATGATTTAGATACCTTTGAAATAGTATTATATAAATCTCCCCCATAGAATTTAACTATTTCATCAGCGATATCATAACAAATATCTGTCGGATCAGTAGTATGATAGGTTGTTTTGCATCTCCTAGTTCCCTTGTTGGCAGCTCTCACTGAAATATTAAGAGCTCGTCCATCCCTAGCTTCTGCTGCTATTATATAATCGGCATCAGATCTCAATATGGGTTTGATGATACTTCCTAATTCATCATCATCAGCTATCAATTGTATTATAGGTGCATATGGCTGTAGCTTATGTGCTGGTATCTCTGAACCAGTCTCAATCATGACTCCTTCTAAAGATGTATCCTCATACATCTGCCATGTTTCTAGAAATGTGGTTTTCCCTGTCCTTACAGCACCAGTAAAAATCACATTATATCCTATTTTAACCATATTTCTTAACATAGGAATTATTTCATACGGAATAGTTTTTCTCTTAGCTTGTTCTTCAAAAGTAAGTTTTGGAATAATGAATTTCCTAAATACTATTGCCTCCATATTTTCTTTTACTAATTTCTCACCGTATATAGTTATCCTTGTACCATCATGCATTGATACCTCTGCATGTTTTTGATTATAATGTATATTCTTCTCATTAAGTAATAATGCTTTTATAAGCTGTTTTCGTCTATCATCAGATATACTCTGTTTCTGTAATTTCATTTTTCCATTTTCCATGAAATATATATTATTACCGATAATTTTTGCAGATTGCGATAAAGCATACTTCTTATCATTTTTCCATTGTGCTACTCCACCTAATCCCCAACATTCCTGATATATAGCATCAACTAGATCTGTGTACCACTTCGGATACCATTCTTCTAGTTTGTTGTTTCTTTTTAGATAATCTTCTATATTGTCTTTGAAATATCTAACTTCTAATTTCTTACCCAAAATAGCATTTTTCTGTCTTATTAAAGTACTTGTTTCAAGTCCTTCCTTCTCCCATTCGGCATGAAAATATGCAAATAAGGTTTCACATAACAAATGAAATCTAGATAGATCATCATTATTTATAGTAATTAGTTCTTGCCTTTTCTCACCTGTCATTGAATAAATGTATTCTTCTAAATCAAATTTCGGCATATTCTTTTTATCATAAAAATCAACTTTTGCTTCAGCCAAACTACTCATTCTACACTACCCCCTTGAACCACTTTCTTTTTTTAGGAGTCTCCTTTTTAATAAGAGCCATCTGATCTATGATGACATCAGTCAATTTGTTGATATCTTTATTGAGGTCTTTATCATTATAGTGTATAAGAGTTTTTCTATCTTTTTCAGCTTCAAGAGCATATCTTGAAAAGTTGATTTTTGCTAAATACGGTTGACCATATGTCTTTGCAACATCATAATTAGTAAGCAAAGAACCTTCCTGCATATGTTTATTAACTATGACTTGAAAATCATCTAACGATAGTATTTCTAGAATAGGTCTTTTTTCAACGTATCTTCTTAGACTATTCGCCTGCTGAGTAGTTACCAGATATCTGTGATTAGTTGCTGTTAGTGCACTTATTGACATTGCTCTATCTATGTAACTACCTGCATCAACTATTACAACATCACAAGCTAATGATAGAATATTAAGTAACTGTGAGATATGTTCTGGCTGATATTCTTTTCTATATAGAATCGATTTGGTTCCTTCTATCATAAGTAACTTTTTGTTTTTCCCTGTCTCAGCAATATCTAGAATCTCATCTACAGTTACTAGACCTGATATCAATTTAATTTTAATGCTATCAATATTATTTTTGAAATCTACATTTATGTAGTCTGTTCCGACTTCCCCATCTAAAAATATCAAGCATACTTTTGCATCTGTTTTATCTGTAATTTTTTCTGCAATACTCTGTGCAATCTGGGTTGTCCCTACTTTCGTATCAGCACCGAAGAAAGTGATTATGTTTTTATTAACATTGAACTTATATGCTTTAATTACATTTTGGCAAACAAATTCCACTAAATTGTCATCAGTCATATAAGGACCTATCAATAAGATATTATTGGAATCAAGAATACTTTTAGTTGAAAATCTGAAATTATCATGGGATACACGATAAAATATATATTGTGATGATATTTTATCTTTATTTTCCAATAAGTCATTAATATTTATTATTGTATCATCTACTATAGTAATATCTTCATTTACCACATCTAGTGATATGTCCATATGTATTTCTTCAAAATAAGTGACTTTATTCAATTTTCTCCTAAGATTTTTATTATCTGATATTAAATGCACTTTATATTTATTAGTAGCCATTAGTTGCCTCCTATTAATGTAATATTGGACTGTATTCCTATTGATACATAATAATAAATATTTTTTTGTTGTCTATTGATTCTCTTAAAAGATTGACTGTATCCACATCTGTGACAATTTCGATTTCATTAATTACATTAGAGCCATTATATCTGTCTTCTTCACTTAAAGTAATGACTTCATTATTAGAACCATCTTTTACATATGCCACTACAGCACTAGTTATAGGTTCATTATTTGATACCTCTTTGTTATTTAGTATTATTTGTCCTTCAGTAGTATCATGTTGTATAGTTCCTGTATCAACTTCATAAAAGTATATTACATCTCCTCTTCTTAATGTATTAGGAAAAGCTTTTAACCATTCTAAAGGGATTCTAAATATATATTGGTCTTCATCAAGTACCAGCTCTGAATTTTCAAAGTATTCTTTAACCAGTTGCACCCCACCAGGAATATAATTTTTAGCTGCTTTTCCGACTATTGATAAATCATCATCTATTGCATTATCTATCAATGTCGTCTGCTCTACTTTTTTATATTCCACCATTTCACTTGTTATAACTTCATTCTTGTCTACATCTTTATTCAATACCACTATATCTTTGTATAAAAAATTCTGTCTACCATATACTTCCCAATAAAAAATTGTACCTATAGCAATTACAATTAACATAACTCCCATTAATCCTTTAACAAAATTCTTCATAGTATCCTCCTATGCGGGTTACTCATAGTCCTATTTCCATGCTAAATCAATTCTCTTATATCATAGAATTATGTCATCTGAATAACCTTTTCCTGCATTTTTTTAAATATTTTTTGGGAAGTAATTCTTTATAGATTGATTTAAATTTTTCATCAAATATGTTTCTTAATTTCTTATCCTTATAAGGGAATTTTTTCTTATATGCACATCTGTAAATAATATCACTAGGTAACTTTGGTATTGTTATATCAGGTTTTATTCCTAGATAGTTGTTCAGCGTTTTCATATTGATACCAATATTGTAGTTGTTCAGTATATATCTAACTTTACTATTTTCCTTGTCATACTCTTTAATCTCTTCTATTAAGTGATAATTACTTATCAAATCAGGCGGATACCCATCATACAGAACATATATCAAATCAAATTCATCTAATATATTTTTTACATTAGCATAATTAAAACCTATATCTACAATAGAAATTAATGAGTCTTTTGCAGAATATATCAACTTATTGGTTTTGTTATTATCCCAATTCTGAATTTTTTCTCTAGTAGGATCTCTAACCAAATACAAAATGTTATTAATATTAGTAATATTATCTCTTTTAACGCTCTTATCATTACTAATTTTATTTAATATCGGATAATAATCAATCTCGCTATAATTGGATATGCCAACTAAATCATAGATATACGGCTCATCATATGGTAACTCTAATAACGAAACCAACACATCATGTTCTGCTAATGCAGATGCTAGATTAGTAGCAAAAAAAGTCGAACCCGCTCTTTTAGTTAAAGACATAACCCCAACAGTACTTTGTTTCATTACTGAATAAACTGTATTTGCCTGTATCTTTCTATTATCATTAATCTGCGTTAGTTCTTCTTTAATTTCTTTTACTGATTGATATCTTTCATTGGGATGTATTTTAATACAATTCTCGATTATTTTTTGCAACGAATCTGAATAACTACCATATTCATTTATATATAGTTCTTTTTTAGTTGATGTTATATTATTACCTGATATTAAATAATATAAAGTTACCCCAAAACTATATATATCCGTTCTGATGTCACTCTGACCTAGACCATATTGTTCTGGAGCAGCAAAGCCTCTAGTACCTAATAAAACCGTATCTGTATCAGAATTATATTTATATTCTCTTGCTATTCCAAAATCAACAAACTTGATTTTATTTCCATCAGTAAGCATTATATTACCGGGTTTCAGATCTCTAAATATAATTGGATAAGGTTTCCTTGTATGTAGATATTCCAATACATCACAGATTTGCATAGCGATATCAACTATCGTCTTCTCACCAATATTTTTATTTTGTTTCCTGTATTCTTCTAGATTGACACCTTGAACATATTCTTCAATGATATAAAGGTAGTCTGCATCTTCTTCTATATCTACTATTTGTGGGATTAAAGGATGATTAAGATCTTTTAGTATGCTTGGTTCTGCTAATAAATTAATAGATGTACATCTTTTACTGACTCTTTTGATAGCCCATCTATTACCAAGTTTTATATTTTCTCCAAGGAAAACATCACTCATACCGCCTTTACCAATTTCTCTTATTACACGGTATTTTCCGAAATAAGTATTTCCTATCATATAATCTCTCCTACTTTGCTTAAGTTAATTGATTATAGACAAAAAATATAATAGATTTGATTTATAAATATTATACCTAAATAAAATACTCCCCCCTATTGTATTTTATTTATTATATTAGTTCCATTAATTATACTATTATTCTTATTAACCATACTAATAGTTTAATTGTATTTCTTTGTATTCTTATGTAACATATTGATATTATATCTTATATTATGTGGTTTTGCAACATATTTTTACAGTATTATCCAAAATGCTGTATTTTTAGTCTTTTTTATACTCTATACTGCATATTAAATTATAATAAAAATACTATTATATAAAATTGAGAATATTATAATTGAAAATATTAAGTACTTATATTAAAATATAACATGGATTATGTCTAATAATGTTAGATATGATAAATAATTGTAAGTTTATTTTATAATGGACAATAATGGCAATAAAAACCATCAAAATATAGCCAGAAAAATTTAAAGAAGGTGAAAAATTGGAATTGACACTATTAAAACAAGAATCTAAACTATCTGATTTAGTAGGAAATATAATTAATTCACCAATGATTGATTATAGAATAACAGTTAAAGATAAAGGGATAAAACCATTACCAGACTTATATTTTACTAATCCTATCGCAAAAATACCAATAAAACAAGTACACATGGGTAAACATCTTACTACTGGAGTTGCCTTTAAATACAAACTTTTTAGTAAAGATGTTCATAAAGTAGAAACTGTATTAAACCATCAATTCATGGATAACACTTGGAGAGAAGTAAAAGACCTTGATATTATTAAAGTGAAAAACGATTATTATATTGGTGTTGTTGAAATCGATACATATAATAGGGCTATTCGTTACAGTATAATGAAAGCCAAATAAGAATAGAAGGCAAAAAAAGAAAAAATAGCAATAAAAAACTAGGCAGGAAATACTCATCATCCAATAAGTATTTCCTGCCTATTTTAATGGGATTGTTATAAGCTAATTTATATTAATCTATATAAATGTTTTGATCTCTATTAGGTCCAACTCCAACCATAGTTACCTTAGCACTACATAACTCTCCTACTCTTTGAATATAAGCTTTTGCAGTGTCAGGTAGCTCATCATATGAACGTGCTTGAGAAATATCTCCCCAACCATCCATTTCTTCATAAACTGGTTCGCATTTAGCTAATTCTTCAAGACTTGCAGGGAACTCTTTCAAGATTTCATCACCCTTCTTGTAAGCAACGCAAACCTTAACTTTATCAATATTAGCTAATACATCAATTTTATTAAGTGCAATAGCTGTAAGACCACTTGTTCTAACTGCAAATTTACCCACTACAGCATCAAACCATCCACATCTTCTTGCTCTTCCAGTAGTTGTACCAAATTCATGACCAACATTTCTTATTTGATCTCCTGTTTCATCAAATAATTCTGTTGGGAAAGGTCCTTTTCCTACTCTTGTTACATAACCTTTCATAACTCCTATACAATCATTAATCATAGTAGGTCCTACACCTGCTCCGATACAAACACCACCTGTTACTGGGTGGGATGAAGTTACATATGGGTATGTTCCAAGGTCAATATCAAGTAATGAACCTTGAGCTCCTTCGAATAGAAC
Organism: Vallitalea longa; assembly: GCF_027923465.1. NCBI lineage: Bacteria > Bacillati > Bacillota > Clostridia > Lachnospirales > Vallitaleaceae > Vallitalea > Vallitalea longa. The sequence continues at coordinate 1,412,944 of NZ_BRLB01000001.1, forward strand.
TTTTTTACCTTCCTCAATTGCATTATACACTATAACTGTTGTATCTGCAAAGTAAGGTCTTAATTGTTCCAAATAACCTTTATATTCTTCAATAACAGCATCTGCATCAAATTGAACATCGCCGTTGAATACATTCTTTATAATAGAATTTTTTATTTTTACATTTTCTCTTACTTTTGCTTCAAAAACTTCAGGATTAAGATAATCACACATTCTAATACCAGAACGTTCAGCTTTATCCATGTAACATGGTCCAATACCTTTTTTAGTTGTACCGATATCACTATTACCTCTATATTCTTCTTTGATTCCATCAAGAGTCTTATGATATGGCATTACTATATGGGCTCTAAGACTAATCTTAAGATTATCAGTAGAGATACCTTTATCATGTAAAAGTGCTATTTCTTCCAAAATACCTTTTGGATCAACAACGACGCCATTACCAACAACACAAATAGTTCCTGGGTATAAAATACCTGATGGTACTAAATGAAATTTATAAACATCTCCATTAACTGTTACTGTATGTCCTGCATTGTTTCCACCTTGAGAACGTACGACTACGTCTGATTCTTCAGATAGAATGTCAATAATTTTTGCCTTTCCTTCGTCACCCCATTGGGCTCCTATGATTACTTTTGCTGACATATTCATTTCCCCTTTCTAGAGAACGTATCTTTCAGTAATAACTATAGATACAGAAGCTTTTGTTTAATTGCTACTAATATATATGGAAGTACCGAATTAATGGTTCGGTACGGTATTATTTAAAAAAATTACACGACATTTATCATTGTCCACACTGACAACTCATATAATATTCTATAGTTGATATATGGACTACCATGCAAAATTAGTATTGCAATATATTAATATTATATCCGATAATACAGATTAACAAATACAATCCTCTAAAATTTTAACAGATATTCAAAAATAAATCAATAGGTTTTCGAACATTTTTAGTATTTTTTAAAAAAACATTCAATTATAAAATGACAGCAATATCCTCTTTACATTTTACCCTATTTTCTATTATACTATACATAGAAGATAATATGTGAGTTGCATATTAAAGATATCATAAGTTGTAACTTTCTTTTTTAATATGTAGGCAGTTGAATATATTGAGTTTTATTATTATCACATAAATTCAATATATAAATGATTAAATGATATGTGCTAAGTTAAAACTTATGCATATATAGGTCAAGTATTAAGGAAGTGATAATATGAAAATTGAAAAGATCAGTAATGCTCAAATCAGATGTACTTTAAGTAAAACAGATCTAACAAAAAGGCAAATAAAGATCAGCGAACTTGCATATGGGACCGAAAAAGCACAAGAATTATTTAAAGACATGATGGCACAAGCTTCTGTTGAATTTGGTTTTGAAGCAGATAATGTACCTTTAATGATTGAGGCAATACCCCTATCAAAAGAAAGTATAATGTTGATAATTACTAAAGTTGATAATCCTGACGAATTAGATGATAAATTGACTTCTATTCCTCAGCAGAACATTCGTAATTTCAAGAAAAAAGAAGTTGCAAATAATAATGAACAAACTACGACTAAAGAAATCAATTTTAACCAAAAACTGATTATCTACTCCTTTAAATCTCTTGACGAAGTGATTAAAGTAGCACAGATTACAAAACCTCTTTATGATGGTCTTAATTCATTATATAAAGATGAAACAGTTAAAGAATATTATCTAGTTCTACACAAATCAGATAATGACTCAGATGCATTTGTTGGACTAAACGGTTTCTTTTCTGAATACGGAAATAAAATTTCCGCTACTAATATAATGGAAACATTTTATGAAGAACATCATGAAATTATTATAAAAAATAATGCAATTCAAATATTGTCTAGTATATAACAGTAATTATTAATTATGGCAAACTTAAATAATTCATAATTATATTTAAAACTTATCCAAAAAGTAAGGGACTGTCTATTAAAACAGTCCCTAATTTATATCTATTATTAGTCCTTACTTATTTAGATTCAAGATAAGTATTAATCTTATTAACTAGTTCATCTATATCCATTCCATGTACAAAAGCAGCTTCTTCTAATGTTTCACCTTGAGACGATGGACAACCTATGCAATGCATTCCTGATTCCATCAAAATAGGAATTACACCCTGATCTACTGTAATGATATCAGCTATAATCATATCTTTTGTTATCTTAGCCATATTTTCCCTCCTTATAGTTAATAGAATTAATTATAATATAAATACTAACTATTTACAATAATTTTACAATTGATTTTTAAACTCTTCTATGAATATCAACCCTATACTTATATAAATCAGGTCTATAATAGGATTCTTCATAAAATACTTTCTTACCATCTTGTGTATAACTTATGCCTGATATCTTCAACAATGCCCTTGCTTTTTTCATATTAAATATTTTCATCATAATATTATTAGCAATACAGGCATCAATATCACAAGATATGTTCTCTATTTTATAACCATAATACTTCTCTAATATTTCATACAATGAATTACTGATGTCATGCTTATCAAGATCAAGACATTTATCTTTTTGTATATAAACAGTCTCCAATGCCATAGGAAGATCGTTACCTAATCTTAATCTTTTTATCTTATAAAATTTGGTCTCAGCAGGTACGCCCATCATTCTACTTATTTCTTTTAAATTATATACTGTAGAAAACTCGATGATTTCTGTTTTAGGAATGAACCCTCTTTCTCTTAGGGTATCCGTAAAACTTTTTACATTCCTTTGGAGAAAATTAGGTGATGAAACAAAAGTACCTCTCCCTTTTTCTCTATATACAGTTCCATCTTTAACCAATTCATTAATAGCCTGTCTCGCTGTCATTCTACTTATACTATACAATTCGCATAATTTTCTTTCGGATGGAATTTTTTCCCCTGACTTATAATTCCCATTATTGATTTTGTTTTCAATATCTTTTTTTATTCTTAGATACTTAGTTCCTATTTTCTCCATTAATTTCACCTCAATTATTATCTATGTTCAGGTTATATAATACATTCTATCATTCTATTTTTCTTAGTTCAATATATTTTGTTAATATTTTTTACTAAATAATAATGATTATTTTGTAATTATCTCTTGACGTGTATACAGTATCCATATATAATATAATTATAAATTATAGATAAACTTTTTTATAACGGTTATCAATAATTTATATATACCAAAGAAAAATTGTCTTTTCTAATTATTATCTTGTTATTTAGCTAATAATAAGTATAACAAATTATTAACTTCAGTAACATGAAATATTATTAATATAAATCTAGAAGGAGGTCATTGACAATGAAAGATTGTTGGAAGAATTTTAAAGCTGGAAACTGGGAAAAGAATATTGATGTTAGAGATTTTATTCAAACCAACTATATACCTTATGACGGAGACGCTTCTTTCTTAGAAGGTCCTACTAAAGATACTCTAAAATTATGGGAAGAGGTATCTGAACTTACAAAAAAAGAACATGAAAATGGTATCTTAGATGTAGAAACCAAAGTTCCATCTTCTGTTATATCTCATGGTCCTGGTTACGTAGATAAAGATATAGAGAAAATCGTAGGATTTCAAACAGATAAACCATTAAAAAGAGGTATAATGCCAAATGGCGGTATCAGAGTTGTAAGGAACGCCTTGAAAGCTTATGGTTATGAACTTGACAAAGAAACTGATAAAATTTTCACAAACTATAGAAAAACTCATAATGATGGAGTTTTCGATGCGTATACTGAAAACATGCGTCAAGCAAGACACTCAGGTATTATAACTGGTTTACCTGATGCATACGGAAGAGGTAGAATCATTGGTGATTACAGACGTGTAGCCCTATACGGTACTGATTACCTGATTGCAGGAAAACAAGAAGAGAAAAAGCAACTTGAAATGGACTTCATGGAACCAAATGTTATAGTCCTTAGAGAAGAAATCTCCGAACAAATAGAAGCACTCAATCAGCTAAAAGAAATGGCTGCTACTTATGGACATGATATAAGCAAACCAGCTTTTAATGCACAAGAAGCTATTCAATGGACATATTACGGATATCTTGGAGCTATTAAGGAGCAAGACGGCGCAGCAATGTCTCTAGGTAGAGTATCAACTTTCCTTGACATATATATCGAAAGGGATCTAGCTGATAATACATTAACCGAAAAGGGAGCTCAAGAATTAATAGACCAATTCATTATGAAATTAAGAATGGTTAGATTCTTACGTACTCCATCATATAACGAATTATTCTCAGGAGATCCAACATGGGTTACAGAATCCATTGGTGGAATGGGAATTGATGGAAGGACGTTAGTTACTAAAAACAGTTTCAGGGTTCTTCATACATTAAATAATCTAGGACCAGCACCAGAGCCTAACTTAACTGTCCTTTGGTCAGAAAGATTACCAGAACATTTTAAGAACTTCTGTGCAAAAGTATCTATTGATACAAGTTCCATTCAATATGAAAATGATGATTTAATGAGAGCTTGGTATGGTGATGATTACGGTATCGCTTGCTGTGTATCAGCTATGAAGATCGGTAAACAAATGCAGTTCTTCGGTGCTAGAGCTAACTTAGCGAAAGCATTATTATACGCAATCAATGGTGGAAAAGATGAAAAATCTGGAGACCAAATAGGACCTGAATTCGCACCTGTAACATCTGAATATCTTGATTATGATGAAGTTACAAGAAAGTTTGACCAAGTTCTTGACTGGTTAGCACAACTATATATCAACACATTAAATATAATCCACTATATGCATGATAAATACTGCTACGAGAAATTACAAATGGCACTTCATGATAAAGATGTACTAAGAACATCCGCTTGTGGAATTGCTGGATTATCAGTTGTAGCAGACTCTTTATCAGCTATGAAATACTCTAAAGTAAAAGTTATAAGAAATGAAGAAGGATTAGCTGTTGATTACGAGGTAGAACCAGACAGTTTCCCTGCATTCGGTAATAATGATGACCATGTAGACAACATTGCCAGTGAAATAGTAGAAAACTTCATGAATAAATTAAGGAAACATAAGACTTATAGAGATTCCATTCCTACTATGTCTATTCTTACTATTACATCTAATGTAGTGTATGGTAAGAAAACAGGAAGTACACCAGATGGTAGAAAAGGTGGAGAACCATTTGCTCCTGGTGCCAACCCAATGCATGGTCGTGATAAAAATGGAGCTATTGCATCCATGTCATCCGTAGCTAAATTACCTTACGAACATTCTGAAGATGGTATTTCCTATACATTCTCAATTGTTCCAAAAGCACTTGGTAAAAATGAGCCAACAAGAGTAGGTAACTTAGTAGGATTACTTGATGGATACTTCCACGATAAAGGACATCATATCAATGTTAACGTATTTGATAGAGAAACTTTAATAGATGCTATGGATCACCCAGAAAAATATCCTCAATTAACTATAAGGGTATCAGGATATGCTGTTAACTTCATTAAATTAACAAGAGAACAACAACTAGATGTTATCCATAGAACATTCCATGAAAGAGCATAGAACATTATTTTAAGCCATACCTAAGGAGGTTATTACAATGAGTGTAACAGGGAGAATTCATTCAATAGAAACATGTGGTACTGTAGATGGACCTGGGATAAGATTCGTGATCTTTATGCAGGGATGCCCTTTACGATGTAAATACTGCCATAATCCAGATACTTGGAAACTAGGTGATGGCCAAGAAAAAACAGTTGACGAATTAATATCCGAAATAAAAAAATATAAATCATATATGAAATTTTCAGGCGGGGGTGTCACAGTAACAGGTGGCGAACCTCTTCTTCAAGGAAAATTCATTAAAGAATTATTCAAAAGATGTAAAGAAGAAGGAATCCATACAGCCGTAGATACATCTGGTTATCTATTTAATGATACCACAAAAGAAGTGCTAGATTATACAGATCTAGTACTTCTAGATATTAAATGCTATGACAGCAAAAGATATAAACATATAACAGGTGTTGAACTTGAACCTACTTTGAAATTTATGGATTATCTAGGCAAACTGAATAAGCCTGTTTGGATAAGATATGTATTGGTACCAGGACTTAGTGATAATGAAGATTACGTTAAAAATTTATCAATATACCTAAGTAAATTTAGTAATATAGAGAAGATAGAAATTCTACCATTCCATAAAATGGGCGAATTCAAGTGGAAAGAGCTTGGATATGATTATGAACTATCTGATACTAAGGAACCTACTAAAGAAGATGTCATTAAGGCAATGAGTATCATTAAAGAGCATAATATGAATGTAGTAACAAGTTAATGACCACTTATATCTTATATTTAAAAGAAAATAACTCATACTTTTATACCTATAATCTAATACAGTTAAATAACTAAGTAAAATAAATTTATTTCATTTTATGCTTGTATTATAGCAATTAATATATTAAAATGTAGCTGTAAGTTTTATAAATAAAATCAGGAGGTGCTTGAATATGGCATACGTAATTAGTGATGAATGTATTTCATGTGGAGCTTGTGAATCTGAATGTCCAGTAGACGCTATTTCAGAAGGCGATTCAAAATATGTTATTGACGCTGATACTTGTATCGAATGTGGTGCATGTGCAGGTGTTTGTCCAGTGGACGCTCCAAAACCAGAATAATAAAAATACTTATTAAAAGGAGCTTTTCATAAGCTCCTTTTTGATTTACTCATTTAATTTTTTTGGATTTGAAACGCTTTTTCTTTCTTTTCTTAGAAGTAGTTGCTATTTCTTGTCTGGTTTTCTGCATTTCTCTAATGGTTTCATCTAGTTTTTTATATCTTTTTTCTTCTTTTTCTTCTCTTTCTTCTAACAAAAATCTTACTTCACTAGATACTTCTTTAGTAACCTGTTCTTTCAGTACTTGATTGTTTTCTTTCAAAGTATCTTCAAGAACACATTTTAGGAATTCTTGGAATTTTTCTACTTTATTGCTGTAGGATTCTGTGGAAACTTCCATAGGAACCTGTTTCAACTGCTGCAACTCATTATAACCAACATTGCCCTCAAACAGCTTGTCCTTATTATCATCCTGCTTATTGGGTTTTTCATCTTCTAGAATACCTGGTAAAAGCATTTTTATAGCTTTCAGTTGAAGTCCCTGCTCTTTTAGTTTTTTCACATTCTTTAATATTGTCAAGTCCTCTTCTCGAAAATACCTATGTCCCAATTCATTTCTAGGAATATCAAGTTCTAATTCTTCTTCCCAATACCTAAGCACATGGGGTTCTACATCTAATAGTTTTGATGCGTCTGAAATTATATAACGTATTTCCGCCATGTTCCCCCTCCTATCTGTAAATATTTTCCATTTTAATACTATTATACCATATATTTACAATTGTACAAGTCTTTTAGGTAAATTAAGAAAACATTATGAACTAAACCATTATCAACTTAATAAAATCCTTTAACTAATTTGATGCCTTTTAAAAGATCTATAGGTAAATGGTAGAAGTATTATAGTTGCTGATACTGCAAATATAGGCATAAAAACATAAGGTTCAATACATAATCCAAAGAATTCATATAAAATAGGTGAAAAAACATTAACTACAAAAATCATGTTTGATGGAAGCAGATGAAATAAGTTATGTATTACTATATCATTATCAGATATATGAATCATCATAGGTACAAAAATCAATACACTTGTTAAAACAATTACTCCAAATGGAGATTTGAATTTTGATGATAACCACATGATAATTGCTGTCAAAAAGACTATCGAAAATAGTATACATGTTGAAAAAATTAATATTCCTTCTCTCAAACTTATAGAATAAGCAGATAATGGAAATAAAAATTGAATAGGTGCATCACCACCATCAAATCCAAAAACCATCATACTAAGCAACCAAGTATATGCCATGAAAATTAGAATACTCATTATACTAAATGTTATCCCTGTAAAAATTTTAGCTGAACTTAGCTTGTTTTTACCATATCTTGAAGATAAAATCAGCTTATCTACACCTGAAGAATATTCTCCTGCAAAAATAGGTGAAATACAGATTGCAACAGCAAACGCAATCATGATGCCAGTAATGTAAACCATGGAAAAAAATCTCTGGTAACCGTCCGTATGTTCAAAAATGAATGGTATCTTAATTTCACTATCCAGTTGTATTAATTTCTTTTTTGATTTATTAGATAATAATGTTTCATTAATTTCTTTTTCAACCAAAGAGTGTCTTAAGCTATAAAAATTCTGCGCGTCTTTTTTATCTAAATTTCTTATATCTTTATCATATATTGATGATAATATCCTATACACCCCGCTATAAGGCCTGCCATATTCTTCATATTCTGGTGTATCACTATAAGATACTTTATTAGGTACTTTCGAATATGCATCTTGTGTTTCCATAATCAAATCTTCATCAATAGCTCTTCCTGTAAGTTCTCTCGCATAATTTCTATCTTTTATTATAGCTTCATATTTATTCTCATATATTTCATCTCCCACGTAATAATTACCAATAACCATCACTGAAAAACTCATGGTAATAATACAAAAAACAATACCTAGAGTAATCAATGTACTTTTTCTCTTTAATATTTTCTTATATTCAAATCCAACAAGATCAAAAAAACTATTCATTCAAGTTCACCTCACTAAAATAATATAAATACAAATCTTCAAGGGTTGCCTTAACACTTAACGCAGTCTCACAAGGTTTTTCATTACATACAAGGCGCAAAAATATTTTTTCTCCATCCTGTCTTATATTAATTACTGGATAGGTACTAGTTAATTTCTCTGCTGTTTCATTATCAACATTACATTCGAAAATTCTATTCTCAATAACTTTAATAATATCTTCTAACTGTCCATCATGGATAATCTGTCCATTCTTCATGACCAATATGGTATTAGCTATATTTTCGACGTCAGATACTATATGTGTAGATAAAAGTATAATCTTATCTGAACCAAGTTTCGAAATGATATTACGAAAATGAATACGTTCTTTTGGATCAAGTCCTGCTGTAGGTTCATCTAAAATCAATATATCAGGATTATTAATCATCGCTTGGGCAATTCCCAATCTTCTCTTCATACCACCAGAAAAAGTTTTAATTTTTTTCTTGGCTACATCTGTGAGTTTCACCATTTCTAGAAGTTCTTTCGCCTTCTGCTTTGATTTCAACTTAGTAAATCCTTTCAAGCTTCCCATGTAACACATAAATTCCATAGCTGTAAATTCTGGATAATAACCGAAGTCCTGAGGTAAATATCCCAATATATCCCGATATTCTTGTTGTTTTACATCTATGCCATCATATTTGACCTCTCCACTTGTTGGTTTAATTATTCCACACATCATTCTCATAAGTGTAGTCTTTCCGGCTCCATTAGCCCCTAAGAGCCCATATACACCTTTAGTCAATGTATAAGAAATCCTGTCGACAGCTATTTTATTTTTATACTGCTTGGTTAAACGGTCTATTGTAAGCTCCATGATAATTCCTCCGTTTTCTTTACAAATTCATTAACTTGAATTATTACTGTTATAAGTAAAATGGAAAATAAAATAATCCAAAAATGCAAATATGCATCTGTATAGACAATGTGGTATGAATATATTAAAATATTATTCAGTATACTTACAAAACAACTTATTCCACCACATACATAATTTGTTTCTCTAATACTGAAATGCTGAAGAGTGAACAACGATAATATACAAGTAAACAAATATGGTGTAAGAATATAAAGTGAAAATTGTATCAAACTATAATCTGTCTTTCCTACAAGAGCCAATATGATTATCGCAAACACAATAATATTAAAGCTACCTAAAATACCTAATCTAGCAAGTACAACCTCCGAGAATCTATGCTTACAACTCATCTCTAGCTCCTGCATCCTATATGATGTGCTTCTTGCAATTTCTGTAATTGAAACCAACGCCACAAAAGGTAATAGTGAAGATACCGTCCATAATATATTTAGCTCCCTACAATTGAATACGAAAAATGTATAATACAAAACGCTAAGAACCAATATACCCGATACAATCCATACACGTTTTCTTATATATCCTATTTGACTACTTATAAAATCATATTGTGTTGCTTTGGGATAATCAAAATCATTAAGAAATCTCTCTTTCCGTCTAGCTTTTGGTGGATCAAAAGCTGATTTTATATCTTTTTTCAATTTACTATTCAAGAAAATCCTCCTTTCTTATAACTAGTTTCAATTGTTTCAATGCCTTATTGACCTTTCTATGTATACTGAATCTAGATAACCCTGTTATATTACTTATTTCATTCATAGATAAATCATTGGCATAACGCAAAAGTATAATCTCTTGTAGATCATCCGATAACGTAGCAATTGCTTGTTTCATTGCAAAATTAGTCTCGAATTCATCTATAGTATTTTCTGAAGGTATCTCGTCATTTAATAATAGATTTTCTTTTTTCTTATATGTATCCATGCACAGATTTTTTGCTATGGTATAAAGGTAAGCAAGTAATTTACCTCTATTTATGTATGAATTTTGACTAAAGTATTTGAGGAAGGTTTCCTGGGTCAAATCTTCCGCTAGCTGAGGATTATTCACCTTAAAATAACAATATTTATATATTTTGTCGTACTGATCTTCGATATCTAAAGACACTGCAAATCCTCCTTTCATAATGTATAACGAATCACTAGTAAAAAATGTGCGATAATATTTTAATTTTTTTTATTTAAATTATATACTCTATAAAATTATATATAAAACCATTTAAAACAAGAAAAAAACCACATGATATGTAAATATCTTATGATTTTCCCTTGAATGCTGCAATTTGTAAGATACAGCCTCTATTCTATATTAATTTTTCTAACCAGCTTTGATACTATGCTTTAAACCCTCGTGATCTGTTTCCATCAATTATAGTTTCATTGAGTGTCCCTCTACCATAAGTTAAACCAGCATATAATGTTTGGGAATTCTTAATGAGAGACTGATTATTTTGTCCTTGTGCCGCTTGATTGAAACCTTCAAATAATATATTAGCTATTTTCTTCACTTCTATTAATGGTTCTTTATCAAATTTGATAGAAGATTTTATTAGAAGCTTATTAATGTAAATATATAGTGATAACAGGTTTCTTGATATCTCATATGACATATCCAAGTTATCTGTTAGTTCTCTATGATATTTATGTACTTTAACCATATTCTGGTTATAGGCATCTTCATTTCTATTATCAATAGCTTCTATAGATTTATCAATTTCTTTCAGGAACAATTCATAAGTAATCAACAATAATTGTTCTCTACCTGCGTTAACAACTCTATTCTGATATGTTTTAACTGTATCGTCTATCATTATAACATTCCTTTCGGGATATAATAATACTACATTAACCTTTATGTACTCTAGCTATTTAACCTTGTAATAATTGCAAAATAGATTGTGGTCTTTGATTAGCTTGAGCTAACATGGAAGTTCCTGCTTGGGCTATAACATTTCTCTGAGTATATTGAGCCATCTCATATGCCATATCTGCATCTTGAATCCTTGATAAAGCTTCTGTCATACTTTCTGAAGCAACACTTAAGTTATTAACAGTATGCTCTAATCTATTTTGGTAAGCACCTAACTTAGCTCTAATGGATGAAACTTGATTGATTGCTTCATCTACAACACCTATTGCTATCTGTGCTCCATCAGCCGTTGATAGATTAAGAGTATGGATTCCAAGAGCTTTTGGTGATAGGTTAGGTATTCTTATCTCCATGAATTGACCTTCATTAGCACCTATTTGTAAGTCTAGTGGTCCAGCATCCAGAACACTTACATTGGTTTGGTTACATATTGTTGCCTTGTATGCAGAAAGAGCGCTTATAGCTTGTCCTCTTGTTGGATTTCCTGTCATACTCATTATATTATCAATAATATCTGACTCACTTATATTTGGATCTTTTAATCCAGTGGTAATTATAGCTTCAGATCCAGATAATATAGATTTAGCCTCTTTTTCTCCTTCAGCTAGAATGGCATTAGTTACAGATGATACATCAGTTGTATCTGGTATACTTATTGCTTTACATGCAGCTTTTTCTGCATCCTCTATTGTTTTACCAGTCCCTACTGCATTCATAAAAGCCTTTACATAATCTTCTGCTTGTTCCTTTGTAATTTTATTTCCACTAGTATCTGTAATATTTTCAGCTTCTTTTATTCCTTCTATATATGCATCATTATTAGCTGTAATTCCTTCCACAGCCTCAAATTTCATTTCAAAACCATTAATATCCGTAACAGTTACGATATTACCCTTAGTTGAAATTGTAGCAGTTGCAGAAAAATCACTATTTGAACTATCAATACTAGCCTGAACATCTTCTCCCGTTACCTCTTGTGTTGATAAGCCAAGTTCACCTAATAATTTATTGGAACCTTTTAGATCTAATTTATGTTCTGAACCATATTGTTTCATCTCAAACTCTAATGTCATATGGGCACCAAAAGCAAACTGTCCTTGAGCTCCTCCGCTATCTCTTGCAGTTAAAGTTGCTCCTACTTTTTCTGCTAATCCTCTTAACTTATTAAAAACTATATCAGCTGTATCAGTTTGATATATTTTTACCTCTTCCCCATTAAGACTAATAACACCATCATCAGTTATAGAATTGCAATCGGTTGATGTAATCTTTGCTTTTGTTGCATCAGATGTTATATTTAATTTGTAATCACCTGGCTCAACTGTATCAGATAGAGATACGATCTGTGCTATATTCTCATAATTAGGAAATGCTCTTCTGTCTATTTCACCGTTTAACAATTTTCTTTCATTGAATTCTATGTTATCAGATATTCTAAGAATCTCTTCTTGAAGTTGATTTACTTCTTTTTGAATAGCATCTCTATCTTCGTCGTCATATGTACCGTTAGATGCTTGTATTGATAACTCTCTTATTCTTTGAAGCATGGAATGTACTTCATTCAATGCACCCTCTGCAGTTTGAATAAGAGATATTCCATCCATTGTATTCCTTTTTGCTTGGTCTAACCCTCTTACTTGTGTATCCATTTTTTGAGTTATGGCAAGGCCAGCTGCATCATCCGCGGAATGATTAATTCTTAGCCCTGAAGATAATCTTTCTAGTGATTTATCTAATTTAGAATTATTCATTGACAGTTGATGTAAAGCTCTAAGTGCTGGTATATTGTGATTAATTCTCATTGTGACACCCCTTTTTATAAAAAATATAAATCTTTGATTTTGTTTCATTATAATAAAAACATTGCCCTATATTCTTATTCCATATATTCAAAAATATTTTTTATCGTTATAATATTTTTACCTAATAATATTATAAATAAAATTTAAGAATTACGTACATTTCTTAATTACATCTATACACATATTATTTATCGACTTTTTATGCTTTTTAATTTAGGATATACGGTCAAAAGTCTTTAGGCATTATTTATCATTTGTATTGTTCCTTTTTTCATCTAAATTACCTATGAACTCTGCTAATTCCTTAGCTAATAGATAAATATCTTTACTTGATTTATGTCTTTTCTCTTGGTTAGCATTTTCACTTTCTATAGAAATCACCCCTTCTGCAAAAGTACTCTTTTGTATAAGAAAATTCAGTTTAAATTCAACTCACCTTTTCAACTTACCCTAATTAATTCATTCATTTATATAAGGATTTCAAAATTACCTTTTTCAGTCTCTACTGTGTTACTTTTGAATACATTTTGCTTAGAATCTAAAGGTGTTTCAACTATTGTATTCTCATATCTGATCGCAGTCACATTGTATCCCATATCTTCCAAAGTATCTTTTAATTCATTGTGATAATTCATTAAGTACTCTGTTTCACTGTTCTTATTAGATGATATATTAAGTTCTACATCTTTGTCAGATATTTTTATAACTGAATTAACTATGCCTAAGTTCTTGGTCTTCAGGGATAACAATACTTGTGTAGAATCTGTATCATTAATTTTATCTTTATCAATATAATACATATTCAGCTGAGTAATTTCACCATTCAGTATTACTGGTATCTGCATATACCCTTCCTTGTCCTCCAGCTCTTTATTCATATCCAGAATCCTAGTTATATCTGTTAAATCTCTAGTTATATCTATTCTTTTATTTGAATTAAGATAGAATGCATTACCTTTTATCTCTTCTAATTCATTTTGAAACTCTGTGTATAGAGATTCTATTTCTTCTCCATCAGCAAGACGTTCCAAAAGATTACTGAACTTATCCGTCATTTCATTATCTATATCAGAATCATTGATCTCATTCATAAAATGTTTCAGCTTATTACTGAGTTCATTATTGTCTTGTAATAAACTGTTTATAGTATTAAGATTCTTAAGGTTTATAGGAAGTTGAAGGTTCTGCAAAAATTCTATGGATTTGGAGGAAATATTTTTTATTAGATTAAGCTGGTGGCGAATTTCCCTAGTATCTAATGCTTCTATCTCTCTCTCTTCATCTATGAACGATAATATTTCATCTATATCCTTATCCATTATTCCATCTTTCTCTAATAATTCCTTCAAATTATTGGGAGATGCTTTTCTAATGAATTCCTTTATATTGTTTTCCATATATTTCATGTCTATTATATTATCTTCAGAAACTTTGAGTTCAAATTCTTCAATGCTATCTATTAGACCAATATTGCTTTTGTTAACCTCGAAACCTGCTTTTTCAAAAGCCTGCTCTATTTGTTTTCTGATGGATTCCCTATCATATTGTAATTGTTGTAGTGTACCAAAATCATCATCTACATTAACATTGATATCGGTATGTTTACCTCCTGTTTTCCTTAGGTATTTGGCAGCTTCCATTAGGTTGTTAAGTGATAGTTTCATATCCTTTTTCATTAAGAATCCTACTGCTCTTCCCTCTGATTTAGATATGGTGTTGAGCATTCTATAAATACCTATCATACTATTTCTTTCTTTTTCAGTAAGAGAATTGCTTTTATCCATTTCATTAATGCACGGAGCAATCTTATCTGTTAGATCTTCACCCATATATTCATCAAAATCGTTCATATAGTTGATAACTTCATCAATATTCATTTCTATTGGGGATAAGTTATCTTTTATCATATGAGCAACTACATTAGGATGGAGTCTATTTAATACAATACTGACTTGTTGGTCAAGCAACTTAATATTATTTATATTACTTTCTGATATATCCATTTCGTTATAAGCTAGAATTTTAGCAGCTCTTACATTATTAGGATTAATATCTATATCCAAATCTTCCAACATATCTCCCAACTGGTCGAAAGTTTTTGATAGGCTGTCTCCTAGATCTGTTCTAGGTTTGGTTCCTAACTTATCATACATTTCTATAAGTTGGTTATTTTTGTTGATATCACTGTTATCATTATTAGCTATAGCTCCTAAAGTATAATCAATTGCTTTTTTCATAACTTGTCCAAGAATATTATTAGGTCTTCTTTTTGCTTCTGAAACAGTTTCCATAACTTTATTCATTTTGGTTATATTTGATTCTGTAGTTTCGACTCCTACTGATTTTAGTTCGTTTTTAATATTCTGTTGCTCCAGTTTTTTAAGTCCTTCGACAATATCGTTTAATGGCTGGGTATCTATTTTTATTCCATTGTTGATTAATCTATTAGCAGATTCAACTGTCATTTTCAATCGTATTTCTTCTAGTTGTCTTCTAGCAGTTATATACTTGCTTTGATCATCAGCTGATTGTAGTTTGACCTCTTCTTCATGAGGCTTTATTTTTGATTCATCTACAAGATTATCTAGATTAATTGTTTTTCCATCATGTATAAGCTTCCTAAGGTGTTCATCTTTTACCTTAGGAATATTATCCACTATATTTTTTGCTTCCATATAATCTTTTGATTTATCATGATCAGTATTAATATCAGAGGATATATTACTTTCCTTACCATTTTCATTTGATTGGTTGGGTCTGCTAGCCATTAATTCTATATCATCTATTGTCTTATCGTTAATTATGTTATCTACACCTTTAGAAATTATTTCATCAGGTTTAATCTTGCTTTCTATATCTTTTAGATACAAATATTTATCGATATTATCTTTGTCGACTTCAATATCATTCTTAATCAATGTTTTTGCTACGTTCATATTGTCTTTATTGTCTGCAATATCATTATTCTTGAATAATTCTTTGATTTGAGGTTCTAATTGTTTCATTTCATCATCAGTCAATATGTGTTGTTCTTGATTATTACTACTAAAAGGGCTTTTGGAAACACTAGCTTGTACACTAGAATATTTTGCTTCATACAATTTCTTGACAGTAAGGTCTATATTGTTTTTCAACACATTCAGTATTGCTTCTTCTTTCAGATGTTTTATTGCATCATATTTATTAAGGGTACTTCTTAGTTTCATGATGTTATGTTCATTAACAGGCATGTTCTTTTCTTTTAATTTCTTAATTATTGATTTTATCTCTTCTTTGTTTCCAAATATTTTAGTATAATATTCTAGTTTTTTATTGACTTCTTCTTCTATTTTCTTGGTATCATCATTTTTAAATGCGACTTTATTATTAGATATACTCTTTTCGAATATATCTAAAGTCATTTTTTCAGGATTATAATTTTTATTAATAAGCTCTTGTATATCTTCATCAGTAACTTTACTAATCAACTTGTCTAATTGTTTTTTGGTATCATCTATTATTCTATTATATTCTTGCTTGGTTTCTTTATCTTTATTTTGTATGGATGTAACTATATCCATCATTTCCTTACTCATGGATATATTTTTATTCCATATATTTTTAAAAGATGTATATCTTTGACTGCCTCTTGTAGATTGCTCTCTATTGATATATTTCAACTTTATTTTATCCCCTTTTGTTTCTTCAATAGTGAAACTACAAGTTTCTCCTACATTTTCCATAATTTTTACATTAGAAGGGATTAATATATCTCTGTTCATAACTTCTACTAGTGTACCTTTATCGTTTTTTTCTTTTATTAGTCCATAAACGTTATTCCCTTTTGTGAAAGCAGTTCTTTTACCATTGTCAGTAAAATTACAGGATATAGTACTTACATCCCAGACTTTATTCATAACATAATCAGCTCCGTTTGTTACATTAGTTACTCAACTTTCCCTCTTCAATATTCCATGCAGATAAGCAAGCCAAACCTATAACCTTAATTTATCCGCATTAAATTAAGAGTAGTGAAGTTGAGTCAGTTACTTTATATGTCGGCATTTATGGATTAATTACTTATATAAATATACATTTATGGATTAAAAAGACTTAGTTAAAAACAAAGAGACTACGTCTCATAAAAGATTTGAAGGAAAATAGAAAGTAAAACTTTTATATTTAATAAAAAACAGCCAACAAAAAATCATTGACTGTTTTATGGAACAAAATATAAACACTATCTATTTACGCTTATATATCCTATATATAGATGCAATTGATTATCTCTATAATGGAGTAACTCTACTTTCATTATGATCTACATATATATCATACCAGCTGTCTTTGAAGTAAATCTTATATGATAAACTATCAATCTCATCTGGTAGCTTATTCGTTATCTTTAGTTCATCTGATTCAAGGCAATTAGTGAGTCCTGCAAAACCCATGACTAGTGCCTGCCATATACCTCCGCAGTTAGCAATATGAATACCTTCTGCTGCTCCTTTTTCCGTAAGATCAATTCCTAAACTTTTTTCTAGCATATTATAGGCTTTCTCTTGTTCATCAATATCACTATATACTAATGAATGGAAAATATATGATAAAGATGAATCATGAGTAGTTATGGGTTCATAGTAATCTATACAATTCTTTTTCATCTTATTATCAAAGTCTTTTCTGAATAAATATAATAGTGCAACTACATCTGCCTGCTTGAGAACTTTACTCCTGTAATTTCTTTCTTGTGAAATGAATTGTCCGAAAGGTCTTTTTTTATCAAGCCAAATTTTATCTATATCAATATCTTCAAATTCCATGAAGTTTCCACATTGTTCAATAAAAGAATCATCCTTATCCACAAGTAGGACTATATTATTAACAATATCCTCTATTTTATTAAGTTCATCTTCTGTTATATTAAGATTAGATAGAACATCACTTTTTTTCACTTTAGCTAATGAAACAGTTTCCAAAGTTGCTTGTAATGTATATCTAACCATATAATTAGTGAATGTATTATCGTTAGTAAATGCTAAATATTCATCTGGTCCCATTACCCCTTGTATATGATATCTGTCACCTTTTTTATAAGTTCTTTCCATCCAGTATCTAGCAGTTTCAATCATCATTTCTAATCCTTCATTGATTAAAAACTCTTCATCATTTGTATTTTTACAATAATGTATCAAACCGAATATAACATCAGCAGTTACATGAACTTCAAAATCGGCATACTGCCAACTAGAACATTGTTCTCTACCAGTTATACATGATTCCCATGAATATTTGGCTCCTCTATAACCGTAATGTTCTGCATTGGATTTGGCACCTTTTAATGTATTATATCTGTATTTTATTAATTTTTTGGCATATTCAGGTTGTGTATAGATGAAAAATGGTAACAAGTAAACTTCTGTATCCCAGAAATAATGTCCGAAGTAAGCTTCTCCTGCATAAGCTTTTGCATCAATCGCTACAGTATCTTTATCGTTAGCACTGCGTAATAGATGATATATACTGAATCTGACAGCAGTTTGGACATCTTCGTTTCCTGTAACTACAACATCTGATTGATTCCATTTTTCTTCCCATATTTTATTATGTGATTGTAGGTCTTCTTCATATGAGTATGCAATTATTTTATTTTCAAGCTGCTTTTTAATGTCACCACAATAATCAATATCAATACTTGTTGCAAAATAGGTTCTCTTCTCTATTACTATCTTCTTGTAAACTGTTAGCTGTAGAACAGTATCGTTATTTAGTCTATTTTTAATGATACTGATCTTATTGTCTTTAACATTTTCATTAACGATATTAAGATCAGTATGAATTCCTATTTGTTGATCTGTATCAGTTGTTATGAAAACACTTTGACACTCTTTATCTATATCTATCTCTTTAAAATGATTATAACCATTAGTTGTCACATCAGAATCAGTAAAACTATTTATAATGATTTCACCGTTATTTTGAGGAGTTAATTCTATTTTCTGCACTATCATATTTTTAGTTGCCATACTACAATATCTTGTGTATTTAACTTTTATGTTGTTAGCTTCTGTTACCCAGTTCAATTCTCTTTGCAATAGACCATTTTTTAGGTTCAATTGTCTATTAAATTCTGTGAAAGAAGATGTGTTCATGTCTAATCTTTCACCTTCATAGAATAAATTAATTCCTAATGGATATGGTAGATTAATGATTTCTTCTCCTAATATTGGATGATTACCGTAAATCCCTGGAATGTAGATTCCCCATTTACTTAATGTATGTCTTTGTTTTTCAAGTGTAACATTAGCTGGTAATCTCCAAAAAGTATCGTTTTGTGAAGCCTCTGATAGATCCTCATCAAATGAAGCTCTTATATTGAGATATCCGTTACCTTGAGAGTATGCACCTTCGTAATGTTTATTGCTTTTCTTGTCATATATATCGTTCGTCAGTATCCAACTCATATAATATACCTCTTTTCGTCAAATTCTAGATAAATTCAAGTGTTATAAATGATAAAATTAGTATATCTAGTTTTACGTTAAATGTCTAGGTTTATTTACCTGTAAAATTAATCTAATACGCAAAAATTTTCAATAAGACTCTTGATTCTTTTGTTATTTTAGATATAATATATATTGGTGATTAGTATGTTTGACCTAGATTTTCTATTCGATCAATGCATAACAACCTCTATAAAAGGAATTATTTTAATATTGATTATTCTTGGCTTACAGTACCTTTTCAAGAAAAACTTTACAGCTAAATGGGTATATACACTATGGGCAATAGTCATTATCAGATTGCTTATACCAATCAGTCCCCTTGAAAATGTATTGTCCCTATATAATTTGGGATTAGTGAAAAGAATAACTTTTAACATGAATAATATTATATTAGGTAGATTAGGCACATCATATAGCAACTTTAATTTCATTGGTAGAGATATTCCTGTTGACTTATTAGTAAAAAAAGCATTTACATTAAATTGGAACCATTTATTTGCATCCATATGGTTTATTGGTATTCTATTATTTCTATTTATCTTCATTTATATTAACTTAAATATTTTGTTGCTGTTAAAAAAAAGCAATTTATGTTTGGACAAAAAAATCTTATTTAATATGATTGAATGTCAAAAACGTGTAAAAGTCAAGAAAAAAGTTACCCTATATGTTACTTCACATATATCATCACCTATGACTTATGGAATAATATCTCCCAAAATAATAATTCCAAAAGACATAATTGATAACATAGACGAGAAAGAGCTGCAATTTATTTTCTTACATGAACTGATACATATAAAAAGATATGATGTATTTTTTAATATATTAGGTATGCTGGTATGTACCTTATATTGGTTTAACCCTCTTGTATGGTATATTTTCTTTAGAAGCAAAAAAGATTGCGAATTAGCTTGTGATGAAGCTGTATTAGAATTGCTCAACAGTAAGGATTATACCGATTACGGCTTCACTTTACTAAAAATACTAGAACTTAATTCAAAAAACAATATTAATAATACTCTAATCGCTAAAGCCCTTATTAATGATCGTTCAGAGGCAAATGCAAGAATATTTCAGATCAAAGGCTATACCAAAAAAAGTAAGCCTGCCATCATATTTTCTATTTTCATAATAATAATGATTGGACTTATAGGGTTAAATGATGATACTAGCATAAGACCTTCAATTTCTTATGCCAAAGAAAATCTAAATGATTATTTATATGAATCAGAACATACTGTTCGTTCAAAATTCGGTAATTATCCAATACATACCTTTTTTATGAAGGTAAATAATATTCCTTATTCAATACTCTATTATAATATAATGGGAGAAAAAGTTCAGTTCTGGTATGACGGTACTATAGGAGATAGTTCAAGAAAAACAATTGAAATAACTACTACTGGCTACAAAGATATTAAGCAGGGCATGTCTACTGGTAAAGCTCTATCAATAGCTAAAAAACAAAATATGCAATTGATTGATATAAGAAAAATGGATTCCTTGGAAAAGTACTTTTATATTGATAATAATAGTTACATGATGTTACTTATTGATTCTAATACTCAGCGAGTCTATAGTATAACTCTGTATTAAAGGTGGTATGTAATGGAACTGAAGAAAAAAATATCTATAATATTAATTATTGCACCAATATTATGCTTATTGTATATGTTGTTTATCAAAGATATATTTATAGATTATGATTACAAACCATTAACTGAACCATTAACTAATAACCTATTTGATAATATCAATCTATACATATTCGACTCAAACAATGCTAGCATAACTAAAAGGAATATCTCTACAGGAATGTATACTGATGCTAATTATAAGGATTTTTATGTAATTATAGAAATTCCCATCAATAATTATTTAGTAGAAAACAAAGCTAATACATATATTATCTTTCAATCCCTGCTTCAAGGTACAAGTGAATGGGTAAATAACAATAAATATTCTATCAAAATGTTTTATTTCCAAGATAATAACCCTGATAATGATTGTATAACTTTCTACAACGAAAAATGGGTAGGTCTTGACAAATTAATTTCATGTAAACAACTTATTCCAAAAGAAGCTCTCGGTAATTCTATCTATATAGAATATGCTTCCGAAATAGGTTCATTTTTCTTTTTAAAGAATGGAAATGATATCCGTTTCTTTAATAATTATCTCTCTGTACAATAGAATAATATGATTATAGCTGATAAATTATTGTTTTTCCTTTGTATCACTATCTTCTAGTACATTTTTCAATACTTCCAGATCATTCTTAGTAAGTTTATTATTCTTGACAAAATTAGATACTAACAGACCTATGGAACCTTTGTACACTTTATCAATAAATTTGTCAGTTGCTTCTTTCACACATTCCTCTTTTGATAATAATGGATAATACATATTGAATTTTTCTTTTTCGATGCCTAATACATTTTTATCAACTAATCTTCTAATTAATGTCCTTACGGTTTTGTCGCTCCAAGTAGTTTTATACTCCAATTTTTTAATAATATCATATGCTCTGATTTTCTTACATTCCCAGATCACTTCCATTATCTCCCATTCCGCATCTGTTATTTTATTTTCTCTTTTCAAGATAAATCTCCCCTTATGAATTTCATTAATTATATTATCACATACTTGTAAACTATTCTAGCTAATAATATTTACTTAACTTACAGATTATTGATAATTTTCTTTTCAACTTATTTTTATTAATTATAACATAAAATTTTTTAGATAGCGTATGATATTAACTACACAAGGGTAGTAAATTTTTCATATAACAGAACAAAAGAGGCTAGAACTTTCCTATTTAATAAAAAATCATGGCTAGAAGGATTTACTCAACTTTGCCATGACTTTGTATTTTTATAAAAAATAAATGAATCTGTTTAATGGATTACAATTCTATTCTTCCTTCCAACGCTCTTGATAAAGTTACTTCATCAACATATTCCAAGTCTCCTCCAATAGGTACACCATTAGCTATTCTTGAAACTTTGATATCTAATGGTTTAATTAATTTACTTAGATACATTGCAGTAGCTTCACCTTCAATAGTTGAATTAGTAGCAAGAATTACTTCTTTAATGCTATCTGAAGAAAGTCTTGTAAGAAGTTCTTTAATTTTAAGTTCTGATGGGCCTATGCCAAGCATTGGAGATATAGCTCCATGAAGTATGTGATATACTCCTTGGTATTGTTTCGTTCTTTCATAGGCAGCCATGTCCCTTGAATCTTCTACTACCATTATAGTATTCAAATCTCTTTTTGGACTGCTGCAAATAGGACATAATTCCGAATCTGTTATTGTACAACACTTGCTACAGTATTTTACTTGTTTTTTCGCATCGATTATCGCTTTCGACAATCTTTCTGCTTGTTCCACTGGCATATCTATTATATGAAAAGCTAATCTCTGAGCTGTTTTAATTCCAATGCCAGGTAATCTTGATAGTTCTTCAATTAACTTTCCTATTTGATTTCCAAAATAGTCCATTATATCATCCTTCTATTATCAACTATTCCTAAAATAATCCTGGCATATTTAATCCGCCAGTAACTTTTGACATCTGTTGATTAACCTTTTCGTCAGCTGTACGCATAGCTTCATTAACAGCTGCTAAGATAAGGTCTTCTAACATTTCAACATCATCTTCATCTACTACTTCAGGATCAATACTTACTTTTGTTACTTCTTTTTTACCAGTTACTGTAATCTTAACTGCTCCACCGCCTGCTGAAGCCTCGAATATCTGGTTGTCTAGATCTTCCTGCATATCCTGCATTTTCTTTTGCATCTTTTGTGCTTGTTTCATTAGATTATTCATATTATTAGGCATTCCACCTGAAAAGCCGCCTCTTTTTGCCATAGTAAAATCCTCCTTAATATACTTTTATAGAATCTTAACATCAAAATTAACCTTTGAAGTGATTTCTTCATAATTACTGTTACTTACCTGCTGCTCATCATTTAAGCCTTGTTGACCTGTCATAAGATCGTATTCATCTTGGTCAATAATCTTAATGTCAAACTTCTTTTTATTAATTGTTTGTAGCTCACTGTTTATTTTACTAATAAATTCTTCCTGTGACAAGAACTTTTTGCTTACATCATTGGGACACACAATATATAACCATTCTCCATCAATATAAGACGGCTTTGATTCCCTGATAAAAGCTTTTCCCATACCATCAAAGCTTTTAAATATTTTTGCCCAGTTCTTAATTGCATTTTTAATGTCCTCTGGTACTGCTTTAGCTAAAGGCTTAATTGTCTTTTTAACTTTTTTTTGTCTTTGCTCTGGTTGTTCTTCTTTTGTACCGACAACTTTAATCCCTTTTTCTAGTTTCTCCTCAATGTCTTTTATTCTTGCTAACAATCCTGTTTGGGAGTTATCCATAGAAGGTTGACATAACTTCATCAATTGCACTTCTAATAAAATTCTTTTTCTAGACGAATATTTGATTTTTACTTCCAATTCTGAGAATTCTTTTATATAATATATGATTTCTTGTTCTGTTACTTTATCAGCCTGACATCTAATCTCATCTATGTTTTCTTTGGACATATCAAGTATCTGTGTACCATTTTCTACTGATTTCAGAACTAATATATTTCTTAGATGATTGATCAAATCCATGATGAATTGGTTTATATCTCTACCCTGCATCATAATGGTTTCAGTTAATTCCATACATTTCTTGGCATCCTTATTAGTTATGGCATCCACCATATCAATAAATATCTTGGTATCAACTGCTCCAAGTACCTCTAGTACTTTATCAAAAGTGATTTCTTGTCCTAAATAGAAAGCTATACATTGATCTAGTATACTAAGGGCATCACGCATTGATCCATCAGCTACTTTTGCAATGTATTTTATTGCATTGTCTTCTATATCGACATTGTCTGCATTCATGTAATGACTAAGTGTTTCTGAAATAGTTTCAATGGATATTCTTTTGAAATCATACCTTTGACATCTAGAAAGAATCGTCGCAGGGATTTTATGAGGTTCTGTTGTAGCAAGTATAAATATAACATGCTCCGGTGGCTCTTCCAAAGTTTTCAATAGTGCATTGAAAGCTCCTGTTGATAGCATATGAACCTCGTCAATAATATATACCTTGTATTTACCCTCTGTAGGGGTATATCTTACTTCTTCCCTAATCTCTCTGATATTATCAACACCATTATTAGAGGCTGCATCTATTTCAACAATATTCATACTGCGGTTTTCATTGATTGTCGTACATACTTTACATTTATTACAAGGACTTCCGTTTACAGGTTCTTCACAATTAACCGCTTTTGCAAATATTTTAGCTGTTGAAGTCTTACCAGTACCCCTAGTACCACAAAATAAATAGGCATGTGCTATTCTGTTTGCCATTATCTGATTGCTCAATGTCTTAACTATATGATCTTGTCCCATTACACCCTCAAAACCTTTTGGGCGCCATCTTCTATAAAGAGCTGTATATGACATAATTACACTTCCTTTTACAATCGAAACGACCTTGTCGCGTTATTCTCGTTAACTATAATCTAATCTTAATTACTATATTAAATTATATCACAAAAACTAACCTAAATAAACATATACACATTTAACTATATAGTGACATGCTCCCCCACTAAACCTATAAAACGGTTTTGAGGGGGCTTCTTGGGACGTAGTAACCTAATGGTTACTATTATTACCAAGCTCTACGGGTAAGCCCTACCCTGTAATATTTTAATATTG